>NZ_KB892390.1 GCF_000373765.1 Legionella shakespearei DSM 23087 | reverse complement strand
GGCTACTCTGCGGACATAAGTTTGTACAAATTCCAACCACAGAACATTTCATGAAATTTTTTAAGCCCTCGAGCGAGGATAACGGGTCCAGGAGGTCCTTCACTTTTCGTGTAACAATGCCATCCCCCTAAACGGGCAATAATCCAAGCAGCCCAAGCTAAATTATCTTCTGGATAAGGATTTTGCTGTTTTATGGTTTTGCCTTGGATTCTGACTAACAATCCTCTTAAAAAGACTTGCTCATCGGGTGTAAAGAGATCGGATGTTTTTAATTCGGTAGAGCCATCTCGTGCTGTTACTAATTGAATCACCTTGAGTGCCGCAAACAGGGCAAATAAAGAGAGCTTCATCAATGACTCCCCTGATTCAACCTGACTTTGCTCTATATCGAACCCTTTTGATTTGGTGGTACGGAATACTTGTTCTATGTTCCAGCGCATCTGGTACCATATAATGATTTGCTGCGCTTGCTCAAAGCTCGCTACGGGATGGCTTGTATACAAACGCCAATGAATGGGGTCTTGTCCAGCAGGACATTCTATTTCTTTTGCCTCAACCACCCATAGTTTTATTGATGGTGAAGCACATTTATCCGTGCACTTTTTAGGCCGTTTAATCTCTATTTCACCATATTTGATGCTGAGTAACGCTTCTCTTTTTTGTCGCTCTATTCGTTCATCCCCACGAATGCTAACGCTTATCCTGCCTGCTTCTTTTGTATTATCAAGATAATCATACAGCGTTCTATAATCGCTATGTACAATAAGCCTATCACAACGGGTTCGAGTGATGATGTGGGTGTTTTGTTTAGGAATACGATCCATATATTCATAGATATCGCTTTCTCTGTCGCCTATAAAGGTGACTGAGGCTGCTTTCGACAACACTTTTGCCCCTGATTCAGCGGTACTAATCCAGCGATAAGATTCTTTTTCTTCTATCGGCAACTGTTGGTACTGTTCATCCGCTTCTTTGGTGCGATTCCATACAGTCACTTCAGCACATCCAATAGCACCTCCTGTATGAGCATCCAAAACAATTAAAGGGTGCAGAAAAAAACCAGCATCTGTTCCATTACCTACTGTACCTAAGCCTTTAACCCGACCTGCTTTAGATTGATAATTATTTTCTGTGGTATCCTGGATAGCCAAAACATGGCGCTCACTAATCAAGGCTTTTACTCGGGCTTGCTCTGTATGAATAATTCTATTGGGAGTCACTTCAGGATGCCTTAGAAGTCGTTCAAATCGTTTCTTCTCCGCGCTATTATCGCTTAACTCTTTTATACATACCGTTATTCTTTCTACTATCCTTTGGAACAGCAACGATGAACTTTTTTTAAACGTTCTTCTACAAAAGAGCTTACTATACGAAATTCCATGACCACATCACGTCATCTGCTCAGTTAAAAAAAACAGAATACTCCTTTTTTCTCTTAGTACAACCAGTTCATTAAAAAATAAACCTCATTTTTTTAATGAACTGGTTTTATACAGACTTATGTCCGCAGAGTAGCGGAGAGGGGAAGGCGATCCTGCATAGTTCTGAATGGTACTCAATATGAGAGGATCACTCAGCGCTATCGCTGCATCAAGGCTACATTGAATTTGAATTAAGCTCCAACGTCTATTGCCTTGAACGTATCAGCAAACTCATTAACCACAATAGCTGAATCGGTTTGAGGCTGGAATAGTCTGAATCGGCCGGCGATCAGATTTACAAGGCATACGGAACACACGGCAATAATGACATTCGCCAGATCAGCCAGAAACTCTTTCCAACCGCGATGTTCTGCCAAAACAGGTAGCACAGTATTAATGGCCGTAAGGCTTTTGTCACGAAAAGTGATCAGGCGCTGCTTTTCAGGCAAATCCGAAATTAAAAACAGGCGCTTCGCCTCAAGTAACGCGTCACATAACTCTTGAGCCTTTTCGGCAGCCAATTCATATTTAGCATTTTCCTGCCCATTTTGTTGCAAACGCGCCTTCATGCTCAGTATTTTATTCATCTGCCCGGTAAAATCGATTTTTAGCAGAAACTCCTCTGCACTTCTTCGTGCTCTGAACTGTATTTGCTCTCTGGCAAGTTGTGCAGCATGAGCTATGCTAAGCCTTTTTGCCTCAGCGGCATCTTGAAGAGATTGAGATGCACGACCCAGAACACGTTGTGCATGAATCACATAGCTCCTGTTCTGAAGAAGATTTAGTTCACCTAAAAGAACCCCTTGCTTTTTATTTACTCCATCCAGGGTATCGCTGCCAGCAAAGGATACAGCCAAACGTCCGATTTGTGCCACACAAGCCTTTATCACACTGTGAGCTGCTTTTACAGTTTGCTTGCGCTCATTGGCAGTTTGCTCAATTTCATATTTTTGATCGATAATGGCACGTTCTATTTGCTTGTCTGACAAAAGATGCCGAGCGTTTATCAGCTCCTGGTTATTAACCAACGCATTGATCTCGTCAAGCATTCTTTGCGCCTCGATGTCTATCTCGCTATCAGTAACAGCATAAAAGGATATTTTTATCTCACTAATTTTTCTTAAATGGCGTGTAATAACAGCTCGTGCGAGCATGCATTCCTGAATTTGATTGGCTGCTGCATTCCCAATATCACGCTTTTTATTGGTGAGAGCCGTAGCAATGTCAGTATCTGACAATAACTGCCGAGCATTATGCAACTCTTCGTTATCTACCAACTTATTGAGTTCTGCAATCAATCTTGCAGATTCAGCAGTTATCTCGGGAATGGTTACTGTAGAAAAGGATATTACTTTGTCTCTGATTTTGTCCAAATAGCTTACTATAATACCATGCGCCAAGGATTTCCGCTGTTGTTCATTGGATTCCTCGACCAGTTGCCCAGGCTTTTGCTCCTGAGCCTCTTCTTTTGGTGTGTCAATCAGGTTAAATCTGGCTACGATTAATGCATGTAATTCTTTTGCAAGAGCAGGGTTTAATGCACTTAGACTATCTGCTTTCGTGAGTAAATCTGTTGGATTCTCATACACGGTGGTAGCTAATACTGTATCCAGAAACTGCTGATCAACCCAATGTAGGTCCATTATTTTTACGGCATCCAACAGCTCTTGAGCATTAGAGCTTTTATAAAAAAGAGTAGCTACTGCTTTCGCATAGAGGGTTTTCTCATCCCAATACTCACGGATGGATGACAGCGAAAACACGAAACCAGTAAAAAAGAAACGTTGATGACCACTACGGGAAAGATAAATTTCTGACAGGAATCCCTTACTGCTAAAATAATAATTCACCAATCCTGAGTCAAGAAGTCTTGTAGCCTCCGCCGCAGAACAAGAAGCATCGCGCATTTTGTCCTGATGGGTAACGCGCATCATCAGGTCAAAAAACTCCTTTTTGTTTAATTGCGTTTTTAATATCTGATTTTTATCATTCGCAATCAAATCAAGTACAACAGAACCGATGTGTTTAAAATCAAGTTCTGTTTCCTGCTGATAGACTAATCGGATCAGTGAATATCTGGGAATAGCGCGAAACAGGGCTGCAATAAAGTCCTTTTTGTTCCCCTTCGCTTGAAGCAGGCATTCATTGAATAAGCTTTTTTCACCCTCTGCTAATAAATTAAATTGCGCTATTAAATAGGGCGTAGTTTTATATAAAGCACTTACGGCCTGTATGTTTTCTTCCGTATACAAGAAAGGTTGTTTCAGTTGACGCAGCAAATGCAGCAAGGGTGGATTTTGCAAAACAAATGGATCAGAGAGCGCATTTAATGCCACATCCAAATCATTATCTGGTGTGCTTATCAAATCATTTTTTGGCTCTTGTTTCTTAACATTATAAATACTGAAGCGATAATTTCTTGCCTTTATTTCATCAATACTGAATGTTTCTTTTTTCTGGTTATTCCATGGATTAATCAAAACAAAATCATAGCCATCAGGTTGCTTTGGCACTATCTTATCAATTCGCAATGCATGACGACCATGTATTCTGCCCAGATAATCTTTGTATCCATAAGCCATACTAATGTATACAGGCTGATTCGGTTTTTCAGTTTTTAATTTGATAATTGCTTCAATATCACTGCTATCCTGAGCCTCTACGCCTAAAAATTTACCTACAAATACGGTAGAGGAATCCTTGTGGCGTGACGGAATATTGTGCGCTGCAACACTGGCATTCATGTCTTCATTAGGCCAATAACCAGTATAATAATAAGAGCTAACCCGCTCTAAAATTTTAATTGCCAGGGCATTACTTCTGACGCCAGCATCTGACTCATCAATTTCCTGCAATCGCTTATTGGGTAAAAAGAACACGTCTTCATTGGTTGCCGCATCGTAATGATACGTGTATTTGCCATCTAATTTTCCCGGGGTAATATTATTCGATGAATCAAAGATATCCGTGCGTTTAATTCTTAAGGCAACCCCTTCCGCTGTCTGAGTGAACAAGGATTTAACCAAGGGTAAACCTTCTGTGCCGGAGTTTAAAATACAATCAATGGCCGTCAATAAATAACAATCACCAGTATTGCCCTGTTGAATCGTTATTGCTTCCCCATCTTTTGGAAATAAAGGTGTCATTAATATATGCCTGTGTTTAAAAAGAACACATTATAAGCATCTATTCTTAGGGAATCCTTAACAATTTAAGCGGCAGGAAGAGAAAATAAGCGCTGCTTCTGAGCCTGAGTAATTCTGATTTTAAGCAACCAGTTACCCTCTTCAGTAATAGTCTCAGTAAGTACTGCTCCTAGCTGATATAACTGCGCCCTTAATTTTGCCTGAGTTGCTTTTATTACAATATCTTCAACAAGAACAACACCATGCAATTGGGAAGCTATTGTTTCCTTTAAAAGGGTTAAACCCAAGCCAGTTGCAGCCGAGATCCATACCTTACAAGAACCTTCATTAAGCTCAACCTTAGGCTCCCAGCCCTCATGCAAATCAATTTTATTAAAGACCTGAACAATGGGGATACTATCAACGCCTAATTCATCCAAAACCTGCTGGACGGAAAAAACCGTGTCGCGCCAATGGGGGTCAGAAATATCAATAACATGTAACAACAAATCAGCCTGCTGGGTTTCTTCCAGGGTTGCCCGAAATGCTTCGACCAGATCATGGGGAAGATCGCGAATAAAACCAACGGTATCTGCCAGAATTGCCGCAGCAGCTCCTGGTAATTCCAGTTTGCGCATGGTGGGATCGAGTGTGGCAAATAACTGATCGGCCACATAAATGTTTTCACCCGTCAAAGCATTAAACAGAGTCGATTTTCCAGCATTGGTATAACCAACCAGTGATACTGTTGGCATAGAGGCTTTACGCCGGGACTGGCGATTCTGCTCCCGGCTGGAACGTACTTTTTCCAGACGTTTGTTAATGGATTTAATGCGCTCGCGCAATAAACGGCGGTCGGTTTCCAATTGCGTTTCACCAGGTCCACGCAAACCGATCCCCCCTTTTTGGCGTTCCAAATGGGTCCAGCCACGAATAAGCCGTGTGGATAAATGCTGCAACTGAGCCAGTTCAACCTGAAGTTTTCCTTCAAAAGTGCGGGCTCTTTGAGCAAAAATATCCAGAATTAATCCGCTGCGGTCAACGACTCTGCATTGGAACAATCGCTCCAGATTCCTTTCCTGAGAAGGAGACAGCTCATGGTTGACCAAGACCAGTTCGGCATCAAAGGCCTTTACCAGCTGAGCAATTTCATCAGCCTTGCCCTTACCCACATAGTACTTGGCATCAGGGGTGGCACGGGCGCCTAAAACACAATCCAGTATTTCTGCGTTTGCTGACAAAGCCAGTTCTTCAAATTCAGCCAAGGCTTTCTCAGCATCAACGCCAGGAAGCGCTAATTGCACCAGTATCGCACGTTCTCCACCCTGCGGTCGTTCAAACACTAAACTTATTCCTGAAAAGAAATGAGTTTAGTCTGCCACAGATCCTTCTTCCCCACCAGATGTGTCATCGGATGGAATTTTGACCATACGTGAGGGAACAACAGTTGAGATCGCATGTTTGTATACCATTTGGGTAATGGAATTTTTGAGCATCACAACATACTGATCAAAAGAATCCACAACGCCATGTAACTTAATTCCATTGACCAGGAAGACGGATACAGGTACCTTTTCCTTGCGCAATTCATTAAGAAAGGGGTCTTGCAGTAAGTGATTCTTGGACATTGCCTACTCCTTGTTGTTATTGTAGTTTTTAAAGGCAAAAGCGGGTATCTAATTACTTATTCGACACTCCTTGATAAAACTTTAATTTAATTTCATGACAGCGTAATTTGAATCCGTTAAGATAGTCACTCGCCACAATATCGGACACACTAGACATCAGCTTTAGCTGAGCTTATAAGGAGATTTAAATGGGATATACAGTGGAAGAAATTCGTGATTTGGAAAACCCTTATCAGGATCTGGGTAATGGTGATGCTTTAGCAATGCACCGCGAAGAGCTCAATAAATTAACTCCGGAAGAACAAATGGATCTGGCCTCCCGTATGGTTTTAGGATGCCCCAATACAGAATTGAAAGACTTCTTTCATGCGATTGAAGCGACAAGAAATCCTAGTGATGACACGCAAACCTTTCACTCGGTATTGGCATCAGCCTATGAAGTAAAAAAACGCATTTTTGCCTTGCAGGATCCACGAAATAAAAACCCGCACCTGTTAATATTAGGCAATGAGTTTGATGAAGAGCTGTTTGGAACATACCACGATCTGGCCATGCAAGTGCTCGACAAAAACGAAACATCCATTGCTGAACGCCTGGCAATAACAACTCCTACAGCTGACAGGAATCAGCTCGCGCTGAATGTGAAGGGAATATTCCCCAACAGCCTTTTTGCCACCAAATTAGGCCATGCTTTTGCTATTCGCCGCGATATAGATAATCTTCTCCTTACGGACCATCCCGAGCTGTTCTTTAGCAGCCGTGAATTCAGTATTGATGGCTGTATTGAATTTAAAGGTTTATTCCAGTCGCTTACCGAGCAAGATGCAACCAATATCGCACAAAAGCTAGCTCTGCATACACCGGAAGATCAACGTAATGACGTATCACTGTATTGCCAGAAAATCAATGCAGCAGATGATACCTTTAGCAGCAAGGTACGCGAAGCCTTTGCTTTACGCCGTGACATAGACGGCTTACTCTTGGGCGAACATCCAGAAGAGTTTTTCTCCAGCCGTGATTTTAGTGTAGACGCGTGTCTTGAATTTTCTACCTTGTTTAGCTTGCTGAAAGGTCAGGAACAAGCCATTGGTAAAAAGCTGTCGTTACTGGATGAAAAAACACGTGCCGATATTAATCGTAAACTGGAAATGATAAACAATGCAGCTCATGATCAGTCCAGCTCTTTTCGATTAATTGCATCTGCTATGTCATCCAGGGAAGAAGTGGCGCAAACAGTGGAGACCACCCCTCAGCAACAGCCTGCTCCAAAAGCTGCTGATAACACTAACCCTTACAGATTCTACAGGGAAGAACTTCATCAACGTAGACAGCAGGAAAAAATGACGCTGACTGTTGAGGCTGATGAAGATCAGGATCAAGAGGAAGAAGAAAGCTGCTTAAAAAAATTCTGTGGCTTTTTAAGTTAAACCGATTGTAGCCCGTATTAGCGAAGCGTAATACGGGTTTTCCAGGGAACGTCTAACCCCTCATTCAGCTCCCCGTCGTCCTGAGCGCGTCTTTTGGCGCGAAGGATTCCGAAAGCGGCATGGTGCCACTGAGATCCCGGCTGCAAGCAGACCGGGCTACAGATCCTGTCAGGATTCAGTGCCACTTTCAGGAGATCCTTCGCGCCAAAAGACGCGCTCAGGACGACGTGGATCTGAGAAAGGTGTAAAGATGTCTTTACACCTTTTTTACCCCTTCTTTACACCCTCTATTGGCAACACCATGCTAGTATTTTTTTTATTGTTTAGCTCTTAAAAATTAATCAGTTCATTAATTAAATTTGAAATGTAATAAAAATGTTGACATTTTGCTGACATAGGCCAAAATAGCGCGATTTTTATTCAATCTAATTTTTTAATTTTTATGGGAGCACTAATGACACAAAACAAATTCAGAGTAGCACTTGTACAAGAGCGATGGCATGAAAATGCCAGTGAGCATCAAGACAATCTGGCATCAGGAATTTACTCTGCTGCGCAACAAGGTGCTGAACTGGTTTGTTTACAAGAGCTTACATTAAGCCCTTATTTTTGCACCCGCGCCGATGTAGATGGCAAACCCTTTATGGAAGACATCCATACCGGACCTACAGCTCAATTCGTCAGCCAAATGGCTAAAGCAAACAAGGTATGCATCACTGCCTCTCTTTTTGAAAAAGCAGGTTATAACACGGCTGTTGCTTTTAACAGCCAGGGTGAACTCATTGCCATTACCCGTAAACAACATATTCCCAGCGGCGAAAAATACCATGAAAACTATTATTTTAAAGCCGGTGATTCCGATTACCCGGTTCATGACATTGCAGGGCATAAATTAGGGTTGCCTACCTGTTATGACCAATGGTTTCCTGAGCTATCACGTATTTATGGCTTGAAAGGAGCTGAAATTTTAGTATACCCCACAGCCATTGGCGGTGAACCTACAGCTCCTGGATTTGACAGCCAGCCTATGTGGCAAAAGGTGATGGTTGCCCAGGGAATTATGAGCAATACCTTTGTCATTGCAGTAAACCGTATCGGTTGTGAAGATGATTTACAGTTTTATGGAAGTAGTTTTATCAGTACCCCTATGGGTGAAATATTAGTACAGGCGCCGCGTGATGAACCTGCTGTACTGGTGGCTGAACTGGATTTCGACCAACGTGCGTTGTGGGGCAGATTGTTTCCCTTTGCCCAACAGCGAGAGCCTGCAACCTATCATGAGCTGGTCAGGCCCCGTTAATCCTTTTTGGAACTAAATCATAATGAATATAAATACACAGTTAGACGAAAACTTGTATAACATTGAAAATTGGGGTGAGGGATACTTTAGTATCAATTCAAAGGGAAATATAGAAATCAGTAAAAACCCCGGACAAAAGGGAGTTGAACTACAGGCGATTGTCAATGCCGCTGACAGAGCGGGCTTACATTTGCCTTTATTAATCCGGTGCAGCGACATTCTTCATGACCGGGTACGGCGTATTTATCAAGCCTTTACCCAAGCCCGTGAAGATACGGAATATTCAGGAAACTACAAGCTGGTTTACCCCATAAAAGTAAACCAGGAACACAGCGTAGTCAGAGAACTCTTAAAATCTCCTTCCAACAGCATTGGCCTTGAAGCAGGCAGTAAACCCGAGCTTATGGCCGTTATTGGCATGCTGGGCGACCAACACAGCACTATAGTCTGTAATGGCTACAAAGACAGCAGCTACATACGCACAGCGCTGATTGCACAACAAATGGGGCATAAGGTTTTTATCGTTATTGAAAAGAAGTCAGAACTGGATATCATTTTAAATGAATCAGCCCGCCTTAATGTAAAACCAACCCTGGGTGTGCGCATCCGCCTGGTGAGCAAGAGTGCCGGCAAATGGGAAAATACGGGCGGCGTTAAATCCAAATTTGGTTTAAATGCCAAACAGGTATTGGAGTTGGTCACCCAGTTAAAAACCCATAATTTATTGGACTGCCTGCAATTAATGCATTGCCATCTTGGCTCGCAAATTGCCAACATCCATGACATTCGTCATTGCATGCAAGAGGTTGCACGCTACTATATTGAGTTAAGAAAATTGCATGCGCCCATAGGCACCATTGATGTGGGTGGTGGTCTGAGTGTTGATTATGAAGGCACCCGTGCTAATAAAGGTTGCTCAATGAACTACAGCCTCAATGAATACGCAACCCATATTCTTTTGGCTTTAAAACATTTATGCCAGGATGCGGAAATTCCTGAACCTGACATTATCTCTGAATCAGGAAGGGCATTAACTGCGCATCATGCGGTTTTGATCTCCAATATTACCGATATTGAAATCATCAAAAAAGCGCCCGTCCTCCCTGAAATAGCCGAGGAAGACTCGCATGTGATCCGTGATATTTATGATACTTATCAAGCCATCACTGACAGTTCGCCAACTGAAATTTATAACTATGCCGAACACTCGCTGAATGAAGCGCATTCCCTGTTTAAACATGGGGTAATCAGCTTGCAGGAAAAGGCCAAAGTAGAAGCATTTTATACTAATATCTGCATGGAGTTGAAAGACAGGCTGGATGAAGAAAATCCAGGGGAAAAGGCGCTGTTACATATGATTAATGAATGTATGGCTGCCAAGATCTTCTGTAATGTATCCTTTTTCCAATCGATACCAGATGCCTGGGCTATAGGGCAGATTTTCCCTGTAGCACCTATCTCTCAGTTAAATATAACTCCGAGCATGCATAGTATTTTACAGGATTTGACCTGTGATTCGGATGGAACAATCAAACAGTACCCAGGAAAATCCTGTGTTAACACTACCTTGATGTTACCTCCTTATGACTTGAATAATCCCTATTCTATAGGGTTTTTCCTGGTGGGGGCTTATCAGGAAATTCTTGGTAATTTGCACAATTTATTTGGTGACACCAACTCTCTTGATGTCAAACTCTCTGATGATGGCCAGTTTGAACTGCACGACCTGGTGAGTGGGGATACAATAACCAATGTGTTGAATCTGGCTCATTTTGATACCAAAAAATTAATTCAGTCTTATGAAAAGCAATTGATTCAAACCGAATTGCCTAAAGAGCAAATGCTCTCTTATATGAATGAATTAAGAAGCAATTTTTCCCAATTAACTTATTTAGATGGACAAATAATACAGTGATGAACATGACTCCAAAACAAGCCGGATTTTCCATGCCGGCAGAATGGCATCCGCATGAACGATGCTGGATGGCCTGGCCTTGCCATCTGGATACCTGGTCAAAAATAGGATTAGATCGCGCAAGAAAAGCTTATGCCAAAGTAGCTCAATCTATAGCCGAATTCGAACCCGTTACTCTGTTGGTTAATCCAGGCGATGAAGAATCAGCGCAAAGGCTTTGTGATAATGCCAATATAAACTTCATTACCTTAGCTATTAATGATTCCTGGACGCGTGATACAGGTGCTACGTTCTTATTAAACAAGAATAAGGAGCTTGCAGGCGTTGACTGGATCCATAATGCCTGGGGTGGCAATTATGCCGACTGCGAACTGGACAACCAGATTGCTTCTGCCATCATCAAGGAGACGAAGAGCACCTATTTTCATGCCCCGCTGGTAATGGAAGGAGGATCGTTTCATGTCGATGGTGAAGGGACGATTCTAACCAGTAAGGAATGCTTGCTGAATAACAACCGTAATCCTCATTTAAACCAACAGCAAATAGAAGAGTATCTCTGCGATTATTTAGGCGGAACGAAAGTGATCTGGTTAAATAAGGGCTTATTGGGTGATGAGACTGACGGTCATATTGATGAAATAGCGACCTTTATTGCGCCAGGAAAAGTCCTTTGCCTGATCACCAATGATAAAGAAGATCCTAATTATCACACACTGCAGGAAAATCTGCAGATACTGCAATCTACAACGGATGCCAAAGGCCGTGCTTTGGAAGTGTATTGTGTAGAACAACCTCCAGCTACCGTTATGGATGGCGAAAGGCTTACTTTATCCTACATTAATTTTTATCTGGCCAATAAAGGCATTGTCATGCCCGCCTTTGGTTATGAAGCTTATGACAAAGCAGCATACGAACTTTTTACCCGCATGTTCCCTGACTATCAGATAAGACAAATTGATGCCCTGGACGTGTTTGCAGGCGGCGGCGGAATTCACTGCATCACCCAACAGCAACCAAAGTTGTAAAGAATACCCAATATTGGCAGGATTCAGATGACGAAAATGCCGCCGCTTCTTTGAGAAATATCTTACATTCCTCTGCTCTATCGGCGTAATGACATTAGGTATCAAAGGGTTATACTGAAAACTCAAAAGGATGACATGGATATGTCTGACAGGAAGTCAAACAAAGGGACCAGTACAACGGATGTACTTCGCTGCAGGGATGCAGCACTTCACCACCAGCTGCATCGACTAAACTATTTTACCACAAACTTTTATTACCTGGGTGTAGGGAAATGATTAGCGTCTTTACCTGAAAGAAGCGCTTCTATCCCTCTGCTATCATTCTTCTTTGCATAGTACACAGGTTTTTTATCGTTAGCGTCCACTTGTTCCTGTAAAGCACTCAAATGATCAACAATCCAATGTACCATGGCTTCATTCTTTTGGTTTACAGCAATATGCAGAATAGTAAACCCTTGATAATCAGCACACTTAGGATCAGCGCCCTGCTTGATTAACATTTTAAGAGCATCCAGATTATCCGCGTAAGCTGCCGAAAGCAGAGGTGTTCTGCCTTCACTATCCAGACAATTGATATTGGGGGTAGCTTCACAGCAAGATTGTACCATTGCGGCGGTACCGTAGCGCGCAGCATAGTGTAAAGGAAGACAAGCATGCCCATCGGCCAATTCAGATACGCCTTTTATAGAAAGCAATGTGTTAAGCGCGTCTGTTTGACGATTCAAAATCGCGGTGTGCACAGGGTAAACAAAGGCACGATTTTTAATAAAAGCAAGTTCAGGATTGGAAGCCACTATTTGATCCAGCAATTGCTTAAAGCAGTTAATAGCCAAAAGATGCAAGATCGTATTTCCGTCAGCATCCGACAGGCTAAAAATTTCTGGCGTTAGCGGCAAAAGTTCTCTGGCTATTTTTTCCTTGTTCTTCATTAAGTGTTCATCATGCAGTATAGGAACAAACAAAGCGTTCTGAATAGCTAATTGCTTTTGTTCATTGAGGTTATGAGGATTTGCTCCTTTAGATAAGAGAGCCTTGACTGTATGAACATGTCCCTTGGTAGCAGCTTTATGCAAGGGGGTCATGCCGTATTGTGCGGCATCATTAATTGCCGATTCAGAGGTTCGCGGCAAAGCAGCAATAAAACGATCATATCCTTGTTGGGCGGCATAATGAATAGCGTTTAAATTGCCATAAGCTGGTACCGGTTTTGCCAGATCCTCGGGTAAGTGGGCGCTAAAATTAGCAAGATAATTTTCAACAAAAGCTAAATATTTACTATAGATTACCGCAGCACTGCCTTTAAAATGTGCGTCTTGAGAAATATGTTCACGACACCAGGTTTTGATTGTGTCAAGATTTGATTCCTGTTCGTAAGAGCTCGGTAAATTCAGTTCATTACAAAGATCTTTAAAACTGATAGTCATAATTTTTCCTCACTGGTATCTGTTTCTAATTATTGCTTGAATTGATTTGTGATTCATGCTCAGGTTTTTTCACATATTCTGGAGATTTTATCACATTCAGTATTCCATTAAATAATACTAAGTGTTGCAATGTTAATTTTAGACCAAATCAATGCTTTATTTATTTCTTGTTTGCTGTTGCAAGGGTATGTATCAAATGGCACTTACTTAAGCTGTTTTTGTAGCCCGGTCTGCTTGCAGCTGTCTCTATGATCAATGATCACTTCTTTNCCATTCCCCGATCTACGTCGTCCTGAGCGCGTCTTTTTGCGCGAAGGATCTCCAAATATTGGCACTATGCCGCTTTCAGGAGATCCTTCGCGCAAAAAGACGCGCTCAGGACGACGAGGATCTGTTAGTGAGGAACGAGTTTTGGATGTAGCACAATGCCGTAGCCCGGTCTGCTTGCAGCCGGGATCGAAATGGAACGATGCCGGCGCAAGCAGACCGGGCTACGGCTTTATTTAATCAGGAAAAGTACGCAATTATCCGACAAGATAATTGCGTATTTTAGGTTATATATCTATATTTTCTGCATCAAGAGCGTTGGTTTCAATAAAATCTCTTCTAGGCTCTACATGATCGCCCATAAGAGTAGTAAAGATTTCATCTGCAGCCACAGCGTCCTCAATACTTACCTGGAGCATACGTCTTGCCTCAGGATCCATAGTCGTTTCCCATAATTGATCCGGGTTCATTTCACCAAGACCTTTATAACGCTGTATGGTTTGACCTTTTTTAGCTTCATCCATCAGCCAATTCAATGCTTGCTCAAAATTTTCTACAGCGCATGTCTTTTCACCCCGCTGAACATAAGCTCCTTCATCTACTAAGCCAGATAATTTAGAACCTAAAGCAACCATTTCTTTATAATCCTTGGAATAGAAGAACTCGGCATTCATAGGAATATAATGATCCATACCGTGTTGAGTAACAATAATTCTTGGTATATACAGATTGGATTCAGGAAGCTCATGTATTTCTACTGAATATTGTTCAGTTTTACTGTCCACTTGTTGCAGACTTAAATCCAGTTGCTTACACCAGGCAGCGATTTTATCCTTTTGATTTAAATCATCATTTTGAATCACTGGTAAGTAAGCCACTCGTTTCAAAATGTCCGTAGGATATCTGCGCTTATAGCGTTTGGTAATCTTTTCTACCCTTCTGAATTGATGTACCAACTCTTCTAAAGCCATAGAAGTAATTGCTGGCGCATCTTTGGCTGGATAAAAAGCAGCACCATCCAAAGCACTTTGTGTCAAGTAATCAAACAGAGCTTCATCGTCTTTAACATATTGCTCTTGCTTGCCTCTTTTCACTTTATATAAAGGAGGTTGAGCAATATAAATGTAACCTCGTTCAACCAACTCTCGAGTTTGTCTGTAGAAGAAAGTTAATAGCAGAGTTCTGATATGTGAACCGTCCACGTCCGCATCGGTCATGATAATGATCCGATGATAACGGACTTTATCCGGATCATATTCATCAGGCCCTATGCCACAACCCAATGCTGTAATTAATGTCGCTACTTCCTGTGAACCAAGCATTTTGTCAAAACGTGCTTTTTCAACGTTTAATATTTTACCTTTGAGCGGTAAAATAGCCTGGAATTTTCTATCACGCCCCTGTTTCGCAGAGCCTCCCGCAGAATCTCCCTCCACCAGGTATAATTCTGATAAAGCAGGATCTTTTTCCTGACAGTCTGCCAGTTTTCCAGGTAAGCCAGCAATATCCAAAGCACCTTTTCTACGCGTCATTTCCCGTGCACGTCGTGCTGCTTCTCGGGCTCGGGCTGCATCAATTATTTTTGCTACTATTGCTTTTGCAGCAGCTGGATTTTCCAGAAGAAAATCATTGAATTTTTCAGCTACACTTGATTCAACTACAGATTTTACTTCGGAAGAAACTAATTTATCCTTGGTCTGTGAAGAAAACTTGGGATCAGGAACTTTAACTGAAAGAACAGCGGTTAATCCTTCACGAGCATCATCTCCAGTTGGAGATACTTTTGCTTTTTTGGCATAGCCTTCATTCTCAATATAACCGTTCAGAGTTCTGGTTAGAGCAGCCCTGAATCCAGCCATGTGAGTACCACCATCACGTTGGGGTATGTTGTTAGTGAAGCAGAATAATGTTTCCTGATAAGAATCATTCCATTGCATGGACAGTTCAACAGTAATTCCATCTTTTTCAGCATTCATTGAGAATACTTGCGGAATAATTGGCGTTTTGTTTTTATTCAAATGCTCAACAAACGCAGTGATTCCACCTTCATAATGGAAAGTATCTCCTTTCTGAGTACGTTCATCAAATAAATGGATGCACACACCCGAGTTCAAATAGGAGAGTTCTCTTAATCGTTTTGCCAGGATATCGTAATGAAATTCGATATTGGAAAAAGTAGCGGCACTGGGCTTAAACCAGATTTGCGTGCCTGTTGAAGTCGCATCACCTGTTTCAGCGATGGGCGCATCTGGAACCCCATGGCGATAATGCTGTTCATGTATTTTTCCATGCCTGCGAATCAGCAGGTGAAGCTCTTCTGATAAAGCATTAACAACCGAGACGCCCACACCATGTAGTCCACCAGATACTTTATACGAATTATCATCGAATTTTCCACCGGCGTGCAAAATAGTCATAATAACTTCTGCAGCAGATCGGCCTTCTTCTTTATGAATATCTACAGGAATTCCTCGTCCATCATCTTTAACTGTAATGGACTCATCAGTATGGATAGTAACAAAAATTTCTTTACAGTGACCGGCCAAAGCCTCATCTATAGAGTTATCGACTACCTCAAAGACCATGTGGTGAAGCCCAGTACCATCGTCTGTATCACCGATATACATTCCAGGTCTTTTTCTTACTGCATCTAACCCCTTTAGGACCTTAATATTATTTGAATCATAACTGGCGTCAACGCTCATTGGGACCCTCTTTACCCTATTGTGGTATTTTTTGAATGGCTCTAGTATAGCATCATTTGCCGCGGGTTTATATCCACTTGAGGAACTTTGGACTTACAGCATATTCAGCATGTTTTACTTCGATTTATTTGTTTCACGTGAAACATTTTACAGCGTAATCAAGGTTTTCATGCAGCAAGGCCAAGAAGCCACGTCAGAAAACCTTGATTACGCTGTCGCTCTGAGTGATCCTCTCATAATTTTAACCTGTAAAAAGATGCAAATAAGCAGGATGATCAGCGCAAGTAGCCCCTCCACCTCCGGGGGAGGGTGCCCGACAGGGCGGGTGGGGGGATCAAAAAGAGAACTCATTTAAGGTAGAAAGCTCTAAAACAAAATGGTCTATTTGATAGAAACTCCTTTTTTGATCCCCCCATCCGCCCTGTCGGGCACCTTCCCCCGGAGAGGGGAAGGCGATCCTGCATAGTTCTGAGGGGTACTCAATATGAGAGGATCACTCAGCGCTGTCGCTACATCAAGGCTACAGTTTTTTAATATACTCATTTTTGAATCATTCTTGACTCACAATCCCGTCGTGTATGTTAAATAAGGTAAATGCTTTATTAAGATCATAATCATCTTCATTTATAGGGTTAATGCTGGTAATCACATATTGGCCTTTGTGTTGCATTAAATAGTTGAGTAGCTTCTTAAGATGGATGTTATCCAGTTCTGCGGATAAATCATCAAAAAGATACAGACAATTACTGCTTAGCAAATTGCCCTGTGCTAATTTTAATGCGATCAAAATTATTTTTTGCTGTCCGCGAGATAAGATATTTTTTGCTTTATTTTCATTACTCTCTATGTATATATCAGCCTGATGAGAACCATACTGTGTGTATTGCTTTTGCTTATCACTCGGAAATGAATCTTCCAGAATTTTTAGCAGATCCTTTCCGGTATTACGCTTATCCCAACCTTTAAAGTATTCTATAGCACAGCTAATTTCAGACAATTGGCTTAATACCTTGTAAAATTCTTCTTTCCAGCATTTAAAATACTCTTCACGTAAATAATCCAACTGTGTTGCCAATTCACACAGTTGCTTATCCCAAGGAATAAAGTGCGAATAAGGTGAGTTTGTTTTGAGTAATGCGTTTCTCTGCTTAAGTACTCTTTTGTATTCTTTCCAAAGAACAAGATACTCAGGTTTCACGTGAAACAATCCCCAATCAAGAACACTTCTACGAATGGATGGACCTGCATCTATAATCTGGAAAATATCTGAATAAAAAATTTGGCAAGGTAGGGCATAAGCCAATTGGCTTGTGGTAGAACAAGGTAAATTATCTAATCGTATTTGAGTTGGACTAGAAGATGACTTTTGAATACTAATCGTTTTTTGCGACAGGGATCTGGCAAAAACAGTCAATGTATCCTGATCATGGGAAACAATAGGACTAATCTCACGAGATCGAAATGAATGACCGCAACTTAATAAATAAATAGCTTCAAGAACAGACGTTTTACCGCTACCGTTGGTACCGATAATAAAATTAAATCTGGGGTGCAGAGATAATTGCGCGAAAGCTATATTCCTCAAATGATGAATTTTTAAATCGGATAAAATCATAGCTGCCACTTGAGATGATAAGATAGAATAGCAATCGAGCACTTAAAAACCAAATTGGCTCAAAAAGCACCCACATACAAAATTAAATATCAAAATAAACAATTAAAATTAGATCTTCATGGGCATAATAATGTACTGGTAATTCTCATTATTCAAAGATTCAATAAGGATACTACTGTCAGTAGTCGACATTGACAATCTTATCTGACCATCACCAAAATGATTTAATACATCCAGCAAATAAGTGGCATTTAAACCAATTTTCAATTCGTCTCCCTGAGTTTCAGCAACCAAGGTTTCCACGGCTTCTTCCTGCTCGTTATTATTAGCAATTAAAGTCAATTGATCGGGCTGCAAATGCAACATGACCGCTTTGGACTTTTCATGGGCTAAAATAACAATTCTGGCTAAAGAGCGCTTAAAAGTAGCACAATCAATAGTGATTTGCTTATCCTGTTCTCTGGGAATTGCTTTTGCATAAGGGGGAAAACGCGCTTCAATTAATTTTGAAAGAAAAACAAACTGACTACTGATTAATTTGAAATGAGATTTACCCGCGGCAAGCAACACATGTTCATCATTAATGCAATTGAGCAGCCTTAACAGTTCCTGAACTCCCTTTTTAGGCAACAAAAGTTTATTTTGACTGGTGTTGTCACAGGAATAGCGCGAAATAGCCATTCTATGACCATCAGTAGCAACTGCTGAAATAAGATTAGGTTCAAACTCAAGAAACAAACCATTAAGAAAGACACGAACATCTTGCTGAGACATGGCAAAATGAGTAGATTGCAGCAATTGCAATAGAACCAATCTTGGAATGCTCAGTTCCACATCATTGCACTCATCTTCACTCAAAGGATAATTTTCAGCCGGTAACGTGGTGAGTTTAAAAGAGCTTCGTCCTTGTTTTATGGTAACTATACCTTTATCAAAGACTATATTAGGGCTGGTATTGTCATCAAGAGAACGAATAATATCAATAAATTTTTTAGCAGGAACAGTGATACTTCCAGAGGTTTGAGTTGATTCGCAAGCTACCTGAGCAGAAATTTCTATTTCCAGATCAGTCGCTGTAATAAACAATAGTCCATCGGCTAATTTCAATAAAAAATTAGACAAGATTGCCAGGGACTGTTTTTTATCAACAGCACCAGCAACAGTAAGTAAAGGAGCAATTAAATCTTCCTTTTTTATGGCTAACTCAAACAAGACAAACTCCTAATTAAGAAGACAAAATTCGCATTAAGTTCTTATAATCTTCAGCAAAATCACTATCATCCTGTACTAATTCTTTAACCTTGCGGCATGCATGAATCACCGTGGTATGATCCCGACCACCAAAATGGTCTCCAATTTCAGGTAAACTGTGATTGGTAAGTTCCTTACTTAAGGCCATAGCCATTTGGCGAGGTCTGGCAATAGAGCGACTACGGCGCTTGGATAAAATATCCGCTACCTTCACTTTATAATATTCAGCAACCGTTTTCTGAATATTTTCTATAGTAACCAGTTTATCCTGCAAAGCCAAAAGATCACGCAATGCTTCATGAACAAATTCAATAGTAATGGGCTTACCCGTGAAATGGGCATTAGCTATAACACGACGTAATGCTCCTTCAAGTTCTCTCACATTAGAACGAATACGTTTCGCAATGAAGAAAGCTACTTCATAAGGTAATTCAATATTGGATTGCTCTGCTTTACTGATAAGAATGGCAACGCGTGTTTCTAACTCTGGTGGCTCTACTGCTACAGTTAATCCCCAGCCAAAACGGGATTTAAGCCGCTCTTCCATCCCTTCAATTTCTTTAGGATAGCGATCACTGGTAAGAATGATTTGTTGCTGTCCTTCAAGTAAGGCATTGAATGTATGAAAGAACTCTTCTTGAGAACGATCCTTTCCAGCAAAAAACTGAATATCATCAATCAATAAGGCATTTAAAGAACGATAAAAACGTTTAAATTCATTTATAGAGTTAGTTTGCAAGGCTTTAACCATATCCGCAACAAATCGTTCTGAATGTAAATAAAGTACTTTCGCTTCAGGATTATTTTTAAGTATATTGTTTCCAATCGCATGCATTAAATGCGTTTTACCCAAGCCTACGCCGCCATAAATAAAGAGCGGGTTGTAAGCATCGCCTGGACGCTCAGCCACTTGCATGGAGGCAGCCCGTGCTAACTGGTTTGAATTTCCTTCAACAAAGCTATCAAATATAAATTTCTTATTCAGATGGCTGCTTTTATAATCAACAGTTTTTTTGTTTACAACTTTACTACTGGCAGCAGGACTCGAAACAGACGTTGGAGACTCAACAGTCGCAGGAACAGATTCAATAGCCTTTGTACCAATTTCTATAGATACAGACTGAATATCATCACCACAAAATTGGTTGATCAGTTCCTCTATTCGAGTGAAAAAATGCTTTTTAACCCAATCGACAACGAAACGATTAGGGGCTAATAAAACCAAACGCCGCTCATCAGTATGAGCCTGTAAAGGACGCAACCAGGTATTGAATTGTTGAGCAGAATATTCATCTTGCAACAAACCCAGACATTTTTGCCAAACAGTTGCTGACACAACAAAACTCCTCATATAACTAAGGGTGGAAAAAAGATTGTTACAACTAATTATCCACGGCTATAAATAGTGCCATTGAAAGCACCTGGACAGCAAGATAATTGTATAGAATTAATTAAGAATAAATAAATGTAAAAATTTACAACAAAACAAGACAGAACAATCTTTTACCATTCAAAAGGCAGATGATTATACTCAGGCTTCCAGGAAACGCCAAGTTATCCACACAAAAAAATAAAAGGGATCAATTCATTTTGGTCAGATTAGGGTCTGACAGAAAAATAAAAGCTATGGATAACTTGCATTAAAACACGGGTATAAGATGATTATAACCACTAGCACAAATAAACTTAGAAACATACAAACAAGCTAATCACACTTTAAAAGACGAGTTACCAACACTTTTAAAAACAAGATATCTTATTGATATATAAAACAAAAATAAATTTATCAACAGACATTTGCTTACCATATAATAAGAATAAGTTTTTAAATATATATAAAACTATATTTATTAGCGAAAACCATTTATCCATTTTTAAAAACATTTTTGTCTTGCAATAAACCAAATGAAAGGTATCAAACCAAAAATAAAAGATGTGTATAAACACCTTAAAACACATATATATTAAAGTGGATAAAACGAAGAAAAAGAAAGAGGCATTAATTTATTAACAATAAAAATACGAGATCTACCTGAGTTTTATACACGTTTCAAAACATATAACTTATTGATTTAAATATTTAATTTAAAATTATAAACAGACTTTTAAAAGCTAATAATAAATAAAAAATAAATATCTTAAATATTTAAATATAATTACTCAGCCAGCACATTTAAAAAATTAAACAAAAAATAATCAACTATCTAAATTGACAGTAGAAAGAAAGTTAACTATCATTGCCAGCCTCATAAATTTATAAACAGGTTCATCATGAAACGCACCTTTCAACCAAGTAATTTAAAACGTAAACGCGATCATGGTTTTCGTGAGCGTATGGCTACACGTGCAGGTCGATTAGTTATTAAACGTCGTCGTGCCAAAGGACGTAAGCGTTTATCTGCATAAGTGTTTGCTTTTAAAAAAACACAACGATTATTGACCAAAATTGAATATGATCTTGTGTTCCAACAAGCAAAAAAAATTGTAACAACCGAATTTATTCTTCTTTTCAGAGAAAATAACTTAGGTCATGCGCGTCTGGGGCTTGCGTTATCAAAAAAAATGATAGCTAAAGCCCATGACAGAAACCGCATTAAGCGGTTGATGCGTGAAGGTTTTCGGCAAGCGCAGTTACCTGCTGTAGACATGATTTTTTTAGCTCGGCAAGGTATAGCAAAGCAAACAAATTCAGGTCTAACCACCCAATTGAGTAAAACATGGGAAAAATTAACCTCATGCTTCGAGAAATAGCTTGCTTCCCAATAAAAATATATCAATATTTGATTAGCCCATTGATTAAACCATGCTGTCGCTATTATCCTAGTTGTTCACAATACGCTGAAAGTGCAATTAAACAATATGGCATAGCCAAAGGTTTATGGATGGCTTTAAAAAGATTGTTACGCTGCCACCCATGGTCGCGTGGCGGTTATGATCCCGTACTCCCTAACGATGAGAAGCTTTGATGGATATACGACGCATTATATTATATACAGCCCTTGCCCTGGTTGGTTTATCACTATGGAATAATTGGCAGGCAGATTATCCTGCTACTCAACCTATAGCACAACAACCAGTAAGCCAGTTAAATAATGATGGGCATTTATTACCTGATATAGCACCTGTAAATACTGGCTCTGATGAGACCAACATACCTACTGATGCTGGTCAGTCGCAAATGGTTGCTACCAATCCTTCTCAATTAATCCAGGTAAAAACAGATGTCCTGGATGTCGCTATTGATTTGAAGCAAGGTGATGTTGTTTCGGGCTTGTTGCTTGACTATCCCCTTAGTGTAGAAGATAAAGGCAAACCATTCCCTCTTTTACAAAATGATGCAAAAGAACGTTATGTGGCAAACAGCAGTCTTGTTGTGGCTAAAGGTCCATCTGTTCAATCATTGAACTTCGGATTTACATCAGACAAGCTGGAATATCAATTAGAACCTAATCAAGACCAACTGATAGTTACTCTTGATGGTAAAAATGCAGATGGGTTAGATGTTAAAAAAGAATTTATTTTTACCAAGGGCAGTTATTTAATCCATGTTAATTATAAAGTATTAAATAATGGCGATACTCCCTGGAAAGGATATTTAAACACACAATTGCTGAGAAGCTCCCCTAAAGAGGATAAATCAAGTGTGTTTCATGTAGGTTCCTACACCGGTGCATCCTATTCAAATCCTGGCGTACATCGTTATCAAAAAGTAAGCTTTAGCGATATGAGTAAATCCAATCTTAATGTGGATGCAAAAGGTGGCTGGATCGCCATGCAACAACATTATTTTCTCAGTGCCTGGGTTCCTGATGCGACAAGTGACAATAAATTTTATACTTTGGCTAATCAGGGGGATTACACAGTAGGTGCAATGAGCCAGCCTCTTTCCGTTGAACCCGGACAGCAAAAAGAAATTGGATCCAGATTGTATATAGGTCCTGAAATTACCAGTGTTTTAAAAGAAATATCTCCTTCCCTGGATTTAACCGTAGACTATGGAATCTTATGGTTCCTGTCTTCTTTGTTATTTTCCTTAATGAAGGCTATTTATAATTTTGTTGGTAACTGGGGTTGGTCAATCGTTTTAGTGACGGTACTCATTAAACTTGCCTTTTATCGCTTGTCAGCGACCAGTTACAAATCAATGGCTGGTATGCGTAAATTGCAACCTAAATTACAGGCCCTGAGAGAGCGCTATGGTGATGATAAGGCGAAAATAAGCCAAGCCACTATGGAACTTTATAAGCAGGAAAAGGTCAATCCTTTAGGTGGTTGTTTGCCTATAGTGATTCAGATTCCAGTATTTATTGCTCTTTATTGGGTTTTATTAGAAAGCGTTGAATTAAGACAAGCACCGTTTATATTCTGGATTAAAGATTTGGCATCTCCAGATCCATACCATGTGTTGCCTTTAATCATGGGTGCGACCATGTTGATTCAACAAAAATTAAACCCTGCTCCACCAGATCCTATGCAAGCCAAGATAATGATGTTTTTACCGATATTATTTACTGCTTTGTTTTGGAATTTCCCATCCGGCCTGGTGTTGTACTGGATAGTGAACAATACGCTGTCCATCATGCAGCAATGGTACATTACCCGTAAATATTCTGATGACAAGCCGGTTAAAAAACTGGTAGCAACAGCAAAGTAAATGTCTGAAGATACTATAGTCGCCATAGCTACCCCACCAGGAAGAGGTGGGGTAGGCATTATCCGAATATCAGGGCCTAAAGCTTATGCAATAGCTTTTGAACTGAATTGCCAAAAAGAATTGAAGCCACGTGTTGCATCTTATTGCAGTTTTTACAATGCAGATAAAGAACTCATTGATCAGGGGTTAATGCTTTATTTTAAAGCACCTCACTCGTTTACTGGGGAAGATGTCATTGAGATTCAGGGGCATGGTTCCCCTGTTGTCCTCGATATATTAACCAGGGAATGTGTCGCTTTAGGCGCTCGATTAGCACGTCCAGGAGAGTTTTCCGAACGGGCGTTTCTTAATGATAAAATTGATTTAACCCAGGCTGAAGCCATTGCAGATTTAATTAATTCCAGCTCTCAAACGGCAGCCCGGATGGCGCTAAGATCTTTGCAGGGTGATTTCTCTGCCAAAATCAATCAGCTGAATGAAGAGTTGATTTATTTACGCCTCTATGTAGAAGCAGCCATAGATTTTCCTGAAGAAGAAATCGATTTTTTAAATGATGGGAAAGTAGCCCATTTACTGCAAGCTATTCTCGACAAGCTAAACGAAATCAGGGCTCAGGCTAATCAGGGTGTGCTTTTGCGTGAAGGACTGTCTTTAGTGATTGCTGGCAGGCCTAATGCAGGTAAATCTACCTTAATCAACAATCTTGCGGGTAAAGAAATAGCCATCGTCACTGAAATAGCCGGCACCACCCGTGATGTAATGCGCGAACATATTTTACTTGATGATATTCCTTTGCACATCATTGATACAGCCGGATTACGTGAAAGTGATGATCCTGTGGAAAAAGAAGGCATCAGGAGAGCATGGCTTGAATTGAACCATGCTGATTGTGTTTTGCTGGTTGTTGATGTGAATGAGCCAGAGCAACAAAATAGTTTAACTAAAGAAATAAGGGAAGCATTACCCGATGAGGTTCCTATCATTACTGTCTTTAATAAAATTGATACTTTAAATCTTCCTGCGAAAGCAGAACATCATAATGTCTATGTTTCGGCAAAATCCGGTTTGGGAATTACTGAGCTTAAATCCACGATAAAACAATTAGTAGGTTATCAGCCGAATGAAGGGCAGTTTTTGGCGCGCCGGAGACATTTACAGGCTTTAGACGAGGCAAAACATCTGTTAATTACAGGTCAAACCCAATTAGCAGAACACAGGGCTGGTGAACTTTTAGCAGAAGATCTGCGTTTGGCTCATCAGGTACTTTGCGAGATTACAGGTGAATTTACCTCTGATGATTTATTAGGAAAGATCTTTTCAAGTTTTTGTATTGGAAAATAGCATTTTCCTGTAGCTGTAACCCGTTTTAGTGAAGCGTAATACGAGATCACCTACCCTAGGAACCACTGCCATTAAGTTAAGCGCTACTCCGCCGTCCCGCGGCTTGTCCGAGCGTAGATCCCTGGATCCCGCGGACAAGCCGCGGGACGGCGGAACTCCTTAACTTAACGTGATTTTCGGATAAGAAGCTTGTTTTATCCAGTCGTTACTTCGATGCCGTTCGGGCTGAGGAGAGGCGGTAGCCTCGTCTCGAAGCCTTAGCACCATGCCAAGGCTTCGAGACAGCGCTATCGCGCTTCCTCAGCCCGAACGGCATCGAAGTAACGACTGGCTCAAACAACTTTCTTATCCATAACTCACGTTAACTTGATGGCAGTGATTTCAGGAACTTACCCCTCTGTTCAATATGTAAAAAAAGAAAGCAATATATCTTGTCAAATTCAAAATCAAATGATAACGTACTACAAATAAAACTTCCTGTTCATTTTTTGTGAGTTGTAATTATGGAATATGCAAGTCAAACAGCAGCCTTTCGTCGTGATAAACATCAATTTTTTGCTCAAATTTCTTCTGTTAAGAGTAAAGAAGACAAAGTTAAAATGGCGGATGACCGAGCAGCAACCACTGGATATTCCTTTCTTTTAGAAAATCAAAAAAATATCGAAACTGAATTTACAGAACTATTTGACATATTACAAAAACAGGATGATGAAAATAAAGAAGCATTTTGGTTGTATTGCTACTACTGCGCTTCGCTGCTTGAGGCTTACCACAGAGCTTATTCACAAAGTGCTAATGATTTTCAGGCGGCAAAGGAAAAAGAATACGCTAAATCAAAATTACGTATTAAAGATCGTTTGAACGGTATAAAGAAACAAAATGATCCTGATGAGCCCTTTATCGATTCTTTGTATCATTCTTTTATTGGCGGATTTAATAATCTGTTTACCTCCCCCCTTCATATATCCAAAGTCAGGGATTATGTAGCTTACGCCAATTTATGCCGTATTTACGCAACCTTTTGCCGCCTGACTTTGACCACTGGTTTTACCTTAGCCAAAGAGCTTGAAATTATAGATAAACTGGAAGCGCTTCTTGGTACACATATAGATGTGGATAAAATAGTATCGGTCTTGCAGGCACCTGTAGGAGTATTCAATTATTTAAGTGTTGGCTTCTTCCTTGCCCGCTTTGTTATTGATGCCGGGCTATTGATTAAACATACTTTTTTCCCAACGGAATTAGAACAAGGTGCTGTAAATGGTTGTGACCTAAGTAAACTGGACTATTTGCCTGGGGCTGCATCAATTGAAGCATATCGTAATTCTTACATCCTGATTCAAAATGAGGAAAGCAATGAACTGGAATTATATTATGTTCCACGAAATGGCACGATAGAACGCTTGAATATCGAGAAATACAATGCATTTAAAACTAATTTGCTCAAGAGAATGAATAAAGTGCAATCGGTGCGATTATCTGCTCAGGAAGTCAATGATTACATTACTGCATATACACAGCATGTCCCTGAAGTGACTACTGCCTATGACCGCTTTAAACAGGAGTTTTATAAAAGGCACTGTAATTTTGCCAATGACCTGGTGTGGGCAACGGTTAATGGCTTATGCAATTTTAATTATTTATTTAATATTTCTGCTCCTGTCGCTGGATACATCACTTCTGTCTTTTTAACCTTTGATGTGTGCATGACCTTGTATAAATGCCATTTGGCAGAACAGGAATATTTGACTAAAAAAGCGCAATACCTGCAGGAAAGGAACGATTACAATAATCCTGACCTGTTTGGCAAGATGACCAGTGAGCAACGTCGCTTACACATCGAAATGCTGGACAAGCAACTTGTTGAATTGGAAATTAACTGGCAGACCAATCAATCCACTTTTTATTTTGTTGCTGCCGCAGCTGTATTATTGGCAATGGGTTTCACTGCTGCAACGCTGGTGAGTCCTCCTTTACTGGTTCTTGCTTCTTTCTTTGTATGTACGGTTGCGGTAGCGATGTATCTTTCTACCGATGCTTACTCCAAGTACAAAGAAAAGGAACTTTATCTGGAGCATGCTCAGTTAACTAAAAAAGATCTTCCTGTCTCTCTGAGAGAATACGATGTAGCTCTGAAAGAATATGAATATGCGCGCAATGATTTTATTTTTACTATGGTAAAAAATACAGTGATGCCCATTATATTAATCACTACTTTTGCTATTTGCTGGCCGGCAGCACTGGTATTAACAGCAATGTACGTGGGTTATGAGATTTATCATGCACACAGCCAGCATTCAGATAATCTTGCTACCAAGCAGTTAGCTCTGTGCGCTCCGGAAGATGATGCAAGATTGTTACCATGTGCTTGTTGAACCTTGATTACATCGTAAACATTTGTGCACCCAACTGTTCCGCTCCCTCACGGTCGCGGCTCGGATTCCTTTAAATAACGTGAGTTCGGGCTGAGGAAGCGCGATAGTTTGTAGCCTGTATTAGCGGAGCGTAATACAGGATCGAAGTGATACTTTCCCGTATTACGCTTCGCTAATACGGGCTACGACGCCGTACCACGCCCCTGATTCTACGTCGTCCTGAACGCGTCTTTTTGCGCGAAGGATCTTCAGATGCTGGCACAATGCTGACTGCAGGTTTTTACTAAGTTTCAGGATACATTGCCCTGATCGCAGCGATATCCTTTTCACTTAATTGCACACGCTGTCCTATTTCTACACCTTCAACCAAAGGAATAATGGTCTTTTCGCCATTCCTGGAAAAAGCATACTGACCGTAATGCATTATGGATTTGAAATCATACTCACCAAAATCTTTACCATCCGTCAGGTGTTGATCAAAATTATGCTTATGATCTTCCTCTATATTTTCCCAGGCAATACGAACGAAAGAGTTTCTGTCTGCTCTTGATTGTTCATGCCATAAGCCCAGAGCATGTCCTATTTCATGAACTGTATTCATTGTAGTACAGCGTGGTGCCAGATTGATTTCTTGCATGCCCCCTTTTCTTCCTACATAAGAAGCACAAGTTGTTCCTTCCGCATGAATAAACGAAATATAATCACGATGGTCATAGCGATTTTTTGAATTCAATTCAACAAACTCTATATTACTGTGCTTTTGCCAATGATCTATGGCCTGATATATAGCTAATTTATTGATAAAAGGTAAATCTTCAGACACCTCGTAAGGAACAACACCATTAGGCCAGCGTGTACCACCTACTTTGGGGGTAATTACAGCCCCTGGGTTATTCAGGTTTGCTACCTTTCCAATGATAATATCGCCCTCTGCAACCGCAAATTCATCCATTTGTTCATAGACTACCGTACGGCTTCCCATTACCGGATCTGCTACAGTGACATGGCCCAAGGTTGTTGCATTGGAAGAAGATAAAAATAATGCAGAATAAAGCAATCCCGCAGTTTTTAAAGCTGTTTTCATTGAAAAATCCTTAATTTTAGAAAAAACTGACAGTCCTTTTCTAATGACCTATGTTTCAAAAAATGTCATTAGAAAAAAGAGTGTATAAAAAGACTGATAAAATTTCTATGGCGAATTATAAAGAGTATGAGCCGTATATCATTTCTCAATGATTACACGGCCACTGCTTCCTTTTCACAATGGTGCTGGTATTCTTGCATTGCTTTCAGACGCTTTCTGTATTCAATTACGCGCTTATCCATTACCGCTTTCCATAAGGGAGGAAACAAAGCCAGAACCATCATTCCCAGATAACCGGACGGGAGCTGAGGGCTTTGGTCCATATGCCGTAACACCTGATAAGGCCGTGCGCCGTAAGTATGGTGATCTGAATGGCGCTGTAAATGAAAGAGGATGCTATTACTTAACCAATGATTGGCATTCCATGAATGGTAAGGATTCACTTTTTCATATTCCCCATTGGGCAGTTTTCTTCTTTCAAGGCCATAGTGTTCAATATAATTGACTATTTCCAGCGTCAATATAGCGACCAAAGATTGCAACAGGAAAAAACCTAAAGCATTTAAGCCGCCCAAAATAAAACAAAGTGATGCTATAGCCACAGGAACAGTGATAATCCACCAGAAATGATTGCGTATATTCAACAGAGAGATACCTTTGCGATGTAAGCGTTTCGTTTCAAGATGCCAGGCAGATTTAAAAGAGCCTGTTATTGTTTTAGGCAAAAAATCATAAAGGCTTTCACCTAATTGCGCTGTTGCAGGATCTTCCGGTGTAGCTACGCGGACATGGTGTCCTTTAACATGCTCTATGAGAAAATGGCCATAACACACACTGACCAGCAATGTTTTACTTAGAAATTGCTGGAGTTTACTGTTTTTATGCATCATTTCATGCGACAAATTAATTCCTACACCGCCAGTTACCAGCCCTATAGACATGGTAAAACCAAGCCATTCATTCCATGACAGGGAATGAGTACTGACAACATAAGCGCCATAAGCAATTAATGCCAGTTGCATCGGGACATAAGCATAAGTGATGTATTTGAAAAAATTATCTTTAATGAGAACTGATTCCTGTTCCTTGGATGGATTAAGCGTATCACGGATAAATGCATCGATTAGAGGTACCAGGGCAAATACTATCATAAAGGGGATAAAGCTAAGCCATCCTCCCAATTGCAAAGCAAATATGGGCATCAAAACCAGTAAATACGCCATCAAAAAACAGTACTTTTTCACCAAGCTCATAATCAAATCCCTATTTTGACTAACATATATACAATATATAGGATATTTACCAGGTTTTGCTTGGCTTCAGGGGACATAAAAAAGTGATTAGAGGACAATTTTGCTCATAAAGCAGCTTTTAGTCTTAAAGCAGCCTCATAAAGGTCGTTTTTGTTCCCATTTGTTATTTTACAGGCCAAAGAAACGGCTTGTTTCAAAGGCAACTCCTGCAACAAAATGGAGAGCAGTTCTGTATGAGGATTTTTATCCACAGGATCGGAGCATGGCGGGATTATTAAAACAAATTCTCCCTTAATATGTCCGGGATCGGAGAGTAACCAGTCTTTAACCTCAGATACGGTTCCGGAAATAAAACGTTCAAAAGTTTTGGTCAATTCTTTTGCCAAAACAATGTGGCAGTCTGATCCATAAACCTCAGCAACATCATCAAGGCATTCAACAATCCGGTGTGTGGATTCATAAAAAACCAAAGTGTGTGATTGTTCTTGCAAAGAGGTCAGTTTGCTTTTTCGCGCAGCGTGTTTGGCAGGAAGGAAACCCGAAAAAATAAATGAGTCACAAGGTACTCCTGCGGCACTTAAGGCCGTAATTAAAGCGCTGGCTCCCGGGATAGGAACAACAGGAATCTGGTTCATTCTGGCAAGCTTGACCAGAGGAAATCCCGGATCGCTGATCAATGGTGTGCCAGCGTCACTGATTAAGGCTATGGATTTTCCAGCCAGAATTTGTTCAATGATGTGCTTGCTTTTATCTCCTTCATTGTGTGCATGAAGAGAGCTTAAATTGTTTTTAATTCCCAAAGCAGTCAATAATTGCAAGGAGTGACGGGTGTCTTCAGCGAGAATCATATCAACAGATTTTAACGTAGCCAAAGCCCTTAAAGTGATGTCATCCTTATTCCCTATTGGTGTCGCAACGATATAGAGAGTTCCTATGCCTGTTGCTAGTGAGTTTGTCATAGTTTATCCTCTTGCGTTATTGCGTAAATGGCGAATTCACATGTTAATAAAAATAATTAAATTTCGCGTCTTGTTTTTGCTGGCCTCCAGCCTTTTTCTTTGCCAGTGCACCACAGCAGTTAATTCATCTGAACCTGTTGCTTTGGCTCCCGTTAAAAAGAAAGCAACCAATCCTTATCCCTTACCTACGGCAACTTATCTTGCTTTGGCTAAAAAACAGGATGGCGCGGAACAACAAAATTCATTAATTTTAGCCGCAGGCCGGGTGATTTCGGAAGGACAATGGCGCCAAGGTTCAGCCATTTTAGCACAGACCAGTGATTTATCTGATGCTCAGGCAGATGAAAAAAATTTATTGTTAGCCCAAATAGGCGTATTACGTAATAACCCTAAAGAGGCCTTGGCAAAATTGGCTTTAATTAAAGAGGTTGCGCAACTACCTCCCCACTCCCGGATTCAATATCATGAACTATTGGCACAGTCTTATCGTCTGACGGACAATATTACCTTTTCGGTGCTGGAACGAATTAAATTAGAACCTCTGCTGGTTGACGAAGAAAGCCAAATGAAAAACAGAAGGACTTTATGGCTTACTTTAATCAATTTACCTACACCAGAGTTAAATACAATTGCCGTGGAAAACACAAATAAGCCTGAATTATCGGGTTGGGTACAATTAGCGATTATTTCCCGCAAATATCATGATAACTCCCAGTCATTGCTCGCAGCACTGGATCAATGGCAATCGCAATTTGCCAATCACCCGGCAAATCAGATTTTACCTAATCCTTTAGACAGTATCATCAACAAGATGTTTGCAAAGCCCAAAAAAATAGCGCTCTTGCTTCCCTTAAGTGGCGGCCTTTCTGGGCCTGGTAATGCCATACGAGAAGGATTTATGGCAGCATATAAAACAAATGGCAGCTCAGATACAGAAATTAAGACCTATGATACAAACAAAGGCGATATCAGTGAGAATTATCTCCAGGCCATTAAAGATGGGGCCGAATATGTAGTTGGCCCATTAACCAAAAGTCATGTAGCTACAATTGCCGCAATGGAGCATCCTGTCCCGACTTTGTTACTCAATGATTCTGATGTAAGCCTGCAGAATAATTCGTATCTGTTTGGGCTCTCGCCTGCCTATGAGGCTACTCAGGTTGCGATAAAGGCAAAGAGTAAGGGCTATAAACGTGCCTTGATTATTGCCCCTCAAAATGAATGGGGCGTAGAAGTAACCAAAGCCTTCGCCAACCAATGGAAAGAAAGTGGCGGACAGGTTGTTGATACTTTTTCATATGGGGCTAATGGCGATCTGAATAAAGGCATGAAAGAGTTCCTGCGTATTACAGAAAGTCAGGCAAGAGAAAAGCAATTAAAAGAAGTGATTGGTTATAACGTGCAATTTACCACCAGCCGCAGGCAGGATTTTGATATGATATTCTTGTTGGCTTATCCTTCCAAAGCCAGGCAAATCATGCCTTTGTTAAAGTATTATTATGCCGGTGATGTGCCTGTATATGCTACTTCCAATGTTTACGCCGGTAACGCCAATGCATTGAAAGATAAAGATTTGGATGGGTTGATTTTTTGCGACATTCCCTGGGTTTTTTCTCACCAGATGGGGGCAAGAAACTGGCCAGAACAATTTAACAGTTACAATAGATTATACGCTTTGGGTATGGACAGTTATGCTTTGGCCACTCAGCTCAATCAATTAATACTCTTTCCTGCAGACGGCAGTAGAAACAGTAATGGAACTTTATATTTAAAACCGTCACAACAGGTGGCCCGGATTCTTGAATGGGGACAGTTCAGACAAGGGCTAGCTCATTCTTTAGGCAATACAGTATAGGATAGACAATTGATTACGCAGCAAGCAGGGCAGCAGGCCGAGCAAAAAGCATTACACTATTTACTGGGACAAGGTCTGAAGTTGGTCACCAGAAATTACAGTTGCCGCATGGGTGAAATTGATCTCATTATGAAGGATGGCGCTCATTTGGTATTTATTGAGGTTCGCTCTCGCTCAAATATGAATTTTGGTGATGGTGCGATGAGTATTACTTATGCAAAAAGACAAAAAATAATAAAAACAACTTCGTTTTATATGATAAAGCATAATATACAAGAGAAATTTCCTATCCGTTTTGACGTGATTGCGATTAATGGAAAATCCGGAGCAATGAGCTGGATAAAAGATGCGTTTAATGTTGATTATTAATTATGAAAGTAACCATTCACCAGGATTTTGTATCTTCTCCTGGCACGTCGTCCTGAGGCGTCTTTTTGCCGAAGGATCTCCTGAATGTGGCACAATCCAGGATCTTGCCACATTCAGGTCCTTCGGCAAAAAGACGCCTCAGGACGACGTACCAAGAGGACGTGCCAAGAGGAGATACAAAATCCTGGTGAATGGTCACTTATGAAATAAAAAAGGTTAAAAAATGGTTCAAATGGAAGAAAGGGTAAGGCACCTTTTTGGTGTTAATATTGAAACAAAAATTGCAGTTGCGGATGCCTTGTCTGATGCTATTGCACGGGCTGGTCAGCGATTGGTAAACTGTTTGCTTAATGAAGGTAGAATTCTGATTTGCGGTAACGGCGGCTCAAGCGCTAATTGCATGCATTTCGCAAGCTCCATGCTGAATCATTTTGAAGTGGAAAGGCCTCCCCTTCCTGTGTTTAACTTAAGTGCTGATCCGACGTGTCTGGGTTCTTTTGCTAATGAACACCATTATGCCCAGGTGTTTGCACGCCAGATTCAGGCACTGGGGAGAGAACAGGACGTCTTGTTGCTTTTAACTACTTCAGGTAATTCAGACAGCATGTTGTATGCCTTGCACGCAGCGAATGAACAAGGTATGGACACTATCGCGCTTAGCGGGCGTGATGGAGGAGTTCTGGCTAACCATTTAGGGCCAGAAGATATAGAATTGCGAGTGGCTTCCGACAGTGCGGCCAGAATAAGAGAATTACACTTGTTCATATTACACTGTTTTTGTGATTTAATTGATCAGTCGTTGTTTGGTCAGGTTTTAGGGTAATAAAAATGAAAATAAATTCCAGAATTAAAGCCATTGCCGTGTTATTGGCAAGCACTATATTAACGGGCTGTGTGGTCGCGGTTGTTGCGGGAGCTGCAGCTGGTCTTGTTTACGATCGCCGCAGCGTTACCACTTTAGAGGCAGATGCCCGTCTCTTTCATGTCATCCATAAAGGAATCGTGTCTAATCCCCAGTTCAGGGACTCACGGATACTGGTCACCAGTTTTAACCGTGTTGTATTACTTGTAGGGCAAACACCGACTGCATCCCTTCGTGTTGTTGCCGAGCGAATTGCTCAAAGCGCCCCTGGAGTTAAACGAGTTTATGATGAAATCAGTGTGGATAACCCTCTGCCCCTGACCCAGCGTAGTAAAGACAGTTGGATCACAGGCCAGGTAAGAAGCAATATGCTGACCAGAAAAGGTCTGGAATCTGGTTCCATTCGAATAGTCACTGAAAATGGGGTGGTGTATCTTATGGGTATAGTGACTCAGGAACAGGCCTCTCTCTCAGTTGATGTTGCCCGTCGGATTAACGGGGTGAGAAAAGTCGTTAAAATATTCCAATACATTCGTTAATATGCTGAAACAAGGACGTCTTATTGCAACATATATCAGCTGTTGCCTTTCTAAAATGAAATGGCAACAGGCTCTGCTTGTTGTTTTACTCGCTTATGGCTTGTCGGCCTGTGTGGGTAGTCTCTGGACTGGGGCTTCTTTGGTTTATGATCGGCACGATGTCTATAAAAAATTAAATGACTATCACTTATTAGTGCAGGTTAATGATGTTCTGGCAGTAAACCGAACGTTTAATCAGTCAAGTTGCGTCCTGGATATTGCCGTATTTAATGGCGACATTTTGATAGCCGGGCATGTTCCTGATGACACTCTGTTTGATGAATTACGAAATCGACTTGCCAAATTGCGGGGTTATCGCCGCCTGTTTAATGAGGTCAAAGTGAAGGCTGTGCCATCAAATAATATGCAGGATACCTGGATAACGACTCAAATAAGAAGCCGGATTTTTGCTGATGCCTCTATAGACCCTAATGCATTCAAAGTAATTACTTCCGATCGAATCGTTTATTTAATGGGTGATGTAAAACCAGACGAAGCAGAAAAAGTAGTTACTATGGCAAGATATACGAAAGGTGTGGATAAAGTAGTCAAAGTAATGAAATATTTTACCTACCAAAACTGATAAAATCCTTTTAGAATATGGCCTGATAAGAATCAGGCCATTAGCCGCACGTCCAATCCAGGAAGTGGCTAACCTGGGAGGATTAACATATACTTTATCAATGGATTCGTCCTTTATCCAGTCGTTTACGCATTTTTCTTAATTTAAATTCACGTAATAGTCCAGTCGACCCGTTTAAAACAGATTCTTCGTCTTTTCCATTACTTTGATTACATGGGTGTGATCTACAATGTTTCCGGTATGAAAGGTGATTCTTGTTGTGTTTATGGTCTAATCCATCGCTGTAACGATTGATCATTTTTTCGCGCATGCTAGCTGCGGTAAGTTGTATTCTCTCAGACATATTTCATTTCCTTTGCGAGGTTTAACTAAAGCTACTTAAGCATCTAAATAAAATGTTAAGCCCTACATCTTATATTATAGCCTGTTAAAATGAATCTCGCCGTTGATTATTCAAAATGTTTGATTTATACTTCGCGCGGTGAAAGTTAGGTGAATATGTGAACAAACAGCTGAATAAGCGCGGAATCATGCGATTGTGGCTGGTACAGACAGGCATTACAATGTCTCTTGCTGTGCTTTGCGCGGTTGCATTTAATATAAATGCGGGGATTTCAGCATTACTTGGTGGTGCGGTATGTATTATTCCAAATGCATATTTTGCCAGCAAGCTATTTAAATATCAGGGTGCGCGCGCCGCAAAGCAGATAGTAAACAGCTTTTATAAAGGCGAGGCACTGAAAATAATTTTGTCCATATTCCTGTTCACAGCGGTATTTTTATTATACAGGATTACACCGCTTGCGTTCTTTTTATCGTATATTTTGGTACTCATGACGCATTGGTTTGCCCCATGGATAATTGTTAATAAACAGAATAGGCCCGAAAGTGACTGAAATGGTATCTAGCACAAACTATATCAAGCATCATCTAACGTACCTCACCTACAATGTGAGCGATATGACTCTGGGTTCATCCGGTGGTTTCTGGACCCTTAATCTCGATACGTTATTCTTTTCCATAGTATCAGGAATATTCGTTGCCTCCTTAATGTATTTTGGAGCTCGGAGAGTAACAACTGGTGTGCCTGGAAAATTACAGAATTTTGCCGAACTCATGCTTGAGTTTGCCGATAATCAGGTAAAAGATTGCTTCCATGGCAAAAATAATCTGATAGGTCCTCTGGCGTTGACTATATTCCTATGGGTATTCGTAATGAACTTCATGGATATTGTACCGGTCGATATTCTGCCTATGCTGGCTCAGGCTGGTGGTGTTCATTACCTCAAAGTAGTACCTACCAATGACCTGAACATGACTTTTGGCTTGTCCTTGTCAGTGTTTTTACTCATTATTTTTTATAGTATCAAAATAAAAGGGGCTAAAGGGTTTGTAAAAGAACTCACTTTGCAACCTTTTAATCACCCAGCGTTTATTCCATTTAACCTGTTGCTGGAATTGGTAGGCCTGATAGCCAAACCTATTTCCCTTGCGTTACGGTTGTTTGGAAACTTATATGCTGGCGAATTAATCTTTATTTTGATAGCGTTACTCACCTTAAATGCGGCAACTTCTTCACTGTTAAGTACGGCGACTTTAGGCATAGCACAGTTTTTACTGTCACTTGCCTGGTCAATTTTCCATATTTTGGTGATTACACTGCAAGCATTTATTTTCATGGTCCTGACTATTGTGTATTTAAGTCTGGCACACGAAGAACACTAACCGATTTATTTTTCATCATCCATTTTAAAGGGGATAAATATGCAAGCTGCTGAGTTAATAGCACAAGTTCAAAGTATGACCGTTATTGCGGTTGCGTTGTTAATAGGTCTAGGTGCATTAGGTACCGCGATAGGCTTCGGTTTGCTTGGCGGCAAATTCCTTGAAGGCTCTGCTCGTCAACCTGAAATGGTTCCTATGTTGCAAGTAAAAATGTTTATCGTTGCTGGTCTTTTAGACGCTGTAACCATGATTGGTGTTGGTATCGCATTATTCTTTACCTTTGCTAACCCTTTCCTTAGCAGCCTGGGTTCTTGATAACACTTAAACGGGGCGCGCCAATGCGCCCTAATTGTTACAGGAGATATTACTTTGGATATTAATTTAACATTAGTAGTACAAATGCTGGTTTTCGCAGCTTTTGTTCTGTTTACTATGAAATTAGTCTGGCCTCCACTAGCTAAAGCTTTGGAAGAGCGTCAGGAAAAAATTGCGGATGGTTTGTCTGCTGCTGAGCGTGGCCGCAGAGAACTGGAGCTGGCTCAACATCGTGTTAAAGATGATTTAAAACAAGCAAAGGCTCAGTCTGCTGATATTATTGATAAAGCGAACAAACGTGCCTCTCAAATTATTGAAGAAGCGAAAGAAGCAGCGAAACGTGAAGCTCAAATTCAGGCAAAACTTGCTCATGAGCAGTTAGCGCAGCAAGTGAACCATGCCAAAGAAGAACTTCGCAAGCAAGTCGCTACATTGGCTATATCTGGCGCAGAAAAAATTCTTATGCGTGAAGTGGATGCCAAAGCGAACAGCGCACTGTTAGATAACCTGATAGAAGAGATTTAAAATGTCTGATAGCACCACTATAGCCAGACCTTACGCTAAAGCAATTTTCGAGCATGCACTTGCCGAAAAGAATCTGGCGCAATGGTCTGAACATCTGTCACTGCTCGCACAAGTCGTATTAAATCCTCAGGCATCACAATTTATCGGAAACCCGTCCTCAACTGAAGAGCAACAAATTGAGTTGCTGCAATCTGCATGTGGTGGGAAAGATAATAAGTCATTAAACAATTTAATTACTTTATTAGCTTCTAATAAACGACTGATGTTACTGCCTGAAATTAAAGCACTTTATGAAGTGCACCGAGCAGAGCAGGAAAAGACGCTTGATGTAGATGTAATCAGCTTTTCTACAGTATCAGCGGCACAACAACAGCAATTAATTGATTCTTTAAGTAAACGATTACAACGTAAAGTGTCATTAAATATAAGTATTGATCCCTCCTTGCTTGGTGGTGCAGTGATTCGAGCAGGCGATTTAGTTATCGATGGTTCAGTTCGGGGCAAGCTTAATAAACTTAGCACCGGCTTGGCCGCTTAATTTAGAGGATAGTTTTCATGTCAGAACAAGTAGCGTTAAATCCTTCTGAAATCAGCGAATTAATCAGAAAAAAAATTGATCAGTTCAGCGTGGTATCTGAAGCGCGTAATGAAGGTACAATTGTAAGTTTGAAAGACGGTATCGTTCGTTTACATGGCCTGGCCGATGCAATGGCTGGCGAGATGATTGAATTTCCTGGCGGAGTTTACGGTTTAGCACTTAACCTGGAAAGAGATTCTGTTGGTGCGGTAATCCTTGGTGATTCTTCTACTCTGGCTGAAGGTCAAAAAGGTAAATGTACTGGACGTATTCTTGAAGTACCTGTTGGTAAAAATCTATTAGGTCGTGTTGTTGATGCATTGGGTAACCCTATTGATGGTAAAGGCCCTATTGATGCTGATGGCATGTCACCAATTGAAAAAGTGGCTCCTGGTGTTATTTCTCGTAAATCAGTAGATCAACCTGTGCAGACCGGTTTGAAAGCAGTTGATGCGATGATCCCCGTAGGACGTGGCCAGCGTGAATTAATCATTGGCGACCGTCAGACAGGTAAAACAGCTATTGCTATTGATGCGATTATCAACCAGAAAGGTACTGGAGTTAAATGCGTTTACGTAGCGATTGGACAAAAAGCTTCTTCAGTTGCTTCTATCGTCCGCAAGCTGGAAGAGCACGGCGCACTTGAGCACACTATTGTTGTAGTGGCTGGTGCTTCTGACTCTGCTGCATTACAGTTCATTGCCCCCTACTCTGGTTGCACCATGGGTGAATACTTCATGGAACGCGGTGAAGATGCGCTGATTGTTTATGATGATTTAACCAAACAAGCATGGGCTTATCGTCAAATTTCATTGTTGTTACGCAGACCGCCAGGTCGTGAAGCTTATCCTGGGGATATTTTCTATTTGCACTCACGTCTTCTGGAAAGGGCTGCTCGAATCAATGCGGAAGAAGTTGAGCGTTTAACTAATGGTGAAGTAAAAGGTAAAACAGGTTCATTAACTGCTTTGCCAATTATTGAAACACAAGCCGGTGACGTATCTGCATTCGTACCAACGAACGTAATTTCTATTACTGACGGACAGATTTTCCTTGATGTTGACTTATTCAACTCAGGCGTAAGACCAGCAATTAACTCTGGTTTATCTGTATCGCGGGTAGGTGGTGCGGCGCAAACCAAAATCATGAAAAAACTTGGTGGTGGTACTCGTCTGGCTTTAGCGCAGTTTCGTGAGTTGGAAGCCTTCTCCCAATTCGCTTCTGATCTTGATGACGCAACCCGTAAGCAGTTAGAGCGTGGTCAACGTATTACCGAACTCATGAAGCAGAAACAATATTCACCTTTCTCTGTTGCAGAAATGGGTATTAGTCTGTTTGTTGTTGAAAAAGGTTATTTAGATGACATTCCTGTGAACGAAGTCAGTGCATTTGAAGCGTCTCTTCATGACTACATGCGCAGCTCTCATGCAGCGTTATTACATGCAATAAATGAAGCCGGTGCTTACGATAACGATATCGAAGCAAAATTGAAAAAAGCTGTAGAAGAATTCAAACGTACGGCTAGTTGGTAAGTTATTGTTTCCTGGAAGTAATTCCAGTGAGATAAGGTCATCCCAATTCATGGGATGACCTGAAAACTCAATTTAAAGGCGAAGTAAGATATGGCTGGAGCAAAAGAAATCCGTACGAAAATTTCGAGTATTAATAAAACTCGAAAGATTACCCGTGCGATGGAAATGGTGGCAGCAAGTAAAATGCGTAAAACGCAAGACAGAATGCGTGCATCTAAACCGTATGCCAATAAAATTTATGATGTAGTAAAGCATATTGCTCGCGCGAATTCAGAATACAGACATCCGTTCATCAGTGAACGTGAAGTGAAGCGCATTGGAGTAATTGTTGTTACTTCTGACCGAGGACTCTGTGGCGGTTTAAATTCGAATTTGCTTCGTGAAACCATTCGCAGTATCCGTTCCTGGAAAGAACAGGGCAAAGAAGTTGATGTAGCTGTAATCGGCCGAAAAGGTCTGGCGTTCTTTAAACGTGTCGGTGGAACTATTCTGGGTTCTATCGAACATTTAGGAGATACACCTGGTATCAACGATTTTATTGGTATCGTTAAAGTAATGATTGATTCATATTACAACGGCAGCATTGATGCCTTGCATATTGTATACAATGAATTCGTTAACACCATGACGCAAAAGCCGACGGTAAAACAATTACTTCCCCTGCCAAAATCGGAAGATGACAGCAGTACCATGGGTCATCATTGGGATTATATTTACGAACCTGATGCTAAAGATTTACTTGATGATCTTCTGGAGCGCTACATTGAGTTGCAGGTATATCAAGGGGTTGTTGAGAACATTGCCTGCGAGCAAGCTGCAAAAATGATTGCGATGAAAAACGCAACAGACAACGCAGGTGAATTAATTAAAGAATTTCAATTGGCTTATAACAAAGCACGACAAGCTGCAATTACTCAGGAATTAGCAGAGATTGTCGGTGGCGCAGCCGCTTTATAAGAGGGTATATAATGAGCTTAGGAACTGTAGTAGAAGTAATTGGTCCAGTAGTGGACGTTGAGTTTCCCCGTGATGGTGTGCCAAAGGTTAATGATGCATTGACTCTGGTTGATGGGGATTTGGTATTTGAAGTCCAGCAGCAGTTAGGTGATGGCGTTGTCCGTACTATTGCGATGGGTACAACAGACGGCCTGAAGCGCGGATTAAAAGCGAATAACACCGGCAAACCGATTCAGGTTCCAGTAGGTACTAAAACTCTGGGCCGTATTATGGATGTTTTGGGTCGTCCTGTAGATGATGCTGGCCCAATTGGTGCTGAAGAGCACTGGTCTATTCACCGTAAAGCACCAAGCTATGAAGAACAGGCTGGTGGCCAGGAACTTCTTGAGACAGGTATTAAAGTTATTGACTTGCTTTGCCCCTTTGCCAAAGGTGGTAAAGTCGGTCTGTTCGGTGGTGCCGGTGTGGGTAAAACCGTAAACATGATGGAATTGATTCGTAATATTGCGATTGAGCATAGTGGTTACTCAGTATTTGCCGGAGTGGGTGAGCGTACTCGTGAAGGTAACGACTTCTATCATGAAATGAAAGATTCTAACGTACTGGATAAAGTATCTCTGGTTTACGGTCAGATGAATGAGCCACCAGGAAACCGTTTACGTGTTGCTTTGACTGGCTTGACCATGGCTGAAAAATTCCGTGATGAAGGTCGTGACGTACTGTTGTTTATCGATAACATCTACCGTTATACACTGGCAGGGGTTGAAGTATCAGCGTTATTAGGCCGTATGCCTTCAGCGGTGGGTTACCAGCCTACTCTTGCTGAAGAAATGGGGATGCTGCAAGAGCGTATTACGTCAACCAAGACTGGTTCTATTACTTCTATCCAGGCAGTTTACGTACCAGCGGATGACTTGACGGATCCATCACCTGCAACTACCTTCGCTCACTTGGATGCGACCGTTGTATTGTCACGTCAAATTGCCGAGTTGGGTATTTATCCTGCGGTTGATCCTCTGGATTCTACTTCTCGCCAATTAGACCCATTAGTTGTGGGCCAAGAGCATTACGATACTGCCCGTCGTGTACAGCAAACCTTACAACGATACAAAGAATTGAAAGACATTATCGCGATTCTGGGTATGGATGAGTTATCTGAAGAAGACAAACGTGTTGTAACACGTGCACGTAAGATTCAACGTTTCTTATCTCAACCTTTCTTTGTTGCTGAAGTCTTTACTGGCTCTCCAGGAAAATACGTATCCCTTAAAGATACAATTAAAGGCTTCCAGGGCATCCTTGCTGGCGAATATGATGATTTACCTGAACAGGCATTTTACATGGTCGGAAGCATCGAGGAAGCTGTTGCTAAAGCGAAAACCTTATGAGGCAAGCAGACATGGCTATAACAACGCACCTGGATATTGTTAGTGCGGAACATGAAATATTCTCCGGTTTGGTTGAGATGGTTGTTGCTACCGGAGAGTTAGGTGAAGTGGGTATAACACCTGGTCATGCTCCTTTGTTAACATTATTAAAGCCTGGTGAAATCAGAGTCACATTGCCAGGTGGCAATTTGGAAATCTATTACGTTCAGGGCGGTATGCTAGAGGTTCAGCCTCATTGCGTGACCATACTTGCAGACGTAGTAGAACGAGCAGATCATCTGGACGAAGCTGCTGCTTTGGCTGCTAAAGCTCAGGCTGAGGCCGCAATGGCGAACAAAGGTGGCGACATAGATTATTCTGTTGCTGCCGTTGAATTAGCTCGTGCTGTCGCTCAAATCCGCGCCATTCAAAAAACAAGAAAAAGCATTAAATAACATAAGTAATCCTGATACCTTTGTAGCCCGGCCTGCTTGCAGCCGGGAACAAAGCATGCTTATTAACCCGGCTACAATCCGTTGACTCTTCTACACATCGTACGTCGTCCTGAGCGCGCCAAAAGACGCGCTCAGGACGACGTGAATTGGCTAATGGCAAAGATGTGATCAAGAGTCAGTGTCGTAGCCCGTATTAGCGGAGCGTAATACGGGACATTGCCACTTCGATCCTGTATTACGCTCCGCTAATACAGGCTACAAACTGTGTTACCATGCACAGATCAACAAATTGTGGCGGATTTACAAGAAGTTATACAACTTATTCTATGTTCATGCACAAAGTTATCCACAAGGAAAATTAATGTAAAATAAATTGGCATAAAATTTTTTGTTATATTTCAATAAGTTAAAAAAATAATTGCCGTCAGGAAAAAATAAGTAAAAAGTTATTCACAATCTGATGATGCATCTCTTTCTAACATTATGAATATTTTGTTAAAATTGCTTTGCAGTATTTACCTTTATTGCACTACGATGATTAAATAGTGATAAAACCACAATGAATAAACCAACCATGAATGAAGCAACTGAGCGAAAGCCACTTACCGAATTTACTGAGAAAGCTTATCTTGACTACTCTATGTATGTCATTTTGGATCGGGCCTTACCTAATATTGCAGATGGCCTGAAGCCAGTTCAACGCCGCATTGTTTATGCTATGTCAGAGTTGGGCTTAAAGGCTACAGCGAAATATAAAAAGTCAGCGCGAACGGTAGGGGATGTATTAGGTAAGTTTCATCCTCATGGTGACAGTGCATGTTACGAAGCTATGGTTCTAATGGCACAACCCTTCTCCTATCGCTATCCATTTATTGATGGACAGGGAAACTGGGGTTCCCCGGATGATCCCAAGTCCTTTGCTGCCATGCGTTATACTGAATCGAGATTATCTCCTTATGCTGAAGTGCTTTTAGGGGAATTATTACAGGGAACAGTCGATTGGGTTGATAACTTTGACGGCACCTTACAGGAACCGGCCTTACTCCCTGCCCGTTTACCTAATATTTTATTAAACGGTGCTACAGGTATTGCGGTCGGTATGGCCTCTGATATCTTGCCCCACAATTTAACCGAAGTTGCTAATGCTTGTATCCATTTACTGGACAATCCCTCTGCAGATCTGGCGGCACTGCGCGAACATGTTAAAGGTCCAGACTTTCCAACTTCTGCAGAAATAATTACACCTCAGGAAGCAATTACCTCAATGTATGAAACCGGTAATGGCTCTGTCAAAATGCGGGCCATTTACAATCAGGAAAAGCAAAACATCGTCATAACAGCTCTGCCCTATCAGGTTTCTGGTGCGAAGGTTATTGAGCAAATCGCATTACAAATGCAACAGAAAAAATTACCCATGGTCGAAGATTTACGCGATGAGTCTGACCATGAGCATCCAACCCGTCTGGTCATTATTCCGCGCTCTAACCGCGTTGATGTGGAATCATTGATGTCCCATTTATTCGCAACAACAGATTTGGAGCGTAGTTACAGGGTTAACTTTAATATGATAGGCCTTGATGGCAAACCACGAGTCAAAGGATTGGTTCAAATTCTGACCGAATGGCTTGTCTACCGGGTTGCAACCGTCAGAAGGCGTCTGGAATACAGATTAGCAAAAGTATTAGAACGCATCCATGTTTTGGAAGGCTTGTTAATTGCATACCTTAATATTGATGAAGTAATTGCTATTATCAGAGAGCATGAAAATCCCAAACAAGGATTAATTGCCCGTTTTGATTTAAGTGAACGGCAGGCCGAAGCAATTCTTGAAATGAAATTGCGCCATTTGGCAAAGCTTGAAGAAATTAAAATACGTGGTGAGTTGGACGAGTTAAGTGATGAGCGCGACTCCATTCAGAAAACACTTGCCAGTGAAACCCGTTTAAGAGCTTTAGTGAAACAAGAAATTATTAAAGACAGGGATGAGTTTGGTGATGTGCGCCGATCTCCAATTATAAGCCGCCAGGAAGCACAGGCTTTAAAAGAAGAAGACATATTACCTAACGAACCGATCACTGTGGTTTTATCTAAAAACGGTTGGGTCAGAGCAGCTAAGGGCCATGATGTAGTGGGTACTGAATTAAGTTATAAGGCTGGTGATGAATTTAAGGCACAAGCCTTAGGGCGCTCTAACCAGCAAATCATTTTTATTGATAGTGAAGGAAAGGTCTACTCTTTACCTGGACATGCCCTGCCTTCTGCTCGAGGCCAGGGTGAACCACTGACTGGCAAGCTAAATCCGGCAGAAGGTATGCACTTTGAAGCAATGGTTGGAGGGGAGCCGGAACAGAAAGTATTATTGGCCAGTGATGCGGGTTATGGCTTTGTCGCCAAGGTGGGTGATTTGTATGTCAAAAACCGTAACGGAAAAGCCTGTATCAAATTGTCACCAAATAGCCGCATCCTTCCGCCGCGGCTGATGTCTGTCAGTGAGGGAGTTTTTGTCGCCTGTGCTACCAGTGTGGGTCGATTGCTCGTTTTTCCTATTAGCGAATTGCCAGAGCTATCTCGTGGCAAAGGTAATAAATTAATCAGTATTCCCTCGGCCAAAGCAGCATCAAGAGAAGAATACATCATTGATTTACAAGTTTTAACCGACGCAGACTCCCTAACGGTCCATGCAGGAAAACGCCACTTTACCCTTAAAGGTGCAGATTTGGATCATTACAAAGGCGAAAGAGGACGCAGAGGAAACCGTTTACCAAGAGGCTTGCAAAACGTAACCCATTTACAGGTAACAGCAGCGGCAGAATCTAACCCAGGTTAAACAAGCAGGGGCTGTAGCCCGGTCTGCTCGCAATTGATCTTTGCCATGCCCCGATCTACGTCGTCCTGCGTCTTTTTGCGCGAAGGATCTCCAAATACTGGCACCATGCCGCTTTTAGGAGATCCTTCGCGCCAAAAGACGCGCTCAGGACGACGTAGATCGGAGTGTAGTAAGAGACAGCACGTGTAGCCCGTATTAGGCGCCAGCCGTAATACGGGATCGAAGTGGTAATGAATTCATTCCATATACAGCCTTGTAGCCCGGTCTGCTTGCAGCCGGGATCGTGCCCATTCGATCCCGGCTGCAAGCAGACCGGGCTACAAATACCGTTATTGAGATGTTTCCCGTGAAACAATCATTACTGCCCAAATAAATTGGCGATATCTTGCTTCTGTTCTTCACTTAACGACGTAATAGGCAAGGTAGCTAAACCAGCCGCCTTATATAAATTATTCACCACTGGATCCCCTATTGCCTGCAGATGCAAAGCAAGTGTTGCTATATCCCCTCTCATTAATGGGCCTGTAAGTGCATCCCTAAGATCTTGAGCCTGTTGCATATTATCAAGATTACCCTGCATCAGATGACACATCATTGACCGCGCCTGTTGCTGGCTTATTCCCGCTTGCTCTAACAAGGCCTCGCTGCATGAAGCTAAGGTAATTAAATAATTTGAAGCAATGACAGCCGCCGCATGATAAATAACTTTTGCCTCCGGCTTAATGCGAATCACATTAGCGCCTAATTGTTTCAATGCAAAATCCAGCCAATCACAGACAGCAGCATCACCCTCCATCACACAATCAACCTGCAGGAGCGCATCTGCTGATAAATAACCTGTTTTAAATGCTTTCAAGGGATGGCAGCTGGCTACAAGGCAGCCCTGCTTTTTCAGAGGGGCGAGTATGGCTGAATTTAAAACACCACTACAGTGAATTATAAAACTGCCTGGCTTAATTTGCGCATGTTCCATCAGATTTGCAACCACAGAAGCAATAGAATCATCATTACAGGTAATCCAGGTAATATCTGCAGGAGGTAATTCTGATAGCGAAGAAATCACCTTGCCTGTATTTATTTTGCTGCATAATTGCTGCGCTGATTCTGGCGAACGATTGTATATACCCTGCAATGATGCCAGTTTGGCCGTCGAAAAAGCCAGAGCAATATTATTGCCTAATCGCCCTGAGCCTATAATGTTGTAATTCATCTTTTGTTTACTTACCAATGTTGGGAAAAATAATAATGATCTCTGACTTCCTCCTGAATTGCTGTTGCAGAGATACCTTTCCTGAATTGAGGAATAAGTTTTATTGCCCCGGAAAGCCTTTGCTGAATTATGTCAGACAATACATGTTTCCCTTCTCCTGACAGGTTATAAAAATCACTATTCAAATGCGCTTTTAATTCAGGAGCCTGTACTAAAGAATCAAGGCTGATCCCATTATAAGCATCCTCAAAAGCCTCTTCCAGCAAATGGGGATTTTCAGCCATATTCCTTTCTGCCAGAGTTAAGGCCTGGGTAAATCCCTCCAGCATCTTTTGGCTAACCGGGTCATTTTCAGACATGTCGAACAGGTCAGGAATAATAGTATGAGGCAGCAAAGGGGCAACTAATCCATCAAAGGGTAATGCGTGGGCATGACGGTAATGGTCTCTGTAATTTTTGCCGAAAAAGGTATAATCAATCTTTTTTTGGGGTACGAAATGAGGATCATCCAGTGCCAAGGTGTCGTTGTGCCTTCCCTTGTAACTGATGTGAACGCCACAACCAAAATCAACAATAGCTGCCATCCTCTTGTCATTAGTAACACAATAACCTGAATTTAATAATTTGGAATTTAATAAATCCCACAGGTTAAACACTAAGGCCACAGCATAGAGCTGACCAACAATCTGGGCTTCTTCCGCTGTCAGGCACAGCTCGGCCCTTTTCGGCAAATGGGTGACATCAAACAGCGGCGCATGTGCCTTTATCACATCCTTGTTCGCCAGAAACTCGCAAAAACTATTCATAAAGCGAGAAAGTATCCAGATGGATTTATCCTCACTGACATGTAAAAAGGTATCAGGAGCCTGTACTGCACCACGAAATAATTTCTGTACCATACGCGGAACCAGAATTTCAAGAAAGGCGCGCTCCAACTGTAAAGAAAAAATATGGGCTGTTGTCCCAGGCGTTGGGTTTTTTAAGCTTTCTTCACTGAGGTAACCCCTAAAAACATCTTCAACTGTTAGTTCATCCGGTGTTTTAGCCAGGTAAAATACCCCGTGTTGATCTTCCTGAATGGTCTTTTCTGTAATTCCTTTCGAAAGGGATGAGGCAATAGTGCCAGGCAGACGACCTCGGGGAGAGGCAAGTTCCAGATTATTACGAAGTTTGGGCATAATAACATCCTCCAAATATAAGTAACAGGTGGGGTCAAAGACCGTTATAACACATTAATTCTTTTTGTAACGATTCAATGGCAATTTTTTTAACATAAAAAGCAATATATGAGTATAAATTGTAATGTCAGGTATAAAATCAGAAAATTTTACTTAAATTTGAATTTTCTGATTGTTTTTGTTGCGAAAAAAGTGCAGGATGGAATTTCGGCAAAAATTCAGGATGATACTATGAAAAAACGGATTGTTTCATTACTTGTCATTTCGGCTGTTGCTTCATCGATTCACGCCGCTACGCAAAGTATGGTTTGGGGAGACGCCAACAAATCTCTGCCACCAGTTAAACAAAACCCTTTAATCAAAAAGGGCGTAATCAAATCAGTTGCTGGCAAGCAAAGTGATTATGAATTGCAATTGCAAGACGAATCTAAAGGGAAAACCAGACATACCCGCTACCAGATTACCTACAAAGGGATCCCTGTTTGGGGCTACCAGGTTATTTACCACTCTAAAGACGGCGGTAAAGAAACGGTAACCGGAATGAATATTACCGGAATTGAAAAGGATGTGCACAGCATTAACGGCGTTTTTTCTGCCAGCGACATAGAGAAAAAAATTCTTGGTACGGTCCGCGACCCCATCAAATTTCAGAATACAACTAAAGTTATTTTTATTGATAATGATAATAAAGCGCACCTGGCTTATCATTTATCCTATTACAGCAACAGTAAAAAAACGCGCATCAAGGCTCCCAATTACATTGTTGATGCCAATAGTGGCGAACTATTAAAACAATGGGACGAGGTGCGTCATGAGCGGATAGGTCAGGGGTTGGGTGGAAATGCTTTCCCTCTTCCCTATCGTAGCGGCATGTTCCAGCATGGCAATGCCTTACCCGGCCTGCCCTCTTTGGGAAAGTTTGATGTTTCGGTCAAAGACGGTACCTGTACGGTTGAAAATGATTCAATAAAAGTAATGAATCTAAGGAACTACAATTTGGGATATGATGTGTTCCCCATTACTACCTTTGCAGAATCCATGCTGAAGTTACAAGCATTTTCTTACCCCTGTGATGATACGAACTTGTATTTAAATTACGCTGATGGCGCCACTGGCCCGGTGAATTATGCCTTTTCTCCCGTAAATGACACCATGTACTTTGCCCAACAGACTCTGGATATGTATGAGAAGGTGTATGGCGTCAAAAAACCTATAGGCGATGATTTGCCATTGCGTGCCTATACTCATTTGGGCGATATGGATAATGCCTTTGCCGTTCCAACCATTATTGTAGATGGAACCCTTGTAGCGCATCAGCAGATTGTTATTGGTAATGGCAACGAGTTCCTGACTGCTCCTGCCCAATCAGTATTGGGGCATGAATTATCCCATAATTTTACCGCATTACATTCTGGCCTGATGTATGAAGGGCAGTCGGGCGGTATTAATGAATCTTTTTCTGATATGGCCGCAATTGCTTTACAAGAGTACCTGCGCCGTGATTATCCCTGGTATTGGGATGGTGAAGACTGGACTATAGGGCGTGAAGCAGTAAAAGGCGGACAGCCCATGCGCTATATGGATGATCCCGCTAAAGACGGGTTTTCTATTGGCAATGCTGCTGATTTTACTGACAAGCTGGATGTCCATGGTAGTAGCGGGGTATTTAACCGGGCGTTCTATTTGTTGGCTCACAAACCGGGTTGGTCTATTCAAAGGGCATTTCAGGTCATGGTTGATGCCAATATGAACTATTGGTCTCCTATCGCCTATTATGATTTTGCCGCTTGCGGTGTCATACAGGCAACCATAGACAGGCGTATGGATAAAACACCCGTAATTGAAGCATTTGCAGAAGTTGGTGTTGTTTGCCCCATGCACAAGGCTTGATCAAGCCGTAGCCTGGTTCACGTCGTCCTGAGCGCGTCTTTTGGCGCGAAGGATCTCCAAATACTGGCACCATGCCGCTTTCAGGAGATCCTTCGCGCCAAAAGACGCGCTCAGGACTTGGGAAATCCCCACGAAATTTTCCCTTGAGCCTGTATTGTGACTCGCTAATCAAGAGTACAAAAGAGCATCATGCCAAGAAAACCGAGCCGCGACCGTGAGGGAGCGGAACAGTTCGATGCACTCCCTTGTTGATTACTCATTAGGTGTACATCCAAAATTTCCGCTCCCTCACGGTCGCGGCTCGGTTTTCTTTAGGTAACTGAGAGCATAAGCAAACAGAAGAGGTAGTGCTGATAAATAAATCATTTTCGGGGAGATACTTCAGCTCAGGACGCCGTGGATCGGGTAATGGCTAAGATGTGTAGAATAGTCAGCTGTAAGCAGACCGGGCTACTATTTATATTTATTTTCTAAAAAACTTACTATTCACTGATAAATTTGGTTATAATATTCGCAGTTTGTAGTTTTGAGAGTATTTACTATGGCTTTTTTAGTACAAGGAAATGCAGAGCAGATTTTTCAGGCATTTGGGCAGGATTGTGTAATAAAAGTCTACGATGATGCCGATGATCTGAGTACAATTAATAAAGATCTTCCCCGCACTCCTTTCCTGGGTACAGAAGCTCAAGCCAAGACTTTTATTAATACCTGGCGCACAGGGAAAGTTTTTTCACAGGGAAATACTTCTGGAGGAAGCCTTTGCCTGCTTTTAGGTAATGAAAACCCGCCATTAATGCAAAAAGATGAAGAGATCATGGACTATGCAGCCAATTACGTCAGAGATGATTTTGGCTTTGTTAATGACAAGCAAGAACCCTGTGGTTTAATGTTACTTTATCGGCGTGACCATCCTGATCAATGGCTGTTGGGTTTTACCGTTAATAGTCATTTAGAGCCTAAAGACAGGACAGTGATACTTTTGTCCGGGTTTGATTTAGCGCCTTACATCAAATCAAACATGCATGGGGTAAAAGTAGTCCAGACGGATGTATTTGACAACCCATTGATGGAACAAATTGATTTACCCATTATCCGAGATTTCCTACAGAATAAAATTAAAGCAGAACAGGAAGAAATTGATCCGGATTTTGCTGAACTGTCCTTGTTACCCACCTTTATCCGGAATACAGAACTGAATCCTGAACTGGTTAATCCTAATCGTGCCCGTGATTTAATTATTCAATACAAATTGCATTTATCTCCAGTACTGTTAAGGGATTATCTCTCTGAGAATGGTAAATTGCGACCGGTATTAGAAGGTTTGACCCTGACTGAAGACGAAGCCCTTGATAAAAGCATATTACAAATGGTTCTGGTTTTTTATAAGGATGGTGTTTTGGAACAAAGCCAGAATGTACTGCAGAATCATGACTTTATAAGAGATATGCGGGCACTGATGTGGGATGAAGAGCAAATTCGACTGCTTCCTGTTTTAGTTACCAAACCTTACAGCCGGGATTTAGTGCAATCCATTCTTATCAACCCGGCTTATTATCATTCTTATGCTTTGCTCGCCGAATTGGGAATTACCCAGCATTTTCAGGAATACTTCGCTTATCCGGAAAAAAAGGAACAATTAAGTTTTATTGATGCCTTAGGTGATGAAAACAGTAAGAAACTATGTCTTATTTTTTGGGGAAAAGGTCATTTTACTTTGCAGGAATTAAAGGAACTGGTTGCTGCTACGGAAAAATATCCCATGTTGGCTGCTACCCTGATTGATTTGGATCAGACTAAAACAGTAATTTCGATTAAAGAGTTGCAAAAGTTGGCATTAAGGCCGCAAATACACTTGCAAAAAAGCATTGCGTATCACTATTCTGCTGAGTTTAAGGACTATCAGTTAAAGAAATCAGATTTAAAAAATCTGGATGAAAAAGAGCTGATTGAATTAAGCCGTTCCCTGGACGTATTGAGAAAAGCAGGGATAACTCAGGCCGATGCCTACAAACTGGTATTGAAGCAGAATAATCAAGGACAGATCCTGCGTATGTTCTTACCCGGTTTGGCGTTGGTTGAAAATACGAATCACAGGAATGAGTTAATTAACCTTCTTTATAAAGGCATCCAAAAGGGCATTCCGACTCAGGGTAAAGCTGTTCTCGAAATGAAAGACACCGAGTTGCTGCCTTTGGCGCAAGATTTATATACACGATACATTTGTGTGAATCAAATGCAGGAATTGAAATTTAACAATGAAATTGTTGCATTAGCTGCTGCTAATAATGTGCAGTCAGACAGATTCAGGCAGATTATTTTAAAGGTGGAAGCTCAATGCAAAGGCATTCATGAACGTTTGCTTAAATCCTCCTCAGACAGAGATAAAGTGGGTAAGTGGCAACGAGCCGATGAAGAGTATAGAAAGACCATATATTGCATTGCTTACGACGGAATTACTCAATCAGGCGTTGATTTATCTGCCAGAATTCATGAAGCGGAAAAGAATATTTTAAATATAGTTGATCCAGAAATAACATCCTGGCTGCAAAAAGTTTTAATTGTAATCGCCAACATTCTGATTACGACCTTTACTTTAGGTTTTGCTAATGATGTCAAGAAGAGAAATACTGGCAATTACTGGTTTTTTACCCAGACCCCATCGGGTGAAGAAATACGTGCTCTGGATAAAGAAGTGCTCTCATTTGTTGAAGACACAGATGCAGCGCCAGCAGTAGCACCATAGTAAGGGCAGTAACAAACCTTTAGCAGGCTTGCTCCTACTCTCATTAATTAAAGGAAACCGAGCCGCGACCGTCAGGGAGCGGAACAGTTGTATGCGCACATACTTTATTTCCCACACCTACTACATAGGTCGAGCGACACAGGGCTCTGTGCCTCAACAAAAATTCCGCTTCCTGACGGTCGCGGCTCGGTTTCCTTAAAATTAACGTGAGTTCGGGCTGAGCACACTGCCTTTAAGTTAAAAGAATTAATTTAAAATAGGCGTAGCCTTGATTTCGCTATCACTGCATCAAGGCTACAGTTTTTTATCTATTTAAATCAATCTTCTTATCCATAACTCACGTTAAAATTACTGAACACATGGAATTTAAGTTTTTCCCCTTCCGGAAATCAATCACTCCAGTTTTCTGATAAAATTGCTAAAATAATCAAACAGTTATTTTTAATCTGTCCAACTTTCGTCACAAAATGATCATAACTTGATCTAAAAAAATCGCTTATTAACAATTTTGTATTAAAAATATTCTTGAACTTCTTAATTATTTCTGCTTAATATGAGGCTTATAAAGGACTGATTTGATTTAAGGGATTTGATATATGGGGTTGCCCAAGAAAGCACTTAGGGAAAGTCAATTACAATTATTAACTGCCGGATCTGCAGTTAATGATGGCTCTCACCAAATTTATCGAGTGACATTCATTGAGAATAATGTTCCGGTCTCTGCTTTTTTTAAAAAACTCGATCCCAAACATCATTATCCTGAACTACTGGCAAAAATCAGCGTTGCTGTTTCTTTATTCAAACGATTATTCCAAGGTAAAAACTCAGCTGAAGAGCGATTGGTCTTTGATGATAATGACAGGCTGGTCGGCACCTTGTCCATTGCCATTGATGGCTTTAAGCCCTTTAATTATTCCAGTGAGCCCGTTCCTGTTGATCCGGTCACAAAAGAAAGAGTCATACCCAGCACTAAGACCCTGCTTAGAAAAAAGTTTATAAAAATCCTTTTCGGCAGATGGTTTCTTGATGATGACGATCCTCATCCTCATAATGTGGGATTTAAAGAGGACGAGGATGAGTCTGCGGATATAGATTTCGATATGTTTCTGTATTGGTTTACGATCCATATGAAAGAACCCCGGCCTATTATTGGCGTTCCTAAAAAGAGAGTGGAACTGACTGTTGCTGATTGGGAAGCTTTCCCCAGGGTTAAGGACTCCAAGCCTTACCACTGGGCTACTTTCAGACATCCAGGACAGGAAACCTTGCCAGGAGTTATTCCCTCACAACTTTTAATGCAGGTTCTTCCCAAAAGTTATGCGGATCCCTCCCAATTTGAGCAGTTAGCTCATGAGCAGGAGGCCCATGAGCAAAAATTCGCCGCAGCATTAAGCGCACTACTTACGTTTCATCCTGACATGGTAAGAAAACGTTTGTACGATCTGTTCGGCGACATGACCTTGAATTATACCTCTCTGGATAATACAGATGTAAATTTGCGCATTAAATACGAAACGGAATTTCCTCAGTTATGTAATGAGCAAACCAATATAAAACCCTTTATTGATTTCATGATGGATGTATATCAAAAGCATTATGATAATTTATATCGTGTCGTAGTGTTTTATATGGGTTGTGAAAATAATGGTTACGGAGTTCCTTTGTCTGCCACCAGTTCTATGCTGTATCACAAGCCCTCATTTTACAGAGACATCCTCTCCTGGGCAAAAGAACAAAATGCGACTTTGTACAGTAAAGAAGATAAAACGGCGCAATACGATCCGGTTGAGCTGCAAAAGCGCTATCATCAGGTATGGCGGGATGCTTATGCTCCAAGTGTCAGAGATTTGTTACATCAAACATATCGTTTGACCAATGAATTGCTTTGCCAGGTTTCTTCTTCGAAGCAAGATATAATCGAGATAGAATGTAAGAAAATTACCGATGACAGTTTAACCAGTGCCTGGGAGTTATTTGGTATCATGCCAGAATTGTCACTGGAGGAGGTGCTTCCTTTAATTAATGTGGATAAAGACAGTAAATTGCGTGAGGCTTTGCTGCTTCTTGTTGAATTTACAAGTAAATTCCATGATGTGGTTAAAGCTTATTACAGTAAAGAGCGAAGAGATTTAACTGAAGAGGATAACCTGCTCTTTTCTGATCAACTGACTCAACTTTATTCAAATTATAATTTAAAAATTCGTCAAAGCCTGGCTCATACCAGCACCCATGCCAGTGTGTTTAACGTCATTGCTTCCCGATTAAAATTAATTACCGAACAAGTTAATTTCAAGCTTCATTTAACCACTACAGATGAGTTGATGCAGGATGCGGTGAAAACGGTTGCGACTAAAGACGTACTGCCGCACACTCACGATGAGGAAATTAAAAAGTTCAATGATTTCTTATTCCTTTGGGCAAAGAGTCTTGCTCCTGAAGATTTAAGCCAATACATTAACGACATCATCGACAAACATTACGCCCCGATAGTTCCCGGATTATTAACCGCTCGCCATAGAACCCAACCGGTTAAAGATTTCTTATTGGCAAGTATGAACGATAGTGGGGACAATCGACTTGCTTATATATTAAGCTCTGGTAATGAGGATACGGGCGCATTAAATACGCTGCTTATCCAGCATCTTACGCCACATATGCTGCAAACTTATCCATTGCTTAGTGTCCGCAACGCGGTTCGTGAAGGTACCTTTACCAAGGATATTGCGATATTCACCAAATCGGCAGTAAATTTCGCTAAATACGACAGTCGTTTTACTCATCTGTTTAGTCCGGAAGGGATGAAATTATTTTATCAGACCATGTATCAGTGGATTGACTCACTGGACAGTAAGTCATTTAAGAAGATAATGCAGGATTCTTTAAAAGAGTATGAAGCCGGATTAAGCGTATTAAGTGGATGGTGGGGTAATGGTTCCAGAAGGACTGAGGTTGAAGGCTATTGCAGCAATTCAGGTCAATCCAAAGCAGTTGCCCTGACCTTTCTCAAAGGTGCGGATACCTCTACTCTAAACGGTATTTTATTTAATAATATTATTACTGCAATGAAAGCGAACATCAGTAAAAATGCTGAGAAACAACAAATACCCGGGAACAAACTGATTTTGAAATATAATGCCACAGAGCATAAAGCCTTTTATTTTGATGGCTTAAAAACCCATGCCGTAGCTCCATCACACAAACAGGATGTTCATGCTACCAACAGTTCAGCCATGTCGGTCGGCGCGCTTTAATTCATCATCAAGATTGTAGCCCGTATTAGCGAAGCGTAATACGGGATCAACATTGTCAGTTGTATCCCAACCATTATCTTTTTGTGACAATCACTATTACATTAGGTTATGATTCTATTTTCAAATAAATGAGTACGTGGGATGTCTTTTGATTTATTAAAAACCGCGCCGCAATACATGATACCGCAACATAAAATGACCACACTCGCTGGTTGCCTGGCTAATGTTAAAAACAACCGAGTAAAGAATTATATAATTCAACGTTTTATCAATAAATATCAGGTGAATATGGCCGAGGCCCTGGTTGAAGATCCTGCGTCTTATGCCAGCTTTAATGATTTTTTTATTCGTCATTTAAAACCGGAATGCCGCCCTTTGGCGCAAGCGGATATTGTTTCTCCTGTTGATGGTTGCGTGAGTGAAATTGGCGCCATCAAGGATGGGCAGTTAATTCAGGCTAAAGGGAAATTCTATTCTGTTCAAGAGTTCCTGGCTTGTGAAGAAGACGTTGCCAGACAATACATTGACGGGAAATTCGCTACTTTATATTTGTCGCCTAAAGATTATCATCGCGTACACATCCCTCTGGATGCCAAACTGGTTTCTATGACCTACATTCCCGGCGCCTTATTTTCTGTGCAACCCACTACTGCACGAGTAGTTCCCCGCCTCTTCGCCCGCAATGAACGTCTCGCAGTATTTTTTGATACTAATGTTGGTCCTATGGTGATGGTTATGGTAGGAGCAACCATAGTCGGCGCCATAGGCACCAGTTGGCATGGTGATATAAAGCGGGAAAAGAAGAAAATCAGTTTCGACTACGCCCAGGCCACATTTAATACTTCATTCTCCCAAGGCGATGAAATGGGCTATTTTAAGCTGGGCTCAACTGTGGTTTTAATGTTCGCCAATGGGGAAAAAGTTCACTGGAATCCGTCTTTGGAGGCAGGAAGTGCCATTCGGTTTGGCCAGGCTCTTGGTGACGTTAAATAATGCTGTTATGACATTCTCGGCTCCAGGTTCGTCCCCGGCTCCACGTTCATCCCCAGATCTACGTCGTCCTGAGCGCGTCTTTTGGCGCGAAGGATCTCCAAATACTGGCACCATGCCGCTTTCAGGAGATCCTTCGCGCCAAAAGACGCGCTCAGGACGACGTGGATCGGAGGGCGACATAGATCCGGGGACGACATGACAACTATTGAAAAATAAGAAGAAATTTAATTTATCGTGCAGGCTTTAATGATTTATCAAGAAATGTAATTAATGGTACCGAGAAGAGGACTCGAACCTCCACGGGGTCACCCCCACTAGCACCTGAAGCTAGCGTGTCTACCAATTCCACCACCTCGGCATAGGCAGGTAAGTTACGCAAATTATGTGAATATGTCAACCAATTTTTTAAGTAGAATAAGGATATCCTGCTTTTAAAATACGTTCCCTGACACCTTCCCATTTGCTTTCAGCGGGGGGAAGCTCTATTGCTATACACATTGCATTGGAAGCATCCCCTTCCCGCAGTTGATAATATAAATCGTAAGCTGCCTTTTCAGGGGTTTTGGTAAGAAGATGAAAGTTTTTTTCATCCACGCTTGACGGTTGCTGGCTGGCTATAACGTACACATCACCATCCCTCTTGTTGCAAAAATTCGCCAATGTTTCATAACGGTCAAAATAATACAGATTCTTTTGCGGTTGGTAATGGTGATCCAACTTGCCGGGGACGCGGATGGTATTACCATCTTTGGTTAAATGCTGGGTTGAAATGACCTTGGCAATGGCTTTTTCATCAATCATGCCATGACGTAAAATTCTATAGCCTGCGGGGTTTGTTGCATCAACTATAGTTGATTCAATCCCTACAGTGCATCGCCCACCATCTAAAATCAATAATTCCTTATCGGGGAAGGACTGCTTTACATGCTGGGCTGTGGTCGGGCTTATTTTGCCAAAGGGATTAGCCGATGGAGCAACAACCGGTATGTCGAGTTGGTGTAACAGTTTTTGGGCTACGGGGTGAGCCGGGCATCTTACTGCTATGGTAGATTGGCCGCCAGTAATCAGGGGGTTAATCTGATTTTCCTTGCAGCGGAATATCAAAGTCAAAGGCCCTGGCCAAAATTTTTTAATAAGCAGTTGGGCATATGCAGGAACATCTTCAGCCAATTCATTCAGATCCCAATCTTCTGCGATATGTACAATCAGTGGATGATTCAAGGGTCTGTTTTTCATAGCGAAAACGGCTTTAATGGCTTTGTCTTTATTAATGGGCGCGGCTAATCCATAAACAGTTTCTGTTGGGATGGCAACGGGTTTTCCGTCTTTTAAATCAAGAACTGCCCGATTAAGATTGGTGGTAATAAGGGACATATAAAACAAGCCGGCAAGAAGTATAAAAAATTACCATTATTTTTACATAATTCAGGCTGTTTTGGAATAGAGTGACACGATATTGTAGCTGTATCAGAGGAGTTCCGTCGTCCCGCGGCTTGTCCGCGGGACGACGGAGTACCTGGCATTGCCTCCAGGAAAGGTGGGGATTGGTTGTCATTTAAACCCGTATTACGCTCCGCTAATACGGGCTACTGTTACCTACACATATTTCTCATACTGCGGTATCCACATGGTTTCTTCTACCGCAGCACTGATTTCACTTTCCGACATGGGATTGATATGCCCTTCTTTAATGCCCATGGCGATGACTGCCTTAGCTATATGTTTGCTGACGTCTCTGATGGTGGATAACTCGGGAAGCAAACGTCCTTCACCTGTTTTTACAGCAGGCGCCAATTCACTTAGAGCCATTGCTGCGGCCATCATCATTTCATCAGTGACCCTTTTGGCCTTGCCTGCAACAACGGCCAGGCCAATCCCTGGAAAAATATAAGAGTTATTGCATTGGGCAATCTCTATGCTGCGGCCGTTAATTGAAACTGCATCAAAAGGGCTGCCTGTAGCAATCAAGGCTGTTCCATTAGTCCATTTTAATAAGTCTGCTGGAATTGCTTCCGCGCGGGAGGTTGGGTTAGACAATGGGAAAATAATGGGTGTTTCGCAATAGCTGGCCATGGTTTTCACAATCGTTTCGTTAAACTGGTTGGGTTGTCCTGAAACCCCCAGAAGAATGGTTGGCTGGGCATTGTTCACCACATCCAAAAGGCTTATGGTGTCCGGGTGTTCCAGCTTCCAGTTGATTAGCGAGTCCTTTTCCTGAGCTAAGCCCTTTTGGAATGGCAACAAATTATTCATGCCATTATGTAATAAACCTTGTCTGTCCACCAGATAAAAGCGCGATCTGGCTTCTCTCTCGCTAAGCCCCTGATTCATCATAGCGTGCACTAATTGTTCGCTAATACCACAGCCCGCAGAACCAGCTCCCAATAAAGCAATGCGTTGATCTTTTAAAGGAACACCAGACACTTTCGTTGCAGCAACAATAACGGATACCGCTACTGCGGCTGTTCCCTGAATGTCATCATTAAAGGTACACAATTGATCTTTATAACGTTCCAGCAAAGGATAAGCATGCTGCTGGGCAAAGTCTTCAAATTGTAATAAAACATCAGGCATGTGTTTTTTTATGCTTTGAACAAAGTGATCCACAAAATCATCATAATCCTTTCCAGATATCCGGGGATGTCTCCAGCCTATGTATTCCGGATCGCTCAGGCGTTCCTGGTTATTGGTTCCAACATCCAATATGATGGGTAAGGTTTCTGCAGGAGGAATGCCACCGCAACTGGTGTACAAGGACAATTTGCCAATGGGGATACCAAGACCTCCGGCTCCCTGATCGCCCAAGCCCAGAATACGCTCGCCATCTGTAACTACTATGACGCTAATTTTACGGGTTAATGCCAGGTACTCGATAATGCTGTCCATTTTATCCTTTTCAGGATAACTTAAAAATAAACCACGGGGCTGTCGGTAAATATGGGAAAATTGCTCGCAGGCCTGTCCTACTACCGGTGTGTAAATAATCGGCATTACCCCTTCCAGATTTTCAATGATAAAACGGTAAAAAAGAACCTCATTCCTGTCTTGCAAAGCACGTAAATAAATGTGTTTTTCCAGAGGGGTTTCTTTGGCACTGTAGGCATCCTGGCAGCGGATGACTTGTTCGGCCAGCGTTTCTACAGCCGGGGGCAATAAACCATGTAATTCAAAACTGTCTCTTTCCTCACTGGTAAAAGCAGTACCTTTATTGAGCAAAGAATCTCTTAACAACGTCTTTCCCTTTTGTGTTATTTTTACCGTCATTGCGTGCTCCCCGAGATGATTTTTTATGGTCTTTGAATTTGGTTTATTTCTAGTGTAGTTGATTTTTATAGGTTTTGTGGGCTTACCCCGTTTTTTGCCTTTTCTTCCTGGCCAGCTTAGAATAAATTTTAAATGCATCCGAATGGGAATTTATCGTGCTGCTTTCATTAGTGGAAAAAATGATTGATGGGTATTTTGCGTTAATGCCGAGGCAAAAGCCCTCCCCATCATCCATCAAAGCAGCACGAATCATTGCCCACAGAGGTGCTCATAATAATGCGCGGGGTATTATTGAAAATACATTGCAGGCATTTAACATCGCCCGGGATGCTGGTTGCTGGGGAATTGAATTTGATATACATGCTACCCGTGATTCTGTTTTGGTCGTCAATCATGATCCCACCTTAAAACGCCTATGGGGGCATGATGTGGCTATTGCCGATCTCGGTTTTTCTGATTTAAGGGCTCTTGAGCCAGGAATTCCCTCCCTTGCAGAAGTCATTGCTCAGTACGGTCGCGTGATGCATTTGTTTATTGAATTAAAGACCCCTTTTGCTAATGAAAAAGCTTTGGCTGCGGCTTTGAGTGAATTAACACCGGAAGAAGATTATCATTTGCTGGCTTTAGATGTGCCACTTTTCAGTTCTTTGTCACTGTTTCCCAAAAGTTCATTAGTGTTGGTTGCCGGACCCAATAATGTTCAGGAGTTTTGTAATTTAAGTATTAGTGAAGGATATGGTGGCGTTACGGGCAGTTATCTCTTGTTGACCGATAAAAAAATAGCGGAATTAAAGTCAGCCCATCAACGGTACGGGGTTGGATTTGTTAATTCACGCAACTCTTTATACAGGGAATTAAACAGGGAAATAAACTGGATCTTCACCAACCAGGCAGTGGCAGTTTGTCAGGATATGCGGCAATTAAATCTGAGTTGAACGAGATGTCGCAGCCCGTTAAGGCATACTTCTGCATCTTTAACTTAACGTGAGTTTCGGATAAGAAAGTTGTTTGAGCCAGTGTTTCCCTCGATCCGTTCGGGCTGCGGAGCGGCGGTAGCCTTGTCTCGAAGCCTTAGCACCATGCCAAGGCTTATATTTGTCCTGTTATTTTGCAGTTCAGTCAAAATTTGATCTGCGATAAAATAAAGAATACAATTAAGTCAAATAACTTGATGGAAAAAAAACACATGTTTTCTTTCGACACAGAAGAGCCTATATTCAAATTAGCTGCTGAAGGAAATCTTGTAGAATTAAAAAACAAGATTCTTGAGCAACCCGAACGCCTCCATGCAAAAGCCAGTAATGGCAGCAATTTATTGATGTTTGCCGCTGAATCGGGGCATATTGAAACCGTTCAATGGCTTCAACAACAAGGAATCTCATTAGCCGAAAAAGGAGTATCAGGAAAGACTGCGCTTTTATTTGCAGCCGGAAACGGGAGCACTAAAGCCGTCAAATGGTTACTGGACAATGGAGCCTCCCTGGAGGAAAAAGATGACGATGGATATACTGCTTTATTTCTGGCAACGCGGAATGGCAAATACGAGGTGGTAAAATATCTGTTAGGTGTCGGAGCCGCTCCATCGGAACAAAAACAATTTTGGCTATACTCCGCCGCCAATGCCAGGTATCCAATAATCCGGTTTTTATTAGAACAAATAAATGGTCAAGGAAAACTCCCGTCATTGGAAACGCTGTCACAAAAGATAGTAGCACCCGTGAGTGTGGCTCTCGTCTTGCCTTATTTGTCTCCTGAACAAATCATAAACTTTATTACCATCATGCGGGAAAAGGCTCCTACTCTCATAGAGAAAATGAGTGCCGGCGATTTCCGCAAGATTTGGGATTTTACCGGTGTAGAGCAAAAGCAAGCCATTATTACCGCGATGGGGGAGCAAGCAATTCAAATAATAGCGACTCTTAAAACGTCTTATTTTAATTCCGTAGTCGACATGATGACTCCAGAACAAAAAAGGGCAGGGCGAACCGCAGAACAACATCGCAAAGCTATTGTTAGTGAGTTGCGCAAAACGAGTCTGGCACAGCCTATGAGCCTGGAAGAAGCAAAAGAGCAGGTATCAAAAACGGGCAAAAGTATTCTACACACGGTAGCTAATGATGTAATGTTCCTTACTTATCCTGAGCAATCTACAGTCAAACAGGAGATGCTCACGCGTGTTATGATAAGAGAGCCCCTTAATTATGGAACATTCGAAACGACTCTTAACCATCTTCACGGATTGGGGATTAATCTCTTTAACGCCATACATAGCGCAAAAACACCTGCTGAATTTGGGGTGATTTTACGTGATTATGCTCCAGAACAAATGACTCAGATCCCTCAGGAAATAAACAGATTATCTGGCTTAATAAATACGCAAGATGATCTAAGGCGTATTTTACGCAATCTTGAGCCAAAACAAATCAATGTGTTGTGTGGCATGTTGGGAGAAAGTCTTTTAAAGGTTACAGGATCAATAGAAAAATATTGCGTTATTCTGGGGCGACTCAATTCCGAACAAACAGGGGCATTCATCGAAAGCCGTATCGAGCATTTATCTGCATTGATAAAAACTACCGATGATTACGATAAAATTTGTGAATACCTTACTAACCAGCAAAAAGCATGGTTGGCTCGCTCTCTTCATGTTGAGGATCCAGAACTGTTATCTGCAATTAACCTCTCTATAGAGCAGGATGCAGAGCATCCGGCTACTGTAAGAACGCATGGTTTTTTTAGTTTACCTCAGAAACCTGCTTCACCCTCAACTGAAATTACAGCTGATGAGAATCCGTCAACCAATCCACCTGAAATAAAAGGGAGCGGTTCTCATTGAGATGATGTAAAGAATCGTAGCCCGGTCTGCTTGCAGCCGGGATGACGCGGGTACTCCCGGCTGCAAGCAGACCGGGCTACGTTTTTTTATATATTTAAATCAATCGCTTATTGCAAGCAGACCTTTTACTTCTCTTCAGCAGTAAACTGATTGATGGTTAATGTTAACCGTTTTACTAACTCATCAATTTCATCTTCGCTGATAATCAGTGGTGGTAAGAGCCGGACTACTGTATCGGCAGTGACGTTAAATAATACGCCATTAGTCAGGCCAATTGTACGCATGTCATTGGCAGGTCTGTCGAGCTCAATACCTATCATAAAGCCTTTGCCGCGAATGGCTTTTACATTGGGGTGTTCGCCCAGGTTGCTAATCAATTTATCCATTAGCAACGCACTGTTTTTTGCTACTTTTTCGCAGATTTTATCGCGCTCAATGACCTCAAGAACCGTAAGTGCAGTAGCACAGGCTAATGAATTGCCACCAAAGGTTGAACCGTGGTTTCCAGGTTTAAAGAGATCTTTCGCTCTCTTGCTCATTAAACAGGCGCCTATAGGCATGCCGTTACCCAAGCCCTTGGCCGTAGTTAAAATATCCGGCTGAATACCATAATGCATGTAAGAATAAAGTGTTCCAGTGCGACCATTCCCTGTCTGGATTTCATCTAAAATAAGCATCCAGTCATTTTGTTCGCACAATTGTGCCAGAGCACGCATGTACCCTTCTTCCGCCGCATAAATTCCGCCCTCGCCCTGAACAGGCTCTACCATTACCGCAACAACATCTTCCCTGTTAGCCGCAATAGTATGAATCGCGTCCAAATCATTGAAAGGCGCGCGAATAAAACCGGGAACCAGTGGCTCAAAACCAGCCTGGACTTTCCGGCTTCCTGACGCAGTCAAGGTTGCCATGGTTCGCCCATGAAACGCACGCTCCATGACAATAATAGAAGGTGTTTCAATTCCCTTTTTATGGCCAAAAAGACGCGTTAATTTAATCGCAGCCTCATTCGCTTCAGCTCCTGAATTGGCAAAAAACACCTGATCCATACCCGACATTGCGGTGAGTTTTTCTGCCAGTAATTCCTGTTCTTTAATATGGAAGGCATTTGAAGTATGCAGAAGCTTTGCCGCCTGCTCCTGAATCGTACGTGTTACATCTGGGTGAGCATGGCCTAACCCACAAACCGCTATCCCGCTTAAACCGTCAAGATATTCCTTTCCTTCATCATCGTATAACCAAACACCCTTTCCATGTGTGAAGGTTACTGGCATGGGGTTGTAGGTCGTTATTAAAGCCATGTTATCTCCCTTACTGAATAAAAATTTATTTCAAATTACTGTTCACAAAATCCCAGTTTACTAAAGCCCAGAAGGCACTGATATAATCAGGGCGTAGATTGCGATAGTCAATATAATAAGCATGTTCCCATACGTCACAGGTTAACAAAGCAGTTAATCCTTCTGTCATTGGCGTTCCTGCATTGCTGGTGCTGATGATTTTTAATGCGCCAGAAGCATCCTGAACCAGCCAGGCCCAGCCAGAACCGAAAGTAGTAGCTGCTGCTTGAGTGAATTGTTCTTTAAATGCCGTAAAAGAGCCGAAATTTTTGTTAATGGCTTCTGCTACTTTTCCTGTAGGTTCGCCGCCGCCATTTGGGCTCATGCTATGCCAGTAAAACGTATGATTCCAGACTTGTGCCGCGTTATTGAAAACTCCGCCTTTTGATTTCATGATAATCTCTTCAAGGCTCATGTTTTCAAATTCAGTTCCAGGGATCAGTTTATTTAAATTGTTTACATAGGCGCTATGATGTTTGCCATAATGATATTCCAGCGTTTCTTTGGAAATATGGGGAGCCAGGGCATCCAATGCATAAGGTAATTGGGGTAGAGTAAAAGTCATGATAATCTCCGTCATTCGTAAAGCGCTAAGTGTAGCAGGATAGGTACGATATTCAATGCTATTTTGGCGTATGAAAAAGCATCGTATCCCTCTTAAAATCGATTCGTCACATTTTGCTTACATCATTACATTTGAAAGAAGAGGCAGGCCTGTAGTTCCACTGCCATTAAGTTAAGGAGTTCCGCCGTCCCGCGGCTTGTCCGCGGGATCCAGGAATCTCACTCCGAACTTAGATCTCTGGATACCGCGGACAAGCCGCGGTACGGTGGAGTATCGCTTAACTTAATGGCAGTGGCCTGTAGTTCCTTTCAGGCAAATTATCCTTTATTGCAAATGTAGTGTATACTATTAGTCCAGTTTGGCTGATTCGTCAATTTGACTTACTTTAGTTGCGAGCTTGTCGGGTTTTCGCCATAATTGATGTGTTTATTTATTAAAAGGTGCATAAGTGGATACTTTAGATAAAATTAAAAAGCAAATTGCTGACAATGCAATCATGCTTTACATGAAAGGCACACCGAAGATGCCCCAATGTGGATTCTCTGCGCGCGCGGTTCAGTGCATAGAAGCCTGCGGAGTGAATTTTGCCTATGTGGATGTTCTGGCTAATCCTGACATTCGTCAAGTTTTGCCTCAAGTTTCTGATTGGCCTACTTTCCCTCAGTTGTATGTAAAGGGTGAATTGGTTGGCGGCTCTGATATCATCGCTGAAATGTTTCAGCAGGGTGAGTTAGAACCTATGCTACGTGATGCGATTGCTGCATAATTACAATAATAAGCACGGGTAACCCCCGTGTTTTTGCAATGGAGATCATAGAATGAGTGTATTAGTTGGTCGTAAAGCGCCAGATTTTACTGTGGCTGCAGTGATGGGTAATGGTGAAATTGTTGATAAATTCAATTTACACGAGCACTTAAAAGGCAAATATGGACTGGTATTTTTCTATCCATTAGATTTTACCTTCGTATGTCCTTCCGAGCTTATTGCTCTTGATCATCGTATTGATGAGTTCAAAAGCCGTAATGTTGAAGTGGTTGCTGTTTCTATTGACTCTCATTTCACTCATAACGCATACCGCAATACTTCAACTAAAAACGGTGGTATAGGCCCAGTTCGTTATACTATGGCTGCTGATATGACTCACAGCATTTGCCAATCTTATGGTGTTGAGCACCCAGTTGCAGGCATTGCGTTCCGCGGTGCATTCGTAATTGATACTAACGGTATGGTTCGCTCACAAATCGTTAACGATTTGCCAATAGGCCGAAATGTAGACGAACTTCTGCGTATCATTGATGCCGTACAATTTTTCGAAGAGCATGGCGAAGTATGTCCTGCTGGCTGGAAGAAAGGCGATGCCGGTATGAAAGCTTCTCCTCAAGGCGTTGCGGCTTATTTGTCTGAGCACTCTGATTCGCTGTAATCCTGAATAGAACCGATCGTAGCCCGTATTAGGCGTAGCCTTACGGGCTACAACAATGACATGTTCCGCCATTGATTTGCCATAACACAAAATAATTCCGCTGTTTTTTCTGCATCATAAATTGCCGAGTGCGCCTCATTAGGATCAAAGTGGATTTTTGCCGCATGTGCCGCTTTAGCTAATACGGTTTGGCCATATACAAAGCCACCAAGTGTTGCGGTGTCAAAGCAGGTAAATGAGTGGAATGGTGAGTTCACCCCTGTTCTTTTAACCGCTTCTTTAATAAACAATAAATCAAACCAGGCATTATGTCCTACCAAAACGGCACGTTGGCAACGCGATTTTTTGAGCGCGGCAAAAATGGGTTGGAACAAGCGCTCCAATGCTACCTTTTCATCAACTGCAAAACGCAAGGGCTGAAAAGGGTCGATTTGATTGAATTCCAGTGACTTTTGATCCAGTACTGCACCAGAAAAAGGTAATACATGTTCAAAATGACTTTCTCCCTTATACAATATTCCTTCTTCATCCATGTTTAGCAATACCACACAGACCTCAAGAAGCGCGTTGCTTTTCGGGTCCAGCCCAGCCGTTTCCACATCAACTACCACGGGTAAAAAACCACGAAACCGTTCTTTCATGTTCTTGCTTAAAATACTGTCATTTGCTGTCATGTATACTCCAGGGAAGTGTCTCACCGGCTCCCATAGGAATCACCTGATTTGAGCCAAATGGCATGGAATGGGGAATGGCTTGCGGTGATTTGATTAATTCTATTTGTTCCTGATTAACGGGTAATTGATAAAATTCTGCGCCAAAGCGGCTCATAAAGTGATTTAACTTATCAAGCTTACCTTGCTCATCAAACAGATGTGTATAAAAGGCAAGGGCAAAAGGCGCTGAGTAAATGCCTGCACATCCGCAAGCACTTTCTTTAGTGTGCACTGCGTGTGGTGCGCTGTCTGTTCCTGCAAAAAATTTGGGATTTCCGCTGGTGGCGGCAACTTGCAAGGCCAATTGATCTTGTTCATGCTTTAAAATGGGCAGGCAGTAATAATGTGGCCTTAAGCCACCGGAAAGTAACTGATTGCGATTATAAAGCAAATGATGAGGGGTAATGGTGGCTGATACGGTTTCTGGTGCCTGAGTTACAAAATCCACCGCAGCTTTGGTTGAAATATGCTCCAGAACGATTCGCAATCTGGGAAAGTTGGCGACTATGCCTTTTAAATATTCATCAAGAAATAAGGCTTCCCGTTCAAAAATATCGCTGTGCGTTACTTCGCCATGAATTTGCAGCACTAAATTGTGTTCTTGCATCACTTCATAAAGAGGATAAAGTGCCTTTAATGATTTGGCTCCTGCTTCAGAGTTAGTGGTAGCCCCGGCGGGATAAAGTTTGGCTCCTAAAATATAAGGTATTGATGCGGCTTGTTCCAATTCATTTGCCGATACCGATTCGTTCAAATAAAAAGTCATGTAGGGACTAAATGAATGCCCTTCAGGTATCCGCGCTATAATTCTGTTTCTATAATTTTGAATTGATGGCAAAGTAGTAAGAGCGGGTTTGAGATTGGGCATTATCAGTGCGCGTGCAAAATGTTGGGCTGTAGCTGGAACAGTATGTTGCAACAGGTCTTCATCTCTAAGATGAACATGCCAGTCATCGGGGCGATTGATAATTAGAGTTTGCATTATAAAGGTTCCTGCATTATTGCCGATATACAAGAATATCACGAATCAGGTCTCTGGGATGAGCAAAAAATGGCATTTGGTCATAATAAGCGCAAAATAACAAAAAATGTTCTGGCAGGATGCGTGCTATTGATCAACACCAGTATGGCCGCTCCTCATGTCAATTACGCAAGTCCCATGGGAGAGGAAAAATGGCGCATGAGTGGCAATCCCATTCGTTGTGGCCTTTCCCTGGCTATACCCAATTATGGTATTGGATATTTTGAACAATACGCCACCCAATCACCTCATTTTATTTTGCGTAAATGGGATCAGGTATTGCGAGATCTGCCCGCTCAGGTGATTGCAAAGCCCCCTGTCTGGAAGCCTTTATTACCAAGAACTTATGTAGTCGCTAAAACCTTCGTCAAGCCTGGGGAATATGGCCTTTATCTGGGACGTGAACCTACCCTTAAGTTACTTACCTTTCTATCTCAGGGATACCAGGCCAATTTTAATTATCTCTCAGAGCAGGGTTTTAGCATCACTGTTGCCCTGTCACCCATAAAATTCCAAAAGGTTTACGCGCAATATCAGAAATGTATTGGAAATTTACTTCCTTTCAATTATGACGATGTGAAAGAGACGGTGTTTCATTTTGGTGTGGACAGCAGATTTTTAACAGATGAAGATAAAAGCCAGTTAAGGCGTATTGCCCAATATGTGGCGGCTGATGGACAGATTGAAGTCGTCCGGGTAGTTGGCTACGCCGATGACAGTGGTCGCAAAGGCTACAATAATGCTATTTCCCAATACCGGGCGGAGGCCATAGAAAACTATTTGCTGCGATTAGGTGTACCTAAATATAAATTATCAGTGACGTGGTATGGTGCCTTGAAGCCTGTGGCCAGAAATGATACTGACGATGGACGTGCGGCAAATCGACGTGTGGTGGTGGATTTAATCAGAAAATAAGGCTGATAGAGTTAAGACCCGATTCGTGCCATTCCCATATCTACGTCGTCCTGAGCGCGTCTTTTTGCGCGAAGTTGATCTCCAAATACCGTCACCATGCCGCTTTCAGGAGACGTAGACCGGGCTACGACCAATGAAAAATTTATAGCGGAAATTATGACTTTTACCTGAGTTTTCATCTGATTCAAGGCGTCTTTATGAGCAATGACATAGTGTCCAAAAAATTTACCCTGTGAGTAAAATAAATATATCCTCATGAAAATATTCATTTTTTTTTGCGATTTTCTTGACATATTCAAAATCACTGCAGATACTCATAACGTTGCATGCTTCGAACCTGAGCGACGAACGCGTGCTATTGACAACTCCAAGCTGTGGGTTATCAATAAAATGGAACTCTAAATAATAATCTAGTGGAGACAAGGCATGTTTAGTTTAAAAAGAACAGCAGTAGCAGTACTCGCTTTAGGAAGCAGTGCAGTATTCGCTGGTACTATGGGCCCAGTTTGCACGCCAGGTAATGTAACAGTACCATGTGAAAGAACTGCATGGGATTTCGGTGTATCAGCCCTATACTTACAATCAAATTATAACGCTGGTTGGGGTTACCACAGTGCTACAGACATAAACGGCTACACCCATTATAACGATTGGGATGGTGACTGGAACTGGGGCTTCAAACTGGAAGGTTCTTACCACTTCAACACTGGTAACGATCTGACTGTTAACTGGTACCATTTAGATGCTGACACTGATGGCCACTACTACGATGAAGTATACCGTGGTTACACACACAACAACAAATGGGATGCAGTTAATGCTGAATTAGGTCAATTCGTTGATTTCAGCGCTAACAAGAAAATGCGTTTCCATGGTGGTGTTCAATACGCTCGAATCAAAGCTGATGTAAACAACTACGAAAACACTGTGTTCTTAACTAACCACAATGCTGAGTTCAGCGGTTTCGGTCCACGTACTGGTCTGGATATGCACTATGTATTCGGTAACGGCTTTGGTATTTATGCTAATGGCGCAGCTGCAATTCTGGTTGGTACTAGCAAGTTCAACGATGGTGTGAACTTATTCAATGGTTCCAAGAACTCTATTGTTCCAGAAGTTGAAGCTAAATTGGGTCTGGACTACACTTATGCAATGGCTCAAGGTGATTTAACTCTTGATGCTGGTTACATGTGGTTCAACTACTTCCATGCAATGCATACAACAGCTACTAACCTGAATGGTGGTGTTCTGTCTGAAACTGATTACTCAGCTTCTGGTCCTTACATCGGTCTGAAGTATGTTGGTAATGT
>NZ_KB892389.1 GCF_000373765.1 Legionella shakespearei DSM 23087 | reverse complement strand
TAAAACGATAGGCTCCCATCGTTTCATCCCAGCCCTTGCATGAGCCCGATATGCTTTTATCCGGCGATTTAAATAAACTCCCGAGCAATTTCTTAAAACGCTTATTTAATCGCTTATCTCCAAAATCTTCATCCTCTACTTCTTTTTCAACCCAATCTTCTGACATTTCCATAACTAATATCCACGCTTTTCTTCAAATGGGTCGATATTATTCTATTTGGAATTATTTGTGTATAAAGCAATGACCGTCAGGAAGCGGAACAGTTATACTGGCAGGGATTGTGTTCTCAAAGATGTGTAGAAGAGTCAGATGCTTGCAGCCGGGAATGGAGACTTAGTTTGAACTTCGCCTGTATAAGGAACATCAATTCCCGGCTGCAAGCAGACCGGGCTACACAAGCGTAAGGGTTGCTCCCTCTGGTTGTAATTCCCTAATCCCTATTCATAATGATCAGATGCCTGAAGACCTAAACACGATCCAAATTTTTGGGAAGCGGTGATGAAACTACAAAATGCAATTAATTCGATTAATTCTTTTTTTGAGAAATATTGCTCCATCTCCTCAATTTCTTCTTCAGGAATAGAGGCATGATCTATTGCAAATTTATTTGCAAATCTTAAAGCGATGCTTAAACGAATTGATTCGGGATTTTCATCAGGTGGGCCAGCCTTTAACATACAATATTGACATAAATTTTTAAAAGCCAAGGCTCGTCTGATTTGTTCAAGAAACTCTGGCGCAAAGGTAGTGCTTTGAAAAAAAACGTCTTCTAATTTCCCCCATTGATTTAAAATTTCCGGAGCATGTCCCATTAATTTTTCAAAGGGTGATTCTCCGTAATTTGATAACTCAATATGCGACATATATATTCCTTAAAATAGATCCATTAGCTTAAATGTTTTAGGAGAAAATTGCGGATAGCGTCCTCTGCAGCTTTAACGTCCAAGCACTTCCATAACTTTATTGACATCTTCATCAATAATTCTGTTAATCTCAGAAGCGTGCTCTGAATATCCAACAGATTCAACGATTAAGGCAGCAACCTCTTCATACAAAAAATCTCGCTCACGGTGTTGTTGTTCCAAAAAGCTTTTCAGATCATCTATAGGAAGGGATGAAACTCTCCCATGTTGCATACGAGCCAGTTGAGTTGGCACAGATACTTTCAAATAAACTACAAATTCAGAGGACAGCAATTTGCGACATTCTTCACTGGACACAACGCATTCTTCCAGTAAGACGATAACATTTTCTTTTTTAATGCAATGAGAAATAATGTCAGCCTGACAGCGATTGAATGCAGCCTCACCCTGCTCACCAAGAATTTCTCGCGTATGCCGCCCAATGTAACGTTCAATACTCGGATTCGCATCAACAATTTGCCACCCTAACTTTTTTGCTAATGCTTCCGTAAATAAAAACTTACCAGTCCCCATATGTCCTATTATGAAAATGCGCTTCATCATATTTATATCCACCTTTTGGTAATGAATTATCTCATATTGATTTCAGGTACATGATAAGTAATTTTGGTTCTTATTTGTCTGCTGCAATCAAATCTTATGAATTTTTTTACACTATTTCTCCTATTGGAAGAGTATAACGCCAAATTCTTTTCGTATATTAAAATTTGATAACTCAAAAAACCAAAAGTTTGCACTCGCACGAACGGGCCGGTGGGTGGGATGGGCTAACTAAAATCTTATGTCCGAGTTCACATCGGTTCTGAATCACACCGTATTTTTTTGCCCTTGTACGATCCGTTCGGGCTGAGGAGGCGCGGTTTTTTGCGCCGCCTCGAAGCACTGGCACAGATTTTTGCCTTGTGCCTGCTTCGAGACGGGGTTCCCACCCCTCCTCAGCACGAACGGGCCGGTGGGTGGGATGGGCTAACTAAAATCTTATGTCCGAGTTCACATCGGTTCTGAATCACACCGTATTTTTTTTTGCCCTTGTACGATCCGTTCGGGCTGAGGAGGCGCGGCTTTTTTGCGCCGTCTCGAAGCATTGGCACAGACTCGTTGCTCCGAGAGATGTGTTCAAGAGACAGTTACTTGCAGTCGGGATCTGTACTTGTACAATCCCGGCTGCAAGCAGACCGTGCTACAGCACAGATGGAGCTTTCGAGTAACTTGACGCCTGGTTATTAATGCTCTTGTATCACTCTCTTCATAAATTTTGATGTAATTTGATATCGAGTGTTCCTTCCTCCACCAGGCAATTTTTCGAAACACCCCTTATCGAGTAAGTCAGAAAGATGCCGGGTAGCGGTAGCCTTACTTACTTTAGTAATTTTTTTATATTGAGCAGCACTAATTCCTTGTTCAAATGCCTTATCTTTTTCATCAAACATGAGATTAATGATTTTTATTTGCTCCCTGGAGAGCTCACTCTCTTGAAAAACCTGCCAAAAACGGCTCTTGGCAAGAGTTTGGTCAATCTTATTGATGGCCGTTTGAATACTGCTATCCAAGGTTTTTAAAAACCATAACAACCACAAAGTTATATCTGTAGTTTGTCGCTGACTTTTTTCTAAAATGTTATAATAATCGCTGCGACTAGCAAGAATAGTTGTCGACATAGTGTACAAACGGATACTCTGCTTATCCTCTTGCGCTAAAGCTAAATCGGTTAGAGCCCGCGTGATCCTGCCGTTTCCATCCTCAAATGGATGCACCGTTATAAACCAGAAGTGACTGATTGCTGCCCGTACTAATGGATCCAATGTTGGTTCTTTCAGACTTTTGTTGAACCACTCCATAAACGCATTTAATTCTTGCTCCAATCGTTCCCTTGGTGGCGCTTCAAAATGCACCGTTGGCTTATCAATACGCCCGGAAACAACTTGCATAGGTTCCTCACCTCTCAACTGCCCTGCGTTAACTCTATATAATTTAGACACCTCTTCATCAGGAAATAACCATTTGTGCCATTGTTGCAAGCGCTCCAGCGATAAAGGTGTATTTAGATTATTAATAGCATCCCACATCATTTGCGCTAAACCTTCAGAACGTTCAGTAGTTGGATAAGGTTGCTTGAAATGTAAACCAATCCTTTTGGCAAGAGAAGAGCGAACAGAGTCTTCATTCAACCGCTCCCCTTCGATTGCAGAGGATGCAATGATATTTTGTAACAGGGTATCCAAAGCAGATTCTAAAGACATATCATCCGCTACGGCTCCCGTTTTACCGATTAAAATCCCTTGTTTCAATCTAACTTCACGCAACAAAGGTTGTACCAACTGTTCTTGCCAATGAAAGTTTGGCCAGTCGGACAATTGCCAGATCCATTTTAGGTCATTCATAAATTATATCCCCGTGAGCCAATTAATAAAGTTATTCGGCTCATTTGTTGAGTTTAATAATAGAAACATTCGGCTCATAAATCAAGCCGATAAGAACATTTATTCGGCTCAAAGCGGAACGAAACTAACTTTTTATAAGTTTCCACTCACTACAGCATGAGTTAAATGCTGCAAAACTGCATTCATGCTCACTCAATGAGTGACTGAAAGGTTTTCTTTCTGTATGATATGTCCATTTTAAGCCTAATTTAGCCTTGTATTGAGCTATTTTAGACAATCAAACATGTCTTGTTTTATTTCTTATCAAGAAAATTAAATTAAGGATTACATTGCCGAACAAGGATTCGTTTCACTTGTATTAATGCATTTATGGTGTTGAAAAAAGATGTTCGAATTCTTATATAATGTCAAAAATTATGTTGTTTCTTATTGGAAGAGTTTCTGGAAATATCAAGTTACTGATTCGTCAGGTTCTCTGCCTTATGACGCAACTGCTGAAACTCCAACAGACGTTAGTATGAATAACTCCACTGCTTCGCCTGACTCTCATTCAGAAGAAACCAGCGCCCCCAAACGAAGACGAAGACGGAGAAAAAAACCTAATACAGGAATAAGTTCTCAAACTATAGAACACTCTAACGCCCCGGCTCCCAGTGGAACCGAACTATCAGAACCAGAAACTCATAGTTTACTAGAGACTGTTGAGGCCAAGAAAAAAAATGATGTCGTATCGCCCCGCAAAAGAGTAGTAGAAACAGATAAAAGCACCCTCCATAAAACAACCGTATCTAAACCAGACGATGTTAAAGAGCAACAGATTCCTTCTACAGTTAAAGAAACTCCAACAGCAGCGGCGATAACTGCTTCATCATCTACGACATTTTTTCCCCCTGCAACTAAAAATAAAAGCACGGCTGTGGCTTCTTTGCAAAGGAGCCAGTTACCAAAACCCATGATGGATTTGATTGATAAGTTAAGAGGACAATTTCCGTCTGCTCGCTTTTTTATGACTGGAGCTGCTCCTGCTGATATTTTGGATAAGCTCAAACCCAATGACTACGACTTGCTCGTTGTTGATAAATCATCGATATTTGAAATAAACCAGTTTCTTAATCTGCAAAACTACAAATCTGAGGTAAGAAGTTTTAAATATCCAGTTATTTTTTGCGAAGTGGATAAAGAGCTTAGCCTGGATTTTTCAGTAATAATTTCTTCAGCTGACCTTTCTACACAGCAATTATTAGAAAATGACTTTAACAAACGTGATTTCAATTTGAATGCTTTTTATTGCGAATTGACCCAGGAAGATAAGTTTGAGATTTTTAGTTTTTCTGATGCATTAGGCGATCGTAAGAGAAAAATAATCAGCTTTACCAACAACGAAGTAAATTCCTTTGAACAAGATCCCACCCGATTATTCCGTCTTTGTAACTTGCTGATTAAACATCCCGATTATTCTTTACATAAACAAGTGAAAGAGGCGCTTATTTCTTTGAGAAAAGTAGAAAATGGTATTCCCAGGTGGTACACCGTATTTTCTGACTACGTCCGACTGGCGCAGGGAAATGGAGACAGATTAACTTATGCCATAAGGAAGTTATTTGTCCGGCACAGTTATAAAAATATAAATAATGCCTTACATACTTTAGGCCTGTTAACCCCTTTCACTGATAATTCAAAAACTGCAGCGGACGATGCATGCTCTAAAATCCCGCCTGTTACTCCGGAGTCAAAACTTATTATGTGGTTGATGGCGAATGTATTGCAACGCTTTGAAAACGGTAAAAAAGATCAGATGTCGCCATTAAATCCTTTCCTCTATTTATACCAAATAGAGCATGAGCATCTTGCCTATGCTTACAGCCATGGGCCAAAAGCACAAACACTTTATCCTATATTGAAGATGCCATCGATAGAAACTTTAATCAGTAAATTTAAGCTACCGGAGAAGGATGTACCTTCATTATTTGCACATTTTCGAGTCTAATATCAAGCACCGGAACGCACTCCAGTTTAAAATGTACCATTTTTTGGAGAACGTCCCTGGCATTATGATGTCTTGCTGATTTGCCCTTTTGAGAAACTAACTCATATTGCGCGAGGGGTCTCCAAATATTGGCACCATGCCGCTTTCAGGAGATCCTTCGCGCAAAAAGACGCGCTCAGGACGACGTGAATCCGGGAAAAGCATAACCCGCTACTCCGCCGTCCCGCGGCTTGTCCGCGGGATCCAGAAATGTCACTCCGAGCTTAGATCTCTGGATCCCACGGACAAGCCGCGGGACGGCGGAGCGCTTAATTTAATGGCAGTGACCTGGTTCACCCTCTCCCTGCCCTTAAACCATCATCTGATCAGTAAAATGAAAATTGCTTTCTGTTGCATAAGAAAAAAACGCCTCTATTTCTTCTTTCCGCTCGTCGGAGGGTAAATCCCCCATCTCTACATGTAAGATCTCGGCGATTTCTGATAAATCAACACTGAAATGTTCTTCAATAAGATAAATGCTGTCTACAATACTTTTGGATAATTCAATATAAGCGAAATGATTTCTAAATAAAGAGTCAATGGTAGGTACAAAAAAACGCACGGAATCAGAATGCATTTGCTTTGTCTGAGGACAAAATTTTTTAAGGCAGTTGGCACAGAATCTTAATGAAATATCGTATAACTGGAAATCGGTACTCATTTTATTAAACATAAAAATCCTTATTCAATTTTAAGGTGACGCAAGCTGCAAAGCATTGCATTACATCAATTAAATGTCAATGAGAATGATTATCAATTGCATTATATTAATATGCCTCTGGATTCCGTATTGTTGTGTGTTTAGAAAAAAACTGTAGCCTTGACCAGTGTTAAATACATCGCGCCTGCAAAAGCGCAAGCCAACACATATGCCATCCCCGATCCCTTGACACAGGACTTGATGTATTTGAAGTTGTACCCTCATGGCGTCATTGGTACCGCTACTTCACCGGAGTTAAATTATGAGGGGATACCTCAGGACTTTACCCCGAAAGAACGAAGTGACAGATCTCGTGAAACGGGCATTGCGCCAAACGATGGATATCCCTAACCTTATTCAGGACAACCGGGTCATATTTTAGCCATTGTGCTATATTATTACATATAAGCATTGGGCTGGGGTATGTCATGGGTTTCAAAGATCGATTAAAGGCCATTAAAAGTAACGTTTCTGAAGCTGCTTATCATGCCAAGGTAGAAGTAGATTACAAACGTCATTCTATACGGGATAATCTTCAGGATAAGTATCGTACATCAAATTATGGTCAGGTGACCGTGCTTCCTGACTGGTACGTTGAGACGAATTTTATGGGTCAGCAAGGTAGACCTTTTTTTGCTTCGCCTAAAGATGGAGATGACCCCAACGATCCAGTGACTTTTGCGGTAAGGAACATTGGCAGTCGTGTCGAGTGTGTGACTGAAATGTCACACTTTTGGGGGATGAGCAGTCCAGAAGAAAAGGCTATGTATCAACGCGAGGGTAAAGAGCAAGGTTCACCGGCCACCTACGATGAGTTTCTAAAGGAGCAATTTGACGCAGCAAAAGTAGTAGCTGAGCAATTTAATCCCATTAGCAAAAGGACAGAACTGCCTAAACTGCCAGAAGCTAGTGGTAACGTTGATAAAGTACAATTCGCTTTGAATGAAATGGCTACCACTGAGCATAGTTATCACTTTGATTGTAGAGTGACGCAAAAACTTCTTGATGATTTAATAAAGAAATATCCGGCTGATAGAGAAGCATTGGAAGATATTAAAGGCAATTTGGATGATGTTGTTGCGAATGCAGGCCAGATGTCAAGTAAACTGGATGGGATTCTTCAAACGCAAGACGTTGATGGCAAATTGGATGTCTATTATAAAACTTCGTTAACTGGTGATTTGATGGGCAATGTGATGATGGATTGTGGTGTCTTTTCTGCCAGAAATGCAGAGCAGATTGCGGGTATAGAGGCTTTTATGACCAAGCATCCGGGAGTGGTTGAAAAAGCCTATGAGGCGGCTGTTAAAGAAACCAAACAGGAATTTAATAGTGTTTCGCCAGAAGTGGGCGGCATCGTTGCCCAGAAGGCAGAGCAATTTATGAACAGTAGCAGTCTTTTTTCAGCACCTATGCAGAGACCTATGCGCTACCCGATGATGGCCGATGTGCTCGCTGGTTATACAAAAAACTCTGGCGCAGAAGTATCACCAGTCCTTAAAGAGGTTGCCAGTTATCTTCGGGTTGCAAGCCAAATGACACAATTGTCTGTCGCCGCCACTCAGGGTCAGGATAATATCAAAAAATACGAGGCAACACATGAGCAGGAAGCCAAAATTTCGCCAACGTTGTAAATTATATGACTGATGATCTGGCTTTATCTAAGGTAGAATTTATCTTACCTCGTTCATCGTCATCCAACACCGTGAATGCAGCCCAATGTTTAAGCGCAGATTCAACCAGTAATTTTGCAGGTTCATGACTATCCAGTTTTACATGGGCGAAAAGCAAGCGCTGTGTGGCAGCAAATTGTGTGGCTTGTTCATCAGGTTCCTCGCCCTCGATTTGCACAATATAAATTATTGCCCTAGAACCGACTCCCTTTCGGATTTGCGACCAGTTTTCCTCCATCTGCTTAGGCTTGAATGCCTGATCAAATACCATGAAGACTATATCTGCGCCCTTAGACATGGTCTGGGCTGTAAGCGGCATTTGATGATCAATATCAGCAACATTAAAGTCAAGCGACTGCTTCGTGGACAGATCCAGTTTCCAGAAAACAGGGCCACCAAAGTAGGGTTGACGGGTTTTTGCGCCTGCCAGATATCCGATCAACTCTTGTCTGACTGCGGGATCCTCTGTTACTCCACCCACAACTAATTTGACAGCTAGCTTTAGCATTACAAACCTCGTTTTTACTTAATTTGTTTAAATTATAGCATTTAACGTAACTACTCGCCCAAAACAACCGACAAAAACCAATCATCCTCTTGACATAACACTTAACACGTGCAAAAAGTATTGAACAATTTAATCATTTTCTGTCTGGTCTATATGCGTATTAATTCTAATTTTTTACATGAGCATGCTTTAACAAATCTGAATAACTGTTGAAACACATGTGGACACCTTAAAAAATAAATTCTACTGAGATACCAAGCAACAATTAATCGAAAAAGCCATCAGTAAAGGCTTTTTATCCATTATCCCGGAATCGATTTTATTAATATAATGTGAGTTATGGAATAATCGATTGATTTAAATATATAAAAAACCGTAGCCTTGATGCAGCGATAGCGTAATTAAGGTTTTCATACTGAAAGGCTATAATGACGTGGTCTAATAGATTTGACCAGTCCAGTTAAGCTAAAATAACTAACTGGAGAAAAAAATGTCATTAAGAAAAAAGTATACGAAAGAGTTTAAAGAAGGAGCTGTAACGCTTGTAAAAGAGCAAGGATATAGTTGTAGAGAGGCAGGCACTAGTCTCGGAGTGCATGGTACATTAATTAGCCGTTGGGTAAGGGAGTCTGAGGGCTCCTCATCCCCCTTTCCTGGCAATGGTGCATTGAGCCCCGAGCAGTTGGAAATACGTCGTCTTCAAGAAGAGGTAAGACGATTAAAGATGGAAAAAGACATATTAAAAAAGGCGGCAGCCTTCTTTGCGCAGGAAACAAATTGAAGTATTTGTTTATCGCCCAGCATAGGAAGGCATGGCCAATCGACCTGATGTGTCGAGTCTTGGGCGTGCGTCGTAACGGCTATTATAGTCATCAAAAGCGTCTAGTCTCCAATGATGGTGACCATGAGGCTTTATTGGATTGGGTTACTCAAATAGCGTCCTCAAGCCAGTATACTTACGGTACACGGCGTATGAAGAACGCATTAAATGCACTAGGTTATCCCATAGGAAGAAATAGAGCACGAAAGCTAATGAGGGAGGCGAAGGTATTCGTTCGTTACCGTAAAAAGTATAAATCAACGACGAATAGCAATCACTCACGACCTTTGTTTGAAAATATTCTTAATCGACAATTTAATACATCAAAGCCGAATGTAGCTTATGTATCAGATATCACCTATATCAGGACACAGGAAGGTTGGTTATATTTAGCAGTTGTCATTGATTTATACTCAAGAAAAGTGGTCGGGTGGAGTATGGATGCGCGGATGAACGCTCAATTAGTGTGTGATGCCTTACAAATGGCTCTTTGGCAACGTAAACCAACTAAAGGCATCATCGTGCATTCAGATAGAGGATCCCAGTACGCCAGTCATCGGTACAGGACGCTTCTTGAAACAAACGAGTGCACTGGGAGCATGAGCCGAAAAGGAAACTGTTGGGATAATAGTGTGGCTGAAAGCTTTTTTGGAAGTCTTAAACAGGAACGAGTGCAATGGTGTAATTATGAAACAAGACAAGAAGCTAGGCAGGATATATTAACTTATATAACTATGTTTTATAACAACACTAGATTGCATTCTTATCTTGGCTATAAAAGCCCTAATGAGTTTGAAAGGAACTTTAATTTGTTGAAAAATGCAGCTTAACTGCAGTGGTCAATTTTACTTGACCACGTCATAAGGCCATAGGAAAACCTTGATTACGCTATCGCTGCATCAAGGCTACGCCCATTTTAAATAAACTCGCCAAATAGCTTATCCAACAGTAGTCTATCGTTTCTTTGAAACCGGCTATTTGGATGATGCTATAATTAAATTAAATCACCCAACCTTGCCTGGATATCGATGTTAGATGAAGATCGCGATTTAGCGTTCATGGATATGGCCAGGCAACTCATCGCCAGCTCCAATCTGGTATTTCCTCAAGACAGGGAGATCTATGTAAGGGTCTTTCTTCGTCATATGATGTCTGTCCAATCGGTACTGACACTGTTTTTTAACGCTCATCCCTCGCTGCGCATTCCTGCTGTCACCCCCAACACCACAGCAAATGAAACGCGCTTTTTAGACAATATCTTAAAAAGTCTGACCAAACAAAAAACAAGTGGTAAATCTCAACTCACCGCTGACAATTTTCACCGGTCAAACCTTTACCGTCAACTAAAACAAGCTGTTAATGACAATGATCCCATTTTAGCGTCAAGCTGTGTATCACTAATCAAACCCAGTATTACAAGCTCCTTCACCTGGGAGTCCGTGTTAACAACATTTAAAAGCACCTATGATTACGTTGAAAACTCAGACAGCCTGTCATTATTAGAAGGAATATTGGCGAAAAGCAGTTTTGATGTGTTAAAAATTTTATTCGAAGAACCAGATATTTATCCTGTCGCTCGCCGTTTCATTATGAGGCATTTAAAACCAGACCCTTCGGATACTTTATCCACATTGTTAGCGTTATTATCTGAAAATGAACGATTTGAAATTTTAGCATTCTTGCTAGAAAAAACGGATATGCGCGTCACTGATAGTACCCCCCTGCTAAAACTGGCTACATTGGCGCGCCCCAAGGCCATTGCATACATAGACAGCGACGCCATTCAAATGTTAGTTGCAGAACAAGAGTTGAAACAACAAAGTCCACAAACTACCCTTTCTCTGTATGAACAAAAATTGCGTCTGTTTCTAAAGCAGGTCGCCGAAGCGAACCCCGTATTATTTTCAGACGAAAACGCCAGTATTCAATTTATTGAGTTAAGCTATCAGCTATTACACGATAACAGCCTGCTTTCTTTGCTTGATTTTTCCACCCCAAGCCTTGCCTTGACCAGTGTTAAATACATCGCGCCTGCAAAAGCGCAAGCCAACACATATGCCATCCCCGATCCCTTGACACAGGACTTGATGTATTTGAAGTTGTACCCTCATGGCGTCATTGGTACCGCTACTTCACCAGATGCCTTACATGACAAACAAGTTTCTTATTCAGGCAGAACATTGTCCTTGCTCTATCCCAAAACCGATAAATCCAAAGCAGGAAATCCTTTGATTCACCGATATCATGGTGCTGAAAATAAAGCCTCTAAACGTAATGCTTCTGTCAGGGTTTCAGAACACAGTTTAAGTATGAAAGCCGCCAAGGCAAATCAGCATTTTTATCCGGTATCTGTCCGCTATACCACTAACTCAGACAAGCAAAGAGAAACAGGATTTTTTGGGCATGCACAAATTGTTGGCGAGGTCAGGCCCGTTGAAACCACACCGGTATATGATGCGTTTGCCACGGGGGGCTGCATTATTGGGGGAGATTTAATGGCTGTTTCTGCCCAGGGAGAACGTTTTTCACTTACCGATCCTAAAACCACTTTCCCCGCCAATTTTGCGGCGGCAACCATTCATTATGACGATGAACCTCATACCTATGAGCGATATAACGAGGCGATGTTAAAAAAATTGCTTAACTTTGTTTCTGCCGTCAGGACACCCCAGGCAGTATTCTACTACGAGTCGCCTGTCATTTATTACATGATATATGGGCTAACACACTATTTACGTGGCGTCTTATCTTTTGAACTCTTCACCCAGTATATTGACATCGTTAAAAAGCATCATCGATGGATAACTGAAAGGCTTGAATATTTTTCTCTGCACTTTGACATCAACATTGTTGTCACGTCTGTTCTTGATGGATTAATGATTTCAGACTTAAACCCGGAGGAGATATTAAAGGCATTTAACGATTTGGCAGCAACCCCGCCCCTGCCTCTCTCCCAGGAACAGTATCAAAAATATGCCCAAACGCTGGTATCCGCTATCATAGACAAACTGGCTAAAGGTACGGATGAAATGGCCACCCTCCATCAATACATACAGACACAAAGAGCGCAGCAACCCGATTTTCTGGGAAAATCTGGCAATCCTTTAGTGGATTTAAATCGTACGAGTTATGCAGGGCTTTATGCCTGGATTAGATTAGTAACTAAAAAACAAGTTCCCAATCCCGAGCTGCTCGTAATAGTACCCCAGGATGAAACACATATTCTGGAAACGTACAACCTGTTCAGTAAGCATTTTGGCGGCCTTACCGCTATGGCCTATTCGCCACTGCTTATGCCGCAAACCGACAGCAAGTTATTTTATTTAACCAAGGGCAAAGGATTACTGAATGCGCTGATCAAGAAATTAGTCAGTCTGCAAGGTAAAATGGTAAGTAGTATGGCATTAGACAGCCCAACTGCTTACGCACATTATACAGAAGAAATTGAAAAGCTTTTGACAAGCTTTACCCCGAACTCTGTTAAGCCCCCCGCTAAGCCCACATCACAGCATTTTTCTCCTCGCCCTTTTACCCCCTATCATTCAGTCTCCAGCTTACATCAGGATTTAACCCAAGAGGCCAGTACTCCACGGCGTATACAATTGGATATAGTTCCTTCACCACAAACGTTCAGGCAATTAGAACAATGTTTATTTTTACCCTCTTGTCCTGATGCGTTTTCTCTGGTTTTTTCGACACCGCTTAATGAGAGTTCTTTTAATGCATTGATGACGCTGCTGCAAATTCAAGGCCATGAAAAAACTTTTTTCCTGAGATTCACCAGTATCAGCGACGAGCAACTGCGCTTGCTTCACACTGTTTTAATGACAGGTAAAAGCTCAGTCTCAGGCATTGAGTTAAGAAATTACGCCGGAGTATCGCCTCCCGTAACGAAGGATGAGTACACGGACGAAGGCCTGCGTTATTTAGCGAACGCCCTAAGCTCAGGTCATTGCGCGCCTGACTTTGCACTTGAGATACACGCCCATCAAAACATCACCCCCAGAAGCTACTTTTATATTCATCAGGCATTGGCAGCTCATGCACCAAAACGGTTGAAGCTGCTTGTCGACAGTCCAGATAATGACGTCGCCAATATTAATGAGCTATATACCCTGTTAGCAGGCGGGTTAAATAACCCTAAAAGCCTCGAAGTGTTAGAACTTGACATTCAAACCAATGACTTGCCGACGCAAGGTTTAACCGCACTGGCTAATGCATTAACTTCAGGACAATGCCCGCAAACCTTATGTTTACGATTTAGATTAAGGGAGCGAGAGAATCCATCGATGAGGCAAGAAACCATTATCAGATTGCTATCAGACCAAAATACACCGCCAGCTAATACTGCCTCTTATTTCCAGCAAGGTTTGACAGCTTTCATTAAGGCCTTATCATCGGAACAATGCCCCAAAGATTTAACGCTGGATTTTTCTGCACTGGATCTGGATGAAACGAGATACCAGCAATTACTGCACTGCCTGAGAGACATCAAGTCCGATAAAAAATTGACCTTGTTATTAGGAAAAGCATCTTATATGGATGATCGCGCTTTAGAGATGCTTACGGAAGTATTGGCTAATAACCCTGACCTTCCAATGCTCAGCATATCGCTTAAGGGCGATTTTACAGATGAAGCCTTAATCCGGATGACAGATCAATTAAAAACAGGCCCCTTCCGTCATCCTTTAACTCTGAAACTTGATACACAACACACTTCTTTTGCTTGCCAAAGACAGTGTTTCAATGCTCTGAAAACTGTTTCAAACCTGCAGATTGACATTGAATCCTCCTTCAGCAAAAAAGATATTCCCTTCATTGAGGAGCAATTAAGTGCAGGCATTTACCCTCAAGGATTTAAAGACGCTTTAGCGCATTTCTCGACCAGAACCAGGGAAAAGCTTGAGCAGCTTTGTGACGCTTACCAACACAACCTGCCAGAAGACAAAAGCGCCCCACTTCTTAAACACGTTCTATTAAATGAATATTATAAAGCCACTGTGAATGCATGGAAAACGGCCAAACCCAATTATGCGGCCTTTTTTAAAGCAGAAGAGTCTAAAAAGAATCCCCCAATATCTGTAGAGCATAACGCTAATAAATCAGTTTAAATGATGCATTAAAGTGATCTTATTTTGATCAAAATATCAATACAAACCAATCATCCTCTTGACATGACATTCAATATATGTAAAAATATTGCACAATTCAACCATTTTTCTTTCTGGTCTATATGCGTATTAATTCTGATTTTTTACATGAGCATGCTTTAACAAATCTGAATATGGGAGGCATAGCTGGCATCAAGGATTTACAGGGAAAAATTGTCGCAGCCACCCCATCGCTGGCACATTTGTTAGGGTTTTCGGATGCCGATGCCTTAATTAAAATACCCTTGTTTGAAGAAGAGATACCTTGTAAGGCGGCTAAATTAAGCCAACATTTTTCTAATGAAGACAAAACAGCCATTGGAGATACGGAGGGGGTTAAAACCTTGAATTGGTGCTATTATGCCAATAACAAACCTTCCCTGCTGCTCAATGAAAAAAACGCCTTGAAAAATAATGATGACGAAACCATCGGATACATGATTCGCTGTATGGATTTAACCAGGTCCAACATTATCAACCTTTCAGCTGTTGCCCCCAAATTACATAAACATCAAATCATCAATGGCCAATTTTCAGTGATGCTCCTTGATGAAAATATTCCATTAAAAATATCCAAACGTCAAATGTTGTGTCTGTATTACTTATTGCGAGGTTATACCTATCCTCAAATTGCCAGCACCCTGTGCGTCGCAAACCGCACTGTTGAAACACATGTGGACACCTTAAAAAATAAATTCTACTGCGATACCAAGCAACAATTAATCGAAAAAGCCATCAGTAAAGGCTTTTTATCCATTATACCGGAATCGATTTTATTAATGTAATGTGAGTTATGGATAACAAGATTGTTTTATCCAGTCGTTACTTCGATGCCGTTCGGGCTGAGGAAGCGCGTTAGCGCTGTCTCGAAGCCTTGGCATGGTGCTAAGGCTTCGAGACGAGGCTACCACCTCTCCTCAGCCCGAACGGCATCGAAGTAACGACTGGATAAGATAAATCAAGCTTCTTATCCATAACTCACGTTAATGCAACCTATTTTTGTTTAAAAATAACTCAGACGAGACGTTCTTATGGATATAATCGAAATTCTTAAAAAAGTTGAGGCAATACGCAAATTAGCTTCGGTCGTACCTGCAGAGACAAAGAATCCTCCCGCCGCGGAGCAATCAGCAGCCGAGAAGCCCCGTAAAAAGCAAAAAAAACCACTTACTCAGGAACAACTCAAACACATTGCAGAGCGGGAAAGCAAAAACCTTAAAGCTGCCCAAACAAACTATGAAGAGTTAGAAACTGAGATTAAGGCTTATTTTTCCCAGGAAAACCGGTTGGAACAGCCTGAAGATTTAGAACTGCTGTTAATTCATTTAAAAAAGATCTTACTGGCTTATGAGTGCCAGACCTTAACTGATGGAGTGAGTCTCGATACCCCACACTACAGAGCGTTACCTGAGCAACTTCCATATTATAATCATGAGGTGTATCAAAAGGTATTACCCATTTGCCAGTTAGCCTATGCTATAGAAAGAAATGGCGACCCAGAGGAGCATGCTTTTAAATTGGCAATGACCTTCAAAAATCCCAATGACGCTATTGAATATTTGCAGACCTATGAAATCTATAATCCCAAAGCAGTGTATAAAGTACATGATGCCTGCGGATTTGATTTGCCAGAAGTCGGTTGTTGCGATTTCAGGTTATGGCAGGATTTGGCCAACCAACCATCACAGCACAAAAAACCCAATATGTTCTCCCCTGCTTTCCGAGCCTTACTCAAACAGGCAGAGGCAATAGAATCAGTCTATAAAAAACCTTGGGAATCTTCATCTTCACGCTCAGCTGCCGCAGTGAAATTGCATGTCAAAGAGTATGTATCGCTTACTCAGCAATTTAAAAAGCTAATGCTCATCAATATAGATCATCCAACTGATAAACAAAAAGCAGAGCTAAAAGAGAAAAAGAGCCAATTAAGCCAGGAAATAACCCAAAAGCTTATCCAGATTCTTGAAGCCTGTCCCTTGGCTCCTTCATTGAGCGAGTTTATTAACGGCTATGATAATGAAGCGCAGTTAGCTATTTTGGAAGCGTTTCATGAACATTATCGTTTGCAAAGCAGCGGCGCCCACAAGATATTAACAGACAATGGCATACAACTGGGCGCGATTAAGCGTTATTACGATCTCAAACCTCAAAACGATGATGCTGCAATTCCCAATCTCGTGATTGATGGTAAATTACTGGGTTATCCAGGGTACTACCTGAAAAAACTCGATGTGACTAATGATATGGAACGAGCAATGGCGGCCTCTTTAGGCAAATTCAACAAGACACACTCTTGTCAGTATCTGGGAGGACAAGGCTCAGAATGTACCGAACACCTTATCACCTCACCTAATGGTGGAGCCTATGTCCTGTTTAAAGGGGATCCTGAAAATCCTCCAGACAAGGATGAAGTGACAGGCATGACCTGGGCGTGGCGCGGCCATAATGAAGGTATATGTCTTGATTCTATTGAATCCCACCATGAAAATACTGGCATGGTCGCTGATTTTTATCGATATCTTGCATTAGAACTTTGTACTAACGATTCCATTCCAGGATGTCCAGCAACGTATGTAAACTGTGGTTCGCAAAGCGGTATTTCATCAAAAACAGGGCTTAAAAATTATCCTGCCAGGAAAATATTTTACAAAGACTACAGAGGATATAATGATTCAACATCACAGCTGAAACTGGCTGATCCCGATATGCCCTATATGTTCCATGGCCAAGTGCACTCAGAGCAACTGAAAGAGATTATCAACAATAAAACTCAAGTCTATTTAACAAAACATTTAAGCAATGCTTCGCCTTACAAAGACAATAACGCACTAAAAAAGACCATCGCGTTTGCCCTGTACACTCAAAATGAAAACCTGCTTCAATTGCTAAGGGATTTGGCAGGAAATCGATTGGAAGAAATCAATGCACTGATACAGATAAATAAAGAGTATCTGGAACAGTTGTCTGCTGGCCACATTGATTTTAGCGCCTTTGAAAAAGGAGCTTATTTAAATGCAATGAATGCTAATGGGCAAACTGCCCTTCATATTACCACCTTAAATGCTGACGTTGAACATACCAGAGCATTGATTAAGCTTGGCATTGATGTAAATGTACAGGATAAAAAGGGTAATACCGCTTTATTGCGCACTTTAGAATTCGTTGCCTATAAGAAAAAAAATGAAAAAGGGAAAGAAATCGCGACAATGCTCATGGATGCCGGTGCCGATGTGGACGCCAAAGATAAAAACGAACAAACCCCATTAATTATCGCGGTAAAGAATAATGATCTGCCCATGGTTCAAAATCTGGTAGCTCGAGGTGCAGATATTGAAATCTTTGATGACGATTTAAAAACAGCAATTTTCTGGGCCGCTGAAAAGGGAAATGAAGCGATATTCGATTATTTAAACCAGCTGCATGCCAAAGTGAATTTAAGCAGTTACAGCAGTAGTGAAAGTCTGTTCGCCAAAGCAGTGCAATCAAAGAACCAAAACATTATTAATAAATTGCTTGACCATAAAGACATTGCTTTTTCTACGAAGAACAGACCTGATGCTGCAAGTATCCGCTATGCCATGTTCGATTTGGGGTTGTTAAAAAGACTGTTGTCTTATTACCCTAAAAATGAGCATCAGGAATTGATGCGTGTAGCCTTTACTCGTTTTTACATCTTCGGAAACCAAAGTGTCTACGTTCATAATGATTTGCTCTCCTTATTAAACGGGATGGAAGAAGAAAAACGATTGAATGTGCAAAAATTTGGTGACTATACAAGCTTTAGTATTGCATCGGTTCACTCCATGCTATTGCTCTCCATTTTAGAAGATAATCCACCTGAGAAATTATGGGAGTTGATGAAGAGTGCTGACTCTCACGCAAACTCTGTATTCGTTTATTTTGTCCAGCATTTCCCTGTTATGGAATACGTTTATACCCGGCTCAGCGATGGGCAAAAAGAGCAATTCTGGAAGTTGACGAATACTGCGTTTATCACTGTATTAAAAATCGCATTAACGCATGGCAATCCGGACAATTTAAAATTTCTGCTTGAAAATGCCCCTCATGATAAACTGGTACAAGCAGTAACAGACAGTATTTTTGATTTTAATCATCAGAACATTACTGCCGTACAAATGGTTATACCCTATTTAAGCGGCGAAGAACTTTTTACCTTATTGTCAAAAGAGAATGATGAAAAACGCAGTGCTCTTCAGGCTTTACTTCACTGCTTTCAAGGGTTAGATACTACAAGTGAAATTGATCGAGTCATAGCGCTTTTATCAAAAAAATTAAAACAGGAAGATTTCATCAAGCTGCTTATTACTCGAAGAGCCCCCTCATCCGAAAGAACTGCCCTTCAAATGATCGTTTCACTCGGCAGCAACTCCCTGCTGAAATTAATTGATCAGCTATCGCCCGAAGCCTTAGGCAAGTTGTTTGTAGAACATGATGAAGGAGCCAGTGTTGTCAATAGTTTGCTTTTATCAAATGAACCTGGTAATGAACTTATCCAAGCTATTTTTAACAAACTGCTCCTGTCTCGAGAGAAAAAACTTTTGTTTTTGCTCAAGTGCATTAAAGACGATATGCTTCTGCTAACTACTTCCCCTTCCTTATGGAAACTCATAGTACAACTATTTACTGAATTATTTCCTGATGAAGAAGAGGAACAGTCCAGGATTTTTTTTACTGAGGTGAGCGGCGCCCCCTTTTTTCAGACTTTAGCCAGTAGTTGTCCCAATGAATTTTGCTCCATGTTTTCCAGAATTTCGCCTGAACTTCAACTCAAAGTTGTTCAGCACAAACAAATCAGTGGTTCTACTTTATTACAGCGCGTGCACGATCAGATTGTCGTTAAGGAAGTACTGGAATCATTTCAACCTGCGCAACGTTTAAGTATTTTAGTGCAGGAAAACGATGCGGGAGTTACAGTGATAGAGCATTTGGCTCACGACAACACCCTTTTTACTGCAGCACTGGATACACTCTCTCAAGATCAAACAGAAAACTTAATGTCCAGCCAGGATTTAGCTGCACGAATACTCGCTGCCGCCGCTATGGATAAAGCCAGTTTCGCAAAGGCACTGACCATCATTCCATCGCCCATTCCTCCCCATGTGCTTCAACAGGCATTGGATAAAAAGATGCTGCTTAAATCCACCATGCATGAGGGTGAACTGGATGAGGTATTAAAAATTATTCCTGAGGAGGAACAAGAAGACAGGATAAAATGGGCGGATAAAGATCATGAACTGATCCGCAGTTGTATTGGCAATCACAAAATACAGGCACTGGAAAAAATTTTAAATGGTTACAGTGAACCTGAAATTTACACTATTTACAAAAACAAATTATATGATGATGTTCCATTATATCTGCACATTGAGAGTAATATTGCACGCTTCAAAGAAGGACATGTAATAGAGATTTCTGAGGGAATAAGGGACTATGAAAAAATCCGCGAACTCTTTTTAAATCGCCTGACTGAAGAGCATCGTCATGAATTGAAATTTTTACCCATTGACAGGGAAGGCAATACCATTCTACACAAGACAGCACCCACTCCAAAGCAACTAAGGGAAGTCGTTAAAGAAATACCAGCAACAGAATTATTTAATATGATGCTGGTTAAAAACAAGGAGGGGAAAACTGCATTGTCGGAGGCTTATCAAAATCATCGTAGCCTGGGGGTTATCCTTGAAGCCTTACCCGATGAAGAAAAACTTAAATTTTTACAAACTCACGTATTTTCCGGAGAAATGACCCAGGCAGATGAAACATCAGGCTCTGTTGTCAGTTATATCACGTCGTTTCCTTACCAGTATAAGGACGAGACATCATTTGTCTCTGAATACCTCAACGTGTATAAAAGTATACACAAGTATTTAAACAGACAACCGTCTGGCACTCTGTTTGAAGATAAATTGCCCGGAGAAATGTTCCATATACTGTTCACTTCGACAACCTTTGATGAAGTGAAAACACAATTGTTCGATACAGCAGAGAAAAATCCCGAGCATATTATGATAAAAGCTCTCATGCGACACAGAGGAGATCTGGAACAGTTAAGAGTGCAATGGGGGAACTCGAACGGAACTAAGTTAACGTGAGTTAAATAGGTCAGCCCCTATCAGGGAACGGCCGTAGCATGGTTGTGGCACGGTCCGTAGCGCTGTCTCGAAGCCTTGGCATGGTGCTAAGGCTTCGTGACGAGGCTATCGCCTCTTTTTGGAGCACGTCTCTTGTATCATTAAAATACAGAGTATCAAACCACGAAGCTATCACCAACCAGCACATTTGATAACTATACCATTTGCAACACTGCCGATAAAATTATCTGAATAGTCTTTAGGCGTCCTTGAACATCCATTTTTCTTAAATTTTTTACAAACCTCTGGTCGAAAAGGGCTAGGATAGCAATTAACCTCTAAGGCCTTTTTCCAGCAATCTGTGAGAATTTTTCCGCACTCTTTAGTTTTTTCCGAGCTTTGCGCTGCCATAGCAGATCCACTGGCAAGAAATACGCTTAAGGCAAAAATACTTACATAGCGAAACATAATACCTCCTCAACTTAATACAAAGTTAGTCCTAATTAATAAGTCTTTCTGACCTATTAATTTAGTACTTGAAATATTACTACTGAAGTCACTCCTGCAATTACATCCTGGTGAAGGTACTAAGTAATCGCTCTATCTAGTTATAGGTTAAGATTAAATAAAAATCAAATAGATTAAATTATTGACTACCGGATTTAACAGTCGAATTAATTCACAAAGTACGCTCGAGAAGCTGGGTATATATAGGCACCATGCCGCTTTCAGGAGATCCTTCGCGCCAAAAGACGCGCTCAGGACGACATGGATAGATGTAGAAGAGTCAGTTGCTTGTATCCAGAGATCTAAGTTCGGATTGAGATTCCTGGATCCCGCAGACAAGTCGAGGGACGAACGTATTTCTTACGTTAGCGGTGATACTTCCATTTATTTTTCATACATATTGAAATTAATCAATATTAATTGTATAATATAATTCCACTTTTTTAAAGCAAAGGAAAGATACATTATGTTATTTAAAATTGATTTGTCTAGTAAAGGTTTGAATATTCTTGCTATAGCACACGATAGACATGGAAACAGAGGTGAAACATGGGATGAGGAATTATTACGAAAACTTGCAACAGTCCCCCATGAAGCTACAGGTATTGATTTAAGTGGCAATCAACTCACAGATATAGAAGATTGGCGTCCTTTTTTTCAATTATTTTCTTCGAATGTTAATTTTCTGGATGTCTCAAACAATTTACATTTAGCTCAACAGCCAATGTTTAGAAACAGATTTAACCAGCACATTACAAATTTATTTAATTACCTTCCCCCAAATGTTACTTCTGTATCATTAGCAGGAAATAGTCTTAATCTTTTCAGTGAAACGCAATTAAAAAATATGTTTTCAGCTATTCCCCCTCACCTTCGTACACTGGATTTAAGTAATAATGATTTACGCGCACTTCCTTTAAATACTCTTGTAGAAGTACTTGCAACGATACCCGCGACCGTAGAAAAAATTATCTTAAAAAGGAATAAACTTTTTTCATTTAATTTACAACAAAATGACCATCTACTGACCCAACTTCAATTACAGGTCCATGATAGCAGTAGAAGATTAGATCTTGGAAGTAATGGTGAGTCTGAGGCCCAAAGGGTAATTGGACCAATGCTGCTTCTCATGCAGCAAGGGTATCAAGATAGGACTGTTCCTTCTGAAATAATAGCTAAAATCCTGGAAAATTTATTAGCTTCCCCCAGCAGAGCGAACCAATTTGTTAAGGCACATATAGCACGGGTGGAACAACGCAGACCATGTTTTTTCCTTCCTTGCCAAGAAGACAATATGTCACCAATACCAGGCTCAGAGGATAGTGATAAGGCAAGTGAAGTGCAAGATAACGATCAGATCCAATCCCGGCAGCAAGCAGCCGCACCAAGACTCTGAGGTTTTATAAAACTGTAACCTTGATCACTGCATCAAGGTTACAAGTGTAACTATTTAAGTTTAGCAGTCGAATTAATCCGCAAAGTACGTTCAAGAAGCTGGGTATATATAGGCTTATTACGCGCTAATTGCACTACAGTAGTTGATGTAATACAGGTGATCATCAGCGGTAAAATCAATAAATAATTCTGGGTCATTTCCACCACCAGAACCACACCCGTGATTGGCGAACGCACCGTAGCCGCAAAAAACGCCCCCATGCCTGCCACCGCAAACATCCCCGGATGAATGGAAAAATCCATACTCAGCCATTGGAATAAATGGAACACTGCCAAGCCTAATAAAGTTCCCAAAGCCAGCATAGGAGCAAAAATCCCGCCTGGTACGCCAGTTGAATAAGACAACATGGTCGTTACAAAACGAATCACAATTAAAACGCATAAAACAGGCACTGCAGGCGACATGGTCAATGCCTGGTTAATAATCTCATATCCGCCTCCGACGGTAGGAGGATAATAATAAGTGAGAAATCCCACTAACAAGCCAACCAGCACTACATAACACATCTTTTGCCGCGAGGTTAATCTGTCCAACAAATCCAGGGTCTTGATAAGCACATGATTGAACAGCAGCCCTATCAGCCCCACAACAACGCCAAATACTAAAAACAACCATAATGAATGCAGGCTGGGCAGCTCAAATAATTCCATTTTAATGGCAGGGCCTGAGCCAACAATCAGGTTCAGGGTAATGGTCGCCATAACGCAGCAAATCATGACCATTTTAAAATTGGTAAAGGAATAATTAAACTGATTACGCATTTCTTCCATCACGAATAAAACACCCGCCAATGGCGCATTAAACGCAGCGGCAAGACCCGCTGCGGATCCGGCAGCAATTAAGGTATCACTTCTGCGACGTGACATGCGAAACATGTCCCCCAGCATTTCCCCTAAATTCCCGCCCATTTGAATGGTAGGACCTTCCCGTCCCAACACCATTTTGGCTGAAATGGCCAAAACACCAGCAAAAAATTTCACGGGCAACAAACGTTTCCAGAAGATAGGACGGACATGAAGCAAAGTTCCTTCTATTTCAGGCACCCCACTTCCAGAAGCTTCGGGAGCTATATGCCGTACTAAAAGCCAGGCAATCAACACCATAAGCATGGAAACCAGTGCCGAAATGAGTCCAACGGGTAAATCATGAGTTTGAACCCAGGTAAAAAAATTGGCCAGTGACGCATCTAGACCGGCAATGGCTAACTGAAATAAGGACGCGATAAGTCCCGTTAAAAATCCCAGTACAACCGAAACCAGATAAAGAATCAGCGTTTTTTTACCCATGTGCTTTCACCATGTCCATAAGGTTAGTAATGATTTTCATACCCGCCTGATTAGGGAGAGACAAAATCGTTTCAGGATGGAACTGCACTGCATGAATAGGCAATGTCTTATGCGATACCGCCATGACAATACCATCCTCACTCATTGCAGTGACTTCAAGTGCGTCAGGAACTGTTTTTAAACGGGCGTATAAAGAATGATAACGTCCAGCAGTGAAGGATTCATTCAACCCGTTGAATAAATGAGCTGAATTCAGGACCTTGATTTGAGAGGGTTTGCCATGCATGGGATAATGCAAAATATCAAGAATACCGCCAAAATGTTCCACTATTCCCTGCAAACCGAGGCAAACACCGAAAATAGGTATGTCATAAGCATTAATATGATCTATAGTCTCGGAAAGTTTAAAATCAGCGGGCCTTCCAGGTCCTGGCGATAAAACAACCAAATCAAAAGTCTTTTCTTTTAAATAAGCCAATACCTTGTCAAAACGAATGGTCGTTACCTCGGCTCCAGTCTGACGGATGTAATTTGCCAGCGTATGCACGAAGGAATCCTGATGATCAACGAGCAATACTTTTTTACCGGTTCCGGTTAAAGACAAGGCTTCGGTTTTCTCTTTGGCTTTTTGTTCAGAGTTTTGCAGTAAATCCAAAAAAGCAGAAGCCTTTAAACGGGTTTCCTGCTCTTCAGCCTCAGGAACTGAATCATAAAGCAGCGTTGCCCCTACCCTGACCTCAGCAATTCCCCGCTCAATACGTACCGTTCTTAAAACAAGGCCAGTATTTAAATTGCCATCAAAACCAAACCAGCCTACTGCACCACCATACCATTTACGCGGTGATTTTTCGTGTTGCTCTATAAAATTCATCGCCCAGAGTTTAGGGGCGCCAGTAACCGTCACCACCCACATATGGGTTAAAAAAGCATCTACCGCATCAAATTCCTGGCGCAAAATACCTTCTACATGATCTACTGTATGAATCAGGCGTGAATACATTTCTATTTGACGCCTGCCTATCACTCGAACACTTCCCGCCTCACAAACACGTGATTTGTCGTTCCTGTCCACATCAGTACACATGGTCAGTTCTGACTCTTCTTTGGGAGAATCCAGTAAAGCCTGAATATTTAAGGCATCTTCAATGGCATCAGCCCCCCGTTTGATGGTTCCTGATATAGGACAGGTTTCCACCCGTTTCCCCTGAACTCGCACGTACATTTCAGGAGAAGCGCCTACCAGATATTCTTCATTGCCCAAATTAATAAAAAAACCATAAGGAGAAGGATTAACCCGCCGCATTTTGCTGAATAATTCAGAGGGCTTACTGGTGAAATGGGTATAAAAAGTCTGACTGGGCACCACTTCAAACAAATCACCACAGGCAAATCGCTCTTTGGCCTTATTGACTACCGAGGTGTATTCACCCAGTTCATGATCGCAAACCTTTTCTGGCTTTTCAGGCGACTGATAAGGCGCATATTCACCTTCTCTTGCCAAGGACTGAGTTGATTTTCCCTGATATTGAAAATCATAGCGCCTGACAAAAGCTTCTTCTTTCCTGTGATTGACAATATAAATTTCATCGGGCAAATACAGCACCATCTCCCGTTGTGATTCATCGCGTTCTTTATGCTGCGGCAAATCCTCAAACTGATAAATCAGGTCAAAACCAAAAGCGCCGTAAAGGCCTGAATAGGAGTCTTCATCTGATTTAAAAAAGGCAAGCAGCAAACGGATGATGCTGAATACTGAGGGTTGTAAGCTCCGCTCCTCTTCACTAAAAACCTGTTGTGAGGGCTTAATCTTAAGCTCACAGACGGTTTTACTGTTGGACAGTAACTCCAGATTGCCTTGTTCTGCAATTAAAGGTTTTACAAAAGCCAGCAATACTTCACCACGCTGATTCAAGGCTTCAAGTTTAATGACATTCTGTTTACAGACAATGGCCAGAGGAGGATTATAAAAGCCTATATCCCAACAGGTATAACGTCCAGGATATTCAAAACTCGAAGCGAATAAAGCGCCTCGGTGTGAATCAATACGTTCCAGCAAAGATTCTATTCCCTGCTGATAATCAAGTGACTGCTGAGAAAACTCAACGTGAACACCGCCCTGGGTTTTATACTGTTGTAATGTGGATAACACATTCGCCTCTGTTATTGTGAACGAATACCCATTCTACATACTTGGAAATGAATCGGAAATAGTTATAATGATCTACTTTCTGTTTGAGTACTAATATGACTATCTCTTCAAAAGATCTTGAAAAAATAGCGGGCTTGGCTTATTTGACTATTGATGAAGAACACTCTGAGCAATTGACTCAGGAAATCAGTTCCATCATGGATTTTGTTGACCAATTACGTTCAGTGGATACCAAAGGCATAGCCCCACTGTTTCACCCTTTTGCCTTGCATCAGCGTTTAAGGGAAGATGCTGTGACAGAGGCAGATTGTGTGGCAGAACTGGAAGCTATAGCCCCTCTCTTCGAAGACAATTTGTATTTAGTCCCTAAAGTCATAGACTCAGGTAAATAATTATGGAATTCAATTCATTAAAGCATTTATCGCAGGTACTGCAGACAGGTGAACTGTCCAGTGTCGAACTCACCCAACAGTGCATTAACACCATTCACGCCAATAAGGATTTGAATGCCTTCATCAGCCTTGATGAACACCAGGCACTGACTGATGCAAAGCACGCTGATGAACAGTTAAAGCAAGGTAAAGCCAAAGCGCTGACTGGAATCCCCATGGCATTGAAGGATTTATTCTGTACTCAGAACATGCCAACAACCTGTGGTTCCAAAATGCTGGCTAATTTTCAGGCTCCTTATGAAGCGACCATAGTAAGCAAACTGAAAGAACAAGGCGCTATTCTGGTAGGAAAAACCAACATGGATGAATTTGCCATGGGTTCGGCCAATGAAAACAGTTATTTTGGTGCCGTAAAAAATCCCTGGGATAAAGAACGCGTACCCGGAGGTTCTTCAGGAGGCTCGGCAGCCGCAGTTGCTGCGGGATTAGCTCCCTTTGCCATTGGTTCAGACACCGGTGGCTCCATACGCCAGCCTGCGGCATTTTGCGGGATTAGCGGCATCAAACCTACTTATGGTCTGGTATCGCGTTTTGGTATGGTGGCTTATGCATCAAGTCTGGATCAGGCGGGGCCTTTCGCCAACAGTGCTGAAGATTTGGCAATCATCCTGCAAGCTATGGCAGGCTTTGACCCACGCGATTCTACTTCAGTAGATTCTGACTTGCCTGATTATACGGCGGAACTGAATCAACCCTCAGCTCAAACACGAATAGGACTCCCCTCTTGTTTCTTCCAGCCTCAGGTAGATCAGGGGATACAAAAAGCCATTTTAGAAGCAGTAAGCGTATTCAGGGACTTGGGGGCTGAAATTGTTGAAATGGATTTAAAACTCCAGCCTTTATGGGTGCCTTGTTATTATGTAATAGCCTGTGCGGAAGCGTCTTCCAACCTGTCTCGCTATGATGGCTTGCGTTTTGGTCACCGCAGTTCCAAGGCGTCCAGTTTAAACGAGCTGATCATCAATTCGCGCAGTGAGGGTTTTGGTGCAGAGGTACAAAGGCGAATCCTTACTGGAACTCATGTCCTTTCGGCAGGTTATTTTGATGCTTATTATGTACAGGCTCAAAAAATCAGACGCCTGATTCAGCAAGAATTATCCAACAGCCTTGGCAAGGTTGATTTTATTCTCGGCCCCACCACCCCGACAACTGCCTTTAAAATTGGGGAAAAAATCGCTGACCCAATTCAAAATTATCTTGCTGATGTCTTTACTGTAGCCGCGAATCTGGCAGGTCTTCCTGCCCTGTCCATTCCTGCAGGTTTTGACAAGCAACTCCCTGTAGGCATGCAATTGATGGGCAAGCATTTTAGTGAAGGTCGCCTGCTGCAACTGGCGCATCATTATCAACAACATACGAGCTGGCATAAGTCCAGACCTAACCAATAAGGGTGATTTATGGAATGGGATACTGTTATTGGTCTTGAAGTTCATGCTCAGTTAAAAACCAAATCGAAATTATTTTCTGGCGCATCTACTGCTTTTGGCGCCCTCCCCAATTCACAAACCTGTTTTATTGATGCGGGTTTTCCCGGAGTGCTTCCGGTTTTAAACAAAGAAGCAGTAGTTATGGCCATCCAGTTAGGCCTGGCGATTAATGCCGATATTAATAATGCCTCCATTTTTGAAAGGAAAAATTATTTTTATCCTGATTTGCCTAAAGGCTATCAAATCAGCCAATTTCAAAAACCTATAGTCAGTAATGGCCAATTGACCATTACACTTGATGATGGCAGGGAAAAAAACATAGAAATTGTTCGCGCTCATCTGGAAGAAGATGCAGGAAAATCTCTGCATGAGAATCATTCAGACTATACTGGAATTGATTTAAACCGTGCAGGGACTCCCCTGCTGGAAATAGTTACCACCCCCTGCATGTATTCGGCAGAAGAAGCGATTAAATATTTGAAAACCTTACATCAGTTGGTACGGTTTCTGGGAATTTGTGATGGTAATATGCAGGAAGGCTCCTTTCGCTGCGATGTGAACCTGTCCATCAAACCCAGAGGATCAGCAACTTTAGGCACGCGAACGGAGTTGAAGAATCTCAATTCGTTCCGTTATATTGAAAAGGCTATAGCTTTTGAACAATTGAGACATCAGGATTTGTTGGAAAGCGGTCAAAAGGTCATTCAGGAAACACGTCTTTATAACCCGGATACCAACAGCACTCATCCCATGCGCGACAAGGAAAATGAAAATGATTACCGCTATTTTCCTGATCCGGACTTGTTACCCATAGAAGTAACACGCTATCAGATAGCGGAAATAAAGCATAATTTACCGGATTTACCGCATAAAATTCACAGCGAATTAAAAAATACCCCTTCATTAAACGATGAAGACATTTCATTTATTTTGTCATCACCAGAAGCCTGGCATTTTTACAAAGACATCAAATCATTAAGTAAAGCCTCGGAGAAAATAATTATTAACTGGTTAAAGGGCCAATACGCAGCTTCACTTAATGAGCGCAATCTGGGTTTTGACACCTTACCTATATCGGCTGAAACCATGGCCAGACTCCTGGATAAACTGCAAGACAACAGTGTGTCGTCTAATAATGCAAAGAATATTTTTACCTTCCTGTGGAATGGGGAAACAGATATTGATGCAATCATCCAGCGCGAAGGCTACCAGCAAATGGATAACAGCGCCGAGCTTGAAGAAATGATCGCCAATATAGTAAAACAATATCCCGAACAGGCAGCTGATTATAAAGCAGGCAAAGAAAAGCTGCTGGCCTTTTTTGTCGGCCAGGTCATGAAACAAAGCAAAGGAAAGGCGAATCCAGAACAAGTGAACAGTTTGCTGAAAAAATATCTGGCATAACTCGGATCGTAGCCCGGTCTGCTTGCATCTGTCCCTCGATCACCTCTTTGCCATTACTCCAATGCACGTCGTCCTGAGCGCGTCTTTTTGCGCGAAGGATCTCCAAATACTGGCACTATGCCACTGTAATGGAGATCCTTCGCGCAAAAAAACGCGCTCAGGACGACGTGGATCGGGGAATAGCAAAAATGTTTAGTAGAGTCAGGGTTGGGTGGGATTTCGTGGCCGTACTACGAACCCTTCTTCTTCCTTTTATCCAATAAATGTGAATGGTAAATACTGAGGAGCACACTTGTAAACAGGATGATCGCTACACTGCCCAGCGTTAGGAAAATTGGGATTTTAAACCAATGCACTATAAGCATTTTAATGCCGATAAAAATCAAAATGATGGCAAGGCCGTATTTAAGCAGGTGAAAGCGATTGTGCATATTCACCAGAAGGAAGTACAAAGCACGTAAACCCAGTATGGCAAAGATATTGGAGGTAAAGACAATAAAAGGATCATTGGTTATGGCAAATATGGCTGGAATGCTGTCTACTGCGAAAATAAGATCACTTACCTCGACCAGTACTAATACAACAAATAAAGGGGTCGCATAGCGTATTTTGTCTTTCAGGACAAAAAAATGCTCACCATGCAAAGTCTTGGTGATATGTAAATGATTATTCATCATGCGATACACAGGATTCCTTTCCAAATCAGGGGCTTCATCCTCAACAAAGAACATTTTAACTCCCGTCACCAACAGGAGTAAACCGAAAAGATAAAGTACCCAGTGAAACTGGTTAATAACCCAAATGCCCAATAAAATCAGAACCAGGCGCATCACAATCGCACCGAGAACACCATAAATCAGGACGCGGCGCTGATATTCCACTGGTATAGAAAAATATTGAAAAATCATGAGGATAACAAAGATATTATCTATGGATAATGATTTTTCAATCAGATATCCGGTTGTGAACTCCAGAGCTTTTACATGAGCCTCTTCTGCTGTTGTTACATGAAGCAAGTACCACCAGAACAAAAGATTAAAAATAAGCGCCAGACAAACCCAGACCATAGTCCAGGAAAGAGCTTCTGTGGTTGAAACACGATGGACTTTACGGCCACTGAATAAAAACAGATCGATAAAAATCATGACAAGCACGAAAGCAAAAAAAGCAGGCCACATCCACCATTCACTGACTGTTGTCATTGATATCTATTGGAAAATTAAGAGAATCTTTAATCTAGCACTAAGAACTTTAAAAGACAATTTATTAAAAGGGAGTCGGTCGATAAGCCGGGTTCTGTCGCGGACAATCATTCATCTGGGACACACGTCACCGTATGCCTCAAGCAACCTACCCGAATCCCGTACGGGCCGCACGTCATGACTTATTCAGTCAAATGGATTCCTATTTGGTCTTGCTCCGGGTGGGGTTTTCCCTGCCACGACTGTTGCCAGTCGCGCGGTGCGCTCTTACCGCACCATTTCACCCTTACCCGCTTGTTGCATGGAACAAGCGGGCGGTATATTTTCTGTGGCACTTTCCGTAGGCTCACACCTCCCAGGCGTTACCTGGCACCCTGCCCTGTGGAGCCCGGACTTTCCTCCCTTTGTTACAAACAAAGAGCGATTGCCTGACCGACTCTGTTATCTATAGTAGCAGAGTGCCTAGCAAAAGACCACATATACCTATGAATTTATCTTGAAATACTACTGAAGGGATACTGAATTCAGAAAAATCCAAATTAGAAATCACGAGTACCAATAAATTCATCGTCAAAATAGCGCTTCAGTTTAGTACGTAAAGTACCACGGCTTACACCAAGAACTCGAGCTGCTTTTGATTGGTTGTAACGAGTTAATTCCATAACTGTACGGAATAAAGGAGCTTCAACTTCTTCAACAATTAGTTGATATAAGTTTAAATTAGCATCTTTATTGCCAACACTGGTCAAATAGGTTTTTACCGCACTAATTACCTGGTGCGTCAGTGCATCGTTACCTTGCACTACTTCTTGCATTACTGCACTCATTTAAATCTCCTAGCACAAATTAATGAATAAAAAATTATGTCCAACACATCCACGTACCGAACACCATGCTTCATATAATATCAAATATCCCAAAGAGTGTAAACATTGATTCAATGATATTCATTTATTAAGGGAATATTAAGAGCGAATATTGTATCATTTTGATAAGATTTGTAAAAATAAATATATGATTTTTATCGGTTTTTATTAAAAAAACTGAAATGCTTTTTCACAAGAAAAAATGATTTTTTTTTATAATTCAGAGTAAAATTTCTTGTGGATTTGTTCTTTATCGAGTGATTTTACTACCATTAAGTTAAAAATAAGTCATCTATGACGAAAAAAGACAATTTTTGTAGCCCGGTTGCTTGCAACCGGGAAACGAATTCCACACACCATCCCGGCTACGGTCTACGTCGTCCTGAGCGCGTCTTTTTGCGCGAAGGATCTCCAAATATCGGCACCATGCCACTTTCAGGAGATCCTTCGCGCAAAAAGACGCGCTCAGGACGACGTGGATCGAGTGTAGAAGAGATTGTTTCTCGCAACGGGACTACAAACCTACCCCACCGTAAAACTTTCACCACAACCGCATTGTCCGGTCTGATTGGGATTGTTAAAAATAAACTTATAATTCAATCCTTGTTTTACATAATCCACACGCATGTTTTTTAAAAAAGGAAGGCTGGATTTATCGATGCACACCAGGTATTCACCTGATAGAGGCATAGTAATATCGCCCTCTAAGGGTGATGCAACATAATCTACTACATAAGATAAACCGGAACACCCTGTTTTCTTTACCGACAGGCGCACACCCTTTTGCTCCGGGTTTTTAGCTAAATAAGTAAGCAGGTGCTTGACAGCTGATTCACTGAAGCTAATACCTGGCTCAACACTGCTGGTATGTTGCATAACGACACTCATGACTTAATTCCCTCAAGTTTCTTTTTCATCAAAACCACTGTTTCTTTATAAATTTCTTCAATTTGCAGCGCAATGGGATATTGATTTGTCGGAATTCCCAACTCTTTAATCAGCAATTGATACGTGATTAAAGGGAGACTGTTTATTAGCCTGCCTTCTGTCTGCCGACACAACCATTCCATTGCTGCAATCACATAAGGATTGCCTTTTGCTTTAAAATTGATTTTTTTAATTATTCCATCAGGAGAACAATTGATGTATAAATCAATGAGCACTGCCTGATTGGGTTGACTGCTTCTACAATGAACCACTAAAGGAGCAGAGACATCCAATACTCCGGCATGCCTCGGATAAAAAAAACACTCTTCGATGATCTTATTATACATCATAATGGCGACAAATCATACAGTCTTAGTACTTGTGAACAAATTATATCAATAGCGAACTCAATTTGCTCCTTTTTTGTGAAGCGTCCAATAGACATTCGTAAAGAACTTTGTGCCAAATGTTCTGACAGACCAATCTCTCTTAATACATAAGATGGCTGTATGCTTGCAGAAGTGCAGGCAGAACTCGTAGAAATGGCCAGATCTTTCAAAGCAAGCAATAATGAATCGCCATCTAACCCGGAAAAGCTGAAATTCAGATTGCCGGCAATTCGCTGATGTTCGTGGCCATTGAGACGTATTCCAGGTAAATGTTGGATTCCCTGCCATAATTGCTTGCGCAATGCCAAAATGCGCTCCTGCTCTTGTGTCTGTTCTTGTACACTTAGAGCAAAGGCCTCTCCCATTCCAACAATCTGATGAGTCGCCAAAGTGCCTGAGCGCAATCCATTTTCATGACCGCCACCAAAAATCAGTGGCTTTAGACGAATACGCGGCCTGTGACGAACATACAAAGCCCCTATTCCTTTAGGACCATAATTTTTATGCGCGGAAAAAGACATTAAATCTACGGATAACTGAGTGACATCTATTGGCAATTTTCCTGCACTTTGCGCTGCATCCACATGAAAAACGATGCCTTTATTGCGCAGTAATCCACCTATAGCAGCGATATCCTGAATAACGCCTATTTCATTATTGACCTGCATGACAGACACCAGAATGGTATCTGGTCTAAGCGCTTTTTCGAGTTTTGCCAGATCCAGCAATCCATCTGGCTCTGGAGCCAGATACGTCACCTCATAATCTTCTTTTTCCAATTGGTAGAAGCAATCAAGCACGGCTTTATGTTCCGTGCTCATGGTTATCAGGTGTTTTCCTTTATTTTTATAGAAGTGAGCAGCCCCAAGAATGGCCAGGTTATCTGACTCTGTAGCCCCCGAGGTAAAGACTATATCTTGTGCTGAGGCCTTAATAGAATCAGCAATTTGCAGACGTGCACGTTCAACAGCCAGAGCAGCAGCCTGACCGTAAGCATGGGTCGTGGATGCAGGATTGCCAAAAACTCCCTCTGGCCCCAGATATTTTATCATTTGTTCTGCAACACGAGGATCAACCGGTGTTGTAGCCATATAATCAAAATAAATCGGCATATCACTCATGTATGTTGCTCTTGTCCTTTTTAGCAGCCCATTCCAGAGATTTCTGCACCTGGCTTAACATACCGCGCAGAATACTTACTTCCATTTTTTCCAGATTGACGCGGTTAAATAATCGCCTTACCCTCTGCATAAGACGCCGGGGGTTAGACTCTTTTAAAAATTGAATTTCGATAAACACTTCTTTTAAATGATCATAAAACTGCTCAATTTCATCAGCGGTAGCATAGTCATCCTGACGTAGAGCCACTTCTGCCTGAGGCGCTAATAACTTCATCCGCATTTCATAAGCAATGATCTGTACTGCCTGTGCCAGATTAAGCGAACTGTATTCCGGATTGCTGGGAATATTAATGTGATAATGACATTTTAACAGTTCTTCATTAGTCAGGCCGGAATGTTCGCGACCAAAAACAATAGCTATTCGGGTATTATCGGGTTGCTGGCTCACCAGTTCCGCGCTGGCAACCGGAAGCAAACCGGGTAAAGACAAACCTCTGGGTCTTGCGCTGGTAGCCAGAATTAACTGGCATCCCGCCAAAGCCTCATCCAGGGATTGGGTTACTATAGCTCCCGCTAAAACATCATCGGCACCAGCGGCCATTTCATTAGCTTTATAATCAGGAAAAGATTTAGGCGTTACCAGATAAAGGGAACTCAGTCCCATAGTTTTCATTGCTCTTGCAGTGGAACCGATGTTTCCTGGATGCGAGGTCGCTACTAAAACAATACGAATAGAACTTAATTTCATAAAAAAACTTATATTTGCAACTTTCTCTAACTATATCACAGCATTTATTACTTAGACTTCTCTCAGAGCAAAAAAAATGTGCTAGAATTGCTGATTTTGTAAATTAAAGAGCGTAACCAATGGAACCACTTTTAAATATTGCAGTTAGTGCAGCACGTCAGGCTGGTGAAATTATTATCCGTCACATGGAACAAGTGGACCGTTTAAAAATTACTGCCAAAAGCAGTCAGGAATATTTCAGTGAAGTGGATATTAAGGCAGAACAAGTCATAATAAACGCCATTCGTAAAGCTTATCCTGAACATGGAATTCTTGCTGAGGAAAGCGGAATGCAGGAAGGACATGAAGAATTTGTCTGGATTATTGATCCCCTGGATGGAACATCGAATTATCTGCATGGTTTTCCTTTTTTCTCTGTCTCCATTGCCTTGAAAGTTAAAGGCCGAATTGAACATGGTGTGATTTATGATCCCTTACGCCATGAGTGTTTCGCAGCCAGCCGTGGCCGTGGTGCCCGTTTGAACGACAGAAGAATCAGAGTATCCAAACAGACCTTGCTTAGCGCCTCTCTGTTAGGCACTGGGGTTCCTTTCCGTGATATTCATTTGGCTCAACGCTATTTACCAACCTTTGAAGCCATGATGGGCAAATGTGCGGGCGTACGAAGAACCGGTTCAGCAGCACTTGATCTGGCCTATGTTGCCAGCGGGCGTTTGGATGGTTTCTGGGAATTTGGCCTGCGTCCCTGGGATATTGCAGCAGGTTCATTATTAATCAGAGAAGCCGGTGGGCTTATCAGTGACGTACATGGCGGTGACGATTTTCTGAGCCATGGTGATGTGGTGGCAGGAACGCCGAAGGTGTTCAAATCCTTGTTACAAACGCTTTCACCTGCATTGAAGTAGTCTCATCACTGGCACTTGGGGTCGTAGCCTGTATTAGCGGAGTGTAATACAGGATCGAAGTGGCAATTTCCCGTATTACGCTCCGCTAATACGGGTTACGACCCTGAACAATCCCGGTTGCGAGCAACCGGGCTACAATTTAATCGGCAAGTACCTCGTAGAATCTACCTCAGTCCCGGCTTAATCCCCAAACTCATCGGCAACTCATCAGCCAATGCGGTTCCCAGGTTTTTACTCACCCTGTCAAACAGATTCTGTTTGTGTGTGTAATCAACCAGACGATCTATTTTAATCACATCACGTGCCAATTGACCGCTGCTGGCGTAACCATCAATTAAGCCATTGGCAAAAGCCTGCTCGCCAGTCCAGAACAATCCGGAAAAGGTTTCATCATCAATGTGCAAGCGATCACCCCGACCCTCTTTAACACGTTTGATAAATTGCTGATGGATCAAATCCAGCATGGTTTGTAATTTTTGCTTTTGAAAATCATTGGTAGGTGAGAACGGATCCAGGAAGCCTTTGTTGGCTCCTGAAGTTTGCAACCTTCGACTTACTCCAATCTTCTCTATAGCATCGACAAAACCAAAACCACTGTAAATAACCCCAATGGAGCCAACCATACTGGCAGGGCTTGCATAAATCTGATCCGTTGCAACTGCTACATAGTAGGCAGCAGAAGCACATAAATCCACACAGACAGCGTATGTTTTGATATCAGGGTATTTGGCCTTATAGTATTTCAGAGTGTTATACATGTATTCAGCCTGTACTGGACTGCCTCCAGGACTATTGATACGAATAATTAAAGCCTTTAAATTTTTATTTTTATAAGCACTGTCAACTCCCTTGGCAAAGTCATCCGCATTTGCCCCTTTAGCATCAAAAATTTCACCGTTTAAATCAACCAGTCCAACATGGTCTTTTGAATCGCTACTGCTGGCATCACTATTATAAGTAGCCATTAAATAAACCATGTATAAAATGAATAACAGAAAAATAGTACGGAAGAACCACCGCCATCTGCGCTTCCATTTTTTTTCTTTCATGTAGTCAATAACAATTTGATTAAGCAAAGTTTGCGAATCTGCATTAGAATTAGAAGACACATCATTATTCATATTGAGCTCTTGAAATTATTAAAGTAATCCTCATTTTACGGTAGTAAGAGATGAATTAATACCCCTAAATATTTGACCATAATTGATTAAAGGTGCAGCAATGAGAATGGATAAATTAACATCAAAATTTCAAATGGCCTTAGCCGATGCACAATCATTAGCTCTGGGCCGCGATAATGGATTTATTGAACCTGAACACCTGATGAAAGCGTTGCTGGATCAGCAAGGAGGCAGTTGCAGACCTCTGTTGACCAAAGCCGGAGTGAATATTCCGCTGTTAAGAACCCTTCTGGATCAATATCTGGAAAAGCTGCCCACCGTGTCAGGCACAGGTGGCGACATCCATATTTCCAATGGCTTAAATCGCCTGCTTAATCTGACTGATAAATTATCGCAGCAAAGAAAGGATAATTTTATTTCCAGCGAACTTTTTGTCCTGGCTGCCGTCAGTGAAGAAGGCTCTTTAGGTAAAATTTTAAAACAAGCCGGTGGTGATATCAAAGCTATAGAAAAGGCTATAGAAGAATTACGTGGCGGTGAGTCAGTAAATGACGCTAACGCCGAAGAACAAAGGCAAGCTCTGGAAAAATATACCCTGGATTTAACCGAGCGCGCAGAACAAGGCAAACTGGATCCGGTTATTGGCCGCGATGATGAAATTCGCCGCACCATTCAGGTATTGCAAAGAAGAACCAAAAACAACCCGGTATTAATTGGTGAACCGGGTGTGGGTAAAACAGCAATAGTGGAAGGATTGGCCCAGCGCATTATCAATGGCGAAGTGCCCGAAGGCTTAAAGAACAAACGCTTGCTGTCCCTGGATATGGGCGCTCTCATTGCGGGCGCAAAATTTCGCGGTGAGTTTGAGGAGCGTTTGAAAGCCGTTTTGAATGATTTGGCCAAGCAGGAAGGTCAGATTATTTTATTTATTGATGAAATCCATACCATGGTTGGTGCAGGTAAAGCCGAGGGCGCTATGGATGCCGGCAACATGCTGAAACCAGCGCTGGCTCGTGGGGAACTGCATTGTATAGGCGCGACAACTCTGGATGAATACAGACAATATATTGAGAAAGACGCGGCTCTTGAGCGCCGCTTTCAAAAGGTACTGGTCGATGAACCTAATGTTGAAGACACCATAGCGATACTGCGTGGTTTAAAAGAACGTTACGAAGTGCATCACGGTGTGGAAATCACAGATCCGGCCATAGTCGCCGCCGCAACGCTGTCCCATCGTTACATTAGCGACCGCCAATTACCGGATAAGGCTATTGACCTTATTGATGAGGCAGGAAGCCTGATTCGTATGGAAATTGATTCCAAACCGGAAAGTATGGATAAGTTGGAACGTCGTTTGATTCAATTAAAAATTGAACGGGAAGCTTTAAATAAAGAAAACGATGAAGCCTCCAAGAAAAGGCTGGAAGATTTACAGCATTCCATTGATGAACTGGAGCAAAACTATTCCGAACTGGAAGAACTATGGAACACTGAAAAAGCAACCATGCAAGGCTCTACTCAAATTAAAGAAGCTTTGGAGCAAGCCAAACTGGAAATGGAAACGGCAAGACGTGCCGGCGATCTCAGCCGTATGTCTGAATTGCAATATGGCAGAATTCCCGAGCTTGAAAAACGGCTAAGCGAAGTTGCTGCTATTGATAGCGTCGAAACCAAATTAGTGCGTAACAAAGTCACTGAAGATGAAATAGCAGAAGTAGTTTCAAAATGGACTGGTATTCCTGTTGCCAAAATGATGGAAGGCGAAAAAGAAAAACTGCTTAAAATGGAGGAAGTACTGCACAATCGCCTCGTTGGGCAGAATGAAGCAGTCGATGCAGTCTCCAATGCCATCAGGCGCTCTCGTGCCGGTTTATCCGATCCTAACCGCCCTATTGGTTCCTTCCTGTTCTTAGGTCCAACCGGTGTGGGTAAAACGGAATTATGTAAAGCTTTGGCCTCCTTTTTGTTTGATACTGAAGAAGCCATGATACGTATTGATATGTCCGAATTTATGGAAAAACATTCAGTCGCCCGCTTGATAGGAGCGCCTCCTGGGTATGTAGGCTATGAAGAAGGCGGTTATTTGACTGAAGCGGTAAGACGCAGACCTTATTCTGTTATTTTGCTGGATGAGGTAGAAAAAGCACATTCAGACGTATTTAATATTCTCCTGCAGGTTATGGATGATGGGCGTTTAACAGACGGCCAGGGACGTACTGTTGATTTTCGTAATACCGTTATTGTTATGACCTCGAATCTTGGTTCTCAGTTAATCCAGGAAATGGGCAGCAAATTCACTTATGAGCAAATCAAGTCCGCAGTGATGGAGATGGTCGGCCAACATTTCAGACCAGAATTTATTAACCGTATTGATGAAACAGTAGTGTTCCATCCCCTGGCAAAAGAGCAAATAGCGAAAATTGCTGCAATTCAAATTGCTTATTTGCATAAACGTCTGAAACAGCAGGATATTCATCTGGATGTTACTCCTGAAGCATTAGCATATCTTGCTGAGGCAGGCTTTGATCCGGTTTATGGCGCAAGACCACTGAAACGAACTATCCAGCAAAAACTGGAAAATCCTCTGGCCCAGTCTTTGTTGACAGGAAAATTCAAATCAGGTGAAACCATTACCGTGAGTTATAAGGCTGGGGAGTTGGATTTTAAGGGGCATTAACACTGCATCGTCCGAGCGCCACGTCGTCCTGAGCGCGTCTTTTTGCGCGAAGGATCTCCTGAAAGCGGCATAGTGCCAGTATTGGGAGATCCTTCGCGCAAAAAGACGCGCTCAGGACGACGTGGATCTGTAGCGTCGTGGATCTGTAGCCTTGATACAGTATTTATATATCACACCAGAGCGATCGTTGCTGGTTTTGCACTTTGCTCCTGAGCCTTTTGTTCTTTCTCTGCCTGGATTTTGCTTGTCAAAGCCAATTCAGTTTGTGAAATAAAAGTCTCCATTTTTTCTTTATCGCCGAAAAATTCATAATCCAGATCAATCTGAGTATTGTTTTCGCGAAACATGTTAAAAAGTTTAATGCCATTGTCCATGTCTGCACTGGATAAAACAGAAGGATCTTTGACAATATCCAAGGCTTCATAGATTTTAAATCGTAAGTCTTTTTTGACATGCTCCGATTGCAGCAGCATGGAATAGCCGCCAACAAGAATAAAAGAACAGATTTTAGCATGACACAATTTCATTTGAGTGGGAAAGCTGGCATGGCTCATACTGTTTAGATTGTCTTTTATCAAAGGTGTATTGACCAGATCAAGAATATTCTCCTTAATGGGGTCTTCTTTAAAATATTTTTTAATATGTCCCTCTATGGTTTCAAGATCCAAACCATCAAAATCAGGATGGGCTCTAGCAAATTCTTTGCACCAACGATTCAAGGCATTTTCAACTTGCTGTTGATCCACATCAACCTGTTTTCTTAAAGATTGAATAAAACGCACTGCTTTAAACTGATTTACTGTAGTTCTGCCTCTTGCAGTATGCTGATCAATTATTTCTTTCAAATGTATTTCAAAATTACTGTCTGCTTTAAGGTGAGGATATTTCTTATAACGTTCAATACCTTCCTGATCTTTAAGGTACATATTGTCACGAAAGGCTTCCAATGCGGTGACAATAGTGGTGACATCAAGAATTTTTAAATCTCTCATCTGGTAATCATCAACAGTTACATCCCCAGGAAGTTGCAATGCACCTCTTATTGCTTTGAAGAGATCTGAATTCAGAGGATTGGGTGTTACGAACCAGCCAGTATAACTTCCCTTATATTCATTGATGATTCTGAAGTAACGGTGTAATAAAGCACCTAAGAGAAATAAAGTAGCACGCTGATTTTTGGTTTCATCGCCTTCTTTCAAAACATCGCGCAATTCGTTACCTAATTGTTTAAATACATCTCGTGCAGTAAGTCTGTCTGTGTCACATTCAATGACCTGATTGATTCTTGCCAGAAGAATTTCAAGACTGGTCTGAAGCGGCGCGGGATTGGTAGAGGAAGTTGTCGCTACAGCCGTCTGATTATCGACTATTTTATACCTTCCCAATAAAGTAGACAGTCTGGCATCAAGGTTAAGAGTATTAACCCTCAATACAGAATATGCTGGTGGAGTGAACGCCATAAAACCTCCTTTTAAGACCTGTTATTAATCCCTAAAGTACACATAAATCCATTATAAAGGTCATACCACGAAGAATTCGTAGTTACTCTGGAGTTACGTACCGTTTCAATATCTGCTTGAACCGCTTCACCTAAACGCTGATTTAACTCACTGTACACTCTCAAGTCGTCTTTATACATGTAAAGATAGGAGCAATATTGGCTCACTGCAGTTAAACTGGAATTAAACCAATCTACATCCATTTCTTCAGGGGAGTTTACTCCAAGATCCTTTTGAAACAACTGAACTAACGAGTGGTGCATATAATGAGAAACCGTCGAATTATAATGAGACCACATCAGAAGGTACATACCCGACAGAACATTTCGTTTAAATTCATTAAACTCGTCAGTGCTTACCACAGAATATCTGGAAAAACTCTTTACATAAGCCAGCAGTTTTTCATCATTCTCTTCACTCAGACTTCGAGCGGTTAATGCTATAGTGAACGAATCACTTAAAGCCGTATTGTTGGGAATTAAAACAGAGAAAAAACCCACACATCCGAAATTAGAACCGTAATTTCTGGATAATCTTTTAGATAAAGATTCTGCACTTTGCTGTAATTCGGTAAACTCTAGCATGGCTTCCCTCCCGCAAGTGTTCACCCGCAAGAAACTGCAGCGAGTAATCCCTCTGAATAATCATTACACCTGCTTTTTTTATATCAACCTCTAAATAATATTGCAACTATTAATTTATCTTCTTGCCAATAATTATCTCAAAGCGATGATTTTCATTCGAATTAGATGAAATAAGTGCTTGAATTTATAATTAAAAGACGGGCATGAGATGATTCGATTTTTGGGGTTGTAGCCCGGTCTGCTTGCAGCCGGGATCGAAGTGGCACCGAACTTATAAGTACCAACCGGAATAGTGCTCACCCCGAACTTAGATCTCTGGATACCGCGGACAAGCCGCGGTACGGTGGAGTAGCGCTTAACTTAATGGCAGTTGGGATCCAGGGGGGCATGGCAGAAACACGGTCCCTGCCAGCATAACTGTTCCGCTTCCTCACGGTCGCGGCTCGGTTTTCGTGCTTTCGAATTGACTTCATCGTACACCGGAAACCGAGCCGCGACCGTGAGGAAGCGGAAGTTTTGTTGCGGTACAGCGACTGATTTAGTATTGGTGTAGAGCGTAAACTAAGATGTGATCAAGAGACAGCTACTTGTCCGAGGGTTCCAGGGGTTCAGGGCAGAAATACTGTCCCTGCCAGCATAACTGTTCCGCTTCCTGACGGTCGCGGCTCGGTTTTCATGCGTCCGTATTGACTTCATCGTGCACCGGAAACCGAGCCGCGACCGTCAGGAAGCGGAAGTTTTGTTGCGGTACAGCGACTGATTTAGTATTGGTGTAGAGCGTAAACTAAGATGTGATCAAAAGACAGCTACTTGTCCGAGGGTTCCAGGGGTTCAGGGCAGAAACACGGTCCCTACCAGCATAACTGTTCCGCTTCCTCACGGTCGCGGCTCGGTTTTCGTGCTTTCGAATTGACTTCATCGTGCACCGGAAACCGAGCCGCGACCGTCAGGAAGCGGAAGTTTTGTTGCGGTACAGCGACTGATTTAGTATTGGTGTAGGCATAAACTAAGATGTGCTCAAGAGACAGCTGCTTGTCCGAGGGATCCAGGAGTTCAGGGCAGAAATACTGTCCCTGCCAGTATAACTGTTCCGCTTCCTAACGGTCGCGGCTCGGTTTTCGTGCATTCGTATTGACTTCATCGTGCACCGGAAACCGAGCCGCGACCGTCAGGAAGCGGAAGTTTTGTTGCGGTACAGCGACTGATTTAGTATTGGTGTAGAGCGTAAACTAAGATGTGATCAAGAGACAGCTGCTTGTCCGAGGGATCCAGGAGTTCAGGGCAGAAATACTGTTCCTGCCAGTATAACTGTTCCGCTTCCTCACGGTCGCGGCTCGGTTTTCGTGCATTCGTATTGACTTCATCGTGCACCGGAAACCGAGCCGCGACCGTCAGGAAGCGGAAGTTTTGTTGCGGCACAGAGCATGATTTAGTGCCACTTCGATCCCAGCTGCAAGCAGACCGGGCTACGGACCTTGCCAGGATTCAGGTTTAGGCGCTCTGCTGCTTTGGCACAATCTCTCGGAAACTCCTTGCCGGGCTTTTCTTTTAGAGCGTTGTGCGCAGGGACGCGCACATCGACCGCATGGATGCAGGTTTCTCTAAAAGAAAAGCCCGGCAAGGGGTTTCTTGCGCAGGACTTGAAACTCTGGGAGTTGTCTTGAAGTGCAGACCGGTCTACGGCACTGGCACCATGCCGCTATCAGGAGATCCTTCGCGCAAAAAGACGCGCGAAGAAACGACGTAGATCGGGGAATGGCCAGGCTACGGGCAACGAGCTACATCGTGTTAAAGCGTTTGTCTATTGACTGGATTAACTGCTGGTGGATGCCGTTAAAGCCTCGGTTACTCATTACCAGGACGGCGTCACCTTCTTTAACCTTGGCCACTACTTCCCTGACTATCTCTTCGTTGTTTTTACAGATTCTGTGCGGACAAGTCCAGTTGGCTACCGTATCGTTCAGATTAAAATCCTGCGGTTCCAATACATAAGCTCCATCGACTGGAGCCAGAGCATGAGCCATTTCACCGGCATGGACTCCTGTACGCATGGTATATGAAGCAAACTCCATAACCGCAAAGATACGCTGATGCCTGTTGCTTCGTTTCAAGGCATCAATCGTTTTAGTGATTGCTGTGGGATGATGTGCAAAATCATCATACACAGTAATACCATGACGATTGGATTTTACTTCAAGACGACGTTTCACCGGGGTAAAACATTCCAGAGCCTTTGCCGCTACTTCCGGTTTCACCCCGGCATTAGCACTTGCAGCGAGAGCCGCCAGGGCATTTTCCACATTAAAGCGCCCTATCAGCGACCAATGCACCTCAGCAACGACCTCTCCCTTATGCACCACTTTAAAAGCCGCGCCACTTTCCTCAATAAGCTCTGCTGACCAATCAGCATTACCCGATAAAGTCAGTTCTTCGACACGCGAATACTGGCCACGAGCCAAAACTTCGTTCAAGGCTTTATCATCACGAGGTTTGAGAACAACTCCCGACGCAGGAACAGTCCTTAACAAATAATGAAATTGCTGCTGAATCGCAGGCAAATCAGCATAAATATCCGCATGATCAAATTCAAGATTATTCAATACGGCGATCCTTGGACGATAATGCATAAACTTTGGACGCTTATCAAAAAAAGCACTGTCATACTCATCCGCTTCAATAACAAACCATTTTCCTTTCCCAAGACAGGCGCTGGTATTAAAATCGGACGCAACCCCGCCAATTAAAAATCCAGGTTCAAAACCTGCCTTTTCCAGTATCCAGGCAATCATCGAAGTCGTTGTCGTTTTACCATGTGTCCCAGCAACAGCAATGACCTGATATTTGGGTAAAATATTTTCAGCCAGCCATTGCGGACCGGAAGTATAATTTTTCCCGGCTTCAATAACTGCTTCCAAAACCGGCATACCACGCTTAATCGCATTGCCCACAACCACCAAATCAGCCTGGAGTGCAAGCGTGGCATCCCCATATCCTTCAGTCCATTCAATCCCCTTTGCAGCAAGCAAATCACTTACCGGAGGGTAACAATCAGCGTCACTGCCAGTTACCTTAAAACCCGCATCGCGTGCCAATAAAGCCAAAGCGCTCATAAAGGTACCGCTTAACCCCAAAATATGTAAATGCATCATGATTTTATCGCCAAAAAGAGACCGTTAGTATATTCATTGCAATCAGACCAAAAGCAGCTAAAACCGATTGTATGGCCGTTGTATTCAAAGCATATTTATAAATGTGTGCCGTGACCACAAATTGCCAGACGGATAAACCTATAGTAATGAATAAATATATCACACCAACAAGCAAAAGAAGTGGATTTTTCAAATTAGCCCCAGCTAACAGAGGATCGAGAATAAACAAGGGAAAAGCCATAAAGTGAACAATGATATGGGTAAAATACAAGCAAGTAGCAGTCTGCACCCAACGAGAAACTAATCCTCTGGCAAATAAAAGCCCATAAGTAAACACGATAAAAGACAGGGCTAAACTGCAGGCTACCAAAAAGGTAATGCTGATTTCATCAGAAAATTCCAGATCAGAAAGCTCCCATTGAACTGTCATAATCACGATAAACAAGAGAATGCCAAGTCCCAATAAAAAGCGGGAATAAGGAGTATTGTCAGGTGTCTCCTGAAATACCGCCACGTTCCAATAAGTATTAAGTAATTGTTTTATCATATTTAATAAAGCCTGATACCCTTATCTCTTCTTAATGACTTTCTTTACCATACTCAGCTGCTGCACTATAGGCTGATTCCAGGGACCAGAAATTTTATAACTGTAAGCAGTAATTTTCTGCATGCTTTGATTAATTATTTTATTTGCTACCCAGGCCGCGATACCGGCAAGGGGTCCTCCTGCAATTGTGGCTACCACAGGCAAACTTGCAGTGATATGAGGAGAAATCTTTAAATCAAGATCGTAGAGGTGGCGCACCAAATCAAGATTACCTTTCATGCTCGCATAGGCAACAGGACCATCAATATAACTGTCCTGAGTATTCATAATTCCCCTTTTCACCGAAAAATTCCCTTTGAAAATATCGAAACTATAACCATCATGCGATAAATCACTGAAGTCCAGTTTTAAACGTCTGGGTATGGTCTGCAAGCTCAAAATACTCAACAGTTTGCCCAGCCCCAGTTTTTCTTCAGTTTCAGGGCTCAGGTGAGTAATACGGCCACTCTTGAGTTGCAGATACATGTTGCCACTTACCGCTTTTAGAGAAAAATTAAATAAGCTGCCATTCCACCCGCCATTAAATTGCATATCCCCTTTGCCCGCATCCACTGCGGGGGTAATTTGCCATAATTCCAGAGTTTTTGCCAAATCTTTTAAATGCAGTTTTATCTGCATTTTGGTAGTGTCGGCTTTATCTTTATGAGCCCATTCGCCATTAATATTAAACTGATAGAACGGTGCATCAATACGGCAATAATCAATAAGCCAACGCTGAGCATTGGATTGGCTTTTAAGGGTCATGTTACCAATATGTCTTGTGCCAACAGATAAATTATCAATACGTAAATTCAGATTAGGTATTTGATCCGGTGTAACCGAAGACGATAAGTCTTCATCTGCCACAGTCCCCTTATCCAATGTCGCTAAATGCAATTTTTTGATAAAACCATTGAGTGCATTGGTAGCAGGGTAATAAGTCAAATCTCCGGAAATATTTTTCTGATTCAAATTTAATGCCCAACTGTTATCAGGAAGAATTTTTGCCTTCACCTTCATCTGATCAAAATTCTGTTTAAACAGGGATAATTTATTGAGCTTTAGATCAATTATTCTTAATTTGTTGAGCAAAATGAAATGGGAACTCTGACCGGAAAATTGCGTAAAGACTTTCTTCCATTGCTGTACATCAAACCCATCCAGAGCTCCAATGATTTCCAATCCTGGTATTTTTTGATTCACTGCATTGGTACTGCCCAGGCGAATTTGTCCCGAGTGAAAATCAAAAGCGCCCTTGCTCTCCTTGAACAAAAGATCGGAACTTACACGTTCGTTATAACGTGAACGAATGCGAATAGCCTTCTTGGGGTTAAAATCCAGACTCAGATCTAATGGGGCTTTCGTATTAAATGGTTTACCAAAGGGTGCAGGCAAATTAATAGCCAGGCCCTCCAGCGAGGATTTAATGCTTACGTTATCCAAATCGTTGGGATCATCGGTCAGTTTAAACAAGGCCTGGACGGAAAAGACACCTTTCATCACCTGAAATAAAGGCAGATTAAATCGGCTTTTCAATGAATCAACAGAACATTCGCCATTAATGGACAGGGTCGTCAAAGGTTGTGGCTCTTTAACAGACTGAATAGTGATATTTACCGGATACCCCAGAGCTGTGGCCGTTATAGCGCTTTGCGTCACGCCCTTTTCATCAAAGGACAAATGACCTGAGATGTCTTCCAGAGTGACCGATCCTACTTTGTGCGTTACCAAAACCGTGTTTTTATCAAAAGTCAGATCCCCTCTGGCAAGATCATCATCATTCTCTGGATATAAAGGTATTTCCAGACGCAAATCTAATGAGAGCAAGCCTTTCATTGCCAGCATTTTTAAAGCACTGAGCTTTTGCTGCAAGGGTGATGCCATAACAAAATTCATCATCTTTTGTGCTTGTCCCTGCACCATTCCATGAATAAGCAAGGTTTCTTTATCTTTGCCTATGTCATCAATGCGCATATTCATTTGTTTTACAGGAACCCCCTGAAAATCGCCATTGACCAAATCAATTTCCAGGTTACGGTTTTTCAGGCGGATGTAGCCTTCCAGATCCTTAACGAGTTGCCACTTAGGGGTAATTAAAATTTCTCCGCCACTGGCATGACTAATGATGGAAAATTCGCCATTATTAGAGTCAAAGGGGAAATCTTTTGCCATACCGTTAATAGTAATTTTGCCGCTGGCTTCAGCGATCCGTTTTACATCATTATTCAGCCAGGCGTAGAGCTTGGCTTTCATTTTGTCTTTGGGAAGATAAGCCATCCATTGTTGTATGTCTTTTGCGGAAAAATCGACATTAAGACGAACATGACCAATGGACTGGCTGCTCACCTGATCCACTGCACCCTGAGCACTAATCGTTAAATCAGGCTTGCTCAGGACAAAGCGCTCAATACTCACTCGTAAACCTTCTGCCAATTGTTTCCAGTCAGCGGCTCCATTGAGCAGGGCCAGGTTTTGTGTCGGATACCCCTTTACGGTGACAGAAGTATTCTCGGAATCCAGTTCCAGACGCCCTTCTTCCGGCTGCCAGTGCAATACTCCAGACAGATTTTCTACTTGAGGAAGCGTGTCTTTGCCATCCCAGCCTAAATGGTCAAAGCGGGTTAAGATGTACTGGACTGTATTATCCTGAATTAATACTTGGGCATCACTTAAGGTACCATGTGGTTTGATTTGTAATATGCTCTGGATTTCGTCAGGCCAGTTCACCGCATCAGAAAGTAAAGACGCGATTAAAACTGATTTAACAAAGAGCTGATAGCTGTTTTGTCGTTTGTTCCATTGAACCAGGAGCTGATTTTCAGGCCAGTTGACACCAGCGGCGCGTAATTTAATGTGATCTGCATTAAATTGCCATCCTTTATCATTGGGTTTCCAGGACATATTAGCTACAAATGACTGAATGAGCTCACTTTTTTTGGTATTTAACAGGCGCCATGCCAAACGTTTCAGATTGACCTGTGCCTGAACCAGCGAAACTGCACCCTTATCCAGATCAACCCATAAATCAATATTTCCCTTTCCACCTTCCAGACGCAGGTTAGTCGCTGGAAAGAAACTCTGCCATTGGGCTGGAGCTACGTGCCTGGCTGAAAAATAAATTTGTCCTTTAGTTTCTTCGAAATGATATGGGTCAAACTGCACTTGACCTAACAACTGGAAAAAAGTGCTGTTGGTCTGATCCAGTTTTGCTTCACCTTTGAGCTTGTAGTAACCGCCACTGTTGACAATGGATACATTAAGGCTGCTGACGGGGATTAAACCGCCATCACTGAAATGGAAATGAGCATCAACCTGTTTGATGATCAACCGTTCCTGCTGAGAAAGCCATACTAAAATCTGTTGCGCTTTTTCAGGATTCATTTCACTGTTATCCAGGGCGTCTGCGGAAATACCGTCAATATGCCAACGCCCTTCCTTTTGTCTGAACGTTAAATGAATGTTATCAATATAAAGCACACCGGGCTGGATGCTCCAATGCCAAAGTGACTTGAAGATATTGATGCCTGCTAATAATTTTTCCAGGTGCAGCGATGGATTTTTACCGTCATGAATAGTAATTTGTTTTAGTTTGAGTACTGGCTGGAACCAATACCACCCCGTTTCCATGCTTTGAATGGTAACAGGCTGCCCCAAAAGGGAAGTCAAATGCTGCTCTACCTCACCTTTGTATTGCGTCGCCCACGGGGTGAGAGAGCGGAATATGCTGGAAGTAACAGCCGCTAAAATAATAAGGATAGCCAGGGCAACCCATATTTTTTTTAATATTTTATCCACCAAAGGAATTCGATTGATCATTAATGTTTTTACTATACCATTGCTTTTGCGCATACTCATCACTTTCTTTCTGAGCATTGCGCTGTTCTTTTATTTGCTCCATACGTTTCACCCGCTCTATGAGCTTGCTGACGCCATCTTCTGAAGCCTTTGCCTGCTTGTAATTCAACTCCGCTTTGGTTCTCATTTTAGCCAACTGGGACAGATGAGTATTCAATTGTATCAAAGCTGTGTCCAAATGGTTAATAAAATCGATGCGATTACGCAAACGACCTACCGTACAGCCACCATTACCTATGTGCTCAAGCTGTTGCAAATAGTCATTTCGGTACACCACCAACTGTTCATGTCTGAGTTTGTTTTGATTAAATTGTTCTTTGGCTTTCATCAACTCCAGATAAAAGCGGTGTGTTGCATCTTGTTTTATCTGCAACAGTTGAATCAGGCGATCCAGTCTCTGGCTCATTAATTATCCTTGATAAAGGTGGATACCAACTGTACGAGGCTCTGCACGCTGTCTTCATGATTCACTGATTCATTCATGCCTTGAGCTATATACTCTTTCATCTTATCAATGGCGAGTATCGCCTTGTCTAATACGGGATCGCTGCCTTTGGCGTAGGCTCCGAGTAAAATTAAATCCTTATTTTTTTGATATACAGACAAATATTTTTTAAAGACTAACATACTGTTCATATGCGCTTCAGGGACAACAGATTGCATTACCCTGCTAATTGATGCTTCTACGTCAATCGCAGGATATTGGCCCTCTTCTGCCAGCGACCTGCTTAATACGATATGGCCGTCTAATATGGCTCGTGCGGAATCCGCTATGGGATCCTGCAAATCATCGCCTTCAGTCAGTACGGTATAAAATGCAGTTATGGAGCCGCCTCCGGGTTTTCCATTCCCGGCACGCTCGACCAATTTGGGCAATTTGGCAAAAACGGATGGTGGATATCCTTTGGTTGCGGGTGCCTCACCAATAGATAAGGCAATTTCCCTTTGTGCCTGGGCAAAACGGGTGAGTGAATCCATTAACAAAAGCACATGTTTTCCCTGATCACGAAAATATTCGGCAATACTGGTTGCGACTTTTGCACCATGTAATCGCATTAATGGGCTTTCATCTGCCGGTGCCGCCACAACTACAGCCCTTTTTAAACCTTCGGGACCCAAATTACATTCGATAAATTCTTTCACTTCGCGGCCACGTTCACCTATTAAACCAACCACAACGACATCTGCAGTGGTAAATCGGGTCATCATTCCCAGTAAAACCGATTTTCCTACGCCACTTCCTGCAAACAGGCCAATACGCTGGCCTCGGCCAACGGTAAGCAGGCCATTAATAGCCCTTACTCCAACGTCGAGAGGAGTATCAATGGCAACTCTTTTGAGGGGATTGATTGCAGGGGCGATTAAAGGATAGTTCTCAATCAGATCCAGAGTAGGCCCCTCATCGATGAGAGTACCTGAGCCATTGACTATACGTCCTAACAATTGGGGGCCAACACCAACCCGGGCAACTCGCCCTGTTGGTGTAATCACCATGCCAGGTGCAATGCCCTGAATTGAACCGATGGACATCAGGTAAACACTGTCATTACTAAATCCCACGACTTCAGCTTCAACAGAATGGTGTTCGTCAAGAGTCACCAGACAACGTGCCCCCACAGGCTGATTAAATCCTCTGGCTTCAAGAGTTAAACCGACCGCACGACTTACCCGGCCGCAATGCAGCAAACCCGAATGCTGCTTAAGGCGAACATCAGGTAATATCTTGTGCAGTTGTGATTGATTCATTCTTTAGCGTCCTGGGGCTTTATGGGAGTAATCAGTGTGTCTTTATTGATGTATTTGGCACATAAAGTAAGAAGGCGTGTGTTTAATCGGCCGTCCAGTTCGCTATGCTCCCCTTTCAGATAAAAGTCTCCTCTGTTTAACTCCGGATCAGCATACAATGACTGTTCAATACCAGGCATTTCTTTTTCGCTGATTTGTGCTTTTATCCATTGGGCATCGTCAGGGTTCATGCCTAAGATCTTGTTTCCTTTAAGGGAAGGCAATTCTCCTTTTATTTCATTGAGAAGATCGTATAATTTCTCCGGATTTACCGAGAGTTCGACCCCAATACAATATTGGGATAACCAGATAACGGTTTGCATCACTTCCTGCACTAATTGTTCATCGAGCAATTGGATGGGATGCTGGAAAAACTCTATCCATCGAGCCAGTTCAGCTTTTAAGTCAGTAATTTCTGCCTGAGCCTGTTGCAGACCTTCAGAATAGCCTTGCTCCCGCGCTTCTTGCCGGATCAGCTCGCATTCTCTGGCCAACTCTTCTTCAGGGCTGATTTCAGGCTCAGCAGGAGCCTGTGCTACCTGATATTGCCAAACGCTGAACTCGCTTTTTTTATCATCAGTAAGATAAGGCTCAAATTCATTGGACATAGATCACTCACTTTAATTGTAGGTCTGTGGCACAAAGCAGCCCCCTCGCCCCTGAGGTATCCCCTCATAATTTTAGTACAGCAAAAAGATGCGAATAAACATGAGGCTCTGTGCAAGTAGCCCTCCACCTCCGGGGGAGGGTGCCCGACAGGGCGGGTGGGGGGATCAAAAAAACACTCATGAAACACAAAAGCTCAAAACAACATGCCCTATTGATAAAAGACTCCTTTTGATCCCCCCATCCGCCCTGTCGGGCACCTTCCCCCGGAGAGGGAAGGCGATCCTGCATAGTTCAGTGCCGTAGCCCGGTTGCTTGCAACCGGGATTGTACAAATACCCGATGAATTCAGCTTAAATCATTTCATCGCCGCCTTTCGATCCTAACGAGATCTTGCCATCTTCGGCCAGATTACGAGCCACAGCCAAAATATCCCGTTGCGCTTTTTCAACATCGCTGACTTTAACGGGCCCTTGCACCTCAATATCATCCCGTAATAAATCAGCGGCGCGTTTCGACATATTGGTAAAGATTTTTTCTCGTGTGGTTTCGGTAGTACCCTTTAACGCCAGTTTCAATTGCTCTGACGTGACATCACGCAAAAGAGTTTGAACACTGCGATCATCCATATCCGTTATATTTTCAAAGACAAACATCTTATCCCTGATCTTGTCGCTTAACTCTTCATCCCAATCCTTGATCTTTTCCAGTACCTCTTCTTCCATTGCCCCATCAAGAAAGTTAATCACATCAGCTACTGTTTTTATTCCCCCGACAGAAGCGGATTTTCCTACTTTCTGGCCAGTCAGCTGTTTTTCAATAACCTGACCTAATTCGGAAATGGCTTCGGGTTTTACCGTATCGATATTACACATACGCAATAACACTTCCGCTCTCTTTTCAGCACTGAAATAGCTGACTACTTCCGCTGATTGCTCGCTGTCTAAATGGATTAAGATGGTTGCGATGATCTGTGGATGTTCATTACGTATCACATCAGCAATCAATCGTCCGTCCAACCACTTCAATCGGTTTAAGCCACTGTCTTTATCAGAAACCAAAATCCGGTCAATGAAAGGAGTTGCCTTTTCTACCCCCAAAGCCTCAATCAGGACGGTACGTAAATAATGTTCTGTATCGACTGTCAAACTGGTTTGGTCTTCAATTGCACTTATAAAATCAATCAAAACATTTTGCATTTTGACTTTGCTGACCGAACTTAAAGTGGACATAGCCATACCCACTTTTTGAACTTGTCGGGGTTCCAAATGCTTTAATACTTCCGAAGCATTCTTTTCACCCATGCTTAATAATAAAATGGCTGCCCGTTCTATTCCGTCCATTTTTATCCCCGATCAACCCAAGATTTAACTACTTGTGCCACTCGTTTAGGTTCTTTATCAACGACCTGGCGTAATAAACTTAATTGAGACTCGTAATCATTGACATCTTTGAGTGATATTTTGCCATCATAGCTCAATTCCCCGGCAGTCTCCGGATTTTCTGTTTGCTCCTCTTTATTGCTGGCTAAGGTCTTGAGCATGGGTCTCAATACCCCAAAGATGATGGCCAGAATAAACAAGGCACCCAAAAACTGTTTTATTATCGACCAGAAGCTGTCCTTCTGCCAAAAACGCTCTTCGGGGAAACTTTCTATAGGATCAGGCTTCACAAAGTTGCTGTTAATGACATTTAAACTGTCGCCTCTTTTGACATTTAAGCCTATAGCATCAGAAACAAGTAATTTGATTTCATCTATTTCTTTAGCTGACAACGCTTTTTTAACCATCTTCTTGGTTTTTTCATCCATAACAGCACGGTTATCCACCAACACGGCAACAGAAAGTCGCTTGATGGTTCCTGGCTGGTTTTTGGTATGGCTGACGGTCTTATCCAACTCATAATTTTTAGTGCTTTGTGTTTTTATGTCCTTAGCCTGACTCTGATCGTTCATTGTCTGTTGTGGGATATTCGCAGGCTGTCCCTGATTGGCAGGATTTTTCTGCGCTAATGTACCGGCAGCTTGCGGTGTATTAGACAATGCTCCTGGAACACCACTGGCGTCATTGCTGGCACTTCGCTGTTCCTGCATTGTTTGTTCACTGCGTACCGCAGCCAGTTCCGGATTAAATAACTCTTGTGTTTGTTCGTAACTGGTGAAATCAATATCCGCCGACACCTTGGCCCTGACACGGCCATAGCCCAGAATTGGAGTTAAAATATCCTGAATTTTCTGCGCGTATTGATGTTCCAGAGTTTGGCGATAATCAAGAAAACGTTCGGTATCTGAAAACATGGTTTGTCCACCGCCCTCATTGAGCAATTGACCGTCCTGATCGACAACCGTCACCCTGCTGGCACTTAAGCTTGGAATGCTTGAAGCGACCAGATTGATAATAGCGGCAATAGTATGCTTTTTAAGTTCCAGACCTGAATATACATCAATGAATACGGAAGCGCTGGGTTCATGAGTATCGCGAACAAAGGCTGACTCCCTGGGAATAGCCAGGTGTACGCGAGCGGATTTTATATCATTAAATTTACTGATGGTACGCGCCAGTTCAGCTTCCAGTGCTTTGATATAGCGGGCGTTTTCCATGAATTGGCTGCTGTTAAAGGTACCATTGCCAGCAAACATTTGCTCGCTGCCGCCGGATTCACGTGGCAAACCTTCAGCAGCTAACCGCATACGGGCTGATTGTAATTCATCAGCAGGAACCATCAACGTGCCATGGCTCTGATCCATTTTATATTCTATACCATTGCGCTCAAGCACAGCGACTATATCTGAGGCATCACGGGCGTTCATTTGGCTGTATAAAGGGACGTAACTGGGATCGCGGGACCATAAAACTACAGATAAGCCAATAGCAACGCTGATGGCAAGCCCAAACAGTAAACCAATTTGGCGAGGTATAGATAAACTAGCAAATTTTGCTGCTGCTGTTGAAGCATTATCAGCCAATGCCATGATTAACTCCTGTAATTAATTCCTGTTTTTTACTATTATGCCTCACAAACACAGAGAGGATCATACAGGCATATTCATGATATCCTGATAAGCCTGTAGCACTTTATTTCGTACCCTTAAAGTAGCCTCGAATCCCAAACTGGATTTTTGGGCAGCTATCATCACTTCACCAAGGCTTACATTAGGATCGCCCATTTCAAAACGGGTTTTTAAAGCATCTGATGTCTGGCTTAAATCATTAACCTGATTTAATGCCTGTTGAAAGACCGTGCTGAATGGTGCCTGATTGGCTCCGACTTCTACTGTTGAGCCACTGGCCTGTGTCGCCATGGCACGCATTTGATTAATCAGATTTACTGTATTAATGTCACTCATTTCCCTGTCCCTCTTCATGCCCGCATTCATTACATACAGATTTGTAGCCCGCATTAGCGTCAGCGTAATGCGGGAACATGGGTACATTACCACTTCATCCCGTATTACGCTTCGCTAATACGGGCTACTCTTGTTCAGACCACATATCCCTCTTCACGCATCTTGGCTAATTTATAGCGCAGTGTACGTTCACTAACCCCTAATAAAGCAGCAACCTGCTGTCTGTTGCCTTCGTGTTCTTGCAAGGTTTTTTCTATCAGTTCAAATTCATGGAGCTGTAAGTTTTTGCTGCCTGCAGTACCTGTTGTTGCTGATGTTTCAGCAGCCACTATTGTCGTTGATGAAAGCTGTAAATGGTCTGCTTCGATGATGCCTTGTACTTGTAATACTAAAGCCCTTTGGATCACATTATCAAGTTCCCTGGCATTTCCTGGCCATGGATAAGCCAACATCAGTTTTTGTGCGGCAGGACTAATCACGGGCACGACTGGCTGTTTGTTTTGGCAATGCTTACGAATTAAATAATTTGCTAATGGAATAATATCATTCTTTCTTTCACGCAAGGGGTGCCACTGCAGTGGGAAAATATTGAGCCGGTAAAAAAGATCTTCTCTGAAACGGCCGGCCTGCACTTCATCTTTCAGTTGTCTGTTTGTTGTGGCAAGTATGCGAACATCAAGGCTAATCATCTTGTTAGAGCCAATACGTTCTACTTCTTTTTCTTGCAGTACACGTAATAATTTGGCTTGTAAGCTGAGTGACATTTCACTCACTTCATCTAACAGTAACGTGCCACCCTGAGCCTGTTCAAATTTACCTGCAGTAGATTTGTAGGCACCTGTGAAGGATCCTTTTTCATAACCGAACAGAGTCGCTTCCAGCATTTGCTCTGGAATAGCCGCACAATTAATTGCAATAAAGGGTTGCTTTCTGCGTGGAGAATGATCATGAATAAAATGAGCCAGGACTTCTTTACCTGTACCGCTTTCCCCACTTATCATGACCCCAACATCAGATTGTGCCACTTTGAGTGCCATGGTTAATAAAGCCTGGCTTTTGGGATCCTGAGCGATGGGATCACCATTATCGTCATCCTCACTGGTTTTAATGTATTTGCCTACTTTTTCCGTTAACACCTGAGCACTGAAGGGTTTTTGTAAATAATCCACAGCACCATGACGAATAGCGGTTACTGCGTCTTCTACAGAACCAAAAGCAGTCATTAAAATAACGGGTAAACCAGGTCTTGATTTTTGAATCGCGTTTAATAACTCATTACCATCGAGCTTATCCATCCTGATATCTGTAAGAACAACTGCAGGATTATGCAAATCCAGAAGAGTCAAAGCTTCTTTACCATCTTTGGCAGTAATATAAGTATGGCCAGCAATAGTCATCGTTTCAGCCAGCGCTTCTCTCAATACTGGATCATCTTCAACAATCAGAACATGGCTCATAAAAATCCTTCATCAAAATTTATTGTTCGGCTCTGTTTATACCAGGTATATACAGATTTACCTGCGTCCCTTCCCCTTCAACAGATTCCAGTGTTACCCGACCGCCATGTGCTTTCACAACAGCAAAAACGACAGCCAAACCTAATCCTGTTCCTTGAGCCTTGGTGGTATAAAATGGTGAAAACGCCTGGGCTTTCACTTCATCAGACATTCCCTTTCCATTATCCTCTACTGATATTTGTATACCTGAATCGTCCATTGATGCAAGTGTTAAATGTATTTCTGTTGCATCCGATTGTAACGCATTTATCACCATGTTCAAAACTGCTCCAATTAAAGACTCGCCATGTATTGATGATTCGCTGACAATCAGGTGATTATTTACTTCAAATGTCGCTGAAAAAGCCTCAACATAGGGTTGTGCGCGTTCAATGAGCTGGTTACACCAGTAGGTCATGTCAATCCATTTAGGCTCTATTGATGTTCCCCGCGCAAAGAGGAGCAAGTCTTGAATTTGCTGTTCAATACTGCCGTGACATTCCTGTAATCGTTTAATCCAGCTTTTTATTCTCGGATCAAAATCAGGAAGGTTATTTAAATGTTCGGTGTAGAGCATGGCCGAAGCCAGTGGCGTTCTAATCTGATGCGCCAATTGCGCCGTCATGGTTCCAATGGAAACCAGACGCTTTTCATTTTCGCGCGCCTTTTCATAATCTCTTGTTGCGGTGATATCAGACAGAGTAATCAAAACACCGGGTAGACTGTCCAGAGCAGAAATAGCTACATGCACCCTGCGTCCATCAGCCAGTGATACTTCATGCCCATCATCAGCACGCGGCACAAAGGCTTTTTGAATGATGTCCAGCCACAAGGTGCCAATCAGGCCATAACCTAACATGGCTTCAGCAGACGGATTGAGCCAAACTACACGTCCCTGGGCATTCAGAATAACCAGAGAGACAGGCAGGCTGGATAAAATATCCCACTCAGATAATTCTATCTGCGGCCTGACAGCACATGTATAGTTGGATGAGTGCATAAATAAGGTTTATTTATAGTGGTTATAGTTAAGACTCTAGCAAATTTTGAGCCAAAATGAAAACACTATTAAAATCAACGAATTAAATCTTCATTACTGTTTACATAATGGTGTAGCCTGTATTAGCGAAGCGTAATACAGGATCGAAGCAGCACTTTCCCCAATTCCCGTCGTCCTGAGCGCGTCTTTTTGCGCGAAGGATCTCCTGAAATCGGCATGGTGCCAATATCTGGAGATCCTTCGCGCAAAAAGACGCGCTCAGGACGACGTGGATCGTTTTAAGTTTGGACAAGTACCACTGTAAAGTCATCACTGAATCCTGGCAAGGTTTGTAGCCCGGTCTGCTTGCAGCCGGGATGGTGCATACTTCGATCCCGGCTGCAAGCAGACCGGGCTACGGCATTGTGCCAGTATTTTGACGTATTCTACGAACCCGCGTCTTTATCTAACTTCCGCAAAAAAGCCAGCTTTTCTGCTATTTTCATTTCCAAACCCCGTTCAACAGGCTTATACCATTCTGGTTCCGACATTCCCTCTGGTAAATACTTCTCCCCAGCAGCATAAGCATAAGGTTCGTCATGGGCATAACGGTATTCACGGCCATGGCCCAGTTTTTTCATTAATCGCGTTGGGGCATTGCGCAGGTGAACAGGAACTTCGCGGGATTTATCCTTTTTCACAAAATCCATAGCCTGATTGAAAGCAACATAACCGGCATTACTCTTCGCAGCAACGGCCAGATAGATAACGGCTTGCCCTAAGGCAAGATCCCCTTCTGGTGAGCCCAGCCGCTCATAAGTAGTCGCTGCATCATTAGCAATCTGCATGGCTTTGGGATCAGCCAGCCCTATATCTTCCCATGCCATTCTGACGATGCGTCTTGCCAGATAATGCGGATCGACGCCCCCATCCAGCATACGGCATAACCAGTAAAGGGCTGCATCGGGATTGGAGCCTCGCACTGATTTATGCAGGGCAGAAATCTGATCGTAAAAATTATCCCCGCCTTTATCAAAGCGTCTGCTGTTGGGTGATAATGAATTGAAAACAAACTCTTTACTCACTAAAGAAGTATTGGTTGCTCTACAGGCCGTTTGAATCTGCTCCAATAAATTAAGCAACCTTCGCGCATCACCATCAGCGCAGGCGACAATGAATTCTACAGCGTCCTCATCAAAGGTCAGATGAGATAAAACCTCTTGATGAGCACGATGAATCAATTGTTTTAATTCTTCTTCGGTCAAAGATTTTAAAACATAGACCTGAGCACGTGACAACAGTGCTGAATTGACTTCAAAAGAAGGGTTTTCTGTAGTGGCGCCAATAAAAGTAACCAGCCCCGATTCAGTATAAGGCAATAAGGCATCTTGCTGCGACTTATTAAAACGATGGATTTCATCGATAAATAATATAGTCTGCTTGCCCAGCATCAAATGCTCCTGAGCCTTTTCCATGGCAGCGCGGATTTCTTTAACTCCGGAGAATACTGCAGACAAGGCAATCCATTCGCAATCAAAGGCTTCAGCTGTAAGCCTTGCTATGGTTGTTTTGCCTACTCCCGGCGGCCCCCAAAGGATCATGGAATGGAGCTTTTTACCGGCAAAACTGAGCCTTAAAGGTTTCCCTTCCCCTAAAAGATGGCTTTGGCCAATCACTTCATCTAAATGTTTCGGCCTTAAAAATTCAGCTAAGGGCGGGATGGGATCTGTCTGAAACAAACTCATGTGCAAGTACTCCGGACATTTTTATTTTGATGGTGGATCAGATTTGTAGCTTTATTAGCGAAACGTAATACGGAAGGTTCACTCACTCCCCAATCCGATCTACGTCGTCCTGAGCGCGTCTTTTTGCGCGAAGGATCTCCCAACATTGGCACCATGCCACTTTCAGGAGATCCTTCGCGCAAAAAGACGCGCTCAGGACGACGTAGATCGGGGAGACGTGGATCTGGGAAACGGGCGAATCCTTATTCTCTCTCCTGATGCTCTGGACACTAATACTCCTACATTCTTTAACAGATTACTGCCTGACCACATCAACCCCTTTCGGAGGCTTGAATTGAAATAGCTTGGCTGCAAGAGTAGGGTTTGCTTTAATTTTTGCTAATTTTACTGTGGTGATTTGCCCCAGCTGATCATGCAACTCCAAACCGGTTAAATTATTCGCGGTAAAGATGATTTTGATTCGTTGAAAATTCTCTTTTGGTAATTTGGATTTCAAATCAAAAGTAGTCACATTTCCAGAAACCTTCTGTGTCACTTCAAAATCATGGGTCACGGTATCATCATAGCCGCTTAAAAATAAAGCTGCAGTTCCGCCTAAGCCTTTATCCTGTTTTTTAACAGTAACTTGCTCCAGGTCTACATCGTACACCCACATTTTCGAGCCATCAGCTATAACCAATTGTTCCATTGGGTCTATAGTCTGCCAACGAAAACGTCCGGGTCTTTGCAGTGCCATGGTTCCTGATGAGCGTGAAACTTCACGTTTTTTCGCTTTGACTACCTGACTGAAATTAGCAGTCATTGTCTTTATTGCATTGAGTTTCGCTTGTAAAAGCTCCGCAGGAGTTTCACTAAATACTGCACTGGAAAAGCAAAACAAGGCTATTAAAAAAAGCTTTTTCATTTTTAATCCTCAGTTATGGATGTCACCAGGACATCTCTGTATCCGCCATCCAGAGGCCCAACAATTCCAGTACGCTCCATTTCTTCAATGATGCGTGCTGCTCTGTTATAGCCAATCTTTAACCTTCTTTGTACTGCTGAAATACTCGCCTTACGAGTTTGCACTACAAACTCTACTGCCTGATCGTAAAGAGGATCATCATCTTCAGTAGCCTGCCCTTCTTCATCGGTACCGCCTTCACCGTCACCAGTCATCTTGATGATGTCATCAATGTAATCCGGTTCCCCTCTGGCACGCCAGTCATCAGCAATACGATGCACTTCCTTATCATCAACAAAGGCACCATGCACCCGTAAAGGAGCGCCACTGCCCGGAGCCAGGTACAGCATATCCCCATGACCTAGCAACTGTTCTGCCCCCTGCTGGTCAAGTATAGTACGTGAATCGATTTTCGAGGAAACCTGGAATGACATACGTGTTGGAATATTGGATTTAATCAATCCGGTCAACACATCTACAGATGGCCTTTGGGTCGCCAGTATCATATGAATTCCTGCCGCCCTTGCCTTTTGGGCAATACGGGCAATCAGTTGTTCTACTTTCTTGCCTACTACCATCATCATGTCAGCAAGCTCATCGATGACAACGACTACATAAGGTAATGCTTCCAGTTGAGGTGCTGCTTCATCCATAGAATCAACAGGCTTCCATAAAGGATTAACCAGCGGCTCGCCACTGGCAATGCCTTCGGCTATTTTAGTGTTATAACCGGCCAGATTCCTTACGCCTAAAGAAGCCATTAATTTATAACGGCGCTCCATCTCTTCCACACACCAGCGTAAAGCACTGGCGGCTTCTTTCATATCCGTCACAACCGGAGTTAATAAATGCGGAATACCGTCATATACAGACAATTCCAGCATTTTAGGATCAACCATGATTAAACGAACCTGTTCGGGAGTAGCTTTAAACAGGATACTCAAGATCATGGCGTTAATACCTACTGATTTGCCTGAACCTGTTGTTCCGGCTACGAGTAAATGCGGCATTTTTGCCAGATCAACTACCATAGGATGTCCGGCAATATCAACACCTAAAGCCAGGGTTAATGGCGAGTGGGCCTGTTGATAGACATCAGCAGATAAAACATCAGATAAACGGACAATTTCTCTGGAATGATTCGGCAACTCAAGGCCCACTACTGTTTTACCCGGGATCACTTCAACCACGCGAACCGAAATAACAGACAGGGAACGAGCCAAATCCTTGGACAAAGCACTGAGTTTGCTTACCTTGACACCTGCGGCCAATTGCAATTCAAAGCGCGTCACTACAGGGCCTGGGTGAACCGCAACAACATCTGCCTGAATACCAAAATCCAGTAAATGCTGTTCTACGTCGCGAGATACATTCTCCAGCTCTTGATGGGTATATCCGCCCATGGGTTTACCAGGTTGCCCTTTATCAAGAAGATCCAAACCAGGCAGGCTGCCCGATGCATTCATTTTGGGTGCACGGATTTCACGTGTTTGCGGATTATCACGAGGCTCACGAACTTCTTTAACTTTTTCTACTGGTTTTACACTTTCCGGTTTTGTTTCAGCAGAAGCAATTAAAACAGGCAGCTTTCTTTCCTGCTCTGGTTCCCTTTCTTTGGCTTTTTTTGATCCAAATAATTTTGAAATGACCTTTTCCTGGATTTGCCGTTTTTCTTGCTTCTCCTGTTTTTCAACAGGATTGGAAGCCGGTTCTCTGGCTTTATAACGTTCAATTCCTGCATTACTCAAATGCAGCATTTTTCTTACTGAACTATAGGCTGCATTAAAGGCGAATAAAGTATAAAACCCTATCAATTCAGTAGCTTTGACCCAGGACAAACCCGTCAGCCAGGTTATTCCGACCAATAACATGGCAAATAAAATAATAGTAGCGCCATGCAGATTAAGCATTTGATACCAGCCACTGCTGACCGTCTGGCCAATGATTCCGCCAGCACTATGGATGGCATCAATAGGCTGAATCTGTGGTTCCAGGCTCAATAAGCCACAACCGCCACATATCATCAAAATAAAGCCGACTGAGCGCAGTATCAAAACTGGTTTGTCTATAGCCTTCAGGGAATGGAAATCTTTTAATATGGCCCAGGCTACGTAAACAACAGCGAGAGGCAGCAGATAAGCAAAATATCCAAATGCAAAATAAAGTGCATCCGCGAGATAAGCTCCGACCGTCCCCCCTGAGTTAGCTATATCAACCCCGGAACGTGACGCGTGAGACCAGCCGGGATCACTCATTTTATAAGTGAACAGCGACAGGAGCATGAACAAAGCTCCAGATAAAATCAGAATAAAACTTCCTTCACTCAGACGTTTTACTATAAAGTTTGGCAGATTTTTTTTAGGGGTTGCTGCCTGTTTTCCCGCATCTTGTTTTGCCATAGGTATTTTATTATTTTCTTTTTTGTCATAACATTTGCCATCTTAACACAAAATATAAGGAAGGCAGAGACAATGAGCATAAGCAATCATCACCGCTTAATCATACTTGGTTCAGGTCCAGCAGGTTACACCGCCGCAGTCTATGCCGCAAGAGCCAATTTAAATCCGGTATTAATTACCGGAATGCAACCTGGGGGTCAGTTAACGACCACTACAGAAGTAGACAACTGGCCTGGCGATATTGAAGGCTTACAAGGTCCTGCCCTGATGGAACGTATGCAAAAGCATGCAGAGCGCTTTGATACTCAAATCATTTTCGATCATATTGTCAAAGCGGATTTAGCGCAAGCTCCATTTACGTTACAAGGCGACAGTACCACTTACACCTGTGATGCATTAATCATTGCGACAGGAGCATCTGCCCGTTATCTTGGGTTGGAATCAGAATCAGCTTATCAGGGACGCGGTGTATCTGCCTGTGCTACTTGTGATGGGTTTTTCTATCGTAACAAAGCAGTCTGTGTTATTGGTGGTGGCAATACTGCAGTAGAGGAAGCCCTTTATTTATCCAATCTTGCTTCTTCAGTCACTCTCATTCACAGACGCGACAGTCTGAGAGCGGAAAAAATGCTTCAGGATAAATTGTTTGAGAAAGCGCGAACTGGTAATGTAAAAATTATCTGGAACTCGACTCTTGATGAAGTTTTGGGTGATGGGAAGAAAGTAACCGGTGCAGCCATCCGTAATCTGCAGGATGATAGTAAAGAAACCTTGAATGTTGATGGGGTTTTTATAGCTATTGGCCATACTCCTAACACTGAATTGTTTAAAGATCAGTTAAAAATGAAAGATGGGTATCTGACCATTAAATCAGGCCTGGAAGGCATGGCAACCGCTACGTCCATACCGGGTGTATTTGCCTGCGGTGACGTGGCGGATCATGTGTATCGCCAGGCAATTACTTCTGCCGGTTTTGGTTGTATGGCAGCACTTGATGCAGAGAAATATCTGGATTTAAAGTAAGGGTCGCCGAACTTATTTCCGTAGCCCGTATTAGCGGAGCGTAATACGGGATCGAAGTGGCAATTTCCCGTATTACGCTCCGCTAATACGGGCTACGGAAAAAGTTCCGCTTCCTCACGGTCGCGGCTCGGTTTCGTTAACTAATCCAGGAACTTTTTGTCAGGAACGACAGTGAAGCAAGAAGAGTATCGTTTCCCTCATCCGGAAACCAGCGACAAACAAGGTCTTTTGGCCATGGGTGGCGATCTGGCGCCTGGGCGCATACTGCAAGCCTACTCACAGGGAATATTTCCCTGGTATGAACCTGGCTGCCCTATTCTTTGGTGGTCTCCTAACCCTCGTTTAATATTGATTCCTGATGAATTTAAAGTCTCGCGTAGTTTAAAAAAATCATTGAAGAAGCCTTTCCGATTCACTATAGATACTGCCTTTCGTCAAGTCATTACTGGCTGTGCTACTTATTCTGATCGTGTCGATAAAACATGGATTACCAAAGACATGATTGAAGCATATACCACCCTGCATGATATGGGTTATGCCCATTCTTTTGAATTGTGGGAAGAAGACAAACTGATCGCAGGCTTGTATGGCATCAATCTGGGACGTGCTTTCTTTGGCGAATCCATGTTTCATACAGTGACTGATGCTTCTAAAATTACCCTGTATTATTTATGCAAAACAATGGCTTTGTGGGATTTTGATTTCATTGACTGTCAGATGCCTACCCCCCATTTGCTGAGTCTGGGGGCAAAAGTCATCGGTAGAAAGGAATTTCTGCATATGCTGGACTTGACTCTGGAGCACCCCAACAAACCAGGAAAATGGCAACCGCCATCATCATTAAGTTAACGTGAGTTTCGGATAAGGAAGTAACATTTCCCCTTCGCACAATCCGTTCGTGCTGAGGAGGCGCGGCTTTTTGCGCCGTCTCGAAGCATGGGCACAGACTTTTGTGTTGTGCCTGCTTCGAGACGGGGTTACCACCCCTCCTCAGCACGAACGGGCCGGTGGGTGGGATGGGCTAAAAAAACCCTTATTTTCGAGTTCACATCAGTCCTGAATAACACCATACCTTTTTGGGCACTCGCACCATCCGTTCGTGCTGAGGAGGCGCGGCTTTTTGTGCCGTCTCGAAGCACTGGCACAGACTTTTGCCTTGGTGCACACTTCAAGACAGGACTACTTATTGCCTATACAGGACTTACTCTTTTCTCAAGATTATCGGAACTCTTTTGGGCATGAAAAGCTGGATAAGCTGTGACCTTTATATTAGCTATTTTAATTACTTCCTCAGCTAAAGAGAGAAACTCTTTATGGCTATTGCATCCAGGTTGGTAATTCCCTAACCATTTTCCATGGAACGGACTTTCCAATACAGCTGCCCTGTTTGAAATTGAAGTAGCAAATGCCTGACCTGATTTTATTAATTCAGAGAGCAGTTTTTCAGATAGTTTTTGTCTTTTTTGAATCTTGCATCCCAATATTTTAAATGGTTTTTGCGCCATTCTCGGGATAGAAATTGCATCAACCAAATTACTCTGGTCAAGAAAGCTTGGCGAGCACGGCAGGATAACAAAATCAGCCATCATAATTGCCTTGAATGCTGCAGGCATGTAATTAGGTGGAGTATCCAGAATGATATAATCGTATTTTTTTTGTAAATGCTCCACGGTATCCAAAGGCTTTTCTTCAAACAGTTCCATCACAAAATCGATATGGTTTCCTTGTTTTGCCCAATTGAGTGCATCGGGTTTATCTCTATCCATATCGGCGACTACGGCTTTAAATCCTTTCTCTATTAATGCGCCACATAAATTAATCGCAGTCGTTGTTTTAGCACTGCCCCCCTTTGATTGGCAGACTGCTATTACATAGCCCATAATACCTCCATGTGTAAAATGGTTGTTTTTTAACAGTATAGTACATAATTAAACCTTCCATTCAAGCATCAAAAAAGTGCCAGGGCGGGCTGGGCAGCTCCTGATTCCAGTACAGTTACCCATGTTTGCAGTAACAAAATCAGGGTGATGAGCAGAGATCCAAAAGAAAACCAGAAAAAACTCGCCATTCCGGTAGAAGGGAGTTCTTCTCTGAACACATTTAATAAAACAGATCCTGCCAGAAAAGCCAGCATAAAGGCTGCAAACAATACATTCACTGGATCAAAGGCCACCGAAAAAACCCATCCAACAAACAAGGCAGTGATTAGTATAAAACGCCCCCAGTGATCAAACTGTTTTTTGTAAAAACGGGAAAATTTTCGGTCTGTCAGAACAAAATGTAAAGCCATAGCGAAAGTAAACAATACCGTAGCAGTGATACTGGACATGGCACGCAGTGACATAGTGTACGTAATAAGAAAGTTGTAGAGACAAAACATGAATAAATGCAAACCATAAACCCAACCATCATCATGGCCTGATTCGCGATAACGTTCTGCAAGCAAATCGAATCCGTAATAGATGAGAAAACCAAATAAAGCCACGATGTAGATCAATAATTCGGTAAAGGGGGTCAGCCATTCATTATTCATTAAAAAGCGACCTATTGGTTTATTGTATTCCACCAAATCGGGTAACATGTGTAAAAACACATAAGCGACTGCCACACCACCCGCGAAAGAAATAAATCCCCTGCCATTGCCTGGCAAATGATCAGCGAACCAGGGACTTAAATAATGAAACAAAATTAAAAACAAAGTGGCTGCAAAGGCAACCCATAAATGTGGTGCGGTTATCCATAACACGAGTATTTTCTCCTTATGCAGCCCGGTCTGCTTGCAGCCGGGATAAAATGTGAACGAGCCTGAGAGCAAACGGCTGTCTCTTAAACCACTAAACGTCTACACCTCTTTGCCATTCCCCGATCCACGTCGTCACCAGCTCTACGTCGTCCTGAGCGCGTCTTTTTGCGCGAAGGATCTCCAAATACTGGCACCATGCCGCTTTTCGGGAGATCCTTCGCGCAAAAAGACGCGCTCAGGACGACGTATGTGGCACACGTACATTTTATCTTTATTCAGTTGATTTATATAGTTAACTTGCTATCTAATAGTCTTTTTAATCAAAGGTTCATTCAATGAAACAACATTCATCCCGATTTTTAGAATTAGTCGCACAATCTAAAAAACGTATTAAAGAAATAACAGCCCAGGAACTGAAAACGAAACTCGACAATCATGAGACTCTGGTTTTAATTGACGTGCGTGAAGAAAGTGAATGGCCAACCGGGCATATAGCCACTGCAATTCATATAGGCAAGGGCATTATTGAACGCGATATTGAAAAACATATTCCTGATATCCACACCCCTATAGTTACCTATTGCAGCGGCGGGTTTCGTTGTGCGTTAGTTGCAGATACTCTGCAACAAATGGGATACACGCAAGTCTGCTCGCTGGAAAAAGGATTACAAGGCTGGATGGATGCGGGTTTTAATCTTACATCCACATAGTCATATTCGTAGCCCGGTCTGCTTGCAGCCGGGGAACTGACCAAGTCTTCATTCCCCGGCTGCAAGCAGACCGGGCTACGAAACAGCTTAAGTAAGTTCTATCAAGACAATTATCCTAAAGGATAAGATGCAATTTCTTCAGTCACCTGGCCAAAGGAATTGACATAGCCTATACCAATTGCAGAAGATTCAGTGAGTACATCGGGAAAGTCATACTCTGCAACAAGTTGCGTCATTTCCTTTTGGAATCGGGCCTGCTCTTTTGGATCATCGAAATTTTTAGCCATCAAACTGAAATGAGGATTAAATTCAAAAAAGACATTAGGACTTCCATAGTTCATAAAAGCCTTCTTTTTTTCTGGTATTGACTCAGCCCAGACTGGAATTTTAGCATTGAAATCCCTCAGGTTAGTCAGCCTCATCACCATCTCGTCACTTAAACGTTGCACGGGATGATTTTCACCGCTTTCCTGTTTGCCCATATCCAAATCAAGCATGACATAATTTCCTGCCGTGACCGAAAGATGCCTGGCGATAACTTGAACAGGTCTCTTCTTTTTAGCAAAAGAGGCAACCTGCATCTTGATCTCTTCCTTGTGTTCTTCTGGGTACGTTGCTAAATACAAGGTAATGTGAGATGGGTGGTGATCTTGAAAGGGTTCAATTTGATAACGCGAAAAAACCCCCTTACTGTCCAGAAAATTATTGAATTTCTTTATTTCCTGATACAATTTGGAATCATCAAAACGCAAATAAACATTGATGTCTTTGGCAAAAAGACTGAACGGCAGGAAAAACAACATCACAACTTTAGCTAAAGTATTCATATTCCCTCAAGCGATAGTTAATCCGGAGCATCATTCTAAAGTCACAGGATGACGCTTTACAATATGGTGAAGAAAATAAATGTAACCGTTCAAGGGGCATGGGCTTATGTGTACTCGAATAAGGCTGAACACTTACAAATAAATAAAAATGCACTGCTTTTCTCTTCTATAGTAAAGACAGATTTACATTTTTCTCATTTTAGTGCACTATTTCACCTTTATGAATTTGATACATCACTGAGAGACCTATGGCAAAAGAAGATCATATAGAAATGGCTGGTACCGTTATTGACACCCTGCCCAATACAATGTTTCGTGTTGAATTGGAAAATGGGCACGTCGTTACTGCCCATATTTCTGGTCGCATGCGTAAAAATTACATCAGAATTCTGACTGGAGATAAAGTCAAGGTGGAATTAACACCCTACGATTTATCCAAAGGCCGCATCATATTTCGTGATAAAAACTAATTTATTTTGAAACGTTTCCCATCATTCTGATCACGGTTCAGGATGATGAGAAATGGACCTCACTTTAAAATACCTCAATACCCGACTTAATTATGCTCCGGCTATCGTCATTTTCTCTAAAAGGATGGAACCACAACGCGTTGCAATATTTGGGTTAATATCATTTCCGATGGCAAGAATCATCTGGAACATCTCTTTCAAATTCCCGGCAATGGTAATTTCATCGACAGGATACTGAATGACTCCGTCTTCAACCCAATAACCACTGGCACCACGCGAGTAATCACCGGTAATGCCGTTAATCCCTTGCCCCATCAGTTCTGTGACCAGCAAGCCCGTGTTCATTTTCTTTAACAAATCATCTAAATCACCAGCAGTAGGATCAATAGTAAGGTTATGGACTCCATCACTGTTCGCAGTGGTTTGTAAACCCAGTTTGCGGGCGGAATAACTGCCCAATACGTATTGGAGTAATATTCCTTTATCTACCAGCACATTAGGTCTGGTTGACACTCCTTCACCATCTATGGGCGAACTTCCCAAACCGCCTGGTAAATGGGGTTGTTCGTAAATACGCACAAAATCAGGGAAAAGTTGTTGTCCAACGGAATCGAGCAAAAAGGAGTTTTTTCTATATAAATTGGAGCCGCTGATGGCATTTACAAAACTGGCAAGCAAACTACTGGATACTCTTGATGAAAAAACAACCGGAGCTGTTTGCGTTTTCACCTGCTTTGCTCCGAGACGACTTACAGCACGTTCTACCGCATTTCTGGCGATTGAATCTGTATCAACCAGATCACGCGCATTTCGCACCGTTGTATAATCGTAATCACGCTGCATTTCATCACCCTCTTTAGCAATGACGGAACAACTGATGCTATGTCGGGTTGCATAGATGTATCCTTCAGCGCCATGGGTATTCGCATAGGCATGGTGTGATTCATAAGAAGAGACACTGACGCCGTCGGAATTGGTAATTCGTTCGTCCAGAGACAAAGCATGGGATTCACATTTCAAGGCGATTTCAATCGCTTGCTGAGGGGTAACATCCCAGGGATGAAACAAATCCAAATCAGGATGGTTTTTACTCATTAATTCCTTATCTGCCAATCCAAAGCAAGGATCAGCCGCGCTGACTCTGGCTATATCGCAAGCAGCTTTTACCATAGATTCCAAAGCAGCAGGTGAAGTATCCGTACTGCTGGCTGCACCTTTTCTCTGGCCAAAATAAACGGTTAAACCAACCCCTTTATCTTCACTGAATGCAACAGTTTCCACTTCCCCCATACGCACGTCTACTGAAAAGCCGCGATCATTATTTACCGCCACAGCAGCGTCAGTCGCCCCTTCTTTTCTGGCAATTTCCAATACTTCGTTCAGCAACCGGGTTAATTCTGTTGTTGACTTATGCACTTCACTATTGTTATGTTGCTTTTTAATTTGCATATGAGATTCCGTGGTGTTGAATGATGTACATAAGGATACAATAACATGTCTTCGCAAACCAATGTTTATCCCGCAAACATTGTTTATTTAATTCTTTTTATTATCAGTTTACTGATTCCGGTCAATTCCCATGCTGCGGAGCAATGGCAAGAATTAGCTGCAGGTATAGAGTATCAGGATTTGCGAGGCGGTATTTTATCGCCTTGGTCCAACATCCATGTGTTCCGTATCGATTTGAGTAAAAATCGACTTGCTTTGGTCAGTGCCAAAAAACTGGGCTTGAAAAATGCCTCTGCCGATCAGTTTGCTGAACACAGTAAGGCCTTGTTAAGCATTAATGGAGGCTTTTTTGATCATGATTTCAAACCGCTGGGCTTGAGAATCACTAATAGTAAACTGCAAAATCCTATAAAAAACATCAGTTGGTGGGGAATTTTTTATGTAAAAAATAATCGCCCCTATGTGACCAATGTGCGAAATTTTAATTACGATCAGGATATTAATTTTGCGGTACAAAGCGGTCCCCGTTTATTAATCAATGGCCGAATGCCCTCTCTTAAACCGGGTATTGCTGACAGGTCAGCCCTGGGGATCACCAAAGATGGACAAGTGATTATTCTGGTTTCTACCAATGCGGGAATGTCTACCCGTGACCTGGCGCAATTGATGAAAGCGCCACCATTATCCTGTACCGATGCCATCAATCTTGACGGCGGCAGCTCCAGTCAGTTGTACGCACATATTGATTCGTTCAAACTGAATGTACATGGTTTTTCTAATGTGAGTGATGCGATTATAGTTAAGCGGTTATAGAAGCCCGGTTGCTTGTAACTGTCTTAACCCGAACCACGTCGTCCTGAGCGCGTCTTTTGGCGCGAAGGATCTCCTGAAAGTGGCATGGTGCCAATATTTGGAGATCCTTCGCGCCAAAAGACGCGCTCAGGACGACGTGGTTCGGGGATGGGAACGATTCTTTCATGCAAAAAAAATTGCATTCAGGATGATATCGCGCGAATATAAATGAAAGACTATGATAATAAACGCATATATAAGTAAAGCAGTAAGTTAATACATATTAACCCACAAGTTATCCACAATTTACTCCCAAATTATTCTCTTGACCACCGAACAAAAACACATTATCTTGTTATTTGCACTACGCAAAATATCTATATGTTGGGTTTTGTACTATAATTAGAATAACGCGGGAGCCTGTTGATAACAGACTCCGAAACCTTCTGTCAACAGCTTATAAAACATATTTCGTGGGGGAAACATGTCCGAAATTCTTGATCCGGTAAATGGTGTACCGCTAGTAAGCCAAATGGAATTGGCTGCCAACGCACCTGGTTTGCTGAAAACCATTAAACGTAATGGTAAAGTAGTCGATTATGATGACTCAAAAATTAAAGTTGCTATTACTCATGCGTTTATCGCAGATGAAGGAGGCAGCGCCCCCACATCGGACAGGATTCATCAACAAATCGAAGAATTAACACGTCAGATATCTCAAGTGTTCAAACGTCGTTTGCCCAGTGGCGGCGCGATTCACATTGAAGAAATTCAAGACCAGGTCGAACTGGCTCTGATGCGTACTGGACATTACAAAGTAGCACGTTCTTATGTACTTTATCGTGAAGAGCATCGTAAAGCGCGTCAAAGCAAAGTACAAAAGCAACCCAGCGACAGTAAAGAACTGTTAATTACTATGCCTGATGGTGAATTGAAGCCATTAGATATGGATCGTGTCAACACTATTGTCAATGAATCCATTCGTAATCTGGAACATGTTACTGCAGAACCTGTTGTTAAAGATGCCCTGCGTAATCTTTATAATCAAGCCAAGTTTGAAGATGTTCACAAAGCACTGATTATGTCTGCCCGTACGCTGGTAGAAAAAGAACCCAACTATACTTACGTCAGCGCGCGTTTGTTATTAGACAGTTTGCGTATGGAAGCTCTGAGCAAATTAAAAATAAAATCTGATGCGACCTTTGATGAAATGAGTGCTCTTTATCCTGCCTACTTCAAAGCCTATGTGGCACATGGTATTGCACAAGGCATGCTTGATGCCAAAATGGCAGATTACGATTTGGATAAATTATCTAAGGCATTATTGCCTGAACGTGATATGCAATTTACTTATTTAAGTCTGCAAACTTTATATGATCGTTATTTTATTCATGATCGTGGTGTTCGCTATGAATTACCCCAGGCATTCTTCATGCGTGTTGCCATGGGACTTGCCATGCGCGAAAAGAATAAAGAAGACAAGGCGATTGAGTTCTATCAATTAATTTCCTCTTTTGATTACATGTCGTCTACACCGACCCTGTTTAACTCAGGTACCGTCAGACCACAATTATCAAGCTGTTATTTAACCACTGTTCCTGATCATCTGGATGGTATTTACAGTGCGATTAAAGACAATGCCCTCCTCTCCAAATTTGCTGGTGGCCTGGGTAATGACTGGACTCCTGTTCGTGCTATGGGCTCACACATTAAGGGCACCAATGGCAAATCCCAAGGGGTAGTCCCCTTCCTGAATGTTGCAGACGCCACAGCCGTTGCGGTGAATCAGGGTGGTAAACGTAAAGGCGCCGTCTGTGCTTATCTGGAATGCTGGCACAGGGATGTAGAAGAGTTCCTGGAGTTGAGAAAAAATACCGGTGACGACAGACGCCGTACTCACGACATGAATACTGCCTTATGGATACCTGATTTATTCATGCAACGAGTAAAAGAAGAAGGTGATTGGACTTTATTCTCCCCAGATGAAGTACCTGAGTTACATGACCAATACGGAAAAGCCTTTGAAGCCATGTATCTTGCTTCTGAAGAGAAAGCACGCCAGGGCATTATCAAAAATGCCAAAACCCTTTCTGCGGTTAAACTATGGCGAAAAATGCTGTCCATGCTGTTTGAAACAGGCCACCCCTGGATGACCTTTAAAGATCCATGTAACCTGCGTTCACCACAGCAACATGCTGGTGTGATTCACAGTTCAAACTTATGTACAGAAATTACTTTAAATACATCAGAAGAAGAAATTGCTGTATGTAATTTAGGTAGTGTGAATCTTCCTGCCCATATTAAAAATGGCAAGCTGGATAAAGAAAAATTAAAGCGTACTATCACTACAGCTATTCGTATGTTGGATAACGTTATTGATATTAACTATTATTCAGTACCTCAGGCACGCAATTCCAACCTGAAACACCGCCCCATCGGTTTAGGTTTAATGGGATTCCAGGATGCACTGTATGAGTTAAAAATTGATTACACTTCCAAAGAAGCTATTGAATTTGCTGATTCATCCATGGAACTTATCAGTTATTATGCAATAGAAGCATCGTGCGAACTGGCCAAAGAGCGTGGCAGTTATTCCAGTTATGAAGGCTCTTTGTGGAGCAAGGGAATATTACCAATTGACTCCATCAATTTGCTGCAACAGGCACGTAGCAAATATCTGGAACAAGACCGTTCACAAAGACTGGACTGGGAAACATTGAGAGTTAAAGTGCGTACTCAAGGTATGCGTAACTCTAACGTCATGGCTATTGCGCCAACAGCGACTATTTCCAACATTTGTGGTGTGTCACAATCCATTGAGCCAACCTACCAGAACCTGTATGTTAAATCCAACCTGTCAGGTGAGTTTACGGTGGTTAACCCTTATTTAGTGGCTGATTTGAAAGCACTGAATCTCTGGGATGACGTGATGGTCAATGATCTGAAATATTTCAATGGTAGCGTACAGCCAATAAGCCGTATTCCAGAGGAATTAAAAAGACGTTATGCTACTTCTTTTGAAATCGATCCCATATGGCTGGTTGAAGCAGCATCACGCCGTCAAAAATGGATAGATCAGGCTCAATCCCTTAACATCTATATGGCTCAGCCATCAGGTAAAAAGCTGGATCAACTCTACATGCATGCCTGGGTACGTGGCTTAAAAACCACTTATTACCTGCGTAGCCTTGGTGCCAGTAATGCAGAGAAATCAACAGTTACCGATGGAGCGCTTAACGCAGTAAAACTGGTCAATGAAGAGCCTAAAGTATGCTCGATCCTTGATCCAGACTGCGAAGCCTGCCAATAATTCAGGAGAAAATTGAATGCAATACAATGATACACTTCACAGTGAAGCCCCCCATATGGGGGCAACAGGCCTGGAGAGCCTGGAAATGGGCGCTGCGCGTATCCATGTGGATGATAAGCAAATTATTAACTGCCGCGCGGATCTAAACCAGTTGGTTCCATTTAAATACCGTTGGGCCTGGGATAAATATTTAACTGCCTGCGCGAACCACTGGATGCCTAATGAAATCAGTATGAGTGCTGACGTAGCCCTGTGGAAAGATCCTAATGGGCTTACTGAAGATGAGCGTTTAATTATTAAACGTAATCTGGGCTTTTTCTCAACTGCTGATTCCTTAGTTGCTAACAATCTTGTTCTGGCTGTTTACAGGCATATTACCAATCCTGAATGCCGTCAATACCTGTTGCGTCAGGCATTTGAAGAAGCATTACATACCCATGCGTACCAATACGTTATTGAAAGTCTGGGGCTGGATGAAGCTGAAGTATTTAATATGTACCGTGAAATACCTTCTGTTTCAAGAAAAGCAGCCTGGGCCCTGCCCTTTACCCAAAGTCTGGGTGATGAAACCTTCCATACGGGTACACCAGAAAATGATCAGCGTTTATTACGTGATTTGATTGCATTCTATGTCATATTTGAAGGTATCTTTTTCTATGTAGGATTTACCCAGATATTGTCTATGGGACGCCGTAATAAAATGGTAGGAACATCAGAGCAGTTCCAATACATTTTACGTGATGAGTCCATGCACATGAACTTTGGTATTGATGTCATTAACCAGATTAAAATTGAAAATCCTGATTTATGGACACCGGCGTTTAAAGAAGAAATTATTCAAATGGTTAAAGACGGCGTAGCAATGGAATACCAATACGCAAAAGATACTATGCCTCACGGTATTTTAGGAATGAATGCGGAAATGTTTGAAGAATATCTGCACTTTATTGCCAACCGCCGTTTAAATCAGATTGGCTTACCTGATCAGTATCCTGGTGCTGAAAACCCATTCCCATGGATGAGTGAAATGATGGACTTAAAGAAAGAGAAAAACTTCTTTGAAACCCGCGTCATTGAATATCAGGCAGGTGGTACATTAAGCTGGGAAGATGAATAAGCCTCACAGGCTTTTGTAGCCCGTATTAGGCGCGAGCCGTAATACGGGATCGAAATATGCATGACCCCCAATATTTCCCGTATTACGCTTCGCTAATACGGGCTACAAAAAATCATTATGTTAAGAAAACCGAGCCGCGACCGTAAGGAAGCGGAACAGTTCGAGGTACTCCATTGTTAATTATTCAGCAGGTGCAAATCCAAAATTTCCGCTTCCTTACGGTCGCGGCTCGGTATTAAAACCTATAACGGTGCTGTACGCGGTTTAGTACTCAATGGATTTGGTGCTGTTGATTGTTGAGGTTCATCAGCATCCTTCGTTTCTTTTAAAGCAGCACGGAAGTCCTGAGCCGGATTTAACGCACGTGCTATAATAGCAAGCCCTTCTTTGATATTAGGATCATCAGGTTTTGCTTTTTGTGCCTCTTTCAACTGGTCTTGTATTTCATTTAATGAACCTTGATACAACTTCCCATCGCCACAAGAAAAAACATTAAATCCGGTTGGCTTACCGCTAGCATCTATTTCTGTACCTAAAAATTTACGCGGTGGGTTTGCGCTAGCTTGCTGTTGGAAGAAGTTAATTGCATCTTCTCGGGTAGGAAATACCAGAACATTATCTTTAACAGGCTCGTCAGGATATTTCTTCTTGTAGTCTTCAATGATTTTTTCCCAGTCACTTTTATTGGTATTAGGTGAAGGAGTAAAATAAGTCTCTTGGCCAATTTGTTGTTCTTCTTCAGCAGCCAAGGCTGCGTCTTTCCGTTCTTTGTCCTTTCTCTCTTCTTGTTCTCGTGCCAATGCAAATGCTTCATCCCTGCGTTTCTCTTCTTCCTGTAGTTTCTTTAGCTGTTCTTCTTTTGTTGACATATCATCACCTTCAATTCATTAAAATCACTTTCTTTATCATTTCGTCGCTTTATTGCTCAAAAACAAGATAACATATGAGATGAGTATAGCAGATCAAAAAAAGAGAATTTTACAATTTCCTGACAATCTGGAGAGGTTTGGGTAGCCCTATCCCGATCCACGTCGTCCTGAGCGCGTCTTTTTGCGCGAAGGATCTCCAAATATTGGCACCATGCCGGTTTCAGGAGATCCTTCGCGCAAAAAGACGCGCTCAGGACGACGTGGATCGGAGAATGGCGAAGATATGTATAAGAGACAGATTCGTATTAGCGGACTGTTCCGCTTCCTTACGAGAATGTGGTAATAATCACCTACGTCCTGCGGCTTGTCCGCAGGATCCAGAAAATTCAGCGTAAATATGAAAGATATCAAATCTTTGTGCTCATTAGTAGATCGAACTGGATGCCGCGGACAAGCCGCGGCACGTAGAAAATATGGGCAAATTGTATTATACAACTTTCTCT
>NZ_KB892388.1 GCF_000373765.1 Legionella shakespearei DSM 23087 | reverse complement strand
GATTCGGCGGCTCCTGTTGCCAGGGCTTTTGCTTCTGTGGCCAGGATTCCAGATTGATGATCTATCTTTTTTAAGGTTGCGTCTATCTTTTTGCCAAAGGTGCCTCCCATGAAGCCGGCTGTCAGGCCTGCTATTCCTAGTTGCGCCCAGTCGAAGTGTTGGTGTTTTCTCAGGCTTAAGCTTATTCCCTGGCTTAATGAATTTTGCTCCAGCATGGTGGCGGCGCTGCTGATGCTGAAATTTTGGGTTGGGGATAGCTTGTCTGCTGCGCTCATCAGAGCTTTGTATTGTTTTGATNCGCCAATNCCTCTNAGTAAGCCNGCTGTNGCTGCTGTGGCGAGGCCGTTGATTAGGGCTCCTTTAAAATCTATTTTATCCTGCAGCCCGATTGCGCTTGAAACTGCCTGGCTTGCCATGTTTCCNGTAAATCCTGCGGTGAANCCTGCGGCCATAGATCCCGTAAGNGAGGCCATGCCTCCTCCGGCCAGGACATTNGNTCCTATANNAAACAACGAAGTCAATGATGNGGCGTTGGCTACTCCTGCNAGAGCACCTATTATNCCNGCGGTNAGAACTGTAGCAACTACAGCCACTACAGCTACAACTATCCTGGAAAAGATCCCGTGGTGCTTTCTTNGTTCTGGTACAGGTGGCGGTGTGGGNGGTAANGGCGTTGTAGCGCTGATGTTGCCTATCATTTGATTGGCGTTGAGCACTTTGTGCGTTTTATTGCTGTGNTGTTGNCCGNTTGCTACNNCNGGNAGATTAATGCGTTGCCCTGTATGGAGTTGGTCAATGCCNCTGGCNTGGGCGTTTTTATTGCTGATGCCATTAGCATCAGCTATCAGATACCAGAGACTGCTGTCGCCATAAACTTGTAANGCAATGCTTTCCAGAGTATCACCAGCTTGTACTGTGTAAGCGCCCAGATTGTCTTGAGGTGCCTCTGGAGGGATTCCCTCCGCCGTTTTTTCTGAGGAACGACCTAAAAAGTCAGTGATGGATTCCCTTTTCATGCCCACTTTATCGGTAACACGCCATAAAAATCTGGCTGATTTATCTAAAGCAGCATGAGCGCCTGATGGGCTGAAGCCGCTGTAAACATTTAAGGATTGTTTTTTGTTCAGATCCAGGCGTAGGTCGCCAATGGTTTTTCCGGCGACATTTAAATAATTGGTTTGGCCATTTTTGTCTATGCGCCCTCTTATTCCATCAATGCTGCTGTTGCGGAAATAGGTTGTTGTCGTTTGCCCTTTACCATCAGCTGATTTATCTATCGCTGCTGTCATTTGACCATTCACGTCAAAACTGCGTGTGCTTCTGCCCGTTGTTGATGGCCTGTTGTCTACTGTTAACGTAGCGTCATCAAAACTTTGCTGGTAGCTATCCCATAAACTGTAAGTGTAATGGTGTTTTAATGTACTGCCTGGCCCACCATTGCTACTGTTTACCCTTAGTGATAAATCACTTAAATTATCCGCATTATCATAATAATAAAGTGTTTGCGACGTCTGTACGCCCTTACTGTTAGAAACACTAACAGCACTCACCATCCCATTTTTATAACTCGTTACGTTCTTTTGTGCCAGATTACCTCGTGCATCGAACAAATTTTCCACCGTCACTCGTCCAGCATCGTCATAAAATTTGGATTGCAGCGACTTTCCATCCTTTTGAATTAATTCCAGTTGGTTTTCTTTGTTATAAACGTAATGATATTTATGTAATGCGTTACTCTCATATTTAGTTGCATCCAGAATGTTGCCAGCGGCATCATAAGTCAAGGCGCTTCCCTGCTTTGCTGTAATGCTGATGTTGCCTTTAACCAATTGGCCTTTATTAATGGTCATTCGGTTATTTTCATCATAGGTATAATAATCATCAGAATTAATTCGCTCGTATCCGGTATAATTGGCGGATAATCTGGAATGTCGAATGTTTCCTACGGCATCATACTCATAATCAATTGCGAGCAAAGTACGATCTGGCGTAGGAAAGCGTTTGTCGGTATCAGCAGGGTTTCTGCGTCGTACTTGTACGAGACGCCCTAAAGCATCGTATTGATAACGATCTGTTTCTCTTACCCATCCGTCTTTTACTGTATCATCACGAGAAGATTCCTTGCTTATTAATTGCCCTGCCTCGTCGTACTCATATTCGACCACTTCATGCAGTGCTTTATCAGCATAAGTAATGAGTTTTCCGTCTCCTTGATAGAAGTATTTGATGTCTTGTCCTGATGTTGATTTTTGTTCGAGCAGAAGGCCGTTAGTATTGTATTTGTATGTTCTGACATGGCCTCCTAAATCGGTATGCTCTTTTAAACGCCCATCAGCAGTGTAACCCCAGCTTTGACTGTGTCCCAAGGCATCCGTTTCTTTGGTTTTATGTCCTTCATCATCATATTCATACAAAGTATTATGACCTCGGGCATCGCGACGTTGTACCTGGTTGCCTAAGGAATCATACCAAAACAATGTTTCTTCTTTAGATCCATTGCTTTGCTTTATTAATTGCCCCAGTTCATCGTACTCATAATTTTGTTGTGTTTTCGGAGTTTTGACTGAAATAAGACGGTTCATTGCATCGTAAACGTAAGTAGTTACCCCACCCAATTCATTAGTGACACTCTCTAATTGATCCAGTAGGTTGTAATGTCTATCACGCGAATTTCCTTTAGCATCCGTTTCTCGTATGATATTGCCCATAGCATCATACTCTTTGCTCACGGTATTACCGTTTGCATCGCTCATAGCAATAGCTCGTCCGAGTTCATCATAGAAGTAGTAATTGACGGGATTTAATAGTCGCCCTGTTCCATGCTCATCTACGACATATACTTGAGGCATTTTTTGTAGAACACATAGATTCAACGCGTTGTATTCATATCGTGTCTCATATCCCAGCGGATTAGTGCTGCTGAGGATGTTTCCCCAGCGATCGACCTGTTGTGACTGACGCATATGTTCCAAACGGGTTTCGCCACTTTTTTCACGGCTATTCACCGCATATTCTTTATCCTGAATTAACAGGTGTCCCAGAGCATCGTATGTATTATTTTGTCTTTGTAAATCGTATAACCAACGGTTTTCGTTAAAACTGCGAATATCATCAAAGCGGGAATCGGACAAATCGATACCCTCATAGCCTGAATCAGTCACAAATTTGTTAGTTGATGTAACGACCTGAGTCACATGATCAAGCAAATCATACACATAGATCTGATAGTATCCCTGGGAATTGGATCGCCATATCCGACCGCAATGATCATACTCAACATGAGTAGAAAAGTTTCCATCAATCCCTTTAGCGATGAGTTCACCGAAACTGTTGTATTGTGCATCCTCCGTTTTCAATGTTCCATTTTTCTTAAACGTTGCTGTTTGTATCAGATGATTATTCTTGTCGTATTGATAGGATTTATCCTGCAATAGTAACGTTCCATCAACCTGGCGAAACTCTTGCCAACTGCGTGCCAAATTACCATTGGCATCATAACTGTAATAAACAGAATGTTTCAGCGCATCAGTTTCAGAGATCACTTGTCCGAATACATCATATTCCTGTTGAGTTATGATATCCTGTTTTGATGCTCCTTTAAGGACAAAGTGCTCACTGTCAGCACCAGATACCCCCTGAGCCCAGCGTATTGTTTCGGTAAGATTTCCTAAAGCATCGTAACTGTAAGTTGTTGCTGCACGACCTTCGCGAGTTTGCGGCGCTACTTTCGCAATGAGTTGACCGGTTTGATCATAATAAAAGAAGGATGAATTACCCTGTGCATCTGTGGTTTCAGTTAAGTGCCCCATCGCATCATAGGCATAAGTTGTAGTTAAATCCCGAGCAATGGTTTCATAGCCCTTTCCATTTTCTTTTTTGCGATCGATGCTGACTTGCTTTAAGGTTTTGCTTTTCAATTGCCCTAATTCATCATAGGTAAAACTGGCTACTCTGTCCTTGGTGCTTTTCTGAGGTTCAGCATAAGATTCTGTAGTGTAATGAGTGCTTCTCTTATCGTATTCAATCATTAATTCCATATCACCAAAAGCAGTGTAAGTGTATGAAGTCAAATATCCTTCAGCATCGATTACCGCAGTTTTGTGACCATCCTTATTATAGTAGGTATACGTGTCAGACCAGGTTGACTCATTCATCTTTATAGAGGACTTAATGAGTTCCCCAAATGCATTATACGTATTTTTAGTGACAGGATTCAGATAATCATAACGATTGGTTTTAGCATTGTAAGTTCTTATTTTGTCGCGAGACACTTCCAGCAGTCGATTATCCAGATCATATTGATAGGTTTCATTGCGATCGTATTTGCTGTTTTGCACTGCTTTTGCAATATGATCAACATCATATTCACTGTCAGAGCTTAATTTAATGGAATTAGCATAGGTCGTTTTCTTTATCAAACGCCCTATAGAATCATAATAAAACCGGGTTACAGCGTTCTGTGCATCAACGCTGAAAATAAGTAATCCTTGTTCATTATAAGCATTATGTTTCCAATAGCCCGCTTTATCTCGCGTAGCTATGACTTCACCAAAAGCATTGTATTGTGTTTCTTCGAACAATGTTTGGTTTACTTCCTGTCGTGACTTTGAGGCAGAGTTTGATGCTTTATTAATGTGAACGTCAGGATATATCGTTTTTGTGCGATGATTGCTGTTGTCGTATTCATAAAAAACTGTTTGTTTCAGTCCTTCCGCATCTTTGATTACTGTAATCAGATTACCAAAATTATCGTAACTGTTTCTCGTAATAACAGAACACTCTTGTGTACCGGAAGACGAGGACACTTTAATTTGAGGAGAAATGGTTTCTGTCAGTTGATTTAACTCATCGTAATGATAAGTCCAGACGGATTGGTTTGCTTCTGTTTTAGATGTTACATTTCCTTGAGCATCATACTCATACTTTATAGCATGTTTCAGTGCATCAGTGTGTGTTTTCAAACGCCCTAAAGCATCGTAGTCGTAAAAGGTATTTTTATTGTTTTCATTCGTTAATTTAAATATATTATCTATGCGTTCTTTGGTGTAACTGTCCTCATGAATACGCGTTGCATGGGTTATTTCCTGAATAATATTACCTACATCATCATATCGTCTCTCCAGTACCGTACCTTCCCCACTGATTCGATAACATTCTCGCCCTGCATCGTCATAAATAAAATGAGTGGTTCTGTCATTAGGATTTTGAATTACCTCCAGAGAATCAGTTGTTTTTAATAGTAGAGCATGTTGTGTACTGGCAATGATTTTTCCATTTTCATTGTATTGGTAGGATTTAGCTACCCCTGCAGCGCTTACTTGTAAAATCAGCCATCCCGCCTGATTGTATGCATAACGAGTCGTTTGATCACGTGATGAATTTGCTTTTATTTTTTCTCTGATGTAATCCGCGCTCATAACTCTGGATGGAATACTGATTTCCTGCGCGTATTGGGTACTACTTACTAATTGGCCATTCACACCGTATCTGGATTCGGTGATATAGCCATTATTACTGCATTTGAAAATCAAGCGATTTAAGCCGTCATATGCATAGTGTAAAGTTCTTGAGTTTTCTTCTTTTGGAAGCGTCATGTCTCCATTTTTTAAATGTTCTATAGAAACTGCCTTACCGTAGTTACATTGATAGACCAGATTTCCATTCGCATCATACATATAGGTTGTAGCGTAACCGGCGGGATTAAAAGAGGTTACAAGACGCCCATTTCCATCGTAGACGCGAAACTGATATTGATCCTGACTTGATCTTTGAATGATTTGTTTTAAAGAGCCTTCACTATATTCTTGCAGGGAATCAATCGCTTTTGCATACGTGACAGTTTGAATTTGATTTCCATCTGAATCATAACTGTGCTCAGTGACAACACCTCGGGCGTTTATTTGATAGCGGCATTGATTGTTCGCATCAAAGACATAATGAGTACTATGCTTGTTGGCATCAGTAACACAAATAACATTGTCGTTATTGTCATAACTATAAGTTGTTTTCAGGTTTAAGCCGTCCGGGTCAACTATTGTTGCTACCCGCCGGCCTAAATGATCCCACTCATATGCGGTGGTTTTATTTTTTCCATGGCGATTGACTTCGGTCTGTCGAATTAATAATCCCCGATCATCGTAAATATATTCGGTTATCAGATTTAAACCATGGGGATCAACACACGATTGTATTAAATTACCCTGACTGTCATAAGTAAATTGTTTGATAAGGCCATTTGCTTCAATGATTTGCAACTGTCTTCCGATGGCATCGTAATTATAGCGGGTTTGTATATTTAAGCCATCAGGATCTACAGTTTTTGATAAGACATGCCCTGAGGCATCATAGGTATAAGCAATGACATGACCACCTGCATCTTTTTGAATAATCAGATTTCCAGTCTCATCATAACTGTACTCCTTAAAGCTACCCTCTGGAGTATTAGCCCGTATCAACTTTCCTCTTTCATCGTAATGAAAATCGGTGCTATATCCATTAGCATCTTTCATGCTAATTTTGTCGCCGAAGGCATTAAAATGGGAAATGATTTGTGAGTGATCATGTGGATGAATTAAGGTCAGGGTCTGATTTTCATCGTCATAGCTGAATTGATTACGCACTTCTGTCTTATTGTAATAAGACTCAGCAAGAACTCTACCAAAAGCATCATAAGTCAGTGTCTTTGCATCATGATTGGCGTTCTCAACAACTATCTGTTCACCACGTTTATTAAGTACAAAACTGATGCTATGGGACATGCCATCCGTTTGTTTTGTTACCCATCCGAAGGAATCGTATTGAACTCTATTAGTTTTAGCTATCCCACCAAAATCATCAATACGCTTCACTAATAAGCCGCGTCTGTCATACTCCATAGCCATGATTTTGTTGCTTGTTACAGTGAGACGCTGAATGGTACATTCTATTTCCCCAAAGGCATTGTATTGCGTTTTCATCTCACCTTGAGTACCACTATGTTTGGCTATCAGTTGGCCTAGAGTGTTGTAACTGTATGTGGTTATCTCATCATAACGGTCATTTTTGATGCTGAGCAGTTGCTCTTCAATATCCTTCGTATTCAGGATATTAATCTTGCTTTTTAGAAAAGCACTGTATTTTCTGGTGTACGACAATTGATTGAATTCGTTATAGCGTGTTTCTGTCACTCCGCCATCTGCATTGATTACGTATTTTAGTTGTGCCTCTTCATCATAGAAATAATAAGTAGATTGCTGTAATGCATTGGTTTTACGGCAAAGTAATCCAGCATGATTATATTCATAATTTATGCTGTGTTTTAACCATATTTGCTCTATTTCTGCATCAGTTCTATTCTTGTTATCCAAAAGTGCGCACCCTGTTTCATCAAGGCTTTGAATTATCCGCCCCAGTGCATCATAGCGGTAACGCTGCTCACGTACTGTTTGAGTTTTCGCATCGCCAAGACTTTTAGACTTAAGCTGTTTCATCTCATCATAGCTGTAACGAGTTATCAGGCCTGTATGGCTTTTTTCCTCGATGAGCAAGCCCAGATCATTGTATTTATAGTAACTGTGGTGATCGTTTTTTTGAGCTGATGATCGGATTTGATCTATTGTTATTTCATCGCTGGAAACGGGTATGGAAACTGGACGCTCATAGGAGCATTTCTCCTGAAGCAAGCCCTGTTCATTATAACGATATTCAGTAATGTACCCTTCAGCATCGATATCAGCTGTTTTAAGCCCTCGAGCATCATAAAGCGCGTAGGTACGAATATCGCGACTGGCATCGCTCAAAGGCTTATCGTGTTGCCAATCTCCAGTTAATGCTGTTCCTACGGCATTAGAATAGCGGCATTTTTCAATAAGATTGTCCAACCTGTCATAGCGATACGATGTGGCATATCCCTCACCATTGATTTCTGCTTCAAGACGCCCCAGGGCATCGTAATAATAGAGTTTGCTTCTATCGCCCTGATCTCTTGTTATATGAATATCTGTGGCTTTAAGTATCTGTTCTGGCTGGTAATTCTTGAGTCGTTGCGCGTATGCCGTTGATTTGACGAGATTTCCCTGTGTATCATATTGATAGGCAATTACTGCTCCTTCTGCATTAATAGAATAGGCAATCTGGTTAAATTCGTTATAAACAGTTTGGCTTATCCTGTCATTGGCTGAAGAGGCAGGTCTTATTTGCTCAAAGGTTGGTAATTTGTTTATCCAGCCTGAAGTGGACACGTGATGTTGGTATTGATGAGTTTGTAATATCAAACCTTCATCGTTGTAAACATATTCAGTAACCATTCCACTGGAGTTCACCCGTGCTTTCAGCCTTCCCTGAGCATCATAAAAATAATAAGAACTTAACCCATCTGGTCCTGTTTCTGCAATTAAACGCCCGGCCTCATCGTATTTATAGACAGTACTGCCATACTGATGGTTATTGTCCAGGCGCAGCACCGATAAAAGCATACCGCTGCGATCATAAATACTGATGGTTTGTAATCCATTAGCATCTGTTTTAATAATACGATGGCGTTCATCATCGTATTCTATGCGTTGGATATTGTTTTGATTATCTACAGTCTGAATTAAACGTCCTAGATCATCATATAAATATTGAGTAGTACTCCATCCACCATTAAATGGAATGCTCTTTTCAACCAGGCGACCAGCTGCATCATAACGGCAATGAGTAATCAAGGCGTTCTTTTGCACTCCCTGCCCTGAGCTATTGACTTGTTCGTAGCGTATCTCTTCTGTAAGCTGACCTAGCCAATCATATTTATATTCCGTCAAGTTAACGCTTTGTGGATCTTGCTTGTTTATCCAGGTGTACATTTCCTCAAGGTTAATGTTTTGGTCTTCATCCAACGCACTTACATTAATTGATTTTTTTAAATAAGTACGGCTGCTGGTTAATTGTCCCTGCTCATCATAGCGGTGTTCGGTCACAGTGCCATCGGCTGCGATAACAAACAGTAAATGACCTTTCTTATCGTATACATAGCGCGTGGTTTTTGGATGGATGGGATGATGATTGCCGTCAAAAGATTGGTATTGGGTTTCAGAAACAAGATGATGTTCCGAATCATAGCTGCGTTTGGTTATTTGACCTGAGGGTTCCTCTATATAAATACAATCCCCCTGCTCGTTGTAACGAAATCTCCATACCTGATCACCCTGAACAATAGAGCTTAGATGTTTGCCTTCATAATAATAGCGAATCCGGTAATGTTCTGGTCCATCAATCCCGGTCAATCTGTTTTTATCATCATAAAAATAGGTCCAGGATTCACCTTTACCGTTGGTTACAGTTGTTTTACCTTGTCCGTATTCATAAATGCTAACTCGCCCCTCACCATCAAGCAGTTTTTTAACTCGGCCTTTTTCATCATATTCTATATGTAATGAAGTACCATCAGATTGTCTGATATCAGAAATCAAATCTGAATCACCTTCATAATCATAGGTAATCCAATAGCTCTTTCCTTGTCCCAGATCGCGACTTACTTTATGCAAACGATTGTGTTCGTCATATTCATAATGAAGATGATGTATGAGCGTTCCATTACTGGTTGTTTTCACGTCTTGCAATAACCCGTTTTTAAACGACCAGGTTATTTTCTGTTTTCCACTTTGATCGATGACCGTAGTAAGAAGTCCTTTATCGTATTTCAGGTAGACACTATGCCCATCCAAATCTGAAATATGAGTAAGCTGACCTTCCTGATTGTAATAACAGGAAGTTTTTTGTTTGCCTTCATGGTATACCCACTCGCCTTTACTGAAGGTCAATAGTGCAGTTCCCCCATCATCTGGAAGATATGCTTTCTTCTTTGTATCGTAATGAAAACTGCTTCTATGTCCATCTTCATCGACACGAATAATGGATGAGCCCTTGGCGTTGATTTCGCCGTTCACTTCCAATCGTGATTGCATATTAAAACACCAGGAGGCACCAGACTTTCCCCGGGAATTATAGGTTTGAAACAAATCCAGTCCAAAACCTATATCCGCCAGAAAACCATCAGACTGCCTGAGTACCAGATTACCATTGGCAGCATTAACATAAACCGATTCGCCACCTTGTCCTAAAGCAGCACTCCCTTTGGGACCATAACTCCCCAATCCAAGTGAGGAACCGTGTAATCCTAATCCTTCTCCGGTAAATATCTGTGTCATAATACATCCTGATAATTTTTGTTATTATTTTATCGAGTTAAATGCAAGCTGATTGGCTTTGATTTGCCACCTGGTATATTCCTGATAATGACCTTCACCTCAACCTCTTTATCAATATCCTCGGGTACCTTATCCGCAATCAGTTGGTTATGCTCTATTCTCAACCAATAAGGTTGGCTATTTTCATCGGCAAATTCAATCTCATAGGGTATGGTGTCGTATTCTGGATAGACATCACTGTGTTCCACAAAGTCATAGATATAAGCTTGCCCTGGATAAAGAATGGGTAAAACCTGAGTATTGTTTTTAAAACGCGGGGTTTTCTCTTTATCAATATTAATTTGCAAGGGAACTGTTACTGGCTCTGAACTGCCGCCTGTTACTGTGCTTGCTCTTAAGGTGAGCATGAATTTTTTCCCTGTCGCATTCATCGGGACTGTGCCGTTTAACATTGTAGGATTGACAGGTGATACGTTAATCCAGTCTGCGTCAGGAGTTACCTTGTCTAAAATCAACTGCAAGGAATTGTCAAAGGCTGGATCATGTATGTACTGAGACAAGTTTTCATGCAGTTGCGATCCTGCATCTTTGCAAAGCTCAAAGGTATCGATTACAGGGATTTTCTCAGGATCATGAGCTACGGGAATTTTTAACGTAAAAGGTTCTGAATCGCCACCAGTGTTTGATGTTGCAATCAGATTTATCTCAACATCAGTTCCGCCAATGCCATCTGGTACTTCGCCTGTTAAAAGTAAGCCATCTGCTTTTGATATGGTTAACCAATCAGGTGTATTTACTCTTTTTTCTATACGGAATGAGACTTGATTGGTTACTTTAAATCCCGTTTGCGGTTCAATAAGATTCATCAACGCCATGTGGTATTTTTTTCCGGAGACGGCGGTGACAACAGGATATATTTCTTTAAATACAGGTTTATCTTTGATGTTGGCCTCAACATCAATGCGCAAGCTAACTGGCTCAGCGCTGCCATTTTTGTTTCTGGCTGTTACTTTAAAGATATAGGTTCCTGTATGGCTAGGTTTACCAGTGAGCGCAACAAGTGAAGGGTCAAAATGTAAACCATCTTGTTCTGCTGGTTCTACCGTAACTACCACGTTGGTACCAGCCCTGACATTTTCATCATAATATTTTATTGCTGGCTTGAGATTATAAATAAACGCCAAGTTCGCAGTAGCTGATTGTGGCATCATAGTTGCCATAGATAATTTATGAGGAACTACGCGAACGGAAAAATAGCTCGTTGCAAAAGGCCAATCCCAATGATAACCACTTTCTTTCCCCCAGATCCTGTAACCGAGACTGCCCTGGATGACTTTACCTAATTGAACACCAGGAATTACGAGCTTCATATGGCAAGTTCCATAGAAATAATAGCCAGTATCGTAGGGAATGGCAGGACAAACTCCTGAAACATAGTGCAAAGAACTTCCGGCCGGGATCGTCCAATGTTTATAAGTTCGCAGAAATCCATAATTCAGTTGAACGGGTATGCTAAGTGTTTCGCCATAAAATACTGTAGATGGCGGGCTCTGATTAAAAAAGAGGGTAATTGCAGGGTACTGAAAGCCATAGCTATTAAAACACCAATATAGCAGGCAGAATGATAACATTTTTCTCACAACTTCAATCCTTTTTACGAGATAAGACAAATCAAATAGCTTTAAATTTCCTATAAAGCGTATTAGTTTGAAAAAGCAAAATTTGTTGAAATGACGTATATTAAAAGAGAAAAAATGAGTATTACCTGATGTTTTATGACAAATGATACGAGGCATTCCATTAATTTGTGTTGGATTTTATTTTGATTCTTCATGATTCTACTCCTTAGTTTCCATATGGCAATTCCAAGCCGATTGAGATATTAAACAATGGTGTTGATAGAGTCAATTAGAAAATGAAGATTTTGTTATTTTTGTTTTGGGAAATGAAATAGGGACTTGTAAGGCACTAACATTAAGTTGACGTGAGTTATGGATAAGAATATTGATTTACCTCGATCCGTTCAGGCTGAGGATCTTCTGAAAGACATGGTGCCAGTATTTGGAGATCTTTCGCGCAAAAAGACGCACTCAGGACGACGTGGAACGGTGAATAGCGAAGAATATGTGTAGAAGAGTCAGAGCCGCCTTGCAGCCGGGCTTGTGTACCCTGCTGCAAACAGATTTCGTAGTCCGTATCGGGCATGGCCGTAATACGGAAATTAGTTCAGTGCCACTTCGATCCCGGCTGCAAGCAGACCGGGCTACAAACCCAACGCGCCATTAGGATTGGGTTAAGCACTACTCTTTGGGTAGGCTGGCTAGAAACTCAGTGACCTGCTTTGGCGTTAGCTCGTAGGTTTGGCCTCGGGTTAAATACCTTGGCATGGAGAGCATGCCGTATCTGACTCTGATTAAGCGGCTTACTTCTACTCCTTGCGACTCCCACAGACGGCGCACTTCGCGGTTTCTGCCTTCATTCAGGGTGACGTGATACCAGCTGTTAGAACCGGCTCCGCCACGAAACTCTATTTTGGTAAATTGAGCCATGCCATCATCAAGCTGTACGCCCTTTTGTAAGTTCGATAAAGCTTCCGGACTCACCTGGCCATGCACTCGGACAGCGTATTCCCTTTCCAATCCGTATTTGGGATGCATTAACTGATTGGCTAATTCACCATCATTGGTAAAAATTAATAATCCGGAGGTATTCACGTCCAAACGGCCTACCTGAACCCATCGTCCTTGTCTGATGTGGGGCAAATGATCAAAGACTGTTTTTTCAAACTTGGGGTCATGACGGCTTGAAATTTCTCCTACAGGCTTATGATAAAGGAGCACCCTGGTATTTTGTTTTACCTTTAAGGGATTAGCTATCAATTTTCCTTTGACTGTAATTTTATCTAATGGGCCTGCTGAATCGCCCAGTTTGACAGGTTTGCCATTAACCTGCACCCAGCCGTTTTCAATCCAGCGTTCCATTTCACGGCGTGAACCAAGACCGGCCTGACTTAATATCTTTTGTAACCTTTCGCTGCTCATTCAGTAACACACTCTTCTTTAGGTTGGCTTGCAGTATGCAAAGTCAATGTATCCATCACTTCGGGCAAGGATGGAAGTTCATTTAAATAATTAAGATTAAAATAGTTCAAAAACTCTTTGGTTGTGGTATATACCGCCGGTTTTCCAGGTACATCTTTATGACCTGCGATGCGAATCCATTCTCGTTCCATCAAGGTTTTCATAATCTGGCTGTTAACTGCTACCCCGCGGATTTCTTCAATATCCGCACGTGTAACCGGTTGCTTATAAGCAATTATCGCCAAAGTTTCAAGTAAAGCTCGAGAATACTTGGCTGGCTTTTCAATTTGCAGCCGCGCAACCCATTCACTGTAAGCTGATTTGGTCTGTACTTTATAGCCACTGGCGACTTCTATCAACTCAAAAGCTCGTTCGCTATAATCTGCCTGCAGTTCATTAATCGACTTCTTAAGCTGTTCTGTTGATGGCCTTTGCCATTCATCAAAAACCTCAAGTAACTTTTCAACCGACAAAGGTTCATTGCTGCTTAAAAGTAATGCTTCAATAATTTTTTTTAATTCCTGTTCATCCATTTTATGCAGCCTGAAGATGAATCGGCGAAAAAGCCTGATTTTGGGTAATAACGATTAAAGATTGCCTTGCCAGTTCAAGTATAGCCAATAAACTGACAACCAAACCCATCCGCCCTTCTTCAAAGGTAAATAATTGGCTGAATTCTACCACTTTATGCTCTTGCAGTTGAAGTAAAACAATGCTCATACGCTCACGTACCGACATTACTTCTCTGGAAATCTGATGATGGGTCATGTGCTCTTCCCTTTTCAATAATCCCCCCATAGCATCAATCAAGTCAGCCAACTCTACGTCAGGATGTACTTTTATGGTTTCAATTTCATCAGGATTAACCTGAACAGTAAAGTGATCTCTATCTCTTCTTGGCAGCGCATCCAGCATTTCTGCTGCTATTTTAATTTGCTCATAGGCCTGCAATCGTCTAACCAACGCCATTCTGGGATCTTCCTCATCTTCCTCTTCAGAATTCGGTGCTGGAGGCAAAAGCAATCTTGATTTGATTTCTGCAAGCATGGCGGCCATCAGCAAATAATCTGCGGCTAACTCCAGGCGTCTGCACTCCATGAGCTGGATGTATTGCAGATATTGTTTGGTGATACTCACCATGGGAATGTCCAGAATATCAATATTTTGCTTTCTGATAAGATATAACAGGAGATCCAGAGGTCCGCTGAAAGAATCCAGCAGAACCTCTAAAGCATCAGGCGGTATGAATAAATCATCAGGAACCTGAGTAAGTTCTTTACCATCAACGATAGCCCTTATCTCAGGTTTGCTTTCTAACTCAGCTTCCATCAATAATCTAATCCCATGACTTCCCTGACTGTGTTTAGCGTTTTGATTCCTTCTTCACGGGCAGCTTCACTGCCTTCCGACACAATTCGTTTTACAGATCCCAGATCTGTTTCGTAATCAGCAATAGCTTCCTGTATCGGTTTTAATTCCAGATTGATTGCATCAACAATAGGACGCTTGCAATCTACACAGCCTATACCTGCGGTTGTGCATCCTTTTTGTACCCAATCTTTAACATCATCTTTGGAATAGATTTTATGGAATTGCCAGACAGGGCATTTTTCCGGATCACCGGGGTCAGTTCTTTTGATGCGTGCCGGATCAGTAGGCATAGTCAATATTTTCTTTTCAACCTGCGCAGGCTCTTCTCGTAGCATAATAGTATTATGATAGGATTTGGACATTTTTTGTCCATCAGTGCCCGGCATTTTTGAGGTTTCGGTCAATAAAGGTTGAGGCTCTGGTAAAATGATTTTACCGCTGCCATCCAGATAACCTAACAAACGTTCTTTATCACCAATAGAAAGGTTTGATTGATCTTCCAGCAATGCCTGAGCAGTTTTTATCGCTTCATGAACGCCATTTTCCTGATACTGACGTCGCAGTTCACTGTACATTTTGCCGTTCTTTTTACCCATTTTCTTAATCGCGTCATGAGCCAACTCTTCGAAATTGGGTTCTTTGCCGTAAAGATGATTGAAACGACGTGCAATTTCTCGCGTCAGTTCGATATGGGCAACCTGATCTTCCCCCACAGGGACGTAATCAGCATGGTAGAGCAGGACATCAGCACTTTGTAATAAGGGATAGCCGAGAAAACCATAGGTGGCTAAATCTTTCTCTTTGAGTTTTTCTTGCTGATCTTTATAAGTAGGTACGCGCTCCAGCCAGCCGAGTGGCGTAATCATAGACAGCAGTAAATGCAGTTCCGCATGCTCAGGCACCCAGGACTGAATAAATATTTTTGACAGACCTGGATTTACCCCACAAGCCAACCAGTCAATGATCATATCCCAGAGATGTTTTTCAATTGAGCCTGAATGTTCGTACTGGGTAGTCAAGCCATGCCAATCTGCGGCGAAAAAGAAGCAATCATATTGATGTTGTAATTTAATCCAGTTTTTTAATACACCATGGTAATGTCCAAGATGTAATCTTCCACTGACACGCATTCCAGAAACGACTCGTTTATTGGAAGTAAATAATGCTGACATCAATATCCTCTTATAGTTGTTAAAGTCTGTGCTGAATGGCACTCTCTTAAGGTTTTTTAACTCGATTCGTGGCTCGGTCTACAAAATATCTTAAGTACGTGCCATTCAGGCTGTTCTTATTATCTGAAAGGCTCTGGGTCGCCTTTTCCCTCTCTTAAAATGACAGGATAATCTCCGGTTAGATCCACTACAGTAGTAGGTTCATGGCCACAATTACCACCATCAATGATTAAATCGGTCTGGTTGCCTAATAAATCTTTTATCGCTTCAGGCTCACTTAAGGGAGCTTTTGCCCCTGGCAGGATTAAAGTCGTACTCATCAGAGGAGCCTCAAGACTTTCCAGTATGGATAAAGTAATCGTATTATCCGGAACTCGTAGCCCTAAAGTCTTTCTTTTGGGATGCAGCATTAATCGCGGCACTTCCTGTGTTGCATTCAGAATGAAGGTATAAGATCCTGGCGTAAATGCTTTCAACAATCTGAAGATAGGGTTAGTTACCTTTGCATAAGTTCCCAGTTGCGATAAATCGCGACAAACCAGCGTCATATTATGGTTTTTATCCAATTGCCTTAGTTTTCTGATACGTTCCAAAGCCGATTTATTACCCAGGCTGCAACCAAGCGCATAGCCTGAATCGGTTGGATAGACGATTAATCCACCTTCCTCAATTATGGATACAGCTTTTCTCACCAAGCGAGCTTGTGGATTATCAGGATGTAATGCAAAAAACTGACTCATAAAGTCCCCTGTTAAATGTTCCATTCATGCCAAATAGGCGTACAGTTTACTGGTAGTTGTTGTTGACGTCCAAGGTTTATCCGTGACGCAGTATCACTATGATAATCTGAACCGGAAGAGGCGAGCAAATTAAAACGCACACTTGTTGCTGCCATTTCCCTGATTTGAGTGATATTCATTTCACCTGAAACAACCTCTATTCCCGTCCCTCCAGCATCCTTAAACTCATTGATTAACTCATGCAATTTGGAACGCGTCAATCCATATTTAAGTGGATGAGCAATTACTGCCTGGCCATGGGATTTTACAATTCCCTCTACAGCTTCCCGAATACTAATCCAGGGTGTAGGTATATAGCCACATTTACCTCGCCCCAGAAACTGTTTGAATGCTGCTTGCATATCCCGGCTCTTGCCTTCGTTAACCAAAACCTGTGCAAAATGGGGGCGTCCCACTCGTTTATGGCCGGCCAGTTCGCAGGCCTTGTCATAGGCATTTTCAACACCAACATTTTGCAAGGACTCTCCAATTTGCTCCGCCCTTTCTATACGACTGTGGTTTTGATGTTGAATCAAATCATGTAATTCAGGAGTATGATCAATTTGATAACCCAGAATATGAATGTCGTATTTTTTCCAGCGTACACTGAGCTCAATACCATGAATAATTTTAATCTCTGTATTTTGCGCAGCAGACATCAACTCGTCATAGCCGGCGACAGTATCATGGTCAGTAAGAGACAAACAGCGAAGCTGTTGATTTTGCGCCTTTTGTATTAATTCCGCAGGGCTTAACGCTCCGTCAGAAAAATAACTATGGCAATGAAGGTCTATCATAAATGCTTAATAAATAAAAAACAGGATTATAACATGTTTATGCAAGAATAAACGCTCAAAGAGCCCTGATTTTGCTTCAGGGCTCTCATAAATTTTACGTTAATGAAAAAACAGGCACGTCTTTATGTTCAAGAGTAGAAACAAGATCAGACAAACTATTGAAGATGCCTTCATAAGGTAATTCACCATGGCATAAATATTCAATAATGGCCAGATACTTATAGCTGGCTGAATCCGTTTCCCCTTTACTTTCTTTTGATGATTTAAGCTGGAGAACAAGAGGAAGTACGTCATCCATATATCGCGCTGGAGCGCTGCTTTTAAACAGTTGCCAAACAGGAGCTGTTTCAGGTAATTTTTCTGATAAATCCAACATCTGCCCCTTAATTGCAGTTAATAAATCAGGGTTAAATCGTCTGTTGGGAAATGACTGGAGTTTATGGAATAGAGAGATGATGCTACTGTCTCCTTCAATCAATCCATTGGACTTCAGCATTTTATCCAAAGCCTCAGATACCTCACCAGCTTCAACTTTTGTGAAAAGCAAATTGATTGATAACATATCACATAAAGATTCTTCCAGGTTGATTTCTTCATCCAGACGCAACATGGATCTGAACAGCATCTGGAAGTTCTGCGGCAGCCTTTTAAAGGCCAGAGAGTTGAATATATGGTGTTGAAGTTCTTCTTTATAAATAGTAATAACCTGTTCAGCTGAAGGGAAAGTCACAATCGGCTCCGATGTGACTTCATCGGTATTGATAACCATTGCAGGAACAGGATTTGAATAATCATTAGCAACCGCTCTGCGAAACATACTGAATTGCGTTAATGGCTTGCTTGCAGTCGCTGTTGGAAGCGGAGCATAGCGGCGATTTATAGCAGCATCATAAAACTCTTCAACCATGCCCGGTTCCCAAAATTGCAGCAGAGTCAGACCTAGAGACCATAAATCACAACGCTGATTTCTGTGCAGTACTCGTTTATTGTGTTCAATCAGGCGATGAGTCCTGTTTTTGCTTGTTAGCTCTGGACTGATTGGCATATCGCTGTAAGGTGCCAAATAGCGGTTATCATTCAATGTTGACGTGACCTTCAATTTACCTGAATCATCAAGATAACAAGCAGCACCAAAATCAGAAAAAGAGACCTGGGCATCACGAGTGAACAGGGTATTTTCCGGTTTTATATCATTAATCGCTGTATTAGCTGCATGTATTTTTACCATCGAAGGCATCAATTTCTGAAATACATAATAAAAAAGTTGCTCCCTGTCTTTTACATCGAGATAACTGGCTTTATTAATAATATCCATGCCATTGCCCAAATCAGCAAGAGGAAGAAACTGATAAATTTGAATTCCATCAGGATTCTGGACAACGACGGCATCTTTTATCAAAAGGAGCGCATCATCCAATCCATGGCTTTTCAAAACAGAATGAACTTCAATTTCACTCATAGTGTCTAACAATACTTTACCTCGGGGAACAAGAGGAATAAGTGGAGCAGAAAGCTGAGAGTCATCTGAAGCACTAAGCTTTATTTCAGGTACTTTGGTATGGCTTGATGCAGCCTCGCCATCAGCGTTAGCAGTAGCGATTTGTCTTGGTAATTCATTTTCATTTAAGACAGCCCTTACGGCATAAAATAATCCACTGTCATCTTTGGCAAGAGAAACAAATGAAAAGGTACCTTGTCCTAATCTGTGTATATCAATATCTGCATCATCAGAATTGTTGCCTGTAATTTTCTTTGCTACATCAGGATGGGCTTTTTCCAGAGCTTCCCTGTCAGTCAGAGTGAGCTGAGACAATATGTGGAATGTCCTTTTAGAACCATCAGAACGGGTCAGAGTTAACGAATGCACATCATCACTTACCTTTCTTTCAGAAACCTGTGAAAATGAAGCATGAGGCTTTATTGGTGATACCGGATTACTGGCTGATAAGCCTCCATCGCCAGGCTGAGGAAAGAATCGTGGGACATTAACATTCAGCGGATTACTGCTTGACGCAATGGCATACCTTCCCTTTGGAGCTGGCGCTGTCATTTTTATAACACCAGGCACAGGATGATTTGACGTTGATTTAAATTGTCCCGCCTCAGTGTGAACAATCCGGTTGTCGCGATGATGTTCTTTACCCGTACTTTTACGTCGATGGTGTTTGTCTTTTGATCCGATAGGCATTTGAGTACAACAGATTTTAGTTAATGAGCGCTTATTGTATCATTGTTGGACAAGATGTATAGCATTAATTGTACATAAATTTATAGTATTTTAGCGATTCTACTCTGCTCCAAGTCAGCACTGCCATTAAGTTAACGTGAGTTTCGGATAAGAACGTTGTTTTATCCAGTGTTTACCTCGATCCGTTCGGGCTGAGGAAGCGCGATAGCGCTGTCTCGAAGCCTTGGCAGGGTGCTAAAGCTTCGAGACGAGGCTACCGCCTCTCCTCAGCCCGAACGGCATCGAAGTAACGACTGGATAAAACAACGTTCTTATCCGAAACTCACGTTAAGTTAAGCGCTACTCCACCGTACCGCGGCTTGTCCGCGGTATCCAGAGATCTAAGTTCGGAGTGAGATTCCTGGATCCCGCGGACAGGCCGCGGGACGGCGGAATTCCTTAATTTAATGGCAGTGTTCCAAGTCAGAACCTTCCAAATTTTAGTCCATACATCTTGTCAGTAATTGACACAATAACTTGCAGAAACGAACAGATTTGCATATTCTTAATATATGTTTAGTAATTAAATAAATCCATTGAGCAGTACACTGAACCGCGAAATCGTAAAATTACCTCTCCTTAGTAACCAGGAGCTGGCAAACCTGTGTGGCGTGCTGCATAGCAACTTAACATTTCTTGAAGAACACTTTAAACTGACGATTAAAATCAAACATCATACCATTCAGCTATATGGCCATTCAGCGCACCATTTTGCTGAGGTGAAGGATATCTTAAAACAGCTTTACCCTTTATGTAAAAACCCTGTCACAACCGCCACCATACGTGGATTAATCAACGAGGATTACCAAAAAGCGATGACTCATCATATAAAATTATCTCGCAAATCCATTTCTGCCCGCAATAACAAGCAGGCAGCCTTTCTTGATTCTATAGATAAATACGACATCACCTTTGCCGTAGGTCCTGCTGGCACTGGTAAAACCTATCTTGCTGTATCAAAAGCCATAGAAAGCTTTGAAAAAGGCGAAGTGCAAAGGCTTATTTTTGTAAGGCCTGCGGTTGAGGCGGGAGAGAAGCTTGGGTTTCTTCCTGGTGATCTGGTGGAAAAAGTACTCCCCTATTTGCGACCAGTTTATGACGCCTTGTACGAAATGATTGGCTTTAAAGAAACACAGAAAATGATTCAAAGTGACATCATTGAAGTATTACCCCTGGCCTTCATGCGCGGTAGAACGCTTAATGAATCCTTTATCATTCTTGATGAAGCGCAAAACACTACGGTCATGCAAATGAAAATGTTCCTGACGCGCATGGGCTTTGGGTCAAAAACAGTAGTGACTGGTGACGTCACTCAAGTAGACTTACCGAAAGGAACGGATTCAGGACTTGCTCATGCTTTGGATCTGTTTCAAAATATACCAGATATAAGCATTCATACTTTTAGCAGCCGTGAGGTGGTCAGGCATCCTCTGGTTTCCAAAATTGTAGACTGTTACGATAATGAAATGGCGGGGAAAAAATAATGAATTATCATATCGATATTCAAAATGCATCAGAAAGCAGCTTACCCATTACTGAAGAAGAAATGAGCAATCTTGCCATGCTGGCGTTAAGAGATCAGATAAAGTCTGCCGAACTGACTATTCGTCTGGTAGATGCAGAAGAAATGCTCCATCTTAATTCAACCTACAGAAAGCAGAATAAAACAACTAATGTGCTCGCCTTTCCCAGCAATGTACCCGATCATGTAGAACTTGATTTCCCTCTTTTGGGTGATGTCATTATTTGTCCTGAAGTGCTGGCTGAGGAAAGCAAGGAACAAGGTAAAACAATTCAGGAACACTGGGCTTTAATCCTGATTCATGGTGTACTGCATTTATTGGGCTATGATCATATTAAAGATGAAGATGCGCAGGCTATGCAGGCGCTTGAAATAAAATTACTGGCAGAAAGAGGTTATACTAATCCTTATGAGACAAAAGGAAATGAACTTGAATAAAGAGGAAGAAGGTGGTTCCTGGTTAGTCCGATTGAAACAATTTCTCCAGGGAGAACCGCAAAATCAGGAAGAACTGGTTGATTTATTAAGGGACGCCCACATTCGCTCTCTGATTAGCTCAGAAACACTGGGCATGATAGAAGGCGCAATTCTTTTCTCACAAATGCGCGTACGCGACATCATGTTGCCGAAAAATCAGATGGTCTATCTCAAACTCAATGACGAATACAGCCATATTATCGATACCGTCACACAAACAGGTCATTCCAGGTTTCCGGTTACCAGTGAAAATACCAATGAAATCATAGGTATTTTGCATGCAAAAGACTTGTTGCGCCATCAAAAGGACAATGAAGAGGCTTTTGATTTGCTGGACATTTGCAGGCAGGTAACCTTTGTTCCCGAAAGTCGCCGTCTCGACAGTCTGCTCAGCGAATTTCGCAGCAATAAAAATCATATGGCCATTGTAGTGGACGAATACGGTGAGGTGTCAGGGTTCGTCACTATAGAAGATATTATTGAACAAATAATTGGAGATATTGAAGATGAGTTTGATATAGACGAAGATGCTTATATTAAAGCGCATGATGATCATTGCTATATCATTAAAGCGCATACTCCAATTGAAGACTTTAATGAACAATTAGGTGCTGAATTTAGTGACGAGACATACGATACAATTGGCGGTATAGTAATGAATAATTTTGGTTATTTACCAAAACGTGGTGAAATAATTACCATTGATTCGTTTGAATTTAAAATAATAAATGCCGATGCTCGCAGAATAAAACTGTTAGAATGTATTGATAAACGAGGCTCAGAACATGATATTTCCAGCGATGAAGGATAACTGATTCATGAATAGCACTATTCTCATAATAGATGATGATACCGAACTCACCGATTTGTTAGCCCAATATCTGGAACCCGAAGGCTTTGATGTTGTTTGCGTTCATGATGGGGAGAATGGGGTAAAAAAAGCATTAAATCAGGTATTTGATGCGATAGTGCTTGATGTAATGCTGCCTAAATTAAATGGCTTTGAAGTATTAAAAGCGATTAGAGAACATCTGGAAACTCCTGTATTAATGCTGACTGCCCGAGGGGATGATATCGATCGCATCGTAGGTCTGGAAATAGGCGCTGATGATTATCTGCCAAAACCGTGCAACCCAAGGGAGCTGGTTGCAAGGCTTAGGGCAATACTGAGACGTACGCAGAAAATCCCTACACCCAAACCTGTTTTGGAACAGCATAATATAGTAGTGGATTGTTCCAAACGCCATGTGACCATGGCCGGCAAATATCTGGAATTGACCAATGCTGAATTTAATATACTGGAAATGCTGATTAAATCTCCAGGGCAGGCCTTTTCCAAAGAAGAACTTACAGAATACGCTTTAGGCCGAAAATATACCGCTTATGATCGCAGTATTGATGTTCACATCAGTAATTTAAGAAATAAACTCGGTGACAACCCTCAAGGTGAGCCCATAGTCAAAACCGTTCGCGGCTTTGGATATATGTTTAATGCGTAGTTTGTATTGGAAAATCTTTATTTCATTCTGGCTGGCAACGATTTTAATCATCCTGACCACCGCCTGGGTTACCAGCCAGATTGCCCAAAAAGCATCACAGCCAGCACGCGAAGAAAGCTTTATGGACAGTTATGCCAATGCTGCTGTGGCGACTTTTGAATCAGGACAACAATCAGCACTCCTTAAATGGTTTGATCAAATTGGTCTTTCTCGCCATATGGATATCTATTTGCTTTCCAGTACTGGCGAAATTATTGGCAGTAAAGCGGCTCCTGAAGATATAAAAAAAATATCAGCAAGCCTTATGAAAGATCAGCTTCCCAGTGAGGGAATCTTTAAATCGGGTAAACTCATTGTAAGCCATGAAATTCTCTCCACTTCCGGAAATTTTTACAGGCTTGTGGCGGTTAGTGAAAAACCAATCACTTTCTTTATTCAAATCCCCTGGGCCGGCCTTACTATCAGATTAACTCTCGCTACGTTTATCAGTGGCCTTATCTGTTATTTATTATCCATTTACCTGACGCAACCGCTACGTTCTCTTGGCATGGCTGCAAAATCGATTGCAAAAGGAAAACTTAATACGCGTGTTGGCCGTTTTAGAGGCCATAACAAGGATGAAATAGCTGAGTTAAGCAATGAATTTGACCGAATGGCTGAGCAATTGGAAACGCTGGTTCACTCTAAAGAACGATTATTACAGGATATCTCTCATGAGCTGCGCTCACCACTGGCCCGCCTTAATATTGCAATAGAACTGGGAAGAAAAAAGACAGGAAATCTGGCTGAATCAGAATTTAACCGCATGGAAATTGAAAGTTCCAGATTAAATGCGCTCATAGGTGAAATACTGGATTTTGCCCGCCTGGAAAAATCCACAACGGATCTGCAACTGGAAAAAACAAGTATTCCTGAATTACTTTCTGAAATCATCAAAGATGCCAATTATGAATTTGATAAAGAATCAATACGAATCCAGGCCGGTATAATCGAACCTTGTGAACTGATGATAGACAGACGGCTTATTTACCGTGGCATAGAGAATATAGTACGTAACGCATCCCACTACTCTCCTGAAAATCAGTTAGTGCTTATTTCATCCCGGTTCGATGAGGAAAAGAAACACCTTTATATTGAGGTAAAAGATCATGGCCCCGGAGTTCCGGAAAATCAATTACAGACTATTTTCAATCCTTTCTACAGAGTTGACTCATCAAGAACTAAAAAGACTGGCGGCTATGGTTTAGGTTTAGCCATTGCATCAAGGGCTGTCGCATTGCATCAGGGTGAGATAATCGCTCAAAATAATAAGGAAGGTGGTTTGTTGGTTAGAATCATTCTTCCAATCACCCGAAAAGAACAATAGAAAAACAAAATATGCAAATTTATACCAGATGATTTATTTTTAAGATCTTTGCTGTATAATGATGCGCAATAGAACATAAAATAGGCAGAAAGATAGAAAGCCCCCCAACATATCACCACAAAATCAATAAGGTCAACTGATCCTGCTATTCTTCGAATAAATAAATTTTTGTCCAAGGGTTTTTTCTATGCCAAATTTAAGCGAACTATTTTTCACGGTACTTGAACGTGAAAATGATACTATTCAAAACACCGAACTAAACAACAAATTAACCGAAATTTATGGGGACGCGCCTCGTACCTATGAACAACTGGAAGAGGATTTCGATATTTGCAAAACGCAGTTACTTGCTTTGCTGGAATACATCGAACAATTAAATCCCAATGCACTGCAATTATTTGCTGTTTACAAAGAAAGAGTCAGTGAACTGAATAAAAATTCTGCACTACCTGACATCAGAATTACTCTGAAGGCAGCCAAAGAAGCCCTTGAAAAATCATTATTAGCAATCATTTCAAAACACACACAAATCGATACAATAGCCCTAAACAATCTGACCACTGGCCTATGTTATGCAGGTGCTTATGTCAATGTTGAACAAGCCTTGGGATATTTTAACGGCACTTCCTCATTATCAGCCATGATCCATTACGCAAAGAAGAATATCATTCTCGATTTAGCAGCTGCTTTCCTCAACGAACACGGCATGGTTGAGTATGAAGGTAACGAAGTTCATTATGCAAACGCCCTATTTAATTATGTTGCAGATAAATATGGTCTGCTTTCACAGGAAGATCTCTTTGCACCAACGTATGAAGTGGATACCTTGGAGGCTTTTGATGCTTACGTTTCTCATCATATGACTATACCTGCCTTAATCCAGCACGTAATGAGATTATTGCCTCCTCTTCAGGAAACGATAACTCAAATGCCTGAGTTTCAACATCTTACTGATTTATTTCAAATTCTTGGTCATGAAAAGCCAGGATTGAAGGAATACATGATGTTATATGATGATGAAGATATAGATGATATCGCAACTTATGTGCGTAAACCGAATTGGGATCTTCTTCTTACAGGAGTTTTAGCCAGCAGCATGCAAAAAGCAGGCTATATCACTGATGTACATGCCATTATTGATTGTAAAAGCATCGTTGACACTGGCGAGTATATTTTTGATGCAAGCAATGACACTGTTACTGTTTTATCTCAGGAGGATTTATTGCTCCTGGTAGACAGCTCTGATACATCCATAGAAAAATGGCGTTTAATCAGACAAATGACCCCGGAATCAATACTTAAAGCGTATTTAAAAGAAGGTCAATTTGAGGAAATAAAAAGTTTCTTGTTTGGAACGTTACTTGGATACGCTGAATTACCCGAAGTTATTTTAAGTCAACTTTATTTGGCAGTTCGTAATTCAGGCAGAGTAGATCAATTACGTGAGCTGTCGCATTATATCTTTGCAACCAGACAGCAAATACCTTTTGATGAACTCACCTACTTGGTGGGCTTATTGTCACCCGAGGAGATATATCATTATTTGGTTCTGGCAATGAATCATGATATTCCCTATCAAGTTAAAGCATTATTAACTTGTGCGCCCTCCCCATTATCACCCATGCACGTTATTCATCTGGCATGTCAAAACAATGCGCTAAATGTCATCCGCCTATTAGGCCAGTTGGGCTTTGATTTAAACATTATGGACAACGTAGGATATACACCTGCTTGTATTGCCGTTGCCAGCCAAAATAGAGAACTCTTGATAGCACTTCATGCGGGCGGTGCAGATTTACAAAGAGCGATTCCACAGTCTCATAATGGAATTACCCATCAGGGTAAATCACCAGTGCAAATAGCAGCAGCATTAGGTTATAGCTCAATGATTGAAACATTACATGAACTGGGTGTTGATTTGAACCGTGCCGATAGAAATGGCGATACTGCTGCCTGTATTGCAATAAATAACAATGATACTGCGATGTTGGAAAAACTTCATGAGTTAGGAGTCGATTTAAATAAAAAAAGCGGATCGACAGGTCTTTTCTTTTCAATGTTTGCCAGCGGTCCATCATTAAGCCCACTTGAACTAGCAGTCAGAACCGGGAATATTGACATGATCCGTGTTCTTAAAATTCTGGATGTCAATTTGGATGTTCTTGATGGTGCTGATGATACTCCGATAGGCCTTGCAATTCACATGAACAAACTTCCCGTCATCAGTGTCTTGCATGAGTTAGGGGCTGATATTTCCCAACGGGATAAAAATGGTTTATCACCAACAGACCATGCAGCCCGAAATGGAAACAGTGCAGCGCTTAAGCTCCTCAAGGAGTTGGGAGCTGATATAAACGAAGCAGGACCATCTGGTGCAACCCCTTCCTTTGTTGCAGCAGAACAAGGCAGAGCCGATTCAATAAGGACATTAAAAACTCTGAAAGCAGATTTCAATCAAGCTAACAATGCTCAGCAAACCCCGGTCTTTATAGCCGCAAAAAATGGGCATATCAAGGTCATAAATTGGCTTCATCGCTATGGAGCAGATATAAATAAGACAGATAACCAAGGTCATACACCTGTTTATATCGCTGCCCTTCATGGCCGTCTTCAAGCCTTCAATGAGCTGGTTAACTATGGAGCTGATTTAAACGAAGTATGTCAAAATATCAGTGATTTGATTTACCTTAATTCAAAAAGTAATGATAAAAAAATGTTTTTCAGGCTCCTGGAAACGGATATTAATCTTGAAAGCATAACAGATTCTACCTGGCTCCAGATTCTGAATAACCTTGATGGTAATCAAATTGAAGTTGTTTTGAATATTTTAATTAAAAATGATAATGTATCAGTGTTCAAAAAATTGCTTAATATTCCACTCATTTCCAATCATGGTATTTTACACTATCAGGCTCATTTTGCTGCTGAACATGCTCAATCCGAATCTATTCTCCAGCTTATCCATCAATCTGGTATCAATATGGATTCATCTAACGGTTATGGAGAAAGCCTTGCCTATGTCGCAGCGAAGGCTGGAAATGCTTTAGTATTAAGACAGCTAATCGCTTTAAATGTTGATCTTGATAGTGTAACAGAAGACGTCGAGACTCCTGCCTTCGTTGCTGCCCGAATGGGACACGAGTCAATTATTCAACTGCTATTGGAACAAGGTAAAGCAAACACACCCGTTACCATTACTGTAAGCACACTAAAAGACCTGGTAAAAAAAATGGATGCGCAGATTGTTGCTAGAGCAGAAGAGAAAATCCAGGAACAAGAAGACTGGCAGATCACGTTGACCCCCAGAGACATCGCACACATCATGGGGCATGAGCATATTGTTACCTTGATCGATTCGTATCAACCAGCGCCACAGACTCCGCAAAATCGATTCAGCTTTTTTGCCCAACCTGAAGTAGCCTCTCCTTCATCCAGGAACAGAAGCATAAGCGAGGATGAAAACAGCTCCCCTACAGCATCACCTTCAAAAGCAAATCCCAAGAAACGGGCAAGCACGGGGGAAATATTATCGCCAATAGAAAACAAAAAACCCTATCAGCCCTCAGATCCAGATGCTGAATATCAGCATAGGCCTTAATTAAATTGCAGAAGACCATTACCCGTATTTGGAGAAGCCGTATACAGGACATAACTGTTCCGCTTCCTGACGGTCGCGGCTCGGTTTTCGTGCGTTCGTATTGACTTCATCGTGCACCGGAAACCGAGCCGCGACCGTCAGGAAGCGGAATTTTTATTGCAGCCCGTAGCCCGTATTAGGCGAAGCCGTAATACGGGAATGAGCTCATTGCCACTCCGATCCCGGCTGCGAGCAGACCGGGCTACAGATTGTGCCAGGATTTAGCGAAGCCGTATAATACGGGTTACGACCTGATTGAGCAGTGGATTTATGAACTGTAATTAGGTACCATGCCTAATAAAACAATAACAGGAACAAATTTAAGTGCGAGATGGTTCAAAGATAAGCAGTGCGAGCAGTTATTTTTTCGTATCCGGATTTATAATCGGAAAAATACAATATTTTCCTTTTCCTCTCGTTGTTTCTATTACCAACTTACTGTCACTTGCCTGCTATTTTATGGGCTATAGTTTGTGGTTTGTATCCAGTCATTTCTATCCTGAGCATACTCCATTGGAAAATGAATGGTATGGTTTTACCCAATTTAAAGAACAATATCTATATGCAGCAACACTGGGTATTATTGCTACTTTGACGAGTGCCTGCGCCATTGCGTTGCCCGTGCTGGCAATTCCTGCAGCCTGGCTTTTCGTTGTCAGTAATACAATATGGACTATTGGTGAATATCATAAACTGCAGAACCCGCCAGACTATGACCCTAAATATTCTCATAGCCGTCAGGATACTTATTTATCTTACGCCATAACCATGACCTCTATAGGATTAATTACTGCCATAAGCGTCAGCTTAAGCTTCCTGTTTCCGGCCATTATAGTTCCTGTCATTGCTGTATCAGCACTTATATGCCTTGGATTAGGTGTTCTTGCCGCAGATTATTGGCTTGACTGCACGTTTAACGATCATAAACCTGGTATTCCCGCAGATCATAGTTATAAACACATGCAACAGTCTTTGGGACCAGCCTTAAATTCACAATCACAAAATGCTCCTGCGCCTCATCAGGGTAATGAACTCTTTAAAACTGATGATAAACAGTCAGACCACACTGTTTTTGATGCGCCCGCTTCATCAATTCCGTCTTGTGTAGTACCTTAATAATTTAGTATATTCTGCACGCCAATATATAGAGATTCATGATGGATAAAATGATTGCAAAAATGATTTCCCAGGCTCACGCTGTATTGAATCATGCTTATGCGCCCTACTCTAAATTCTCGGTCGCATGCTGCATTTATACTGAGCAAGGTCATTTTTACACGGGTGTTAATGTGGAAAATGCTTCTTTTGGTTTAACCAGCTGTGCTGAAACATCGGCTATTGGTTCTATGATTTCGGCAGGTGAGCAAAAGATAAAAAGTATGGTGGTACTGGCTGGAAATGATCAGTTATGCTCTCCTTGTGGTGCGTGCAGGCAGCGTATTCATGAATTTTCTACCTCTGAAACACTGATTCATTTATGTAACAAGGACACTGTCTTCCACAGCATGACAGTTGATGAACTTTTACCCTTGGCCTTTAATTTTAAACTCTGATTGGAACTATGTATGACTCATTCTGAAACAAAAAAAGCCTATGCTTATTTAGCAGCCGATTATATTAAACAATTACACCCATCATTCAAACCAACTGTTGGCGTGGTTTTAGGATCTGGTTTGGGGCAATTTGCTGAAGAATTAGAAAATCCAGTTGTTATAGATTATGAAGACTTGCCAGGCTTTCCCAAAATGACTGTTAAAGGTCATGGTGGAAAATTAATTCTCGGCTACTGCGGTGGTGTAGGCGTAGTATGTCTGCAAGGCCGTGCACATACTTATGAAGGACTGGAAAACTACGATACCGTAAAAAACTATGTGCGAACGCTGAAAGTGCTGGGTTGCAGCCAGTTTATTGCTACTAATGCCTCTGGATCACTGCGTGAAGAAGTAGGCCCGGGTGAACTGATGATGATTACTGATCACATCAATATGCAGCCCAGCAATCCACTTATAGGCCCTAATGATGATGATTTTGGACCAAGATTTTATCCACTGGACAATGCCTATGATGCTGAAATGCAAAAAGACTTACTGGACATAGCCCAACAAAACTCCATTAATCTGAACACTGGAGTATACATTTCTGTACTGGGGCCGCATTATGAAACTGCTGCTGAAATCCGCGCGTTTAAAGTTTTAGGTGCTGATGCAGTGGGCATGTCGACTGTTCCGGAAGTTCTGGTAGCGAATCATTGTGGACTAAAAGTAGCGGTCATTGCTATGATAACCAATTATGCAACGGGTCTTGCAAAAACAAGCCATAATCATGATTCCGTTGTTAAAATGGCTGCTGGAGCTGCGGTAAAGCTTAATACGTTAATTAAAGAGTACATCAGGACATTATCGTGACACTGACAATTCATCTCAATGATGTATTGCAACAACTCCTTTCGTCTCAAAGTGGACGGACTATATCTAAAGATCAATTAATCGCAACAATTGATCTTACCCTTCTGGATCCGGATGCTTCTGTTGAAGCACTGGCTCTTCTGGCTGACAGAGCGCAAACGAATCATGTGGCTGCTGTCTGTGTCTTCCCTGAACATCTGCCGGCATTCAAAAGACTGTCGCATGTACATTTGGCTACTGTCATTAATTTTCCTCATGGCAATAATGATTTATTAGCCTGTCTTGCTGAACTGGATCAGGCAATTAACTTAGGTGCCAGAGAAATTGATTATGTTTTCCCCTATCAATCTTACTTAACAGGTAACAGGCAGCATGCACTCAATCAAAGTGATGTCATCATTCAAGCCTGCAAGAAACGAGAGCGCACTATTAAAATAATTCTGGAAACAGGTGCTTTCACCACCATGGAAAGTGTTTATCAGGTCAGTAAAGAATTGATTGCTATGGGCTGTGATTTTATTAAAACCTCCACAGGAAAAACCGCTCAGGGAGCGACCTTGCCTGACGTTTTTGCCATTTTAAGCGCCATTAAAGATGCAGCAACAGAAGAAAGTCCTTGTGGTCTTAAAGTATCAGGAGGCGTAAAAAGCCCAGAGCAGGCAAGAAATTTCGCTCATTTGGCTGAACTCATGCTCGGTAAAAAAATATCAGCCGATTGGTTTCGCATCGGTGCCAGCAGTTTGTTGAGTGAGTTATTAAACAGTAAGTGATTGTAGCCACGTCGTCCTGAGCGCAAAGAGACGCGCTCAGGACGACGTGCTTACCTGTCAGGGAGAATGACTTTGTTACGATTAGGGATAACAGGATTGGTACTGATTATCAGCTATAGCCTTTCAGCGCACCAATTAAAGCAAAGCTATTGCACACCGGCTCAATCCTGCTGGCCATCTACCACACAATGGAATGAACTTGATAAGCAAGTTAACGGGCATTTAATTAAAGGCATATCTCCCCTGCAAGCCTGCATTCAATCACCCGATAGTGAGACCTGTAATATCGCATTACAAGAACTGAAAAACCCTTTTTTTATCGAATCACAACCCGGAGGTACGCAGTCCAATGGCTGGTTCAACGCCTGGAATTCAGCAGTCAGTCCTTACATTGTAGCCGTTGAAAGTGCCGAGGAAATCGCTGCAGCAATACGCTTCGCACGACAACATCACATTAAAATAGCAATAAAAGGAACCGGGCACGATTATCTGGGCCGCTCAAATGCTCCAGACTCCCTGCTTATCTGGACTCACCCCATGCGTAAAGTAAAAACAGTCGATAAGTTCATCCCGAAAGGCTGTCCGCCAGCACACAAGAAGGTCAATGCGGTAACAGCAGAGGCAGGAACACGATGGCTCGAAGCCTATAAAGAAGTCACAGTGAACCATGGACGATACGTTCAAGGAGGTGGCTGTACCTCCGTAGGTGTTGCGGGCGGCTTCATTCAGGGAGGTGGGTTTGGCAGTTTTTCCAAAAAATTTGGTACAGGTGCTGCTGGTATTCTTGAAGCAGAATTAATTACTGCTGATGGAACAATACTTACCGTGAATACCTGTCAAAATCAGGATCTGTACTGGGCATTGAAAGGAGGCGGAGGAGGTACCTATGGCATAGTGAGCAAAATCACTTTGGAGACGCATCCCCTACCCACCTTCTTCGGAGCACTCACAGGAACAGTTAAAGCAAAATCAGATAAGGATTATCAGGATTTAATTCAATATTTTATTAATTTTTATCGCTTGAAACTTCACAATGAACACTGGGGAGAGCAAGTGATTTTAAACCCCGAAAATGAATTACAGCTTGCACTGGTTTTTCAAGGAATGAATAAATCAGAAGTGGATACGCTATGGCACCCCTTCATAAAATGGCTGGAAAGAAATCCAGAACGCTATCAAGTCAAGATCAATAGCCTGGTCTTGCCCGCCAGAACGTTCTGGGATTATACCTATCTGGAGCAACATCTCCCTGCGGACATCATTGCGGATCAAAGGAAAAATGCCACGCCCGGTGAGTTCTGGTGGGCAGGCAATCAAGCAGAGGTTTCTATATATCTTACCCATTATCAGTCAGGTTATTTGCCATTCCGGTTATTTCAGGAAGAAAATCAGGGTCGATTGGCTAAAGCTTTATATGATGCATCGCGGCTCACTCGTCTCTCACTGCATTTTAATAAGGGATTATCCGGTGCATCAACTGAGGCTAGAGCCCGTCAGAAGAATACGGCCATGAATCCTGCTGTTCTAGATGCTGTAGCGCTGGTGATTGTCTCTGGAGGACAGCAATATGCCTATCCCGGTATCACTGGGCATAAACCTGATTTGGCAGCGGCCAAACTAGCTGCTGATAAAGCAAAAAGCGCCATGCAGATCATAAGCAGCTTAAGTGTTAATTCCGGTACTTACGGTAATGAAGCAGATTACTTTTTACCCAACTGGCAAGCTGCTCTATGGGGGCGCAATTACGACAGATTACTGGAAATAAAGCACAAGTATGATCCTGAATCCTTATTTACTTGTCATCATTGTGTAGGAAGTGAATAAAAAAGATAAAATCAATTAAAAATCTTGATAAAGTCAGTTAGAATGGCTCAGCAATGAAATTAATAACTATTGGAGTTAAATCACTATGAACCTGAAACCCGTATTTAAATCCATTTTTGTCGCTTTACTAGGCTTATTTCTGGTTGCCTGCAGCAAAGACTTACCTCCCGGAGAATATGATGCCAATGAAATTGGCAAAATTAAAAAAGTCATTCCAGGTACTATCATATCCAAAAGACCTGTAAACCTTCATCGCCAAAATACTGCCCCTAATCCCAATACCAAGGGAGCGGACAGTTTTATCGATGGCGGCTATAATCAGACTCATGGTGTAGAATACGTCATTAAACTGAATTCGGGCAGTATTATCTCTGTCGTTCAGTCGGAAGATCTGAAGCTCAAAAACAAGCAGAAAATTTTGGTTATTTATGGCAGACACACACGTGTTGTAGCTGACAATGGCAGTGATGTGTATTAATCATTTCAAACTCGGATTCACGTCGTCCTGAGCGCAAAAAGACGCGCTCAGGACGACGTAGCCAGCGCAACGGCCAACCACATGAATGCCCCATAATAATTGCTTACTATAAATGCTTTAAAGCAATCTTGCGGAATACGCTGACTTATCAGCTTTTGCTGATGGATTAAAACAAAGCTTGCAATAGCCCATACTGGATAAAAGAGTACATTAACCTGATTGATTAAGGCCCATGCCAACCATAAGGCATGGAGAACAAGCAATAACAAGCCAATAATCAAACGATCATAGTCAGCAAAATAAATTGCTGTTGATTTGACCCCTATTTTTAAATCATCTTCCTTATCTGCCATGGCATACATAGTGTCGTAAGCTACAATCCAGGCAAAATTCAAGCTGCAAAGCAGCCACATATCTGCATCAAACGAAGTTCCTGAGGCAACATAAGCCATAGGAATCCCCATAGAAAAGGCAAGCCCAAGAACAACTTGCGGCGCACTGATAAAACGTTTACAAAAGGGATAGATGAAAATCACCGCAAGGGCAATTATAGCAAGATAAAAGCAACCCCAAGGAAGATAAAGCAGGATAAGAAAAGCAGCGAAAAGCAGTGTTGCTAACAAGAAAAAGGCTTCTTTTACGCTGATTTCATTTGAAGTGATTGGCCGTAATTTAGTTCGTGAAACATGCTTGTCTATGTCCCTATCTGCGATATCATTAATGACACAACCCGCAGAACGCATCAGCACCGTTCCAATAAAGAATAATGAAAACAATTTTAAGGACAGTCCCCCCCTGTTAGCCAACCATAAAGCCCAGGCGGTTGGATACCAGAGCAGTAAAATACCTATAGGTTTGTCAAGACGCGTTACTCTTTTATAAACATCCCATTTCATCACGCTACCGTCCCTAATTCAGGCAATAAAAGCTCTATTAAATAAAAAGAGGCTTTATGTTGAAATTGATATTCTGCTAATCTGCACCAAAGAGTACCCTTTGTGTCTGGCAGGTATTTTTTAGCCCAATAAAACTCCAGGCATTGTTCATCTACCGGATAACATATCCTGTTGCTACAACGCACCTGGCTTTCACCAAAAATTAAATTTTTTATTGATTCGCTATTCAAGCGATCAAAAAATGTTGGGGCAACCTCATAACATGTTTCGGGAATAATCGTTCTGGCATACCAATATTCAGTGTCTTTATGGCGCATGATAATTTCGCGCTGATAGATAAGTTCATCATTTATCTGAAGAAAATAGGTGTCCCACCAGTTTGGTTTGATCCAGTTTTGAAAAAGCACCTCCAGTTGCGAGGAACCTTTAAGCTGCACCAGTTTGTCAGTCAAAGAATGTTGATGTTCAGCCCAGGCTTTAAAACACTCGGAATGGGGTGTTTCTACAAAAAAAAGAGGCTGTTTATTGAAGAACATTAATAAATTATATTTATGAAGATGATGGGTGCATCTTACAAAATTAACCACTGCCTAACAAGCAATTAATCTGTTTTCACTTTAAGCCGCCCCAACCTGTTTAAAAGTATTTTTACAGATTGATGAGACTTTACATCAGTCAAAGTAAACGTACCATTGCTGATGGCATGAGAGGGATTATTGGATATCAGAATTTTATTAGCATTAGCGCCTGACCAGCTTAGACTCCAGTTGCGATGTTGCCATTGCCACTGATGAAGCAATTCCATTTGTCCCGTAATTTTATTTAACTGCTTTAACTCCATTCCTTTAGACCAGTCTGTCTCTGCATTAGGCGGGGTCAGATACAGCGTATGGCCAAGATTTATTCCTTGAAATTTGGCATACTGGATGGCCATTTTAAGTTCATCAATGATCATTTGCTTCTCATTTTTTTCCCTGAATAAGGAAAGCGCATTAATGCTAAACAAAGACAAGCAAATAAACAGAATTAAAGTAAACATGACTTCAAGAAGAGTAAATCCTTTTATGCTCATAAGTCGGTTTCATTACAGGAAGAAAGATGCTGCTTAAACGAGTAGAGATCTTGCAATACCTTTTTCTTGTCAGCAGGCCACTCAATAAGATGCTCCAATGAAAAACTGAGGATTATCGGACAGTTAGCTAAAGCATTGCTAATGAAATCAGGCAGCTCTACCCCTAAAGATAATAAAGCACGGGGGGTTACGCTTTTTAGCCAATGTTCCGATAAGTCCTGAATTTGGATTAGTTCCAATTGTTCCTCCATGAGACCAATACAATGAATCATTTTACGTAACAGCAACTCAGTTTTCCCATGGCGTGTCGAGGTAAGAATAAACAACCTGGGCCTTTCCTTCGGCTCTGCAATAGGTTGTGCTGGAATCAAAGCAGAATGATGTTCCTTACTCATCCAGGGTCGGATGCCTATTTGATTTAAATAATAAAGAGTTAAATCATTGTACATGAGAATATTCTGCTGAAAAAAACAAGTATATCCCGAAACAGCTGTATAGTCAGCTGTTTCAAGATTTATGGTGAAAATACGCAGCTATTGCTGCTGCAATTCTTTTAGGCGACATTGCGGCAGAACTGGCCAGAATCTTGTTCATTACCCCTGGAACAATATACAACTTTTTCTTTTGCAAGCCTCTATAAGCGATTTTTGCCACAGCCTCTGGACTCATCATTCCTGTATACCCTTTTTCCAGCATGGAATTTTCCATTCCAGCAGCTGGGAAAAAATTAGTCTTTGTAGCGCCAGGACATAAGATGGAAAGGGATACATTCGTTCCTTTCAATTCATAGGCTATTGCATGCGACAATGAAGTAACATAAGCCTTGCTTGCATAATAAGCAGCCATAAACGGCCCAGGCAGAAATGCAGCAGTTGAGGCTACCTGTAAAATGCGCCCTTCATTTCTCTCTAGAAAATCATTTAAATAACAACGAGTTAATTCACTGACCGAAACCATATTCAATTGCATGAGTTCATCAAGTCTGGGTAAACTCATATCAGCAAATGGTCCCATATAGCCAATACCTGCATTATTAACAAGACAATTGATTTCAATCCCATGCTCTCTTAATTCAGTATATAATTTGAGGGCACTTCCCGTCTGGCTAAGATCAGCGACTTTATAATCAACAGTGACTTTATAGAGCACTTTAAATTGCTCTACAATCTTTTTTAAACGCTCACCATCGCGAGAAACCAATAGTACATCATGACCATGTTGTGCGAACTCATGCGCTAAGGCTAATCCTATACCCTTCGATGCTCCCGTCACTAAAGTCCTCATGATATTGTCCATCCTTTATAGTTTGCATCGGTTCTTCCCTTTCTCGTAAATGAACTACCAACTGGGAAACCGACTCAAGTTTATTACTGTTAAATAATTTCAAAACTCTTAAAGCCTGAGGCATGGACAAATCCCATTGGCCATAATATTCAGGTTTAAACAAATTATTATTACAGTATAGTGTACTTTGCAGATCACTAAGATGTGCGTAAATCTGAGGGTCTGGATTATCTTTAAGTTCTTTTATTAATTTAACAAGGATATGAAGTAATATATGCGAGTCCCTGGATATTCGTCCAAAATGCTCCAGACAGGTGAAGGGATAATGAAGTGTTAATGAATGCCTGGCTGTTTCCAGGGTCTTCATGTCAGCCCCATTAAGTACTAAATCAGAGGTTAACTTTAAAAAAATGGGGTACAGGGTTAATAGCACTTTGTGATTGTCTGAATGCTGTTCCAGTAAATGGTGCTGAGCCAATATATTGCCAAAAAATGTTATAGGCTTGGGATTAGGCTTTTTCTTTTCCTCTACAGTTGTTTCTGTATTAAAGTAAAGAGAACGCAACTCTAAAGATTGCTTCATTAAATTGGTTCTGTTGGGTAAGGTTGATTGAACTATCAGATTATTTACTATTTCAAACCACTGCTTATTCCCTCTATAAGAACAATAGGCCAGCAAATCGCCCAAAGAACTGAATGTTGAATACATCAATTCCTGATTTTTATTAGTTGAATACTCTTTAGTTCCATAACGTACGGTCAAATATTCATTAGTTGCTTCATAGCCACTTTGAATCATTAGCAGCTGATCTTCTGGAGCAACACTAAAGCCAGAAGTTTTTATATTATCCACATTCGGAACAATGGTTTGATGTGCATATTGCCTTAGTTTAATACGATCTTTTTCCCAGCCACTGGCAGGGTCACTTACTCCTGTTAACAGACTATAGATCCAGTTCAGGATGAAGTTTTCCCTGTATACCTGATCCATAACATAGTCTATAACGGAACGTTCCGTCCCGTTATCAAACTGAACGCCTAAGACTTTTAAATTATTACCGTACTCTGATTCCAGTAAAGTAGAATGATCATCACAAAAGACTTCTGTTGGAAAGTTACTCAGTACCCCTCCATCATTATGCTCTTCCCCATCGATCATAGTATGTCGGTATACAACCGGGAATAAAGCAGATGTTTTTACTGCTTCACTGATTTCCATATCAGGAGTACGTTCCAGTGAAAAATAGGAAGTTTGTCTTAATTTTTTGTTGGTAGCCGTGACAATAAGCTCTTTCCCCAGGCCACAATCAGGATATTGTCGTCTGAGATTTTCCAAGGTATTGAACGTGATTTTTCCTTGTGGATAAGGAATATTATACTTCTCCACAATTTGCGTCACACGCTTCGCAATAGCATAATCCAATGCTGTTTTCAGAGAGTGAGAATCAGAAAGCCCATTCAGATCTATATCAAACTGAACCAGATGCTCTTGTTTAAAATTTTTAAATAACTCAGTAATTTCTTCTGCTGAATAACCCAAGTAGCACATTAAGGCCATAATTGCGCCTGCTGAGCTTCCCGCAAAACGAGTGGGCTTTATATTGGCTTCATTAAGTGCCTTCCATACCCCCACATGAGCAAAAATCTTGGCTCCACCACCGCAAAAAACAAGATTTTCAATATCAGGTCGCTTTTCTCTGACCAGAATTTCCTTGGTATGTTCACGTTGATAAATCTTTGTTTCATCGTGTTCATAAAGTAAAACCAGTTTATTCTCGACTGCTGAGGTTTTTCTTTCAGATTTAACTGGTGCAGTTATAAAAAAGGAAGTAATCCAGTGCCAAATGCGCAGATACCATGGTTCAGATTCATTAAATTGCTGTGTTTTCCTGTAAGCCCTCATTTCTTCAAAACGTGGCTCCTGATTGTTAATATCAATTGCCTGAGGATGAGCCCGCTTACACATTACTTCGGGTTTTACAGATTTTAGATCAAGATTTACTAATTGTTCAACCAACTGATCCGTTATAATTACCCTTTTGGTATTCCCTATTTGTTCTGACTCTGGATCATCTGGACCTTTATACTTTGTGCCTGAAGGTGGTACCAGGAATTGTTTAAACCCTACCAGAATCCCATTTTCACCGTGTAGCAGTTCAATTCCAGTAAGTTGATAATTAAGGGATAGTTCTAAATCGGTTACAGTCCAATGCTCCGCATTTTTACCTTGAAACCAGTTCTTTATTACCCCAATCCAGCTCAAGGTTTCTTCTGCGGTAAACCCCCGGTATTCATTTAATGAAGTGCTACTGGGCCATGCTTTTTCTTTTTCTGCAGCATGAGGTTCGAGAAACCATTTGAGGAAGGCATCCCTTTTTTCATCACTTAATCGAGTAAAATCAAACATCATCTGTTCATTATCGAATAAGTAATTTCCAAGGGCTATTTTATTATCAGGAGGCAACCCATTGATTCTGAGACGACCAAGATAAGAAATGATGATAATCTTTTTTAATAGTTCCAGATTTTTAGGGTACTTAGTGTCAGATTCCAGCAGCTGACTTATCACGTGCTGTGGTGTCATGGCTTCTTCCTTAAATCTATTTATCCATTATTATCGAAACGGAGGAGCTTAAAAATTTATTAAATGACATTAATACAATTATCATAAATAATCCTGGAATAAAATAGAATGGAGACAATTCATTCTTATGGCTCTGAAAATACCGCTGTTGATTCGGATTCATTATGTAGCCGAAAGATAATCAAGAGGCTAACAGATATTAATCAAAACGAGTCAATTAGATGACATCTAATTGTACTATAAGATCATTTTTATAAAAAGATGCATCACGAAATATCACGCAATATTTCTGAAACGACATGGTAAGGTGAGGCTGATCGCGTAATGGGGCGGCCTATAACCAGATAATCACTTCCAGCCTGAATGGCTTCTCCGGGTGTCATGATACGTGACTGGTCGTCTTTAGCATCAGAAGGAAGGCGTATTCCCGGAGTTACGTTTACAAAACCAGAACCACACTCCTGCTTGATAAACCGGGCTTCATGAGCTGAACTGACTACGCCATCCAAACCAGAGTCTCTCGCCAGTTTTGCCAAACTTATCACTTCATCAGCCAATGCTTTATTTACTCCAATATCTTCTAAATCCTCTTGTTTATGGCTGGTTAATACCGTAACGGCAATCAATAGAGGTGCGTCCTTTCCATGTGATTCCAGTGCCTTTTTAGCAGCCATCATCATGTCCATCCCACCCAGGGCATGGACATTCATCATCCAGACTCCCAGGTCGGCAGCGACACTGCATGATTTGGCTACTGTGTTGGGAATATCATGAAATTTTAAATCAAGGAATACTTTAAATTGTCGTTGAATAAGCTGCTTTACAAAAGAAGCCCCCAAAAGGGTGAACATTTCACTCCCGACTTTTAACGCACATTCCCTGGCATCCAGTTGATCAACCAGCGTCAAAGCATCATTCTGATTATTAAAATCAAGAGCAACAATTAATTTTGTGGTCATTTATACAGCTACCGCCTGATTGAGTTTCATTAATGCATTCTTTACTGCAGCAACAACAGCTATCTGCTCTTCTTCCTGCAAATAAGGATGCATAGGCAGACTGATTACACGATTGCTTGCCTTTTCAGCATTGGGAAAATCACCATGATTGTAGCCAAGATAACTCAAAGCCTTTTGAAGATGCATTGCTACAGGATAATGAACCGCCGTAGGAATACCAGCAGCATTCATGTGTCTTTGAAATTCATCTCGGTTATTCACTTCAATGGTATATTGCGCATACACGCTGGTGTTGTTTTTCTGAATAACAGGTGTTTTGACTATTGAAGACAACATCGCATCGTAGCGTTCAGCAACATTGCGTCGCATCACTACTTCTGCAGGAAAAAGCTTCATTTTTTCAATCAATACAGCAGCCTGCAAAGTATCCATTCTGCCATTAATTCCAACTCTGCTATGGCAATAACGTGCATTTTGGCCATGAATCCTGATTTCAATTAACTTTTGGGCTAACTCATCATCATCAGTAAAACAGGCACCTGAATCGCCATATCCGCCCAAAGGCTTGGATGGGAAGAAGCTGGTGCATCCCACAGTAGATAAACCACAGGAATGCTTGCCATTATAAGTAGCACCGAAACTCTGGGCAGCATCTTCTATAACGGGTAGCGAATACTTCCTGGCGATCGCATCAATTGCATCATGATCAGAGCACTGGCCGTACAGACTGACCGGCATAATGGCTTTTGTTCGGGGAGTTATAGCAGCTTCCAGTTTTTCTGGATCGATATTATAAGTTAAAGGATCAATATCGACAAAAACAGGAACTGCATGACAAAGGCTAATCACCTCAGCAGTAGCAAAGAAACTGAAAGGGCTGGTAATAACTTCATCTCCTGGCTGAATATCCAGAGCCATTAATGCCATTAAAAGTGCGTCAGTCCCACTGGAATTGACAATAACATGCTTTACTCCGATATAATCGGCTAACTGTTTTTCAAGCTCGGTAATTTCCGGACCCATAATGTATTGACCGTGATCCAATACTTTTTTGATACTGTTAAGAATATCGTTTTCTATTAAGGAATATTGTTTTTTCAGATCGATAAATTGCATTTTAGTCTCATAAAATTATATACGTTTATTTTTTAGGTAGCGTATTCCCCACTGTTATCCGGTTCAATAACAGTGCTCTAATCCCCTTCCAACCCATGTATAGGCTTCATTCTACCCCATTGTTTACAACTTGGACAATGCCAATGCAAATGTTTACCACCAAATCCACATTGTCCGCATCGATACACTGGTTTATTATCTAAAAATTTACTGGTTATATCATATAACATTTGTAACTTGTCACGAACCTTACCGTGATCTGACTCAAGATGCCAATAGATAAGTCGATTTAATCCTCGAATTGAAGGATGTTTGCTTAAATTGTCTGCTACGAAATCTATAGCCGCATCCATATTTTTACTTTGGCGCAAATATTCAGCAATGACGAAAATCACAGATGCTCTCGGATGCTCTGCCAAAGTCTGTTCAAGATAATGAATACAATCAGGCATTAAATCCAGTTCTTTATGGCAAAAAACAAGCGGTTCAATAATTTCAGTTAAAAATTCAGCATCTTGAAGCGGAACCTTTTTTAAAGATCGTATTGCCTGTTTGTAGCGCCCTTCTTTCATTTCAATATTGGCATTCATCAAACTAGCTCTGACTGATTCAGGATCAACGTTCATTGCCTGTTTGATGCAATATACGGCCCTATCAATGGCATTCACTTTTAATGACTGAGTCGCCATCTCGCAATAATAATGAGCCGCCTGGTTGTGCAAACTGTTACCTGTTGAAATTTCAAGCTTTTTAATTACGTCCAAAGCTTTTTCCCAGGCTTTTTCCTGTTGATAGATTGCTAACAAGCCTTGCAGACTGCTTGTTTCACGGCTTCCGCCGAGCTCTACTACCTCCAGAAATATACGCTCAGCGCGGTCAAACACACCGGCACTCATATAATCCTGCCCAAGAGCCATTAATGCCTCTTTTCTCTGCAAGATGCTCAACTGTGGCCTTGCAATTAAATTCTGATGAATACGGATTGCCCTATCCACTTCACCACGCCGCCTGAACAAACTTCCCAAAGCAAGATGAGTTTCTACGGTATCGCTATCCACCTCAAGCAACTTGATAAAAATATCCACCGCTTTATCAGATTGTTCATTCAATAAATAATTAAGACCAACAACGTATTCACGGGACAATCGATTGGTGACATTCGGATTTTTATCCTGATTATTGCGGTTCGCAACCCACCATCCAGACCATGCGGCAGCAGGCAACAAGAGTGGCCATAGATTAATCATTTATTAATTTCCCTCACTGCATGCATACTGGGTTTTCCTGCTAATAAAAGAATTAATGCTGATCCTGTAAAGGAATTGAGCGTAAATTTTTGATTTCTTTTTCTGTAAGTTTTAACTGATTTTTTATCTTATGACATTCCAGTTTCAGACGCCAGTATCTGCCTATAAACAGTATAAAGCCAACAAAAATCCCAACCCCAAGCATAATGGTCATAAGCACAGCAATAGGCATGGAAACCGTTTTAAAATAAAAATTAACAGCGACAGATGAGGCGTTTAAGGCAGCAAAACTAACACCAATGATAATGAGCAGAATATAAGTAACCAGCATTAGTATGCGCATTCAGTATTCCTTATAACTTTATACTCTAAATGATTAATCATAACATGAACATTTCCAATAAGTCAGTTAAATGAACTTAAAAAATACGTCTTAATAATTCACGTTAAATTAACGTGAGTTATGGATAAGCTTGTTTTATTCAGTCGTTACTTCGATGCCGTTTGGGCTGAGGAGAGGCGGTAGCCTCGTCTCGAAGCCCTTAGCACCATGCCAAGGCTTCGAGACAGCGCTATCGCGCTTCCTCAGCCCGAATGGATCGAGGTAAACACTGGCTCAAACAACGTTCTTATCCATAACTCAAATTAAATTAGTTCACACAAACAAAAAAAGCGCAGATTTCTCTACGCTTTTTTACACAACAATAAAGAATTATTCGCCTTCTTTACTTGCCATTTTTTCTTTCAATAAATCACCCAGAGTTGTTGAAGTACCTTCTGCTCTTGAGTATTTTTTGATTGCTTCAGCTTCGTCTTGAGCATCTTTCGCTTTAACAGAAAGAGTGATTGAACGATTCTTTCTGTCAACATTGATGATCTTGGCTTCGATTTCATCGCCCTCTTTTACAAGAGTAGTCGCATCATCAACGCGCTCGTCAGACAGTTCACTGGCACGGATAGTTCCAGTAATATCATCAGCCAATGCTACAGTAACCGACTTGGCATCTACTGCTGTTACAGTTCCTTTAACGATTGCGCCTTTAGTATATGAATCAGCAAAACTTGTGAAGTTATCACCTTCAAGTTGTTTGATTCCTAAAGAAATACGCTCACGCTCTGGATCGATTGCTAAAATCACAGCTTCCAGCTCTTGGCCTTTCTTAAACTGTTTTACAGCCTCTTCACCAGGAACAGTCCAGGAAATATCTGACAAGTGAACCAGACCATCAATCTCGCCATCAAGACCAATAAAGATTCCAAAGTCAGTGATAGAACGAATCTTGCCACTTACTTTCTGACCTTTGCTGTGTACAGAAGCGAATTGCTGCCATGGATTACCTACACATTGCTTCATACCCAGAGAGATACGACGACGGTCTTCATCAATTTCAAGAACCATTACGTCAACTACATCGCCCATAGATACGACTTTGCTTGGATGAACGTTTTTGTTAGTCCAATCCATTTCAGACATGTGTACTAAACCTTCTACACCTTCTTCAATTTCAACGAAGCAACCGTAATCAGTGATGTTGGTTACTTTACCTTGCAGACGCTTGGTTAACGGATAACGCTCAACCAGGTCAACCCAAGGATCATTACCTAATTGTTTCATACCTAAAGAAACACGGTTTCTTTCGCTATCGAAACTTAATACCTTAACTTTAACATCTTGACCTACTGACAGTAATTCACTTGGATGTTTAACACGTTTCCAGGAAATATCAGTGATGTGTAACAGGCCGTCTATGCCGCCAAGATCAATGAACGCACCGTAATCGGTAAGGTTCTTGACGATACCATGAAGTTCCTGGCCATCATGTAATGATTCGAGCAGGGCTTGTCTGTCAGCACTACTTTCTTCTTCAACCACTGCACGACGTGATACAACGATATTGTTGCGCTTCAGATCCATCTTGATTACTTTAAACTCAAGTTCTTTACCTTCAAGGTAAGAAGGATCTCTTACTGGTCTTACATCCACTAACGAACCAGGCAGGAATGCGCGTATGGTACCAATTTCAACAGTAAAGCCACCTTTGACTTTACCAGAAATGAGACCAGTAACTGTTTCATTATTTTCATGGGATTTGGACAATTTGCGCCATGCTTCCTGACGCTTGGCTTTTTCTCTTGAAAGCAGCGTTTCGCCGTAGCCGTCTTCTACTGAATCCAATGCTACTTCGACAGTATCGCCCAGGCTAATTTCCAGTGCGCCATCTTTGTCATAGAATTCTTCTACAGCAACAATACCTTCTGACTTCAAGCCAGCATTTAATGTTACGTAGTCATCATCTATACCAATAACTTTAGCTGTGATAATGGCACCAGGATAAAATTGAGCGCCGACAATACTTTGCTCAAATAGTTCTTTGAAACTTTCAGACATGTTAATAAACTCTTTAGTAAAAAAATGGAAGAATGAGGTCCGCTCACCTTCCCCCCCAACAAAAAAACAATCATTCTACACACTATTTAGATGTTTACCTAATAATAGTAATACATTCTGATAGACTTGTACAATTGTTAATCCGGTTGTATCGATTTTAACAGCATCTTCTGCTGGTTTCAGTGGTGCGTGTGTACGAGCAGTATCCCTTGTATCACGTTTAACCAATTCTTCTACAACCTGCGCGAGGCTAACATTAATTCCACTATCTTTCAACTGTAAATAGCGTCTATTTGCTCTTTCTTCACTGGTTGCATACAAAAAGACCTTTAAAACTGCATCAGGAAACACTACTGTGCCCATATCTCTGCCATCGGTGACCAGACCCGGCGGCTGAGCAAAGTTTCTCTGGCGCTCAAGCAATGCTTGTCTGACCTCAGGTATAGCGGCAATTTTTGATGCATCCTGCCCGCATTGCTCGCTACGAATGTGTTGAGATACATCTTCATCATCCAGGATTACCTGTGTTTCATTTTCAGCAGAAGATTCAAAACGCAAATTCAGATTCAAGGCCAACTGTGTGAGTTGCTCCATATTATCCATATTATCCGGATTAATTCCATTTTTACGGACGGCATAAGCCAAAACACGGTAAATTGCTCCACTATCAAGCATATTCCATCCCAGATGTTTGGCCAGTAAATGACACAAAGTCCCTTTGCCCGTACCGCTGGGGCCGTCTAAAGTAATGACGGGTACTCTTTTATCAATCATTGTCAACTATATCCTCTATACGAAAATGAAGTGAGTTTGCAGTGGCGACAAAACCAGGAAATGAAGTCGCAACATTCACACAGTTTTTAATAGTCACCGGATTTTCTGCAACAGCACCAGCTACCGCAAAAGACATAGCAATTCGGTGATCACCATAGCTATCCACTACCCCACCCTGCATTTTGCCACCATGAATGACAATACCGTCCTCTAATGCTTCAGCCTTAATCCCCATATGAATCAAACCATCAGCCATAGCACCAATCCTGTCACTTTCTTTCAGGCGCAATTCTTTTGCTCCGCGCAAAACCGTTTTTCCTTCAGCACATGCTGCCGCTATAAAAATGACAGGAAATTCATCAATGGCTAATGGGACCATAGTGACAGGAATTTCAATCCCTTTTAACGGTGCGTGTCTGATTTGCAGATCGGCTACTGCTTCTTCACCAAAATTCCTTTCATTTAAAATGGTAATATCAGCACCCATGGTCTTTAAAATATGGATAATACCTGTCCGAGTCGGATTAATACCCACGCTGTGAATCAAAATATCAGAACCCGGAATAATGCTTGCAGCCACAATAAAAAAAGCAGCTGATGAAATATCGCCAGGCACTGTTACCGTAGTCCCCTTAAACTCACTTTTACCATCAATTTCAATCACATTTCCCTTTATCTCCAGAGGATAGGAAAAGGTTTTCAGCATTCTTTCGGTGTGATCACGACTAACGCCGGTTTCAGTAATACGCGTCTTACCCTCAGCATAAAGTCCAGCCAATAAAATACATGATTTTACCTGCGCACTTGCCTCAGGCATCACATAATCAATCCCGTTCAGCTTATTTCCTCCTTTAATGACAATCGGAGGCTTGCCTTCATTTGTAGCAACAAGGGCACCCATTTGGCTTAAAGGTTTGCTGATACGCAGCATGGGCCTTTTTAATAAGCTTTCATCTCCGGTAAGTTCACTATCAAACTGCTGAGCAGCCAGCAAGCCAGCGAGTAAACGCAGGCTGGTACCGGAGTTACCGCAATCAACAACCTGATTTGGCTTTTTTAGCCCGTATTTACCCACACCATGAATCACAACCTTTTGTTCAGCAGGGCCTTCAATAGATACGCCCATAGCTTTAAATGCTTTCAGAGTTGCAAGACAGTCCTCACCATCCAGAAAGCCGTTAACCGTTGTTGTGCCATTGGCTATTGCTCCAAAAATGATGGAGCGATGGGAAATTGATTTATCCCCAGGGACATTAATACTCCCAGAGAGTGCAGTAACTGGATTACTGACAAAATTTAATGTGCTCACTAACTGTTTTCCTTTGCAAAGTCAGACATAAAGTCAATTAAAGCATTTACCCCGGCCATTGGCATGGCATTATATAAGCTCGCTCTTAATCCACCTGCATAGCGATGTCCTTTTAAAGCGCAAAGATTACGTTGCTCCGCTTCTTGAATAAATTGGGCTTCCAAAGCAGTATCTCTAAGTGAGAAACAGATATTAACCAGAGAACGGGCTTCAGGCACCACTTTTGTTGTATAAAACTCTGTATCATCAAGATATTGATACAAAGCAGCTGCCTTTAAACAATTTTGCTGGAATAAAGCATCAACACCACCCTGCTTCTTTATCCATTCAAACATTTTCAAAGCCAGATAGCAGTTAAATACTGGTGGCGTGGCATAAAGTGATCGATATTCCGCCTGTATTTTGTAATTCAGCATAGTAGGGATTACCGGATCTGGCAAACGCTCTAATAAATCATTTCTGACAATCACTACAGTTAAACCGGCATTAGCAATATTCTTCTGCGCTCCAGCAAAGATTAAACCATATTGACTCACATCAAGAGGCTCACTTAACAAACAGGAAGTCATATCTGCAATTAAAGGTATAGAGCCTGTCTGGGGAACGTAAGGAAAACGAACACCATTGACTGTTTCATTAGGGGTGTAATAGATATACGAAGTATCTTTTTTGCTGTTCCAGCTATTTGCAGCAGGAACAGAGGTATAATCATTTTTCTGTTCACTAGCGATGCAATATGCTTTTTTTAATTTTTGTGCCTCTTCCAAAGCCATTTGAGACCAGATACCGGTAACCAAATAGCCTGCCTCTTCGTCTTGCTGCAAAAAATTCATAGGAATCATGGCAAATTGCGTGCGTGCCGCACCGCCCAAAAACAATACCTGATAATGTTCTGGAATCGCGAGTAATTCCCTGAGTAATTGTTCTGCACATTCAAGCAAAGAGATGAATTCATTTGTTCGGTGGCCAACTTCAAGAACAGACATTCCCAAATGTTGCCAATTCAGTAGTTCTGCCTGAGCCTCTTTTAATACAGGCTCAGGAAGCATTGCAGGACCAGCACCAAAATTATAAGTCCTGACTTTCATTATTGTTGTCTTCGTTTTCTATGGATGCATCATCAGTTGACTCGATTGACTCATCAGAATCATCACCTATGTCTTCAATCTTCTGCATTCCAACTACCAACTCCCCAGCGCTGACGTTAATCAACCGCACACCCTGAGTGTTTCTGCCAATAATTGACAATTCATTTACTTTAAAACGCACCAATGTTCCCTTGTCAGTGATGAGCATGGCTTCATCACCATCAGTCACTTGTATGGAACGAACAACCTTACCATTACGTTCAGTAACCTGTATGGAGATAACTCCCTGGCCACCTCTGCCTGATACGCGATATTCTTCAATATCAGTACGCTTTCCATATCCATTTTCAGTGGCGGTTAAAATGGTCCCATTAGGATGGACAACGACCAGTGATTTAACTTCCTGGCCTTCTTCAATTCGTATACCGCGTACACCTCTGGCCGTACGACCCATGGGCCGAACTTTGCTTTCAGCAAAACGAATCACCTTTCCTGCGTCAGTAAAGAGCATAATATCACGCTCACCATCAGTGATATCAACCCCAACCAGACGGTCATCATCATCCAGATCCACAGCAATAATACCGTTAGAGCGAGGTCTGCTAAAGGCAGTTAATGGTACTTTCTTAACCGTACCTTTCTTGGTTGCCATAAAGACATAAGAACCATCCAGGTATTCACGTACAGGTAACATGGCATTAATTTCTTCATTCTCAGCCAAAGGCAGGATATTAATAATAGGTCTGCCGCGCGAAATACGACTTGCCAATGGCAATTGATAGGCTTTTAGCCAATATAATTTACCATGGTTAGAGAAGCACAACAGGGTATCGTGAGTGCTGGCAATAACCAGTTTTTCAACAAAGTCTTCATCTTTAACATGCGTAGCCGATTTACCTTTACCGCCACGGCGCTGAGCCTGATAAGCAGTGATCGGTTGATATTTGACATAGCCCTGATGAGACAAGGTAACAACCACATCTTCTTCAGTAATTAAATCTTCTATGGTTAAATCTTCTTGTGATGCGGTAATTTCAGTACGGCGCTCATCGCCAAACTGGGTTTTGATTTCCAGTAATTCATCACGAATCACTTGCATCAAACGCTCTGGCGAAGCCAGAATATCCAGTAATTCTTTGATGACACGCAATAACTCTTCAAACTCATTAAGGATCTTGTCTTGCTCCAGAGCAGTTAATCGATGCAGTCTTAATTCGAGGATTGCTTGTGCCTGTGCTGCAGATAATTTATATCCACCTGCATTTAAACCAAATTCATCAGTCAAATCATCAGGTCTTGACGCATTGGCACCAGCTTTTTCAAGCATTGCTTTAACAAGGCCTGGTTGCCATGATTTTGCCAGTAAGGCATCTTTTGCATCCTGAGGTGTAGGCGACTGTTTAATTAAGGCAATCATTTCATCAATATTAGCCAGCGCTATGCCTAAACCTTCCAATAAATGAGCACGAGCTCTTGCCTTTTTCAATTCGAATATGGTTCTTCTCGTAACTACTTCACGACGATGTTTAATAAAGTATTCAAGAATCTGTTTCAGGTTCAAAGTGCGCGGCTGCCCGTCAACCAGTGCCACCATATTAATTCCGAAAACATTCTGCATTTGCGTATGGGCATATAAGTTATTGAGAATCACATCAGCAACTTCATTACGCTTAATTTCAATAACAACACGCATACCCTGCTTGTCAGACTCGTCTCTTAGTCCGGAAATCCCTTCGATTTTTTTATCTCGTACCAATTCAGCAATACGTTCAACCAGACGCGCCTTATTTACCTGATAAGGTAATTCGTGGATGATGATTGCCTGTCTTCCTGAGTTATCATCTGTTTCAATTTCTGTTCTGGCACGGATAACAACCCGTCCTTTACCAGTACGATAACCTTGAATAATGCCTGCGCGGCCATTGATAATCGCAGCTGTTGGAAAATCAGGACCTGGAATAATTTCCATAATATCGTCCAGACTGGTTTCTGGTTCATCAATCAGAGCGATACAGGCATTAATTACTTCGGTGAGGTTATGAGGAGGAATGTTTGTAGCCATACCTACTGCGATACCTGAAGAACCGTTAACTAATAGATTGGGTACTCTTGAGGGCAGAACAACTGGTGCAAATTCTGTCTCGTCATAGTTAGGACTGAAATCTACAGTTTCCTTATCCAAATCAGCCAGGAGAGCATGAGCTACTTTGGACATTCTTACTTCGGTGTATCGCATTGCCGCAGGAGCATCGCCGTCTACTGATCCGAAGTTTCCCTGACCATCAACCAGCAGATAACGCAAAGAAAACGGTTGCGCCATACGTACTATAGTATCGTATACAGCAGTATCGCCATGTGGGTGGTATTTACCGATTACGTCCCCGACCACACGGGCGGATTTTTTATAAGGCTTATTCCAGTCATTGCCTAATTCGCTCATCGCGTAAAGCACACGTCTGTGTACTGGTTTTAAACCATCGCGCACATCAGGTAAAGCTCTTCCTACAATTACGCTCATAGCATAATCCAGATAGGATTGCTTCAATTCGTCTTCAATATTAACGGGCAAGACTTCTTTGGCTGAATAAACCATGATTTGGACGTGTCCTTATTCAATGATTAATATAAATTATGCCAAAGAGGATATCATACCAGCAGCTATAATTGAATCATCTTAGGTTGATGAAAGTTCATGAGGTTTTAGCGATTTTTAATCATTTTTAATAAATCTCTAAAAAAACACCTTAAATTTTAAAAATCATGCTAGGATTTATAAACCAAAACCATGTTTAAATTGACTGTAAGTGCTCATTTTTATATAGTTCCGCACACAAACATAAGTAAGCATGCTGGAATAGCATAAAACAATCAGGAGACACAATGACAGAAAAGACAGCTAAACTAAGCATTGATGGTCAAGGCACGCTGGAATTGCCGATTTACACTCCTACTTTAGGTAATGATGTAATCGATATTACGCAGCTTGGAGCGAATGGCGTCTTCACTTTTGATCAGGGCTTTTTATCTACAGCCTCCTGTGAGTCAAAAATTACTTATATTGATGGTGACCAAGGTGTACTGCTGTATAGAGGATATCCTATTGAGCAACTGGCTGAGAAAAAAGACTTTCTTGACGTCAGTTATCTATTACTCAATGGTGAATTACCCAATAAGGAAGAAAAGAAATCTTTTGTAAGCCTTATTAATAATCACACCATGGTACATCAGCAAATGTACCAGTTTTTAAATGGCTTCCGCCGTGATGCTCATCCTATGGCTATTATGGTCGGTATTGTGGGCGCCCTGTCAGCGTTCTATCACGATACTATGGATCTTAATAATGCTCATGATCGATTTATTTCAGCAATACGCCTGGTTGCAAAAATGCCTACTTTGGCAGCGATGAGCTATAAGTATTCTACTGGTCTTCCTTATATGTACCCACAAAATAAAATGTCTTATGCAGAGAATTTCCTCCATATGATGTTTGGGGTGCCTTCTGAAGATACAACTCCGGATCCTGTTTTGGTCAAAGCTATGGATACTATATTTATCCTTCATGCGGATCACGAGCAAAATGCATCTACTTCTACTGTTCGTCTTGCCGGTTCTACTGGCGCGAATCCCTTTGCCTGTATATCAGCTGGTATCGGCGCATTATGGGGACCAGCTCATGGTGGTGCTAATGAAGCCTGTCTGAACATGTTAAAAGAAATTGGTGATGTAAGCCGTATTCAGGAATACCTCGCAAGAGCTAAAGATAAAAACGATCCATTCCGTCTGATGGGATTTGGACACAGGGTTTACAAGAGCTATGATCCAAGAGCGAAAGTAATGCGTAAAACCTGTTATGACGTTCTGGAAGCCGTTGGAAAGAAAGACGAACCCTTGTTTAAACTGGCAATGGAATTAGAGCGTATCGCACTCGAAGACGATTATTTCATTGAGAAGAAGCTTTATCCTAACGTGGATTTCTATTCAGGACTGACGTTAAGTGCTATAGGCATTCCGACCAACATGTTCACTGTTATTTTCGCTTTGGCACGAACTGTTGGCTGGATGAGCCACTGGATGGAAATGGTTGCCAGCAAATCAAGAATTGGCAGACCACGCCAGCTTTATACTGGCGAAAAAACCCGCGATGTAATTTAAATCCTTAAAATGAGGCAGGGGCCAGTCCCCTCGCCCGCGAAATTAATATATAAAAAACTGTAGTCTTGATGCAGCGACAGCGCTGAGTGATCCTCTCATAATTTTAATCTCGTAAAAAGATGTAAATAAACAGGATGATCTTCGCAAGTAGCCCCTCCACCTCCGGGGGAGGGTGCCCGACAGGGTGGGTGGGGGGATCAAAAAGAGAACTTATTTAAGGTAAAAAGGTCTAAAATAACATGGCCTATTTGATAGAAACTCCTTTTTTGATCCCCCCATCCACCCTGTCGGGCACCTTCCCCCGGAGAGGGGAAGGCGATCCTGCATAGTTCTGAGTGGTACTCAATATGAGAGGATCACTCAGAGCGACAGCGTAATCAAGGCTACGCCTATTTTTATGGGGCAAGGCTCAACCTACATTTTATTTCACCATAGCCAAGGCTTTCTGCCATCCCTGATAATCCCTTTCAACGTTCTCAACTGCCCTCACAGGCTGAAATTCTCTCTCCACATCCCATACCTTTTTCAAAGCTGAGAATGACGAAAATGCTCCGTAGCCTATAGCCGCCAGAATAGCCGCTCCTTTTGCAGTTGTTTCAATGTCAGCGGGCTTTTGTACCTGCAATTGGCATTGATCTGCCAAAAATTGCAAGAACCACTGATTTACAGCCATACCTCCATCCACACGTAATAAGGAGAGATTCATATGGCTGTCTTCTCGCATACAGGCTAATACTTCACGTGTCTGATAACATACGCCTTCTAAGGCCGCTCTGGCAAAATGAGCACGATTAGTGGCTCTTGATAAGCCTGATACAACTGCTCCTGATGTCGACAACCAATGCGGTGCGCCCAACCCCGTAAATGAGGAAACGAGATATACTCCCTCATTACTCTCCAGACTTTGAGCCAAAGTTTCTGTTTCTGCAGAGTTACTAATCAATTTCATTTCATCACGTAACCATTTAACCGTAGTTCCTGCATGATAAATACTCCCCTCCAGGCCATAAGCCAGAGAGCCTTTAATTTTATAGGCAATGGTGGTGAGCAATTTATGCTGAGACATGACTGGTTTGCTTCCTGTATTTAATAACAGAAACCCTCCAGTACCAAATGTTGCTTTAACCATACCTTCATCCAGACAACCTTGTCCGATTAATGCTGCCTGCTGATCTCCCGCAACACCATTTATGGGAATTTCAACTCCTGTCCATTGTGCATCGATAGTGCCAAAATCACTGTCGCTATCACATACCTCGGGCAAGACTGATTCAGGAATAGCGAACAATCTCAACAGCTCTTTATCCCATTGTTCGGTTTTTATATTAAAGAGCATGGTTCTGGATGCATTAGTCACATCAGTTGCATGCCTTTTACCTTTGGTCATGCGCCATATCAGAAAACTGTCTATAGTTCCAAACGCTAATTCCCCTTGTTCTGCAAGCTTTTTTGCTTCAGGTATGTGTTCTAAAAACCAGTTTAATTTACTGGCGGAGAAATAAGGGTCCAAAAGCAAGCCTGTTTTCTCCTGAATCATGCCCTGATATTCCAGAAGCGATCGGCAATATTCTTCGGTACGTCTGTCTTGCCAGACTATTGCGGGAGCAAGGCAACTTCCCGTTTTTTTATTCCAGATGACGGTAGTTTCTCTTTGATTGGTGATCCCGCAGGACAAAATATGATCACTATTGACCTGAGAAATGACATCCTGAATGGCAGTAAGCGTCTTTTGCCATATTTCTTCAGGATCATGTTCTACCCACCCACTGTGAGGATAATATTGAGTGAGTGGATATTGGCTGCTCACGACCAAATCACCTTCAACGGTGTATATCATGGCTCGTGTACTGCTTGTTCCCTGATCTATAGCCAATAAATAATTCATAGCAGCCTCATTCCTTTTATTAGATAACATTAATATTCCTTGGCAATCGGACCAATTTGGTGATAAATATTAATTATTCTACACATTTTCTGCGGAGACAAAAACATGGAACAGGTTTTTGATATTGCGATCATTGGCGGAGGTATTAATGGATGTGGTTGTGCCGCTGACGCTGCTCTGCGTGGTTTGTCGGTCATCCTCTTTGAACAGGATGACCTGGCCTCGAAAACCTCATCAAGCAGCACCAAATTGATTCATGGCGGATTAAGATACCTGGAACACTACGAATTCGGTTTAGTTAAAAAGGCATTGGAAGAACGACAGGTCTTGCTCAATCTCGCGCCGCATCTGGTTCACCCGCAATCGTTTATTTTACCTTATCAAAAACACATGCGGCCTTCCTGGTTATTAAGATTAGGCTTGTTCTTTTATGATCATTTAAGCAGAAAGAACCGTTTACCCAAATGCAAATCCATTCAGAGAAATAAAAAGAACTCCTATTTTAATCCCCTGGTTGAACATTTAAAGCGCGGTTTTTTATTTTATGATGCGGCGACTGATGATGCACGTTTAACCATTACCAATGCCATTGCTGCAAAAAATCATAGTGCGAAAATCCATCCCCATTCAAAAGTGATTAAAGCAGAAGCGGTAAATCATCTATGGCACTTAACAATCCAACCTGCCAGTGGTACTGTTTATAAAGTCGTGGCTAAAAGTATTATCAATGCGGCTGGTCCATGGGTCGAGTCTATAGCACAATTGACCAAAATCGCGGTAAAACAAGAGATGACTCTGGTCAAGGGAAGTCATATTGTGGTGCCGCAAATCTATGAAGGAAAGCATGCTTATTTTTTACAGCATGAAGATAAACGAGTGGTATTCGTCATCCCGTATCATGGTTTCAGTATGATAGGAACTACAGATGTTCCTTTTACAGGAGAGTTGGGGCAAGTTACCATCAGTAATGAGGAAATTGATTATTTAACAACTTTGGTAAACTCTTATTTTAAAACTCAGATAAGCAAAAATGATATTCTCTATTCCTGGAGTGGAGTACGGCCTCTGCTCGCCAATGAAGAAAAGGATGCTAAAGCCCTTAGTCGTGATTATCGTTATGAGTTTATAAAAAATCCAGCCCCAATTGTGACCATTTTCGGGGGGAAAATTACTACATACAGGCAATTGGCAGAAGAAATTGTCAATCAGCTAGCGCCAGTTTTTCCTGAGATGCATCATTCAACGACTAAATATACTCCACTCCCGGGAGCAAGCCTGAACGGAATGGATTTTAGCCAATACGTAAATTACGCTAGAGAAAAATACAGTTGGCTTGATCCCGATTTATTACATCGCTATCTTTACAGTTATGGATGTTCCATGGAATTGTTTCTTTCCCAATGCAATGATATGAAATCATTGGGTAAAAAATACGGCCCATCCTTGTATCAGGTCGAAGTAGATTATCTGATACTGGAAGAATGGGCCAAGAATTGCGATGACATACTAACTCGCCGTACCAAGCTTGGCTTAAGCATGGACACGCAAAGTAAGAAAAGGCTGGCAGAATACCTGGCCGCCGTTACTCCTTGTCCTGATCCAGTTGAGCCCGTATTTCACTGACATCGGCATCTAAAGCCTGCTGTGCCAGTTCCTTTAATGTGGATTCTGGCATGCTTCCAGCATCTGAATAGATAACAATACTGTCTTTAAATACCATCAGATGAGGTATTGATCTGATTTCGAAGAAGTCAGCCAATTCCTGTTGTTCTTCAATATTGACTTTAGCAAAAACAATTCCCGGAAATTGATCAGAAACCTGCTCATATACTTTGGAAAATTGCTTGCACGGAGCACACCATTCCGCCCAAAAATCAATAAACACCAATTCATTTTCATTAATTAATGATTCAAAATCTGCACTGACTAGAGTCTTGCTTGGCATGTTTCTTCCTTGGTATCTATTAAATGAACAATTTTATCGAATATTTGATCAACATCACCAGTACCCGTAACTGTATGAAATTGAGCTGCACTATCACTGTTTAGGGCTTCATTTTTGTAATAATTAATTAATGGAGCGGTTTGTTCATGATAAACCTTTAACCTGTTTCTAACGGTTTCTTCTTTATCATCATCACGCTGTATCAGAGGCTCTTGCGTTTCATCATCCAAACCTTCATTTTTGGGAGGATGATTAATCAGATGATAAACGCGTCCTGATGGCTGGTGAATACGCCGACCGCTTATTCTATTGATGATTTCATCATCATCCACGGCAATCTCAATGACATGATCCAGCTCAATCCCGGCTTCCTTCATTGCGTTAGCCTGAACCAGTGTTCTTGGAAAGCCATCAAATAAAAAGCCATTCGCACAATCTGGTTTTTTCAAACGTTCTTTAACAAGGCCAATGATGATGTCATCAGAAACAAGGCCGCCTTGATCCATAATTTTCTTGGCACTTAAGCCTAAAGGTGTGCCCTGAGCAATAGCAGCACGTAACATATCCCCTGTTGAAATTTGTGGAATTTTATAACGTTCAATTAAACGCGCGGCTTGAGTTCCCTTTCCTGCACCTGGACCGCCTAAAAGCATTAATCGCATCCAAAACTCCTTAACCTTTAATTGTAATTTTTAGATCTGAAAGTATAGCATAATATCAAATTTACCAATTTAATAAATTTGCGAGAATACATCAGTATAAATGTTTCATTCATCCTGTCAAAACCAGGAACGGGATTTTAATGATCCCTTACATGAATTTAACTGCATTGCATAAAGTTGCGACTTGGCTTGCACCTTACGTGCCACAGGCATCAGCCATTCTTTTTTCAGATAGGTCTTTCTTTGATAGCCACCTATTCCTTCATGATACGCCAGATACAGCGAGTAGGGATCTGATCTCGAAATTCCCGCTTTAACCGCAGCCTGGTTAGCATACCAGCCTATAAAATCGACGCCGTCAGTAAAATCGCTGCGTGAGGACAATATAGAGCCATTATTTTCTTTATAATGCTTCCAGGTAGAACGTAGCGCCTGTGTATATCCATAGGCACTGGATGGCCTTTTCCATGGAATAATCCATAATAATTTGCTACGGCCAGGACGCGCCCTGGCGTCAAATTTCGATTCCTGATGAATAATAGCCATCTGAACCGGAACAGGAACCTTCCAGCGCCGCTCAACGTCCTTGGCATCGGTATACCATTTTGGATATTGTTTAAAAATACTGCATATATTATTAACATCAGAAGGCGGTGGTGGCGAAACGCAGGAACTTAATAAAGTACCGGCAAACAGAATCGTCAGAAATTTAAAGTGTGTAATTGTTTTATATAAATTTTTTGTGTTCATAATGACCACGAAAATAAAAAAAAATATAGTAGCAAATTTACTTATTCCAAGTCTATGGGATTTGCTGTTGTTAGCATGAGACGCATGCTAGAATCATGCGAAAAATAAAAAAGGTAAATAATCCACATGACTGTATTAGTATTTGATATAGAAACTATTCCTGATATTGAAGCCGGACGAAAATTATATGATCTGGATGGTTTATCCGATGAAGATACTGCAAAAGCAATGTTTGCCTTAAGGCGTGCTAAAGTTGGTAATGATTTCCTGCCCCATTATTTACAAAAGGTCTGTGCCATTTCACTCGTAATCAGTCATGGCTCACAATTAAAGGTTTGGTCCCTGGGGGACGAGGATTCAGATGAAAAGGAATTGCTTACACGTTTTTTTGCCGGGATTGAAAAACACACACCGACGCTGGTGAGCTGGAATGGCAGTGGCTTTGATCTTCCGGTTTTACATTATCGTTCTCTTTTGCATGGGGTTACCGCTTCAACCTATTGGGAAACAGGAGAAAATCAACAGTCGTTCAAATGGAACAATTATCTGAGTCGTTTCCATTATCGCCATATTGATTTGATGGATCTCGTTGCCGGTTATCAAAACCGGGCGTTTGCTCCGCTGGATGATATTTCAACCATGCTTGGCTTTCCTGGAAAAATGGGAATGTCTGGCTCTAAGGTTTGGGAACAATTTGCCAAGGGCGAGATAAAAAGTATTCGTGATTATTGCGAAACGGACGTTCTTAATACCTATTGCGTGTATTTACGCTTTGAATTAATCAGAGGAACGATTAATCAGGAAGAATACACCAATTCAATAGTGCGTTTGAAAGATTATCTTGCTACAGAAAAGGATAAACAGCATCTGCAGGAGTTTTTAGGATTCATGGCTTAAGGATACAAATAAACAGGATGATCTTCGCAAGTAGCCCCTCCACCTCCGGGGGAGGGTGCCCGACAGGGCGGGTGGGGGGATCAAAACAGAAAGCTCATTTAAGGTAGAAAGCTCTAAAACTACATGGTCTATTTGATAGAAACTCCTTTTTTTGATCCCCCCATCCGCCCTGTCGGGCACCTTCCCCCGGAGAGGGGAAGGCGATTCTGCATAGATCTGAGTGTTCAAGTCAAGGCTACACCTGTTAAAAAGGTCTTTTTCCTGTGCACGTGGCTACAGCTCTATCCTCTTCAATCAGCTTTATCGCCTCTTTGTATTCTCTACTTTCCAGGTAAATTACTGTCTTTTGATAGCGCTCATCTCCCAAACGCACATACGAGTCCAAATCAACAGCATCGGCCCGGTTTGCTACTTGTGTCCATGACCATATAGTGATCCACCATTCTATAACCGGTTTATACATCTCAACCCATGCCAGAACGGAGTCAGTGACACCGCTCTCACCAAAATAGGTGGTCAGCAAGGTCAGTTCTTGATCCTTTCTTAATTTGGCTTCAACAATGAAATAAACCAAATCCCAAAGAAAATCGTTATTACTGGAGTACTCCCAGTCAATCTCATGGATTACCTCTTTTCTATCAGCCCCCCTGCCTTGATAAGATAAAATAAAGTTCATAGGTGTAGTGTCATTATGGCAAGGAAGCATTTTGATTTGGTAGGCAGAAAACAATGCTTTCAAACGCGCCATCTGTTCTTCAATAACATCAATAGAACCCGTGAATGCAAAGTTTTTTGCTTTTAGTGTCTGTAACAAATCTTCATTACGCTGGAAAAAATCAGTGCTGTTTTTAAAAGGTTCGGATGAATGCAGGCGCTTCATCATGCCTGCTATTTCCTGCAGGATATCTTTTCTCTCCAAAGCAGTTTCATCCAGAGGATGCACGCCCTTTATAAATTGGGTCAACTGCAATCCATCTTCGGGATCAAAATGTATGACGGGCACGTTAAGCTTCAATGAATCGCTGGCAGCCTGAAGCGCATTATTTGCTTCATCAGTTCTTCTGATAAATGCAGATGAACCCTTCCCCGGAATTCGTAACACGTATTGTTCTGGAGTATATCTAATGCCTAACTTATAAGTGGTATTAGTCATCCCTCCGGCCAGGAGTTTAAATTTCAATACATCAAGGCCAGCAAAATTAAGTGCTGGAATCCTATGAATAACGGGTAATAAAGAGATATACTTTCTGGTTAGCTGGACACAATCCTTCCATTGGCGGCTCACCATTGCAGCCTTATGTTGCGATTCGGGATCCAATAAGCTTAAGATATAAACTATCAAGTGATCAGGAAGTGCAAGACGAGGATCTTGCCCAAAAAAATTTAATTTCATAGTGGTATCTGGAATGATTAAAAAATAAGCCTTTATTATACAAAACATGATCATATATTGATACAAATTAATATTTATAAAGCAACATCGTGCTGACTCTACCAAAACAGGATAGAACCAAAATGTTGCTACTGTAAGGGGCATGTATGGCTCTGCCACTCATCTACATTTCGCGCAAACAAGGCATAGCATTCGCTTGTTTCCTGGTTTTCTATGAGTTTTTAACTTATATAGCCAATGACATGATCATGCCTGGTATGATTAGCGTTGTTAAATCATTTAGTGCTCCTGAATCAACAGTGGCAACGTCACTGACTATCTACATTCTCGGCGGCGCCAGTCTGCAATTGATCTTAGGCCCGGTTGCAGACACGTATGGACGCAGGCCAATGATGTTGCTTGGTGCTTTTCTCTTCTTTCTGTTCACCATCCTGATTGCCTGCTCTAATTCAATGAATCAGTTTCTGGCGGCACGATTCTTCCAGGGCATGGGACTTTGTTTTATAGGTGTCATCGGGTATGCAACCATTCAGGAAATTTTTGAGGAAATGGATGCTATTCGTTTAATCGCAATCATGGCTAATGCCGCCATTTTAGCGCCTCTTCTGGGACCTGTATTAGGGGCTCTTGTTATTTATTACACCAGTTGGCGTGTCATCTTCATAGTGATTGCTGCCTTTGCAGTATTTGCTCTTTGGGGTTTATGGGCTTACATGCCTGAGCCCATAGGCCAGATTAAAAGGGATGGTCAGCAAATTCCTAAAGCGCCTTTCTCACCCAAAGCCGTCTTCAAAAACTATTGGTTATTAGTAAGTAATCTTCCTTTTAGCTACAGTACCCTGGCCATCGGTTTGGTCGGAATCCCATGCCTCGCCTGGATAGCTTTGGCACCTGTAATTCTGATAGCAGAAGGCAAACTGACAGTAATTCAGTATGGACTCTGGCAGCTTCCTATTTTCGGGGCAACGATATTAGGTAACTGGTTTTTGCACCGCTTAACCTATAAATATAAAATTAAATCCATTATCTTTTTAGGTAGCGTTATTATGACGGCAGGCATGGTACTGATGGCTCTGCTGCCTTATTTATATGGTGAGCATTATCAATACCTGCTGCCAGGTATTATTATTTATTTTTTCTCCCTAAGTGTTATTACCGCTCCTTTAAACCGACATTGCCTCTTTGTTACTTCTGTAACTAAAGGAACCGCATCAGCGCTGATTAGCCTGGGCACCATGGTAATTGGCGCGCTGGGCATTGAATTCGCCAGTATGTTTTATCATTCACACAGCAATCTTTACTTTGCATTATGTTGCAATTTAATCGGCCTGCTTTATTTATTTTTTGTAAGCCTAGCTTTCTATGGAAGTAAAGATTGAAATTCAATGTGAGCAAAAACAAATCAAAAGAAACAATATGGTACAGTTAGGAGATTAATTGACTTGGAAATGAATGATGTTACACTGTGCGCTTTAGTCTTTCTGTTACAGCTTTCATATTTACGTTTTAAGGAAACATTATGTCGTTACAAAATGATTTTGATAAAATTGATAAAAAATTCGCAGCATTCGAAAATTTCCTGGTGCAACCTACTGATGAGCAATCACAAGTACTTGATTTATTAACAGAATCATTGGGAGCAGAAGATAAAAATACGATAGCCAAGGCGGCAGAGGAGTTAAAAAAGATCAGAACATTTTATCAGAATCGCTTTGAAGCTAACACAGGAGTAATTGCACAAGCTGTAATACTTGCTGAATATGATGCATTGTACCACAACCTTTACAAGATAACGGCAAATGAAATAAGCGCTGAAGAGGTTTTGGAAGAAATAGAAAATGATACTTTGCTCTGGGAAGCCGGTATTATCATTAAGAATATTTTGAATGTTTGCGCAGCCCTGCTCTGGCTTTTACCTGTTGCTGCATCTCTGGTGATCATGCCTTTTATCGTACCATTTCTCTCAATAAATCCTTTCCTGGGTGTGTCACTGCTTATCACTTGTAGTGCAGCACTCATATTTGGACTGTATGAAGCACTAGACAATTTATCGTATATTACTTCGCTGGAACCTGTTGAAGAGAATCTCCTGGTTGAACTTTCATTCTTTTCTAAAATGAACACTTTATATAAGCCAGATGGAATGGATGCACCTGAATCAGAGGATTCAGATTACGACTGTGAGCGTTCATACGATATTTTCGCTCAAGTTTAAAGCTCATAGGGAGGGTTCACGCATCACTGCCATTAACTTAACGTGATTTTCGGATAAGAAGCTTGTTTGATCCAGTCGTTACTTCGATGCCGTTCGGGCTGAGGAGAGGCGGTAGCCTCGTCTCGAAGCCTTAGCACCATGCCAAGGCTTCGAGACAGCGCTATCGCGCTTCCTCAGCCCGAACGGGATCGAGGTAAACACTGGATAAAACAAGCTTCTTATCCGAAACTCACGTTAAGTTAAGGCATTTCGCGTGAATCCTATCTAAAATAATTAAAGGAATGATTATGACATTTAAAAAAGCTCTTTCTACTTTTGCACTTGGTTCTGTTTTGATTGCCTCACTCCCGTTACATGCTGCAGACATTATTTCCCGTACCTATGAATTTGAACCAGGGATTCCCCTGAACATAGATAATCCCTTGTTCTGGCAACTCGATACTTTATGTACCATTGACATTAAAGATCCGGAAATTCGTTTAACAGGAGTGATGAAAAGGAAAAATGGGGAAATTAACGGCTGGGTTTTAAAACAAGGCGAGTCGATCTCTGTAGTCGTCAAAAACAAAGATGTAATGCATATTATTGCTGATGTAGGTGCTCGAGTGGAAATTACCAATCAGGGACAGTCAGTTGTAGTCGCTACCTGTAGAATTTAATCAATCTTCTTTCATAACTCACGTTGTCCTGAGCGCGTCTTTTTGCGCGAAGGATCTCCTGAAAGCGGCATTCCACCAGTATTTGGAGATCCTTCGCGCAAAAAGAAACGCTCAGGACGACGTAAATCGAAGAGACAGCTGCGCAGCAAGCGCAGACCGGGCTTTAAAAAATCAACCAATACCTTGATACGCGGCAGTTAATTTGGTGGTGTAAATGGTGATGATTTCAATTTTTCTTCATCTTTATCAACTTCTGACGTTGAGGCTGGACTTGCTTCTGGAAACATACGGTATAAATTAACTCTTTTATTCTTGAAAGCTATTCCAAAAACATCTTCTGGTGTTGGAGATAACTCCATCATTTCCAATTCATTTTTTACCGCGTCATAAGGGGTAGACTCGCGTACGAAAGCAAGTATGGTATGACAATGTGCCCGTATCTCTTCAAATTCCGCAGCTTCAAGCAGATACCTTATAGATACAAGGGCTTTCTTTTCAGCATTTAGATACTCGTCTCCTTCCTCATTCCTCCTTCCAAGTAAAAGAACATCTCCATCAGCAGCCAAAAAAGCACAAGCCAGCTTCGTTTGAAATGACGAATTTTCTCCAATTTGCTTTATTATCCAATCACGTTGTTCTGGAGTTAATGTTTCAATTATGTCTTGTGTCGCAGGCGGAAAAGGAAATACATTCCCCTTTGCAATATCTGAATCTATCGCCGATAACAATGCCTCTTTCCTTGGCTCAGTAGTAGCGAGAAGCGTCATTTCTTTATCAAGCGTTTGTAGAAAATCAGCATAATCATCAGACGATTCAAATAAAGAACCTACTATCCCTAATCGCTCTTGTCTTTTACTTATTGAAAGAGAGTCACCATTCCTGGCGTTAGAGTCCGAAGCAGCAGGGATTGACAAATTATAGGTGTAATAGTTCTTGAATTCCGTCACTCTTTGACTCAGAGAATCTGTATTTCCTCTTGGGGATTTCTTTATCTCTTTTATAGCTTCTTCTATTATCTCTTCCCTTAAATGTAAAGAGATATCTCTATCTGTTAGCATTATAGCTTCCTCCTGTAAATTAACCGTACACTATTAACATTTCCTTAGAATACTGATGACTGGTGACCTAGAACAACATCTTCAACACGCTGTATTTGAATTCAAGATGTTCTCCCGCTTCGATAAAAAATGCTCATTTGTCTTTCTTATAGAGACATAATCAATAAAAGATCTATTAGGTTAAAGTATAGACATTTGTAATTTAAACACAAGGAGAGTCTTTTTGGCTGGCCGCAACAAAATTTCCGCTTCCTGACGGTCGCGGCTCGGTTTTCGTGCGTTTGTATTTACTTCAACGTGCACCGGAAACCGAGCCGCGACCGTCAGGAAGCGGAACAGTTAGACTGGCAGGAACAGTGTTCTACCCTGACCCTATGAAAGCTCATTACCACTTCGATCCCGGCTGCAAGCAGCCCGGGCTACATTTGTTTGCGTATCTTATTTGGATGCGAGCTCAAGGGCTCGTATTCTATGGGTTAAGATTTCTTCACTTTTGCCGGATGCGACTCTTTTAAAATAAAAGCGGCAATAATAAAACTTGCTAGAAAGCATAAGGGCATTACCAATAGTGCCGTCTGATAGCTCGATACGCTATAAACATGCACCCCATTGACCAAACGCCAGGCATCAGATTGCTGTAAAAAATATCCCACTAAGGGCTGGAAAATAGCTCCGCCAATTAAGACCGAAAGGTTATTAAATCCCGAAGCTGTTCCCACGTATTCAAGGGAATTATTTTCTTTCACAACAGCAAAGCTTACAGTTTGTCCCCCTGCTCCCAGTCCCAGCACGAATAAAACAAGATAAGTCATGTTGTAAGACAGTCCAGGCCAATAAAGTAAAATCAGAGTAGCAAGTAAACCTAATACAGCACTGATGGTTAGGGCTGCACGGCGACTTTCTACTCGGTCACTAAACCATCCTAATAAGGGACTACCTATCCCTATCCCCAGCCAAATCATGCTGCAAAGTCCAGAAGCTGCGATCACGCTGATTTGAAATTTTTCCTGCAGGTAAGGAACTCCCCAGAGGGCCGCAAATACAGCAATCGGTGTCCAGATAGCAAAAGCATAGCTGCCGATAATCCAGGTGTGAGCGCGTTTGCAGACAACAACCAGCCGTTTCCACTCATCTTTCAGGTAATGACTTGGAATGGACTGATTTTGCTGATGAGGGTAATCCCGAATAAATGCCCAGAAGAATCCGGCCAGAATAAATCCAACAGCAGATAATATAAAACTGGCATTTCGCCAACCGACAAGCCCTATCAGCGAAGCTAAAGGCATTTCACCAAACATGGCACCAACCGAACTCATGAGCTGGGCAATACCGGCCAGGATGGCGAAGTAATGAGGCGGGAACCAACGGGATATAAGTACCAACACACCAATAAATGAAAATGCAGAACCTATACCAATTAAAAATCGTCCGATACAGGCAGTGAAGACACTGTCAGTAGACGCGAAGAACGCTGAACCCAAGGCGCATAAGATAATGGCAAAAGTCATTAATTTACGTGGGCCATAACGATCATATAAAACACCGGCAGGAAGTTGTGACGGTGCATAGGCATAAAAGTAAAAGGCGGAAATGACACCAAATCCTTGTCCGGTTACACCAAAGGTTTTCATCATGGATTCTGCCATGACGCTTGGTGCTACCTGCAATACAAATTCATAAAGATAAAATGAGGCTGCCAGGAAAAATATAAAATATGCTGTAGCCAAGCTCTCGCCAGTTTTTTGTGTTGTTCTTATTGTGTAGTGTGCGCTCAATTCAGGATCACTCCGTTTGGAATCGCCCATTTAAACGCAAGGCTAATTGTTTTGTCAATATCATTTGCATCTATTTCAAAATCTTGATTAAAAGTCAGATTTCAAACCAGTATGCACCAAATATGGTGTTTATTAATTGTTTCGCATCGTTATTGCTATCTCATTATAGGGTACACTGCACCCAATAAGGCAAGTTTTTTTGATCCGGTGATAGAGGTTAAATCCACTGGCTGAGTATTTATAGTTTGCTGCGCCAACCATGCAAACATCATAGCCTCTAAATAATCAGGGCTAAAACCTGCTTCACTAATGCTTTTTACCTGTGTTTCTGGCAACAGTTCTGCCAGTAACTTGCTTAACTGAGTATTGTGAGTACCCCCACCACACAAATATACATATTTTAAAGGCTTTTTATTATTTAGAATCGCATCGGCTATTGCATGGGCAGTCAGTGCTAATAAAGTTGCCTGCACATCAACGGGTTTATAATCTTGAAGCAAATGGTTTTCCAGCCAGCCTAAGGAAAAATACTCCTTGCCAATACTTTTAGGGGCGCTCAGTGCAAAAAATGGGTCCGAGAGCAGATGATCCAGCAGTGATTTGATCACAGTTCCTTGTGCAGACCATGCACCATCCTCATCATAACTTTTTGCCTGATGGCGGTAGATCCAGCCATCCATCAAACAGTTACCTGGGCCAACATCCCAACCTTTGGTCGGATGTTCATGAGAAATAAGGCTTACATTGGCAATGCCACCAATATTAATAAGGGCGACATCCGAATCAGCGTGTGAAAATAACTCCTGATGATACAATGGAGCAAAAGGAGCCCCCTGCCCGCCATTCACTAAATCTCGGGTGCGAAAATCTGCGACTACGGGAATTCCAGTCAAGGAAGAAATGGTGTGGCCGCAGCCAAGCTGTAAGGTATAGGGAATGGTTTCGCTGGTATCATGACATACTGTCTGGCCATGGCTACCTATGGCTTCAATATCTTTGGCAGATAGTCTGGCTTCATGCAGCAATTGATTCACTGCGGATGCAAATTCCCGTCCTATTAGTGTATTTAACTGACAGATTTCACCAAGAGTCAAATTGACACCCGCGAGTACACGCTCAATACGTTGTTTTACTTCATCACTGTATTTGGCGGTAATGCCATGGATTAATTTATTAGCGGGTAGCTCAAGCAGTGCAGCATCAATACCATCCATGCTGGTGCCTGACATCAAACCTATGTATAAAGCCATGAAATACTCGGAATTTGTAATAGAATGAATACATAGTACTAAATACTGGAGGTACTGGCAAAGTTGCAAAGGTATTTTACTTTGATTTGTAACTCATAACCGTAGCTCGGTCTGCTTGCAGCCGGGATTGTGCCTGCTTCATCCCGGCTGCAAGCAGACCGAGCTACACACCCTGCCAATTTTTTGCTCTCTGACTTTACAGTGGCACTTGTTCAAAAGACGTAACTTTGTAGTGGTTTAACCCGATTCACGTCATCCTGAGCGCGTCCTTTTGCGCGAAGGATCTCCAAATATTGGTACTATGCCGATTTCAGGAGATCCTTCGCGCAAAAGGACGCGCTCAGGACGACGTAGATCGGGGAACGGTTAAAGAAGTGTATAAGAGACAGCCCCAAGCAGCCAACTGTAGCCCGGTCTGCTCGCAGCCGGGATCGAAATGGCACCATCCCGGCTGCGAGCAGGCCGGGCTACACATCCTGCCAGTTTATTGCTGGTTAAGGCTTTCTTCTATCATGGCACTTTTCGTTTTTCAATGTTACATTCAAGATGAGGGTTTTCTTGTAATGAGTAACACATAAGTAAAGGATAAAAATGCATCATCCCAAAACGCCATTTTTATACATAGCATGCCTTTCGGGTTTCTCATTAATTACCTTTGACTTATATCAGCCTGCTATGCCTAATATCATCCAATACTTCCATACAACACATGAGCTGGGGCAGTTAACTTTAAGTTTTTATTTGTTTATTCAAGGCCTGGCGCAATTATTCTGGGGCCCTCTTATCGACCATTTTGGCCGATTGAAATGTCTTACTGTCAGTCTGATTCTATTCATCACCGCCACTCTGGTATGTATTTTTGCAAGCAGCATTTATATATTGATTCTTGGCAGAGTGCTGCAAAGTTTTTTCGGTTGCTGTTCTGCTGTAGTTGCTTTTTCATCCACCCGTGATTATGACGATACTCTGGAAAGAGCAAAAATACTCTCCTATATATCAATGGTAGTCTCTGTTTCTCCGGTCATTGCGCCGTTATTCGGCGCTATAGTGTTTTTATATTTCGGCTGGCAGGCAACGTTTATTTGTATGGCTGTAGCTGCTATGGTTCTGCTTTTTCTTGCCGGGCCTTTATTATTAGAATCTCCCTATTGGCTAAAAGAACAGGCTGCCTTTTCATTTCATCAATCCATCAGGCACTATTTATTAATTCTGAGTAGTAAACATACCTGGACAGGAATTATCATCCTTACAGGAGCCTTTGCTAATATAATGATTTTTATAGTGAACAGTACTTATCTCATCATTCAGCAATTACATTATTCCCCTACCGTTTTTGCATTGATCTTTGCCTGTAATGGTTTCATCATGATTTTGAGCAATTTCCTGGGTATACGTCTCAGAGAATATTTTTCACTGCGTTGGAACATGTGTTTTGGCAGCTTGCTGATGATTGCCGGCAGTTTCATTTCGCTAATGCTTTACCTCCATCAGGGATTTAGCTTATTAACTCTTGTCCCCCTGCTCATAGTTACTTGTGGCGTATGCATAGCGAATCCGCCAGCCCTCTCTTTGGCGCTGATGAATTATCCCGAGATTGCCGGTTCCGCTACGGCCATACTTAATACCATGCGAATGAGCTTATCTGCACTTATTGCCGCAGGAATTGGTATTTTATTGACCAAAAACATTTATATTGTACCATTAAGCATGATGTTTTTTGGAATTTTATGTCTTTTATTCAGTGCTTTATATGGTAAAAGTGAAGAGATGATAAGTTAGGGGTGATGCGCAGAACTGTAGCTGTAATATAGGTGCCACGTCATCCCGGCTGCAAGCAGACCGGGCTACGCACTGTGCTATTGCGGAGCAACTTCGTTCCGTTCCACGTCGTCCTGAGCGCGTCTTTTTGCGCGAAGGATCTCCTGAAAGCGGCATAGTGCCAATATTTGGAGATCCTTCGCGCAAAAAGACGCGCTCAGGACGACGTAGATCGGTGTGTAGAAGAGCCAACTGCTTGCAGCCGGGATCGATGTAAGAATTCTTTAATTTCTTGTCAGTTTGAAGCAATTGTAGAAATTGTCGGTAGTAATCTTTGCAATGTCTTTATAATCCATGCCCCGCAATTCTGCTATAGCTTCAGCGACATGCTTTACCAGAGCCGGATGATTTTGCTTACCTCGATGAGGTACAGGAGCCAGATACGGTGAATCCGTTTCAATCAGCATCCTATCCAAGGGAATTTTTCTTGCAACCTCTTGCAATGCAACAGCATTTTTAAAGGTTACAATTCCTGAAAATGAAATATAAAAATTAAGCTCTATAGCCCTGCGCGCTATATCCAGATCTTCAGCGAAGCAGTGCATCACACCGCCAATTTCCTGAGCATTCTCTTCAGCCATAAGTTTTAAAGTATCTTCTGCTGCCTGACGGGTATGAATAATCAGAGGCTTTTTAGTGATGATTGACGCTTTTATATGTTCCCGGAACTGTGCTCGCTGAACGTCCTGGGCTTCATCGGTCAGTGTGCGGTAGTAATCAAGCCCGGTCTCACCAATAGCGATACAGGCGGGATTTGCAGCTAAATCACAAAGCATTTTCGCAGTTACAGGCTCATCCATTTCATTATTAGGATGCACACCAACCGATATATTTATATTAGGGTACAATGCCGCCAGACGTTCCAGTTCAGGATAGTCACTTAACTCCACACAAACACTCAGGAAATGCTGAACATCGTTTTCTTTGGCCCTTGCCATCAGCTGAGAAAGATCATTATTAAACTCTGTCAAATCTATAAAGTTCAAGTGGCAATGTGAATCAACTAACATGTTTATCCTTCTTATATTGTATCTGTCAATTGTGAGGATTTTAACATTCCTGCCAGGTAAGTTTCTATTTTATTACATAAATAACGGCTGTTATCACCTATAAATTGCACGCCTATTCCGGGAGGTTTATTTCCTTGAGCCCCCTTGGGAGTAATCCATACCACAGTACCTTGAACCAAATAGGGTTCGTGCTCATTAATTAATTTTACGGATAATTCCACTGATTCGCCCAAAGGATAGATATGATTGGAACGAATGAACAGGCCACCACCTTTAACAAAGGGCATGTAGGCTAAATACAAAGAAGCTTCACTGGTAAAGGAACAGTTTATAAGTTGAGCTTTTTCAGTCATAAACCCTCCAGTTTCAAAAGTCTGATTATTGGCAATATAACGTCCTGTTACATTTACTTTGAAATCAGAGAAAACAGAAGATCCTCAAGAACCAAAGTATGATTTATATTCATATTATGGCTTAATTTTTTTAATAATGTATTTATTTTATCAATTTGAGAAAAAATCAATATAGGATTTGATAGCGCCAATAACCTCTGTAATTGCTTGATTGCAGGCCCGGAACTGGCTGTTGCAGTAAAATGCATGTATTGTAATTGCGAATAAACCAAATATAAAAACCAAAGCAGAGTACCAAGCTCATATTGAGACCATTGGGCAGCCAGGATGCAAGGATGCTCTCTCTGTTCTATCAGGGCAATTAATCCTTCTAAAATCACTTCCGATTGCTTCACGATTGCAGAGCGCTCCGATTCTTCAGGATATTTATCGCCCAACGCCAGCAAATTATTTTCTCTGGCATCATCAGGAGAAGAAAAAGTAAGGATTTGGCAACGACTTAATATGGTTGGTAATACCGTAGATAATTGCTGGGCAATCAAAATAAATACGGTATGGTCAGCCGGTTCTTCCAAAATTTTTAATAGCGCATTAGCAGAGGCGGTATTCATCTTGTCAGCTGCTTCTAAAACGATTATCCGATGTTGCGCACGCTGTGGCGTTAAAAAAGCAGAATTCTGCAATTCTCTGACCTGATCAATTTTAATTGCACTACCCGCTTTTTCAGGCTTAACCCATAGTACATCCGGATGCTCGGAATTTTGAACCATTGTACAGTCAAGACATGCCAGACAAGGTTCTTGAGAGTTTATTTTACAATGAAGAAGTTGCATGATACGGATAGCGAAATCCGCAAGGGCACAATGCAAAGGACCAACAAAAAGCATAGCCTGAGGGATGCGCTGATGAGTTGCAGCAGTTTGAATTTTTTTCCACTGCTCTATATGGTTCATCGCTTACTCTCAATAAATGCTATAACAGTATTTTGAATATCCTTTTGTACTTCGTCCAAGGGTTGAGTAGCATTGATTTTAACAACATCTGAATGCTCATCAATATAACTCATATAAGTCTCATAGACACGATGGAAAAAATCAATGGATTGTTGTTCTATTCTATCCAGCTTGCCTCGCAACAACGCCCTTTGCATGCCTGACTCAGGTGTAATATCTAAAAACAGGGTAAGATCAGGCTTAAATCCATCCAAACAAAAGGAAGACAAATGATTTATCATGGACAAGTCAATCCCTCTGCCTCCACCTTGATAAGCCAGTGTAGATAATTCAAACCGATCAGCAATAACCCATTCACCGCGCTTTAACGCCGGCTTAATCACTTCTGCAAGCAATTGCATGCGTGCAGCATACAGCAATAACAGTTCCGTTTTATCTTCTATAATGCCGCTATAATCAGGATTTTTAATTATAGATCGCAACAGTTCGCCAATAGCTGTGCCGCCCGGTTCTCGGACGGTGATGTGAGGAATAGCACGTTGTTCCAGGAGCGTCATCAGGGTATGCACAGCAGTGGATTTTCCAGCCCCTTCCAATCCTTCAATTACTATTAACTTCCCTGCTGACATTAGGAATCCTTTCTTTGATATTGATTGATCGCTTTTCTTTGTTGCTCGTAAGTTTCTGAAAACTGATGCGACCCATCTCCCTTGGCCACAAAATATAAATAATTGGATAATTGTGGATGAGCCGCCGCGTCTATAGCCTCTTTTCCAACCATAGCAATAGGTGTAGGGGGTAATCCTCTGTGTATGTAAGAGTTATAAGGAGAGTTAATCAACATGTCATTATGAGATAATTTTCCTTTGTAGGAATTGCCCAACGCATAAATCACCGTAGGATCCATTTGCAGCGGCATACCTTTCTTTAACCGATTAACCACAACACCGGAAATCAGTTTCCGCTCCTGCGCTATAGCCGTTTCTTTCTCTATTATTGATGCCGCAATCAGCAGTTCATAAGGATTACGATAAGGCAGATTAGGCGCCCTGTTAGCCCAACTGGTATTCAGATAAGCCATTAAATTTTTATTTGCCTGCTCTAAAAGGCTTTTACTGCTGCTTCCACCATGAAATTGATAGGTATCGGCGAGTAGTAATCCTTCTGCACTGGGGTATTGAGCTTTAATAGCAGACCAGTCATCCGGACTATAACTTAAATAATTTGTCTTGATCAGATCCTGAGTTATTTTTTGCTGTGTAGTCCCTTCGATAATGATAAAATTTTGTGTGATTACATCGCCTGTAGCGACTCTGTGCAGCAATTGCAAAGCACTTTCACCAGGATTAATCTCATAAACACCTGCTTTTAATTTCTGTGACAATCCTTCAAAACGAATGATCAAAAGTAAAAGCCGTGTTGAATTAATTAATTTTCTAGCTTTTAATAAATGAACGAACTGATAAGCCGAAGCAGAACGATCCAGACTAATAATCTGCGGTTGATTTCCTGTTGGAATTAAAGGAGCCTTTACCAGGCTATACACACTCAATCCCACAATAAGAAAAGACATAAAAAACAGTATTAAAATAGAAAGTAACAGTTTTTTATGTCTTGAAGAGTGCATTCTAGTTAAATTCGCTTAAATACCAGGCTACCGTTAGTTCCACCAAAGCCCAGAGAATTACTTAATACGTAATTAATTGTTCTCTTTTGGGGAGTATGGGCAACATAATTCAAATCACAACCCTCATCCGGATTATCAAGGTTAATAGTTGGTGGAGCGATTTGATCTCTTATAGCCAAAATACTTATTATCGCTTCAACAGCACCGGCAGCTCCTAATAAATGTCCGGTCATAGACTTTGTAGAGCTCACTGCCAAATCATAGGCATGCTGCTGAAAAACGCGTTTAATCGCTTTTGTTTCATTCATATCGTTCAGATAAGTTGAAGTACCATGCGCATTAATGTAATCAACCTGATGCGGCTCAATACCCGCATCATGAACAGCGGCCTCCATGGCACGTGCAGCACCATCAGCATCTTCATCTGGTGCAGTAATGTGATACGCATCACCTGACATGCCAAAACCAACCAGTTCAGCATAAATTTTAGCGCCACGCGCTTTCGCATGCTCATATTCTTCCAAAACAAGAATACCAGCACCTTCACCCATAACAAAACCATCTCTGTCCTTATCCCAAGGTCTCGATGCCTTCGTTGGTTCATCGTTGCGCTTGGATAAAGAACGTACTGCAGAAAAGCCTGCCAGACATAATGGGGTCGTTGTCATTTCCGATCCGCCGCAAACCATTACATCAGCATCACCATAAGCAATCATGCGCCCGGCAAGTCCAATATTGTGCGTACCAGTAGTACAGGCTGTCACAACAGAAATATTGGGGCCTTTAAGATTGTGTCTAATAGAAATCTGACCAGCAACCATATTAATTATGCCTGCGGGTATAAAAAACGGGGACACTTTACGTGGACCGCCAGATACCAGCTTGTCCTGATTGCTGGTTATTGTCTGAATACCACCGATTCCAGCCCCCACTGCCACGCCAGTACGACGTGATAGAGCTTCGTCAATGCTCAAATCTGAATCGATTATTGCTTCTTCTGCAGCAGCAATACCGTATTGAGTAAACATATCCATTTTACGAGCGTCTTTAATCGGTACGTAGTTCTCAACATTAAAATTCTTGACCTTGGCCCAGATCCTGGTGCTGTATTCTGTAGTGTCAAAATCATCCACACTACCAACACCACTAACCCCATCCAAAATATTTTGCCAAGTTTCCTGGACATTAAGTCCGACTGGAGTAAGCATCCCCATACCGGTAACCACTACACGCCGCTTGTTCAATGAAAGCTCCTCGAAAAAGAACAGGTTTCCTCGTCACTTCTCACCCTTCCGTCATCCTGCATGTATCTGCGATATCTTCTGACTAATTATACAGCCTCTGTAAGATATTCACGCTACATTCAAGATGACGTATTAACGGGAGAGCTATTATGCTTCTTCTTTATTTAAATTAGATTCGATGTAATCAATAGCTTCTTGAATTGTAGTAATTTTTTCAGCTTTCTCATCAGGAATTTCAGTTTCAAATTCTTCTTCAAGAGCCATAACCAACTCTACAGTATCAAGAGAATCAGCGCCTAAGTCATCAACAAATGACGCATCATTTTTTAATTCTTCTTCTTTAACACCCAATTGTTCAACAACAATTTTACGTACACGGTCTTCAACTGTACTCATATTTTGATTTTCCTCTTTCGGTTGATAGAAATAATTTAAAATACTGACGGCTAGTTTATTCAATTATACAGATAACGCAAGTGCATTTAACTCATATACATGCCACCATTGACATGAATTGTTTCACCTGTAATATATTTAGCACTGTCTGATGCTAAAAAAACAACAGCATCGGCTACATCTTCTGCTTGTCCCAGTTTGCGCATTGGAATTCTTTTTAACATTTCGTCTTTAACCATATCAGGCAAAGCAGTAGTCATATCTGTATCTATAAAACCAGGAGCAACAACATTAACAGTAATACCTCTACTGCCAATTTCCTGAGCTAAAGACTTAGAGAAGCCTACAACCCCCGCTTTTGCAGCCGTATAGTTAACCTGACCCGAATTGCCACTTGCACCTACAACTGAACCTACAGAAATTATTCGTCCCCAACGCGCCCGAAACATAGGTTTTAAGCACGCTTTGGACATTCTATAAATAGAATTCAAATTCGTTTCTATTACTTTGTACCATTCTTCATCATCCATACGCAATAATAAATTATCCGCCGTAATTCCTGCGTTATTTACAAGTATAGATGGACTTTGATCATTATCAGACAAAGTGGACATCAAGTGTTCGACTTGTTCTCCATTGGTTACATCAAGAACAATTCCCTTCCCAGCTAATTTCTCTTTTTCGAAAGCAGCATCAATGGCAGCGGCACCTTGTTCCGTTGTTGACGTACCGAAAACAAAAGCCCCCTGCTTTGCCATTTTCAACGCAATGGCATGCCCAATTCCGCGACTGGCACCAGTAACTAAAGCTATTTTACCTTCTAAAGTAATCATGAAACACTTCCTCTCAAGCTGGAATATGGAGCTGTTCTACGACCTGATCAAGACTGATTGTGTCATAAACACTGATCGTATTTAAACTTCTGTCTATTCGTTTTATCAATCCACCCAGAACTTTACCTGGTCCTGATTCAACAACGAGATCCACGCCATTGTTCTTGAATAATTGGATAGTCTCTACCCATCGAACAGGGCTGTATAGTTGCTCTTTTAATTTTGTTCTGATTTGATCGGCTGATTGATAAATATTTAAATCAACGTTAGATACAACATCTACACTTGGCTTTTTAAAATCAATAGCAGCCAGGTCCGCTGCAAATATTTCGGCTGCGTCAGATAAAAGCGGGCAGTGACATGGCACACTCACTGGAATTACTTTCGCCAATCGAGCTCCTGCTTCGTCAGCAAGATGAATTAATCGCTCGACTGCTGCTGTATGACCAGCAACAACAACCTGTCCTATTGCATTGTAATTTGCAGGAGTAACTTTACTGTCTGCACCACTGGCCTGTTGACATAAATCATCTACTTGCTCATCAGTCAGGCCAACTACAGCCGCCATAGCTCCCACACCGAGCGGTATGGCATTTTGCATGACTTGTCCTCTGCGTGCTACCAGACGGGCAGCATCAGCCAAAGTCAATGAGTTCGCGCAAACCAAAGCAGCATATTCACCCAAACTATGGCCAGCCATCAATCTGGGAGCAGGTATCCCTAATTGGCGCATTAATTGATAGACAGCCACATCAGCGGTTAACATTGCAACCTGAGTATGTTCAGTCTGGTTTAGTTTTTCTTCAGGACCGTTTTGAGTCAGATTCCAAAGATCATAACCTACAGCTTCAGAAGCATTATGAAATACATCACTCACAATGGAATATTGTGGCAAAAAGTCGGACAACATTCCTATAGATTGAGATCCTTGTCCAGGAAATACAAATGCTGTGTTAATCATAATAGAATCAGACCTTTAAATTAATAATTAGTAACGGATGACCATTGCGCCCCAGGTCATACCACCACCAAATGATTCAATTAATATCAATTCATCACGCTTGATGTGATTGTTTTTAATTGAATAATCCAGAGCTAAAGGTATCGATGCGGCAGATGTGTTGCCTTGATTACCAATGGTTACTATGACTTGTGACATAGGAAGAGATAATTTTTTTGCTATAGCTTGAATAATACGTATGTTTGCCTGATGGGGAATAAGCCAATCGATGTCTGATTTTTTTAATTTGCTTAACTCAAGCACTTCGTCAACGACATCACCCATAATATTTACGGCAAGTTTAAAGACTTCATTACCACGCATACCAATTGTTCCACGTTTTTCGTCAAAGGTAGCGTTTGGCAGGCTTAATAATTTATCTGAGTCAAAGGACGAATGCAGCACACTGCCCATTACACCTTGTCGGTCACTGGCACTTAATACAACTGCGCCGGCACCATCGCCAAATAATATACATACGGATCTGTCAGTCCAGTCTACAGCTTTCGACATCGTTTCGCTGCCAATTACCAGAATGTGTTGTGCAGTACCTGACGCAATATACTGCTTTGCAATATCCATGGCATAGACAAAACCACTGCATGCAGCACTTATATCAAAAGCCGGGATAGGTTTTTTAATTTTTAAATGGTGCTGCACATGGCAGGCAACGCTGGGGAAAAAATGATCTGGTGTGCACGTAGCCACCAGGATTAAATCAATGTCATCTGCAACCAGGCCAGAGGACTCTAAAGCACCTTGAGCTGCCTTGGCGGCCATATACGAAGTAGTTTCATGGGGTTCGGCAACACTTCGGCTGCTTATCCCTGTTCTGGTCACTATCCATTCATCATCAGTATCTAATGTTGTCGTCAAATCAGCATTAGTAACCTGCCTTTCAGGAGAGTAACTTCCTGTGCCACTAATTACAGCATTCTTCATAGCAACAATCCCTGATTTATAAAATCGTTTATTTGATCACGTACCAAATCTACAACATTATTTTGTACTTCAAGAACAGCCTGACCAATGGCATATTCAAAGCCTACTTCATTAGCCCCACCATGGCTTTTAATAACAATACCATTCAAACCAAGCATACTGGCACCATTGTATCGGGAAGGATCCAGACGGCTTTTCAAATGCTTTAACGCAGGAAGCGCGATTAACCCGGCAATTTTTGTTAACCAGTTTTGATTAAAGGATTCTTTAAGGACTGTTAACAAGAGTTTTGCCAATCCTTCACTGGCTTTTAACGCTACATTACCAACAAACCCATCGCATACAACCAGGTCAACATCACCGCTGTAAAAATGATCCCCTTCAACGTAACCAACATAATTCATTACGGTACATTCAGCCAGCATATGAGCAGTGCGTTTCACCTGATCATTACCTTTGATTTCTTCAACACCAATGTTAAGCAAGGCTATTTTAGGTTTGGGCTTATTTTCAATCGCCTGAATCAGGGCAGAACCCATGACAGCAAACTGGAATAAATGTTCAGCACATGAATCAACGTTCGCGCCAAGGTCAATAACCCAGGTTTTACCTTTAATAGTAGGTAATTCAGAAACTATAGCCGGTCGGTCTATTCCTGGCAGTGTTTTCAGCACATAGCGCGCTGTAGCCATCAAGGCACCCGTATTACCCGCGCTGACGCAAGCCTGTGCTTTGCCTTCCTTAACAAGGTTAATGGCAACACGCATGGAAGAATCTTTTTTATTGCGCAACGCATGAGAGGGTAATTCATCCATACCCACTATCTCAGATGCATGAACAATGGAAAACTGTTTTGAGGATAAGGCACCATGCTTCTTTAGAGCAGCGCTCACCTTGTCTTGAACTCCGACAAGGATCAGCTTTAAATTTGGATTTTTTTTAGTTGCACGAATACAGGCAGGAATCACTACACTTAAGCCATGATCCCCACCCATCGCATCAACTGCAATGGTGATGTTATTCAAGAATAATTACTCTTGGTCTTCGTATGCAGAGTTAGCGGTATCAAGAACTTTTCTACCACGATAGTAACCATCTTCAGTCATGTGATGACGCAAGTGTGTTTCACCGGTAGTCTGATCAACAGAAAGAGTTGGTAAAGTCAGCGCATCATGAGAACGACGCATATCACGGCGTGAGCGTGATTTTTTATTTTGTTGTACGGCCATTGTATTACTCCTAAACAATTTGCATTCATAAAGCGGGAATATTACCGATATTTTGGCTTCAATCCAAGTGTTAATTACACAAAATATCAATAAGTTTCACTTTTCCCAGTTAAAATTTGATTTATTTCACTATCACAATCACTAATTTCAGGATGAAATTGTGGCGCGTAGAGATGTAATTCGTCAATAACAAGTTCCATAAGATCTACCTGCCAGTTAGATGAAACCACACTTTCGTATTGTTCCAATATCTGTTCTGCCCTTTCATCACTTCGGCATACTGCTATGGTCGTCTGATTGTCATAGGAATTTGCAAACTCTTGTGCGCAGCGCTGGCAAACAACTGACAATGGTCCTTTTACTCTTAGATGAATCAGGTAAAAGTCATCTTCAGCTTCAATAGCGTAGCTCACGTCCAAATGACATGGCCCATTAAGAAAAGCCGGGAGACGATCGCTGACAACCAACGTTTGGTTTTGCTGGCCTTGCTTGGCCATTTCTTGCAGATGTAGCATTTGTAAAACTTCCCAAATAACATATTATCCTACAAAATGCCCTGTTTATCAACATATTGTGCCTTGTCGAAAAGTGGGGAATACAATAAGTCCTGGCGGAACGTGTACCCGGTCTGCTTGCAGCCGGGATCGAAGTAGCACACCCTGCCAAATCAGGGAGATCCTTCGCGCAAAAAGACGCGCTCAGGACGACGTGGATCTGGGAATGGCACAGTTTTGTAGCCCGTATTAGGCGAAGCCGTAATACGGGAATGAGTTGATTGCCACTTCCCTCCCGTATTACGGCTGGCGCCTAATACGGGCTACAAATTGGCACCATGCCACATTCAGGAGATCCTTCGCGCAAAAAGAC
>NZ_KB892387.1 GCF_000373765.1 Legionella shakespearei DSM 23087 | reverse complement strand
GGAGAAATCTGAGTCGTGTCATCCTCAGAACCACATAAAAAACTGTAGCCTTGATGCAGCGATAGCGCTGAGTGATCCTCTCATATTGAGTACCACTCAGAACTATGCAGGATCGCCTTCCCCTCTCCGGGGGAAGGTGCCCGACAGGGCGGATGGGGGGATCAAAAAAGGAGTTTCTATCAAATAGGCCATGTTATTTTAGACCTTTTTACCTTAAATAAGTTCTCTTTTTGATCCCCCCACCCACCCTGTCGGGCACCCTCCCCCGGAGGTGGAGGGGCTACTNGCGCTGATCATCCTGTTTATTTACATCTTTTTACGAGATTAAAATTATGAGAGGATCACTCAGCGCTATCGCTGCATCAAGGCCATTCTATGTTTCGAGCCTACGCGCTCAGGACGACGTGAAGATGTGTAGAGGAGTTAGTTTTGTAGATTCAGTGCCATACTGGATGATGTGTCAGGTTATTTTTTCTCCAAGCCCTTGTTTCCTAATCAACACTTTAATACATTGAACAGGAGTCGAAAGGCGTCTTGCCTGATCCTTATCGGCTCTCCAACCTTTTTCTGTAACCGCGGAGGATATAGCTTACCCCATACTCACAACAAAAAACATATAGAACACTGGACGCTATATATGCAAAATTTTTAAGGAGTACAACATGCCAAACCCTCATTCAGACGGCGCTCTGCCTGATTCCATGTCCCCTATTTCCACTCTTCATTCAGGCAGTACCCTGGACTTTGATTATTATTTAGCGAATGGGAAGATTTTTATTCGGTCTCGTACATCCTCTGATCCCAAAAATTTTGTCGGGGGAGATCTTGTATCAACTAAAGGCGAACCAGATGCTCTTGAATGGAAACCCTTAGAGGGTTGCGGTATTCCCTATGACAAAATGTTGCGCTCTTTACTTGAGCCAGGAGAGGAACTTGTTGAGATGGGTGTGGCCAGTGGCATTGTTGCGGCTGTTTCTAATTTGCGGCGGGTTTATCTTTACAAACCAACAGATTTTACTCGGCCAATCTATTGGGACAGCCTTTTAGGGGCTCCAGATTTCTGGGGTAATGACAAGCTCTTTCTTCCTGAAGAATACAGAGACTGGGCTTTAAGCTGCAGCGTCTGTGTCAAGCCAGAAACCCGGCGCACTGATTTTATCAATCCCCAGGAAATTGTCAGGTATTTCAGTGATGCGAATGGTGTTCATTTTGACTTTGGCTTTACTGCCACTATCTATGTTTTACATAAAGACGGAAAAAAAATCCTCTATTGGGATACAGGGCTACCGGCCAGTTTTTCCCGCGGCTTTCTGGTTCCTGAAGGCATGCAAGGACAATCCATCAGTGTGGCTGGGTCTACCGTATTTTTATCTGCTGTAGATGCTGAAGGCAAGCTGCATTTTTATACCCGTATGATTGATTATGAAATTAATGGAGGCTGCCCGGGGTTGAAAGTGGGATACACTGATGTTCCGGTTGTTCATCCTCCAGAGGGGCCGGATGGAAGCTTTTTCCTCGGCTTTGGCGTGAGAAAAATGCCTTTGAATGGATGGGTTGAACATGATGTGAGTGCCATCAACCCTAATCTCACCCACAAGGTATGCATCCGTTTGACGGGGCAAGGGGATGAGGCACGGGAGTTACGCATTCAGGGGAAGCATCCTTTACTGGGAGAGGGGTATTATTTTAAAAACATTGCTGAGAGTAATTGGGGATTTTGTCCCGCAGTTGTCGAACCTGTCGCAAAAATCGCTTTTCCTTTTAATTCTGAACTGCCGCAAACTACAAAGTTACACTATAACTGCACTACTCGAAAAAGCTCTTTTTGGGGAGTTACATTAGAACTTAAAGAATTTAATCCCTTTCTTACTGATGCAGAACCTTGTTATTTGGTCCTCAGGCATGCTGGCGAAACACCTCAACATCTGCGCATTCATGCCGTAGATGCCTGGGGACTACACTATCACAGAGAGCGAGATGAAGATCTCATTGGCAGTGTAGATGGTGAGCCTAAAGCCCTTTTAGGTACCCTGGTTTTGACACCGGAACAAATAGAACTGGCAAAGAACAATAAGACTCCCCTTGAAAAATATTTAAATAAGTTCTTTTTAGCCTATCATGGAAAAACAAAAGCCATGCGCCTCGTTGCTGATGATGGCAGAGTTGTTTTAACGCTGGACAATGAGCAAACCTGGAATTTTCGCCGTACCTTGTCTGAGCCAGAAAAAGCTAATTCTTTCTATATGAGAAAAGCTATGGATAAGCAGCTCACCGTTACTCCTGTTAACCACGAAGAATGTGCCGCACTCCTGGCTAAAAATCAGGATTGCCTCAAGGAAATTCAATCGATTTTTAAATCACGCCGCGTAGAAGATCTTGAGTTTACATTAATGAATATGGATATCAGTGTGATTCGGCCATTAGCGTCCGGCTTTTTCAAAGTGGTCAATCCTGATGATCCTACTTACAAGCAGGCGGTGGAGGATTTGAGACAACCATTAAAAGCCCATACAGATGCCACAACGCATCATTGGAGCGGAAAGAATCATCCAATAGGCTATGGTAAGGCACTTTCTATTTTAAGGGAGCGCATTAAACACTTACACAAGATGATGAATCATCATTTTGAGTCGGATGTTGGGGAAAGAGCGGGGATTTATACGTCGTCCTGAGCGCGTCTTTTGGCGCGAAGGATCTCCTGAAAGCGGCATGGTGCCAATATTTGGAGATCCTTCGCGCCAAAAGACGCGCTCAGGACGACGTAGATCGGGGAATGGTAAAGCTGAGTGGTAAGAACGGCGTTGCTTTGGGGAAAAACGACTTATCTTAATTGATTATTAAGGATAACTCTTGGATAATCTCTAAAAGGACGTTTTGAATTCTTGGGGGACTAATGGGGAAGAAAACGCATAATCTTTTAACATGGGTACCTCACCTTTTTTTATTTTATAAAGAAAAGGTATTTCGTAAATTACTGCCGATTATGGTGGTGTTGACGGTCTATGAAATACTGATTGGTTTCTTAAATATCACACGCCACAATCTGGGACAATTTCACCTTATTTTCAGCTTTATCCTGACTATTGTTATCAGTTTCAGGGTTAATTCCAGCTATGCGCGTTGGTGGGAAGGACGCACTTTATGGGGTTCTATTGTTAATAATTGCAGGAATCTTGCTTTACGGTTCGACACTTATTTTGGATTAAAAGAGCATCCTGAATTTTTTCAGTTGTTGAGCAAATTACCTGTAATTGTGAAGGCGAATTTGCGTAAAGATAATAAAATAATTTCCCATGAGTTAAAAGCACTGGGATTTGAGGATTTTACCTCATTGCATCCCGTAGTGTTGGTTACCCAACGCATGTACGCCATTATTAATCAATTTCGCGATGGCAGTATCGACAGGATGCAACAATGTGCCTTGTTGGAGACGAATCTGGGTAATATCATCGACATGATTGGTGGTTGTGAGCGCATTGCCAATACGCGAATGCCGCCGGCTTTCGCCTTTTTCGTAAAACAGGCACTGCTCTTTTATTCGCTGATGTTCCCTTTTGGCTGGTTGAATACCTTTGGAGTATTGATCATCCCTATGATGCTGATGATTGTTTATATTTTATTAGGATTGGAAATTCTTTCCGAAGAATTGGAAGAACCTTTTAATATTTGTGATAACGGCCTTAATCTGGATGTTATTGCCAGAAATATTGAGTTGAATGTAGCACAGATCGCAGATGAAAGTGGGCGATAGGCCAATGATTCCTACGTCGTCCTGAGCGCGGCATGGTGCCAGTATTTGGAGATCCTTCGCGCAAAAAGACGCGCTCAGGACGACGTGGATCAAGAGGTGTAGAAGAATCGGAGTGGTTCGCTTCCCGGCTGCAAGCAGACCGGGCTACGCACCGTAAAGACTACGAATCCGTAGCCAACCTTATTTCTATGCGCTCCAATGCCTTTCCTGGATGAGCTCGTTTCAGATGCACCAAACCAACTTCGGCTGTTGATTTGACATGCGTTCCGCCACAGGGTACTTCGGCAAAACCTTCAATGCGCCAAAAGCGGCGTTGATTGGGCTCATCATGATAGCCCTTATCAATAGGCAAATCAGCTTTGATTATCGCATTGTATTCACTTAATATCTGTTCAAAAATTGCAGAGATATTATGCTCTGATTTAAAATCAATTCGGGCTTTGGTTTCAGAAATATGAGCTCCCGCTTTTTCAAAGTGAAAAGAGCGGGTTACCAGTTCCAATATCAATTCTGCGGCAAAGTGCAGTCGCATGAGCCGGTATCGTCTCGGCCAATCAATAGTCATGAGTACCACATCACCCACAACCAAACCATGATTATCCGGAAGCAGATAATAAATAAGTGTTCCTTCTATTCTGGAACTGAGCACTTCGATACCATTAATCCATGCCTTGTCACTTTCCTGACCGCCTGAAAAGGAAAAGGCTATTGTTTTTTCCAGCAGAACTTCATTGCCGTTCACCAAAGCGACTTGCGTGTTTAATGATTTTTGATACGGATCTGCCCAAAACACCTTTTCCATGATTAAGCTCCTGAAAGTGAATTACAAACAGCCTGTTCTGCAACCCGATGTTTTGCCTTAGCCTGAATCACATAAAGCAGAGCAGTACCGCAAAGGGCACAGACGGGTACAACCATTAACGCATGTTGAAATGAGTCGAGCGTATACTGTTTAAGCCCATCAGCTGTATAAGTCCCCGTCCAGGTCAAATCCATGATTTTTCCGATTAAGGTATGAAAAAAGGAACCACCGAACATATTGATGCAATTTAAGAACGCCACAGTAATACCCAAATAGTGCTGCGCAACCAATTCAGCCCCTGCGGCAAAGACTATGACTTGATAACAGCACAGCAAGCCTACCATAAAAAACAAGGCACTTAATAACCACCAGCTGCTGACAGTATTTGAAAGTAACAAGGCAAAAGCACAGGCCAGACCAGTACCACAAGCACCTATGACCAGATAATTTCCCCATTTTTTAGCAAGGAAAGCCAACATTGGGCCGCCAAAAAGCATTCCCACGAAGATAAAGGAAATGAGTAAAGCCGCATCTGCCTTGCTAAAATCAAAGGCAGTCATGAGATAAGGCACGCCCCAAACATCAGCAAAGCCTTCCAGCGCTCCTACCATTAATAAATTAGCCAAAGCCAGAGCCCAGATAACCCATGAAGAAAATAAAACAGAACAGTGTGACAGGCTCAGTTTATTTTCAGCCGATTTTTTAAGTCCTTTGGGGGAACGTAAAATCAGATAAGCCCCCAAACCTATAGCCATAGAAAGCAGGGCAAGGGCAAAACCAACATGTTGGCCATCATAAGCTTTGATCCATTGCGTCAGTGGTTTGCCGCCATAGATTGCGCCCAAAAGACCAACGCTAAATGAAAAGCCAATCATTTTGGAATACTGCCTGGTACTAAACCATTCAGACACTACTTTGGATACTCCCAGAAAACCCACTGCAGAGCCTGCGCCAATTAAAAACCGGCTGAGCAAGGCCAGATAAAAATTGGTTGTATAAGTAAAGAGTAAGGCGCCTAAACCACATAAGAGGGCAAAACTGAATACAATACGTCTTGCGCCAAACCGGTCGAGCAGCAAAGCCATAGGAATTTGCATGCCAGCATAGCCATAATAATAAAAGGCAGCCAACATGCCGAAACTGCCGGCTTCTATGGAAAATTGCAGCATGATTTCCTGCATCATCAAGCCCGGCCACAGACGCAGGATGAACTGAAACGTAAAAAATGATAAAGGGAATAACCACATCATCAAGGGTAAAAAATTGGTTCTTTGATTTAACATACATACCTCAGACTGTTCAGTTTGAAATTCCCGTTATTCACCCCTAGAGGGGTGGGGAATTAGTAATAACTGACCACTCTAGGGTAATGAGGGCAAGATAATAATAATTGAAGAAGAGGCAATAGCTGAAAAATTACCACACAGCACTGTACCTGCAGATGAATCTGCACGGTATTGAGCGTTTGTATTCTTGTGGCAATGAGTCATATTTAATGTCTTTTTGTGTCTATTTTGTTCTTTAATTTTTCAATATAACAAAATGCTTATGAATGTGTCAACCGTGACTCCGTGTTTTTAAAAAACCTGGTGTTGATTTCTCTGCGCTTAAACGGTATTAATATGAAACGTTTTTCAAAATCAGGGATTGATGATGAAACTTACTATAAGGAAAAAGGGTGGTGGTGATGCTGTTACTGTAGATATTGAACCAGGCGCAAAAGTCAGTGATTTATTTCTTCTTCTCTATCAAAACAGGGAACAGCCTCTGGAAGATGTGCCCTTGGAAGTGTATCAACAAATTCTCGTTTTGCATTTGGATGATATGTATTCAGAGCATTTCGAAACATTACTTCATAATGATAACACCTTGAGTGATTATAATATTAACGAAGAGAGCACTCTGACTCTGGACTATTCCAACCATGAGCAATATCTTTTAGCAATTCATTCCGGTGATTCGGCGATAATCAGTGCCGGAAAAGTCAGAACTGGATTTTTTGCTATGGATAGAACGCCAGTTGACCCGGCAAGCTTCGGATTGGAACAATTGGGTGCTATGCCCCCATCGGTTTGATTGCGCAAAGTATACGTCATCCTGAGCATCGCGAAGGACCTCCTGAATCTCGGGAGATCCTTCGCGATGCTCAGGATGACGAGTGAAGGCTATTCTTCGTAGCCCATTACTATTAAGATGCACGGACCGCCTGCTATGACGTTCATTTTGTGATCCAGGCAATATTGGATGGCCTTCCTGCTTTCTGCACCAGGCTGCATCCAGATATTTCTGATTCCTTTTTGCATGGCTTCTGCCACAAGGCGTTCGGTAACAGCGGGTGGGGTAATAATGGAAATACTGTTGACTTCATCAGGCAGGGCGCTGATTGAAGGAATGACGTCTAAACCCTCGATTCGTTGTTCACGAGGATTGACGGCATACACGGTCTTGCCTCGTTGCTGATAACAACGCAATACTTTATTGCCGTATTTGTCACGGTTTGATGAGGCACCAAGAACAGCGAAGGCAGGTGATTGTAAAAACAGTTCAATTTGATGTGTGAGCATGGTGAATTTGGTCTCAAGTAATCAGGAATATACAATTAAGAGTAGCAATGATTTTGCATAAATGAGAACTATATAGGGATAACGTTCATGAGTGATTTTTTCCAAACCCCACCTTGTCTTGGGAATCAGTATGAAGAGGACCGCGTATTAAAGTCTTATCTGGAATGGAAACTTCCTGCTGCCATGCTGGCTGATATTCAACCTGGCTTGCATCGTCTGGGGCAGCGGGTAGTTACAGATATCTACCAATTAGGCCAGGAAGCGGAACTATCACCACCCAAACATATTCCCTATGATCCCTGGGGAAAACGAATTGATCATATTGAAGTGTCAGCAGCATGGAAAGCGCTGGATCGAATTTCAGCCGAAGAACAATTGATTACTCTTGCTTATGAACGAAAACATGGTGCTTTATCGCGTATCCACCAATTTGCCAGGCTTTATATTTTTCATCCGTCCTCTGCAATTTATACCTGCCCTCTGGCCATGACGGATGGTGCGGCGAGAGCACTGGAGCTTTATGGCAATGAAGAACTTAAGGAACGTGCTTTTAAGCATTTGACTTCTTCTGATCCGGAGCAATTCTGGACTTCAGGACAATGGATGACGGAGCGCACTGGCGGTTCTGATGTCAGTGGGACCTCAACCATTGCCAAAGCTGATGGCCCCCATTATCGCTTGCATGGAGTCAAATGGTTTACTTCCGCAACCACATCGCAAATGGCTATGACCCTCGCCCGTATTGAGGGGGCACCAGAGGGAAGCAGGGGGCTGAGTTTATTTTATCTTGAACTGCGGGATGCCAAAGGGCGATTGAACGGTATCCGTATCAATCGTTTAAAAGAAAAACTGGGGACTCGAGCTCTCCCTACTGCAGAATTGACTTTGGATAATGCATCGGCAATTCTGGTTGGTGGCGCAGGGGATGGTGTGAAAAAGATTTCTTCTTTATTTAACATCACGCGTATTTACAATGCCTGCTGCGCAGTGGGTTACATGCGCCGTGCTCTTGCTCTGGCGCGGGATTATGCCACTAAACGGGTTGCTTTCGGACGCTCTTTATCAGAGCAAAGCCTGCATTTGGAAACTTTGGCTATGATGCAAGTCGAGTTTGAGGGGGCATTCCATCTCGTATTTCATGCAGTTGAGCTTTTGGGTAAAGAGGAGCTTAACGAAGCCAGCAAAGAGGAGCAGGCCATTTTAAGGTTGTTAACCCCGCTCATCAAATTATATACAGCGAAACAGGCTATTGCCCTGGTTAGTGAGGCTCTCGAAGCTTTCGGTGGGGCCGGGTATATAGAAGATACCGGTTTGCCCAAATTATTACGTGATGCTCAGGTACTTTCTATCTGGGAGGGGACAACGAATATTCTCAGCCTTGATGCCTTGCGCGCAATCCGTAAGGAAAATGCAGCCCTGCCTTTTCTTGATGATATAGGACAACGCCTTTCCCGGATTAATCAACAGACTCTTGAGTCTTCTTGCGAAACGGTCAGGGCAGCTTTGCTAAAACTAAAAGAATACATCCAGAAAATGGCGGTAATGAGCGAAGAAGAACAACAAGCGGCTGCCCGTTGCTTTGCTTTTTCCTTAACCCGAACCTATGCAGCAAGTCTGTTGCTGGAGCATGCGCAATGGGCTTTGGAACATAATAAAGACAAGCAAGTAGTGATTGCCGCAATGCGCTGGTGCTCTAAAAATCTGACGGAGCTGATTTATCCGGATGAATCTTATCGCAATGATTCAAAGGCTCTTGCACTTGACGGATTTTAATTTTTTGCAAAATCCTATATGATAAATTTATCCTTTCCATTAAAACAGGATGTTTATGGAGAACAAAGGTAATTCATTTTATGGTACATCGCTTAAATTTTTACCCAGTGAAGTGCCGCAAAGTACGTACGAGCAATACGCCTATTATGTGCTTGCCATGTTATGTGATGGAGCACATAATCATTGGGGGAAAATTCTTCATTTACCGGTATTTAAAGCCTTGTTGATTAAAAATAATCCGGAATTATTGAAATGTGTCCGTGATGTGTACCGTGAAGGTTTTCATCATTTGTTTGGGCAATTGACCGCGATGGAACAAAAGCCGGAATATTTGACCCAGGCGCAGATTTTTCTCAACAATTGCATGACGTTCCTGCCTTATTTTGATTTAAACTCCCGTGAAACCTTCCGCATCCCGCAATGGATAGAGAATCAGCGTTGGGAAGAAGTGGAGTACCGGATTGAACCGATTCTAATGACCTCCCCGAAAAAAGGATCTCATTGGTTTACCAAAAAAAGCGACCTGTATTATGCCTATGGCTTTGTCCCGGTCGACCATTCAACCGCACCTTGTCACTTGCTTTTTATAGGCACTCCCCATCCAACCCACTGGGGGTGCTGGCTTGGGATAAAGTCTGATTTGCAAGCACATAAAACGGTGGGTGAGGCCTTATACAGGGCAGGGCGTGACGTATTGGCGAACTGGATAGCCCGGCAAAATCATGAGGTTCATGCCTTGGGTATCAGTCTTGGCGGGTCTATCTCCTTGTTACTTGGTATTGATCAGGGAGATAAAATAAAACAGGTTCATGCTTATAATCCCGCCGGTCTTTATCATTATAAACATCATAATGATTTGGATAAGTGGTCTGCAATAAAAAATAAACCTTATGTACGCGTCATTCGGCAGGGCAATGATCCGGTTTCCAAATTAGGCTTGCATAAATCGGAATGGGATATTTTTTATTTAAAACCAACTAAGAAAAAGCAGGGTAAAATCGGGATTTTGGATCATGCTTTGAACTTTGCCGGTGAAGCGGACACGGAGTTTTCCCATATCAATCCTGAAGATCAGAACCATAATTTTCGTTTCTTTAATAAATTCGTTTATGGATACGCAAGAACCGCACTGTATAGGGCTGCCGTTCTTCCTTATCATTATGGAGTCAGACCTTTCCTGTAAACAATGCGAATATTAAAAAAAGGGCTATAATTAAAGAAATAGTCCTTTTTGTGTGTATTTATGCCAGTATTTACTAATTTCAAAGATTTATACCAATCCCTTAAAAGCTCATGGGCTGCTGAGGCTCCTGAAGTCACAGAAATGCGCCTGCAAGACAGTGTGGAAAATAACAATGATCCTAACGATATGCCTCTTGAGGTAGAGAAAAATCTAAAGTCGAATCTGGGGCCTATAGATACGGAAGCAGAAATTAAGCGTGAAGAAGAAAACAATCGTTTTCGCCCATAATTTAAACAGTGTAGCCTTGATGCAGCGCTAATTCCGCCGTCCCGCGGCTTGTTCGCGGGATCCAGAGATCTTACTTCGAGCCTGGATCCCGCGGACAAGCCGCGGGACGGTGGAGTAATGCTTAACTCAGCTCCTCCATCTCAGAGGATGCCATAGCCGTCAGGTTAAGGCTCAGAAGAAGCAAACGGCACGGTTCAGTTCCCTCGCCCGCGCTAGAAATTCGTGTATAGAACTGCGGTTGAACGCGGGAGAGGGTTAGGGAGAGGGCCAATATCGGTCTTAACCCTCTTCCCAGCCCTCTCCCGCGATAAGAATATGATTATTAATAAAATTCCTTTCGCGGGAGAGGGAGCCAGACCCTGCCAAATTTTAAGTTTCGAGCCTTAGCCTGAGGGCTATGGGGAGGATGCCCGACACATTGCCATTAAGTAACGTGAGTTCGGGATAAGAAGCTTGATTTATCCAGTCGTTACTTCGATGCCGTTCGGGCTGAGGAAGCGCGATAGCGCTGTCTCGAAGCCTTGGCATGGTGCTAAGGCTTCGAGACGAGGCTAGCGCCTCTCTCAGCCCGAACGGATCCAGGTAAATCAATCTTCTTATCCCGAACTCACGTTAAGTAAGTAATAGGCGATTGATTTAAACATATAAAAAACTGTAGCCTTGATTTCGCTATCGCTGCATCAAGGCTACACTGATTTAATAATTGACCCATACAAAAAATAAATGAAAAAAATTCAAGTCAAGGCTGTATTTTTATTTTTTTTTTGTTAATATGTTCGACCCGATATCCATTTTTACATTCAAAATCCCCTGTGGATATTTTTTTTAGCACATCTCCAGATTAATTATCAAAGACCTCTTGTATTTTTTTAAAAACTCTTTATTTATATAGTTTATAGCCACTTTGCAGTCTTTTTTAATTCGTTTTGGTTATCCACAATTTCTGTGGATAACTCTGTGAATACTCTGTCAGTCTACCTGTTGATTTAATTAAAAATCATTAAGGCGATGCTGATGAGAACAATAACCAAGATCACCAGGTGCTTGTGTTTGAAGGAGTTTGGCGCATTCATAAAAGGGATATTCCTTGTTAAGTGTCTCTTTTATAATCTAGCTCATTTTTGACTGTTTTGAGAACTTACCCGCCTGTGCTGTTCCTGATATTAATTCCTTCTATTTGTTCTTCTAATTGCTCTACTTTTTGTTTGCTTTCGGGGACGCTGAAAAAGGTGTAATTGCCAGACACTTGTTTGTTAATAAGGGCTGCGGCAATGTATATTACCCCAACCAACAGAATGGCTAAACTAATATTGGCCAGTATGTATTTCCATTCCTCGCGATGCTCTCCCAGAATAAGTTTTGCAGCCATGATGTGTCCCCGAGACTCTTCTTTAAACTGTTCCAAAGCAACGGTTTCATCAGTTTCGCCATTTTCGGCGTATTTTTTTACTCCCTTGCGTATCTGTCCAGCGAGGAGTGTCGCTGCCTCAGATGCTGCAATTTCATTCCTGTCGCTTAATTGCTTCGCCTTTTTTTCTATCTCTTGCACTTGCAACAAAATGGGGGCCATTCTTTCCATTCGGGCAAACTGGCGATCTTTTTTATCTTCGAGTGCCCGTTGATACTGACGTTCTGCTTCCTCTGTATCTTTAACAATTTGTTGCAAAGCAGAGGCTGCAACTTCTTGTTGACGCAAAGCCAGTCGTAAGGCTTCCATTTCAGTTTGCAGTTTTGTTTTTGCCAGTTCTGTCTGATCTTTTTCTGCGGATGCTGCAATAAGTCGGGCCGCATTTTCTTCCGTAGCAAGGGCTTGCTCCCTGAGTTTTGCTGTTGCTTCAGCTATAGCCCCTTCTTTCGACAGCAAATGCTGTTGTAGCTGTTCCATAGTCTGATTCAGCGTGGCATATCGGTGTTCCAATTCTTTTGCTTGAGCCTCGGTGGCTCTCTTTTCATCACCTAATTGCTCAATGCTTAAAGTCAGTGCCTGTTTTTCCGCCCGTACTTTTAATAACTGCTCGCTTAAAGTGCCTATTTGATTCTTTTGTGCATCAATCTGTTCTTTCAGCTGTTTTATTTCCTGTATCTGAGCATTTAAAAGAGAGTTCTCCTGTTCTTTAGCTGACAATTGCTGTTGCAGTGTTTCCACTATGCCTTGTTGCTGTTGGATTTCTTCTTTCAGTGAGATAATGTCCTGTTCCGCCAAGTCCTTGCCGTCGCTTTGTTTGCTGACTTCTGAGCGCAGAGTTCCATTTTCTTCCTGCAATTGAGCTATCTGTGCTGCCACTTGTCGTTGCAGTTCTTCCATTTGGTCTTGTTGTTTTTGGATTTCTTCTTTTAGCGATACAACGGATTGTTCTGCCAATGCCTTGCCATCACTTTGTTTGCTGACGTCTGAGCGCAGAGTTCTATTTTCTTCCCGTAATTGCACTACCTGTGTTGATAATTCCATCAACTCCTTATCTTTTGCCTCCCTCAATTTCTGTAAGGAGGATAATTGCTTTTCATAATCTTCGGAGGTTTTCTTCGCTGTTGCTTTGATGGTAAGTATTTGTTGCTGTAAGTCTGCTATTTCAGAACCTAACTGAGCCAGTTCCTGTTTTAAAGACTGTGCGGCTTGTTCTGCTTCTCTGTGAGACTTATTATGTGTTTCTATATCTGAGAGAAGTTTGCGGTTTCTTTCCTCCATGTCTCGTAATTGAGATTCCATTTTTCTGCCAAGCTCATCCGCTTGTTCTTTTAATCGGGCATTATTTTCAGCACTGAGGTTTAGTAAATGTTGCCATTGGCGTATTCTTGTGATTTTGGCTACAGGATCATCGATACGACCATTGAATTCACCTGTGTTAAATGCTTCATTCACTCGATGCCATAATGCATCATTTTTAATAATTCGTTCAATCAAAGGGCTTGGCATAGGGTGATTTAATTCTTCCAGACACAGGGTTGCCAGTTGATCGCCAGTCATGCTGTTTAGCACATGATCTTCTATAGGATAGAAGAAGGTTTTTTCGCTCTGTGGAGCAATTTGCACATCGTTCAGAACACTCGGGATTTCCTGTTCCGTCTGGACAAATTCCGCCAAAACAAGTTTTAGCTTACCCCTATATTCCCCAACTACTTCATCCAGTCCGAATTCTTGCGCTCGTTTTATCACAGCCAAAGTATTAATAATCCCTTGCCCCAAGGTTAATAATTTTTGTATTTTAACCCAAGGAGCATCTTCGTGTGCTTTAGCATATTCTTGGCAAGGGCTCTCAAAAGCATCAAAGCGCACTGAATTTAATGTATCGGGGATTAAAGTAAATAAACGGCGTAATACAGTACTTTCTTTATATTGACTGACAAACGCATGTCCATATTTTGCTTCTCCCTTTTCTTGATAGTAAGGAGTAAACAGATTTTCAGAATGTGCAGAATCATGCTGCCAAAGATTGGTTGCATCACATTGATTCGCCAGGAGTTCTACATAATCGTTAAAATGGTGAGCCAGGATTGATAAATCCACCAGGCTATTATCAATGTTATCAACAGGTAATATGTGGTGCCACTGCTTGATTATTTCTGGAAAAGATTCACCCTTTTCAGTTACGGGGCTTACTGTAATGCTTTCATACAGATGAGCCGCACTGGACTCAGTAGTAAGATCTTTCAGATCAGATATTTTGGCTAAACGGGACAGTAATAAAGAGGCCATATCTGTAGCAAATTGGTCACCACTTCCATCCGTGCCAAAAGTTACCTTGGCGAAAGAATCCATAGCTATGTATTTGGCAAATGCATCTTTGGCTGGTTGATCAATTAAATCAGCCGGTATATTTCTTAAAGCACTGCTCACTATATCCCGTAGCAGGTCTTCATTTAACTGGTCTTGTAATTTATGGCCCTTTCCTGCCATAGCGGGAAATAGCCCTTTGATCTTTTTATAATTCATGAAAAAATCTTTGGTAATGTTTTTGTAATTAAACCAGCCCCTGTTTTCTGAAGGATAAAGAATGTTGTCATTATTTAGTGGATCGGCAAAGTTACGAAAGGCATCGCCCCAGTCAATGCGGGCAAACTGTTTGCTGCCCCCTTTATTATGGAGCTGGACTATATTGCCGCTGTGTACGCTATGGGCACCTAACCATAATGAAAACATGAGCGCCATGGAAAGACCGAATTGCTTGCCCTGCTGGGTCACGGATGTATAGTAGAATGAGCCCCAAAAAGATTCGCTCCAGACACTTCTGTCGCTACCGTCATTTTTGGTCGTACCAATAACTTTATGTAATTCGTCAAAAGAAACTAAGGGTTGAATCAGGCCATAGGATTTGTCATCAAATTGAATCACGTCAGCACAAATTAACGATGGAAAATAGACTTCATCAATTAATTTACGCTCCTTAAACTCCTGGATTAGAAGGCCTGCAAATAATTCTGCAAACAATTCACCTTTATCTGCCGGTTTTTTGATAAAGAACTTCTGTTTGCCTTCAGTTTCTTCGTAGAAACCGTCAACGACACCTTTATTTTTCCCCCCGCTTTTTTCTTGAAAGCGAGTGAGTTCTTTACCTTTGTAGGCTACCATTATTTCCTGTTCTCAAAAATACGTATTCTTGAAGTATAACAAGCGCGTATTAAGTAATTATTAAGTACCAGGCCACAATTTAATGATAAACCATGCGTGGCAGCTTTTTCGCTTCTTCTACCCAGGTTACTACCTGATTTAACCCAGGAATATGACGTACAAGATGGCTGACATCGTTTTTTTCCTTTAAAACTGAATACAGATGTTCTGGATTACGATGTGCCAGCTCAGGAATTGAGTCCACTCCTGCCTTTTCGAGCAGTTCAGCATATTCTTCACTAATGCCATTAACTCGAGCCAAATCTGCCTGATTCGTCCATTTCAAAATGAGTTTGTGACTGATGCCAGTCTGGGCAGCCACTTTGAAACGTCCTCTTCTGCTGCTACAGGCCTGGAGCAGATCTTTCTGATCTTCTATTCCTGCTTGTTTGAGCATGGCGGCAAATTTAGGGCCTATGCCTTCAATTTGAGTTAACTTGTACATGGTATCTCCGATACTTGGGTTTGATATGTAAATTATAGCCCAAATTGTTCTATTTTTGTTCTTTTGTTGAAGGTGTTGGTACTGCAAACAGATATTGACTTACTAGATTGGAAAATGTCTAATGACTGCAATCAGACCAATAAATTGGGGCATCAAAAATCAGCCCTTATCTGTTTTAAATTCCAAATCATAATCAACTAAAAAATAATCAAATAATTTTTCAAGGATAAATCATGAGTACAGTTTTAATGAAAAATGCGTGCGGTATCGTGTTTTTTGTGTTGAGTTCTATTGTCAGCACGGCAGGATATGCCTGGTATGGTGGTGTGGTAAGCGTTGGCTTTGGCGGTGGGAATGTACATTATCACGGTGATGACATCCGTGTTTATAATCCCGGTGGTTATGGTTACCGTGGCGGTTATTACTATGGTGGAGGGCCGACTATTATCGTTCCTAATGTGATTATCAATGCCCAGGTACAAAGATATTATGTGCCCCAATGTGAAGAAGTAGAAGTCTGTAATTCTTATGGGGAATGCTGGCTGGATCAGTTTTGTAATTAACCTTTCCAATCCTCTAAATCAGTAGCCAGTATTAACGTGACGCGAATCCTGGCTACAAAAAATTTACAACTCCTTTCATTTATCCGCTTGAATATCATCATCAATAACCTATTCTTAATATATTCATTAAGATTATTTTTAGATCTTTAAGTTATTATTTTGGTCACAACCCTTTGGGTATTGGGGGATCATATGAATGACAGGACGGGGAAAAGATCCCTCCAGGCATTAAAGCAGACACAGCTTGAGCTCAATAGACAGATTGCAATGCTTCAGGAAGAAAGCAGGCGTTTGCGTGATGAAATAGAAAAGGCCCAGGTCACTAAAGACAGCCTCTTCATTAATGGGCAGAGAATTAGTGCTACACGAGTAAGGATTGGTACTTTACAAAAAAACATTCAAGCGGAATTAAATAAGCTTACCCTTGTTAATCCGGCGTCTGTTTCTGAAAGTGACGTTTCGTCGATGGCACCTCCGCCACCTCCTGCCTCTCCACCACTTTCACCCCCATTTGTTGCAAAAATGGGCGCTTTAAAATCAGGAAAAAGCAAAGGCACCTTACCTGAAAAACGTGCTGATGCAAAAGGCGATTTGCTAAAAGAAATAAGTGTTGGCAAAAAGTTAAAATCTGATAACGACAGGACAGCCCAAAAATCGGAACAAGACGAATCTGCACTTTATGACTCAAGCATCCATCTTAAAGAGAACGAGGTAAAGCGTCTGGTTGAACAGGTTAATGATTTATTAGATGCACTTGAAACGGAAAAAGCCATTGCGCAGGAGTATGCAGAGGAACTTGAAAAGCAGTCAGAGCTTATTCTTGAATTGCAAGAAATTGAGGTGAGCCTGGAAGAAGAATTTACAAAGGTACAAGAGGAAGTTGGTATTGAGTTAGCTCTTTTGGAAGAACAAAAAGCATCGGTAAAAAGAGAGCAATTGGCAGAGCATGAAGCTTTGGTAAAAAAAGAAGCTGTCCAGTCTGCTGAGTTTGCCGATCCTCCTTCTGCACCACCACCTCCTCCAACACAAGCACCTCCCGCACCAACATTTGCTCCAGTCAGTAACAGTTTTAAACTTAAAGTAAAAGCTGTCAAAGCTGAGACACCACAAGTTTTAGATAATGCGCCAAAAACACCCGCAGGTCGGCAGGGCACTATCGATACTGGGGAAGTCGCATCCATAGCCCAAGAATCCCAAAAAAGACGTGAAGCTTTGGAGATAAGGAATTACCTGGCTGAAAAATTAATAGAGTTAGTAGCGGAAGAGTCTGTAGCGGAAGAAGATGAAATGGACTACAGTTCCGAACAACAAAAATTGATATCAATCCTCGGGGATGCAGAGTATCAGCGACTGAAAACAGAAATGGTACAAAGTCTGGACGATCAAATGTCTGATATGGAAAAAGGGGCAGCACAAAGACGTGCCGCTCTTAACAGGACACCTAAAGAACTTGCCTTAATTGCAGGGCTTAAAGATAAATCCAGATTACTAGGAAGGGTTCTTGCCTTTATTGATGAGATTGTCGGAAAAACTAACCTGTTGGCTACTGGTAAAGGTATGAAGCAAGCAGAAGAGACACAAGCTCAAAAAGTATTTGAAAAACAGCAACAAGAAGAGGCGCAAAAAAAAGAGCAGAGAGATAAGGAGCTTGAGGCTGCCCAAAAAATTAAAGCAGAAGAAAAAGCTGCTTTTGTTAAAAGTGAATTGTTGAAACTTGGAATAAAAGAGGGAACGGTTAATACGGAGGCAATAAAAAAAGCCGCCGCAGAAAAGGCTGTTCAAGCGCAAACTGGAGGCGGATTGGGAGTTAATGACGTTGCTGCCTTCCTGGAATCTGTAGATAAAGATTTAAGTACTAAAATCGAATTATTTAGAGCAGCAGCCTTGCAAGCGATGGAGTCAGCAGCAATGCAACCTCCAGAAGGAGAAGCTCCTCCTGTTCCAGAGGAAGAACTCCCCATTATCGAACCTGCTGATAAAAATCCCCCTGTTGCGGAAACTCACACGGAGAGTATGCAACATGCGGTGTTGGATTTTGATGAAATTGAGCGAGACTTGAACGAACTAGACCAGCGACTGGCACAAGATGTGAGCCGTCAATTAGAACAGGATTTGAGTGAAATTGAGCAGGGTTTAAGAGAAATAGACCAGCAATTGGCGCAAGAGGACAATCGCCAGTTAGAACAGGATTTGAGTGAAATTGAGCAAGGTTTAAGAGAAATAGAACAACAGTTAGCCAAACCCCAATCCAAACCTGTACAACGTGCTGAACAGAAACTCAGCCACTTGGTCACGTCTCAGAGAAAAGAGAGTAATTCTCGTCGTGATTTATTAGAAAAATCGGATTTTGATACGCATTTGGGAGCAATTAAAAAGGCCGCAGAGCATTTTGCCAATAATAAGCAACCCCTTGCTGCAAAAGAAACCAATATTCTACATGGAAAATTGCTTCAAGCCAGGGACGCATTCATCAAAACAGGAGATGTAGATAAATTCATATTGACCAGTAATAAAGCACTGGCAGTCCATGAAACGAGATATCTTGCCCAGAATGAAGGAATATTTACATTGCTTAAGCGTACTGTAAAGTCGTTACAGGGTTGTGTTAAAATTATTGCCAGTAAGCCAAACGATGAGACACAAACTAAAAAAGTACAGATACAAAACAATGAAAACCAGGAGCCTAATGCTGCTGCGAAAGGTAAAGAAATTCCTGCGATTCGCGCCATGAAAAAGGCACTAAGGGAACTTCAGGATGTGAACACAACAGATGCCCCGGAGGATAGAAACGATTTGCATATTTAATTACATTTATCAGTTTTTTAAAACTTACTTGCGTACAAATAAAGGTACATGTACAATTATAAGTACGTATCGTATCTGAACCGGGAGATTTTTGATGGATGTTATGAGTTATTCTTCCCTAAGAAGTAATTTAGCTAGTACCCTTGATAAGGTGAATGAAGATCATGTTTCCATATTAATTACCAGACAAAATGGAAAACCAGCAGTTATTATGTCTTTAGAAGATTTCAAATCTTATGAAGAAACAGCATATTTAATGTCTAGTCCTAAAAATGCAGAGAGATTGAATCAAGCAATTGCCGAAGTTGAAGCTGGAAAATCCAAGCCACATGGAATTATTGAAGAATGATTCTTTCATGGGCTGAAAACGGTTGGGATGATTATTTGTATTGGCAGAATACTGATAAAAAAACTCTTAAGCGAATCAATTCGTTAATAAAAGATATTTTGCGACATCCGTTTGAGGGAATAGGTGACCCTGAGCCTTTAAAACATAATTGGTCAGGGTATTGGTCCAGAAGGATCGATAGAGAGCATCGAATAGTTTATAAAGTTGCTGACGATACTCTATACATAGTGCAGTGTAAGTTCCATTACTAATTAGACCCAAGTGATTAATTTATCAAAGTTTATATATGGTTTACGTATGACGGTTTTAATCTAATTGATGCAATATGGCTTCATTAAGGGAATTTTTCAATTTAACTTCGTTAAATCTATTTATTCACATTTACATAACGCGAATTCATTGTTGGTATTTAATGCCTGTTTCTTTTAAGCCAGAGTTGCAATGCTCGATTGGTCTGTTCATTTACTTCCAGAAATTGTTGATATAAAGGTTCAAGCAGATCTTTATGTCCGGTCTTGTAATACCGCTCAAGATATTGACAGGCACGGTACATTCTTTGAGTACCAAGGTAGGCCACACCACTCTTGATTTTATGAGCCAGTTTTTCTATCTGATCCCAATTCTGTTGCTCGTATTCCTGCTGCATAAGGGTGATGTCTTGTTGCTCGGTAAGGTATAAGCTTAAAATGGTGATGAGCGCCTGTTTGTCCGGGATTTGTTGCAATACCATGGCTTCATCAAATAAAGAAAAGGGTTCAAGCTGAAAGAGCTCCTCTTTTGTAGCTGGTAAATCAAGGCCCAGGGATGTTTTTGGGGTAGAGGGAGCAGGGAGGTGTTCTTTGGTTATTAGTCCCTGCTCCTGAATGCACCGGTGCAGTTGTTCTATTTGAGCCGGTTTGCTCAAGACCTCATCCATGCCACTGTGCAGGCATTCTTCAAGTGCTGCTTCTCTGGCATGGCCGGTTAGTCCTATAATGGATAAATGAGGTTTATGCAGGCTTTGTTCCTGCTTGCGGACACGTTGACTTAGCTCGGTTCCTGAAATACCCGGCAAGCCTATATCCGTAATCATTAAATCAAAGTGCTGGTTGTTTAACAAAGCCCAGGCTTCCTCACCTGTAGTGGCGGACACAAAGGTATACTGTTTTTGCGCCAGGAGAAACTCCAGTGTTTTTAAGGCCATGGGATTATCTTCAACGAGCAAAAGATGAAGTGCTTTGTCTGGCGTGAATGATGCCTCCTGTGGCGCTGGTACTGTTTTATTGACTTCAGCAGGTGCTTTGCCCAAGGTACATTTCACATCAAAATGAAAGGTACTGCCCATACCTTCCTTGCTGGTTAGGGTAATGTGCCCTCCCAGCAATTCTACATAGGATTGTGCAATATGTAGTCCCAACCCATGTCCTTCATAAAGTCCCTTGTAGGAAGAGGTTGCTTTAAAAAATCGGTTAAATACCTGAGTCTGTATGACTTCAGGAACTCCTATCCCCGTATCCGATACATCAAACTTAAGATGCACTTTTGAGTTATCCAAGTGCAGGCATTCAATGCCGAGCGTAATACTGCCGGAGTGAGTAAACTTAATGGCATTACCCATCAGGTTTAACAAAATCCGATGAATTTTATTGCGATCACTGTAAATGTAGCGGGGTACTTCAGGGGCAATGTTTGCCTTAAGTTGTAAGCCTTTTAAGGTTGTAGCAGGGGATTCCAGGCGAATTAATTCATTGATGCACTCATGTAAATCAAAGGAATTTGCTTTAATATCGTGTTCCCCAAGATGGCCTGCACGAACATCGTCCAAAATTTCATTAAGCATGTGCAATAACTCTTCGCCACTGTCATGTAATATGTGCGCCTTTTCCTTGTCCTCAGGATTTTGCAGAGTGTATTCCATCATTTCAGACATCCCTATAACACCAGTCAGTGGTGTTCTGATGTCGTGACTCATGTTGGCTATGAATTCGGTTTTGGCAATGTTGGCGGATTCGGCTTGTTCTTTGGCTTTACGAAATTCTTCCTCCAGTTGTTTTCTATCCGTTATATCTACAGTAACGCCAATAATCCCTAATAGTTCACCGTCATGACCAACGAGAGGGGATTTGCTTGTAAGCATTGTTCTTATTGTTCCATCAAGAGGTATTTGATCTTCAATGAATACTTCCTTTCTATCATTAAATACCGTGCTATCTGATTCTTTTAAAAAATTAATTCGCTCTTTTGACCAACCAAAATCATGATCTGTTTTACCAACAATATCATCGGGAGATTTCAAGTTTAAATAATCAGCTACACGTTTATTGCAGCCTAAATAAACAAAATTTTTATCTTTCCAGTAGATGTATTGTGGCAGGTTTTCAATAATATTTTTCAAATATTCTTGATGAGTATTTGATGAAATGAGCTTTTGTCCGATCAAAAAATATTTTTTTCCTGATTTAGAATCATAAGGAACGCATTTCAATGAATATTTTTGCTGAGTTTTATTGTTTATAATAAATTCAAGCGCCGAATTATCAGATTTTTGAAGTGTAGATTTAAAGTCTTCTTGAGATAAAGAAAGTTCTATATTATTTTCTCGGCAAAATGAAAAAATGTTGCTACCTAATATCATCTTTTGGGACGTCTGCAAAACACGTTCAGCGAGTGTATTTACTTCAAATACGCAGGCATTCTCGTCAATAATCACTATTAAATCACTACAGTTTTGTAGTAACAATGTGTATTCAGACATTAATATTATGTTTGTTATATCATTGTATATTTGATTATAGACTATGTTACTAACGTGCATTTAAATGGGGTGTAATTTGTTAAACTCCTTTTTACCTGATTGTTGAGAGTGTGATTTAGTTACGCATCGGAATGAGGGTCAAAGGTATGTTTTTAGTATCTCTGAGATTAGTCGTATTGAGCTTGCTTCCATTATACTATGATGATTTCCAGGCAACTCATAACAAACAACTTCATTATTGGTATATTGTGACCAACCATTGGCGGGATCATTAATGGCTTTGTATTCAATTAGCAATTCTTTTGCTTTGAACAGAATTATTTTTTGTGATGTATGTGTGATGGGGTGATTTAAAAGTAACTCTTGTCTTTTCCATGCCAGCTCTGAAAGTTCAGGATTACGTTCTGAATGTAATGAATGAATAAACGTATTGAATGCATCTTTATTTTTACCCAAATGAGAATTAATGGCCCAGCTGTCTATCATACCTAATAGTGCTACTGTTTCACCTCGTTGTTGGAGGAGTGAGGCGACTTCATAACAAAGAGTACCTCCAAAAGAATACCCCAGAAAGAAGTAGGGGCCTTTTGGTTGAGTTTTAATAATGGCTTGCAAATATATCTGTGCAACTTCGATTAAGCTGGCAAATTTGAGCTCTTTTTTTCTTATGCCTGGATCTTGAAGCCCGAAAATTGATACGTTTAAATCTGATTCAGAAACAAAGGAATTAAAGCAAAAGAGCAAACCATTTATTGGATGAAATAGAAATAAAAATGGAGGTTGATTATTCATTATTTTCAGAGGAACCACAATTTCTTCCAGATCGGTCAGATTATGATGTTCCATTTCTTTAATAAGTGATTTAATCGTTGGTGTTTTATGTAATTGGTTTGGGGATAAGGAATAATGAAATGTTTGATTAATCCTTTCTATCAGGTTCAGTGCTAATAATGAGTGCCCGCCATGAGAGAAAAAATTATCATTCAAACCGATGCTTTTGATCCCCAGAGTATCTTGCCATAATCCGATCATCTGTTGTTCTGTGCTACCAAGATGATGACTCAATTTAACCAAGGTTTCACTGTGTTCTGAAATAACAAAATCTTTGTTTGGAGTACTGTTTGAACTTATGTACATAGGATCATTTTTAGATACAGCAATATGATTTTCATTAATAGCTAACGCTTCAAGGAATAATTTTTGGCCTTCGCCGGGGGTAATATCGTTTTGATTATCCAGAAAATAGATTAATTCATTTGTAGTGTGTTTGCCTGTCAGACCGGTTTGCTTCCAGCTATTCCAATTAATACTTTGTACAAAAGTTGCAAATGAAAAAAGATCGCTATCTGCAAACGAATCCAAACTTGCATTTGCAGCACTGTAATCCACTAAACCCAATCCACCCATTATCGATGAGAGAGAGGATATAAAAATGATAAAATCAACAGGTGTTTGATTGAGTGCATGTATCAGGTTGTATGTTCCATGGATTTTAGGACGAAATGTATTATGACATGTGGCTTGTGATTGGTGCATAAAAGGGGATGGATTCACTTCTCCTGCAGTATGAATGACACCATCAATGTGACCAAAAGTTGATAAAATAGCAGTAATCGTTGTGTCAATAGCTATCCTATCCGTAATGTCAACCTGGTATAGATGCAATTTGGCACCCAGATTTTTTAGATGAATGAGGTTCATTATTTCCTGATACAATGAATGGTTGGGATTGGTACGGATTTGTTCCCATTCTTGTTCCGTTGGAATCAATCTTCGTGTCAACAGAATTAAAGAAGGGTGTTTAACCGTTTCTGAAAGAATTTCACAACAATTTTGAGCGATCCCTCCCAGTCCCCCTGTAATTAAATAAACCCCGTTATCTTTTAATGGAAGGTTTTTATGGGAAGCGAGCTGAATTTTTCCATAAGTATACCGCCATTCGTAGCCATTTCTATAGGCTGATAGAAAGGAGCTTTTTATATCCCATGGATTTTGAATACAATGATACAGGATGCCATAATGCAATTTATTGTTTTTTAATATAGGTTCATCAAAATTCAGATCAAAAATTCTTATTTTAAAGTAAGGGTTTTCTTGCATAATAACCATTGCCGCCCCTTTAATCGCTGCATTGGGTGGGTATATCACTTCCTCCCCTTGAATTTTTAGAAGACCATTCGTGAGAATGGCAATCTTTAGTTTATTATTTTCACCATAAGTTTTTATAAAAGCCTGAGATAAATATAAAATGCTATAGAATCCACGAGTTAATAAAGAATCAATGACATCGTTTTGCAACAGCTCACTTCTATCGGTATTAAATAATGATGCGCAATGCAAAATAACAGGATTTAGTGTCATTTTTTTTATGTGCTCGAATAATTTCACATAATGTTCTTTGATGGTTCCATCGATATAAAACTCATTATTATGTTTGGAAAATGAACTTGAATTGAGATTAATGACGATAGGTTGAATATCATGGTTTCTTAACAAGGAAATTAAAGCCTCTGCTATTCCATAGTGATCTTTAAAAATAACCCAATCCAGTTGTTCCAGTGTCTGTTTTTGTAAGGCTGTAGGGTGTATATAATCTGTACTTTTTGACCATAGTCGTCGATATAACATCGATGATTGTTCGTTAGACTGAATATCTGGATCAACCCAACAACGTTTTCTTTGAAAAGGATAAGTAGGTAGTGAAATGTGTTGTTGTTTTGTGCCTTCATGCAAAGGATCAAAGGTTACATCGATCCCATATTCCCATGCTTGGCCCAAGGCATTCAAAAAGCAGTTTCGGTCGTCATCCGGATTTAAATAGCCTGGCACGGTTTGAACGACGTCAATTGGGCGATCGGCTGTTTGTCTGGTAAAGTTTAGCAACGTATTTCCTGGGCCAATTTCAATAAATAGAGGATGCTTATCCTTCAATATTAATTGAGTCCCTGTACTGTATTGAACAACCGAACGAAGATGTTTATACCAATATTCCGGATCTCTTGCTTCATGTTCCGAAAGCCAATCTCCAGTTACATTGGATACAATCGGGATGACCGGAGCAGATAGATTAATCTGTGAAAACAGAGCTCTAAATGATTCTTGTAAGGGTTCCATGAGTTTGCTGTGAAATGCATGCTGAATTCTTAATAACTTACAAGAACAATTGTTTTTCTCAAGATAGTGTTGCAACTGAATTATATTTCGGGGTAATCCGGAAAATACAAATTGATGAGGTGCATTATGCAAGGCTATTTCAACCTCAAACCGATCTTGAAAATTTAAAGAATCCTCTAGTGTACATTCGACTGCAAGCATTTGACCCTTGGCAGTTTGAGCCATTAGCTCCCCTCTCTTGCAACTAAGAAAAACTCCATCTTCATAAGAAAATACTTTGGCGATACAGGCAGCTACGTACTCTCCAAAGCTATGCCCTATAAGTGCTGTCGGTTTTATACCACAGTCAATAAGCATTTGTGCCAATGCATGTTCGATAATAAAAAGTACTGGTTGTGCGTATTGAGTTTGATTAAGAAGACAGCTATTTTTTTCATGTAACAAAGTGAACAAATCAATGTGTAAGTATTTTTGGGCTAATTGAGATCCCTCCTGAACGTATTTTTTAAAACGAGGAATAGTATTTATTAAATTCACACACATAGTAGCATATTGTGAGCCTTGGCCACTGAACAGAAAATTGATACTGTGATTTTGATTTAATTTTATTTCTGTTGGTTTTCTCTGTAACAAAGATTCTGTAATATTCTCGACATTTTTGCCAACAGCAAATGTCCTCCATTGGAAATTTTCTCGGCCAGTTTGCAAAGTAAATGCTATATCAGGTATCCTGATTTTTGTTGATGTTGACATTGAATGCATATAAGTCAGGAGTTGATGTGTTTGTTTTTCCTGTGCTTGTTCGGTTCTTGCTGAAAGAATAATCAGTTCATCAGTTAGGTTATTCGGTTCTGCACTTATCTTTGTTTGTTTGTGCTCACTTAAAATGATATGCGCATTAGTTCCTCCAATCCCAAAAGAGCTGACTCCGGCATGCCGCCGTGATTTTGATTTCCAATCAATCAGCGAGGTATTGACAAAAAAAGGACTGTCATCAAAAGACAAATTGGAGTTAGGTTTTTGAAAATGAATTAGAGGGGGGATTTGTTTGTGATAGAGACACAGAGCTGCTTTAATCAGACCGGAAAGACCTGCTGTCACATCAGTATGCCCAATATTTGCTTTAACAGATCCTAATGCGCAAAAATTTTTATGTTCCGTTTGCTCATTGAAAACAGAGGTCAATGCATTGAACTCAATAACATCTCCTAAGGCAGTACCCGTTCCATGAGCTTCAATCAATCCTATATCCTGTGGATGAAGATTCGCTTGTCTTAAGGCATCTTTGATGCATCCGATTTGGCCATTCAAACTTGGGGCTGTGTAGCTCAGTTTATCATCACCATCATTATTTATCCCACATCCCTCAATGATGGCATAAATAGTATCCTTGTCTGCAATGGCATCCTTTAAGCGTTTCAGGACGACTACGGCAACACCATTTGAAAAAACAGTACCATTGGCCTTATCTGAGAAGGGACGGCAGTAACCATCGAGTGATAAAATACTTCCTGTTGTATATTTGTAGCTTTGTAATTGTGGCAATACAATAGAGCTTGCTCCTGCGATTGCAATATCGCTGTGCCCATTTAACAGATCCTGGCACGCTTGTGTCACTGTGACTAATCCGGTAGAACACGCTGTGTTGACATTGACGCTTGTTCCTTTCAGGTTGAGTCGATATGAAATTTGTGTACTTAATGTACCGATACTGGTTGCAATTCGTTGTTGAAATTTGTCATACAATTGAATGGTTTTTTTATTTTTTAAAATATTTTCATACAGATAAGTACTATCTGACATTCCAGAGAACACACTGATGATTTTGGTTTTTACTTTACTGGGAATAACGCCTGCATGCTCTAATGCTTCCCAGACACACTCCAGATAGACGCGATGTTGAGGATCTGTAAGACGTGCTTCGGCTGGATTATATTTAAAAAATGAATCATCAAATTTATCTATGTCATCCAAAATGCCTTTCACCGCAACAGAGTTAAATTCGTTTGACTGATCCAATTCATCAAATCGTGTTAAACAATCTGTTCCAAGGCACAGGTTGTACCAGAATTCAGTTATATTTTTTGCTTTGGGTAGTCTTACACTCATTCCTATAATGGCAATTTTATCTTGGCTTGGGTGTATTTTTCTGTTGAAATGTAACGGTTGTTCCATTCCTTGAATGTGACGAGCTAATTTCTGGATTGTAGGAAAAGATAAGATATCGGATATTTTCAAATCTGAATGAATTTTTTGATTGATCTGCATACATGCTTCCGAAACAAGCAGAGAGTTTGCTCCTAAGTCAAATAGATTTTTATCTACTTCTATACTGGCTCTGTTTAATAAATGTTTCCAAACGTTTTTAATCATCTCCTCTGTTTCATTAGTACTGGAAACATCGACATGAAAGGTCAGATCAGTAAAGGGGAGTTTATGGAGGTTTTTTTTATCTACCTTGCCCGTTACATTCAGTGGTAATTCGTCTACTTTATGATATTTCACAGGCATCATGTAGGGTGGAAGGGTCTGGCTCAGATAATGACGAATTTCATCGGCATGTATGGTGTTGCTGTCTGATTCAAAAACAATGTATGCAGTGAGTATGTGATGTTGTTCTCCACCTATCTCAACGATAACCGCAGCCATTACAATAGATTCATGTTTCTGTAACTGTTCTTCAATTTCATTTAAATGGACCCTGAATCCTCCGATTTTTACTTGCTCATCAGTACGTCCCAGATAACTCAATGTACCGTTGTCTAATTTTTTTACTATATCTCCCGTTTTGTATATTCTGGAAAACGGTTTTTTATTGTTGAAGGGGTTTGCAATAAATTTTTCTTTATTCAGTTCAGGGCAATTATGATAACCGAGAGCCAGATTAGCGCCACTGATATAAAGTTCGCCTTCTTGTGCTGGATATAAATTTTTGTCAAGAACATACAGTTCGGTATTATGGATTGCCTGGCCGATACTGTTCAAATGCTCATCGGAACTATCGGCTTCCGTGATTTTATTTTGACAGACATAACAGGTTGCTTCTGTGGGGCCATACCCATTGATGAGCAAGATAGGAAGGTTTTTATTCGTCCGATAAATTAAAAATTTTTTGATGATGTATGTATTAATTTGTTCACCACCAAATAGTATGTGATCCACTTGATCCAACGTATCAGGATGCGAACTAACTATTTGATGCAAATATCCGGTTGGAAGAAAAATAAATTTTATTTTTTGAGTATTTAATATGTGTTTTAATTTTTGAACATCAAATCGTTCTTCCAGCGTGATTATTACTAATGTGGCTCTATTTAACAGGGTTGTCCAAATATCATACGTACTGCCATCAAATGCCAAATTTCCAAATTGTGCCATTCGAGCATTGGATTGAATATCAATAGAATTATCGTATGCTATGTTGATGACTGCACGATGGGGAATAATGACGCCTTTGGGTTTTCCGGTAGAGCCGGATGTATACGTCAGGCAAAGTGGTGACTCAGCTCCAATAGATCTTTGTAATCCATTTACGCTGGGTAGCGCTTCTAAGGTAGTTAGTTCTTCAATGAAACATAATTTGTATTTTGATTTGGTGAAATAAGATACAGATTTTTTATTTGTAATAATCAATTTGGGATGAGCATCTTTCAATATGTCATGTATTCTGTTTTGGGGAGCTAGTGTGTCTAATGGGATATAGACAGCACCGCATTTTATTATTCCAATCAGGCATGATAAAAAATCATAACCGGGTTCTAAAAAGATACAAATAAAATCACCTTTTGATATATTTTTCTGCATAAAAAATTGTGCTAATGCATTTGCATGGAGGTTAAGCTGAGAATAAGTATATTTTTTATTGAGATGGATGATCGCAGGCAAATCTGGTGTTTCTTTTGAAATTGATTCAAATAAATCGATAACTGTGTTATTTATTTCCATTTATTAGCCTTACATTTTACTATTGAGTCATATGGAATGCTGCTTAATCATCTCCTATGTATTATAGGTGAAATTTTGGTTTTGTCTCAAAGGCTGCTGATCGCGAGATTTATTAAATAGTTGAAAAAAATGATGCCATTTGATTAAAACTCAATTAGGAATTCACACCAGGTAGCGTTTTAAAATTACTTTTATTGAGGAAAAACCAGAGAAAATTATCTGGCTTTATAATAAGCTATAATTAATAGCTGAACTCATCAATATTATTCTAAGGATGGATTTTATGTCACAAACAGTTGGTTATGCTGCCCATAAGGCAAAGGCTCCTTTGCAACGTTTTGTTTTTGATCGCCGCGAAGTAGGTGAGCACGATGTAGCAATGGATATTTTATTTTGTGGCATTTGCCATTCTGATTTGCATCAGGTGAATGATGATTGGGGTGGTGCGCTTTATCCCATGGTTCCAGGGCATGAAATTATTGGGCGTGTGACTGCTGTCGGAACAAAGGTGAAACGATTTTCTGCCGGAGATATGGTGGGGGTAGGCTGCATCGTTGATTCATGCCGTCATTGTTCCAGTTGCAGTAGTCATGAAGAACAATTTTGTGAGAATGGATGTACCTTTACTTATAACTGTGAAGACAAACGCCTTGGTGGTCTGGCTCAAGGCGGATATTCCAAACATATAGTTGTAGCAGAAGAGTGTGTTTTGAAAGTAGATGATTCATTAGACCCTGCGGCTGCGGCTCCTTTGCTTTGTGCAGGAATCACCACTTATTCCCCCTTAAAGCGGGCTGAGGTTGGTAAAGGGAGTAAAGTCGGTGTGGTGGGGCTTGGTGGCCTGGGGCATATGGCAGTGAAACTGGCTCATGCAATGGGTGCCGAGGTTACTGTATTTACTACCTCAGCCAATAAAGTAGATGCTGCCAAAAAATTAGGCGCTGATCATGTGGTTCTTTCTACTGATAAAAACTCAATGGGCGCTTTAACCAATCATTATGATTTTATTCTGGATACGGTCTCGGCCAGACATGATATGAATTGTTATCTTAATCTTTTAAAACGGGATGGAAAATTCACTCAGGTGGGTTTACCTTCAGAACCTATGGAAATTTCCATGTTTCCTATGATCCTGAAACGCCTGCAGGTTTCTGGCTCCTTAATTGGTGGTATTAAAGAGACGCAGGAAATGCTGGATTTTTGTGCCAAGCATAAGATTACAGCCGACATAGAACTTATTAAAATGGATGAAGTAAACGGTGCTTTTGAGCGATTGGTTAAAGGGGATGTAAAATACCGATTTGTTATTGATATGTCTTCGTTGAGTTGAAATGGTGTGAACCGAAATTGAGGTTTGTAGCCTGTATTAGCGAAGCATAATACAGGATCGAAGTGGCAATTTTCCCGTATTACGCTCCGCTAATACGGGCTACAATACCGTGCCATTCCTTTTAGGATTCTTCCTGCTTGGGAATAATCCTGATTTTAGTCAGCGAGGAATCCTGTACTTTTTCAATCAGGGCATCAAACTCAATAAATTCAATGGTTTCTCCCTCTTTAGGTAATTTCCCCATGCGAGTAATAATCAGCCCATAGAGCGTAGTTAATTCTTCTTCCTCTGCAGCCAAGGTAATGTCACAATTCAGGGCGCGCTCCAGAGAATAGAGGGAGCAATCCCCTTTGGTAGTAAAGCTGCCGTCAGAGTTGGCTATCCAGTCATCATGGGTTTTGTGGAATTCATCTTTAATCCGTCCTATGAGTACATGGAGTAAATTATCCAGGGTAACAAAGCCCAGCAATGTATTTTTATTCTTATATACCAGGGCAAAATGAGGCATACCGGCTCGAAACTTACGAAGCAAATCCATAGCGGGTAACTTGTGGGAAACCTTCAATGCCGGGCGGATGTATGGGGTTATGGTGTCTATTTTTTTAGAGGACAGTAAATCAGCAAACAAGTCTTTTACATGGATAATGCCAACCATTGTCTTTTCCACGCCATCATACACCGGATAACGGCTGTAACGATTTTTCAGGATTTTTTCTGAGGTGACAGGAAAGGGATCGTTGATATTCAGAGCTACCATTTCATCCGCCGGACGCATTACTTCAGTCACATTTAATTCAGCCAAATCAAGCGTATGTTCCAGAATTTCACGTTCTTCCTCTTCCAGTTCACTGTGAAGGCTGCTGGCATTCAGGATTAATTTAAGCTCTTCACTTGAATAATAACCTTCGTTTTTGTTGGAACTGTCCAGCCCCAGTTTGAACAATAAAAAATTGGAACAACTGTTTAATAACCAAATGACCGGATACATAATCCAGTAAAAGCCATATAAAGGCACAGCCGTCCATATAGAAAGAAAGACGGATTGGCGGATTGCCAGGGATTTGGGCATGAGCTCGCCGATGACTATATGCAGAAATGAAATAATGAAAAAGGCCACCAAAAAAGCAGAGATGGTAATAATTTGTGGCGAAGTAATTCCCGAAAGTCTGAATAAGGGTTCCAGCAAATGGGCGAATGCGGGTTCGCCTATCCAGCCCAAACCCAGAGAGGCAAGGGTAATTCCTAATTGGCAGGCGGAGAGATAGGCATCCAGTTGATTATGGACTTGTTCTAAAATGCGGCCTCGTAAGCCGTATTGTTCTTTAATTTCCTGTATTTTGGTTACCCGTATTTTTACCATGGCAAATTCTGCAGCTACGAAGAATGCATTAAGTAAAACCAGGAAAAAAGCCAGGAGGATAAGTAAAAAACTATACATTTAAATGATCCATAATGTGTTGCTCCATATGCATGGAATAGATTAATGTCCGCACTTTATTTAAGCCAAAAAGAGAATAACCATTATCATTGAGAAGATAATGTCCCTGCACATAATCATGGGTGAGGCTGGGTAAAGCCTGGATTCCTGTTTGAAAAAAATAGAAAAGGGTAGGCACGAACCAATAGAGCCAACGTCTGAACGTACTTTTTTGCTCTGTTACCGTATCCATTAAAATCCTTTTGCTTCGGGTCTGTTGACCCTATTTAAATGTATTAAAAAATAATATCACTTTACCAAACAATTAGTAACTTCCCAATGAGCATGAGCCTCACTGCGGAGTCTGGAGGGATTGTAGCCCGTATTAGGCGTCAGCCGTAATACGGGAATGAGTTCGTTGCCCCTCCAATCCCGTATTACGGCTGATGCCTAATACGGGCTACACTCGCTGAGCTACGTCGTGGATCGGGAATGCATGGTGAGCAATAAATGCCAAAAAGACTATAATTAAGGTGAATATGATTTATTAGAAAGAAAGAATGGATTTATTTGAAGCAGAAATAAAACAAAGATTAATGAATCATTTATTTGCCCATACCATCAGGGTAATTATTTTTACTTTGATCTTTGCCTTGTTGATAGTAAGTTATATCGATTACAGAGGAACTCAAATTGAAGCCACGGGATGGCTTATTTGTTTGTCCATTGTAGTACTTTGTCGCGTAATTATTGCCCTATTGGCACCCAAAGCCAGAAACAAGACCCCCTGTTATATTCTTTTCGTATTGAGCGGATTTCTTTTAGGTTCTTTATTGGGGTATTTTTATTGGGCTTTTTATTACGATATAAGCCAATTTGAACGAATGATTTTATTGCTGTTTTTTGCCGGTTTGGCTGCGGGCGCTACGATAACTCTGGCAGCATCCCCTCTTTCATTTGTATCCCTTATTTTGCCAGTCTATATTCCGGCATTCATACGTAATGTCACAGACAGCACTGTGGACGCAAAATTTGTAGCTCTGATGATAGTGATTTATATGATTTTCATTCTCATAGTTTTTTATGCCAATAAAAAAATGTTAAGGGATAATATTCAATTATTACTTGGGCAGAATGAATTAAACCAGAAGCTAAGCATTATATCGATTACAGATGAATTAACGAACCTTGCTAATCGGCGTTATTTCCAGGAACGTTTAAATAAAGACTGGATATATGCCAAACGCGGACAACTGCCCATATCGCTGCTTATTATTGATATAGATTTTTTTAAAGCCTGTAATGATAATTATGGTCATTTATACGGTGATATATGCCTTAAAGAAGTCGCCAAAATTGTATCGGATCATACCAAAAGAAAAACGGATTTGGCGGCGCGTTATGGGGGCGATGAACTGGTCGTTATTCTGAATCACTGTTCATTGGACGATACGAAGCGCTTTGCTGAAAAGATAATGGAATCCATTAAAAAACTGGCAATGAAACACGAGTATTCGCTGATATGTGATTATTTAACCGTAACCATAGGTGCTGCAAATATGGTTCCTGGTATTAATGAAGATGAAGACGTCTTATTTAACAAAGCGGATAAAGCCTTATATCAGGCGAAGTTAAAGGGACGAAATACCTATGTAGTCGGTTAACTCAGATTCTTTTTTAATTCCTGGCACCCTCTTTGAGTCCTGTCACCCACAAAATTAATGAAGTAGCGAACAGCAGGTATCAATCCTCGTTTTGATGGATAAATCAGATAAAAACTGGCTGTGGATAAGGACCAGTCAGGAAGTATGCGTACCAGTTTTTCTTCATTCATTTCCTGTTGGCATAATTCCTGGGGCAGCAGTGCAATGCCCATACCAGCCAGGGTTGCCTGCTTTAATATTGTCCATTCACTGCTTTCAAGACGTGCTGTTAAAGGAATGCTGACTTCCTGCCCATTCCAATGTTTGAGTTGTAATTGATTCGTTCCATCGGTGCGGCTTTTGCCTAGCCAGGCGCATTGGGTTAATTGTGACGGAGATTTAAATTCTGAATGGTTTTGTAAATAAGACGGACTTGCCACCAGAACATGAGTGCTCTCCCCAAGTTTTCTGGCAACGAGATTAGAATCATTTAGCTCGCTGGTTTGAAAACGCAAGGCGAGATCAAAGCCTTCTTCAATCAAATCTACTTTCCTGTCGCTGGCATAAAGATTAATCCGCACTTCGGGATAGAGTTTCATAAAATCGATAATGATGGTGTTGAATTCGGATTGGGCAAATAATGCAGGGCAGGTCACCTTGATCCGTCCTTTAGGTTGAGCCTGGGCTTGCAAGGCTGCATCCTGAGCGAAATTTGCCTGGCTTACCATGGCTTTGCTGTGTTCATAAACCAGTTGCCCGACATCGGTCAGACTGAGTTTACGTGTGGAGCGATGAAGCAGGCGCACTCCCAAATGATTTTCCAGTTCATTGATACGGCGGCTTAATTTGGATTTGGTTATTTCCAATCCCTGACTTGCTTTGGTGAAATTGCCGTCTTCAACGACTCGGCAAAAAAAATACAAATCATTTAAATCGGGTAAAAAAACAGGTTGATTCATGAGGACTTCATCACAGTTTATTTGATCTAATTATAGGACAATGTTTCATATAAACGCTATCTTATCTTTTATTGTTTTAAATATATGCTTAATAGGAGGGCTTATTTTATCAGGAGAAGGTTATGAAACTCTTAGCTTTAGATGCCAGTATATCAGGTGAACATTCAGTTTCCCGTCAATTAATGGGACATTTTATCGATCATTGGCAACTCGGGTCTGAATCGAAAGTAGTTTATCGTGATTTGGAAGATCAACCGGTTAACCATTTGTCACAGGAAGTGTTAGCGGCGAAGCAACAATCGTCAGATACCCTGTCTGATGCCGTAAAACAAGAATTAGCGCTTACAGAGACGTTAATAGAAGAGTTTCTGCATGCAGATGAGATAGTAATCGCTGCGCCCATGTATAATTTTACCATCCCAACCCAATTGAAAGCCTGGATTGACCGTATTGTTGCGGCTGGGCGTACTTTTAAATACACCGAGCAGGGAGTTGTTGGTCTTGCTCCAGATAAGAAGATCATCATTATTTCGACTCGCGGTAACCATTACAGTAACAATGTTTCCATGCAGGCTATGGATCATCAGGAAAATTATTTGAAAACTATTTTTAATTTTATAGGGATTAGGGATATCACTATTATTCGTGCTGAGGGGCTGCATCTAGGTGAAGACATCAGGAACAAGGCTATAGCCCTGGCCGAACAGAAGATCAGAGAATTGTTTGTTACGGTATCTTGATCGAGGCTCGAAAAACCAGCATGTGGCACGAACGTAGCCCGGTCTGCTCGCAGCCGGGATCGATACACCAATCAAGCGCCGTTGTCCCGGTTGCAAGCAAGCCGGGCTACAGGATTGCAATATTGACCATTCCCGCTCCACGTCCTTCCCCGATCTACGTCGTCCTGAGCGCGTCTTTTTGCGCGAAGGATCTCCAAATATTGGCACCATGCCGCTTTCAGGAGATCCTTCGCGCAAAAAGACGCGCTCAGGACGACGTAGATCGGGGAAGGACGTAGATCGGGGAAGGACGTAGATCGGGGAAGGACGTAGATCGGGGAAGGACGTAGATCGGGGAAGGACGTGGATCGGGGGAGGACGTGGATCGGGGGAGGATGTGGATTTGAGGAAGAACGTGGTGCTCCGATCGGAAACACCTCGGATTTACTCTACATAACAAAAACACTCTCTGACATGATCATTCACCATGCCAATGGCTTGCATGTAAGCGTACATAATGGTGGAACCAACAAAATTCATGCCGCGTTTTTTCAAATCTTTGGACAGGGCATCTGATTCCGCTGAGTTTGCTGGTATGTCTTGCAGGCTTTGGGGGCGATTCATTTTGGGTTTGCCGCCAACAAAACCCCATACATAGGCATCAAAGGAACCAAATTCCTCTTGGATTTTTAGAAAAACACGGGCATTTTGCCGTGTTGAAAATACTTTCAGCCTGTTGCGGATGATTTCCTGATTGGTCAAAAGCAACTCCAGTTCAGCATCAGTCATTGCTGCAACTGCCTCGGGAACGAATTTTTTGAAAGCATTCCTGTAGCCATCACGGCGTTTCAGAATAGTTTCCCAGGTCAATCCTGCCTGAGCCCCTTCAAGAATCAGCATTTCAAAATGTTTTTGATCGTCATGTACTGGCACACCCCATTCAGTATCATGGTACTCTTCATAATGAGGTTTATTGTTTCCAACCCAGCCACAACGGGTTATTGCTTTATTCATCAGTTGATTTACCTTATTCATCTGGTTTTGTAACAAAAATCTGTCATAATACACAACTATGAAACAGTATTGGAGTAACACCTTGGAAAAGTTATTGCATAATAGCTATTTTAATTATTTTGTCCATCCCGACAAAATAGTGAATATTGTTTATGCTATCTCCCTATTTATTTTCGGTTATCTGATTGCCAAACGGGTGGGTATTATTGCTGAACGCGCCTTTTCCAAAAGATTTAGCCGCCATCAGATTATGCTCATCAGACGCTCGGTTTTTTATGCCATTTTTACCATTTTTGCAGTCACCAGCTTGCAACATCTTGGTTTTAAACTCAGTGTCTTGCTAGGCGCTGCCGGGGTTTTTACTGTCGCGATCAGTTTTGCCTCCCAAACCGCCGCCTCCAATTTAATCAGCGGTATTTTTCTGCTCTTTGAACATCCATTTAAGGTGGGTGATACCGTTGAAGTAAAGGGCATTACCGGAGTTGTTGATTCAATTGATTTATTATCTACCAAGTTGAAAACGCCTGATAATAAACTGGTACGCATTCCTAATGAGGCCATGATTAAATCAGAAATTACCAATTTAAGTTATTTCACTACCCGCCGCCTGGATATTATTGTGGCTGTTGCTTATGACTGCAATATTCCTCAGGTGAAATCCATGCTGCTGGACATCGCTGATCAATGCGAGCAAGTTTTAAAAGAACCTTTACCTGCGGTTACAATCAACAATTTTGCTAATTCAGCAGTAGAACTTAAATTCATGGTTTGGGTGAGCACCACGGAGTTGTCAGCAACGCGTAATGTATTGCAGGAAATGATTAAACATCAATTTGATAACGCAGGTATAGAAACGCCTGTTCCTCAATATATGGTTCAGAGAGTGTAAGAGCCACTTCGATCCCGTATTAGGCTTCCCTGATACTGGCTACGGGAGTGGCATCATGAGCTTCTTCTGTTTGAGTGGGCTCTGGTGTGCTACTAAACAAGGCAGGAAATGACTGCTCTTGTTCTTTAACGGTTGCTGGATTTGAATTTTTTTCTAACTCTTTATCCAATGATGAAATCTCTAATAATTCATGCATGTGTGCATTAGAATTTTGGTTTTGATGTCCATAGTCATACAACATTTCATTCCTTAACCCTTCTTTTCGGACAATCGCTTTATTTTCCTTGCGTCGATTTGTTTCCATTTCGACAAGTTTCTCGGCCACGAATTTCATAAAACCAAGTACTGCCAAACCAATACCTATTCCTATTACTGCTGGAATAACAAATTGAGGGGCTGCAACACCTCCAACTACCAGAACCAAAGCAAGCACAGAAATGACAAGACCTGCTGCAGATAAGGCTGCTGTACTACCAGACAAGGCGATTGTAGAACTGGCCATAAAGCTTTCTGCATTCAATTCTTCTGTTGATTTTGTTAAGTCCTCGATAGCACGCTCAGTAAGTATAAGTTCCTTTTCCATTTCCAGTATTTCATCCAGTATTTTTGCTTTTAGATTGTCATCTTTGGAGGATTCGGCTTCAACGAGTTTATCAGTCAATGCACTCATTTGTTCCTGACGAGTGGCGTAATGCTGTTTGAGTTTAAGTGCAGAGCTGTTGGGTTTATTGCCAGCCACTATATTTTTTTGTTTCAATATGCTGTTAATAAACTCTAATTCTTCGACGAATCGTTTTTTTTCTTCATCAGCTAGTTTGTTGGTGCTTATTTTATGTTCCAGTTCCAGAGCACGTAGTTCCAATTCATCATTGTATTTATCGTTCTCGGGCATGATGCGTTGTTCCAGCAAGCCATCCAATTCTTTTTTTAAATTGTACGCCTGGGAAATTTTATATTTTTCAAAAATACTTCCTATAAACCCCAGGCCATCTACTGCCGTTACAATCGAGGCCATAACGATACCGACAATTAATGCTGCAGATGAACCGACAGTCAGGGCGACAATGGATAAAGCGACCAGTACTAAAATAAGCAGAGCACTGATTGCCTTTTCGGATTTTGATTTTTCTGGATCAGTCAGGATGGCTATGGCTTTGGGAACAACGGAGGCCAATTGAATAAAGGCACCAAGAAGTGGAATCGCTTTAGCAGCCGACATGGCTGAGGAAATAATATTAAATGTATGATGGATGAAACCGGTGACGTTGGATAGCAGGTTACTTCCTTTATGGACTTCTTCGATAAAAGATTGATGATGCAAAGCCCTATTTTCAAGTTCTTTTTTAAGAAGTCCCATTTTGGGTGATAACTTCTGTGGGGTATGAGAATAGTTAGCCATAAAAATTCTACTATTATGATCCAGGTTCTATAGGGTTATTTTAGTACATTTTTGATTTTAGTTAAACAGTTTTGATGGTTTTATGTTCAAATAAATATCAATTAGTGCGTCTCATGACTCGAGGTGGGGTAGTCTATACCATTGGATGACGTATTGGTGATGCCACTGTCTGGTATTATTCTGGCTTGACCCAACCGTGATGGACTTTACATGTTTATTGTCGAGGAAGGTGTTGCGGCTATAGAGCAGGCCAAATTCTGCTGTATCTTCAATTAATGGGGATAATAAAAAACCTGATTCGGCCATTTGGGCAATAAGCCGATACTGTCTTGAGCTTCCATTATGCAGTTCAACCTTAATGTACAGGGGATCTGGTTTAAAAAGAAAGTTCGTTATCATACCCAGCAACGTTGGTTTAATGATGATTTTAACGAAAAGGGGAGCATGGGTAGCAGGTAGCCTCACTGCCATTAAGTTAAGCGCTACTCCACCGTCCCGCGGCTTGTCCGCGGTATCCAGAGATCTAAGTTCGGAGTGAGATTCCTGGATCCCGCGGACAAGCCGCGGGACGGCGGAACTCCTTAACTTAATGGCAGGGGCGGGTAGCCTGACTTCCTCACCAAACTGATGGGTGTCATTCTGCAATAAGGTCATCGTCTCTGACTGGTGTTGATTTGATTTTTTGTCTAAAACTAAAAAATCTCCTGCCAGCTGCACTGGTTGATAATAGTTCAACAATTCAGGCCAACTGATTCCATCATCAAGGGAAGGGATGCGCCCGTCAATGGCTTGCAGTTTAAAGATAATGTGATCGGGTTTGTTTTTGTGTAACAGGTAGTTTTTATTTTTTTCTGCCATGCCTGCTGTAAAGACGGAATAACTTTGAAAAATGGGGCGCGGAGCCCAGTTTAGATGGGCTGCAATTAAATAACTTTGCTCATAGGAATAAATATCTGTCGTTCCTTTTAAGGCTGGAAAGGAGGCCTGATTACCTAAATAATCCATGGTGAACTCATAGTTTTTTCTGGCCCAATTCCTGTCATCCAGGCGACTTTTAAATCCATGCCATGAAGAGGAATAAGTGGAAGTGAAATTATTCAGCAAAGAGATTTGGGTATGCTGCCCATCAATGTAGGTTGCTGTAAACAATGAGAGGATGATAACCGGGATAAGCAGCCGTGATTGGAAAAGGAAAGGTAAAATAAGCGCTGCGATTAAAATGGACGTCCCGGTAATAAATGAATGGCCAAAATGACGCGTGAATCCCGCTTTGAACGAGAGGAACAGAAACAGTGTAAAAAGAACCAATGTAAACCACTTAAATGCGGCCGGGGTTCTTTGTTGGCCAATATAAAAGAGAATTGCCGTTGCCGCGACTAAATAGGCGATTATCTCGGTGTGATTCCCCTCAAGTGCCATTGCTTCAGAAAAGCCTGAAGCTAAAGCAAGTGAGGTATAGATATAAGCAGGTAAATAAACAGGAGACTGTCCTGCTATAACCCAAAACAACAGCATGGACATTAAAGGAATAAGCAAACAGAGTGCGGCGAATTTTCTTTCTTTGAAGCTGAGGAACAATAAAGCGCATAATCCTGCAACTGCTGCACTTAAAATGAATAAAGAGCCTTTAATAAGAGCCAATAAACCGAATGGCGCCCACATCATTGTCATCAATAAAATGGATGGCTTAGGATTTATTCCTTCTCCTGAATTGAGTGCTTTGCAGCAATTCAGGCCTGCCAGCACAGGATAAGAAAAAAACAGGGAGTCTCTGGCATAGATCATTCCAAAGATAAGTACTGCAAAAGCAACTACCCATCGCCATTGCGCGTTTTTCATTAAAATAACGAGATTAAGCCAATAAGATAAAACCAAATAGAAACTGCCCCCCAGCATGAGCGCATCTGTGGCGGGATGGTACGCTTTGGTATAGACAGAGGAATAAGGGCCGAGAGTGAAAATAATGTCTTTACCAAAAGCGAGTCCTTGCGCTACCGCCTGATTTAGTCCCAGGGCCCATGACGAATCCAGTCCTGGCGCTGGCATTTTAGGGGCAAAAGGGACAAACACCGGAATCATCAGGATAAGGAGAGCAAATTTTAGTAAACAATCAATCAATGTAGTGATTGAGGGCAGCTCAACGGCGTTTAGAGGTGTTTTATAAGCAAGAGTTCCGTATCCTTGATTCATTATAATAACGCCTGAATCAGGGAACTTTCGGCCTTCACTACCATTAAATTAAGCACTACTCCACCCTCCCGCGAACAAGCCGCGGGACGGCGGAACTCCTTAACTCAATGGCAGTGCTTATGGTCTTATCAATCATTATTCTTAATTAGTATGTCCACAAGCCTCCAAGTCTACTTTATTCTTCATTTAACCCAAAGCGATTTGCGTTAAGCTAAAGAATAAAAGAACAGCGAATAGACCTCGAATAAAAGAAACAGACCAATAATTAAAAATATCAGTGCTGCAATTTTCATTTTGACTGGATCGTTTAAGAACGCATTCCCCATTCTTATCGCAGTGTCTGGACAGAATAATCGCACTATTCCGCCGATCAGTGTCAACCAGGCAATAAGAGTAATAATTACTGGCCAGGCCAAAACCCAGACATTGTGAACGGTGACCATCATTAACCCCAGAATCAGAGTGATAATGGCCAGAATGAAGAGTAAACCGCGCTGTTCCATAACCTCAGTCATCGCCGCTTTTGCCTGTTCGTATCTTAGCAACAAGTACAGGCTGGTAATGACAAGATACCATCCAATCACAATAGCTAAAAAGTTAGTAATCATGATATATCTCCTGTTAACTCTCCTACTTTAAGTATAGTTCTTTTCAATGGATGCAGAGTTGGCTACACTGCCCCTGAATCAATTTTGTCTTGGCTGTTTTTTGAATAGGGAATATTATGCGTGCATTGTTTTTAGCTGTTTTATTATTGGGATCGGCCTTAGTTCAGGCGCAACCCAAAACCACTCATCGTGTGGAGCAGTTTTCCAATAATAAAGTGACGGTGTGGAAAACCATTATTTATCCTGCCTCAGGACAAGTGCTTCCCATGCATAGACATGATCATGACAGAGTGCTGGTGGCTTTAAGTGATGGTTTATTGAAAATCACTAATGACAAAGGGGCTGTGCATTATTTGAAACTCGAAAAGAATAAGGCCTATTATCTGACCAAAGACCTGCCCAATGAATTGCATAATGACGAAAACATGAGCAAGCATGCGGTTAAAGTGATGGTGGTTGAGCTTAATTAGACATTTGTAGCCCGTATTAGCGAAGCGTAATACGGGAAATTGCCACTCCGATCCCGTATTACGGCTGGCGCCTAATACGGGCTACGATTCTGAGAACACAATCTGGGATTGACTGCGGCATCCCTCAGCTTGTCCGAGGGAACCATGGGTTCAGAGCAGAAACACAGTCCCTGCCAGTATAACTGTTCCGCTTCCTGACGGTCGCGGCTCGGTTTTCGTGTATTCGTATTGACTTCATCGTGCACCGGAAACCGAACCGCGACCGTCAGGAAGCGGAATTTTTGTTGTGGCACAGAGCATGATTTAGCGTGTAGCCCGGTCTGCTTGCAACCGGGCTACCGCTCTAACAACTCAATTTGTTCATTGAGATGGCTCAACTGGTTTTGCCAGTACACAGGCGTATTAAACCAGGGGAAACTTAGTGGAAATGCAGGATCCGCCCAGCGTTTCGCAAGCCACCCTGAATAATGCAACATCCTTAAGGTACGTAAGGCTTCGATTAAATGGCGTTCGCGTGGATTAAACTCATGAAACTCATGATAGCCCTGCAAAATTTTGGCTAACTGGGTGTCCATTTGTTCCTGATGACCTGAAAGCAGCATCCAGATGTCCTGTATTGCAGGTCCCATCAGACAATCATCCAAATCAACAATATGAGACCCTGATGCACTCCATAATACATTCCCGGCATGACAGTCACCATGCAGGCGAATCAGATCAACCTGACCCGTATTCAGAAAAACTTCTCTCACCCTTTCTATCGCAGTTTCCACCGTTTTGCAAAAATTGGGTTTTAAATAATCGGGAATGAAGTCATGTTCCAGCAAAAACTCATAAGGTTCCTGGCCATAGTTTTGGACATTCAGCTGGATGCGATGCTGGAAAGGCTGACTGGCGCTGACTCGATGCAAGCGTCCTATAAAGCGTCCCATCCATTCCAGTTGTTCGTTATTATCTAACTCCAATGGATGTCCCCCTCGTCTGGGGAAAAGCGCGAAGCGGTAGTTATCATACTGATGCAGAGTCTCATCATTGATAATCAGAGGCGCAATAACAGGAATTTCATGCTGCACTAATTCAAGGGAAAACTGGTGCTCTTCCAAAATAGCATCCGAACTCCAACGCTTTGGCCGGTAAAATTTGGCAATAACAGGTTCTGCACCTTCAATTCCTATTTGATAAACACGATTTTCATAACTATTAAGTGCGAGCAGGCTGCCTGTGCAAGGAAAACCTATGCTTTCAACGGCATCTAATATGAGGTCAGGGTCAAGTTGGGTAAAGGGTGTTTCATTTTCTTGATGCAAGGTAAATCCTTTGAGGTTCAGTTGGGAGACATTATACATGGTGTGCTGATACTTCTCCCCGAAATTTTATCAGGGAGAAGAGAATTGTTTAATTGGACGGGCCATTGCCGTTAGTATGATCTGCACCAATTCCAGTAGTATTCCCTGCATTGCCAATACCATCGCTGTTGCTTGTATTGTAATTCAGTGTTTTATCAGGGTTATGCTCATCTTTACCTGTATCATGATAGATGCCATACCCTTTATCATTAGCTGCAATTTGGGTAATGCCGGTTGCATAAGCAGAGCAAAACAGGCTAATGCCGATCAACATAAAGAATGTTTTTTTCATCATTGCCTCCTTTTCTAATGTGGTTTCGTAGTTTCCGTAGCCCGTATTAGCGAAGCGTAATACGGGATCAATATGCTTATGACCCGGGATATTCCCGTATTACGCTTCGCTAATACGGGCTACAGATCGGTATTTGTCCGAAAATAGAGCCAATAGCGCCTTTTAAACTAATTTTAGCACAATTATTCGGCAATAAAGCGGATTAAATGCCGTAAAAAGCTGATACAATAAGGGCAGGTATGGATTTGGTTTCCCTAACGGATTTTTAATCCCTAATTTAAGATGAGTAAGTTATGAGCGCAGGAAAAGATTTTGACAGTAGGCTATTTGCCAAAAAATATGTAAACGAAGGGCGACGACCAGTAAGTTCTAACGGTCAACATCAACCTTTACCAGTGATTAAAGAAGAGCCTGAAGAAAGAGAAGAGGATGTAACTCCGCAGGTTAAAACTACCAGATAATTTTTTAAACCATTGTTGGTTTCATGCTCTGCTGAGGTATTCTTGCCTGGCAGAGCCCTTAACTAACGTGGGTGGGGGATAACAAGTTATTGATTAGCCAACTACCTCGTCTCGAAGCAGGCACAAGGCAAAAAGCCTGTGCCAATGCTTCGAGACGGCGCAAAAAGCCGCGCCTCCTCAGCACGAACGGATTGTGCAAGTGCCCAAAAGGTTACGGTGTTATTCAGAACTGATGTGAACCCGAAATAAGGGTTTTATTAGTCCATCCCACTCACTGAACCGTTCGTGCTGAGGAGGGGTGGTAACCCCGTCTCGAAGCAGGCACAAGGCAAAAATTCTCTGCCAATGCTTCGAGACGGCGCAAAAAGCCGCGCCTCCTCAGCACGAACGGATTGTGCGAGTGCCCAAAAGGTTACGGTGTTATTCAGAACTGATGTGAACCCGAAATAAGGGTTTTATTAGTCCATCCCACTCACTGAACCGTTCGTGCTGAGGAGGGGTGGTAACCCCGTCTTGAAGCAGGCACAAGGCAAAAATTCTCTGCCAATGCTTCGAGACGGCACAAAAAGCCGTGCCTCCTCAGCACGAACGGATTGTGCGAGTGCCCAAAAGGTTACGGTGTTATTCAGAACTGATGTGAACCCGAAATAAGGGTTTTATTAGTCCATCCCACTCACTGAACCGTTCGTGCTGAGGAGGGGTGGTAACCCCGTCTCGAAGCAGGCACAAGGCAAAAATTCTCTGCCAATGCTTGGAGACGGCGCAAAAAGCCGTGCCTCCTCAGCACGAACGGATCGCGAAAAAAAAGTTACTTTCTTGTCCAGAACTATGGTCAACCAATTTTCTTCACATGGACTTTGCGTCCCTTAAGTTTACCCTGCTGCAAATAAGCATAGGCCTTATCGGCTACACCGCGATGAATGGCTACATAGGAATAAAGGGCGGTGATATTAATTTTGCCTATCTTATCCCCTGCCAGTCCCGCATCCTTGGTTAAGGCGCCCAATATATCGCCCGGACGGATTTTATCTTTCTTTCCAGCGGCAAGGCATAAAGTAACCATTTCAGGTACTAATTGGGTAACGGAAGCATGAATCAGTTCATTCCGGTTTCCCCAGGATAATTTTTGATTCATTGCCTCTTCTATGGCAATAATTCGTTGCGCATCAGCAGGAACGGTAATACTCAAAGCAAGGCCTTTATGTCCAGCTCGCCCGGTTCGTCCAATGCGATGAATATGAACGTCTGCATCAAAAGCCAGTTCGAAATTAATGACCGCAGGCAGCTCTTTAATATCCAGGCCACGAGCCGCGACATCAGTCGCTACCAGTATGGAGCAACTCTGATTGGCAAAGCGTAAGACAGCCAAATCACGGTCTACCTGTTCCATATCCCCATTTAAGGCAACTGCACTAAATCCTTCACGAATAAGCTCATAAGTGACATCAGCAGTTTGTTGTTTTGTGTTACAGAATATTAAAGCAGAGCCTGGTTTGTAATGAAGTAACAAAGATTTTAATAAAGGAAATTTATTGGCTGGTTTATCTACTTCATAAAATCTCTGTTCAATGTCCACTTCTTCATGAACCGTTTCAACAAGAATTTCTTTAGGATTCTTCATGAACTGCTTGGCCAGGTCTTTAATTTCTTCAGGATAGGTTGCTGAGAACAGCAGCGTTTGTCTTTGTCGGTTACACGAAGAAATAATGGTTTTTATGTCATCTAAAAATCCCATATCCAACATTCTGTCGGCCTCATCCAGAACTAAAGTACGCAGTTGTTCCAGATTGAGAGTGCCTTTCAGCAAATGCTTTAATACCCGCCCTGGGGTACCCACAATGATATGCGCCCCATGTCTTAATGAATCCAGCTGCGGTTTCATTGGAATGCCGCCTGACAAATTAATAACTTTCACATTAGGCATCATGCACGCCAGGCGTCGTAATGCCTGGCCAACCTGATCCGCCAGTTCACGTGTCGGGCACAGGATTAATCCCTGCGCTCCAAAAAAACTGATTTTCAAATTATTAAGCAGTGACAAACCGAAAGCGGCTGTTTTGCCGCTACCCGTTCTGGCCTGAGCAATCAGGTCTTCATTGTTAAGCAGCAAGGGAAGGCTTTGCATTTGCACCGGGGTCATCACTTCATAATGTAATGAGGCGAGACTTTTCAATAATTCCTCACGCAGAGGCAGGCTGCTAAAAGTGGTCTTTGCAATATCATTTAGAGCGGTGGTGTTACTTGTATTCATAAGAAATCGCATGTGTTTTGTAATTGATGTGTAGACTAACATTAATTAGTCTAATTTTAAATCAATTTTACAGCTTTAAGCCGCTAAAACATTGTGGTTTTTCTATAATGCCTTTGGCATTAAGCAGAATATTCGTCATACCGCAGTCATCTGTTCGCAAGAAAGGTATGCCTAATGAGTTCATGCTGTACAGCGTTTTAACATGGGGAAAATGAAAGCGATTATCAAACCCTAGAGAAGCTATGGCATAGCGTGGTGCGACCTCAAGCAAAAAGCGATAAGAGGATGAGGTTTTGCTGCCGTGATGAGGGACAATCAAAACGTCTGAAGCTAATTGATTGCCATAAGTTTTTATCAAATAATCTTCGGCTATTTGTTCAATATCGCCAGTCAGTAAAATTCGTCCTGCCTTATTTGTTATTTGTAAAATACAAGAGTTGTTATTTTTGTTTTTAAAGGGTGTTTTGATGGGTAAAAACTGAAAATGAACCCCATCCCAGCTCCAGGGCTCTGCTTGATGGCAGTTTAAGCCACGGTGATAATAGGCAGGATCATTGACCAGTAATTCCCCGACTGGCATTGCAGTTTCTACTGATTTTAAGCCGCCAAGATGATCTTTATCCGGGTGACTGATGACAATTTTATCCAGTTTCTTGACTCCTGAAACGGCGTAAAAGGGCAAAATCACCATTTTTCCCAAATCACTGCCTTGAAAAAACTGATCACCGGTATCATAGAGTAAAACATGTTTTTGAGTTTGAACGGTCACAGCCAGGCCTTGCCCCACATCCAAAACCTGTAACAGCACCTCCTGAGGTTTAAGCACGATCCGTGCGGGAAAGAGGGGGATAAGTACCCATAACATGGCCAGATATTTGAATGGTTTTATCGGTAATAAAACCCACAACAATAAAGCGCCCATCAGGGCAATTACGTAATCAATGGAATGAATGGCCCAGGTGATGTTGATGGCGGCGAGCTGTTCTGTCCAGATTAATCCTTTAAATAATAAGGCAATAAGCCAGACCAAGGGTTTCATCAAAAACGAAGCCCAGCTCCACGCGCTTACTGACATGGTGAGCAGAGATAAGGGAACAATGAGGAAGCCTACCAGCGGAATAGCGAATAAATTGGCAATGAAACCGTTAATTGAACCGTAGGAAAACCAATACAGCGTTAAAGGCATTAAACCGATTAAACAACTTAGCTGTAAGGCAAGATTGCCTTTATACCCTTTTAATCCCCAGCGTTGTTGGGTTAACAACAAACAGGCAACAGCCATAAAGGAAAAGTAAAATCCCTGCATAAATACCGCATGGGGTTCAAGGCAAAGGACCCCAAAAAGGGCATATCGCCATACCTGCCAGGGAGTAAATCGTTGTTTCCCCAGACAGTACAGGGTATAAAAAAAGCAGCCAATTAAAGCCCTTTGCACAGGGGGAGCGAACCCTGCCAGAAACGCGTAGAACAATGCGGCGAGCAAACCGCCGATACTGGCGACAGAAACGGCCGGAAAATACAGGCAACATCGGGTACTTTTTGACCAAAACCAGCGGATCAGCCAAAAGCACATGCCAGAGATTAAGGCTATATGTTCTCCTGAAATACCGAATAAGTGGGTGGTGCCAGTGCGACGGAACAAGTTCCAGTCTTCCGGGCTGATATGTGTGGTGATATTTAAGGTCAGGGCTTCTAAAATACCGAGAGTTTGTTTGTCAGGCGCCAGTCTGGCTAAAGTATTTCCCAATCGCTCACGCAGTTTCAGCCAATCCAGGGGTGGGTGAGTCTGGGCTATCAGACGATTGTTTTTGCCATGAATGTATCCTGTCCAGTGTATGTGCCGGGCGGTCAGGGAACTGACATAGTCATAACTTCCTGGATTTTGAAAATTTCTTGGCTTTTTTAATTTCACTGCCAATTGCCATTGCTGACCCGCTTGCACAGGAGGGGCGTGGTTATACCATGCTAACTGTATCAGCCCTTTGGCTGGCTGATTGTTAATCTGTTCCAAAGCAAAATGAAATTGGGTTTTATCTGAATTTTTAACTGGAATAGAGGCTATAGTACCCTGGATGAGTGCATGGGGTATTACCGGGTTATCAGGCATTCCCTGGGGAGCGACATATTCCTGATGAATCCAGGCAATGAGCATGCCGAGAAAAAACAGCAGGATGATGGGATATCGCGGGATGATAAAAAACAGCAACAGAGCAGCAAGAGGCAGGCGCAGATTAAAGGTATAGGCATAGAGTATGCCTGCTAAAAAGCAAAAAATTTCCATCAGAATTTCGGGTTGGAGCATCCATTGCGGCTAAATGTAATGGAAATACATTGATAAAGTAAAGTGATTTTTTATGAACGTGTAGCCCGTATTAGGCGTAGCCGTAATACGGGAATTAGTCCATTGCCACTCCGATCCCGTATTACGGCTACGCCTAATACGGGCTACGAAATCTGAGAACTTTGTGTATCAGTGCACGAAATAAAATACGTGCTAATAGAACTGTTCCGCTTCCTGACGGTCGCGGCTCGGTTTTCGTGCGTTTGTATTTACTTTATTGTGCACCAGAAAACCGAGCCGCGACTGTAAAGGAGCGGAATTTTTTGTTGAGGCACATCGCCTGTTATAGCATTGATGTATCAATCTACGTAAATAATACCTAATGCGGGTTCCAGCATTCGGTTTGTGATGTTGCTCCAGAGTCGGCTGCGGTTTTAACGTTAGCCTGGTTAACCGACATAGTAGCGCATTTTGTATCTTTGAGTTGTGCCCCGAGAGGTGTGGCCGTTAACGTATAAGTTGTTGCCGTCAGGTTAGAAATATTAATTGTATAAAAACCTTCTGGGGTGATCTGTGGAAAAGACGGGCGGGCTCCACATGCTGCTGAGTAAGAGAAATTCTGGGCATAGCATCGCTCCATAATCAGTTGATCCTGGCTTAATATGGCCTGAGCATCAGAGCGTCTTGCCTTCTGGATATATTCCATGTAAGACGGATAAGCAATGAGGCTCAGAATTCCTATAATGGCCAATGCAACCAGAATTTCAATAAAAGTAAAACCTTGATTCTGTTTATTCATTTTTATCCTTATTGTAATTGCCACCAACCGACTTTACGCGGGGTGTTGTTTGGATTAATAATCGATGTTTGCGTTCCATTCGATTGTGTAATCAAAATCACCATCTGGTTATTGCTGTTCGGCCCTAAAACTGTAGGGGAGTTCGCATAACTGTTCGATAAAGAAATACCCACTGGATAAGATCCATTGTATTGATCCCCACTGTCAAATGCACCATCGCCATTGAGGTCAATCTGAGCGCGCAGGAATGACCCCCCATTTAAATAATTGAGCTCTAAAAGCATGGAGCTGAATCCAACACCGCAAACAGAAAGCGGCGGGGTATTCAAGGTTGCAATAAAGGCGCCACTAATCAGTTCTGGTGTGGTGATAAGGCGTTGGCCAGCAACGGGCAGGTCAGCATACCAGCCTAATTTACTGTTCCAGTTTATTGAATTGGAGGTAACAGTAAGGATGGTATTAGTTAAACCAGAGGTTGCTGGCGCTATGAGACTTAAAGTCTGTTGTTGCAAATCTGTCCGTGTAATGGTGCTTGAGGTTAAGGGTTTATCCCATATACCATAAATAGTTTGGGTCTGGGTAGTGGACAGATCGTTGGCAATAAGCAATTGCCCTGTACCAAAGAGAATAAACAAACCTTGTCGGCGCGGATAATTAGGATTTAAGGTAACTATAGGGGGCGTTGTGATGGCCTGGCGATTGTTAGCTGAGTCTTTTGCCTGGAATAAGAGACGGGCAGACCAGTTAGCCGGGTTAGTATCCGATACATCCACTGCCCATAAATTACCTTGCAAATCACCGGCATACACCATAGTAATGGGTTGTCCTTGCAAGCCATCCCTTTGCGCCAGAGCTACTGAAGACAGCCCTTGGGACAGATTCACATCACAAGCGTCGGCAACGGCAGCGCAGAGATCAATTTTTCGAATTAAAGCACCTGTCTGAGGGTTTACTGCATAGAGTATAGAAGAGTTTGACGTACTATTGTAACCATTACCAAAGAAGACAGCAAAAGTCAGCGGATTACTTGAAGAAGTACCTATCTGACCAATTTGCGGTCTGCTATAACTTAATCCCATGTCCGTATCGGTGAATTCCCATAACACGGCATCGGCAGCAGATGATTCAGAAGCCAATAAGGCGGGATTAGTTATATCCAAGGCATAAATACTTTTCCCCCCGGAATTCAGACCACCAACCAGAATGGTGCGCCATGACGAATCGGCAAACTGAACATCGCCGCTTTGAGGTGAACCATTCACATAAAATTGGTGACTTTGGTTATAAAGAGGCTCTGCTAATTTATAGAGATTGGAAAATACACCATTCGGAATAAAGGAAAAAACTTCAACTCCTGTGGTGGCATTAAAACCATGTAACATTCCATCGTTGGCGCCCACATAAAGCATGGGTTGCCGATCAAGCTGTGCTTTGGCAAAAGTGGTATAACTTGATGTGAGATAAGGCGACAGGGCCGGCCCTACATAAATAACCTGACTGTCTACAATATCTCCCAGAATATGGGAGCGATCCCTGAAGGTACCTCCATTTCTTTTTTCCAAAGCGGTGCTGCCGCGCAGGTACTCTACCCTGCTTTGTCCGAGGAGATCTGAGGGTTGCAGGAGTCCTTTTTGCGCTGTGCTGAGATTATCCCAGCGAAATGCAATCCCGTCTGCAGTGGCCGGATTCCATGTTGTTACCACCCGTGCTGTTGACCAGCCTGAACCAGCTACCAGATTATCAAGGAGCCCCTGAGCTGACCAGCGTACCACACTGGTGGGTATACCCGTTTCCGGATTAAGTTCTATAGAGTCCAGATTTCCTGTCCAATCCTGGTAGGGCAAATCATTCGATATAAAATTGGCCTGATATTCGACGGTGTCGCCACTCAGGTGAGTCGAACTTACGGCTGCTGCTGATGTGGCATAAGAGCCATTTTGAATAGCAACCAAAATAGTATTGAGGCTGTCTGCCATAGCAGTAGCGCTGGTCGCTGGATAATAATTTCCGGTTCCCCCCGCCATAGCCATGGCGGTCAGGGTTTTAGCTGCCAAAGGGTTTACGCTAGGATCAACCCCGGCTCCCATACCGATAACATAAGTATAAATATCATTATCTTTCAATGCCTTTATTTTATTAATGGCATCAGTAACTGCCTGATTATTGGTGCTGTTCAATGAGCCGTCAGCATTAAAGGTTGCGGTAACGCCATAGCCTGTTGCGGAAGCACTACCCAGCGGCGGCCAGCGTTTGTTATTGAGATCAAGTGTTGGCAATCCATCAGAAATTAAAATGACGTATTTTTTTTGCGGACATCCACTGGTACCGCTGGTAGTTCCGAGGGTTGACATGTAATCATTGGCTTTGGCCATTAATCCGGCAATAGGGGATTGCACTGCGTTGGCTTTAATTTCAGTAGTGGATGGGTTGTTGGTTTCCGCTTTCAGATAAGGAGTAAAGGCATTAATCGCATTAGTCACGGATGTCGTTGTTGGGTTGATACCTGCAGTGGTCATGGGAACAATGATTTTACCTGTAGTTGCTGAAGCATCGTTCAAATAACGGAATCCGCGTGCGGCAAACATTACTTGCGTTGAAGAAGGAAGATATCCGGCATTTGACGGAGTTGCGGACAAACTGCCAATATTAGGCGTTGAAGAGTTATAAGTAACCGAGACGTTGGAGTTATTATAATTAGTTAAGGAATTGGTGGTTGGAAAATTGGGTCCGTTATAAATCATAAACACGCCTGGCAGGTTACTGGTCGTTGAGAGCGCACTGTTCACGTTATAATCATCACTGGTCGCACTGACCTGCATATATTGACTGGTATTTAATGTGGTGCTGCCAAAAGTGCCGGCAAGAGAGGTGCAATTGCTGTTCACTGTTGTGGAGGCTGAAGAGTAATTATAACAGGGGTTTTTCACATATTTTTTACCTGTTTCAGGGGTATTGGTGAACACAAAACCTCCTGTTGGGGACATGTGATAAACCCAGGTATCAAACGAGCTCACGCTCGCAGTACTGTAGGTGGCAAGAGCAAAATCTGTTGACTGGACGTATCGTTCAATAATGGCTTGTACCCCTGCTTTCGCCATATTTAAGCGGCTTGGCCCATTATCAACCAGGTTGCCGCTTTGAACTATTGTATAGGCGGCATGGCCAGTGCCATCAGCGGCTTGTACCGGTGGTGTAAAACCGGCAGGTACCAGGTATTTAGTTGGCGAACTGGAAGCAGAAAGAGAGCTAAGGCTTGATCCCAAAGAGCCTGAACCGGCCATGATTGCACCACTTAAATTACCATCCATAGATTGGGAGTTACCAATAGCAATCAAAACCTGCGGATGAATGGGATTGGCCATAATCAGTGGAATATTGGGGATGGTCATGGGAGTGACTGCATTAACAATAGTAAACACGGACACCGAGAAGAACAACAGCAAAATGGAAAAGCCCTGTAACAACAGGTTTCCTTTATTCTTGCGTTTTAATTTTCTGGATGGTTTCAATTTTAAAGTGTCCATAATATTCTCAACCTATTGTTGGATTTGCACAGTACTTTGGATCATTACGGAAGTGTTTCCATTTGCTCCGACTGACCGCGCAGTTGCTCGGTACACTCGTGTCGGTTTAGACATATTTTGCCCTGGTTGAACAACAGAAGGTAATTGTTCAACAATATAGCTTGCCTGAGTACCCGAGCTGCCCTGAAAACTGTTAATGACATCTGCAGTGCTGGACCAGTTTACTGTCTTCCATAATGGAGCGGCCGTCTGGTCGAATAAATATAAACCATTCGTGTTGCGAAGAAAGGTTTCTGCGGTATATGTTGAATTAATAATCCGATTGATTGCTTCATTCAGTGCACCTTCTGTTTTTTCAAAACTGATTTCCGTATCCGTTGCATTGGTAGATACTCGTGTTTGGGTTGTGTTGCTGGACACCTGGGTTAAAGCCATTACCGTGATCATGATGGTGAGAACAAGAGTGGTTAACAAAACATAACCTTGTTGCTTTCGTTGAGAAATGGAAGATAAAGTATTCATGATAAAGCATTCCTCAAATGAATAGTGATTTCAAATACATGGCGGAGACGGTTATCATCAGGTACGGTAACCTGAGTATCGAGAACTGTGTAAGCCCCTGTGTTTAAGGTGCCAGAACCCGGCTGGCCTGCAATTAAAAAGCCAAGACGAACCGCATAGACTTGCGACCAGTTAGTCACTGCATTGGCAGAAACATATCGTGTAATAGTTCCACTCGTTCCGATACCGTATTGTACTTTCATAATTTCAACGCCAGGGACCAGTTGTTCAATGTTCCAGGCACCATTTGTCAGGGTAGCCCGCATTAATGAACTTTGTCCCCCTTGTCCCTGTGCTACAAAAAAGGCAGTTTGTTGCATTCGGACAAATTGCGAACCCACCTGGAAGCTGACAGGAAAGCTACTGGAGGTATTTTGTAAAATTCCTCCTCCAGAATTATGGGTAATGGTCGTACCGGCCACGCCTGTAACCTGAAAAATGACGGTTTTCACACAATCGGATACACCGGCATATTGCCCGGACGCAATAGTGGCTCCGGTTATACTTTGCACGGTTAGTGCATTGCTTCCAGAATCAATGGTGGTAATCGCTAAAGGAGTGCTGCCTGGGGATGAGCCAAAAACTATAACCACATCACTGCCTGGTGCCACATTGCCGACCAGCGTTGTTTCCAGGGATGGAGTCCAGCTGGCCGCATTGGTACTGTTGGCAGGATTCTGGGTAAGGGTGTAACTTGTACCACTGCCATTATAACCCATAATCAGAGTTGGATTGGTGTTGAGTGTGCCCAGGGGCGCAGGTCCTCCCACATTTAAATTAGAGACCGCTGTCGATATACTCCCGCATCCGGTAAATCCTGCGGAGCGAATGATGGGGGAGATGAGGTTTGAAATGGCATTTTCACTGCTTTGGATTAGATCCTGAGAACTGGACGTTTTATAGAGTTTGCTTTGGGCAAGATATATCTGTAATACGGCATAGCTGATTATCAATCCGATGAGGGAGGCCACCATTAATTCAACCATTGAAAACCCTTTTTGATATTGGCCGTAATAGTTCATATCTGACTCTGTATGCTGAGTTGGACAAAGTTCGGGTTCGCAGTCGCTGCACTGCTTGCCCCTAAATGTTCTTGTGCGAGACTATCATCCCATTGTACTGTTACTGTAATGACCGTATTTCCTGCCACACCTGAAAGAGAGGACGTTATAGAGCCACTGCCATTTGGCAATTGCGCCACATCTTTGGTAAGCCAATGCCAGGTGTCATAGGCGGCCATCTGAGCCGAAGTGCATGCCGCGGCATTACATAAAACACCTGGTGTGGAAACAGAAGTAGGTAAACCATTGCTCCCTATATTGCTTACATTGTAGTTTCCACTAATGGCAGCAGCAGGATTGGCACGAATTCTATCGAAAATATCGTAAACAGCCTGTACGGCCTGGAGTTTGGCGTAACTGGAATTGTTCGCCTTACTCGATTGCATCAGCATACTCGCAATTCCTAACATGCCAATGGCTAATACCACTATAGCAATCAGGGATTCCAATAGGGTCATACCCTTGTGCTTGCTGAGAGTACTGTGTCTAGTCATCATAAATACAAGCCTCCATCAAGGGCATGTAATCGAGCCGTTATTCCAAACTGCCTGTCCTGGTATTGCACCTGATTGTACGTATCCGGTTGCCAGTACTGATACTGACCGGGCGGATGTTCCCCCTCGGTTATCACAGAGCGTAAAATTACTTTGGGTTGTGGCTAATCCTTGTGGGTCAAAAACAACGCTGGAAGCGCTTCCTGACAGAGTCGGATCAATACTGGAAGTTTGCTGTGTCTTAAGCAGGGTACCTGCTCCTGAAGCGGGTTGGGTGACTACTATCCATCCTGAGTTCCAGTTCGTTCCGCAGGTTGTTGAATTTAAAGCTCCCAGCGGGCAAACTTGCACATTCACTGCCTGGCTTAAGGCAGTACTGCGGGCGTAATTTAAGGAATTAATAAAAGCATCTGCATTAGCGGACATTCTGCTGTTTAATAACATTTCTCTAAAAGAGGGCATAGCGAGAGTCAAAAGGATAGCGCCTACGCAGAGAGTCACTAACAGTTCTATTAGTGTGAACGCAGCCATGAAACAATTCTTTTTAACCAGACTTACTGCTGGTGCAGGACATGGTCCTTTGGGTGTATTAAGAATAATAACTCCTTTTCCTCTCGTTTTTTTGATTTGAGAAGTTAACAAAGGAATACAGGCATCTTTTAGCCTGATTCTATGCACGCTTTCTAACGTCCTGTTCAAAGCCACATCCTGTGTTCGAATTTAATACACTACTTTTAAGTATAGTTGAAATTTGGCGAATCTTTGGGAAAATTTGCAAAATGAAGGAGGGGGAACTTTAGTTTCACTCAGGATCACATTAAAGCACGTAGCCTGGCCTGCTTGCAGCTGTCTGTTGATCACCTCTTAGTCTATGCTCTACATCAATGCTAAATCATGCTCTGTGCCGCAACAAAACTTCCGCTTCCTGACGGTCGCGGCTCGGTTTTCGTGCGTTCGTATCTACTTCATCGTGCATCGGAAACCGAGCCGCGACCGTCAGGAAGCGGAACAGTTATACTGGCAGGGACTGTGTTTCTGCCCTGGATCTTTCGGACAAGCCGAGGGATGTCGGAATCAATGCCAGATTGCGTTTCCTGGAGCATCAATTATTGGGAAGAGTTCCCCTGGGAGAATTTTTTGTTCCCGGGTTTCTTTTGGCTTTGATTTCCAAAAGGCTTTCGTTCTGTTCTTTTACTGGCAGGAGAAGAGGCCTTTTTCTTAAAGGGAACATGCCTTTTAGGCGGAGTAAGCGGGGCTGAGGCGGGTAGATTATGGTTGGGTTCGAAATCTTCTATCTCAACGCGGTCTAATTTGCGCTTAATGAGTTTTTCAATCGCATTTAATTGACCCACCTCATCGGCACTAACCAACGAAACCGCAAGACCAGATGCTCCCGCACGACCGGTTCGACCGATGCGGTGCACGTAATCTTCAGCAACCTGAGGCAAATCAAAATTGACAACACAAGGTAACTGATCGATGTCTATACCACGAGCAGCAATATCTGTTGCGACTAAAATATGCAATTCACCTGATTTAAACTCGGCCAGAGCCTTGGTTCGTTGCGATTGGGATTTATTGCCATGAATGGCTGCGGCATAAATCTGTTCATCAGCCAATTGCTTTACCAGTTTGTTGGCACCATGTTTGGTACGAGAAAAGACTAAGGTTTGGCCCCATTTGTTTTTATGAATTAAATGGCTGAGCAATGCTGCCTTACGGCTTTTATCAACGGGATGAACCGTTTGCTTAATGGCAACAACAGTAGTGTTGCGAGGAGCAACATCTATTTCCACTGGCTGGTTTAATATTCCTTTAACCAGTGTGCGAATTTCTTCGGAAAAAGTAGCTGAAAACATTAAATTCTGTCTGTTTCTCGGCAAGAGTTTAATGATTCGCCTGATGTCATGTATAAAACCCATATCGAGCATGCGATCGGCTTCATCTAAAACCAGAGTATCGACTTCATCCAGTTGTATGGCACGTTGTTGATGTAAGTCCAGCAAACGTCCCGGAGTTGCGACCAGGATTTCGACGCCACCACGTAGCTTCATCATTTGCGGATTTATTTTTACCCCACCAAAAACTACGGCAGAACGTAACGGTAAATGCCGTCCGTATTGGATAATGCTTTCATGGACTTGCGCTGCCAGCTCTCGGGTAGGCGTAACAATTAATACGCGTGCACGATTGTTTTTCATGCGTGGTTTATCGCTTATTTTTTGCAGGATAGGCAAAACGAAGCTGGCTGTCTTACCTGTGCCTGTTTGAGCTGAGGCAAGAACGTCACTACCTTTTAATACTGCCGGTATGGCTTGAGCCTGAATGGGAGAGGGTTCTGTATAACCTGATTCGCTAACAGCTCGAAGTATGGGCTCTATTAAACCCAAAGATGTAAAACTCATGTTGTTTCCTTAAAATTCTTGTTCTGGCGCGAAAAGGCTACAGAATCTACCCAATTCAATATGATTATTTTTGGAACAATTATACCATGGATTTGATTGGATAAGTGGATTAATAAAAATTAATTGTGATTTTGTAGTCTGTATTCGCGTATTGGTGTCAACTCTCAGAACCACGTCGTCCTGAGCGCGTCTTTTTGCGCGAAGGATCTCCTGGATATGGAACGGTGCCGGTATTTGGAGATCCTTCGCGCAAAAAGACGCGCTCAGGACGACGTGGTTCTGGGATAGGTCAGGGAAAGTCGTAAGGACTAATCCCAATCCACAAACGATTCGATACTATTATCATTATGCTCGGTTTTAGGCTCTGCTTCCTTTTTGGCAAGCTGCGTCTTTACAGGCATTTGCGGGCAATGAGCGGTTTCTTTAAAAGAACCCAGTGCCTCTTCAAGGCTGACAAAGGTATAGCCTTTTTCTTTATATAAATTAATGATATCAGGTAACACATAAGCATTGAGCAAATTGGCATGAATTAACAAAATTTGCGCCTGATCCGGGTTGTGATGGTATTGGGTGTGTTCTTCCGCTTTTACCGTCTGTTGCCAGATAAAATCGATATAAAAAGGTTTCATTTCATGAAGGTAGGCACGTCTGTCCAATTCTGGCACAGCGAGCAACCTTTGGTTAAATACAAAATCTTTAGAATCCACAGTGATAGGCGCTACCTGATAGTTGTGTTTGGCCAGGTAACACAGTACCTTGTTTTTCTTTTCTCCTGAGCTCATTGCCAGATAGGGATAACGGAAATACTTGGGCTCAGTCATTACAGGGGATAATAATTTATCGGCTTTTGCTATCTCGCGTATGTATTCTTTGGTCTCAAGCCTGTTCAGATTAGCGTGAGAAAAGGTATGGTTTCCGAGACCAAAACCCGCATCGCGGAATTTTTGCAGTATTTCCCAATTGTCAGAACGAACTTCACTGGCAATGATGAATCCGGTAGCCGGAATGTGCTGATCCTTCATGGTAGTCATCATCATATTGAGATGAAAATTCCTGTATTCTCCCACGAAAGGCAAATCATCAATAGTAATCGCTACTTTTTTTTGAGCTAACCCTTGGTGTGTTGCAACAAGTAAAAGCAGGAGAGAATATATAATATTTTTCGTAACCAGTTTGATTTTCATTAGAAAGTACGTATTTTAAAGTGAATGGGATTATCTATTGCCGCTATTGTAACAAAAATTAAGCGAAATGGCCTATCACAAGTGACATTTTAATGATAATTAATTTTAAGTCTTTTAAAGTGAAAACCTTGATTACGCTATCGCTGCATCAAGGCCACAGTTTTATATATTTTGGGTTGTAGCCTTGATGCAGTGAAACGTAATCAAGGTTTTCTGACGTGGAATACTGATTTGAAGTGATTTTCGATATTGATAAATCCCGCAGACAGGCTGCGGGAAGTAGGTAATGATGCTGTGATATTAAACTTTTGGTGCAGTGGAAGGTTCTAATTCGTTTGAATCTTCCAATTCCTCATCGTCATCTTCTTCAGCTTTAGATGGCTTTTTAGAAAACCAGTTGTAAGCTGATGAAAAATAGGAAGGGGTTGCCTCTTTAGGTTTGGCTGCTTCCAGTTCATTTTTGACATCAGTAACGCAACGTTGCAGTGCTTCAAGACGACAGGTCTTAATCATTTTTAGTGCCAGGTTCAGGAATGCAGTTAAATCCAGGCCTTCAATAGTGGAGAAAATATGTTCCGCTCTGAAGTTGGTTTTGACTCCTTCCTTGGTCACTACTCGCTCAATAGCCATGTGACGAATGTATTCATTCGCTGCTGCAACTAATGCCTCAATATTTTCTACAGATTCTGTTTTGGCTTTTAGCAAAGTAGTTAATTTATCATGAACTACAGAACCAGAAGACAGAAGACCTTTAGGTATATCATCTCTGGTCAGCGTGTCCATTTTGTACTCAACACGAATTTGCTCTCGTACCAGGTACATACAACCGGTTAAGATCGCAACTTTTTGAGCATCGTTAATACCCCAGTTTCTTGATTCGGTGAGAGACTGTGTCACAGTTTGCAAAAATTGCAATTGTACTGATCTTTGCGGACTTAGCGCTTTAACAGTCGCTTTGTTTTTGGTGGCACGTTCATCCTGAATTAAGTTTTCCAGTGATTTTTTCAAATCTTCCCATGAGCCTAGTGCATCTGTGAGCGCCTTTGGAGCCGATTTTGTTACGGTCATAGCATCTGGCCTGGATTTGCCTTCTTTATTCATCTCAGCTATGGACGCTTTTGTTGCAGCTTCTTCCAATTTATAAGCGGTGTTAGCCAAAACAGCTAATCTTTCGAATGGAATAACTTGCAGCGCGTGGCTCTTGCTCAATCCTTTACGTGAGTCGCTTTCAGTAAAAATACGCCTCATGAATGCATTGATTTCTCTGTAAAAATCAGTCAATTGAAGATTTGTAGGTGCATTTTCGGCACTTTTATTCATTACTTCATTAAGACTGCTGTTAAGCAAGCTGTTTTCCAGTTTTTCTTGTCTTGCAATGATGTTAATCCCTTCAGTATTAAGATTATTCTTAATATCTTTCTGGATAAGTAGCATCGCGCCATAGAAAATGGTTGATTTTTCATGGCTTTTTAACTCTTTTTGAGCTTCAAGTTGGGAGAGTACTGTGGTCAGAAAAAGAATTTCATCTCTTCTTCTGGGAGGAAGGTCTTCTACTTTGGGAAGATTTTCCAGACCTTTATCTAATTGTTCCCGTTTTAAGATTACTATAACTTTATCATTAAATTCTTTTTTTAATGTTCCGAAATCCTTTAAAGCAAACGTCATGTTTAGTTCTCCAAAAATTCAATACTATGAAGTGTAAGTAAACTTACAAAAGCCAGTGTAAACTAAAGTTAAGCTGTCGTCATGTATTTTCATTATACAAGCTGCATTTTTTAAAAAAACAAATAAATTCATGATGTTAATTTAAGGAGTTTGCACGTCGTCCTGAGGAGCTGGTGGACGAAGGATTGATCTCCCGAGATTGGGGAGATCGCTGCATCAAGGCTACGCCTATTTTAAATCAATCTTTTTATCCCGAACTCATTAATATTAAGTCTCTTTTAGCCGGTGATAATTGCAGTGCTTAGGCACAACGAGTAGTATATTGCCTCTATTGGTTGCGATATGTGAAAATAATGAGCATATTTAAATTTTATGGGCGAACTGGGTGATATATGGTTTTTCAATTTAAGATAAACAATGAGCACAACTGACGATAAAAACGCACGTTCACTCCGTGATACATGGTTAGTGCATGCCCTTTTTGTATTAATTTTTCTTCTCATCTGTCGAATTATTGCCAGCTATTTCATTCCATTGAATGATGCAACTGAAGCCCGGTATGGGGAAATAGCACGAAAGATGCTCGAAACCGGGAATTGGGTGACCTTACAACATGACTACGGTATCCCGTTTTGGGCAAAACCACCCTTGTCTACCTGGCTTTCTGCCTTATCCATGCAATTATTCGGGATTAATGAATTTGCCGTTCGCTTGCCTGGTTTGCTTTTATCTGTTGGTATCTTATGGCTGATTTGGGATTTGGCAAAAAAGCACAGCGACGTCAAAGTCGCTGCCGTTTCTGTATTGGTATTGGCCAGCAGCTTTTATTTCTTTCTTGATGCGGGCACGGTCATGACCGATCCCTCTTTGGTTTTTTGTACCACGCTGGCTCTCGTTGCCTTTTGGCATGCTGTAGTTGATGGACAAAAAATATGGTCTTATGTTTTTTTTATTGCTCTGGGTTTAGGATTGTTGGCGAAAGGACCTATAGCGATTGTTCTTGTTGGAATACCTTTGTTTTTTTGGGTTTTGCTACGTAAAAACTGGTTGCATTTATGGCAGAGATTGCCATGGGGTCAGGGGACTTTATTACTTTTAGCAATAGCGCTTCCCTGGTATGTACTTGCTGAAATACGCACGCCTGGGTTTTTAAACTATTTTATTGTAGGGGAGCATTTCCATCGTTTTCTTACCCCGGGATGGAGCGGCGATAAATACGGAGTTGGCCATAATACGATAAAAGGGATAATCTGGCTTTATGCTTTAGGGGGAGTCTTTCCCTGGAGTATCCTGGGTGGCTGTTGGTTGTTTCGCCATGGTCAACAATTATCCGCTTTATCCAAAGATGGAGAGGGTTGGGTGAGTTATTGGCTTTTATGCGCGGGGGCGCCGTTGTTATTTTTTACTTTTGCCAGTAATGTTATTTACCCCTACGTTTTTCCGTCTTTACCGGCATTCGCATTATTTTTTAGCGAAATATGGAATCGTTACAATCCCTGCCTGGAACATAGCAAATTGATTTTTCCTGTTTCCCTGTGTTGCGGCATCAGCTTTTTAGTTGCGACTACCCTTTTTGAGGTAAGGCCTGATTGGGTAGCCAAGACGCAAAAAGTAGTTGTGGCAACATGGATGAATCAACATGCCCATACAGAGAATAATTTGATTTATTGGGGATTGGGCGCTCCGTTTTCAGCGCAGTTTTACTCATCTGGAAAAGTCATGGCAACACAAAGTATTGATAAGTTATGTACCTTATTAGCGAATCATGCAGAAAATTATCTGGTTATTCAGGCGAGTGAAACAGGACAGATTCCTCAAGCATTATTTGCCAAATTTGATTTAGTGAAAACTATTGTGTACAAAAATGACAAGACCTTGTTATTACACAGTGCGAAGTTAATCTGTTGAAGACAAGTCTCTTCAATGAACTCATCTCAAGGTGTAGCCCGGTCTGCTTGCAGCCGGGATCGAAGTGGCACCATCCCGGCTGCAAGCAGACCGGGCTACGAGACTACATATCTTTGCCATTTCCCGATCTACGTCGTCCTGAGCGCGTCTTTTGGCGCGAAGGATCTCCTGCAAGCGGCACGGTGCCAATATGGGGAGATCCTTCGCGCCAAAAGACGCGCTCAGGACGACGTGGAGCTGACAAGCACGTCGTCCAGAACAACCTGGATTCAGGAGTAGATACAGATGAGCCTCAGGATGAAGCATCCTTAATTTCTGAAGGAAACACATGAATTGTACTGTCATTGGCTGTTTCAGCAGATTTTACATTAGTTTTATCTGACGGTTTCCCTTTGGTTTTACGCGGTAAGTCTTCTTCCGAGGCCACCAGTTGTTCCAAGGTATCTGCATTGACTGCCTCAGAAAAATAAAATCCTTGTCCCACAGGGCAATTTAGCTCATTTAATATTTTAAGTTGAGAGAGTTTTTCTACCCCCTCAGCTACCACAGAAAGTTTTAAAGCAGTGGCCAGTTTAATAATGGCATCAACAGTATCTTGTTTTTTCTCATTTTCATGAATAGCCATAATAAAGGATTTATCAATTTTTATTTCGTTTATAGGCAGATTGGTTAAGTACACAAATGAGGAGTATCCTGTACCAAAATCATCAATGGAAATTTTTATACCAAGACTTGCCAAGCGGTTAATCACTTCAACAGCACGGCTTTGATCACTTAAGCTGGTACTTTCAATCAGTTCAATGGTGATGTAACGCGCAGGCAAATCGTACACATTGAGCAAGCTTTCTATGGTATAAGGCAATTCAATATCAATAATATCGACAGCAGATAAATTAATTGCCACCTCAATATGGACACCGTTGTTACGCCATTTACTCGCTTGTTCTATAGTTTGTTTCAATACATACAGACTCAAGGCTTTAATGAGCCCAGTCCTCTCTGCAACCGGAATAAATTTTTCTGCGCTCATCATGCCAAAAGTAGGATGTTCCCAGCGCAAGAGGGCTTCACATCCTTTAATTTTTCCAGTTTTTAAATCAATTTTTGGTTGATAATAAACGAGCAGTTGCTCTCCATCGATGGCTTTTTTCAATTCACTCATGAGAATAAGGCGATTCGGACTTCCCTTATCCATAGAGGTATTGTACACCGCAAATTCTTTACCCGCTTGTTTGGCATGGTATATAGCCAGATTAGCACGCTGAATCAGGGTATCTGCGTCTTTACCGTGTTCGGGATAAAAGGTAATTCCTGCGGTAGCGGTGATGTCTATAATCACGTCTTCAAGAGCAAAATGGATGGCCACTGCCTTTTGGACCTTTTTAGTTAACAGATAAGCTTGCTCATGTTTTTCCAGAGCAGGGCATAATATGGCGAAATCATCCCCACTAAAGCGTGCAACCGACATGGGTTCTTCAACGGTGCTTTTCAGGCGCTGCGCAAACTGTTTTAACAGGCGGTCTGCGTTGTAATTACCAAAACCTGAGTTTAAATCTTTAAAATTATCAATGTTGATGGCGATAATGGCCAATAAGCCTTTTTTACCTTTTAAAACGTTTATTGCCTGATTCAGGCGATCTACGAACAACACGCGATTAGGCAAATCAGTTAACATGTCATGACTGGAATCATGTTCTGAACGTGAGGCTAACTCACTGGTTTGCAAGCGTAATTCATGGGTTTGATCCATAACCATGGCGCTGGCGGTGTAGGACATCACGGAACTTATTGATTGCCCCCAAAACATGAACAGTATCGGCGACAAGTCCAGCATCCATAAAGCAACATTGGTGCTCTGGGCTTTAATAATACCGTTTATGGTTATCTTTCCCTCTATCTGGTAAGCCACGGCCAGGGTAGCTATCACTATAGCGATTATAGAAATAGTTAATCCTATATAGGCGAAGCGGCTGACTTTACTCTTGAGAATGCGTGCATTGTTTTCGAAAGTATGTTTTATTCTTTCCATTTTATACGCCTTTACATGCCCTATATTAGGTATAGATGAATAAATTTAAAACAGCAAATAGGAGAGTCGAAAATATTTTATATCTTCTACACCTCGCCCGATTCATATCGCCGATTCACGTCGCCGATCCACGTCGTCCTGAGCGCGTCTTTTGGCGCGAAGGATCTCCTGAAAGCGGCATGGTGCCAGTATTTGGAGATCCTTCGCGCCAAAAGACGCGCTCAGGACGACGTAGATCGGAGAATAGCAAAATAGAAAACTGCAAGCAGACCTGGCTACAATCGCCTCTGGTTTCTTCCTCCGAGTCATAGTAAAGTTACTGACTTTAAAATCTGATTCAAAATTCCATGGCAAAATTATATTTTTATTATGCAGCAATGAATGCAGGAAAGAGTACGATATTACTGCAATCCAGCCATAACTACAGAGAGCGCGGCATGCAAACCTTGCTTTTTACTCCTTCTATTGATACCCGCTATCAATCTGGAACTATTTCATCTCGTATCGGTTTATCCGAGGAGGCGTTTGCATTTAACAGCAGCGATGATTTACATGCCATAACGTTGAACTTGCAGCAGAACAAGACTAAATTTGCCTGCATTTTAATCGATGAGGCCCAATTTCTTACTCGGGAGCAGGTGTATCAACTCACTGAAATTACTGACAAAATGTCTATTCCCGTCCTGGCTTACGGATTGCGAACGGACTTTCAGGGAGAGCTTTTTCCTGGCAGCCAGTTTTTGCTTGCCTGGGCGGATGAATTAATCGAGTTAAAGACTATTTGCCATTGTGGGCGAAAGGCCATTATGAACATGAGGATAGACGGTAAGGGTAATGCAGTAGTTGAGGGTGACCAGGTTTTTATTGGTGGAAATGAGTCTTATGTTTCGACTTGCCGATTGCATTATAAAAGCAGGGAGGCGAGTAGTACGGCCTCGCGATTAATGGCACTTCCATAACTCACGTTACTTAAGATGTTTCATTCTATTCGTAGCCCGGTCTGCTTGCAGCCGGGATCGAAGTGGCACTATCCCGGGGGGCAGAGTAGAAACACTGTTCCTGCCAGTATAACTGTTCCGCTTCCTGACGGTCGCGGCTCGGTTTTCGTGTGTTCGTATTGACTTCATCGTGCACCGGAAACCGAGCCGCGACTGTCAGGAAGCGGAAGTTTTGTTATGGCACAGTGACTGATTTAGCATTGGTGTATAAGAGGTGTAGAAGAGACATCCTGCTTGCATGCGGGATAATGCCACTTCGATCCCGGCTGCAAGCAGACCGGGCTACAAAACATCTACGGTTCCCATGATGCCGACTATGGAGACCTGAGTCATAGTGATACAGACTGGCTCGTTAAATTATTGTTCAAGAAAGATACCAATCTTATTTGAATTTTGATATAATTTGCCGCAACTTTCAGACCTGGATAAGGAGTAAGCGTGTCACATTCTGTTGCAGTGGAATCGAGGACCTTCGTGCCCCGTGGTGACTTGATGGCTTGGGTCGTTTGCTTGTCTGCCGGTCTTTTCTTTTTATACGAGTTTTTTCAACTCAATATCTTTGATGTCATTAACCAGCCTTTACGTGAAGACTTTCACCTTAATGCAACCCAGTTGAGCTGGATGTCCAGTGCCTATTTATGGGCTGATATCTTGTTTTTACTGCCTGCCGGAATCATTCTGGATCGCTTTTCCACTCGCAAGGTTATTTTGACGGCCATGCTGGTTTGTGTGATTGGTACAGTCGGTTTTGCAATGACCAACTCCTTTATACTGGCTTCCTTCTTTCATTTTCTTTCCGGCATAGGTAATGCTTTTTGTTTCCTGTCTTGTGTGGTTCTTGTTTCTCACTGGTTTCCTCCGCGCAGACAAGCTTTAGTTATTGGTTCTCTGGTCACCATGGCATTCATTGGCGGTATGATGGCTCACACCCCTTTTGCCCATCTGAACGAAATGTTCGGTTGGCGTAATGCCTTATTGATTGACGGGGCTGTGGGAGCTGTGCTGTTATTATGGATTTATCTGGTGGTGCAAGATAAACCCGCTGACTCTCCTGTGCAAATCAGGAAAAACAATGGGCGCATTCTTCCCAGTTTTGTTGTGGCTTTATCCAATTCGCAAAATTGGCTGGCTGGTTTCTTTACGTCATTCTTAAATCTGCCCATCATGGTTTTGTGTGCCTTATGGGGAGCTACTTACCTGCAAGTAGTGCACCATTTGCCAGAAATTGCTGCCAGTAACGTGGTAAGCCTGATTTTTATGGGAAGCGTGATTGGCTGTCCTTTGGTGGGATGGTTGTCTGATTCTCAAGGTCGTCGTAAACCCTTAATGATTATTGGTGCGGTTGCCACATTAATTACTGTTATTCCTTTGTTTTTAGATACTACTCTTTCACAACTGACCTTAAGCATTATCTTTTTTGCTTTGGGCTTCTTTACCAGTACACAGGTTATTGCTTATCCTATGGTCGCAGAAAGTAACAAACCGGAAAACACTGGGGCTGCCACTGGAATTGCTTCCGTCATTATTATGGGCGGCGGCGGTGTTGGCCAGGTTTTGTTTGGCTGGCTGATGTCCCATCATGCAGGTGCGGCAGTGGCGCAATATACTGTTGCTGACTTTCAATACGCAATGTGGATGTTCCCGATTACTGCCCTTGCAGCTTTAGTAGCTGTTTTGATGGCGCGTGAAACATACTGTAAACGATAAGCAACAAGCAGAGGAGTAATAATGCAGATAGTGGACGATTTCAGAGATTATGATGATTTTAAAGCATCGCTCTTACCTTGGATGGTATGTTTTGCTGCCACTTTATTCTTCTTTTATGAATTCATACAAGGCAATATGTTTGCGTCTATTGCAGCAAACATTATGCAGGATTATCAGATTCAGGCTGATAAAATGGCATATTTGTCGAGCATTTATTATCTGGCTAACGTTTTGTTCCTGTTTATTGCTGGAATGATTCTTGACCGATTTTCTATTAAAAAGACCATATTGATTGCCATGTTCCTCTGTGTCATGAGCACTTTTCTTCTGGCCTATTCTCATTCCTTTTATGTTGCCTTGTTATGCCGATTTATTACCGGTATTGGCAGTGCCTTTTGTTTTCTGGGGCCTGTGCGTCTGGCTTCTCACTGGTTTCCTCCCAAGCGCATGGCTCTGGTAACAGGCGCTATCGTCACTGTGGCCATGACTGGCGGCATGATGGCTCAATATCCTTTAACCAAACTGGTTGCTTATGTAGGATGGCGTCAGGCAGTTCAGGATGTTGGTGTTCTTGGTTTGGTGATGCTGATTCTTATGTTTTTCTGGATAAAGGAAAGACCTCAGGTTGCAGTCAAAAAAGAAGGGCAACCTATTGATGTTCTGGCTGCTGCGAAAAAGGCTTATTTAAATCCTCAATATTTAAGGGCCGCTCTTTATACCAGTTTAATGAATATGGCGATTGCTGTGTTTGGCGCGATGATGGGTACATTATATCTTGAGCAGCGTTTGATTATCAGTTCCGAACAGGCTTCCATGATCAATGGTATGCTCTTTTTCGGGGCAATAGTTGGGGCGCCATTTGTGGGTTGGTTATCCGACAAAATGAATTTGCGTATTTTGCCTATGAAGGCCGGGGTTTTTGCTTCAATGCTTACCTTGCTGGCTGTTTTGTATCTGCCTGTATCTGTGAGCGTTATGTCTGTATTGTTTTTCTTGCTGGGATTCTTTACATCAGCCCAGGTCATCAGTTATGCCCTGGTTGCAGAAAGTAGTCCTCCGGCTATGACGGCAACTGCTGTTAGTGTTATTTCCATTTTGACTCAAGGCGGATATCTGATATATCAAAACCTGTTCAGTTCTTTACTGACCAATTATGGTGGTATGCACATGATCAATGGTGTTCCTGTTTATCAGCTCGAAGCGTATCAACATGCAGCTTTGATTTTACCTCTGGGCTTACTCATTGCTTTTCTGCTGCTCTTTGGCTTGAAAGAAACCCATTGCCGCCAGACTGAGAATTAACAGTGACAGGTCGCGTTTGTATTCTATTGATGGATTCCTTTGGTATTGGTGCCAGCCTCGATGCTGTCCGTTATGGCGATGAAGGGGCTAATACTTTTGTTCATATCCATGAAGTATGTGCCAGAGGTGAGGGTGATATTCCAGGCGTACGCCAAGGGCCACTAACACTGCCCAATCTGGCCAAATGGGGGTTGTATCATGCCGCTGTTGCCAGTTCTGGAGTACGTTTTGTGGATTTGTCCACTCTGGCTGAGCCTATTGGCAGTTATGGCTATGCTGTGGAACAAAGTTTGGGTAAAGATACTCCTAGCGGTCATTGGGAATTAGCCGGAGTTCCCGTCTTGTTTGAATGGGGCTATTTTCCTGATACACCCCATTGCTTCCCGAAAAAATTGATTGATGACTTCATCCAGCAAACGGGCTTACCCGGTGTGCTGGGTGAAAAACATGCTTCAGGCACTACAATTCTTGATGAATTGGGTGAAGAGCACATGCGAACAGGCAAGCCTATTGTTTACACTTCTGCAGACAGTGTATTTCAAATTGCAGCTCATGAAGAAACTTTTGGTCTTGAGCATTTGTATCAAATATGTGAGATTGCGCGAACTCTGGTGGATGAATATCAGATAGGCCGTGTCATTGCACGTCCCTTTATTGGTAAACCAGGTTCTTTTAAAAGAACAGCTAATCGTAAGGATTATGCCACTCTTCCTCCCGAAAAGACTTTGCTTGATTATTTGAAGGCTGCTGGGCGTGAAGTCATTTCCATAGGAAAAATTGCAGATATTTATGCACATCAGGGGGTTACTCAAGAGATTAAAGCAGATGGTAATATGGCTTTGTTTGACGCGACCTTGACGGCATTTAAGACGGCTCCTGCTGGAAGTCTGACCTTTACCAATTTTGTTGATTTTGATTCCTCCTTTGGTCATCGCAGAGATGTGGCTGGCTATGCTCACGCTCTGGAAGAGTTTGATGCACGTTTGCCAGAGCTCATGGCGTGCTTGAAAGAGGGCGATTTGGTCATAGTTGCCGCGGATCATGGCTGCGACCCAACATTTCCTGGCTCTGATCATACCAGAGAACATATCCCTGTTTTGGCTTATGGTCCAAATTTACCAGCCCGTTTCCTCGGCCGCCGCGACAGTTTTGCAGACATCGGACAAAGCCTTGCGGAGCATTTGGAAATCGAGCCATTAAACCACGGTGTTTCATTTTTATTGTAAAACCGAACCGCGCGTGAGAGCGCGGAACAGTTCGATGCACTCCATTGTTGATTATTCACCTGAAACTTCTTGTTCATTCGCAAATCCAAAAGTTCCGCTCCCTCACGGTCGCGGCTCGGTTTTTGTGCGTTCGTATCTACTTCATCGTGNCCCGGAAACCGAGCCGCGACCGTCAGGAAGCGGAACAGTTCGATGTACTCCATTGTTGATTATTCACCTGAAACTTCTTGTTCATTCGCAAATCCAAAGTTCCGCTCCCTCACGGTCGCGGCTCGGTNTTNGTGCGTTCGTATCTACTTCATCGTGNCCCGGAAACCGAGCCGCGACCGTCAGGAAGCGGAACAGTTCGATGTACTCCATTGTTGATTATTCACCTGAAACTTCTTGTTCATTCGCAAATCCAAAAGCTCCACTCCCTCACGGTCGCGGCTCGGTTTTTGTGCGTTCGTATCTATTTCATCGTGCCCCGGAAACCGAGCCGCGACCGTCAGGAAGCGGAACAGTTCGATGCACTTCCTTAAGATGTTTTTGTAGCCCGGTCTGCTTGCAGCCGGGCTACAAGTCTGACATTTTTTTATTAAGTCCATTGAATTTTCACTTATCGTCCCCATTTGTAGGGTTTAGGTATGATTTGGGGATTAAATTGACAACAATACTTTCAGTCAGACGTGGTAATCAGGTGGTTATCGGTGGTGATGGCCAGGTTACTTTGGGTAATACGGTGATGAAGGGAAATGCCCGTAAAGTAAGACGATTATATAAAGATAAAGTACTTGCCGGATTTGCAGGCGGTACAGCCGATGCTTTTACCTTGTTTGAACGCTTTGAAAGCAAACTCGAAATGCACCAGGGGCATTTGGTGCGAGCTGCAGTGGAATTGGCCAAAGACTGGCGGACTGACCGAATTTTACGGCGTTTGGAAGCCGTGCTTGCTGTTGCGGACAGTAAAGCCTCGCTTATTATTACGGGAAACGGTGATGTTATTGAGCCTGAAGAGAGCTTGATCGCCATTGGTTCCGGTGGACCTTATGCTCAGGCTTCCGCCAGGGCACTGATGGAAAACACTCAATTATCCGCAATGGAAATCGTCCAGAAATCATTAACTATTGCTGGTGATATCTGTATTTATACCAACAATAATTTAACCATAGAAGAATTGAATGATGACAGTAAATAATAGTGTAGTAATGACGCCCAGGGAAATTGTCCAGGAACTGGATAAACATATTATCGGACAAGATGATGCAAAACGAGCCGTAGCCATTGCACTGCGTAACCGTTGGAGACGGATGAAAATTCAGGATCCGGTATTGCGTAATGAAATCATGCCCAAAAATATATTAATGATTGGGCCGACTGGTGTGGGTAAAACCGAGATTGCCCGCCGCCTGGCGAAACTGGCTCATGCACCTTTTATCAAGGTTGAAGCGACCAAATTCACCGAAGTGGGCTATGTAGGGCGTGATGTTGATTCTATCCTGCGTGATTTGACGGATATAGCCATCAAGCAAGAACGCGAATTTGCGATGAAAAAAGTAGCGCATTTAGCTGAAGACGCTGCGGAAGAGCGGGTTTTGGATGTGTTGCTGCCTCCAGCGCGTGGAGTTTTGACTCCGGGGGAAAAAGACAGTACTGCACGGCAAGTGTTTCGTAAGCAATTACGTGAAGGTCTGTTAAATGACAATGAAATAGAAATTGATATTGCTGCATCTCCTGTGGGTATTGAAATCATGGCGCCTCCGGGAATGGAAGAAATGACCAGTCAATTGCAATCTATGTTTCAACAGGTAGGTTCTCATAAAACCAAAACACGAAAAATGACCGTTGCCAAAGCAATGAAGATTTTACGTGAGGAAGAAGCAGCGAAACTGGTGAATGATGAAGACATTAAAGCTCGGGCAATAGAAAGTGTTGAACAGAATGGTATCGTATTTATTGATGAGTTGGATAAAGTAGCAAAACGTTCCGAGAATACTGGAGGCGGAGATGTATCCCGTGAAGGGGTGCAGCGTGACCTGTTGCCTTTAGTCGAGGGCACCACCGTATCCACCAAATATGGAATGGTTAAATCGGATCATATCTTATTTATTGCCTCTGGAGCCTTCCATGTAGCCAAACCTTCTGATTTGATTGCTGAGTTACAAGGACGCTTGCCTATTCGTGTGGAATTGTCAGCACTTACAGTCAATGATTTTGTCCGCATCCTTACAGAACCCAGTTCTTCATTAACCTTGCAATACGCTGCCTTGATGGAAACCGAAGGATTAGTCCTTAAGTTTAATGAAACCGGCATAAAGCGCATCGCAGAAGTGGCCTGGCAAGTGAATGAGCGCATGGAAAACATAGGCGCACGTCGTTTGTATACGGTGATGGAGCGCTTGTTGGAAGTCGTTTCGTTTGAAGCAACTGATAAAGCGGGTGAAACGGTATTGGTTGACGAGGCATATGTTAACAAGAATCTTGGCCAGCTTATCGCCGATGAGGATTTGGCACGTTATATTCTTTAGTTGTAACACCAAAAAGGAATAACTGATTGATTTAAATATATAAAAAACTGTAGCCTTGATGCTTCGACACATATTCCCCGATCCACGTCGTCCTGAGCGCGTTTTTTTGCGCGAAGGATCTCCTGAAAGCGGCATGGTGCCAATATTTGGAGATCCTTCGCGCAAAAAAACGCGCTCAGGACGACGTGGATCGGGGGACGTCGATCGAGCTACACTTCTTACGCTGCCAAAAGAAAATCAATCAAGCCCGCTGAGCTTACTTTTGCGCCTAATTGAAACATAGTATAACAACCGAATTTCTTTTTTATCGAAGCAATATAGCGCTCTACCGTTTTGCAGGATATTTCATTAATGGACGCTATCATATCCGCTGATTTTCCCTGCTTTAACCAATACAGACAATTACGTTCCTTTTTCGTCAGGTAATAATGATAAAAATGTTTAAAGCGCAGTGGTTGCGAGCCCTGGGTCACTAAATCTATTTCTTTAGGATTAGAGGTCAGTAATTGTATTTCCGGAGCTCTTTCCTGCTGTCCTAGGTGCACAGGATGATCATAAACAGCAGCAATTTCAGGCATGTTTAACAGGCATTCGTCAAAGTAATCAATATAGGCATGCAATGAATCCAAGTGTGAAAAATAACGCTGGTTTATCGCTTCATCATCCATTGCACCACTAAAATGATAACAATGCGTCATGTCTGCTTCATGGCGGGTAATCGACAGAGTATGGCTTTGATCAAAATCAGCAGCCATTTGGTAAAGTGCCTTGCTGGTTGTCTTCAACTCGGTAAAATCCCAAAAGTTATATTCGTATTGGTCTTTAGCCCGATTATCGCGATAATGGACATCTGATTTGGCATGGCCGGAATTTAAATACTCAAAAGCATACTCAGCTTTTGAACCCAGACAAAAGGCATTGTTCTGTGAGTCCACTGCCGTGTAGCCAAAAAAGACAACACCGAGCTTGTTCAGTGGCTTACAAACGTCACTTAATATATGATGATTCTTGATACTGGGATTTAGTTCTATCATCTGGCACTCCAAAATTATTCAAATATAGTACCATATGTATAAAAAATAATCAATAAAATGTAACGCCAGTTCCTGGATTCAATTCTAAAATAATCTGAATCTTACTCAAACGCATTCAGGAAACCAAACAAACTATAGGTACATTCACTAGATCGCATCGTTATGATGCAAGATAGTAGAAAATTCAACAAGTCCTGATTGATCATTCCAAATAACGCAGGTAAGATGATTTTTCCCTTTACTTTTACCTGGTGTTTGATGTCGCATTTTGATATGAACAAACTGGTGGTTCTGCATTTATATAATTATATGAAGCCTAAAGGTGAGACAGATCCTTTATCCCAGGTAGAAAAAGAATGTCAGGTCGTCAAAGTATCAACCTGCATGAGAACTATTTATATTTTAAATAGCGACGCATTGACCAGTGCCAAACAAATCCAGGCGTACGAGGCTCTCATTTCGTTTTTGAATAAAAAGAATCACTATTCCGCCGCAATCAGTTTTGAACGTCTTGAAGGCACAAAGGCCTATGAATTTTTGTTGTATTGGATGATTGGAGGGGTTAATCCCAAGCGCTTGTTTGATGACAGCCGAATCATTGGTGATGTGCGGGCAATCTGGAACAAGATGTTAGTGTCTCAAAGTCCAAGAGCCCGGCCATTAGTAGATTTATACAAACCTTTATTCTTTAGTCTGTTCACGGACAGCACACAATTAGCAGGTTTGGTTAAATTATATGATCGAGGCGAACTGTCACAGCAATTACAACGTGCATGTCAGAATTGCTCATGGGCCAGAGAAAAGGGATTTCTTAATCTGGTATCCGGTTTTAATTATCAATATTTTGCCCAAGGCACGCACTTGCATCATATGCAAACGAGCCTTGAAGTGCTTGAAAAGAAAATAATGGATAAAGCCCAATTGTCCTCATCTGGCGAAGTCTGTTTTTTTAAATCCAATTATGAAATAACTGAACAACAATTAACGGCTATATCCCAACGCCTGAAAGCAATTTTGGATTTAGCGCAATTGATAAATACTATGCTAAATGATAATTCCGATGAGACACTGTCAAGTGTTGGGTAGGATTTGTAGCCCGTATTAGGCGCCAGCCGTAATACGGGAATTAGTTTATTGCTACTCTGATCCCGTATTACGGCTGGCGCCTAATACGGGCTACACTCGCTGCCAGTATAACTGTTCCGCTTCCTGACGGTCGCGGCTCGGTTTTCGTGCGTTCGCAGATACTTCATCGTGCACCGGAAACCGAGCCGCGACCGTCAGGAAGCGGAATTTTTGTTACGGCACAGAGCATGATTCAGCATTGGTGTAGGGCATAAACCAAGAGGTGATCAAGAGACAGCTGCAAGCAGACCGGGCTACGTTCTGTTTTGATACTGCTTTCTTTGAATTAGAACATTAATAAACACCGTCATACCCGCAGTCAACAAAGGGATAAAGATAAAAAGAGACCAGGGGATTATAAATTGGCTGTCCATGATTGAAGCTGCGAGATAAACATTAATTAGTATTGCCGTTCCAGTCGCCAACACTCCTGCATAAATACCAATTAAAAAGGCTTCACTGCTGCGTATCCATAACAAATTCTTACGCCGCATTCCTAAAACTTTTAAAACCCGTGTTTCCTGTACTTTAGTGCTGCTAAAGGAAAAAATAGCCAGGGTCACAATGACAAGACCAGACAGAAAAGCAAAAAAGTTAATAAAGGTTATGGCATTAGCCGCCTGGTCCATAATGCCACGAATTTTTTTCATGGTATTGGCAATATCAATCAAGGTCACATTGGGTAATTGTCTGGTAATGTCGATTAATACTGCCTGCTTTTCTGGAGGCAAATAAAAACTGGTAATCATCGTTTTAGGTAGCGTATCCAGCAAGCCGGGCTTGAACAGCATGAAGAAATTGGGTTTAAAAGTATTCCAGTTAATTTTACGAAAACTGCTGATTTGAACAGTACTCTCCACACCTTCAATACGAAACTGTAACGTATCCCCCAGTTTTAATTGCAATTGGTCGGCCAATCCCTGATCCACAGAAACCCAGTTTTGTTGTGGATTAGTAACCTTCCATGAACCGGATGTAATTTGATTGCCTTCAGGCATTTCTTCAGACCATGATAAATTCAACTCCCTTTGCAGGGCATTAATCTGTTTTACCTTTTCCCCAAATTTCTGATTGACTGACTCGGAATTAATCGCAATAAGCCTTCCGCGCACCATAGGATAAAACTCGGTCGTTTTTATGTGTTCCTGTTGTAATGTCTCCTGCAAAACAGGCACCTGTTCTGGAGTCATATTGATCACAAAGTAGTTTGGCGTATGTTCAGGCAATTGTTGTTGCCAATCTTCAATCAAATGATTCTTTAACAAAACCAGACTTAACATGACAGTCAAGGCAAGCCCAATCCCTATGACCTGCAGAGCACTGTCTTCAAAATTGCGGGCAATATTATTAAAACCAAAACGCCAGTTTAAAGGAATGTGAACGTTACTTCTGACCAACAGGTTGAACATGAGCCAAAGACCAGCCAGAGCCATACCTATAAAAGCAAGGCATCCAGCCAATACCACCAGGGTAATGAGAAAGGAGTGAGTATAAAAATAAGCCATAAAGGCTAATAACAGCAAAGCAAGCCCATAGGTTAAATACGCACTGTTTTGCCACAATAAATGCTGCTGGCGGAACAGGGCAATGGCGCTGATTTTGCGTAATTGCCAGATATTGCCAGTAGAAAAGCAAAACAGCAGTACCATTCCTGTCGCAATGCTAAAGAAAAAAGGGCTCAAAGACCATTGCTGATCTATCTTTGGTAAAAGCCCACCGAGCCAATGAAGCAATAAAGGTTGGAGGGAATAGCCAATCACTGCCCCCAGCAAAGAAGCAACCAAACCAAGCAAAGCCAGACTGCTGAGATACAAGGTCATAACCTGTACCTGTGATGCGCCAAAACAACGTAACAGGGCAACTTGTTTCATATGCCTTTGACAATATCTTAGCGAGGCCATGCTGATAGCAACTCCGGCGAGTACAAGGCTCATTAAAGTACCGAAATTTAAATAATCCAGAGATTTTTGAATGGTGGATTCCAGGGTGTCATTACCTTGCTGGCTGTCTGTCCATTTTTGTTGTTCAGACAGACGGCCTTTCAAGAATTGCTGCAATTCATTTAACTGATTCTGGGAGCCATTGAATAACCAGGTGTAGGTAATCCTGCTGCCTGGCTGAATGACCTTGGTTTCAGGCACATCCTTTAAATTCATAATAATTCGCGGCGAGAGGGAGAACCAGTTTCCGGTTTGACCGGGTTCATCGCGAATGATACCGGCTATTTTAAAACTGCCATCTCCTATATGAATAGTTTGACCTGATTCGACGGACAAAACAGGCAGTAATCTCGGATCAAGCCATACAGTGCCCGGTTCAGGAGCCTGAGTCTGATTTATTCCCTCAGCGTCATCAGCCTGTTTCGCTATTTTAAGTTCCCCGCGAAGAGGATAGGGCGATGCGATGGCTTTGATATTGGCCAACTGCAGGTGATTCTGATAGTCCACCATGCTTAAAAAGGAAAGGGCGGTTGTCTGAGCCAGACCCAAAGAGTCTGCTTTTTGTACCCATTGAGGGTCAACAGCTGCAGGACTGCTAATCAGGGCATCAGCACCCAACATGGTACTGGCGCTTTGTGCCATTTTATTTCTGACCATGCCGGTAAAATTGTTCATGGCACTGACACAAGTAATGGCAATCACCAGAGCCAGAAACAATAAAGTAAGCTCGCCACTGCGCCATTCACGCAGAATTGCTTTAATCGCTAAAGGAAGGTTTAGCACTGTATTGCTCCATCCACCAGAGGCCAATGTAACTGGCAGCGCTTTGCCAGGGTTTCATCATGGGTCACGATCACTAAAGTGGTTTGATGATCCTCATTCAGCGAAAAGAGTAAATCGGTAATGGTTTTGCCAGTCTGTTTGTCCAGATTTCCTGTAGGTTCATCCGCGAACAAAAGGGTAGGGGAGATGGCGAAGGCACGGGCTATTGCAACCCGTTGTTGTTCTCCTCCTGATAATTGCAGAGGATAATGATTGCTCCTGTTATAAAGCCCTACCTTTTCTAACCAGTTTTCGGCTGTTGGCAATGGATTGGGCTGACGCATTATTTCCAAGGGCAGCATGACATTTTCTAATGCCGTGAGATTGGGCAATAGCTGAAAAGACTGAAAGATAAAACCAATTTGCCTTGCCCGTAGCTGCGCTCGCTGGTCTTCATCAAGCACCGTAATGTCCTGGTTGTTATAAAATATCTGGCCGGCAGAGGGGAGCTCCAATCCTGCCATCAGATTTAACAGCGAAGTCTTGCCTGATCCAGAGGCTCCGGTAATAGCAATAGTAACGCCGGCATTAATTTCAAGAGTGACGTTTTTTAAGATAGATAATGCATGTTCACCACTTTTAACCGTATAATCTACATGATTAAGTTTAATTATTGCGTTTGGAATGGTCATGAAATCTCTGCGTTTATTTTTATTGTCTTTGTTCATTATAGCACCCATTCATGCCAAGACTATTCTCATAGTCGGTGACAGCTTAAGTGCGGGTTATGGTATTGACGTGCAAAAAGGATGGGTCAACCTCCTGTCAGAAAAACTGCAGCAACAAGGCGATATCAAAGTCATTAACATAAGCACCAGTGGTGACACCACCAGCAATGGCCTGGCAAAACTGGCTCCCGCATTAAAAAAATATAATCCTGATGTGGTTATTATTGAGCTTGGGGCCAATGATGGCTTACGAGGGCTCTCTGTCAGTCAAATGCAAACCAATCTGGGAATGATGGTGGCCGACAGCCAGAAATCAGGAGCTAAAGTACTGTTGCTCACTACTTATCTTCCACCCAATTACGGAACAAAATTTCTTCAGCAATTTGCGAATGCCTATAAAGAAGTATCTCAGACTTACAAAGTTCCTGTGATGCCTATGTTTTTGGAGGGAGTCGCGCTCCACGATGATCTGATGCAAAGTGATGGCCTGCACCCTAATGAGAAAGCACAACCAATTATTCTCGAAAACATCTGGCCTTATTTAAAAACAGCTCTGGACGATAAAAGCAGTTAATGCCTTGTAGCCCGGTTGCTTGCAACCGGGATCGAAGTGGCACCATGCTGCTTTGGGGAGATCCTTCGCGCAAAAAGACGCGCTCAGGACGACGTAGATCAGATGTAATACGGGCTAAAAGTGGCTTTGGATGAATATCACATTGGAGAATATAAGTAGCGTGAATTATGGATAAAAAGCTTGATTTACTTCGACTGGATAAATCAATCTTCTTATCCCGAACATTAAGTAACTTTGAGAAAAAACAGGCCCAATCTATTTGGTCACAACAACATTAGAATCAAGATTTTTATGAACAGCATATCGAACACAATTGATCATTTAATAAATGAAGCCAGGTTATACCTTAATGAGACTCAATCTTTATTAAGTAAACTTCTGAAAGTCACTGCTGATACTGAAGATGACAGTTCTTCTGATGAAGATAAAATGCTTAAAATTCAATTAACGCTGCAATATCGTTTAAGCTGTGAAGATGCTTTGAGTTTTTTATTAAATCTTGATCATAATTTATTGTATTATCTTGGAATTCAACCGAAGCAATCTGCTCAAATGAATATGGATCGATTAGCCTATGCAGTAGGTAATGAAGATTTAAAACAGATACTGAATGTTTTAGCCATATTAACTGGTTCTCTGTCTAAAATCGTTGCACGATATAAAAACACCCATACTTCTTTTGCGTTACGGAATAGAAGCTCTCAAAAACATGACGTTATAACAAAAGAATTCTCCAGACTACTGGACAAACAAAATCAGTTTTTAGAAGTGTTGCACAAGATTGATGCGGAACTGGAGCAGATTGTAAAGTTACAAGCTGGAGAGCCTGTTTTTGATTACATTGCGGCCTTAAGAGGGCCTATTTCACATTTTCACCAAGCCATCATGAATGGTCTTGAACAAGGAAAACAGCTCTACCTCCAAGTAAATAAAACCCCTTTGCTTGATTACCAACTCAATAATTTGCTAAGAGAAACGGAACAAGTCCTTCATTTAATGCCTGCTACCTATAACCCTCACCCTAATTACCCTGTGAAACAGTTTGATCACCTGGCAACATCTGAACAATTAGAGCAACGTGCTGCCGCAAAACGACTACGGCCTTTTTTTGGATAAATAATTTCACTAGTGTCTCCAGGCTATTGACATTTCGCGAGCTTTCGTCAAAATCGCGGGCAGTATAGTGGTTTTAAAAGGAGAGTCAGGATGAGACAATTGATGTTGTTATCTTTAATTTTATTCACGGGCCTGGTTAATGCTTCGCCACACTGTGCGGGTATTCATACCTGGCATAATGTAACTGCAAAGGAAGGTCAATGGAACGTTATTTTACAGCCCATCAGTCAGCAAAGCTACTTTGCCGATGCGGCATGTAATGCGCTTACCACAACAACTTTATCTACAGCTCATTCATTAATCTATGGGTTTGGTTTTTCAAAAGATGCAGATTTTGATATTGCTTATACACTGACTGCAGTAAAACAGGAAGCATCATTTCAATCCAAAGCCTGTGTTTTTGTAATCACAGCTAAAGGTCCGGCGCAACCTGATATTACTGCTTTAAGTTACCACGGTGCTGTATGTGAATGGTCCATAGTTCCAGGGATTGGTGAAGATTTTGTGATTGGATGATGAAAGCAGTTAATGCTTTGTAGTCTGGTTTGCCGTAGGCTGGTCTGCTTGCAGCCGGGATCAAAGTAGCAATAATCTAATTCCGTATGACAGCTCCGCCTAATACGATCTAAACTGGTCATCAATTAGCTAAATATAGAGGTCGTAAAGCCCACCCGTTTAGTTAACTTCTAGTATTTTCCAATCAAATGACGTATATGTCATGACTAATTTGACATGTCAATTTTTATTTAATATTTTTATTTAATATAACGTGAGTTTGGGATAAGAGGCTTGATTTATCCAGTCGTTACTTCGATGCCGTTCGGGCTGAGGAAGCGCGATAGCGCTGTCTCGAAGCCTTGGCATGGTGCTAAGGCTTCGAGACGAGGCTAACGCCTCTCCTCAGCCCGAACGGCATCGAAGTAAATCAAGCTTCTTATCCCGAACTCACGTTAATATAATGATCCTATACATGATGGATATGGTTCAACGGTGATGATTCCAAATTTGAATATCGCAAATTATGTAGAGTTAGCCAGTGGATTACCATTCCCTAAATTTTTTCAGAAAAACAGAGATGGAGATCCTAAAGGTATTATCTTGGTTAAGTTGGGAGGTGTATTGTGATTACCAGTGATAAGCAATATGAAGTTGCAAAACAGCAATTGGCAATGCTAAATGATTCCCTTCACGCGCCTGCAAAAACAGATGTACCAAAGATAATACAAGAAGCAGGACATGCGCAAGTACAAGAATTAATGGCAGAGATAAAAGCAAAGATTGATGAATATGATAAGTTAAAAAACAGTGACCTCTCTGATCTTGAAATCCATTCACTTAGGGATCTAATGATAACCCCTATTCGTTATCGGATCGCTTCTAAAATGAGTATTGATACTTTTGGCCACAAAGTGGGTATTAGTGCACGCCAAATTATACGCTATGAAAAAGAAGAATATAAAAATGCCAAAACAACTACACTTACCAAAATATTGGATAAGTTGGATATCCATATTGATGGAAGAGTAGGTGAGTTTGAATCTAAAAGTATCACCTGTCTCTCGATCAATGGATCCGGTCGCTGAAGATTTTAAATATCTCAGCGATTACTCAGACTTAGTCACCTTCATTAGACAAAAGAAAATTTCCTGCTTTCTTACCAAAGAAAACTATTTTTGAAATATTATGGATAAAAGATCTAATACCTTATTTTGAGCGTCACTTTCAATAACACCTAGTTTTTTGACAATACGAGTGCGATCAATTGACCTCAACTGATCAAGCGCAATCTGCCCCTTTTTGTCTTTAAATTCTGTCAATATTCTGGTTGGAAAATTATCTTTAATAGTGCTTGTCATCGGCGCAATGATTACTGTTTTTAACCTACTCAAATTCATTGAGTCCGGTGATATAATTAACGCTGGACGTGTTTTTTTTATTTCCGAACCAATTGTAGGATCAAGATTGACTAAAAAAACATCAAATCTTTTTATTTTTACCATGTCCATTCATCCATATCAAAATCATTGTTTATATTTAAATGGGGCTCATCACTACTATCATCTACTGCAGCGTTGAATTGCTCTAACCATCCATCTTGCTGATTTTTGATTGGAATTAACGTAAGCACGCCCCTTTCATCTGCTCTAATTTCCAATTCCTCGCCAGGATGTAAATGAGCTTCTTTAATGATAACTGAGGGAATACGAATTCCGATTGAATTTCCCCATTTGGTTAAAGTAACAATAGACATGGTAACTCCAGATATGTATATTCATAGTATAATTATACTAAGTTTATACATTTGTTCAAGTCATTAGTTTACGGAAATTAGGGTCTGTCAACAGACCCTAATGACTTATAAATAATTAAAGTAAAATTAATGGGGATTTTTAAACATAAAAAACTTCGCTGTGTGATATTTCAGTTCAGGATAAAGTGCCGCCTTATTGCTTATTCTGAAACAACTCCTCCAAACTGACACTCAAGGATTTTTGCAATTCCTTATCATTTTTTCTAAAGATACTTTTCCAATCCTCTGCAACCGAGCTTGCAGCATCCAGATCCATGTGTCTCGGCAAGCGATAAGGTAACAACTGCGCCAATTGATATAAGGTCACATGATTCAGATCCCTGCTTAACATAAACTGTCCATCTGCTGTAGCATGAATAAGTCCCTGATCGGTTAAAACAGTAATCATTTCATCCACATCGACTGCAAAAGGCTGATGACTTGCATCAACCAGTTCATTAAAAGATACTGCTTGTCCATTTTGCTGCGCCAACCAAAGCTGGTGCAACCAGAGCAAAGAATGTGAAAATCCGTCAACAGGTGAGCCGCTGCGCCGCTGATGATGAACCGATAAAGCATAACTGATTTCAGCTCCCAAAAGAGTGATGATCCACATCCAATACACCCATATGAAGAATATAGGTACGGCGGCAAAAGCACCATAGAGCAATTCATAGGTATTATAACGAATCAGGTAAAAGGCAAATCCCTGCTTCGCTGTTTCGAACAAAATCGCTGCAAACAACCCTCCCCAAAAGGCATGGCGAATTTTAACCGGACAATTGGGAACAACTACATATAAAAAAGTAAACCCTATTAAAGAGAGAAAAAAAGGCGAATAATTTAAAAGAAAAGAAGGGGCATGATGCTCAATTAACAAAGGCATTGATATAAGGTACGAACTGGCGGCAAGGCTTAATCCCAGAAGGACTGGCGCCAAAGATAAAATAGCCCAATACAACAAAAATGCCGGAACCCCATGCCGTGACGAACTCACCCGCCAAATCTTGTTCATTGCCCGTTCAATAGTAAACATAACTAACAATGCTGTAACAATCAAAAAAGCCACACCCCAGATAGACAATTTTGAAACCTGAGAAGCGAATTGTTGCAAGTAAGCCTGCACTACCTTACCCGTTGCAGGCACAAAATTGTCAAAAATGAAATTCTGTACCGGATCTGCCAACCCCTGAAATACGGGAAAAGAAGAAAAGATGGCTAATCCAACTGACATTAAAGGGACAACAGCAAGCAACGTGGTAAATGCGAGTGCCGAAGCAATGTACGTGCATTCATCCTGGATGAAATGCTGAATAACAAAGCGAACAAAGCGGTCGCAAGCGTAATAATTAGAAAGGAACCATTTTTTCCAATGCATGAGATCACTCATGTTAAGTTAGGGTACGTCATCCTGAGCAAAGCGAAGGATCCATTATCTGTTTTTAGTTTACCTTATCGTATGGCCAATTTAAAAGATACTGTGTTTGCGGAAATAGATGATCTTAAAGAATAAATTCGCTAGAGTATTACATAGAGAGGAGTCTTTACTCATTTGTAATCAGCCTCACTTCAAGGATAAATAACATCAGAATGTTAAGAAAAAATGAGATTTCAGGGCTCTATGCTACTGTCCTGCTAAAAAATATATCAAAACTGTAAGGTGAAAAATATCCATAAAAACAATGCACAATAAAAACATCTTGATTCAAAAATTTACAAATCTGTAACAATTAGCCGTACCGTTCGTGCATTGCATGAACTATGCTTAAATTGGGTAGTTGCAAACTGGGGATGGGATATGTCTACACAAACGATTATTGGCGTTGTCAGGGCTCTCAATGGCTTACTGGAAAAAGTCAGTGCACAGGGCGAAACACATTTAGTAAAATCCGGAGCTCCATTGCATCAGGGGGATATGCTCACTTTGTTAAGTGGAGAAGCATACGTCCAGTTCATCAATGGTTTTCCCGAGGCCTTATCTTTGGAAAAACCACTGAAGCTCGATGGAATTTCACCCGCCCTGAAATTCGGCGCTCTCGATGGGAACGCAGAAATAATTCAGGAAGCCGTAGCCAAAGGCATAGATCCTTCTCTTATCCTTGATATTTTAGGTGCAACTGCAGCAGGTATTGATACGCATGGTTCAAGCGGCGAGGCATTTTACATGGATCCCATGTACGGTGCTGGCCTGGTTTCTGCAGGATTAGATACCTTACCCATATCTATTAGCAACTACATCTCTGATTATAATCCTAAAGGCATTGTTTATGTGGAGCCTGGCGATCAAAGCGCCTCTAATACTTCTGCCCTTCCTTCAACCAACCTAAATACTACCCCTATTTTTGGTAGCGTTACAGAGTCTGGAGGCAGCCTCAGCAACCCCACGGTAGGAGTTCCTTCTATAACAGGACAATTATCAGGTTCTGGCAGCTTCACTCCAGCAACATTCCAGGATGCCTATGGTAAATTTTCCATGGATTCGACCGGAAAATGGTCCTATGACCTCTACAATGATTCTGCAGAAGTTAATTCCATGCAGGATGGTGAAACAAAAACAGTCTCTTTAACAGTAGAGACGTCTGATGGCATACCACGCCAGGTTCAAATTACTATTCACGGTGCCAATGATGCCGCTGTGATCGCTGGCGCTATCTCTGGTGATGTTACCGAATCAGGGGGATTTAATGATTCCATTCCTGGTCAGCCAGAATATAAGGGGCAATTATTTGCGGAAGATCCTGATAATCCTGAAAATACCTTCAGGGCAGTTAATGACGGACAAACCGACCATGGTTATGGTACTTTTAGCATTAACCAAAATGGAGAATGGGTTTATCATTTAGATAACAATAATCCTGCTGTGAATTCCTTAAAGGCTGGGACCAACATAGAAGATACCTTTACTGTGTATTCCGCTGATGGTACCCCGCAGGAAATTACCATTGTAATAAATGGCACCAATGACATCACCACTTTGAGTTTAAGCGCTAGCGGCTCCGTAGACGAAGGTGGCTCCATTACCTATACCGCAACCTTAAGCCATGCCGCGCAAACTCCGGTGATCGTCACCTTATCCAATGGGGAAACGATTACCATTGCCGCTGGTGACACGAGTGGTACTGTTAATGTGGCCGCCCCTGGCGACGATCCCTACCTTGATGGCAGCACGGTCAGTGCCCACATTACCGGCGCCAGCGGGGGTAACTTTGAGGATCTGGCCGTGGATAACACTGCGGTGGATACAGTCATTACCGACACGCTGGATACGACCACCTTGAATTTAAGCGCCAGCGGCTCCGTAGCCGAAGGCGGCGTCATTACCTATACGGCGACCTTAAGTCATGCTGCCCAAACTCC
>NZ_KB892386.1 GCF_000373765.1 Legionella shakespearei DSM 23087 | reverse complement strand
CGAAATAAAGGTTTTATTAGCCCATCCCACCCACCGGCCCGTTCGTGCTGAGGAGGGGTGGGAACCCCGTCTCGAAGCGTGCTCAGGGCAAAAGTTTGTGCCAGTGCTTCGAGACGGCGCAAAAAGACGCGCCTCCTCAGCGTGAATGGATCACACTAATGCGAAACTATCCCTCATGTTAATTTAAGGGGTTATTGATGGTATAGATGTTTCATCAGCCCTATCTTTAGGTCTCTCAGCGACAAACATGCGCGGATCCCATTCCTGGCTTCCTTTAAACCTGTTCAAGGGTAAAGAACTGGCCTTTCGCTGAGCCCCTTGCATTTTTTCGGTTTTTTGCACCGGTAGTTCCTTCTTTTTTTCCACCGAAGCATCTGGCTTTTCAGCAGACAAAAGCGGTTGCTCCAGGCCTTGCTTTATTAATTCCTGAGAGCCAGCTTTATCAAGGTAATAGCCCCCTGCAAAACCCAACACGGTTCCGACTAATGCAGTACTTATTAATGCAGCAATAGAAATTACCGGTGGTAAAAATGCGACAGCAATAAGGCCAATGAGCAAGCCTAAACTCAAGCCCGCAATTGTAGCCCACAACCGACCTGAATTAAGGGCTAAAAAACTTTCTGTCTCCCTGTTATCAGATGCCACTTCACCGTCCCGCGGCTTGTCCGCAGTTTCGGAGTGAGAACTCTGGCTCCCGGGGGCAAGTGGCAAGACAGAAGAATTCCGTAAGGGTGTTGCCGTTAGTCCTTCTTGCACAACTGATGAAACAAACCCGCGCGGGATGTGGGCAAGAGATTTTGATTTGAGAACCGCAAATTCTTTCTTTCTGCGCTCATCGAGCCTGGCAAGAATTTCTGCAGGATTGCTTACTTTATCGTGAGGTTTTTGGGATACTGCTTCCATACCCTGAGGCAATAAAGTTCGTAAATTGCGATGGGCATTGTTACGTGCAAGAGGATAGTGAAACTTCAATGATTTTTTTTCATGACCTACAGAAAGATCAAGAATATCTTCAGCTTCTTTAATTTTCCTGGTTTTTTGCTTTTTTATAGTAGGAACCAGGTCGTTACCATCATCAATCCATTTTTTAAATGTATTGAATAATTGCTGGCTTTTTTCTGACAAGTCAGCAGGCTGATCTGTCTTATGCAATAGTTTATGCCAACGGGTAAAATATTCTGCGGCCACCTCACAAGCCTGAATAAACTCGCGCCTGTTGATGATTGCCATCTCGTATTTTTTCTGGGCATCAACCACCTGTTGCAAGGTTAATGTCGCTTTACTGATATGCTTCGCATAATCAAAATTAGACCAATCGATTTGAATTTCAGGCCAGTCCAGTTTAATAGCCTTGAATTCATCGGCAATTCTTACCGCCTTGTAACCAGTAACTTTTTCATGTGAGGTATAACTCTCACCTACATGTCGGATCGAACTGTAAAGCCCTAGCGACCGATCACTTTTATCAATAATTCCAGGACGAATACCTGCCTGGTAAAGCAAAGGTTCCATTTCTTGCAGAAGGGCATTATATTGAGCCTCTTTCCCTTCTTCTATATAGATTGTGATTTGCATGCCATTAAAAACGCGCACCATATCCTGAATGGCCAACTCTTTGTCATATGCACTTAAATGCAGCGCCTGCAATTGCTCTTCATCCAGTGCGTTGACTTCATGCAACATTCTTTGTGCCACAGAGGTTCTTGTTGTTTTAAAAATAGGGACGTTATTAGCCAATAGTAAGGGATAAACTATATCCCAGGCTTTGCCCAAATCACGAGGATCAATACTTAAATGGATTTTCCAGTGAGATTCCTGATAGTCGCTGCTTAGGCTGTGTCGCGATTGAAAAACGGCAAACACGTCAGAATCAGTAATTCTTTTAGTAGCTTGGGACGCCCCATTGACCTTTATCTCATTAAGGTTAGACCAGGGCCTCTTAACACCACCAAAGTAGGCAGTATAATCATTTACTTCAACTTTAATCGTGTCAGGGTAGATTTGATTTAAATAGGCAAATGCCATTTTGTTTAAATGCTCAACAGGCTTTTCTACAGCACCCATTTTAATATCTCACTTTGTTACGACAGGACTTACAATTCGGACGAGTACAAGAAACCGAACCGCAGGAAAAACCTGCGGCTCGGTGCGGAACTTAAGCGCTACCAATTAAAGTTAAATTCAATTGACGGCCACAGACCCAGGCTTTGGTCAAATCACGAACTACTTCTTTAGACATGCCTTTGGGCAAACGAACTGTAGAATGATCATCATGGATCTTTAATCCCGTGATATGACGGCTTTGTAAACCCGCTTCATTGGCAATAGCGCCAACAATATTTCCTGGTTTTACACCATGGACTCTACCCACATCAATGCGGAACAAATCTTGCGCGGTAGTCTCATTGCTTGCTCTTTTCCGGTCATCACCAAAACTTTTACGATCAGAACCAAAGCCCTTTTTATCTCCGCCAAATCCTTTTTTATCAAATCCCCTGCGGTCATCTCCAAAACGGGCAGGACGGTCAGAACGCCCCTCACGCCCTTCTTTGGCAGGACGAGATGCTTTAGGTAAATTCATCTCTTTTTTCCAGGGCAAATCTTTATGCAGAAGTAATGCGAGCGTTGCAGCAACGTCTACTGCAGATGCTTCGTTTTCTTTAATATACTCTTCAACAATGCGTTTGTATGAAGGCAGATTTTCATGTTCAAGACGCGAAGTAATGTTCGCCATAAAGCGTTGCTGTCTGGCCACCTGAATCATATGATCATTAGGCACTTGAACTTTTTCAATACGTTGACGTGTATGACGTTCAACGCTGCTGATTAAACGCGATTCTTTAGGTGTGACAAATAAAATAGCCACTCCAGAACGCCCTGCTCTTCCTGTACGACCAATACGGTGCACGTAGGTTTCATTATCATGCGGCAAATCATAGTTAATCACATGCGTGACGCGATCCACGTCCAGTCCACGAGCGGCTACATCTGTTGCAACCAATATGTCTATAGCACCCTGTTTGAATTGGGTAATGATACGCTCACGTAAAGTCTGGGTAATATCACCATGGATAGCCATGGCTCTCAACCCTTGCTGTTGCAATACTTCAGCGACTTCTTCTGTACTACTCTTGGTACGGACGAATACAATCACACCCTGATAGTCTTCTACTTCCAATACACGCAGCAATGCATCAGGTTTTTGATGACCGGAGGCAAAGAGGAAGCGTTGTTCCACACTTTTCACTGTTGCAGTTTCCATACGGATTTCAACTGAAGCAGCGTTTGTCAGATAAGTATTGGCAATTTGGCGTATGCGGTACGGCATGGTTGCTGAAAATAATGCGATTTGTTTCTTTTCAGGCAATTTTGATAAAATGGTTTCAACGTCTTCAATGAAGCCCATACGCAACATTTCATCCGCTTCATCAAGGATGAAGGTACGTAAATTATCTAAAGGTAAAGTGCCTTTATCAATGTGATCCAGAATACGGCCTGGAGTACCCACGACGATCTGAGCACCACCGCGTAATTGCTTTAATTGACGACCATATTCTTGTCCGCCACATAAAATTGCAACGGTAGTACCGCGTTGATGGGCGCTCAATAATTCAAATTGCTCAGCAACCTGAATAGCCAGCTCGCGAGTTGGGGCAATAATCAAAGCCTGTGTGCCTTGTACAGCAGGTGATAAATTTTGCAGGATTGGCAAAGCAAAGGCAGCAGTTTTACCTGTACCTGTTTGCGCTAGGGCAATTGCATCACGGCCTTCCAATAATAAAGGAATGGTCTGCGCCTGAATGGGAGATGGTTTTGTAAACTTCATATCTTCCAGTGCTCTGTTTATGGCATCTGAAAAATTAAAAGCGCTGAAGTTTGTAATTTCTTGATTCATAGTGTTCCTGATAGAGTAAATCGTAACCTAGCTGAAAAGGCCAAGTAATATAAAAATTGCTCAGTATAATAACAAAATAAACAGGATGATGCACTATATTTATTATATTTCTGTGAAAAGAAAAGGATTTTTTATTAAATTTAATTGGATTTTCAGGTGTGAACGGGCTACATGTCCATTCTGATTCGAGCAACGCCATCCCCTGATCCACGTCGTCCTGAGCGCGTCTTTTGGCGCGAAGGATCTCCTGAAAGCGGCATGGTGCCAATATTTGGAGATCCTTCGCGCCAAAAGACGCGCTCAGGACGACGTGGATCGGGGAGTGGATAAAAATCGTACCTCGTATCAGAAATCATATAATCGTAGCCTTGATGCAGCGACAGCGTAATCAAGGTTTTCCTTATCATAAAATAATTTTAAATACAGATTCACACAATGATCGATATACTACCATCCAATACCTCAAAGCTCGCGGGTAACTGTCCAATACTTTCCCCATCCGCCTCAATCTCAATAGGTTTACTTTCCAGTGGTTCAATAGTTATTTTTCTCGCCTGAACATAATGAACATTCTTATCCAGCAAATGGCTTCCCGAATAAATCTTACGCAACTTATACAAAGCATCCAATTTGCTAAAATCACGAAATAACACAACATCCAGCAAACCATCATCCACTTTCGCCATAGGCGCTACATGCATGCGGCCACCGAAATACTGGCCATTAGCCACAGCCATCATTAACATGGAGCAATCAAAAGGAGGATTATCATCAAGCTGAATTCGCACTTCCCCCCGGTTATAAGCAATCAAACCCGTTAATGAATGCACCAGATAGTTAATCGTGCCACCGAGTTTTTTTAACCACTGACTTTTAGCCGTTGCGCGCACTACATATCCCGACAAACCACAACTGGCTATGTTAATAAAATAGTATGGGGATTGATCGGCAAGGGTCACTTTACCTATATTACTGCTGATAGTCTGGTTATGGCTTAACCGGTCCAGAAACTCGGTGATTTTCTGCTCAGGAAATTGCCTGATAAAATCACCGCCACAACCCGCATTAAAAAACGCGATTTTGGTTTGCGGATTAATCAGCTTGTCATCGGAAATCATACCATTCAATGCATGATTCAAAGTGCCATCACCTCCGATGATTAACAGAACATCCGGATGTTCCGCCAACAAACTCTGAGTTATAGAAGCCAAATCATCCACCCGATTCGACATTCTGAAAGTGATTTTTTCAAATACGGCATTCAGTCCAGGTTTCAATACCTTCCATACTTTCTTGCCCCGCCCTCCCCCCGCGATAGGGTTAATGACTACAGCGATATGACTCATATCAATGCCGCCAGACGACAGGCCTGATCAATGGCATGACGTGCATCCAGTTCCATCGCTTTGTAAGCCCCACCTACCAGATGAACTGTCTTATTTATTTGCTTTAAAGGTTCAAATAAATCTTTTAATTCCATTTGGCCAGCGCAAATAACAACGGTATCTACTGCCAGAACCACAGGTTTATCATCAACTAACAAATGTAATCCCTGTTCATCAATCTTTTCGTAACTGACGCCAGAGATCATTTTGACTTGTTTGTGCTTGAGACTTAAGCGATGGATCCAGCCTGTAGTTTTTCCCAGACGCTTGCCCATCTTTTCCTTTTTGCGTTGCAATAAGTACACTTCTCTCGGGCTTGGTGACATTTCGGGTGTTTTCAGGCCGCCTCTATGCTTGCCTGTCACATCAATCCCCCATTCATCATAAAAGTCTTCATTTGAAGTATGGTGTTCATGGGTTAAAAACTCGGCCACATCAAAACCTATGCCGCCTGCACCGATAATAGCAACGGACTTACCCGCTGTTTTATTGCCATGAATCACATCAATGTAACTCAGCACATTGTCACGATCTATGCCAGGGATATCAGGGGTGCGCGGCTTGATTCCTGTAGCCAGAACAATTTCATCAAAATCTTTTAAAGCATCCACAGTGGCTTCAGTGTTCAGGTGGATGTCTACTTTATATTTATCCAACTGATAGCTGAAATAATCCAGAGTATATTGAAACTCTTCTTTACCGGGGATTCGTTTGGCCAGGTTAAACTGACCGCCCAGACGATCCCCTTTTTCAAACACAGTGACTTTATGCCCGCGCTCTGCTGCCACGGCAGAAAAGGCAAGGCCAGCAGGACCTGATCCGACTACAGCAATGGATTTGGGCTCATGTACACTTTCATACACTATTTCTGTTTCATTACAGGCACGAGGATTAACCAGACAAGAGGCAGTTTTATTAACAAATATCTGGTCAAGACAAGCCTGATTACAGGCAATACATACGTTAATCGCTTCACTTTCCCCATGTTTTGCTTTTTCAGCAAAATGAGAATCAGCTAAAAAAGGTCTGGCCATGGAAATCATATCGGCAACACCGGATTCAAGTAACTGGTTCGCTAATTCGGGGGTATTAATTCGGTTGGAAGTAATCACGGGAATAGTCACTTCCGGTTTCAAATGGCGGGTTACCTGAGTGAACGCGCCGGCAGGAACCATGGTTCCAATAGTGGGGATGCGTGCCTCATGCCAACCTATGCCTGTGTTAATTATGGTAGCCCCTGCTTCTTCTATAGCTTTTGCCAAAAGGACTACCTCTTCCCAACTGCTGCCCTGGGCAATTAAATCCAGCATGGACAAGCGATAAATGATGATAAAATTTTTGCCTACAGCTTCACGCACACTACGCACGATTTCAAGAGGAAAACGAATTCGGTTTTCATAACTGCCGCCCCATTCATCACTGCGATGATTGGTATGGGAAACGATAAACTGGTTAATTAAATACCCCTCACTTCCCATGATTTCAACACCATCATATCCTGCCATTTGCGCTAAACGGGCACAACGAGCGAAATGTTTAATCGTCTTTTTAATTCGCCATTTGCTCATCACCCAGGGCTTAAATGGGCTTATAGGTGACTTAATACCACTTGGAGCAACAATAAAGGGATGATAACCGTAACGACCCGCATGTAACATTTGCAAGGCAATTTTACCGCCTGCCTCATGAACAGTGTGGGTGACTAACTCATGGCGATGCTGTTCTTTACTGTTGGTCAGCTTGGCGGCGAAGGGAGCCAGACGACCAGCACGATTTGGAGAAAAGCCGCCGGTCACGATGAGTCCTGCGCCTCCTAGGGCACGTTCGCGATAAAACTGAGCCAGACGATTCAGACTTTCTTTATCCTCTTCGAGTCCCGTATGCATAGAGCCCATCAATAACCGGTTTTTTATTTGGGTAAAACCCAGATCCAGTGGCTGGAACAAGGCTTTGAATGGGGTATTATCAATCAGCAATTCCATAAGGTTCTCTGTTCAGATTTAGATGACAAACCCTAGTATAAACCCTGGCTATTATACAGCAACCACTTTTTTACCTGCCTTGCGATTGTGGCAATTCATACTGGCATAATCTGTGATCCTGGTTAATACTTACAGTTCTATATTCGATTAAAACAGGAAAAAACATGAATAAATTATCATCTGTTTTCATTAGCTCCCTGCTCGCCTTAAACGCGGTTCACGCTGACCAGGTTTCTGCAACCATTTCCACGACCGGCGACAAACCCGCAGCAATAGGAGAGGTAGTATTTACAGATACTCCTTATGGCCTGCTGATTACGCCTAATCTGACCGGATTGCCCGCAGGCTTGCATGGCTTTCACCTGCATCAGCACCCGAATTGCGGTGATCATGGAATGGATGCCGGTGCTCATTACGACCCAGCGAAAACCAACACCCACAAAGGCCCATACGCGGATGGACACTTAGGCGATTTGCCAGTCCTTTATGTTTCTGATGATGGCAAGGCGAACACACCTGTATTGGCGCCACGTTTAAAGCTGAACGATCTGACTGGACTTGCAGTAATGATCCACGCCGGTGGCGACAATTACAGCGATAATCCTCCTTTAGGTGGCGGCGGAGCTCGTGAAGCTTGCGGTGCGATAAAATAAATTGCTCCAGAATAGCACAATATGTAGCCCGGTCTGCTTGCAGCCGGGATCGAAGTGGTACGATCCCGGCTGCAAGCAGACCGGGCTACGAAACTGCATCAAAGTTAATAAGCCGATTAAGGTTTGAATTGCGTTTCGGCACTTGGAGCTGCATCAGGCTCAGGAGTGGCATTCGCCTCAACCCGCTGCTGCGCTACTTTATCTTTCACCTCAGTAAAGCGCTCTTTAAATTTTTGCGTTTCTGATTTCCCCAGATTACTAAAAAAACCACCTATTTTTCCTACAGCCTCAGCAATGGATGATAATATTTTTTGAACAAAATTTTGATTTGGTATGGTTTGTATCATTTTAGAATTTTTAGCTGTTTCAAGTACTGTTTGGGCACCATTATCAATAGTCTCTTTTAATATGTAAACTTTTTCATAATCTTTCTTTTTTAAACACATCTCTAATCGATTTAACTGACTGATTGCAGTATTTATTGCAGCAGTTTGAGAGCTTGCGTCAGCCAATAGCTTGTGCTCATCAGATAAAGACTCACTTTCGCAAAATTTAGTAAAATCCAGACCAGCTTGTATATAAGGTTGATCTCGATTTTCTATACCATTACCTTCTGCATCATATTCCTGCACGGTATAAGCTTTTTTCAAAAAAGCAGAAGGAGTTATCCCTGCAAATGGAACGGGAGAGTCATTTTTGGCCTGAAATAAAGATGCATTATCAAGGCCTGCATCCAATGTTTTGTATATTGCATCTCGCAATGACTCCAGATGGCTTCTGCATTCTGTAATATAAGCCTGAAGTTCTCCTTCATTCTTTTCTACAGCAGCAGCAAAGCCCTCTGGATCATCGACAGTTGGAATTATGTGTGAACCATCCAATTTATCTTTTTTCAGTTTCATGTTTGTTCCAATAACAGCACCCTACTCTCTATTATTATAGGTCAAAAAAAACTCAAAAAATCCATTATAAAAACATTAAAAACGTGAGTTCGGGATAAGAAGATTGTTTTATCCAGTCGTTACTTCGTAAATCAAGCTTCTTATCCGTAACCCACGTTAAAACTGTCTGCTTACATAAACAGCATGAATGACAGCGCTGATCCTCCCTACTCGTGCAATGGCAGCACTCGAAAACCCATGTTCCTTTAATTGACGAGCATGAGAACTCACGCAGGTTCCACAGCCATTCAAAGCAGAAACAGCCAAAGACAAAGTCTCAAAAGTAACCCGGCTAACACCAGGATTCATCATGCCCTGCATTCTCAGGCCAGCGGGCAAGTGTTCTACTTCCGAGTCTTCAGTCAAATGGGTAAAGCGATAATAGATGTTAGTCATCGCCATTAAGCTCGCTGCCAATTGTGCGGCATTGATGAGCTGCACATCAATAATCACCTCTTCAAGCTCTTTAATTAACTCCTTGTCTCCCAGCGAATAGGCTACAGATAATGCTGAGCCTAATATTTGCTGTTCATTTAAACCGTCATTCTGTTCAAGATCCAGAACTTTGACCAGATTCAAACGGATGTCTTTAGCGACCTCCGGAATGCTTTGCTTGATATGTTCTAACATGATTCACTCCCTTTGTTATTCTACATGTATGGTTTCTTCGCCTTTTTTCCAGTTACATGGGCAGAGCTCATCGGTTTGTAACGCATCAAGTACACGCAGCACTTCTGCTGGGTTACGCCCTACATTTAAATCAGTAACCATTACAAAGCGAGTAATGCCTTGCGGATCAACAATAAAAGTTGCCCGTTGTGCCACACCTTCCTGCTCATCCAGAATACCCAAACTACTCGTCAGCTCACGCTTCACATCAGCCAACATGGGAAACGGCAGATTTTTTAAATCCGGATGCTGGTTTCTCCAAGCCAGATGGACAAACTCACTGTCCGTACTGCCACCCAATACTTGTGCATCCCTGTCAGCAAATTCAGAATTCAGTTTTCCAAACTCTGCGATTTCAGTAGGGCATACAAAGGTAAAATCCTTGGGCCAGAAAAAAACCACCAGCCACTTGCCCGTATAGGTTTCATTAGAGATAACCTGAAAAGCATTGTGAAGATCATTACTCACAGTGGCCTTAATTTGAAACTCTGGAAATGTGTTACCTACAGTAATCATTGGTCTTCTCCTCGATAAATTTTTTATAACCTGCATTGTTAAATTTAGGTGAAACCAATAAATAAATAAAATCGATTATTTTTATCATATTAATAGATAAAAACTATTTTATGTTTTTTTTTAACCAAAATAATGTAAAAAATTTGGCTTTTATGTTCTTTATACTCTACTTTTAAGGTAAGGGCCTATTAGGGAATTATCATATGAAAGACCCGTTCTCAGAGCTGCGTAAATCATTACAATCTGTATTCCAATTAGAGGCTATGAGAAATGACAAATACACTTACCCACCAGTACAACAATTAAAAGAAGCCACACTGCGATACAGCCCTGATTCAAACGGTTCATTTATTGCCTTGCTTAAAGCGATTAGAGAAGCACTTCCTTTTATTGAAAAATGGCGTGTTAATTTTGATGACTTGAGAACATCAATGGACACTTTAGCCAAAATGCACCATTTACCGCCTATAGATTGGCGCAGATTTCTGTCTCATCCTAAAGTGTCACCCCATTTCCAATTCAGTGCACTCAATCATGCAAGACAGGAAGAAGATTTGATTGCTTGGCTGGAAGCACTGACCAGAACAACCTTTACTGCCAAAGATCATGCTCACATTACTCAAGCCATGGTAGATAATCGGGAACGGCATGGGTTTAGCCAAAGATTAAAAGATTACTTGAAAATACATCCGAATTTTTTATTTGTTCTGTGCACCAAAAGTGAAAATAATTTCATAAAAATTGCTCATACCCGATTAGTGCTTTATTTAACCGATGAACAATTAGCTCACATCATATTGCAACACATTCCTGCTTTGGTTCAGCAAGAACGAGGCCCTTTCGAACGAGTAACCCGATTAGTCAACACTTTAAATCATATTCTGTCTAATGGCCGCTCAGTAACAACCCTTTGTCGCAATGCAAAGGCGGAAGCCATTTTGAAGCACTCTTTATTTTTCCAAATTTACCTTAGTGAAGAATACAAGCATAAAGATGAAAAGAAACCACCCAGACAGTCACTGGAAGATTCAGCACTGAAACCTCATATGTAACCCGGTTGCTTGCAACCGGGATCTCACTTAATCCAACAAACCTAACTCTTTAACCATATCACGCTCTTGTCTCAGTTCATTCAGAGTAATGTCAAATTTCTCTTGTCCATACTCATTCAAAGACAAACCTTCAACAACTTTTAACTTACCGTGTTCGGTACGGCATGGTACGGAGAAAATCAGACCTTCATCTACGCCATATTCGCCATTGGAACGACGGCACATAGAATAGGACTCACCAGCAACAGTATCAGTAACCAGATGATTCACCCCAGTGATAATCGCATTGGCAGCAGAAGCCGCTGAAGAAAAACCACGCGCTTTCAAAATAGCCGCACCACGTTGTTGTACTGTAGATACGAAGGTATCTTTTAACCAGCTTTCATCATCAATCACTTTAGCAGCAGAAATACCATTGATTTTGGCATTGTAAAAGTCAGGATACTGAGTAGCAGAATGGTTACCCCAAACAGTCATTTCAGTTACTGCTGTAATATCCACTCCTGCCTTCTTGGCCAACTGAGTACGTGCTCTCAATTCATCAAGAGTAGTCATGGCATAAAAACGATCATTGGGAATGTCTTTGGCATGATGCATGGCAATTAAACAGTTAGTATTACAAGGGTTGCCCACCACAAAAACACGAACATCATCGCTGGCATAATCATTAATTGCCTGACCTTGCTTGGTGAAGATACCACCATTGATTTGTAATAAATCAGAACGCTCCATACCTTGTTTACGGGGAACAGATCCAACCAACAGAGCCCAGTTCACACCATCCATAGCTTTATTCATGTCAGCAGTACAGACGATGCGCTTTAACAATGGGAAAGCACAATCATCCAGTTCCATTGCCACCCCTTCCAGAGCAGGCAGTGCTGGCTCAAGCTCTAACAGGTTTAATTCAACTTCTGTATTCGGACCAAACATTTGGCCTGAAGCGATACGAAACAACAATGCATAACCTATTTGTCCCGCTGCGCCGGTAACTGCTACTCTAACTCGTTTATTTGCCATATTATTATTTCCTCTTGTTCAACCACTCTTTAACTAAAAATAACGCAGCAATACTGCGCGCCTCGGTAAAATCCGGTTTTTCCAATAATTCTTCAGTTGCATGTAAAGGCCATTCAACTACCTCGGGAGGCTCTGGCTCATCTCCGGGTAAGGGCGAAGGATACAAGCCTTGCGCTACCACCAACTCAATACGGGCACCAAAGTATCCTGGAGCCAAACTCATAGAACGCAGCCAATGCAATTCTCTGGCAGCAAAACCTGTTTCTTCACGCAACTCACGGTTGGCAGCTTCCAAAGGCGTTTCACCGCTATCAATCACCCCTTTGGGAAAAGCTAACTCATACTGGTCAGTACCTGCCGCATATTCCCGGACTAATAATAATGACTCGCCAGGAGTCAAAGCAACAATCAGTACCGCACCATGCCCATGGCTTTTAATCCGTTCGAACACTCTTTGAGCACCGTTTGAAAAATTTAAGTGCATTTCCTCAACAGTAAACAAGCGTGATTTGGCTACTACCGCTCTTTTTTTGCATATAGGTTTATTTCGCATCCGCACTATCACTTACTTTTGTGACAAAACTGCTGTCATGATACTATTGCATTCCCAATCACGCCAGTCTAAAAAATATTAATGCTTCCTTTATCGTTGTACATACACATTCCCTGGTGCATCCGCAAATGCCCTTATTGTGATTTTAATTCGCATAAAAGCCCCGATAATTTGCCAGAACAAAATTATGTTCAGGCACTTATAGATGATTTAAATGCTGATTTAACCCAATTCAAAGCCCGGGAAATCGTTTCTATTTTTATCGGTGGCGGCACTCCAAGCCTTTTTTCGGCAGAAGCCTATGCCACTTTGTTTACCGAATTAAAACGCATACTGCCTTTTGCATCCGACATTGAAATTACCATGGAAGCTAATCCTGGCAGTGTAGAACAACAGCGTTTTACTGAATACCGCCAGCTAGGGATTAACCGCCTGTCTCTCGGCATTCAAAGTTTTAATCCTGTGCATTTGAAAAAACTGGGCCGTGTCCATGATGAGCAACAGGCTCATGCCGCCATAAACGCCGCACGCAAAGCAGGATTTGATAATCTTAACCTCGACATTATGCATGGTTTACCCAATCAAAGCATTGACCAGGGTGTGGCTGATTTGGCTACAGCCTTGTCTTATCAACCTGAGCATTTGTCCTGGTATCAATTAACCATAGAACCAAATACTGTATTTTACAAAGAAAATCCTCCTCTGCCCTCTGAAGATGATGCCTTTTTACTGGAAGAGCAAGGATTGAATTTATTAAAGGAATCAGGTTTTAACCGTTATGAAATTTCGGCTTTTTCCAAACCAGGCAGGCAAGCACGCCACAACCTGAACTATTGGCTCTTTGGGGATTATCTGGGCATAGGCGCCGGAGCCCATGGGAAAATGACGACAGAGCAAGGCGTTCAAAGGACCCGTAAACATCGCCAACCCAAAGATTATCTGAATACAGAAAAACCTTTTCTGGCCGATCAGGAGACCGTGCAGCACGATGAGTTACTTTTTGAATTCATGCTCAACACAACCCGTCTCGAACAAGCCATACCATTTGCCTTATTTACCCAAACTACAAGGTTGGACTACTCCTTGCTGCTACCCAAGCTGAAAATTGCAGAAAGCAAAAACCTCATCACCCTGACAGACAAGGGCTGGCAAATAACTCCTTTAGGCAGACGCTTCACCAACAACCTGCAAACCCTCTTTTTACCGGAATGAAAATCATCCACGTCGTCCTGAGCGCGTCTTTCTGCGCGAAGGACGACGTGGATCTGTGGATCTGAGGATGGATGGCACAGTGCGTAGCCCGGTCTGCTTGCAGCCGGGATCAAAGCCTCAACCAGGCAAAGTCTCCCCCTGAAAAAACCCGTAAAACAACTTTCAGTTGCTTGCAAATAAAGATTATCTGATAATAAAAATTCATTCCTACAAAGGAGTTCCAGGTGATTCAATTTTTATTTTTAGTAGTTGTGGGTTATTTAATGGGTTCTGTAAGCTCGGCAATTATTGTCTGCCGCACATTTGCTCTACCCGATCCCCGCTCAGAAGGTTCAAAAAACCCTGGAGCAACCAATGTTCTGCGTATTGCCGGTAAAAAATATGCTGCATTAGTCATGCTCGGTGATGTGTTGAAAGGAACCATTCCCGTAGTGATTGCCAAAGCCCTTGATGCAGAACCCGTAACCGTTGCCTTCACCGCACTTGCTGCAGTTGTGGGGCATATCTATCCTGTATTCTTTGAATTTAAAGGCGGAAAAGGAGTAGCCACAGCCATCGGTGCGTTACTGGGATTTCATTTTATTATCGGCGTTATGGTCACAGCCACCTGGTTATTAGTAGCCAATTTCACCCGCTACTCGTCCTTAGCCTCCATCGTATCCATTACTCTGGCACCCTTCTACACTCTTCTGCTCATAGGGCGCATCGATATTTTCCCTCCGCTGTTTTTTATGGTGTTATTAATCATATACAAACACAAAAATAATATTACCCGCCTGATGGATGGTGACGAACCCAAAATCAAATTAAAACACAGTGTCATAGAAGAAATAATGGAAGATCAGCCGCCCAAGGCTATCACAGAGTTCGAGGAATCAGCGAAAGAAATCAACGCTCCATTTCCAATAGAAATTGAGTCAAAACCAGTAAAAGAAACAAAACCCAAAGCAGCCCCCAAAAAGGCGCCAGCTAAAAAACCAGCTAAGGCAGAAGAACCAACAAAAAAAGCACCACCCAAACCCAGAAAACCAAAAGAACCAAAAGAACCAAAAGAACCAAAAACAGAATAAACGAACACACTTCATGCAGAACTGTAGCCCGGTCTGCTTGCAGCCGGGAAGCACGAACCATCCCGGCTGCAAGCAGCTGACTCTTCCACCGTCTCCTGAATGTGGCATGGTACCAGTTTGTAGCCCGTATTAGGCGCCAGCCGTAATACGGGTTCGAAGTGGCAATCAACTCATTCCCGTATTACGGCTACGCCTAATACGGGCTACAAAACTGTGCCATTCCCAGATCTACGTTGTCAAGACGACGTAGATCTGGTTGGCTCGTAAAGGATTTCCACCATCCCGTGGCTTGTCCACGGACGTTCTCTCAAGATGCACCAAATACGCCCGTTCAGGCAAGAGGCCAGCGGGGTTTAACTTCTACAGCCATCCCCTCATCCCTCTCCCCTAACACCATCCGCATACATCCCGCATAAGCAACCATTGCCCCATTATCGGTACAATACTCCAGAGCAGGAAAATATACTTGACCGTCAATACTTTTTATCCACGCCTGCAAAGCAAGACGCAAGGCCTTATTCGCACCGACCCCACCCGCCACTACCAGATTTTTACACCCGGTCTGCAGGATAGCCCTTTTGGCTTTAACAATGAGTGTATCTACTACTGCTTCCTGAAATGCTTTGGCAATATGTGCTTTATCACATTCTTCCTTTGCGCTGCGAGTCCAGGTAGACAGCGCGAAGGTTTTTAATCCACTGAAACTGAAATCCAATCCTGGTCTATCGATCATGGGACGAGGAAATTGATAGGGGGTCGATTCACACTGGTCCGCCAAAGCGGCAAGAACTGGGCCTCCGGGATAAGGAATGCCCATCAACTTGGCTGTTTTATCAAAAGCTTCACCCACTGCATCATCCAGCGTGTCACCAAGCAGTTGATAATCGCCCAGACCTTTTACTTCAATTAATTGACAATGCCCACCTGAAACCAGAAGCGCAATAAAAGGAAATTCAAGTGAAGCGTCTTCCATTTTTGCAGCCAGCAAATGCGCTTCCAAATGGTGAATGGCCAAAGCCGGTATATCAAGAGCGTAAGCAAAGCTTTTGGCAAAACAGGCTCCAACCAGCAAAGCACCAATTAATCCGGGACCTGCTGTGTAGGCTATGCCATCCAAATCACTCTTGTTCAGCTGTGCTTGCTTTAATGCTTCATTAACTAAAGGAATAAGGTAATTGACGTGATCTCTTGAAGCGAGTTCCGGCACTACCCCACCGTGCACTCTATGCGTTGCAATTTGTGAATGCAGGGCATGGGCTAATAATCCCGAATGTGCATCATAAATTGCTACTCCTGTTTCATCACAGGAAGACTCTATACCTAATATACGCATGCTTCAACCTCAATCACTTCAGTCAATATTAATTCATCAACCGACTCGGGATTATATCACAGAGAATTCCTGCCTGTTGCAAAAAGAAATCTGAAAAAGATCCATTAATAGAGAATAATTGCTAAAATATAAAGAAAGATATAGATTAGGCTTGACGAGCGATTCATCACACACTAGAATTGCCGACCTATATATAAGATCAAATAACCAGAGGATTAAATTAATGCCTACCGTTCGTGTAAAAGAAGGCGAAAACCCAGAATACGCACTGCGTCGTTTCAAGCGTTCTTGTGAAAAAGCCGGTATTTTAACCGAATTACGCCGCCGTGAATTTTATGAAAAGCCAACTGCAGAGCGTAAACGCAAGCAAGCAGCAGCTGTAAAGCGTCATCTGAAGAAAATTTCTCGCGATACTTCTTCACGCAGAAGCATGAAACACAGACGTAAATAATTAAAAACTGACAAATACTGTTAGTGTAATTCGCAGCTCGTCCTATGTATTGTACCAAGGTCACATTTATATGTGGCCTTTTGGTTTTTAAGGAAATAACAATGACAATTAAAGAACGTCTCAATGAAGATATTAAAGACGCAATGCGCGCCAAAGATAAAAATCTGCTCACTACCCTACGTTTAATTACCGCAGCAGTAAAACAAATTGAAGTAGATGAACGCATTGAAGTCAGTGAAGAGCGAATGTTGGCTATTCTTGATAAAATGAGTAAGCAGCGTAAAGAATCCATTGCCCAATTTGAAAAAGCCAATCGCGATGATCTGGTTGCTCAAGAACAATATGAATTAGGAATTCTTTCCAAATACCTGCCTGAACCCCTGTCTGAAGCTGAAATAAAGCAATTGGTTAATGAGGCCATCGCAAGCACAGGTGCAGAAAAGATGGCCGATATGGGTAAAGTGATGGGACAACTGAAAGCAAAATTACAAGGGCGAGCCGATATGACTCAGGTAAGTGCCTTGATTAAGGCTCAGTTGAGCTAAGGATTACTATGTCTGGCTTAATACCACAGCCATTCATTGATGATCTCCTGCATCGCACCGATCTGGTTGAATTAATTGATAGCTATGTTCCCCTGAAAAAACGGGGAACAAGCCATATTGCCTGCTGCCCTTTCCATAATGAAAAAACCCCTTCGTTCAATGTTGTAGCAAAAAAACAGTTTTATCACTGCTTTGGTTGCGGTGCTTCAGGCAATGCCGTCAGTTTTGTGATGAATTATCTGAATCAAGGCTTCGTTGATGCCATTGAAACTCTGGCTGCACGGGTAGGATTAACCATTCCCAGAGAAGGTCAGACAGAAAAAAATAATGCATCTCAAGACCTTTACAAACTGCTCGCTGAAATCAGTGTGTATTATCAAAAGAAATTAAAACACGATGGCCAGGCTGCGGTAGACTACCTGCGCCAGCGTGGCCTGAGTGGTAATGTAGCCAAATTATATCAACTCGGTTATGCGCCTGAAGGCTGGCATAATCTGGAAAAAGCCTTTGCCCGTCATCAGAAAGATCTGATTACAACAGGAATGCTGATTCAGAATGATGAAGGGAAAGTGTACGATCGATACCGTAATCGTGTCATGTTCCCTATCCATGACCGTCATGGTCGCATTATAGGGTTTGGCGGACGGGTATTAGATCCTGAGCAAAAGCCTAAATATCTGAACTCACCTGAAACAGTCATTTTCCAAAAAAGCCGTGAACTGTATGGTTTGCATCAGATTCTCAGTCAAAAAAATACCATTGAAGAAATTATTATTGTTGAAGGCTATATGGATGTTATCGCATTGGCGCAACATGGTATTTTTAATGCTGTCGCAACCCTTGGCACGGCCACCAGCATTTATCACATCCAGCTTTTAGCCAAACATACCAAACGCCTGATTTTTTGCTTTGACGGTGATGCAGCCGGCAAGCAAGCTGCCTGGCGCGGCCTTGAAAGCAGCCTCCCCCATTTGAATTCCGGCCTGGATGCCAGTTTTATTTTTCTGCCGGAGGGGCATGATCCAGACAGTCTGGTTCGCGAGGAAGGTAAAGAAAACTTTTTAGCCCGATTAAAACAAGGGACGCCCCTGCATCGCTTTTTCTTTTCCAGCTTGTCTAAAGACATCAATCTCTCAAACCCCGCTGGAAAAACACAGCTCATTAATCTGGTGAAGCCCTATTTGCAAAAAATGGAAGACAGTTCCTACAAACAATTGCTTATTGACGATCTTGCCCGCCAAACCCACTTGGACAGTGACCGACTCAACCGTCTTCTCGCTGATCAAAATGAAGTTATAGCGCCAGCCGGGCCTGCTACAACCATATCGCGCACCCCACTTCGCATTGCTCTGGCCTTACTATTACAAAATCCTGAAATTTATTCTGCCAGTGCAGAACAGATTCAAACCACTCTGCTCCATCCTAAAGAGCACCATGTTTTATTAGCTGTTCTCAAACGGCTGTCTGAGCATCCACAGGCAACTACTGCTACACTTATTGAATCCTGGAGAGATACCAGCTATTTTGAATCCATTAACAAACTGGCATCATGGGATCATCAGGTTCCAGACTTAGACCTGGCAAGGGAATTTATTGATACCCTTATTTTTTTACAAGAACAGAATCGGGAGCTTATAATCCAACAATACATAAACAAATCGCGGCAAGAAGGGTTAACAGAAACAGAACGAAAAAGTTTGCAGGATTTACTGAAAGAAAAACACATGCAAACTCATGTTGAAAAATAAAAAACCTGAAATACTGGTATGTTTCTTTTACAAAGTTTATAATCAAACCCTTTTTGTAGATTCTAAAATCGTCCCTAAAAGAAGTGCCTATGACCACAAATGACCAAGAACAGCAAAGCTCACAAATTACTAAAGTCATTAGCCTGGGAAAAGAACAGGGGTATTTGACTTATAGCCAAATTAATGACTTGTTACCCAACATTGTAGATACGGAACATTTTGATGTGATTATCAGCATGCTTGAGGGCATGAACATCAAAGTGTTTGAACTACCACCGGGCGATGACGAGCTGGCCCTTCTCCTCAATACAGAAGAAGTACCTGATATTGAAGAAGCAGCCATGGTGCTTGCATCTGTCGATAAAGAGACCGGCCGTACCACTGATCCTGTACGCATGTACATGCGTGAAATGGGAACAGTAGAGCTGTTGACTCGTGAAGGCGAAATCCGTATTGCCAAACGTATTGAAGAAGGGATTTTCCAGGTTCTTAAATCTTTGGCGCACTATCCTGAAACAGTACAGTTGGTACTCGATGATTACGATCGCTTTAATGCTGAAGAAATTCGTCTCAATGAAATTATCAGTGGTTTTGCTGATTCAGACGAAGAAATAGCCCCTGCTGCCAACATTGGCTCTATGCTTGATGAAGATCAGCAAGACGACGTTATTCTTAGTGTTGACGATGATGAAGACGAAGATGGTGAAGGAGGCATGGCCGAGGTTGATGACGGTCCTAATCCGGAACAGGCGAAAATCTATTTCGATGAATTGCGTGAAAACTTTAACAATGCAACTTTGGCAATAAGAGAACACGGCAGAACCAACAAAAAAACTGTTGAATTGCTGGAAATCATGTCGGATTCATTTCTGAAATTGAAACTGACCTCAAGACAGGTAGACCGTTTAACACGCCATTTCCGCCAACTCCGTAATCACATCAGAGAGTTCGAGCGCGGTATTATGCGTCTTTGTATTGAAAAAGCACGTATCCCCCGCAAGCTGTTTATCGATACCTTCCCAGGTCAGGAAACCGATCTTAAATGGTTAGATACTCTTATCAGCAAAAACGGCAAGAAACTTGATTTAGCAAGAATAGAAGAGCACAGAGAAGAAATACTGCGCCTGCAATCCCGCTTAGCTTCTTTTGAAGTAGAATACGGATTAACCATCAGTGAAATCAAAGACATTAACCGTAAAATGTCTATTGGTGAAGCCAAGGCAAGACGCGCTAAAAAAGAAATGGTTGAAGCCAACCTGCGTCTGGTAATTTCTATTGCTAAAAAGTACACCAACCGTGGTTTGCAATTCCTGGATCTGATTCAGGAAGGAAACATAGGCTTGATGAAAGCAGTTGATAAATTTGAATACCGCCGTGGATACAAATTCTCAACCTATGCAACCTGGTGGATCAGACAGGCAATCACCCGTTCCATCGCCGACCAGGCACGCACCATCCGTATTCCTGTGCATATGATTGAAACGATTAATAAATTAAATCGCATTTCAAGACAAATCCTGCAGGAAACCGGACGTGAAGCAACACCGGAAGAGTTAGCCGAAAAAATGGAACTAAGCGAAGATAAAATTCGCAAAGTCCTGAAAATTGCGAAAGAGCCCATTTCAATGGAAACACCCGTTGGTGACGATGACGACTCTCATCTGGGAGACTTCATTGAAGACAACAACATTGAATCCCCCATTGACATGGCAACAGCAGAAGGCTTAAGAGAAGCAACACTCGAAATCCTGGAAACATTAACCCCACGCGAAGCCAAAGTTCTTCGTATGCGCTTCGGTATCGAAATGAACACCGACCATACACTTGAAGAAGTAGGCAAGCAATTCGATGTAACCAGAGAGCGTATCCGCCAAATCGAAGCCAAAGCCCTACGCAAACTCCGCCACCCCTCCCGCTCAGAAAAACTGAGAAGCTTCCTGGAAGGTGACGAAGGCTAATTGTAAAAGCATAGAGTCGTATTTTAATATCCAATAAAAAAACGGCTCTTAAATTTAAGTTTGAAAATTAAAAGAAGCAAAAAAAACTGGAACAATAAGCAAATTAAGTTTAAAATACACTCCTCATCGGGCCTATAGCTCAGTTGGTCAGAGCAGCGGACTCATAATCCGTTGGTCCTAGGTTCAAGTCCTAGTGGGCCCACCAATTTAGACCTTTAAAATCAATAAGTTACGTTGATTACCTGTTTTAACTCAAAAGTCCTTGCGTGACTTTTGCGTGACCTAGCTCACGCACTTACAAACTTACGTGACTTTCCCTTAGAGTATTTTGACTGGCAGGTCTACTCTTTGGGTTTCGCAACAACGTTAATATCACACCGCTTTTACGATTTTCACAAACCTTATTCGCAGCTTGATATAAACTTTGCAGCTCAGCTGAAGAATAGTGGGTTGTAATCCTACCTGAACGATGTCCAAGTAAATCCTGTCTGTCTTCAAAACTTACCCCTGCAGCTCTCAATCGTCTGCCAAAGGTATGCTTTAAATCATGCACTCTTACTTCAGGCAATTTCGCCTTTTCTCTAGCCTGTCGCCAACCGGTCGATAACATACGACTTAATGGTCGACCTTTAAAACTAAAGACATGAGTAGGATGCTTACCTCTCTCCCCGTCTATCACTTCCCGAACTGTTTCGTTACAAACAATCAGCCGTTCCTCTCCGTTTTTGACCAGTTCACCTGGTACAATAAAAACGATGATGTGTGACAATTCTGGAATTTGTATTTCCCAATCCCAGCGCAATTCACATATTTCACGATCCCGACACCCTGTATTTACAGCAAACAAAGCCATATTTTTCAGATGTTCAGGTAACTGCTGAAACAGCTTGTGCTGTTCATCCCAACTTAATGGATAAGGTTTTCTTAAATCTGGCTCAGGTAAAAGTTTTATCTTTGGCGCTGAGTTTAACCATGTTAAACCGAATTCATCCATCCATTCACTAGCCGCTAAATTTAATATACGCCTAACAATCATCAAACCATGATTGATAGTTCTCGTGCTTACTTCATCCTTTCTTCGACCTTCAATAAAGGATTGCAAGCTACCGATATGAATTGCTTCAATAGGCAAATCCCCAATGTACTTAACCACTTCACGCAAACGCCCTGCATCATCACTGATACTACGTTTGTGTTGGTTTTCCATCAGAAATTTAGTAGCGGCTTCTTTGAATGTTCTTTTGGGGCGAACACCGTAGACTGTTGCAAGTCTTATCTCTTCGAGACGCCTTGCGAGATACTTTTCCGCCTCTTCGAGGTTGTCAGTACCAGTGCTTTCGCAAAGTCGTCGTCCGAAGACCTTTTTATCAATACACCAGACGCTGCCACGCTTTTGCAGCCCTGGCGTTCTTTTTCGTCCCATAACTCCAAACTCCTACGTTCAACTTCCGCGGGACGACCACTACACTGTATATAATCGTCTACCCAGGCATCTAAATCAAGTCGATCAAAAGCAATACCCTGAGTTCCCATTGGAATCTCAACCAGATTTGGCCTTACATCTTTATTAAATCGATGGCGATCCATACCTACATAGGTCGGAGCGTCCCTTAAGCGAATTAATCGGGGGATTAGGTGAATATTGCTCATGATTTCTCAACTCCTGTAACTCATAAACTAAAATGCTCGTTTCGAGCATTTATTAGAGCATATCGAGCACATTACTGCAAATATTTTTTTAGGCTATACCTATAAGAATTTTATTTGTACAATGGCTATCAAAATTCAATATAAGGAATATCAAAATGAGTTTAATGGACAAACTTGAATATGCTGTTGGGAATGAGTATTTGGTAAGCCACAAAGACTTATTCTTAGATATCAATCAAAATAAAAAAAGACAGGCTAATGCCAATAAAATAGTTTCAATACAAAATTCCTACAAGGTTCATAGCAATATCATAGAGAATCAAAAACTAATTAATGCATAAACTTATAGTAGTAGGGTCGGGAATAAAATCGATTTCCCATCTAACCGAAGAAACAAAACGTGTTATTCAAAATGCTGATAAGGTACTTTACCTTGTCAATGAAGATAACCTAAAACAATGGATCCAACGAGAAGCTAAAAACTCTGAATCGTTGGATTCTATCTATTTTAGTTACGAAAAGCGTATTGAGGCTTATCAGGCACTAACAAATTACATCGTTGAAGAATATCGAAAGACTCAAATTTTATGTATTGTTTTTTACGGACATCCTACCGTTTTCGCAGACTCAGCGCTTAATGCAGTTAGGCAAATTAAGGCTGATGGTGGTGAAGCCATCATTCTACCAGCAGTATCCACGCAAGACTGTTTATTTAGTGATCTTGAAATTGACCCTGGCGATCAGGGTTGTTTTTCTATTGAAGCTACAGAGCTAGTATTATTTGAACGTTACATTGATGTTTATTCACATTTAATTCTTTGGCAAGTTGCCAACTTTGGTACAGTAGATGGAAAAAAAACTGATAATTTATCAATTCTGAAAGAATATTTAAGTGGCTATTATCCAATCAATTTTTCTATTTGTCTTTATGAGGCATCTACTCTGCCGACTTACCCACCTAAAATAAAGTGGATTCCCTTATGTAAGCTTGAACAGTCATGTATTTCATCAATAACAACAGTATATATTCCTCCTATTAAGAAAAAGACTATGAGTGACGAGAAATTAAAACTTCTCAATTTAACTATTGATGAATTAATTTAATATAGCCTGTGGAAATTAATAATTAAAAATTGCAGTTATTTTTTAATAGCGAATCAAGATATAAGACCAATCTTAACCATTACCCCAACCTCTTGCCCTCACAATATCGATGAATTTCTTATCAAAAAAGTAAAAGTAGGATTTCAAGGGTAAGTCATCATTAAATGCATTTTCGATAAGATAATATTGGGTTGTTGCAGCAGCCCACCCATTATCACCAAGCACGCTAGCCATGCAAATGTATTTGACGTTTTCGAAAGTTATTAAATACCACTCGGAATGATAATTTGCACCGTAAGCTTTAATCTCTGGTGAAAGACTATGGACTATCGATTCTTCCAAAGAAAATCTTCGGTTACCTGCCAGGAAATACTCTGTACCGTTACAATTCTCTTGATAAAAAAAACGCTTCTCGGTTTTTACACCAATTAAATCTCTGTGTGGGTCATTTAAACAAGTGCTTTTTACATCTTCTGGTTTGATATCGTATAGAACATAGAGCTCTTTAAATTGGACGGTAGAGTCGATCGCCCGCTCTCTATGACATGAGCTTATGACTTTTTTAGGTGGCTGTGCACTTAAACTATTTCCTATTGAAAATAATACACTTACCATCACAGTTTATATGTTTTACTGTGTTTCATATTTATCACTTTTACTGATTGAACTTGTCATTACTTAATTTAACGCAACCTCTAAATAACTTCGCATCACTGGCAAATTGTGTTTTGTCCCTGCAATATGAAAATGCAAATCTATTATCTGTACCCTCTAATTCCTCAGAACCATAAATGCTCTTATTATTAGAAGATTTATAGTGGTAAAAAGAAAAGTCCGTTTGTTTGCTTACATGGTAGAGCGGACTTCCAAATGCAGAGCCATTATCAGCAGTAAACTCAGACTGATATGCCAACAATACATTTTTCAGCATTTCCAGCTCACTATAAGCGCTGTTACTTTGATTGGTTTTAAATGTATTAATCTTAGCAAAAGGACACTGCAAGGGATAGTAAACACTATCAGATTGGCTATTCAAAGTTGATGGAACCATTACAGTCGCTGTGTATTCTAAGTCATAACATTCATTATATATTTTCTGAATCGTCCTAACCGGAAAATATTGCTCATCAATTGCTGGTTTCACACCAATTCCTGAGCCCATGCAAATATTAAAAATATATTTTGCTGTATCCATAATGAATGGTGTAGGTCTGAAACGATTCACACTCTTGGCACTGAGGAATAAATCGTTACAGGAGGCATCATAGGTATTTTGCGTTAGTTTTTTTCTTAATGACTCTGAAAAATAAAGTTTCAGTTTAAGCCATTTATCATTATGTTTGACCTCATTGATAAACTGCTCTGAAAAATAAAGAATCTCGCTATACCAGTTATCTATAGTATTCTTATCCTTTAGTATCTCCTTGAATACCAAGTAATGTTCATAAGGAGACTTGGGAGCTGGAACAGCAACATTAAAATATTTCTGAATTCTTGCATGCTTTCTTTTACAGCCTATATTCGGTAATAAAAAGGATGAAAGCGCACCAGATGAGACAGACAGTACATTGTTATCTACAGTCTGATCCTCATCAAAAATAACCTGCATATTAAAAATTGCACCAGGTCCTTGGACACAATCTGGAAAGATGCGATCATCTTCACCAAAATAATGCCACTCGCAAAACTTATCCAGTATTAAGCCCAAAGGTAGACTATTTTTGCCATAACCAAGATGATTGAATAACTCATTATCGGTGTGCTTACTGTCAATCTTTTCCATTTGGCCACTACTGGTTGGCAGATAAGCATAATTTTTAATACCAAAATGCTCACCAAATTTATAACGAGCTACAAAGAATGGTATTTTTTGGTTAGGTTTAATTTCTTCTATGACACGATATATGGATTCGTTGACTTGCTTTACTTGTTCCCTGATTTCATCCCATGAAACTCTAATAATTTTGTTCATTCCTAAACACCCATACAGCAATTAAATATCAATTATCATCCCTTTAAAATCAGGATAATTGCAGAAAGGAATTAAGTTTATCCATTTTTAATGGTAGAGTCACCTTCCAAAATAGTTTTAGGGAAAAAATATGTTGTCACCAGAAAAAATGCCAAAAGGAATCATTCCTCTGTATTTAATACAGGCTTTTTCAACCTTTTCTTATGCAATTCTATATTCCTCATTATCTTTGTTTCTCACTAAACAATTAGGTTTGTCTAATGCTCTTTCAAACAGCATTGTTGGGCTATTTCTAGCATTTAACTATGTTCTGCATTTACTTGGTGGAGTGGTTGGTGGACGATATCTAAGTAACAGATCCTTATTTTTGATTACCACAACCATACAAACGATTGGTATTTTACTTTTAGCGCTTTCAGTTAAGTCACTGCTTTATCTTGGACTGAGTTTATTTCTAGTAGGATGTGGCTTAAACACTACCGCATACAACAGCATACTGACACAACGCTTTGCACCGGATGATAATAACAGAGATAAAGCCTTTTTCTTGAGTTATTCCTACATGAATGTAGGTTTTTGCGCTGGCTATATCATAAGCGGCTTTTTTGATTACTCCAATCAATATCAGACTTTACTCTATGCCAGCATAATTCCAAATGTAATCACACTTTTGCTTATGTGGGGGTACTGGTCGAACTTGAATGATCGCGATACTCCTTTAATTAAAGTTACAAGTAAGGCTTCACTGAATATCAAAAAGTCTATTGGCTGGGGAATTATATTAGCTCTTATTCCATTTACCCTGCTTTGTTTTTATAAAGCTCAATTCAGTAATGGAGTTGTAGTAGGCCTAAGCATTATCATGTTTTTTGTCATTTTATACCTTGGCTACCAACAAAAATCGATTTTGGATAAGCAAAAGATTATGACTTTTCTAATCCTAACTGTAACATCAATCCTGTTCTGGATGATCTACTTCACTGGCCCAATGGGCGTCACCCTATTCATTAAAAGCAATGTCGATAAACATTTGTTCCACCATGAAATGGCGACTCAATGGATTTTGAATATCAATGCCATCATAATTATTATAGGCGCCCCATTATTATCAATAGTGTTAACACGGCTACAGACAAAAGGATACAATGTATCAGTAACCACACAATTTATCTGGGCCTTCCTGATACTTGCAGGTTCTTTCTTCATGTTATCCAGCGGTATCCTTTCTGCCGATAAGAATGGATATGTCAGTGTTTATTGGGTAATGCTCCATTTTACTACACAAGCAATTGCAGAGTTACTGATAGGACCAGTAGGCTACGCCATGATCGGTAGAATTTCTCCACCGCAATTACAAGGAGTGCTCATGGGCACTTGGATGATGGTATCAGGCGTATCTGCCTCATTATCGCATTACTTTTCCAATGCCATGACCAAAGGTGAATCCACGAATCCTTTGTTATCCAATGGAGATTTTCAGTATGTGTTTAACCAGCTTGGTATCTGGGCACTATTGGGTGCTGCTTTCCTTTACTTAATCTCCAAAAGAATCAACCCTATTATTGAGCAAAGAACAGAATCAAGTATATCGGAGGCGATAACGGCTGTATAAAAGGAGTATAAAACGATAACCATTGACAACAAATAAATCAGAATTGCTTATTACCTCTGATCTTTTCCAGGTAAAAAAACTAATTTTATCGATATCACAGCTATGGTTTACTGATTTTCAACTGGACTATGCCGTAATAGTATGAAAGCGAGGATGTTACATGGAATGTTTTATCGAAGTTGCTGAACCCGTTATTGATGTTAAATTTCAATTAAAAAAAGATACTCAGAAATATTTGATTGATTATATTCTGTCGTACAGTGAACTGGACTGTAAAGGGCTAGCCCATATACTTGAGGCCAGCCCTTTGATGCTTAGCCAAGTATTGGCTGGAAAAGAGTACTTAGGGCCATCGAAGGCACACAATCTATTTGATTATTTCACCATGTTGATTGGTAATTAACGCTTTTAATTCTATAACACCAGATCTGTTCTATGATTTTTGAGACGATAAAGAACAGATCCATCCACCAAAATAAATCAATATTAGAACACTCTGACTATATTCATGCTTGTAAATTGATTAATCAAAATAAATTTATTAGCATAAACCGGTTTTAACCCTTTTTAGCCTAATGTAATATTGTTTTCATTGGCTATACTTGTTTTTATATTGCAAAAATAATCATAAGAGAAAAGCAATGAATGATAGGTGGTTATCGGTTGATGAAATTGGTGAGTATCTCGGAGTTAAAAGAGATACTATTTATAATTGGATCAATGAAAAAAAAATGCCTGCCCATAAAATTGGACGGCTTTGGAAGTTTAAAGTTTCTCAAGTTGATGCTTGGGTCGAAGCGGGAAGTGCTGATTTAGTAGTGTCCTCTGCAAAAAAACAAAGGGAATAAAAATGAAATATAATTTAGCAATAGAGGCATGTCTCCCAACTTTGGAAATGAGCGCTGAGAACAGTGAAATGCGAGCTGCATTGACCCATTGGTTGCAATTTCCAAGAACACTGCCACCTTTTTTTACAGCCAACCATGCAAGACATGTCCTTTCTAAACTTCTTCCTAAAAGCATAAAGCCAGATGAAATTAATGATAAACACCTGATTGCAGATGCTTACGAGATATATCAGCCATTGCTACAATTATCTTGGGATGATTTTCCTTACCCACCTCCAAAATCATGGAATTTCACTTTTATTGATCTTTTTGCAGGAATAGGAGGTTTCCGACAAGCTTTTCAAAGTGCTGGAGGAAAATGTGTTTTCTCTAGTGAATGGGATAAATATGCAAAAAAAACTTATGAAGCCAATTATGGTGAAACTCCCTATGGTGATATCCGTAATATCAACAAAGAGAAAATTCCTGATCACGATGTGCTTTGCGCAGGTTTTCCTTGTCAACCTTTTTCACTAGCAGGTGTTTCGAAAAAAAACTCGCTTGGACGAAAGCATGGGTTTGATGATGAAACTCAAGGCACTTTATTTTTTGAGATAAAAGAAATTCTTCGTATTAAACGCCCCAAAGCTTTCATGCTAGAGAATGTAAAAAACCTAATTTCTCACGACAAAGGTGAGACATTTGAGATAATCCGTCAAACTCTAGAAGACGTTCTGGGCTATGTAATAAACTGGAAAATCATTGATGGAGCAAAATGGGTTCCACAGCACCGTGAGAGAGTATTTATTGTTGGATATGATCCAACACAACTTGATATAAAAAAAGAAAATATTGTTATCCCGAGTGAACCAGAGGCAGGTTATAACTATCCTGCTTTATCATCAATTATAAATAGCAATCTTAAAGGTTATACCCTTGGACCGGGAACTTGGGATACATTGGAACGTCATAAAGCAAATCACGCAGCAAAAGGAAATGGTTTTGGATATAAAGTACATCAATTCCCAATTTCCAAAGATGATATAACCCGTACAATTTCTGCAAGGTACCATAAAGACGGCGCAGAAATATTGATTGAGCAACAAGGGAATCGCCCAAGAAGATTGTCAGTAGAAGAAGCAATGCAGCTACAAGGATATGATCCTCAAAATTTTATTTTTCCTGTATCAAACACCCAAGCATATAAACAAATAGGAAACAGCGTAGTTGTACCTGCTATAAAATCTACGGCCAAAGAAATTGCAAAGATGTTTCATAGTAAGGGCTGAATATGGTGGACTCACAAGAAAACACAGGAGATCTATTCAAAGGCTGGATATTAGCGGAAAAGAAAGTTTGCATTAAGATTGCAGATACAATTCACAATCTTAGTGCAGCTGATATCGTGCGTGTAGAGTTTAAAGATATATCAACTGTTAATGGAGTCCCTGTTAGTTTAAAACCATCCGAAGCTCTTCCTTCCATACATTTCAATAGATTTCCTTGCGAACTTAAAATCTTACTAAAAATACCGTCAGATAGTCTAAATAGGCCGATTGTAGAGTTATCTGCAATATCCTATGGTCAATCATATTCGATACAGGAGTTCCCAGAATCAGATCAAATTATTATTAATCAGATGGAGTGGTTCCCTCTTCTAGATGATAATATCAAGGAAATCCAAGATGTCCTTCGAGTAAGTCGCATATCTGAATTTGGAATAATTTCGCTGAGACAGACCTTAGACTTGATTAAATCAGGTTCATCTTTAGTGTCATTTTGTTCAGTTGTTGCAGGACCTGATAATTCAGATCACGTAAACCTCAGCTGTGATAGAGCTTTAAATCTTCTGGCAGAACATGGTTTTAAGGCTACTCTCTATCCATATCAGAAAAATGGTTTTTCTTGGCTTAAAAGCATTTCTGAAGAAGGATTAGGATGTATTCTTGCAGACGAAATGGGATTAGGAAAAACTCTTCAGATTATTGCAGTGCTAAGCTACTTCAAAATTAAGTGGGGACAACCATCTTTAATTATTGCTCCTGCAACACTTTTAGAAAACTGGCGAAGGGAGTTTGCACGTTTTTCTCCAAAAATGTCAGTTCACGTTCACTCAGGTAACGACCGAACAGGCTTTCCTTCACAATTGAAAAAATATGATATTGTTATCAGTTCATATGAAACAGTAGTCAGGGATCAGGGACTACTTGCAATGGTCGAATGGGCTTTTGTTGTCCTAGATGAAGCACAGGCAATCAAGAATCAAGAAACACGGCGAGCAATCGCGGCAAAAGGACTAAAACGCAATGTCGGCATTGCTGTTACTGGAACACCAATTGAGAATCGATTAGTAGATCTCTGGTCAATCATGGATTTCTCTTGTCCCGGATTTCTCGGCACGCGTGAAGATTTCGATAGGAATTATAGTGATAACCAGGAAAGTGCTGAAAATCTTGAGGTAATAATATCACCACTCATACTTAGACGAAGAGTTGCAGATGTTGCAACCGATCTACCTGAAAAGATAATTATCCCACAACCAGTTAACATGGATGATAAGGAAGGAAGTAATTATGAATGTATCCGTAAAAAAGTAGCTGATGAGTATGGTAAATCTGCTTCTCTGATTTCTCTATTACGTCTTCGTCAATACTGTACGCATCCTTTACTTGTTGAGGAAAATGTTGGGGTATCCGAAATTTCACTCCTAAAAAGCTCCAAATACCGAAGACTGATTGAAATTGTTGATGAAATTGTTCTTAACCAAGAAAAAGTTATAGTCTTTACATCATTTATTATGATGTCTGACATACTTTTATCTGATATACCAATACGCTTTAATATTCCAGCCTGGCAGATTGATGGAAGAACACCTGTTGAGAATCGGCAGAAGTTGGTTGATCAGTTTTCAGAAGTAAATGGACCCGCGATTTTGATATTGAATCCTAAAGCAGCAGGAACTGGGCTGAATATTACAGCAGCCAACCATGTAATTCATTATACACTTGAATGGAATCCAGCAATTGAAGATCAGGCAACTGCTCGTGCATTTCGCAGAGGCCAAACATTGCCAGTAACTGTCCATCGTTTGTTTTATCCCAATACAGTGGAAGATGTAATTAATGACAGACTTGAGCGCAAACGTTTATTGGCAGAAACAGCTGTAGTCGGTACCGAAGCAACCGAAGTAGAAGCAGCTGATATAGCAAGAGCCATTAACCTCTCACCGAATTTGAGTCCGCAAGGAGAGAACAAGTGAATCCAAGAACCAATGCGATTGAGAAAATATTGAGTCGAAATGATACAGGAGAAACAGGAGGTCATCAGGCTGGTATTCTTATTCCTAAAAATCAGGAAATACTTTCATTTTTTCCTTCATTTGACAGCAATGAAAAAAATCCAAGATTTCTGATTACTTTTAAAGATCACCTTGGTGAACAGTGGTCTTTTTCATTCATATATTACAATAGCAAATTTTTTGGTGGAACCCGTAATGAATATCGTCTGACCAGTATGACTCGATATATGAATGCCTACAACCTTAAATCAGGAGATACTTTAACCTTGTCAAGAAATTTTGACGGATTTTATTATGTGAATTATAAAAAAATCGATATTCATAAAAAAGGTGATGAACCGCTGAAACTCAGTAATTCTTGGAAAGTTGTAAAAATATAAAACGAGAGAACAATATGACTAGAAAACATACTCTGCCACCGAACCCAGCCAGACTCATTGAAGGACTGAGGGATACCGGATATAACTTCAACACGGCACTTGCAGATATTATAGACAACTCTGTTGATGCAGGTGCAACCGAAATCGATGTCAGAATCAATATGGATCCAGATGGCGATATAATAGTTACAGTAGCAGATAACGGCTGCGGAATGGACGAACCTACCCTTCTGGATGGCATGACTTATGGTGCCCAAGGCCGTGTGGACCCTAAACGACTAGGTAAATTTGGTATGGGACTAAAGACAGCATCAACAGCATTCTGTCGAAAGCTTTCAGTTGTTACAAGAAACACTTCTGACAGTGAGTTGATAAAAGCAACTTGGGACTTAGATCATGTGGGTAGTGTAGCAGATTGGCAACTACTCATCGATTCCCCAACAAGCTATGAAAAAGAACTTTTAAATGAAGTGTCTGCAGAATCATCCGGAACACTAGTTATATGGGAAAAGGTTGATCGGTTAATGAAGAATTATTCTGATTCAAATGGAAAGCCTGCCCGTAAAGCGCTTGAGAAGGTTATAGCTAATTTTAAAGATCATGCTGCCATGGTTTATCAGCGCTTTTTGAATGAGGCAGATACTCGGGCCAAAAATATTAAAATAACATTGAATGGCCAAATTGTGCCTTTTTGGGACCCATTCTGTGAAAATGAGAACGAAACTGAACTAGTTGCCGAAAAAAATCTTAAAGCAGAGCTTCCTGATGGCAGCATTGTTGAATTCTGTATTAGAGCTTTTGTACTTCCTAGAAGAGAGCACTTTTCTACTCAAGATGAAGCTAAAAACGCTCGTCTTGCGAACAACATGCAGGGCATTTACATTTACCGGGAAAACCGCCTTATTCATCCTGCTGATTGGCTCGGTATGTTCACGAAAGAGCCTCACCTGTCATTGTTAAGAGTTGAATTTTCATTCAACCATGAATCAGATGAAGCCTTTCAGGTTGACATTAAAAAATCCAGAATTCTTCTTAATGAAGAGTTATATAACTGGGTTCTAAATGAATTCTTACCGGCACCAAGAAATGCTGCTAATGAACGCTACAGAAAAGGTCAGCGTAAAAAAGTGAGTGAAGAAGCCAAAGATGCCCATAATGGTTCAAATCGCTCAATTTCTGGGAAAGAACAGGATCTGCGAACAGCAGAAGTAACTGTCGTTGATCCTAGCTCAGGAGCCGTTGATGTAAAAAATAAATCAGGCACAATCCGCCTGAAACTGAAGGTTGGAGAAGCTTATGCACCCGGACAAGTTTGCATTCAACCTTCAGAAAGTATTGACGATGGAATATTGTGGGCACCTGCGATCATAGAAGGTCACCATGCTGTCAGAATCAATACAGGTCATCCTTTTTACCATAAAGTTTATATTCCTAATCTGGCCTCAGATGTAACCATTCAAGGTATGGATTCGCTTTTATGGGCTCTGATTGAAGCAGAATTAGGAACGATAAATGAGGCAACAAAAACCCACTTTGAAGAACTGCGCTTTGAAGTATCTCGATTATTGAGAAAATTGGTAGAAGATCTTCCTGAACCTGACTTGGATGAATAATGAATATGATTGACACCAAACATCTTTCTAAGGCATTGACAGAACGGTTTGGTTTGGAAGTTGATGCTTATTCTTCTCTAGAGAATAATGGGCAAAAGGTCATTATTCGGCCGAGCGGGATAGAGCACACAATATCATTCCAAGTCGAATTTCATTTAGGATGGAGAACAATTAACGCCTTATTCATTCCTGGTAATTATGCTTCAGAATTAGTGAAAGGTACTAGATCAGCAAGCGAATCGCAAAAGGCAGCATTTGCAGTTTTCTCTGATTCTTTAAAATTTAAGGGAGCTAGTGTCTTACTTAACTTTGATCATCAACAAGTGAATGCATCAGAGCCTTCTTCATGGCCAAGGACCTGGGAAAATATATCAATAGCTATGAAGAAAATAGGAGTCATTGTTGAAAATGAAACTGGTTATGATTTTGATGCAGTCTTCCCATGGGCAACAGGATTTTTTGGACTTGCAATAGCATTATTGCCTCTTGAAGAAGTGAAGGAGCCTCTATCGGAAGGAGAAGTTGAGGGAACCGCTTTGCTCAAAGTTGTTAAACATTTTGAACGAAGCCGAATAAACAGAGCAGCTTGTATAGAAGTTCATGGAACCGACTGCAAAATATGTGGCTTTAGTTTTGGAGATGTCTTTGGCGAATTAGGTGATGGGTTTATTCATGTGCATCATGTTATACCACTCTCTGAAATGGGCGCAGCTTATGTTCTCAATCCGGCAAAGGATCTTATACCCATCTGTCCGAACTGTCATTCAATGTTACATCGGAGAAAACCTGCTTTTTTGCCAAAAGAATTAATTCATATTTTAAGTAAGCGAAAATAATGGATAAAATTTCTCCTGAAAAAAGAAGCTGGAATATGAGTCAAATCAAATCCCGGAACACTAACCCCGAAATGAAATTAAGAAAAGCATTGCACGGCATGGGATTTCGTTATCGATTGCATAATAGAAAGCTACCTGGTTCGCCAGACTTGGTTTTTTCAAAATACAAAGCTGTTATTTTTGTTAATGGTTGTTTCTGGCATCGTCATGGATGTAAACACACAACGACTCCTTCGACGCGAAAAGATTTTTGGGAAACTAAATTCAAATCTAATACCGAACGAGACAAGAAGAATATAAAAGAGCTTCAAAATTTAGGTTGGAGAATTATGATCGTGTGGGAATGTGAACTAAATAAAACTGATAATAATTCTATATTAGATAATGTAGAGAAGTTTTTACTTAGTAACTTATCTCAAATTGAGACTGAAGCTTAAATGAACTATATATCAAGAAAAATACAAGTTTTTGATAATAAAGGTGAGCCACACATCTATATGGATGAAGAGTTCTTTCTTATACAAGGACCGTTGGTATTACTAGGTGAGCCAGGAGCAGGAAAATCAGCTCTCTTGGAAAAATTTGAAGAGACAACCAACTCACCTTTCTTTATAGCTTCAGCAATCAATTTATATCCAACTATTGAAGAGGTTTCTTGCCCTTCTAAAGTAATCATTGATGGAGTGGATGAGGTAACTACATACAATGAGGGTTCTACTTTGGCTGATAGCATATTATGTAAATTATCAAACCACGTGAAGCCTAATTTTATACTCTCATGCCGCTCGGCAGATTGGCAACATTCATTGAATATCATAATCATTGAAAGTAGGTGGAAAAAAACACCAACTATTGGTCACTTGATTCCATTTAGTGACAATGAAATTATACAATTTATTAATGCAATAGATGAGAGTGTTGATGCTCATGATTTTTTATTAAAAGCCCGGCAAGAAAACGTTGTTGAGCTCATAAGAAACCCTAAAAATTTACAACTATTTTTAAAAGCTATTAAGCAACGAGGAGCATGGCCATCATCCAGACGAGAATTGTATGAACATGCTTGTATCGCACTTGTTAAAGAGCATAGTAATATACATAGATCAAAACAAATACCCCCGAGTTCTCAAACATTAATTGAAACAGCGGGTTTTATTTTTGCTCAACTATTACTATCAGATAGCATAGGCATTTCTATTAATGGCGAAAAAAATCCTGCTGCACCCCAAATAAATGACTTAATACAGGATAGTGATAAATTAAAATTATCTAAATATATCTTATCTAGCATGTTATTTAGATTAAATAGCAATAATATTTTAGTGCCTTGTCATAGAACGATAGCTGAGTTTTTAGCAGCACAATGGTTAAGTAAAAATCTTAGAGATAAATTGTCTCTGCGTCGCCTTGAAGCGATTCTTTATGGTGATGATTTTATTGTACCTTCAGCATTAAGGGGACTTCATGCATGGCTTGCAACTTTTTATCAACATGATAGGAATTGTTTTGTTATGCGGGACCCTTATGGTTATTTAAAATATGGCGATCCCTCTGTTTTAACAATAGAGCAAGCAAGATTGCTTCTAGCATCATTACAAAGAGTCGCTATCGAGGACCCTTATTTCAGAGAAAACGACTGGCATTCAAGTATTGGAGGGGAATTTTTAAAGCCTGAGTTAAAAGAAGATATTTTGGCTATCTTACACTGTAAAAATACCCCATTCCATTTATCATATTTAATTATTCAGTCAATCGGGCTTACTAAATCTAATAAGCTTATAGATGAAATGAAAGATGAACTTATTGAAATTCTACTCGATAAGAATTTCTCTCTCACAGAAAGAAACGGAATTGTCGAATGCTTAAGTAATTGCTCAGTACAGGTTGATTGGCTTAATTTGTATAATCAATTGAGAAAAATGGGTGATACAAATTCACTCCAAGTCATTATTGAGATATTTAAGAGAAAGACCAGACTAATTAATGGTAGCCAACTTGCAGAGGTAATACTTAAAATAATCGATACCCCTGATGAAGACTCTACTTTTTATATTGGCTTAGGTTATAGGTTGTTTAATAAACTATCTCTTGAACACTTGGAAGATTGTATGGGAATCTTTCAAAATTGTCTGACAATGAAAGAAGAGCCCCAAAAAGATTCGTATAAAATTCAGGCGACAATGTTCCAATTAATAGATGAAAGATTAGTGCACAATCCCAAACCTGATGCAAAACAATTATGGTCTTGGTTAAGCACTTTGGATCGGGATCTTCACAACAGAATTCATCAAGATGATAAAATTAGAACTTTCCTTTTAAGCGATGAAGATTATCGCAGAAAAATTCAATGTGCCGCTATAGAAATGTCATCCTCTTCCGAAGATCTATGGTTGATACTTTGTCTGAGCCATAGCTGGCTGTGGGTAATTGAAAATGATATCAAATATCAACTTCAAAATATTCTAACCTTGGACATAGATGATAAAGATTTAAGGTGGAAAGAAATCGTCCGTTGGATATTCGTATATCAACCATTCACTGGTTCAGCATTAGAATATGCTAGAACTCAAGCATCAGACTCTTTAATCTTGCAATCACATTTAAACGATATTGAAACTGGAAGAGAAAAAGCTAAAAAAGAGCTTCAAAAATTTGCAAAAGATAAAGAGATTAGAACTCTTTCGGAAAAAAAGCAGACTGTCAAAAGACATACTCAATACTCAGCGATTCAAGAACAAGTTCTATCTGGATCCCATATAAATGCTATTTTACAAATTGCAAAAGCTTATTTGGGTTGGTTTAATGATATTGATGGCAATGGACCTAAAGAGCGAGTTGCAGAACTCGTTGGAAAAGATTTTTTAGCCTTAGAGGGTATTATTGCTGTTATTGAGAACAACATTGTACCAAGCGCGCAAGAGCTCATAGATTTACGTGTCAACCAAAATTTAATCTCACCATTTGAACCTATTTTGATAGCTTACTGTGACCTAGTGTTTACACAAGGAAAAGCACTATCTGACATTCCTATAAATATTGCTCAATCAGCCCTAGTGGCATATCAATTGAACCATATTATTATGGGAAATGGACTGTCTCCCCAAATCAAAGAACAACTTGAAGTAATCGTATTTAATGATGGACGTTCTAAAGAGATGTTCATATACGAGGTGATTGAACCATATCTTAATTCCACCGATAAATTTGTTCCATGGTTATCACAACTTAAACAAGAGTCATTTTTTAAAGATATTGCCGGTGTAGCGGCAATCAAATGGTTAAAGGAACATCCTGATTTAGATTGTGACAAATTGAGAGAAGTTCTAACCATAGCTATATGTCATGCCCCAGAAGATTTAAAACCAATTATTCGAAAGCGAATTGATGATCCATCCTTTGAGATATCCACCAATAAGGATTTATGGTTAGGTGCCAGTTTTATAGTTGATTTTGAGTATCATATGCAAAGGCTTAATGATTATGCTACTTCAAATAAAAATACACTCTGGAAAATAGAGCATTTCATGTTTGTTAACAAACAAATATCAATTTATTGGCCAAAGTTAAACGAACACCAGTTAAGATTCATTATTAAGCACTATGGACCTGAATTTCCTCCGGTATCTTGTCCTGAAGGAGGTTGGGAAGGAAATGAAAATCCATGGGATGCTTATAAATTAATTTCAAATGCTATAAAAAAGATTGCGTTAATTACGACCATTGAATCAAGAAATTATATCAATAATCTGATTGAGGATAATAATCTCATTCATTATCGAGATGAACTAAAGCATGCTCTTGCTAACAATAAGCGAAACCATGCCTTAGCTACAAAGAATTTTACATTGCTTGAAGTTCAATCTGTATTATTAAATGAAGAACCAACTGGTCCTAAAGATTTACAATTACTTTTGATAGATCAACTGGAAAACTTTCAAAAACGATTAAAGCACAGTGAAACAGACGAATACAAAACTTATTGGAATGATAACACGCCTCATGTTGAAAATTATTGTAGAGATCGTATTATTGCTGCCCTAAATCCATACTTAGAACGTTTCAATGTACGGCTACATAAAGAAGGTGCACGATCAGACGAAACAAGGTGTGATATTTTATGCACATATAATACAATAGACTTGCCCATTGAAATTAAAGGACAATGGCATCCTAAAATGTGGACAGCTGCTTCAGATCAGTTAAAAAATTACACTAACGATTACCACACAAATGGTATTGGCTTATACATAGTCTTGTGGTTTGGAAACATCCCTGAACAAATAAAACCCCCAAAAGCTTGGAAACGTAAAAGACCAAAATCAGTAGATGAGATGAGAAATTATCTACGTGATTGTTACCAAGATTTACCTGAGGAAACCAAAATCTATGTTTTAGATCTATCTAAATAGGCCTGTTATCAAGGAATTATTTATTTATCTCGACAATGACTGTCGAGTTGATGATGTCTAATTCCCAACTATTTAGCCTTTTAATCCCCGAACCAAGCTAACCCCGTATCCAATAATCTGAGCTTGCATTTCGTTGGAACCAACACGAATGTCTGCCCAGTCCTCATTAAGAGCAATCAATTCAAATTCTCTTGCATCTTTGGAGGCTGATAATTGCTTATACTTGCGAACAATCACTTCCTGCTCCCCTTCAACCAAGGCCACTACAAAATCACCAGGCTTAGGGCTTGTATCGGGATCAACTACAATGACATCATTAATCCGAAATTCAGGCATCATACTTTCATCCTTAATCTGCAGCGCAAAAGCATTTTTTCCAATGCTATCACTGACAGCTGTACTAACAGGAATAAACTCAACTTTAGTATCAACATCCTCTTTAATTTTCTGGATAAAAGCAGCTGAATCAATTGCCTGTTTGTAATCTAAGACAGGAATCACTGCACCCATCCCAAGGGATTTTGTCATCTTCCCTTCGCGGTTATCAGTTAAGCACATTAAATAAGAGGCTGAAACTTCCAGCGCATCAGCAAGCAATTTAATTTCTGTTGGACCAGGAGTGCGGTCCCCTCTTTCATAATTATTAATACGTGAAATTTTCAGCTCACTGGTCAACTCAGCCAATGCTTTTCTCGTCAATCCTTTGGCCTTTCTTTCATTCATGATTCTTTGGCCGATTTTCTCTTTGATGTTCATACCTATTCCACGGTGTTTGGTTAATAAATTAATCCATTTATATATTGACTATAGCTCAATTTGTGTTATTTTGAGATTTATAAAATACTCGTTTTGAGTAATTAAGCTCATTAAGAGCTATTTAACGTCTTAAGTTCTCAAAATGGTACCACAAGTTTCCTAGGGAGCTAAGACTTTAGTTAAGGAATAACGGACTATTTATGTACTTTACAGTGAATGATAAGGAATTGGATGCACTCAGTGGGCTTTCATATATCCAACAAATTACCTACTTAAGAGGGATTCGACCCTACATGGATCGCAATACTTTCATAGTAGGGATTAAGCGACGTATTAGTTACCAATCGCTGGCTGAGGTACTTTATATTGAGCCCCATCAAGGCATTACAGAATCTGGAAGTCCTAGCCGTCAGCAAATTCGACGAGCCGTTAAAGGGCTTGAACGCTCAGGTCTTATTGTCATTCAATCTTTCGATAAACATCTTATTTTAAAATGTCTTTTGGCGGATATCAGTTATTGTGTCCAAAATAAACCCGGCACAAACCCGACACAGCAAGGCGACACAAAGCCACTTGCGAAACTCCTTATAAATACAGGGTATTCTGATGGTGTAGGAGCAAAAACCGACACAGATGAAATCCTAAAAGCCGACACACCTCTAATAAAAGAAAATAATTATATTTATTTATTACAACGCTTCGACCATTTCTGGCGTATGTACCCCGAGAAAAAGTCACGTGAACGTGCCTTTGAAATCTTTAAACAAATCAATCCAGATGAGCCTTTACTGCAAAGCATGCTGCAAGCCCTGGATCAACAAATCAAAACCCGTACAGCAAAAGAAGCCCATGGGGAATGGGTTCCAGCATGGAAATTTCCAGCCAACTGGTTGTCTCAAAAATGTTGGGAAGATGAAGTCAAAGTCGAATTAACGCAGGAGAAAAGGAATGAGAAGTGCGGCACAAATACTAAGAGCGGAGCCATTGATCCATTCTGGAACCCAGAAACAGGAGACGCAGCAATCACCGATGAAGACGAATACAAGCAGTCAAACGTCATCAACCTGCAATGCTACCGACAGTAGAAAAAAGTGTATTGAAAACTTGTTTACTCGCTTTGCAGTTTACTACGGACATTTGTGGCGCAGTCAGTTCAAGAGTGATGGTTTTCTGGAGTTTGCCAAGAAGGAGTGGCTGGAGGGCTTAAGTCAATTCAGTGATGAGATTTTGAATCAGGTCATTATTGATTGCCGAGATCATTGCGAAATGCCACCTACCCTGCCGCAAATGATTGGCTTTTGTCGTGATATTAAAAGACGAAATTCTTTTAATGTCGTACCAGAAAAATATCAACCAGCCAGCAAAGAAGTGGTTGAAGAGAATATCAGGCAGTGCAAAGCCTATTTATTTAAATAATAGAAGGAGAAGCAATATGTTGGTTTTAACAAGAAAAGTTGGGGAGTCTGTTGTTATCAGTGAGGAAGTTTACTGCACTGTAGTGGGTTATCGTGATGGTGAAGTTCGCCTTGCTTTCGATGCCCCTCAATCGATCCCTGTTCATCGTGATGAAATCCAAAGACGTATTTATCGAGAACGCCAAAAAGATCAATGGTTCAGCGACTCTCCTTCCAATAAGGAAAGCATTGTTGACCGTTTAATTAGCAAATTCAAACACGGCTTGAAGTCAGCTTAAAAACATCGAGGATTATTCGTATGAACGCACAAGAAGAACAAGGGATAACGGTTAAAGACCGCGCCCGTGAAAAGCTAAGGCGTGATTTGGGTGGCATGATTGAACAGGCGCTAAGTGATCCTAAAACCGTTGAAATCATGCTCAATGCAGATGGCAAACTTTGGCAGGAACGTCTTGGTGAAACAATGCGTTGTATAGGTAGTATCAATGACGCTCGTGCTGAATCCATCATTAAAACTGTTGCAGGCTTTCATGGTAAGGAAATAACCCGTTTTAATCCGATACTGGAAGGTGAGCTGCCACTGGATGGATCACGTTTTGCAGGGCAGCTGCCACCAGTGGTCTCAAAACCAACATTTGCAATTCGTAAAAAAGCCATTTCGGTTTTTACACTGGACGACTACGTAAAATCAGAAATTATGACAGAAGCACAATTTGCAGTGATTAAAAAAGCTGTTATTGCACATCGGAACATTCTAGTTATTGGTGGCACGGGTTCTGGGAAAACTACATTAGTGAACGCCATTATCAATGAAATGGTTCGTAGTTCACCATCCGAGCGCGTCTTCATAATTGAAGATACTGGTGAAATTCAATGCAGCGCTGAGAACTGCGTTCAATATCACACCACTATTGATGTCAATATGACCCAGCTTTTAAAAACCACTCTTAGGATGCGGCCAGACCGAATCCTTGTTGGTGAAGTTAGAGGCAGTGAAGCACTGGATTTACTCGATGCCTGGAATACTGGTCATGAGGGTGGTGCTGCCACTTTGCATGCCAATAACTGTCTTGCAGGACTTCATCGTTTGAAATCACTGATTACCCGTAACCCCTCTGCCCCAACTGAAATTGAACCTTTAATTGGTGAAACGGTTCATTGTGTGGTGCATATCACAAGAACGCCGCAAGGACGCAGAGTTGAAGAAATCATATCGGTTAAAGGGTATGAAAACGGTCATTACAACATCGAACAACTTATTTAAGGAGAATAGGTATGAATCAAGCAGTTAATATAAATTATCGAAGTCTATGGATGATGGGAGCGATTGTTTTATTGCTTCTGTTAATAACACACCCTGCATGTGCATCTAGCGCAGGTGGAGGATTACCTTTTGACTCGTATCTGACCAAAATACAAAAATCCATAACAGGCCCATTTGCATTTACCGCAGCAATTATTGGTTTGGTTGGCGCGGGAGCCACGCTGATTTTTGGTGGTGAAATGAATGGCTTTTTGCGAACTCTTCTCTTTATTGTACTGGTGCTTTCATTCTTGGTTGCAGCACAAAATACCATGACAGCAATTACAGGCAAAGGAGCCGAAATTGCTAAACCTTCAGTCTCAAAAAGTGCTATGGAGACACAGCCATGAGTCTTCGCACCATTCCTATACGCAGATGTGGTAACCGCCCAAGTCTTTTTATGGGTGGTGACCGCGAGCTGGTTATGTTCTCAGGTTTACTCTCAGCAATTTTAGTATTCGCAGCTCAGGATTGGCTTGCTGCACTTTTTGGTTTTGCCCTTTGGTTTTTATCTTTAAAAGGTCTAAGGCTTATGGCAAAGGCTGATCCTTATATGAGAGCAGTTTATCTGAGACAAAGAGGCTATCAGGCCTATTATCCAGCACGTTCAACCCCTTTTCGTAATAATAAAGGGGGTTATTTATGATTGAGTTCATTACCTTTTTAATCAGTATTACTGGGCTGTTGCTATTAGGTATTTTGTTTCACGCCACTCAAATGAAAAGTCGTAAACACCATGTCAACAAACATCGAAGTCATACAGCAGGATTGGTTGATTTACTAAATTATGCGGCAGTTGTCGATGATGGCGTAATTATCGGTAAAAATGGATCGTTTATGGCAGCCTGGCTTTATCAAGGTGAAGATATAGCCAATACTACCGATGAAGCGCGTGAAATGATGGCTTTTCGAATCAATCAGGCAATGTCCTCTATGGGTAATGGCTGGATGATTCATGTCGATGCCATAAGACGTGCTGCTCCTGGTTACAGTGAGTGCAATGCGTCATATTTTCCGGATCTTGTATCAAAGGCTGTTGATGAAGAAAGAAGGCAGTACTTTGAAAGTATTGGTGCTTTGTATGAAGGATATTTTGTTATCACACTAACCTGGTATCCACCTGTATTGGCGCAAAAGCGTTTTGTTGAATTGATGTTTGATGATTCAGGGGAAAAATTAAACCAAAAAGCCAAAACCCATCAATTAATTGAAACCTTCAAGCAATCATGCAGAAACTTTGAATCACGTATGAGCGCAGCGCTTCACCTCGAAAGGTTAGGCTCTGAAATACTAATCAATGAAAACCATAAGATCACTCAAGATAACTTTTTAAGACACATTCAATATTGTGTCACTGGAATTAACCATCCCGTTAATCTGCCTAAAAATCCAATTTATCTGGATGCACTCATAGGCGGTCAGGAATTAATTCCAGGTATAACACCCAAAATTGGCCGAAAGTTCATTCAATGTGTTGCTATTGAAGGATTCCCCATGGAGTCTTACCCAGGTATTTTAACGCTCTTGACTCAATTACCTGTGGAATATCGCTGGAACTCTCGCTTCATATTCATGGATCCTCATGAAGCTGTAGCTCATTTCACTAAGTTCCGTAAAAAGTGGAAGCAAAAGGTCAGAGGCTTTTTTGACCAAATGTTTAATACCAGCTCCGGTATCGTTGATGAAGATGCACTCAGCATGGTTAATGACGCGCAAGCAGCCATTGCCGAAACCAATTCAGGAATGGTGGGTCAAGGCTACTATACATCCGTCGTTGTATTAATGGATGAGGATAGAACGAGCGTTGAGAAAGCCGCCCTATTTATTGAAAAGAATATCAACGCTTTAGGCTTTAGCGCACGAACAGAAACCATTAATACTATGGATGCCTACATGGGTAGTCTACCCGGCCATGGTGTTGAAAACATCAGAAGACCTCTGATGAATACCATGAATCTGGCAGACTTGTTGCCAACATCCAGCATTTGGACTGGTGAAAATAAAGCACCCTGTCCCCTGTTTCCACCTCAATCACCGCCTCTGCTTCACTGTGTCACCAGTGGTAATGCGCCATTTCGTTTGAATCTTCATGTCAGAGACTTAGGTCACGGCATTATGTTTGGTCCAACACGCTCTGGGAAATCAACCCATCTTGGTTTATTGGCCTTGTCCTGGCGTCGCTATAAAGATGCACGTATTTATTCTTTTGATAAAGGCATGTCTATGTATCCAACCTGTAAGGCAACAGGTGGGGAGCATTTCACTATCGCAGGCAAAGACTCTCGCCTTGCCTTTGCGCCCTTGCAGTTTTTAGAAACTAAAGCGGATAGAGCCTGGGCTATGGAGTGGATTGATACGATTCTAGCTTTGAATGGTTTGAATACCACACCAGCTCAGCGCAATGAAATCGGTCATGCCATTCTAAGCATGCACCAAAGTGGCTCTAAAACCTTATCTGAATTTGTCATGACGATACAGGATGAACCCATTAGAGAAACGTTAAAGCAGTACACTATTGATGGTTTGATGGGGCATTTATTGGATGCAGAAAGTGATGGGCTTGGTTTGTCTTCATTTATGACTTTTGAAATCGAGCATTTAATGGGCTTGGGTGAAAAATTTGCATTGCCTGTGTTGCTTTATCTCTTTAGGCGGATTGAAACCTCATTAGATGGTCGCCCCACCTTAATCTTGCTTGATGAAGCCTGGTTAATGCTGGCGCATCCTGTGTTTAAAAACAAGATTGCTGAATGGCTTGATTCCATGGCTAAGAAAAACTGTGTGGTGTTTATGGCAACACAACATTTATCTCATGCAGCCAACTCTGGAATCTTAGATATTATTGTTGAATCAACTGCCACCAAAATCTTTTTACCCAATCTTTATGCAAGAGATCCTGAGACCCGACTCATTTATGAGCGCATGGGCTTAAATCCACGCCAGATAGACATCATAGCCGCAGCCCTTCCCAAACGTGATTACTACTATGTCAGTGAAAAAGGCCAGAGACTTTATCAATTGGCATTAGGTCCTTATGCCTTAGCGTTTGTGGGTGCAACAGATCCCGATTCGATTGCGCGTATGAAGCAATTGGAATCGAAATATGAGGATGAGTGGGTCTCTCAATGGCTTTCAGAAAAAGGTATTCATTTGGCTCAGTACGGAGAAGCAGCATGAAAAAAAGTATAACGAATAACCCCTACCTCAACGCCAGACGCGCCTGGAATGTTCATACCGCAGGGCTTATGAAATCACTACAAGTTTGGCAATTGGTTGGATTAGGCAGTCTGTTAATCGCATTGGCAGCAGTTGGTGGACTCATTGTGATAGGTAGCCAATCCAAATTTATCCCTTTGGTGTTTCAACAAGATGCCAATGGCAATACCTTATCAGTTACTCGTGCTGACAAGGTTGGTGACGCAAGCATTGATGATTATCGTGCTGCAGCAGCACATTTCATTGAAAACGTTCGCATGGTAAGCCTTGATACGGAACTGCAAAAGAAAGCAGTTTTTCAGGTGTATTCCTATTTAAATGCCAATGATGCGGCTTTAGCTAAGATTCAAGAGTTCTATAGCGACAAACAACAATCTAATCCCTTTGAAAGAGCTGCCTTTGAGATTGTAAGCATAGACATTCGCTCAGTACTTCAAGAATCCGATGAGACCTGGCAAGTTGACTGGATTGAAACGGTGAGAAATCGTGATGGATCGCTTAAGGAAAAGCCTCGCATGATGAAAGCAATGGTTACGATGTATCAGGAGAATGAAATCAATGATGTTACCAGCGAGTCCATTTTAAAAAATCCGCATCTGATTTATGTGCGTGATTTTAACTGGTCCTACGAATTAAAGCATGGAGAACAACAATGAAAAGAATAATGCAGCTATTTTGTTTATTAACACCGCTCACAAGTTTTGCATTGGATAACACTATTCTGGCGGAACATTATTTTTCGGATACTGTACCCAAGCTATCGAGTCAGGAAAAACAAGGTTTGGATATCGCAGAACGCACACAAAAAGGAGAAAAAACAAGTAAACCCTTTGTATCAAGCGATGGTTCAGTCAGTTTTATTTATGGATCAGGGCAAATCAGGGTAGTTTGTGCGCCTTTACAAGTGTGTGATATTGCCCTCCAACCAGGTGAGCAGTTTAACGACATGAATGTCGGTGACCCACGTTTTGTTGTTGAACCATCCATCACAGGATCTGGGGCTATGCAACAAATCCATCTGCTCATAAAACCTAAAGATGTAGGGCTTGATTCTTCTTTGGTAGTCACCACAGACAGAAGAACCTATCACTTTAGATTAAAGTCAGATAGAACCGAATTTATGCCTTACATTTCATTTACTTATCCTGATGAGGCCAAAGCCAAATGGCAGTTACTACAACGCATCCAGGCTGAAAGACGAAAAGTAGATACCTTACCAGAAACCAATGAATATCTAGGTGATCTTAACTTCAATTATCGCATTCAAGGCAATGCCCGATTTAAGCCTGTTAGAGTATATAACAATGGCGTCAAAACGATTATTGAGATGCCACGAACCATGGCTCAAAGTGAAGCGCCCGCGCTGCTAGTTTTAAGAAGTCGAGGGCTATTTAAAAAATCAGAATCCGTCATGGTCAATTATCGCCTCCAGGGTTGTCGTTACATCGTAGATGGTGTTTTTGATAAAGCCATATTGGTTATCGGCAGCGGTTCCTCTCAAGAAAAAATTACGATTACAAGGTGCTGAAGATGAAAGAATTAAGTGTTTTATTGGCTGCCGTCTTGTTATCAAGCTGTGCCAGCATGCGTTATGGCAATTTCACCCAAATGGCTCAGGGCAAAGATGCTTATTTGGCGACAGATGCAGCTACTCAATTAACCCGAGTCTATCCCCCTGCTCAAAATACATTTTGTATTGGTCAGGCAGTCAACGATGGCTTTGGCTTAAGTCTTATTCAAAATTTGAGAAAAAAGGGCTATGGCATCAATGAAAATCAATGCCCTAAGAATAAAGCTAATTTTTTCTACGTTCTTGATGAGCTTAAACCTCAAAGTTACAGAGTAAGCCTTTTTGTAGGAATACAAACATTGAGCCGTCTATATGCAAAAAGCCGCGAAAATATCATCCCTGTCAGCGCATGGACTCATAAGGAATAAGAACTATGAATAAAAATAATGATTATTTGTCACCAGACAATTCACCGCAAAAGCTTGAAACCACAGGTGTAAAACGAGTAAATAATGTGCCACTCATGATTGCAATTGGTATTTTAACTCTTTTTGTGGTGCTCATCGCATTGGTTGCCAACAAACGGGCTAATGCGCAAAACCAGCCACAAGAAATAGCAAAGATTAAGAACCCTAAGAAAAATACCATGAGCCTTGCTAATGATGTGGTAGGAAATCATAAAACAGCAGTGATTCCGCCCCATAGCGGCACGATAGCTAATAATGAAACAGCTCCTTTGCCCATTCCTGAACAACTTTCTCATCAAGAAGATACTCTGACACAAGAGGTATCTGAAGCTGAAATCGAGCGTATTCGTCAGGAAAAAACTCAAGAATTTGAAGAGGCCGTCAAAGCTAAGTCATCCGTAATGGTAGATAACCCACGATTGAATAATCGCTACACTACTAAAACTTCCATGAATAGCAATGATATTACATTAAACATCGACCCTTCATCAGCATTTAAAGAGCAGCTCGCATTATTACAAGGAAGACAGGCCAAACCTATGCCACAAACATTAGGTGGTGAGGAAAATGAAATGCGCTGGCATTTAAATTCAACGCTGCAAAATCCGAACAGTCGATACGAACTAAGAGCTGGCAGTGTGATTCCAGGGGTAATGATTAGTGGTATTTCTTCAGAATTACCAGGTCAAATTATCGCTCAAGTATCACAAAACGTATATGACACCGCTACCGGAAAATATCTTTTAATACCTCAAGGAACGAAGATATTGGGACTTTATTCCAGTGATATCCCTTTTGGTCAGTCTTCCGTATTAGTGGCTTGGCAACGCCTGGTGTTTCCAGACAGTAAAGCACTGGATATCGGCTCTATGCCCGGTGCTGATAGTGCTGGATATGGTGGTTTTCGCGATCAGGTAGATCATCATTATGCACGAATTTATGGTTCAGCACTTTTAATGTCAGGCATTATTGCTGGCATTACTTATAGCCAAAATACCAATCAATCTAATCAATTCGGTTATGCCCAACCCACCGCGGGCAGCGTGATGAGTCAAGCTTTAGGGCAACAGTTGGGCGAGGTCACTTCCCAACTGGTTTCAAAAAACCTGAATGTGTCTCCCACCATAAACGTTCGCCCAGGTTATCGGTTCAATATCATCGTGGTGAAGGATTTAACGTTTAAACAGCCTTATCGTCAGTTTGCATAACAAAAAAGAGGAAATGTGATGAAACTTCGAATTCTATTTGTTTATTTATGGTCATTTAATGCCTTCTCAAATATGCCAGTGTTTGATTTACCCAATTATGTACAAAATGGAAAAATGCTACTGAATCAGATTAAAGAGTATAAAACGCAAGTCGATCAATACAAGAATCAGATGGACCAATATCAAAACATGTTAGACAACACCAAATCACTGACTTCCTTTGAATGGGATAATGCCAACTCTGTTATTAATAATTTGCTTGAGTCGACTGATACCATTGATTACTACAAGCAGGAAGCTGGCAGCCTTCAAGGATATCTGGACCGATTCCAAAGTCAGGAATACTACCAAAAGACCCCGTGTTTTAATGGCACGGGGCAATGTTCTGCTGAAGAACTTAGAAAAATCAAACAAAGCAGATTAGCGGCTTCTGTTGCTGAAAAACGCTCCAATGATGCCATGCTCAAAGGGATTGATAAACAACAACAGAGCTTAAAAAATGATTCTGCAAAGCTGCGTACGTTGCAATCTCAAGCACAAAGTGCTGCAGGCCAAAAACAGGCTCTCCAAGCCGCTTCTCAATTAGCAAGTAATCAATCCCATCAATTGCTTCAAATCAGAGGCGTGTTATTGGCGCAACAGAATGCCCAGGCAGTCAAAGATGCGGCGAATGCCAACAAAGAAGCAATACAGACTGCGGGAGATGAGCATTTCAGATCAGGGGCATATCATAAAAGCTCAGGAAAAAAATGGTAATCCATCATAAAAAGGAGAGGAAATGAAAGTTATATGTTTATCAATTTTGGTTCTTACTTGTGTCCTGTCAGGTTGCGACAGCGCTGAAACCGCATCTCAAAAAAAGGCTGAACATTTGGCTTCTCTAACATGCAACAGCTCAAGAGAGGGTCGAACTAAAGAAGAACTCCAAGCTATTGGTGATGCGTGTTTCCGTGGTGGTAGCTATTCCAAAAGCTCTGGTAAGACGTGGTGATGGTATGAATAAAAAAATAATCCCCTATTTAATTGCTCTTAGTTTGTTTGGGTTTTCCACATACTGCCATGCTCAGGGGCATGGCATGGATAGTCGTGATTTACTCGATAATATTTTACAACGTTTTGCCAGCACATCCGCGCTATGGAGCAAAACCATGTTGAGTTACGCAAGATATTTGTTCTGGTCTTTGGCCTCAATCAGTATGGTGTGGACTTACGGCTTGATGGCATTGCGAAGAGCAGACATTCAAGAATTCTTAGCTGAAACAGTACGGTTTTTTGTGGTTATCGGTTTTTTCTATTGGATTTTGGACAATGGGCCTGCAATTGCAAAAGCGATAATAGATTCCATGCGGCAACTTGCAGCCAAGGCTTCTGGGATTAATGAGCATGTCTCTCCTTCTGATATTGTGGATGTTGGGTTTGATATTGTTTCAAAAGCCATAGACAGCTCATCCATCTGGTCTCCTGCAGCAACTACAGTAGGATTACTCGTTGCAGGGGTTATTCTGATTATATTAGCTTTAGTCAGTATCAATATGCTCATTATCTTAATCACCGCATGGATTTTAACTTATGGTGGCATTGTTTTATTAGGGTTTGGCGGTGGCCGTTGGACTCAGGACATTGCAATTAACTACTACAAAACTGTGTTGGGGATTGCATTACAAGCTTTTGCCATGATTTTAATTATTGGTATTGGTAAATCCTTTGTAGATCAATATTACGCTGCAATGTCTGAAAACATCATGCTTAAAGAAATGTTTGTCATGCTGGTAGTTGCCGTACTGTTACTGGTTCTTATTGACAAAATTCCGCCTGCCTTGGCTGGCATTGTGTCAGGAGGCGGTTCTGGTGGCGGCGGTGGGCTCGGTCTTGGTGGAGCTATGGGGGCTGCAGGAATTGCGGGTGCCGCCATGGCAGGCGCAGCAGGCACTGCACTTGCTCAAAGTGGTGGTGGATTATCCGCACTGAATGCCGCGTTTAAAGCAGCCAGTCAATCAACCAATTCTGGTGATACAAGTTCTCTGTCAGGAATGGATAAAGGCTCTAAAACTGGTGGTTTAGCTGAAGCCATGGGAACAGCTACCAAATTTGCAGGTTCTTTTAGTTCCCATTTAGCATCAGGTACTATGGATGTGGCTCGTGAAAAAGCAAACTCGGTTAAAGAGGCCATTGCAGACAAAATTGCTGACACAACAGGTGGGAAAATTGCTGAGGCAATTCAGAACAAGGTAGATTCATCTGCTTCTGAATCGCAAGAATCCAACGCACAAAATATTCTGTCTATGGGTACTCCTGGAGGTAGCTTTAGTTCAGGTACTGATACATCAGATGAGGTCAGTCAGTTTGTGAACCAAAAGGCATCGGGAGAGAGCCAATGAGCCAAAACAAACTGAATCAAGCCATAGGCCCCCAAGTCAGAGAAAAAAATCATAGCAAGACAAATAAAACGCATACCTGGTTAGTGATTTGTTCTTTTCTAATCAGCATGCAAATTGGCACGCAGTTTTTCGCGCATCAATTTCACTATGCTGATGTCCTAGGGGCTTCATTCGCCCATATTTATATGCCTTGGCAGATTTTTATCTGGGCTAGTAAATATCAATCCTATTACCCAGATTCTTTTAATGCTGCCTTTGGCCTCATTGTGATGATGGGTTGTCTGTTTTTAATGATGATCGTATTGGCTTCCAAATATTTTAAAAAGAACAATGTGAGTGATTACCTCCATGGTTCAGCCAGATGGGCTAATTGGGAAGACTTAAACAGTGCGAGCCTCATTGGACATGATGAAGGAGTTTATGTTGGGGCATTCGAAGATGACAAAGGAGAGATTCATTATTTGCGCCACAATGGGCCTGAGCATGTTTTAACCTATGCACCAACACGCTCAGGGAAAGGAGTTGGTCTAGTGATCCCTTCCCTTCTATCCTGGAAACAATCTTGCGTCATTACCGATTTAAAAGGTGAACTTTGGGCAATGACTGCTGGATGGCGTCAGAAACATGCTAACAACAAAGTCATTCGATTTGAACCGGCAACGTTAAAAGGAAGTGCACGCTGGAACCCACTAAATGAAATCAGAGTCGGTACGGAATCAGAGGTCGGTGACGTGCAAAATTTGGCAACACTTGTAGTTGATCCCGATGGTAAAGGATTGGAAACGCATTGGCAGAAGACCTCTCAAGCCCTTTTGGTTGGTTTTATTCTGCATGCGATTTATAAACTGAAAAACCAGGGAGAACCAGCTACATTTCCCAATATTGACCGTATGCTGGTTGATCCCAATATTAATATTGCCGACCTGCTCATTGAAATGACGCAATACCCGCATATTGAAGGCAAAACCCATCCTGTTATTTCAGCCTCTGCGCGTGACATGATAGACCGCCCCGAAGAAGAAGCAGGTTCTGTATTATCTACTTTAAAATCTTATTTGGCGTTATACCGAGATCCGGTGGTAGCACATAACGTCTCGTCTTCCGATTTTTGTATTCGAGATTTGATGAACCATGAAAATCCTGTGAGTCTCTATATTGTTACTCAACCTAATGACAAGGCCAGGCTTCAACCTCTGGTTAGAGTAATGATTAATATGATAGTAAGACTATTGGCAGACAAAATGGAATTTGAGCGTATATCCAATGACAAAGGATTATCTTATGTGAGCGCTAAAAAAACGTATAAACATCGACTGCTTTGCATGATTGATGAATTTCCTAGCCTTGGAAAACTCGATATTCTACAAGAGTCATTAGCTTTTGTTGCAGGTTATGGTTTAAAGTTTTACTTAATTTGCCAGGACATTAATCAGCTTAAAAGCCGTGAACGTGGTTATGGGCCTGATGAGACCATCACTTCTAATTGCCACATCCAAAATGCTTATCCACCCAACAGGGTTGAAACAGCAGAACATCTTTCCAAGCTGACAGGTCAAACAACTATTGTTAAAGAACACATCACTACCAGTGGGAAACGCTTTTCTACGTTCTTAAATCAAATATCAAAAACCATTCAAGAAATATCGAGACCTCTTTTAACTGTTGATGAGTGCCTGCGTATGCCAGGCCCCAAAAAAGATTCTAATGGCCTGATTATTGAAGCTGGGGATATGGTTGTTTATGCAGCGGGCTTCCCTGCCATTTATGGTAAACAACCGCTTTATTTTAAAGATCCAGTCTTCATGGCTAGGGCATCTGTAGAGGCTCCTGCTCAATCAGATATGTTACGTGTTCGTTTAAGTGAAGATGAGATGATCCGATTATGAAAAAACTATCCGTCATAATCGCTATTTTTCTGATAAGCACTATTGCTGCAGGTATGTTATTCCATTCTATGGGCTTTAAGATAAATCTTACTGAGTCCATTCCTATAGGCTTATATCGCATCACCGGCACAGAGCCACTAAAAAATGCTTATGTGATTTTTTGCCCAGATGATAGGAAAACTTTCAGATTAGCCAAGAACAGAGGTTATATAGACCCTGGTCTTTATTGCAATGGATATGGCTATTTAATGAAAAAAATAGTGGCTGTATCTGGCGATGTCCTCTCTACGACAAATGAAGGAGTTTATGTGAATCAAATGCTAACTCCTTATTCAAAACCAAAATTACAGGATGGAATGAACCGCACTTTACCTCAATGGCAGGTAATGAATTATCAACTTCAAGAAGATGAAATCATGACGATGACCAGTCAAAGCGAATGGTCATTCGATGGTCGATATTATGGTCTTGTTCACACAAGACAAATCAAGGGAATGATCACACCCATATGGGTAATTAATAAACGGGAGAAAACCACATGAATCATGAAACCGAGCTAATGGATGTGATTTCAGAAAAGTTCGAGGATTTAGTAATCCCTGGCTTTCTTGTCGAGGTCAGTCCGATAGAAGCAGACATCATGGGCGCATTTTTTGAAGATGCACTCAATGAAGAAGACGCGATGGAGGCTATTTATGACTAAAATGCCTTACCATCAAGTCGTTGCCAATCAAATTATTGAGAGCCTGAAAGCAGGAACAGCACCTTGGCTAAAACCATGGGAGCCAGGCACAGGTAATGGTCAAGTTCCTTATAATCCGATAACAGGAAAACGTTATCGCGGGATTAATGCATTGTATTTAATGCTGAACCAAAGTGATGACAATCGCTGGTTAACTTACAAACAAGCACAAAGCATGGATGCGCAAGTGCGCAAGGGAGAAAAAGGCACGACGATTCAGTATTGGAAATTTCATGAAGAACAAATCAAACAAGATGATGCTGGTAAACCTGTGCTTGATGAGCACGGTAATCCATTAAAAGTGCAGGTGAATCTTGAACGACCCAAGGTGTTTTATTCAACAGTATTTCATGCCTCACAGATTGATAATATGCCCGAACTCATTACAAAAGAGCCGGACTGGTCCTTAATTGAAAGAGCAGAAAAACTACTGCATAACTCTGGCGCCACCATTATTCATTCTGAAGCGGACAGAGCATTTTACAGATTATCGACTGATAGCATTCATCTTCCGCCAAAAGAGCAATTTAAATCTGCAGCAAACTATTATGCCACTGCCCTGCATGAGCTTGGGCATTGGAGCGGTCATCCTTCCAGACTGGATAGAGATTTAGGTCATCCTTTTGGTTCAGATGCCTACGCCAAAGAAGAATTGAGAGCAGAAATTGCAAGCATGCTTTTAGGTGCTGAGCTTGGTATAGGCCATGCCCCTTCTCAACACACGGCATATATCAAATCGTGGATTCAAGTTCTGGAAGATGAGCCTTTAGAAATATTCAGAGCATCTGCGGATGCAGAAAAAATAGTTAGTCACCTGGGTGCTTTTGAGCAAACCCAAGACATTCAACTAACAGAACTTATTGAAATCAAGGATGAGAAACTTAAAGAGGTAGCCTTTATGACGCCTGAAAACATCACTTCTGAAAAGGTCTGGTTAAGCATCCCCTTCAAACAAAAAGAGAGTGCTAAATCCACAATAGGAAAACTCACTGATGGAACACCAGGTATTGCTTGGGATAAAGTTCAAAAATGTTGGTATGCAAATCCTGGTGTTCCTGTTGAGAAAATCAAAGCCTGGCTTCCTGAAAATCAAATACTAACCCAGGATAAAGCGCTTATACCAGAAGATGAATTTAAGGCGGCATTGGTGAGCCTTGGTGCTATTGTTTCAGGTGGGCATCCAATTATGGATGGTAAACCTCATCGCATAGCTACAGAGGGTGATAAAAACGGTGAAAAGGCAGGATTTTATGTGGCCCATTTAGATGGTATTCCGGCTGGATATATTAAAAATAATCGAACTGGTGACGAACTTAATTGGAAATGTAAGGGTTACATTTTAACTGATGAACAGAAGACAACGCTTAAGGCAGAAGCACTCGAGCAACAACAAACTCGCCAACGTGAGCTTGAAGCTAAGCAAAAAAGTACTGCATTAAGACTCAAAGAAAAATTATCGATGATGACAGAGATTTTGGAACCCACACCTTATATGCAGGCCAAAGGTATTCAGGTTCATTCTGGCGCCTATACGGATGAAGAAAGAAAACTAACCTGTATTCCAGCAACAGATTGCCAAGGTACACTTTGGACTGTTCAATACATTGCCGAAGATGGAACCAAACGCTTTGCAAAAGATTCAAGAAAGGAAGGCAGTTTTCATGTATTGGGTGGCCTAGAAAAACTTTCAGGAACGCCTGTCATTGTTATTGCTGAAGGTTATGCTACAGCTGCAACTATAAAAGAGGCAACCGGGCTACCTATTGTTGTCTCTGCCTTTGACTCCGGTAATCTCAAACCAGTCGCTAAAGCGCTACATGATAAATATCCCAATACTCCAATTATTGTGGCTGCAGATGATGACAAACACCTTGAGTTAACAAAAGGTATTAACCCTGGGAAAGAAAAAGGAAAAGAAGCAGCTGATTCAGTTAATGGCTTCATCATTCTACCGACCTTTGCTCCGGGAGAGCAGTTATCAAACCCCCGACAATTTAGCGATTTTAATGATCTGGCTAACAACAGTAAGTTAGGGCTCGAGGGAGTGAAACGACAATTAAAATCAAAAATTTATAGATATGCTAAGTTAAATAGCCGTTTGCTATTATCGCAAAAGACCAATGTGGCTCATATTGCATAAATTCATTTCAAATGGCAACAGCTGATCAGTTCAGTTGTTGCCAAAACTACCCATATCCTCATAATGACGCATCTAGGTAAGTACTATTCTTAGTTATGAGCGACTAAAATACTCTCTAAAAGCAGCTTAATCCTTAAAGATGGTGTTTAACGTCAATGATGGCTTGTTAAGTCTGGTAATTTAATATCCTGATAAGTCATCAGAGTCATCATCCCAGTCTCTTGATGATAAAGCATATGACAATGCATCATCCAGTTGCCCGGATTATCGGAATCAAATTGAACCTTAACAGTTGATTTCGGCAACACCAAAACCGTGTCGTGCAACAGACCATCACTTATCTTTTTCCCATCAATCTCAGTCACTTCAAAGACATGACCATGCAAATGCATGGGATGAGCCATCATCGTTTTATTATTGAAGACAAGTTCAACCCGTTTGTTTTTCTGAACCGTTAATGGTTTTATTTCAGGCCATTTTTGATTGTTAATTGTCCACACATAGGACATCATATCGCCTTCTAAATTGACTGTAAGCGTTTGTCCAGGAGTTTTAGCTGACATTGGCTGTAAGGCCTTAAATTTAAATTCCTGATCATAGTTTAAAGCGCCAGCTTTATTTGACGTTTTTTCATTTAGTTTAGGGATATTCGCTTTAGGCGTTGTAAGTATTAAACCTGTTTGCATCGCAGTCCCTTCTCCTTGCGCAAGAATAGGATATGCGTTTTCACCTTGGGGAATGGTCACCAAAACATCAATCCGCTGTCCCACAGCCAGTTGAAATTGATTGGATTCTACTGGTTTAATCGCTTGCCCATCAATAGCAATCGCCTTTCCTTTTAAAATGCCTGTATTGATAAAAAAATTAGACATTGCAGAGCCTGCGATAAACCTTAACCGAACAGTATCTCCTTGATGAACGGGAACAATTTCTGGATTCTTTAACGTTTTATAGTTGGTTAGGAATGCATCATAATTGACATCATTTAAATCGGCTTCGGGTTGGCTCATAGGCATAGAAGACATGCCATTTCCATGATGCATGTGGGTCATTTGTCCCTTCTTTAACTCACTTAAAATCACTTCTGGTTTTTTATAGCTAAAATCGCCAATGAATAAAGTAACCTCTTTCTCACTTGCCTTATCTTTTGCATCGGAGATAATCAAAGGTGCTGATAAAAATTGTTGTACCTGCAAATCATGGTGCGAATGCATCCAATAAGTCCCAGATTGTTTGAGCAAGAAATGATAATGAAACTCACCGCCTGGGGGAATAGGTGCTTGCGTCACATAGGGCACTCCATCTTGGTCATTTGGTACAATGAGGCCGTGCCAATGTAACACTGTGGGCTTATCAGTCTGATTTTTTACAATGGCATCAAACATGTCGCCTTTAACCCCATGATATCCCCAAGTACCATCAGGCTGCTCGATTCGAAATAATTCAGTAGGTTTACCATCCACTTCGGTTTGATATTTTTTAATCAACAACACGGTGGGTTTAGTCACTGTATGTGAGGTCGGATTTTGAACTGCAAGGACTTGCCCAACATACAGGGCATTTAATGCAAGTATTGCTTGAACGCAAAAAGATAATTTCATAAAAATACTCTTAATTAGATGATGAGATTTGATAAAGGGCACGTAATTGGCTTAATATTTTTTCCAATTTATCCCAATTGGCTTGAGTTCCCTCTTTATCGTTTGCATCCCCTGTTTTATCAAGACGAGTGGCCAATTGCCCTACATAACTTAAATTTGTTTGTAATATTTTTTTCTGCTCTTCAGATAAATCCTTGCTTAAAGCAGGCAGTGCATTGACTAAATCGCGAATAGCAAAAGCATGCTCATGAATGGAGGTGAGTTGATTGTCTTTTAATGCCTGATTAATCGACACCGCTTGCTCATCAATGGCTTTCCAAATGGCTGGGATAGTTGATGGAATGGTTACTTTGGACGCTTCGCTTGTATCGGCAAAGAGTTCTATAGGTATTGTCCAAATAAAAAAGCTCATTATCAAACTAAACCACTTTAACTTACGGTTGCATTGTTTTTGGTTCATGGTGTTTCTCCTTATTGGTTTCATCTAAAGATTGATGTCTTTCCCGCCATTGTTCAATGGCGTTATAGACCGTGGGAACAACAAACATATTGAGCACGGTTGAAGTCAATAGCCCTCCCAATAGTACTTGTGCCAAAGGACGCTCTAACTCTTTACCGGCGGGTGAACCCCAAAGGAGCGGGAAAAGACCAAGGGCTGCGGTAGCCGCTGTCATAAGTACCGGCACTAATCTATCGAGTGTCCCATCAATGACCACTTGCTCTCGAGTTTTTCCCTGCAACCGCAATTGATTGTAGTGGCTCACTAAAATAATCCCATTGCGTGCCGCAATCCCAAATAAGGTAATAAAACCAATCATGGCTGCCACACTCATCTCACCACTGGCGATAAAAAGTGATATCACCCCACCGATTAACGCCAAAGGTAAATTAAACATCACCAATAAAGCTTCTCTTAAGGTACCAAAGGCTTTATGCAGTAAGACCAGCATAATGAAAATAACTAAAGCACCAAAGGTAATAATCACTTTAGAAGCTTGTTGCTGGCTTTCAAATTGCCCGCCGTATTGGATAAAATAGCCTGCGGGTAGTTTTATTTTTTCCTGTACCTCTTGTTCTACATCAGCAATGACACTGCCTAAATCTCGTCCTTGTACGTTAAAGCCAATGACCAATAACCGCTGCACATTCTCCCGATTAATGGCAAAGGGTTGGGGCTCTACTTTAATATCAGCCACAGCCCGCAAAGGCACTTGACCAGAAGTTCCCTCGGCTTGGCCATGTGCGTCAATCAACATGTCTTGAATGGCTTTAATGCTATCTCGTCCAGGTTTATCCATACGAAGGTACAAATCAAAGGTACGCTGTCCTTCCAAAACATTCGAAACACTGACTCCATTTAAAAGTACTTGTACGTCTTCAGAAATTTGCCCTACATTGACCCCATAACGTGCCGCCTTTTCTCGGTCAATTTTAATGATGAGTTGCGGTACATTAATCTGCTGCTCTTTATTGACATCAACAACACCCGGAACAGATTTTAAAACAGTCTCTAAAGATTGACCTAATTCATTGAGCGTCGTTAAATTATCACCAAATAACTTCACCGCCACTTGGGCACGAACCCCTGAAAGCACTTCATCCATACGATGGGCAATGAACTGACCCACATTAAACATCGCACCTGGAATATTGGCTAAATCAGCACGAATTCGTCGTAATAGCTCATCAGGTGGCATCGATTTGTCTCTAGTAAAATCAAGTCGGACATCAAATTCGCTGACATTAGGGGGTAGCGCATCTTCATCCAACTCACTGCGACCTGCGCGTTGGGAAATCGAGATGACTTGTGGGTAGCGCATTAAGGATTTTTGCACCTGTTGTCCCAAACGCATCGACTCTTCTAATGAAGTTCCTGGCAATGTGCTCATAGCAATAATGAAATTTCCCTCATGAAACTCCGGTAAAAAGGACTTACCAAAAAAGGGAAGTAGGGTTAATGCAAACAAAAAAGCAGCCAGTGCCATCACAACCACAGCTTTAACATGCGATAAAGACCAGTGCAGTGCTGTTAGAAAATGCCTTTTAAGAAACAGGACAAACCGGGTTTCAGACTCTTTCTCATGCTCCGTTTTTTGCTCTACCCCATAATGACGCTCACGCTGAGATAAGCCATGTAGACTCACTTCAGAGTCTTCTGCTTTTTCTTTGCCACGAACCAATAAAAGGTAACAAAGCGCCGGAACCATGGTAATCGATACCACCAAAGAACCCAAGACAGAGGCAATATAGGCAATGGCCAAGGGGCTAAAAATACGCTCAGCAATCCCTGATAAAAAGAAAATAGGCAAAAAGACAAGGCTAATAATAATGGTGGCATAAACAACCGAACTTCGTATCTCAAGTACCGCATCAAACACCACTTCAATGGCAGGTAAAGGATGGAGTTCTTGACGGTTTACTCTTAAACGGTGCACCACATTCTCAACCGTGATGATGCCATCATCTACGACCTCGCCAATCGCAATGGCCATCCCACCAAGTGTCATTGAGTTAATCCCAATGCCAAAATAGTGAAGCACCAATAAACCAATGACAAAGGATACAGGCATGGACAGAAAGGTAATAAATGAGGCACGCCAATTCATTAAAAACACAAAAAGCACCGCAATGACAATGATTGCCCCTTCAAGAAGAGCGCGAGATAGATTATGAATCGCTGATTCAATAAAATTGGCTTGACGAAAGACTTCCGTTTCTAACGCCACCCCTGCGGGGAGAGTGAGTTTGATGTTTTTTAGCGCTTGCTCCACTTTAGCCGTGGTTGTCACCGTATCGGCACCATAGGCTTTGGAAATGGTGCCAATCACCGCGAGCTTTCCATTGTAAGCACCATCACCGCGCTTTATTTCACCACCAAAAGCAACGGTAGCTACATTATTAATCGTGATAGGAATTCCTTTTCGTACCACAATGGCGGTTTTTTTAATGTCTTCTAAGGACTGGATTCGCCCCATAGTTCCGACCACAAGCTCGCTACCGGCTTGGTGAATAAAAGCGCCAGGTACGTTTTGATTCGCAGTGGTTAACGCCTGGCGTACTTCTTCGATGGTAATCCCATAAGAAAGCATGCGCTCAGGAATTAAACGCACTTGGTATTGCTTGACCTCCCCACCAAGTGACACGACGGCCGCAACCCCACCTAATGCTAGAATTCGGGGTCTGATGGTCCAATCTGAAATGGTGCGTAATGTTTCAGGACTTACCGTATCACTGATTAAGGCATATTTGACAAGCCAACCCACTGCAGAGGTTACCGGTAACATCACTGGAGGATTAACCCCGGGTGGGAGTCGATTACTGACTTGTTGAATACGTTCATTTACCAGTTGTCGATTACGGTAAATATCCGTTCGGTCATCAAAAACCACGGTAATGGTGGATAAACCTACCGATGTTTTAGAGCGAACACTGGCTACACCTGGTGTGCCATTAATCGCACTTTCCAATGGATAAGTAATTAGCGTTTCCACATCTTGGGTGGCCATGCCCGGCGCTTCGGTTTGCACCACCACCTGTGGAGGGGCAAATTCCGGGAATACATCTACTGGCATTTGTTTTAAGGTGTAACCACCTAAAAGACACAGCACGAGCGTTAAAGCTAAAATCAAAAGGCGATTATGAAGCGACCAGGCAATTAAGCGTGTAAACATTAGTGAGGCTCCTTATCACCAGATTTTTTAGTGCCGCCACCACTTAGAGATAATGTGTACAATTCTCGATTACCCTGCGTGACCACCTCATCGCCAGGAACTAAACCTTCTTTAATTTCAGTATACTTATCATCACGAGCCCCAAGGCTAACCACCGTCCTCTCATAGGCTGTGCCATTCTTCACAAACACAAAGGTGGCATTATCAATTTCCAGTATGGCGTTATTAGGTACCGTAAGTGCTGCCTGAGTAAATCGTAATACCACGTTGGCACGTACAAACATGCCGGGTTTTAATAATCCCTCTTTATTATCAAGACTAATTTGGACGTTCACGGTGCGCGTTAAGGGATCTAAATTTGGTTCAACAAGCGTTATTTTTCCAGGAAAAATACGCTTGGAATAACTTAAAACATGCACATTCACATCCAACCCTACTTTAATCTTGCCCAAATCCTCTTCATACACTTGAACAATAGCGAGCACTTGCTCACGATTACTGATGTGAAATAAAACGGTGTTGGGTTCTACCGCTTGCCCCAAATTCACATTGCGTGCATCAATAACACCTGAAATAGGCGCTTTTACCGCGACACTAGGTGGAGGATCACCAACTAGGCGAGATTGTACCGTGGCCAATGTTTGGCCTTTGGTGACACTGTCCCCAAGATTGCTCACAATATCAGTCACGGCACCACTAATACGCACACTGACATCGGCCTGTGCATTGGGCAGTAATTGGATTTGACCATTTAATGCTAACAAGTCAGCCATGGGGCGCGGCGTGGCTTCGGAGACCTGAATATCCAGCATTTTGGTTTGTTCAGGAGTTAATGTAACCGACTGGGCTGGGCCTGACGTGCTGACTTCAATTTCGTCTCCATGCGCCATTAGCAATGACGAATGAAAGAAAATACCCAGTAAAACAATAAACCACACTCTTTGGCGGATGGAGTTAAATGTATGAATCATTTGGTCACGTCCTTTGTTAAGGATAAATACGAGCAGAATCCGTTTGTATGGGGTGCTCCAATAGCCGTACATAAGGCAACATAAGATTGAAAATATTGGCCAATGGTCGTTAAGTAGGCCATTTGTACATCATTTTGTTGCCTTTGCACCTGCAAGACATTCAAAAAAGAAACTTGTCCATTTTGATAGGCTTCACGAGCAAGTTTCACGTTTTCAAGCCCTAAACGAAGGGAGGTGCCTTGCGTTTGCGCGACACTAGTTTTAAGAGCATTAAGCTGGCCATAATTGCTCGTAACCTCTGTTTCAATCGTGAGATTTAAAGCATCTACTGAGATCATGGCTTGAGTTCCAGTTGCGGAGGCCTCCATAATTCGCCCTTGATTGCGATTGAGTAAAGGCAGAGGAATGGATAAGGAAACCCCTAATGTGCGATCAGCTGGTTGCGGTAACCCGCCTTCCACAACGATTTTATCTTGTTGCACTCCAGCACCAAGAGTCCAATCAGCAAAGCGCTCAGCTTGGGCTAAACGTCTATCGGCCATGGCGCGTTGTCCAGCAAGTAGCAAAGCCCTCCTGTCAGGACGATTACTGAGGGCGTGATTGATTAAGTTTCCTAATGGAGGAATGCCTTTTGCTATCCTAATCGTTTTTTTAACGTTCAGTGGCGAATTGGGTGTTTGACCAATGAGTTGATTTAAAAGGGCATATTGGCTAATTAGCTGACTTTTTAACAGTTGTTTTTCTTGAGTAATACGTGCGTATTCAATGCGAGCCGAATTATCATCCAATTTAGAAATTTCAGCGGCATGGTAGCGATTATGAATAACACGCACCAACTCTTGATTTATCTTTTGTAAATAATTTAATTGTTGCATGCGGTTCTCTGCGATGACCACCGCATAATATGCATTAGCAACTTTGGCACTTAACTGCCGGGTCGCCTCAAAAACCTCAGCCTGGGCGCGAAGAATATCAATGCGTGCCACTGTTTTTTGCTTGGCAATACGACCTGATATGGGAAAGGCCTGGTTAAAGCTGATACTTCGCGAATATTCACCCTCGTTATTAAATAATCGGTCGTCGTTGTTATTTAAATTAATATTGGGATTTGACCATAATCCTGCTTGTACCAAGCGTGCCTCGGCAATAGAGATGGCAAAACGCGCTGCTTTTAAATCCTTGTTCTGTTGAATTGCCAGTTGTGTCAGCTCTTTGAGATTCAACGGGGATTTTGCATGTGCTAATACAGGCATTAACAGTGTCAGCCCTATCACAAAATACTTAAAACCCCTTTTCTGATTCATCATGTACATTCTGTCCCTAATATTAATTAAATTAATTTAATTATTTTTCCTATCATGTCAGCTTCTTGCGCAAACGCAAAGCATTGGCAATCACCGACACAGAACTTAATGCCATGGCAGCACCAGCTATCATAGGATTTAGTAATAAGCCTGTAAATGGGAAAAGAACACCTGCCGCGATGGGCACGCCCAGCGCATTGTAAATAAAAGCAAAAAAAAGATTTTGATGGATGTTCTTTACTGTATGCACCGATAATTCATAAGCCTCTACCAGTTTATTTAAATCACCTGCTAATAAGGTAATGCCGGCACTTTCAATTGCTACATCACTTCCGGTTCCCATCGCAATACCAATATTGGCTTTTGCCAAGGCAATGGCATCATTCACCCCATCACCAACCATGGCAACCACATGCCCTTCCTGTTGCAATTGAGCAATCATATTGCTTTTTTCATCGGGCAAGACTTCGGCAATAACCCTTTGAATACCTACTTGTCGAGCTACTGCTTTGGCATTAATGGCATTATCACCGGTGAGCATAATGACTTGTATACCTTTTTTGATAAGCGTGGCGACAGCATCGTGGCTTGACTCTTTAATGCGGTCAGCGACCACAAAAACACCTGCGAACTGCTTATTAACTGTCAAATAAATCAAAGTAGCCCCTTCTTCTTGGGCCTTCAACGCCGCATCAGGAATTTGCTCGGCAGGAACCAAAAGCCACTGTGCATTACCAATGGCAACGCTTTTTCCATCGATTTTTGCTTGAGCGCCTTTTCCTCTAACTGCAATAAAATCCGTAGCTTCTCTTAAAGTAATTTGACGTGTTTGCGCTTCATCACGTAGTGCTTTGGCTAGTGGGTGCTCACTGTGACGCTCAAGAGATGCCGCGAGACTCAAAAGCTCCTGTTCTTGCCAACTAGCAATTGGAATAACTTGGGTTAACGCCGGATGACCTTGGGTCAATGTTCCTGTTTTATCGACAACCAGGGTGTTGATTGTTCTTAATTGCTCCAAAGAAGCAGCGTTTTTAATTAAAATACCGCGTCGTGCGCCTTCTCCTATCCCAACCATAATGGACATGGGGGTTGCAAGACCCAAAGCACAAGGGCATGCAATGATTAATACGGAGATGGCAGCGATTAAGCCATAACTTAAGGAAGGCGAGGGGCCTACTAAAAACCAAACAAGAAACGCAATCAATGCGATTGCTAAAACAATAGGCACAAACCAAGCAGAAACAGCATCTGCCAAGCGTTGAATAGGGGCCTGGCTGCGTTGGGCCTCACTGACTTGGGAGATAATGCGGGCAAGTAACGTGTCTTTGCCTATGTGTGCTGCTTTGATAACAAGGCTTCCTTGTTGATTCAGTGTCCCACCAATCACCGTATTGCCAACTTCTTTGGCGACAGGCATAGGTTCACCTGTGAGCATGGATTCATCCACATCACTTTGACCTTGAATTACTTCTCCATCAACCGGGATTTTTTCACCAGGGCGTACCAGCAATCTATTACCTACCGTTACTTCATCAAGAGAGATGTCCTCCTCATTTTCGCCGTCATTTAATCGATGAGCAATTGTTGGACTTAAATGAAGCAATGCACGAATGGCATCTCCGGTGCGCTCACGCGCTTTTAATTCCAACACTTGGCCTAAAAGCACCAAAGTCGTAATCACTGCTGCAGCTTCAAAATAGACTGGCATCATGCCATCGCCTTGCATATGCAGGGGAAGTAGTTGTGGAAAAAGAACGACTGCCAAGCTATACCCCCAGGCAACACCAGTGCCCAAAGCAATCAGGGTAAACATATTCAGATGATGGGTGCGAAGAGACTGCCATCCTCTTAAAAAGAAAGGCCAACCACAGCCCCAAACCACCAGCGTTGCAAGTATAGCTTGAGTCCATAACGATAGAGACATTGGAATTAATGGGCTTAACCAACGCTCACCCATGCTCAAGAAAATGACTGGAATACTTGCTATAGATGCAATGATAAAACGCCAGAACATATTGTGATACTCGGGATTTCTTTGTTCTGTTATGCTCACCTGCTCTGGCTCCAGCGCCATACCACATAGTGGGCAAGTTCCTGGTTTGTCTTGGCGGATTTGTGGATGCATAGGGCAGGTGTAAATTACATGATCTGATGTTATCTCAAATTGGGACATAGGTGCATGATGATGCTGATGAGCACAACAACTATGCCCTTCTTTGTGGTGTTTAGCATCCTGGTTTTGTGTATTCATCATCCACCTCAGTCGTATTTTTTTAGTAATGCCATAATCTCATCCATTTTTTCCTGACGCGACTCAGAAGTTCCATGGCAGGCGACCTCATTAAGGCAGTTTAAAACATGGCGCTCAAGCACACCCAATTCAATAGTTTTTACTGCATTACGAACAGCGCGTAACTGAGAAAGGATATCCACGCAGTAGCGTTGTTCTTCAATCATCCGCTTAATGCCTTCGAGTTGTCCGGTTACTCTATTAAGTCGAGACAACTCTTCATGATGCTTAGGGTGTTTTGACATATAATTCTCCAATATACCCCTATAGGTATATACCCTTGGTGGGTATATTGTCAAGAAAAATGCACCATTTTTAGTCTGAGGAATAATTATTGACTTCAAACTTTCAATAGGAAATTGGTTTAATTTGGTTCTTGTAATGCTTTCTATTTGTCTTTAATCGAGAAACTTCCCGTCGCACATGGTTATCAAATTTGAATCCTTGCCGCTCCAGGTGATCATGTGCATTATCCGGCAATAACACTTGACCTCTTCCGGTGAGCTGAACCAGATCGCATTTGGACAGGTTTCGCAAGCTGTTGTGATCTTTGGCTGGCGAGCCTTGTCTAATGCTGAAAGAGTTGGGCTTTGTGCTACCCCTTTTCTTTCCAGTGGCTGTTCCAGCAGCCTCATGGCCTCCTGAAGTTCTTCCTCGATGGCTTTGTCGGTTTGCTCTTGATTGATCATGGGATTTCTCCTGTTCAAAATTTAGTTTTTGACGTTGATTTTCCAAATCCAAATCAGCAAAAGTGATTGGCATTTGATATTGAATAACAATCTGCAAGATAATCTTTTTAAATAATGGAGACCCATTCACACAAATACAGTCACCATAGCGCTGCCTTGCCATTTCCAAGGCTCGTTTAAGCGCAGGAATAGACCCGCCTTTAGAAATGATAATTTCCTTTCCATTGTCCCTAATAATACTGTTATCTTTTTTATAAATCTCCGTACCTTCTTTAGTAACCAAGTCGATTTGTCCAAAATTTAAAGAGGAAGAAAAAGAAGGGCCTGATCCTGATATGGTGTAATCATGTTTATTTTTACGATTACGATACCGCATTGCCATTAAAGCATTTTGGTCACCGCCTTGTGCTTTTTGTTTCAGCCAGTCAGCCCAGGTTTTGTTTTGATAAGAATCTAATAACTGACTACGTTCTTTTGCATAATTTTTTCTTATGTTCTCAATCTCATTAAGCAGCGTTTTGTTTATATGTTGATAGAGGTACTTTTTCTGTACTTCAGAAAGGTTCATTAACTTCAAAGCCGCTCGTTTAATTCGTCCTCGCTTTTTCGCCTTTTCAATAAGTTTTGTTTTGGCCTCACGCAACTTTTTAAGCTTGTCTGAAACGAAACTTTTATTGTGTGATTTTTCATGCTGATATTTAGCATAGAGATTGGTGCCAAGTACCTTTTTATTTAATGGTTCATAATGATAAACATTTGATGCAGTTCCATCGTCTTCTGGGTGCGATGGTACGAATGAACCTAGCTTGGATTCGAGATTTTTTTTAGCAAAAATTCTGGAAATTGAACTTGCTTTAACAGTAAGCCCTTGGACATTGCAGAACACAAAACCATTGGCTTTAATTCGAATTATCAACCCATGTTCTGTCAAAATACTATGAATCTCCTTCCAACTACTGGCAGCCTCGATTTTTTCCTTACAATAGCGTTTCATCCAATTAATTAAGCTTTCAATACCTGAATGATGCTCCATATCGTCAGCAAGATTTTCTGAATGGTTTTTACGGGTTTGATGATTGGTTATTTGAAGACCTAATTCAATTTCTAGCTTGGATGCGACTTCAGCAAAAATCTTATATGCCCTGAAAGGTTCAATCATATTAAAGGTTTGAGGATGAATTTTATTAATCGCAACATGAATGTGAAGATTGTCTGTGTCATGATGAACAACTGAGATTCTTTGGTGTTCTTTAAATCCAATCGATGATGCCACTGTATCTTCAATTTCCTGTAAAATTTGAGCCGAAGGGTTTTCTCCTGGAGCAAAAGAAATAAGCATGTGATACGTTTTATCTCCAGTCGCTCTTTGGTTTTTAGCTTGCGTAGCCAAAACCTCTTGAACAGCCCAAATGGGATCGATACTGTTACAGTTTGATAACCTGACCTTGCCCACTCGCTCCTGTTTATTTTGTTGATTACATAGGTATTTAACAAGACCTGAAAAACTACTAAGCCTTGTTTTCTTCATGGGAATATGGCGAATAATCATAATTTTTTCACCACTTCCAACATTGCATCCTGGGTAGCTTGAATACGATTTAATAATGTTTTAACTGTTTGGAGGTCAAAATGTGCAACGCGTTTATCCTGAGTCAGCCATAGTTTTAACAGTCCACCGAGCCGTCCTAAGTCTCCATTTATCTTGGCTAGTTGCAGCACATAATCCTTATCAACACTACTTTGAATTTGATAACCGAGACTAATCCTTCTTAAATACTCGGCAATTGAAAGCCCAGCTGTGGCTGCATTCGATTTAATCTGAGTTTCTTCGGAAGGCAAAACAGGTACGCGAAGATGGCGACCATTTTTTCTGGTGGGTGTTTTAAGCTTCTCGTCCATAAGGATGCCGACCTCTTAATTAAGTGGTTATGCAATCCTTTGGGTATTGATTTGACCTTAAAATATAGAGTTTTCGTTGAGCACCGAAGGTGCGAATAAGACTTGTGAGGTTGGGTAGCCAGCTTGCTGGTTAGCTAACTTCACCTATCTTGCCCTGCTTTTCTAGATCCCTTTTAAGAATCATAGCAGGAACTTTTTGGAGCTTGCAACGATTTTTATAGAACTTTTTCGCTCAGAGGACCAAATAAATCCAAATTATTCTTAAAAGCTCCTTTATAGGGCTAAAACCTCCCTTATCATATTCCAATAAGTTCCTAATAATTCCAGAATATTCCTTTTCCCCTTGTTCCAAACCGAATTATGATTTAGACTTTTTAAATAAAAAAATGTGACTCCAAAGAAGAATGAAAAAACCACTTTCCGAACGAGTAATCCAGAGCCAGTCAAAAAAAAAGGCCGGGCGAATAAGTGCAAAGATTGAATTTATAGCACTCCAAGAAGACATTAAAGAAGCCCTTGATAAGGGATGTTCGATGAAAGCTGTTTGGGAAACTTTGTCTGATGAAGGTCATATTTCATTTGGTTATAAAGCATTTAGACATTACGTACTTAAGTTAATTAAGTCAGCGCAGGAAAACACCAGGGATGAGAAACAGAGCAAAAGTAAAACAACACATGAAATCAAAGGTTTTACTTTTAATCCAATACCTAACCCGGAGGAACTCTTGTAATGGCAAAAATACATATTACGATGCAAGGCAAAGGTGGTGTAGGCAAATCCTTTGTCTCAGCAACCACTGCTCAATACAAACGCTACAAAGAACAACCACTACTTTGTTTTGATACCGATCCCATTAATGCCACATTTCATGGTTTTAAATCACTTAAGGTCGAGCGCCTGGATATTATGGATGGCGATGAAATAAACCCGCGCCACTTTGACGCTTTAATTGAAAAAATTGCAAACACGCAAAATGATGTGATTATTGATAATGGTGCCAGTTCATTTGTTCCTTTGTCGCATTACCTACTTACCAATCAGGTGCCCACCTTGTTAAAAGAACTGGGGCATGAGCTCATAATCCATACCGTTATCACTGGTGGTCAAGCGTTGCTGGATACAACGAACGGATTTTCTCAGTTGGTTAACCAATTTCCGGAAGATGTGCGCTTTGTTGTTTGGCTAAATCCCTATTGGGGCAAAATTGAGAGCGAAGGAAGGTCTTTTGAGCAAATGAGGGTATACAAAGAAACAAAAGACCGAATAGCGGCAATAATCAATATCCCTGACTTAAAGGAAGAAACTTTCGGCCATGATCTCTCAAATATGCTTCAACAAAAAATTACATTTAATGAAGCAATCGATTCCCCTGAGCGAAATATTATGACCAGGCAACGATTAAAGCTGATACGCGATCAATTATTTAGCCAGATTGATAATGCCATGGTGATCTAATGTCAGATAAAATCAATGAAACCATCAAAGACATTGCAGTCAAACATGGTGTGGTCTTGGGGAAAGACGATCCGGTTCTTATCTTCCAAACGATGAACGAAAGGCTGCTTGAAGAAAACCGAAAGGTCCAACAGGATATGCTGGCTTTCTTTAAAGGGGAAATGGAGGCTATTTCCTCTCAATGGAAGAATGACGCCCAGGAAAAAGCTGAAAAGGTTCTCAATGTGGCATTAGCTAGTAGTAAAGAAGCGATGGCTAGATTACTACAAGAATCTACCCGAGAATCAGTTCAATCTATGAAGAAAATGATCTCCGATTCATTAATTGAGGCTCATATCATGGCACAACAGACGCAAAAATTTAGTCGATTTGCATTGTTATCATCAGTAGCATTGTTCGCTACGTCATGTATGCTTATCTTGTTGTTTTATAAATAGACCTGAATACTGTATTTGTTCAACTCTATAAACAAAGCAATTTTAAAATGACTTGGATTGTATATTAAAAACGCTAGCGTAGTTAAACAAGCGACTATTACACAAGGACGATGTATGAACAATAAAACCATTCATCATGAGCTACGCCGTGATCTTGGCATGTTGGGTGCAACAATGATGGGCTTAGGTTCCATCCTAGGTACAGGTGTGTTTGTCAGTATCGGTATTGCAGCAGGTGTAACAGGCCCCTCAGTTATTTTAGCCATTATACTTGCGGCATTGGTTGCAACCTGTAATGCCTTATCGAGTGCGCAACTTGCAGCCAGCCATCCAGTGAGCGGTGGAACTTATGAGTATGGTTATCGATATCTTCATCCGGCAATAGGATTTACTGCAGGGTGGATGTTTTTATGTGCCAAAACAGCTTCTGCCGCAACGGCTGCATTGGGTTTTGCGGGGTATTTTTTGCACCTGTTTGGATTTCGGTCAGTTTCCATTATTCCTGTTGCCGTAACAGTTGTGGTTGTTTTAACCTTGATTGTGTTAAGCGGTATCAAGCGTTCGAGCAAAACCAACCTAGTTATTGTATCGATTACACTGCTATCGCTTGTGATATTTGTTGTTTATGGATCCCCCAGCCTACTACAACATGGCGGGCAAAATCTCTCTCCTTTTTTTCCAAAAACGGCTGAAGAGGGACTCAGTCATTTTTTGTATGCAACTGCTTTGATGTTTGTCGCTTACACCGGATATGGACGCATTGCTACCATGGGTGAGGAAGTTAAAGAGCCGGAAAACACTATCCCCAAAGCCATTATCCTGACCTTAGTTGTAAGTGCGGCCATTTATGTTTTAGTCGCTTTGGTTGCCATTGGCACTGTAGGTTCAAACCAACTGGCAACCGTCACAGAAAGTCGAGCAACCCCGCTTGAAATAGCCGCCAGTACCATAAACCGACCTGGACTGGTTACCCTTATCGCTGTCGGTGCATGTACCGCAATGCTGGGCGTATTATTAAATCTCATATTAGGGCTTTCTCGGATGGTATTGGCCATGGGTCGTCATCTGGATTTGCCAGAATCATTTGCAGTGGTTTCCAGTAAGCATCGTACACCTGTTGCTGCGGTTATTGGGATTGGACTTGTCATTACGTCTCTTACCTTGTTTGGCAGCGTTGAAACTACCTGGTCCTTCAGTGCTTTCACGGTTTTGATATATTACTCGATTACCAATCTATCAGCGCTGTACTTACCCAAAGAACAGCGATTGTATCCAAATTTCATTGCGGTTTCGGGTCTTATTTCCTGTTTGTTTCTAGCTTTCTGGGTGCCTCTGGCCATTTGGCTATCAGGATTGTTATTAATTGCGCTGGGACTAATTTGGCACCTCTTCCATCGTTACTACTTAAAAGATCAATGAAATGGAGTTGATTGCAATGAATAAAAACTTATTCCAACGCCTATTATATAGCTCTGCCTCTCCTTGGGTGATATTCATCCGTCTATCTGTAGGATTGGTTTTCTTGCCAGAAGGTATTCAAAAATTACTATATCCAAATATGCTTGGTGCAGGTCGCTTTATAGGTATCGGTATTCCATATCCTGATATCATGGGACCTTTTGTCGGCTGGGTAGAACTCATTTGTGGTTCATTGATATTGCTTGGACTTTTCACGCGTCTTGCCAGCATCCCTTTGATTATCATTATGGTGGTTGCGTTTCTTTCCACAAAAATTCCCATCTGGATAGGAAGCGACTGGTGGATTTTTCATGTTCACGAGCTCAATCGCTATGGCTTTTGGAGCTTCATGCACGAATCAAGAACCGACTGGGCGATGTTAATGGGCGCCTGCTACTTGTTGGTTGTAGGAGCTGGACGTTGGGCATTGGACACTATGTTGGTTAAACGGTTAGGATTAGTAAACTCTTCAAAACATCAGGTTTAATTATGAATTATCAACAGGCAATCAAAGACTTAAAAGTGTACAAACAAATTCAGCTAAGCAGTGAAAAAAATCTTCAATTTTTTCTTGATAAACACAGCACCAAAGAAGGTACATGGGGACACTTGACCGTTCATGAAGGTACCCTTGAGTTTGTTTTTCTCGATGGACATGGACATGAGCTGTCACATCATACATTAAACTCCAAATCCCAAACGCTTGCGATACCGCCTGCATCATGGCATAAAATTGCCTCGACAAGCAGTGATTTCAAAGCCACTTTGCAGTTTTGCTGCCAGCCTCATCGCTATTTTGAGAAAAAATATCGCCTGGCACCTGTCCATCATGACTTATGGACCATCCATCAAACATACCTGAGAAAGCAGGAAAAAATGTCTGTTTTGGATGTTGGCTGCGGCTCGGGTCGAAATCCATTGGTTTTTGGCTTAACCGGACACAAAATTGTTGGTATAGATAAGGATAAGGAAGCTATTGAAAATATTAGCCATATCGCAGCACAAGAACGATTATCAAACATTGAAACCCATATTCATGATTTGAATCAACTTCTTCCCATCACAGATAAGTCCTTTGACTTTATCTATTCCACAGTAACCCTGCAATTTTTAAACCACTCCAGCGTTCATCCGTTACTGACAAAACTTCAATCCCTAACCTCGACAGGAGGGACGCATTTTCTGGTTTTCCCCATTAAAGCAGAACCCTATATTTATCCTCAAAATTTTACCTATCTGGCAGAGACAAACGAACTTTATCATTTTTATCAAGACAGTGGCTGGTCTATTCTGGAATATAAGGAGAAACCAGGCCAATTGCATAAGCTGGATGACAGCGGCAAACCCAAACAAGGCATCTTCGGTCATCTGCTTGCTCAGAAACATTTATAAAAATCCAAGGATTGTTATGACAACCAACGAAATAAACATCAAAATTTGTAGAGTCTATGAGCCCCCTGAAACAAAGGATGGCTTATGGCTTTTAGTAGACCGGTTATGGCCTCACGGTTTAAAGAAAAATAAACTTCCAATTGACGCGTGGTTAAAAGAAATAGCACCCAGTCCAGAGCTAAGAAAATGGTTCAATCATGAACCTGAAAAATGGCTGGACTTTGCAAGTCAATATATCGATGAGCTTGGTAGCAAACAAGAATTAGTTGAAGAAATACTGACAAAAGCCAAAAACAAGGAAGTCGTATTGTTTTATGCGGCAAAAGATAAAAAACACAATCATGCCAGGGTACTAAAAGCTTTTCTTGATTGCTGGCCGAAGAAACCGGAATTGGATTTGTTGGCTACGTCTTCTCATCAATAGAAAGAAATTCTTTCAAGGCAATTTGATTGTCGAGAATATCTGCAAGTGTGTATTCTTTTAAAACAGCCAAAAAGCTTTCTTTGGCATCAAATAAAATACGTTTTAGCTTACAGGCAGGCGCGATACAACAGTTTGCCTTTTCCTTATTAAAACAAGGCACCAAATCAAAATGTGGCTCCAGCTTGATAACCAATTCGCCCAAATTAATATCAGAGGGATTTTGAGCCATTGTAATACCACCACTTTTTCCTCGAGTGGTTTTAATAGCCCCCATCTTAGATAGATTGTGAATGATCTTCAGCAAATGGTTGGATGATATTGCATAAGCATTGGCAATATCATTAATCGTGCACAATTCTTTTCTAAGAGCAATGTATATCAACGCTCTCAATGAATAATCAGTAAACTGAGTTAACTGCATAAGTAATCCTTCTAAACCATTTCTTGACGGATATTATTTCTTCTTATAAGATGTATTTAAAATACATCTTTAAGGAGTATATCATGTCTGAAACATTATTTGAGCGCTTGGGTGGTCAAAACGCCGTCAACACTGCTGTTGATATCTTTTACCGCAAAATGTTAACCGATGATAGAGTCAGTCATTTTTTTGAGGATGTAGATATGGAGCAACAAATCCTCAAACAAAAAGGCTTCTTAACCATGGTTTTTGGTGGCCCTAATCATTATAGCGGAAAAGACATGCGCGAAGGTCATCGCCATTTAATCAAACGTGGATTAAATGATTCCCATGTCAATATTGTTATTGAGCACCTGGGAGCAACTTTGCAAGAGTTGGGCGCTAATGAAAAGGATATTCAGGGGGTAGCTGCTATTGCCAACAGCGTGCGTGATGACGTTTTGGACAGGTAAGGCTATGACTGAACTGTATTATAATAAGCAAGTTCTTCATTCAATAGAAGATGAGTCTGTCCTTGATTGCCTGCTACGGCATGATGTTGATTATCCTCATGCCTGTCGTTCAGGAATTTGCCAAGCTTGTTTGATAAAAACAACTGATCGACCAATCGAGCCAAAATGGCAGGAAGGTTTGCCTGAGGCATTAAAATCTCAAGGATATTTTCTTGCTTGTCAGGCCAAACCTGCGAATACTATTTATCTGAAAGACCCGGATGCGGCTGAGTGTGAACAACAAGCCGTGATTACAGAGCTATGCTCCCTCACTGACAATGTTATTAGAGTAAAACTTTTAGCAGAACATTTGGAAAACTGGATACCAGGGCAATATCTGAATCTGTTGAATCCTGAAGGGGTATCGCGAAGTTATTCCATCGCCAACATGCCCGAAAAAGAAGGTTATATTGAACTGCATATCAAGCTTAAAGACGATGGGGCAATGAGCCAATGGCTACGGAAAAAAGCAACCGTTGACACAATGGTTCATATTAGAGGACCTTTTGGGAAATGCTACTATATGAATCCGGACCAATCTTCCTTCGAGATACTTTTAGCCGGAACCGGTACTGGATTAGCTCCTTTATTAGGCATCGTCAAAACGGCATTAAGCGAACAACACCAAGGTAAAATCACCTTAATCCATGGGGGCTGTCAGGACAATGATATTTATTATGCTGAAGAACTGCAAACGCTATCAACGTTTTACCAGAGTTTTCAATACATTCCCTGCGTATTGAAGAGTAATGGACGTTACCAAGAATCGGATATTACACAGCAATTATTGATACATTTAAATAATACCGATAATGTTCAAGTTTATGTGTGTGGTCCAAAAGAAACGACCAATAAACTAAAAACAAAAGCATTTCTGGCTGGCGTTCCCTCATATAAAATTTACAGCGATGCGTTTTTGTAAAAATAAAGAATTTAAAGTATTTCAAAAATGTTAAGAACGTGACAATCATCGTCTTATGATTCATAGTTTAAAATAACAAAATACCAGATAAAAGAAATTACATTTGATTTTTTCAATTCCGATATTTGAACAAGGTAGTGCACAATGGATGAAATGACACGCGATGACTGGGACCCGCGAGATGAATCGGTCTTGCAAAATCAACGATCAGCCTATGATAAAATGCGAGAGAAATGTCCCGTAGCGCATAGCGACTTCATGGGCTGGTCTTTATTTCGCCATCAAGACATTACAACTGTTTTATCCGAACCAGGAACCTTTAATAATCAATCTCAATTTTTAGCTATTCCTAATGGAATGGATCCTCCGATTCACGAACAATACCGCAAAGCCTTAGCTCCCAATTTTAGTAAAAAACAAATGGCAAGCCTTGAACCCCAAGCCCGCAAAATTGCCAGAGACTTTATTGATTCTATACCTTTTAATGAAAAAACAGAACTCATGCGCTCTTTTGTTACCCCATTTGCATTCAAAACCTTGTGTGCTTTTCTGGGTTGGTCCGAGCAGCAATGGGAATTTTTAAGTGGCTGGGCAAATGACAATCAACATGCTGCTTTTAATAGAGATCAAACAGCTGGCAAAGCACTAGCCACACTTTTTTCAGAATGCGTCAAGCCTAATTTAGATAAACACCGAGCTTCATTAGAGTTTGAAAATAACGCAACCGACGCGCTACTTAAGACGGACGTGGATGGCACGAAATTAGATGATGAACAAATCGTAAGTATCTTACGCAATTGGGCAGCCGGACACGGTACCGTAGCAGCTGGATTAAGTATTCTACTTTTTCATCTTGCACAAGATTTCAATCTGCAAGATAGGCTTAGAAACGATCATAAGCTTATTCCTCAGGCAATCGAAGAAATTTTGCGCGTCGATGGTCCGCTTGTCGCCAATCGCCGTGTTACAACACGTGAAGTCAAAATCGCAGATCGAACCATTCCGCAAGGTGAGAATCTGTCGCTGATGTGGATAGCGGCCAATCGCGACCCGCGTATCTTCGATGAGCCAAACATCATTAAGCTCGAGGGGACACGAAGCATAGTTTAGTTTGGGGGCAAGGGATTCATTTTTGCTTAGGAGCACCTCTAGCCAGATTAGAGATGCACGTGGTACTCGAGGAATTGCTATCGCAGAAAAAATATTTTGCGCTGACTGGCGAAAATCAACAACGCGCAAACTACCCCGGTAACGGTTTTTCTGCACTTTTTCTGAGTGATGAACATTGTTTTACTTAGTTAATATAGAAAACACAGGATGGTTATTTATGGATCTATTTGAAGTAATAAAACGAAGACGGGCGGTACGTCAATTTTCTGATAAGCCTCTGAATGAGGAAGCCATTGAAAAAATACTGCAAGCCGGTCAATACGCACCCAGCCCTTTAAATTCACAACCCTGGCATTTCACCCTGATTCGCAACAAAGACACCTTGAACACATTATCTAAGAAAGCACAGCATGCTTCATTCCTCTCTCAAGCCCAGCTGTTAATTATCGTGACCATTGATACAGGTGTTGACATTGATAAGTGGTTAAAGCAGCATAATCAGCACCTATACAGCGGTGCAGCCGCCATGCAGAATATGTGGCTGGCTGCAGCCGCCCTTGATATTGGCTGCTGCTGGGTTACCTTGGATGAGGCTGCTACCAAAGAGCAAATAGAAATCTCTAAAGGACATACCATTATTGGTGCATTGGCTTTAGGACACCATACAGAACCACTCAAAACACATACCGAAGAAGATAGAAAAGCCTTGCCCTTATTCACTTCATTTGAAAAATTTAATCTCCAGGAAAACTGCGAAACAGAAAGCTGTTATACCTGCCTTAAACTGGTTCCAAAATCAGCAGCTAATTCATTTGAAGGGGAAGATTATGTCCGGTATTTTTGCGGCAATGAGTGTTATGCTGAATGGAAAAAACAAACCCAGAAATGGCTTGATGAAGATAAAAATAGCTGATTATAGCTTTGATGCCGCTAAGTAATAATAGAAGATAAACTATATAGCATTGCCCACTAAGTTTTAGACAAGGCGCAAGTGAATGAGGCGAAGGAGTATACATTAGTACATGACTGAAGACGAATGAACTTGCAACGCAGTATAAAGCTTAGTGGGCAATGCCATATTTTGATTCTGGTGCGTTTGCTTATAATCCGTTATCAATTGAAGTTGCTATTTGAGATTTCCTATTTCTATCTACAATTAAGTTCTTCTACAGCAATAACAGCCTGCTCAAAACCAGGTTTTTCTGATTGATAAACCATTTGCTCAAGGAAAAATTGCCAATGCTCTTTCCATTTTTTATCAGTACGAAGATGATGTAATGATGCTGCTATTTTTGTCTGTATATTATCAAAAGATCCAGCTCCAAACATTGCTTGCTCTTTTTCCAAAACGCGTTCGCGCACTAAATAATAATCATCAGACAGCCGATTTTGTTGGTGTAGTTGATAGAGATCATACAAATGCCGAACCAAGTGCTTATCTGAATCTCTCGGAGTTTTATTAGCGTCAACTATCCGGCGTGACAGTGCTACCCATTTTTCCGCAGCTGTCTCATCCAAGGCTACACAAGGAACTGGAAAATAACGATGATTACATTCTGTATCACCAAGAGTCACTTTAATCATTGATGAGATACTTTTAATTTCTGGTTTTAATTCAAGCTCACCAAGAAAACAATCAATGGCAATATGCGGTTTCAAATATACAATACCCTGGGCACCATCAAAGGAGGCACGAATGCTCATATATCGCCCCGCATAAAAAACCTTAACGTCTTGTTCCTGTACATCAAAACCAGCGTTGATTAATGACTCAACTAAAGAATGCCGAAACAATCTAAGTTCGCGTCTTTTCGCACTTTGACCTAAATTCAAAGTAACAGCCTTGGAAATTACCCGGAAATCAACATCCTCAGATAATCTGCTAATCACCCCATAACCTTTAGAAAGGCTTGTTCCTCCTTGAAACACAAGATCAAAATAATCATTAGATATTTCAGACAATAAGCGGATTGCTTTGGTAACAAAATAATCTTTACGTATGAAGTCAGCAGACAAGCCTAATATAATGGCAGTTTGGCGTATTTGTTGTTCATTTAATTCACCTGGCATTGATACCACCCTCAAATATTAGCTTTCGGCCTTCAGCATGAATAGAACCACGAAATCGGCTTTTTAATCGAACACTAAAAACCGCAGGAACCTGAGTGGTTTTTCCAGCATTATAATCGCGGATGGCACTTCCCAATTCCCATTTGATACCCAACTTATCTAATGCTTCAGTCGCTACAGCTTCAAAAGGTTCAGTAAGCACTGGTTGAGTATCTCGTCCAGGTATTGTCATGGGCTCAGCCTTGGCAAATAAGCCATGTGCAATTTTAATAATAATACCTTCATCTATAAAAGTACGAAGCGCACGATTTAAACGTAATTGTTCTCGATTAGAATGATCTTTTGTTAAATCATCTCTCGAAAATACACGGCTTTTTATGCAATTAATTTTATTTATTAACTCTGCACGAAAAGCTGTGTTGTAATGCTTTTTTATGTTCATAGCTTTTTACCATTGCGTCACAAATAGTCATTTTATTATAGCACAAAATAACGTCACAAATAGTCATTTCTATAAAAATGCCAATAAAGTAGCTAAAATACCCTTGCGTGAGATTTGCGTGTTTGAGTACGACACTGTTATACTCTGTACGACATTTGTAGTGGTATCTCGCGACAGATTATTACTTTAAAATCAACGAGTTAATTTTAAGGCTGGGGGCTCATAATCCGTTGGTCCTAGGTTCAAGTCCTAGTGGGCCCACCAATAAAATCAAGTAGTTATGTGTAGTTTTCGGAAAATTCAAAAAGTCATGTAGACGCAATGTAGACATAAAATAAGGTGCAAAGGGAATACCAAATGTCGAATGTGGAAGACTCCAAGATAATCTTGAGTAAGACACCAGAATCAGCAGCCATGTCGGCAAACATCAAAAGGGCGATGACAATCACAGCCAAGCTTAACCGTTTAACGTTTAATGACGCAGATGAAATTCGAGCTTTGTTTAGTGAACTTATCGGGAAAAAGGTAGATGAAAGCTTTTTACTGATACCACCCTTTTATACCGCTGGCGGAGATGAAATCCGCATCGGACGTAATGTCTTCATAAATCAGAACTGTACCCTCTATGATCTTGGCGGACTCGATATCGCAGATGATGTAATGATTGGGCCTAACGTGAGCATCATTACTGCCAGCCATCCCCTTGAGCCTTCAAAACGCCGCAATATCACAATAGGAAAACCCATTGTGATTGAGAAAAACGTCTGGATAGCGACCGGTGCAATAATTATCGGCGGTGTAACATTAGGTGAAAATTCGGTTGTGGCTGCCGGTTCAGTAGTCACCAAGAACATACCACCGAATACTCTTGTGGGTGGTAATCCGGCGAGAGTCATACGATCGATTAGCAACTGTGGGCAGATTAATAGGGTCTGTCGATGAGCCATTTTATTCTCCCCAGTAATTGCATTAAAAATTCAGAAAAAAATTGAAAAATATAATGAGCAAAATCAAAGAAAACTGTATATTTTCAAAACTCTTCTTGCTACTCGAGCGGATACAATTTCACTTGAACATGTCCAAGCACTAAATCTTATTGATATTGAGTTTTATAATGAAAAAGAAATCAGAGATACTTGGAATATATATCGTGATCATCTAAATTCCTATCCACAAACACAAGACAAAAATGCGCAAGAAAGATGGGAAGAAAATAGAATAAATTATTTCACAGATCTGCTATATAGTATGTCTAAATATTTTTCATATGATTTTGATAAAGTCATCCTAAAAAAAGGAGCATATTCACCGATGGCTCATGGAATTTTGAATATGGAGCTCGCACTCATACGCAAACGTTTAGTCGAATTATTAAGTGATGAAAGAGCTCTGAATATAAAAATAACTGAACCTACAAGCCATGAAATGAACTAGGATTAAGATTTAGCTGCAGTAAATTTACTTCCACCCTGATGTGGTCAAAATCCAAGGCTGACTACATACGCCATTAACTTAGTAATGTACTTGCCAGTCTAATTCAAACACTAATGTATAGTGCTTTAGCAAGCGTAGCCTGTATTAGACGAAGTCGTAATACAGGATCTATCCCAATCATGTCATCGCCCTTTTCATTTCAATTTTATATAAACATCATCGTTCAACTTAGAAAAGCTTTTTCATAGTACGATATCGTAGAGATTATTCACCCGGTACCACCTATTTTTCCACATTAACTTGATTAGACAGGCAATCTGACCACCTGTATTACGACTTCGTCTAATACAGGCTACAATTGCTATTGGACATTTTTTGAATACATGAGTATTATATGTCCACCTTCTTAGGCCAAACAAAGCACTTACTACAAATAGATAAAATTGCGACTTAGGTAAAATGAATGAAAGATAATTCACCCACAGATCATGCTAAAGCAAGCCGTTCCATCTCTATAGGTGGTGCGATTGTTTTTGCTGTTATTGCATTTTTTGGCTATGGNGCTTGGACAAAAGCTAGAACTNATAACTGCNTGCAAAATATTTATGAATCATATANGCAAGAATGGGCCAACACTTGCAAATCCCTTGCAAAAGTAGATAAAAAATATGACGATAGCCCAGACTGCTCACTACCCAGAGTTTTAGTTAATGAATTTGAAAATAGACTTCAAAAACATGAAAATTTTTGCGTAAATTACGGTTGATGAGATATCAATTTATAAAATGGTGGTGCTCTATGCACAACTTCAATCAAGCGAAAATCGTATATAATTTTTGGACATAAATTCACATAAGCATGTTGTTCAATATCTCGGGGACAAAGGGGACATTTGGGGCAGGCGCGTCAATACTAGGTTTCAGCCGTCCNCACACTTTACAATTAAGGTGGGGCATGTGGGACTTTATGAATACTATATCCATCAATAAAAATGCATTTTATCATAATAACTCCTTGGGTATAGGATTAAAGCTAAATGAAGGCATCGTGGTCGGCTTTTTCTCTTTGTCCTGATTTACAGCCAGTCTCTTCGGTTGCTGGTCGTTTGCATTCTTTTGTGAATACCTGGACTTTTGGCCATTCAAATATTTCAATACGTACAACCTGAAGGTATTGTAAGTTGCTGTGAAGCTCCCCTCCTCCCTAAGCGTTTCCCTGGGTGGAGCAGCTCAATACCGCAGCAATGGTTTGTTGATTAAAAAGCGCAGAATGTGGCGCAGATTCAAATTCGTTTAATAGATGTAAACGGGATGGTTTTTGAGCAGACATAGGGATCTCCGCAATTGGTTATTCATTCAGCATAATGCCGACCAGTACCATCCTTGGAGATGAATTCAAATGCCTATCCGACTAGACTTGGACATGTAATTGATATTCACTAGCCTTTTGGCTATGGAAGCTTCAACTTCAAGCTCGAAAAAAGTATTGCGCATTCCTTCAAAGATTGTCAAGGAAAAAAGATCGATTTCAAAGATTTGTGTCCCATACGTCCCAAGAATGAAAAATAGGGAGGGAACGAATCTTACCCAGTAATGACAAGGGTGCCCCATTTGTCCCTTTCATCCCAGGGATTTTTTATGTACCTACAAATCCGGTATTCAAAGACCGAATTTAATTACATATATTTGCAGAACTATATTTATCACAGTACAATTACAAGCAATACACCCGCCAAGCCTATAGAGACTTCTGTCTTTAAGCTCAAATCGTGCGGGTTTTTATTTTTATAGCATGGATCATCAATCTTGAATCACTGATTAATAGGACGTAGCATCTCGATATAAGTGTTAAATCGGGTTAACACTATTCTAATAATTTAACTTATTCGAATTCTTATGCTGAATTTTCTTCATACAAATAAAAATAAGTATACAGAAATACCATATAAATATAGTATTTCTGTGTACTTATCTAAAATTATCGCTTTAAGTAGACATTTATACTATAATTATATGGTATAAACGTCCACTTAAGTCCGCTTATGAATAAAGAACACGCCAGTAATGTACTGAAAGAACAAGATAGACAAGGCAAATACATCTTTACTAATCGCGATCTATCTAAATTATTTCCAGAGGACTCCTTTAAAACGTTCAATGAAGGACTTAAACGTCTAGTAAAATCAGGGGTACTTAAGCGCGCTTGCCGAGATGTATATGTTAATGAAGATGCCAGGCAATTTGATAGTTATGCCATCGAACGTATTGCGAAAACACTTAGACGAGGCGAGTACAATTATGTCAGTTTGGAGTCCATGCTATCCGAATATGGCATCATCTCACAAATTCCTATCGATAGAATAACGATCATGACGACGGGCAGAAAGGGAGTCTACAAGACAGCCTATGGTGTTATTGAATTTACACATACCAAGCGGACAGTTAAAGATATTCTCAATAACACTACCAAAATCAATGAACGACCGCTTAGAATGGCCACTAAACAAGCTGCTTTAAGAGACCTAAAACGAGTTGGTCGAAATATGAATTTAGTTAATTTGGATGAATTAGTATGATTAAATCTACTGCCATTAACAGAGAAGATTTTAATTTTTTAGTAGAACTTGCCATGCGGGAAGAAGGTTATTCGCATATGAGGCCTGTCATTGAAAAAGAATTATTACACTATGATTTGCTTTTTGCTCTGGATAAACAAGGGTTGTTGGATAAATTGACCTTTCAAGGCGGTACATCACTTCGTCTATGTTATGGCTCTTCACGTTTTAGCGAGGATCTCGATTTTGCTGGAGGTCATGATTTTACCACGTCAAAACTACTGGATATGAAAGAGTGCATTGAAGGCTATATCGCTTCTCGGTATGGTTTGGATGTAACGGTGAAAGGACCGTCAGAAATGTCTATTGAGCCTGAGTATCAAGACATTAAAGTCGATAAATGGCAAATTGCCATTACTACATCACCAACTCGAAAGGACTTACCAAAACAAAAAATTAAAATCGAGGTATGCAATATCCCCGCATATACAAGAACACCACTGGATCTAAATGCTAATTATGATTTTTTGCCTGACGGTTATGGCGATGTACTGATCATGACAGAAAGCCCTGATGAAATTATGGCCGATAAATTAATCTCCTTGGTTAATACAACCAAATATGTACGTCATAGAGACATTTGGGATTTACGCTGGCTACAGCAACGCGGAAGTTCTATTAACAAACAATTCATTTTATCCAAAATCAATGATTATAAAATTAGTGATTACCCAGCCAAACTTGAAAGCACAATTGCAAATATTGAAAAAATCATCTACAGCGAAGCATTCCATAATGAGCTATCACGCTTTATTCCTTTAGATGTTCAGGAAAGAACTCTAAAAAAAGATAAGTTTAAAGAGTTTTTGATTAATGAAACTCAATTATTGTTATTCGAATTGATGGCGTTATTAGATGGCAAATCAGAACCAGAGGAATTTTATATTTAAGGATTATTTTGTCGTTCACAGATGATTTCCTATGTCTGCAAATAGCGGTATCTAATTATTGAATTTAATTCCGTTTGAATAGGTCTCTAAGGAAAATTTATCGTCTTTCAGAATTAAAAGTGCATGTCCATCTGCCACATCAGGAAGATTAATATTCCATAATTTTTTATACCAGGATTCATCCCTATCGAGAGGTCTTTTTATTATCTCATAAGCCAATATGGCCTCATCTGTAAGGCGACCTTGCTGATATTGTTCTTCTATTAAATCAATATCGCTATCTAACCAATCTAAAGATTCATCCATATCTCGGATAGTAAATTGATTCCATGTACAGGTAAACGGTGCCCCCATATGACCACTGATCCAAAAGTTAGGCATAAAATGCATAATTAGACGAGACAAAAGTGGCTCTTTCCCTGGACTAACATGTGAAACGAATATTGAAGGTTTACTTTTATTTTTAATCTGCTGATACAAAACGCCAAATTGATGCAATGCTGTCCAGACCTTTCCCCCATTGCCCGCAATTGGTTTATCAAATAACTTTTTACTGACCAAAAAATTTCCTCCTAAGCCATAAAGAGAAAATTCAAGCTCATTTTCACTGGTGTGAAATTGATAAAAGTGGTGTTCGTCAAGCACATGCAGATTTTCAACATTGAGGCCGGTATTTAATTGCCTTAAAACTTGCACATCTTCATGATTTCCCCACACAGCATATACAGGAACAGAGAACTTCTTTTCACCTGAGACATAATTTGGAAAATCACCTAGTAATCGATTTTCTTTGATGATTTCTATTAATCTTTCTCGACTAGTTTGTTTATCAACTTCATATTGCCGCCAAACTGGTGAGTGGGATACTAACAAGCGTAATTCCCTCTGGGTGAGCCGATCAATGCTTTGCTCATCATAAAATCCAAAATCACCAGCATGAATGACCATATCTGCATTAGTTTGAGTTACCATTTGATTGATGATATCCAAATTTCCATGGGTATCACTGATTAGTAGGATTCTGCACACGTTAAGACCTGTAGTTTTAATTTTAGTCATGTTAAGAAAATCCGATTTTTTTAACATGAAAAGTAAGTCATGTTAACATTTTTAAGTTTTCTTAACATGAGTCATTTATCTGAAACTATATAATTAATCAAAAATAGCATTACATTTCTATTCATTTTTAAAAGCCAGAAAACAAGAGCTGCTGAAGAGGTTCTACAGCCCGGAAAAAACCAAGTGGAATTTGTCACGATTAATTGGATAAAACGTGACAAAATTAAAGTTAGGCATATTGCGTTAGGCTATGTAATTAGTTCAAGCATATGTTTTTTCAGCAAATCCATGAAGTCATACTCAAATGGCACTATTGATTTTTCATTATTCTCCAAACAACAGTCAAACCATCGGAAATGAATCAAAGTTATTCTGACGAATTTTTAAATTTATGCGTTCTCAACGGGTTGTAACTGACCTTCGTCACTGGTTGAGTAATAAATCTTTTGTTGTTGGAGAAAATTCAATACATCGCTTTTTCGGTACAAAACCTTGCGTCTGTCAAGCACAAAAGATCGAATTCAAAAATGTGTTATCGAATATATGGTTGATACCAGAAATAAATCCTTAAACACTTAAATACAGGGGTTATCCCTGTACCAAAGTTGCAAAATAGGCTAGTACACATCTAACTCAGTAATGACATGGCAGTCCCACTTGCCCTTCAGTTTCTAGCGTTTTTTATATCTATACTGCTTAAATAGATTTTCAATGAAAATAAAAATTAAAAGTGTATTAAATAAATGAGAAAAATTCATTATATTCCATTTTAGACGAGATTGTATTCCATATTATACGAAATTAACTATTTGTTTAATAATTATTTTTTAAATATATTTAGAAATCGCAACCCCAAAAACTATAATTTCCACAACGGAATAAACTATAATCTCAACAACATAATATACTATAATTTCCACATGCAACTATAAATTGAAATATTATGAAACCTTCAGAAAAGCTAGCGGAGTCACTAGAAGTTTTACACAATCTACAAAAGCAAGGTAAGTACGCCATCCAATCCAAAGAGATAAGTCGTACTCATAGGGAGCGGCTTGTAGAAAATGCATTTTTAGAAGAGGTTGTAAAAGGTTGGTATGTACCNATAAAACCTGATGAACAAAAAGGCGAAAGTACAGCTTGGTATGCTTCTTTCTGGAGTTTTTGTGCTTCCTATTTAAATGAACGATTTGGTGACGAATGGTGCCTTTCCCCAGAACAATCGTTACTTCTTCATTCAGAAAATTGGACTGTGCCTAAACAACTCATGATACGCAGCCCCAACGGAACAAACCGTAATATGGA
>NZ_KB892385.1:46825-91547 GCF_000373765.1 Legionella shakespearei DSM 23087 | reverse complement strand
CAGAGCACCACAGTCAATACGCTGCCTAAATCCAGGCAGGATTTGTAGCCCGTATTAGGCGCCAGCCGTAATACGGGATCGAAGTGGCAATAAGTTCATTCCCGTATTACGGCTAACGCCTAATACGGGCTACGCATCCAAGAAGCCCCGAATCATCCAAAATGATATGCAAAACCTGCAACCGGTCCTGCAATATTCATATTCCATTTGAAATAATGGATGCCCTGTCCATGACTGTAGTTTTGATGTAAAAAGCGATAGCCCAAATAAAAGCGGGTATTTTTGAAATGGTTAGGAGATTGATAACCGGCAAAAGCGCCCCAATTATAGCTGGAAGAATTATTCCCTCGACCAAAATCAAGCATGGCCTCAAGATTAAAGGCAGGAGTCACTATGTAGTTAAAGCGTGAACCAATAATACCATCTGTCCATGCTTCCCTTTGCCCTGCATGAAACCTTCCTATAGATAATTCTGTAGTATTATTGGTATATCGCACCCCAATATAAGGCTCAAGATAATGCGTTTTAGTCTGTTGCAGGTAAATTCTTCGAGACATTCCAGCCGCCGCAATAGTCATCTGGCTGGTTGAATCAATACTCATTTTGTCTCTTGTCTGTGCGTCAGATACTTTGGTATATAAACCATTAAAAAACACGCCCACCTCATCATTATAGGCCTGAGCCCAGAGCATGGCGCCAAATTTCAGCTCTTTAATCAGATCCACAAAGCGTTCATCTACGTTAACTTGCTTATCCGCTATTTGTACCGTCCCTTTTAAACCACTAGCCCAAAGATAAGGAGCCACTTCTGCATGCCAGGTGGATGCATGAACAGAAGAAACTAACAAAAGCGCTGGAAAAAAAGCCGTGTATCGCATGTTTGGAATATCCTTATATCTGTAGTCCAGATTAATACCTCTCAATAATCGCCGCAACCCCCATCCCGCCGGCAGTACAAACACTCAAAAGAATACGCCCCTTACCCTTTTCTTTTAAGATAGCAGCAGCACTGGCCACAAGACGCCCTCCCGTTGCAGCAAAAGGATGACCCAGTGCCAGGCTGCCGCCTTTAATATTCATTTTTTCCTGATCGATGGATCCAAGTGGTTTGTCCCGCCCCAACACCTCTTTGCAATATTCAGGAGATTCCCAGGCTTTAAGCGTACAAAGAACCTGTCCTGCAAATGCTTCATGGATTTCATAATAATCAAAATCCTGCAGGGTCAGCTTATTGCGCTCAAGTAATCGTGATACGGCAATGGTAGGAGCCATCAATAGACCTGCACCATGCACGAAATCAACAGCAGCTACCTCACAGTCGCTAAAATAGGCCAAGACTTCAAGGTTGTGCTCTTTAGCCCATTCTGGAGTACTTAATAAAACGGCGGAAGCACCATCGGTCAGAGGAGTCGAGTTGCCTGCAGTTAAAGTACCCTGTTCTGATGGATCAAAAGCAGGTTTTAATTGAGCAAGCTTTTCCATACTGGTTTCTTTACGGGTAATAGTGTCTCTTTTCAAGCCGTCAATGCTGGTAATCAGACCATCGTAAAAGCCTTCATCATAGGCTTTGGCAGCATTTTGATGGGAACGAAAAGCCAATTCATCCTGCGCCTCGCGGCTTATCTTCCACTCTTTAACCATACGTTCACAATGCTCTCCCATGGATAATCCTGTCCTGGGTTCACGCACTGCGGGTAATTTCGGTTTTAACATACCGAAGCGAAATTTCCCCAAGGCACTCATTTTCTCTTTAAAACTTTTAGCATTTTTAAAATTCAGCAAGAATTGGGTTAATTTACGGTTGCCAATCAGAGGTACATCTGAATTGGTATCAGTACCGCCAGCAATTCCTACCTCAATTTGGTCACCTGCAATTTTTAAAGCAATCAAATTGGCAGCATCCAGTCCGGTACCGCAGGCCCGCTGGATGTTCATACCTGGAGTGTCTGCAGAAAGTGCGCTGCCAAGAACCACTTCGCGAGCTAAATTCCAATCCAGGGGATGATTAATTACAGCACCGCTAATAAAATCACCTATCAACTGACCTTCCAGATGTGTTTTACTCACCAAATCATTGACTGCAGCACTAAGCAACTCCTGGTTTGTTTTACTTATATAGTGAGTATGAGATTTAACAAATGGAGTTCTAGACCCCGCCAATATAGCCACTTTCTTTTTTAAACTCATGAATAATCCTTTATAATCAAGCTAATGATTAATCATAGCATTAGATATTAAAAAAAACTGTAGCCTTGATGCAGCGATAGCGAAATCAAGGTTTTCATATTCCTAATGTTATGAAAGTTAAGGAAAACCTACTCCGCCGTCCCGCGGCTTGTCCGCGGGATCCAGAGATCTAAGCTCGGAGTGACATTTCTGGATCCCGCGGACAAGCCGCGGGACGGCGGAACGTCTATCCCCCAAAAGTAAAAGTGTATAGTTCAAGCCCTGGAGCTTCTGTGCGTAACTCCAATACGCCACTTTCAGATTGCTTTAAATCAACCACTTCATATAAGCCATATTTATCAACTACAACTGTGCCATCCACCACATCTTTACCTTTATTTTCTATAAGAGGTTTACCGTTTAGAAAGAGTTTGACCGGAATAGGCTTGTTGCCACTTTTCCCCATAACGATGAACACTTTACCCGCTTTGAAATGAAATTTCAGGGCGGCATTTCCCTGGCTGGTAATTTTATCAGACTGAACCAACCATTCTCCGGCCAGAGCCCAGGCATTTTCAGTCAGCGAAGCTGGAAACTGATACGTTTTTGTTTGATCGGTAATGATTTCCGGGCTCAGCGCAACATCAGCTCGTTTGTAACCAAGATAGGTTTCAGGAGTGATAAAATAAGACGCCAGGCTGTCAATGGGCATAGGCGTATTCGTTTTATTTAAACCAAGCAAAAAGCGAATATTATTTTCCGTTACATCATAATTACCCTCACCAAAATGCTCGTACACCACCTTCCCGTCTTTATTGATGAGGTAATGCGCTGGCCAAAAATGATTGGAAAAATTTTGCCAGGTGGTAAAAGAATTATCCAGGGCAACAGGATAGTGGATGCCGTAATGTTTAACTGCAGCCCGAACATTATCCGCCTCTTTTTCAAAATCAAACTCAGGAGTGTGGATACCGATAATCACCAATCCTTGGTCATGATACTTGTTATACCAATCCTTTAAATAAGGTAAAGTACGCACGCAATTGATACAGGAGTAAGTCCAGAAATCCACCAATACAACCTTGCCTTGCAAATCAGTCAAGTTTAAAGGAGAGGAATTAATCCAGGATTCTATACCCCCTATTTCAGGAGCCTCATAAGGACGCCATACCCCTTGTTCGAGAAAATTCGCTGTTCTTATTGGGGTCTGCTCTATTATTGACGATGAAATCAGGCCTTTTTCCTGAGCAATCATAAACCCAAGATTGAGGAAAAGAATCACAGCCAGGATTTTTCGGGTGAGTCCGGCATGTCGTTTAAAGACAGGGAACAACTCTCGGATTTTGAAACCATAAAGGGCAATAATCAGCATGGGAATAGCCGCACCTGCGGCAAAGGCTAATAGTGTAAAAAAGCTCATAAGGTTTGTTTGCTGGATTACGATTTGAACAATAATGGTGGCCAGTATAGGACCTGCGCAGGGAGTCCAGATGATTGCAACCAGGCCACCTAATAAAACCCCACCCCAAAAGCCACGTTCCTCTTGATGAGGCGCGATAGCAGAACCAATTGAACCAAAGCGTTGGGTTAAACGATTAAACTGTTCCGTCAGATAATTGGAAAACAGGATAAGCGCAAATAAAAATAACAGGCCATAAGCTGTATAACGGACGCTGCTTGAATCAATTCCCCAATAAGAGATTAATTGTCGTGCGAATAATGCAAACAAAGCAAAAACGAAGATAAAGCCAATAATAATCCCAAAAGAGCGACGCCTTGAACCAGATAAAGAACCGGCAAGAATAATAGGTAAAATGGATAAGATACAAGGAGAAAGGATCAGGACAAAACCTTCCAGAAAGCCCGCTAGTACCGTTAGCAAATCAGTGTTCATCGCAACACAATATGAGATAAGTTCCATTAAGTATAGGCTGCTTTCCACAAGATGTAGCACAATGCCGTAGCCCGGTCTGCTTGCAGCCGGGATCGACGTGGCACCATCCCGGCTGCAAGCAGACCGGGCTACAAATCACCGCAATCCGCAATGAACAGTTACAATATTTGCACATAATTTACACATCAAAAAATAAATTGAACCTATACTTATCCATGTAGGACAAAATAAGCACACACCAAAGGAGATTTGTTATGAACACACGCGCACTGTGTTTTGCGGGGGTTTTTCGTCTTATAGCTATGGTAGGTCTGTTATTTGTCGCAACAAGTTTCACATCGGTTTCTAATGCCGCTCAGGGATGTGGATTTGGTTATCATCAAAGTATTTATGGTGGATGTATTTTGAACCATCCCGGTCCTGGTGCCAGACCCGCACCTTATCATCCAGGTTGCTGGCGCAATGCCTGGGGTCAATTACGCTGTTACAGATAGTTATAACAACCTTGAGGCAGATACTGCCTCAAGGTACATTCAAGCAATCCAGTTAATCCTCCCGTTTGCAACTCATTCCACAACATCCTCCCACACAGGCAGATACTGCTCCTATGAAAAACAACAGAAAAACACAAAAGGCACCGCAAGATAGACTGCTGGCAGGAGCAGTAACAGTAACCGCTTTTTGAGCATCTGTATTAGGTACAGATACCGATTTAATCACAACAGGCTCTGCCGAGGGATTTTCCGCCTGATTTACAGGAGACAGTACCAACACTGATTTTGAGATACTGCTTGAATAACTGGAAAGATAAGAACTCATCTGAGCGCCCAGTACTGCTGCGAAAAGAAGAGCCAAACTCCAGGTTGTAAAACCATAGACAATGCCCAGGTTCCTTTGCGGACAATAAAAACGGCCAAGATAGCCTGCTGCATAACCCGCTACAAACATGGAAGCAATAACACCAATAATCAGGCCAAGAAAACCTCCTGCAGCAAGGACAATTGCGCCCCCCTGATTTAAATTAAAGGCTGTTAACCCAATGGCCAGACTAAACAGATTGAGTAAAAAGCCCAGACCCACGCCAACCAAAGCGCCAACTACAATGGCAGACCAGCTAATACGTCTAAAATGGTGATGGCAGTGTCCATGTTCCAGTTCAATTTCATTGTTCATGATGTTCATCCCTAATCTTGATTAAAATATATGAGAAACCAGCCAGATCAGTACTAAAATAGTGGCAGGAACCCCTAACAACCAGGCTATTAAATATTTTAACATGACAATCTCCTTATCAAATTTTTATTAAAAATGAGGCTGGTACAACGGCCTGCTGCATTAATAAAAAATCATTATTTCGTCTAACGAGAGGTAAAACAGAATGTCTTGCTAGATGTCTAATTATAGTACATTGTGATTGTTTACACATAATTGGAGTTCGTAGCCCGTATTAGGCGCTAGCCGTAATACGGGATGGTTCATACCTAGATCCCGTATTACGGCTAGCGCCTAATACGGGCTACAATATTAAATTACCTGATAAAACGTACTTTAGGCATTACCTCTTCAATCCATGCACGTACATAACTTACCCGTGGAAACCATGAAACATCCCCATATGCCGCATTACCGCTTCCATCCGAATTGATGCCAGCTATTGCCCAGCCATTTTTAGTTTCAATCCATGCCGGACCACCGCTGTCTCCAGATCCAAGAATGCCGCTAAGCGGTGAAACGGGTTTTTGAATTCCCTCTTCATCCAGAGGATTTGGCATTGATCCATCTTCTTTAGGCAGCCACACTCCGAAATAACTTCCGGCATCCCCTTTAGTTGGTAGAGGGGTAACCGCATTTTCGACAAACTCGATTAAGCCAACAGCGGCGGCAGGTTTATCCTCCGTATCTATAGAAGTGTCTTCCCCTTTAACACCGGTTCCACGCCAGCCATAACCAATAAAAGTGAGCATCTTACCTTGTTCATCAGTCCCATCATAAAGTGCGGGTTGATCTCCTGCACCAGTCACTTCTTTGTTCAAGCGTACAATAGCAAAATCAAACCCTGTCCTCTCATCATTATTCTCATTCCATAAGGGATGTAAATAAACAGCATCCCCCTTGTACTCACGGCCATTTATGGTCAGATAAGAAAAGGCATTGGCCTTTCGCCCCTCTGGGAACATATGCCCCGCAGTTAAGACATAACCATGGCCGGCGTAATTACCAATCCAGGATCCGGAACCACAAACTAAATCAGACTTCAGATAAATTAATGAGGCAAATTGAGGAGCCAAAGCCAATGCTTCAGCCTTTTTAAATCCGGATTGCTTAAACGTGCTGTCAAGGATTATGACGGACCATGCCGGTGCGATGATAAAAGCAAGCAGACACATTCCAACCACGAAGCCAAGTCGTTTGCAAGCGTTCACGATGTCCCCCATCCCTGTTGATATTTCTGCTCCCCTCACTATTCTGAGTATAGCATTCCTATAAATACAATGATGATTTTTTGTGCGACATTGAGAACAACGAAGTAACAGCGTCAAAGATCTGTTACTTCGTCAAAAAAGATCAATTGGCCTGAGAAAAATTTATGCTGCTTTGAGCCTGATTTAAAGTCGGAAAAAAATAACCAAGCTGCTCGCTTAGAATGGCAATACTGCCATCGGGGAACCACTGCCCGTCAGTGGGTTTCGCTCCCTCATGCCGGTACAGGATGCTAAGCATATTATGGATTTGTCCCACAGTAACTTCAGAACCGCGCCCACTCTTTAAGGCTTGTTGTCTCAAGAATGTTATTGATTCACGTACTTTTGCCAAATCATACAGCAACACTTCATCGGCAGGCGGATTGCTGTAACTGTGAATGGCGATTGTAAAGTGAAATTGCAGAGCCGGATTATCCTTATAAAAAGAGGACTGTTCGAATTCATCCAGCTTAGCCAAAATACCGTGGTATTGCTCATCACTGATGCTTTTGTAATTTTTATCTATTAAATGGATCATTTGCCCCAGATCCTGGCCTAAAGTCGAACTGTTCATTGTCGCTTTAATAAAGGGGCTAATGCATTTATTTTTGAAAATTCTCAGAGCTCTTAAACATTCTCCTGTATAAGTATCGTCAAAGTCTAAGTCGTCCAGATTTTCTACATTGCTAAAGGGCACTTTCAAGTCTTGTGTCGACAAGAAGCCTTCATGGCGATTTATTCTCAATGGCTGGTAATGTTTCTCGCGTTCATAAGAGTATCTGGGACGATTGGGCCCCACGAAGGTCTCTAATAGTGGCGTCAGGTTATAGTCGGCCAAATCGGTATAAGTATTGGAGTTAAATTTAATAAAATATTTCCCATCAGCCTTAGTAAACACAAACGTCATACGGGAGTCATTATCCTGACTAAAAAGATGAGGCGGTTGAGCATTAAAAAAATCCAACAGATGTGCCTTGTGTATTTGGTGATGGATTGGAAAAGTGACCGACAGTTGATTGTTGTCTGATGACATTATTGAAACCATTGGCCGAAATCTGGATTCCAGACATTGGCCGTATAGTCTATGGTATACAGGTTCATAAAAATTGTTGTTACGTTCCGCTGCTGTTGCATTGCTTGAGCGGGAACCCTTTGTCTTCTTTACTCTTATCATTCTTACATCCTTATAAAAATCAACGACATACTGACCCTGAACAGAGCGCAGGAGTTATTCTTATGCTGATTCACATTCAGTCGTGTCAAATTAGCTTACAAGCAAATTTAAAGTCAAGCAGAGAATGAGACATTATCAATAGATTCCCTTGCTGGCAGTTCTGCATAGAACAAATTTTTAAAGTTAAAAAATATTTTCAAAAATCACGAAGTCAAGACTGTTTTTTATTTTTTTCTTTGTTAAGATACTTAGGTTCATCCCTCAATCTGAAATGTTCCATCTTGTGGATAACTTCTCAAGCACTGATGCAAATCAAATTATCAATTTAAAAAGAAATACAGTAAAAGCCCAGATACCTACTGCTTTATAACGCTTTTTCCCTGTCACAAAAATTAATTTAATTATCCACAAAATCTGTGGATAATCCTGTGAACAGAATGTTTATCACCATATAAATCCTGCATCATTTTGCATGTTTCCAAATTCACCAATCTGCAGGTGTGATAAAAATAGCCATAATCACTGTAATACCGATATCTTTCGCCAGGACGGATTCAGAGACCCACTGCCATTAAGTTAACGGCAGTTTCGGATAAGAAAGTTGTTTGATCCAGTCGTTACTTCGATGCCGTTCGGGCTGAGGAAGCGCGATAGCGCTGTCTCGAAGCCTTGGCATGGTGCTAAGGCTTCGAGACGAGGCTAACGCCTCTCCTCAGCCCGAACGGCATCGAAGTAACGACTGGAGAAAACAACTTTCTTATCCATAACTCACGCTATGTCAAGGAATTCCGCCGTCCCGCGGCTTGTCCGCGGGATCCAGGAATCTCACTCCGAACTTAGATCTCTGGATCCCGCGGGACGGCGGAGTAGCGCTTAACTTAACGGCAGTGTTCAAAAGCTTTATAAAACCATTGCATCATTGGCCGGCAGTGCTTGCACTCTGGCCTCCTCAATGAAATTCATTATCTTTTCAAACAGACTTGGGAGAAATTCACTGTAACTTTTGAAAAAAACCAGATCACCATTAGCTGGGGCAGTTGGATTTAACAATCCCTGAAATCCTTGGCCTGTTGCTTGCGTGATGTTATAAATATTATCGTCAACGAGCATAACATCTTGTTTATTGGCGATACCAAATCCGTATTTTAAATTAGTCCAAATGTAGTTTAAAAGCATGCCTTTATCAGAGCAATTTAAAAATCTTTGCCTGTTAATATTGAAAAAATCCAGATTCATCCCTTGTGAAGGAAACAGTTTTTTAATCAGATCCTCACCATACATTTGCCCTAGTATGCGCATCATGAGATGACGCTCATAGCGGGCATTAGTCAGAATCATACAACTGATTAACCGCTGCATGTCCCCTGTTCGTTCATAGTACTCTTCATTGATTTCCACAATACGTTCAAAAACTTCTTTCCATGAATCGTGGCTTAAAGCACGAATCCTGTAAACAACTAAACCCTCAGTGCAATTCGCTCCCCTGACACAACCTTCACTTCCTTCCGGACTTAAAGTTAATTCAGCACTATTCCTTAAATGATTAGGCGCATCTGGATAAGCTTCTGTACTGATTAGATTTTCATCCAAATCAAGGACGAGCATAATACGTCTGACTTGCATATTCATCCCTTAACAACGATTCACTGTAACAGTTTGCAAAACATAGATTATACAATATTGGATCACATAGATCAAAAGAAAATCACCCGTATGAATGATGTAGCCTGGTCTGCTTGCAGCCGGGATTGTGCCGCTTCAGATTTCGTAGCCCGTATTAGGCGTAGCCGTAATACGGGAATGAGTTCATTGCCACTTCGATCCCGTATTACGGCTGACACCTAATACGGGCTACAAAAGCTTAACATAAATGGCAGGAACTCCAACCCTTCCGTGATATTTCAGAGGCTTCATGAAGCAGTGAATACAACTCTGAATTTATATCACATATTTCTATAGCGGCACTGCCCTCATTAGTCCGAAACTCAGCATCTGCCCCATGTTCCAACAACCAGGATGCTGTTTCCAACTGACCATAAAGCGTGGCATGGTACAATAAAGTCCATCCATCCTCATTGCAGCAATTAACGTCTAAACCCAGATTTATCAAATACGCTAACTCATCTAATCGACCTTGTTCCACCAAATACAAAGCGTACAGTATTATCAAGTCCTGCCCTGTTCCACTGCTAATTAACAGCTGCAAAGTTTTTTCGTCTGTTTTAGAGACCAGTTTTTTAAATATTGGTAATCGCACATCATAATTCAATTGCAAAGGAATAGCCCCGTCATTGTTTTTAATAGTCGCATTAGCATGACGTTCGAGCAGCCAGTGAACTATTTCTTGCCGAGTGAAAACTACTGCCTGATGCAATAAAGTCCAGCCTTCTCCGTCCTGAGCATTTATATCCAGACCTTTTGCCAGAGCAGTACGTAAGCCCTTAAAATCATCTGCAGCGATCATCTTCATCGCCAAAAAGTGCAGTTCCCGGCTTTTAATTTGTTGTACCTTTGATGCATCAATGTTTAGGGACAGGAGTTTAAAAAGTGGCGTTTCAAGATCGTCCATAGAATTAATTTGAATACATTCCAGCGGAATACCGCCCATGAATCCTTCTGATTGCCTGTTGGGATCAGCTCCCAAATCCAGCAAGCGGTTAACTACATGGTAAAGCCCCAAATGAGCCGCCCGGTGTAAAAAGGTCCATCCCTCAAAGGTAGCATCCACATCATCAAGCTTTTTTTTGTTTAATAACCGGAGAGCAGCCTGTTCTTTTCCGGCATCAATAAGAGAAACAATTTGCCCAAACAGGGAATTATCGTAAGGTGCATTAATGTCGTCATAATAAGTGGAAAATACCAAATCATAAAAGCGTCCCCCTACCCTCACTACACAGTGCTGACTAAAGATAACCTGATCATTAACAAAAAGATCAGGAAAGGGATCAAAAGGCTTCAATGGTGGACTGGTCTCTGAAAATTTCTCACCAAACTTTTTACTCGCCCTATGTTTGGTAGTCACTTTAGACACATCACGAATACCAATTTTTTTGCAAAGAGCCATGAACGCCTCAGATAATTCAAAACAATTCAAATTCTGCGCTTCTGAACAATTCAAGGGAAGAATATGCTCAGCAGTGAGGCCATTCCCATCCGGAAAATAAGTCCATTTATTATCAATAATGAATTTTAAAAAAACCTTAAACAGTAAATTGGCCTTTGCAACCTCATCGTTGAGGATTAACCGATTTGCTCTTCTCTCTTTTTCATACAGAACCAGTATACGGTTTTGAACAGAACAATTCGTTTTTTGATCAAATAATGAATACATTCATAAACTCCAATTACTGGTCACTATTATACCACAAACGGGATTAATATTCTGCCTGCGTACCAATACAGGCTTTCTTCTAAACGACAGCTCCATTATACTGCTCAGGAATTATTTGGAGCCTGCTGTGCAAGATAAAGACTTAATTAGCCCCTACTCATCCCCCTGGCAATTTTTATGGCAGAACATCAAACCTTATCGCTGGTGGTATGTCTTGATGTTTCAGGCTCCGGTTCTAACAGCCCTGTATATCTTTGCTAACAATTACTCTTTAAAGTTATTAATTGATAACTTTTCTACAGGGTCAACGATTGAATACCACCATTTAATATTCCCAATCACCTTGTTTATTATTGCTCAAATTACTCTGGATGTGATTTGGCGAATCAGTGATTTTGCAGAGTGGAAAGCTGAGCCTTATGTGCGTAAAAGCCTGCTCTTAAACGCATTTGACTATGTGCAATACCATTCTTTTCAATATTTTCAAAACACGCCCAGCGGAACAATTATCAGTAAATTAAAAGGCTTACTGGATGGCTATAACAGTATATTTTCCAATGTGCATCATGTTGTTGGAAAGCACTTTTGTGTCATTGTTGTGTCTATATTTGTTCTATTGATAGTCAATGTCAGTGTGTTCTGGTTTCTACTGGCCTGGTGCATCCTCTTTATCGCCATTATGCTGCCTATGGCTATAAAACTGAATGACTACTCTAATGAAGCTGCAGAAAGCAAACATCAGGTCATAGGCTTTTTTGCTGACAATATTACCAACATATTTTCCCTGTTTTATTTTGCCAAAAGAAAGTCTGAACTAAAGCGTGCCGCTGAATTAATGGACAATGACTACATTCCCCGTCAGTTAGACTTGTACAAATATGATTTTAAATTCAATGTCATTGGCGCCGTATTGTACTGGTTTATGCTCATTACAGTATTCCTTTTTATGATCTATCTGAGAAAAAACTCTGAAATATCAACAGGGGACTTTCTTTTTGTCATGTTAACTACCATTACTATTTCTTTTGATTTATGGAGTTTCATGAGCAGCCTTTGTGATTTTATGAAAGAAGTTGGCGATTTTAAATCTTCTTTTTCCATTTTGGCGTTGGCTCATGAAGAACCGCAAAATCCAGCTGCAAAAGACTTCCACATTCAGCATGGGCAGATTGAATTCAGGAACTTGTCTTTTGCTTATGGGCAAGGAAGTCCGGTGTTTTCCGATCTCAATCTCAAAATTAAGGCAGGTGAAAAAATAGGACTGATTGGCCATTCTGGTGCCGGAAAATCCACCTTAATTTCCTTATTATTAAAAAATTTCAAACCAACGAAAGGTACAATTTTCATTGATGAAGAGCCTGCTGACTTGATTACCGCAGATGCCATGCGGCGGCAAATAGCACTCATTCCCCAGGATATAATGCTCTTTCATCGTACGATAGGTGAAAACATAGGTTATGCAAAAGATAATGCAAGCCTTGAGGAAATCAGACTAGCTGCTCAAATGGCCAATATTGCTGAATTTATTGAATCACTTCCCGAGCAATACGACACTTTGGTTGGCGAGCGCGGGGTAAAACTTTCTGGTGGGCAGCGTCAGCGTATTGCTATAGCGCGAGCCATGTTAAAAAAAGCTCCTGTTATTATTCTGGATGAAGCAACCTCGAGTCTGGACAGCATTACAGAACAGGAAATCCAGCAATCCATTAATTTGATTCTTGAGCAAAATAATGCCACAGTTATAGCGATTGCCCACAGACTTTCAACCATTCGCCATATGGACAGAATAGTGGTGATGGAAGGAGGTACAATTATTGAAGAGGGTACATTTGATCAATTGATAAATAACGAACAAGGCTATTTTAAAAAGCTGTGGGACAGCCAGGTTAACGGAATGATTTTATAATTAAGGAAAGCGAATGCACATTTCAATCTTAAAAACGCTCTTACTGATGTTTGTTGTTCTTTTGCCTTTCAATACTTATTCCGAAATCATTACAGAGAAGAGCTCTTCGCTGATGATGGATAAAAGCTGTCTTGCCAATGGCCAGGCAGATTTGGCGGCACGCTTTCCTGGCATCAGTGCAGAAAATGCAAATTATGTCGCCATTTATGGCTGCTTTTGTGCCTATAAAGCGTCGCAGAAGAGTTTACTACCCGCTGCTGCGGCTGATTTTCGTAATGACAGAAATTGTATTCCTTATGCGGTGCTGAGAAATGCAATACGCTATAAAATGTTGTCGAAGAACACAGCAGGTGTCGACATCCAAGCCTTGTGTATGGCCAGTTATCCCTATGATGTCACTGATGACAGCAAGAAAGAAGATGTGTCTGCCTTTTGCACCTGTGCAGCCGCACCTGTTGCAACGCTCTATTCGCAAATTAAGCCTTTAAAATTAAACGAAGAACAAATTTATGAGAAACTAATAAATAGTGTAAATGGTTGCCGTTAGGGGTACTGCCTTTAAGTTAAGGAGTAGAGGTTTATTCAAAATAGGAGTAGCCTTGATGCAGCGATAGCGGAATCAAGGTTTTCTTGTGCACATCTTTGCTATTCCCCGCTCTACGTCGTCCTGAGCGCGTCTTTTTGCGCGAAGGATCTCCAAATACTGGCACCATGCCGCTTTCAGGAGATCCTTCGCGCAAAAAGACGCGCTCAGGACGACGTAGATCTGGGGACGACGTGGATTCAGGGTAAAGTGGTTCCAAATAGCACAGTGCGTAGCCCGGTCTGCTCGCAGCCGGGATCGAAGTGGCACAAATCCCGGCTGCGAGCAGACCGGGCTACAAAACCTCTGAAGTAAGTGCCATTCATTGCCTGCACTTATACATCAATGGCTACTACAACAAATTTTCTTTTTCCTGCTCAAGCCATGCCAGGAAGGCTTCTCTGTCGGATTTAGACAAACTGGAAAATTTGTTTTTGACTGATTCAATAGGGTGTAATTTCTTTTTAGGAGTTTGCGGAAACGCTTCTTTCAAGCCCATTTTTCCCTGCACCACGTGTTCATAAGCCTGGGGATCTTTCATTTTCAACTTTAACAGTTGCCCATCGCTCGAACGGGATCTGGAGGGTAAATAAGTAATTACGTTTTCTTCAAAAAGTTCAGGATTAGGATCATCCTGTTCTGACAAGTCGCCATGCAACTCCTTGATAGGGATTTTCTTTTCTTTTGCATAACTTCTGACACTGGTATCCACTTCACCAAGCACATCGCCCCAGTGCCCTGCATGTTGTGTTTTTACATTCATAGCAGAACGCAACAACCACAGCATGTCATTATTGGCTATACCAAGGCCGTCTGGTGTCTGATTAAGGGCATACTCACCAAAATTTCTGTAAGAATTAGTTCGTTTTTTCCACACATCCCTTGCAATAATCTGAGAAATTATTTTCGGTAAATCCTGAAATATTAATTGATTTGATTCGGCGATATATTGATGAGCACGCGCATGCAACTCATCGTCAGAAGGTATTGACTGCTGTTCATTTCCTGCATATTCGGGTAATTCTGTTGATAACATTGTAACTCCACCGTCAACTTTATAAATATGTTCTGGCACGTTCACCAATAAGGCATTTATCTTAAGCTGATAAGGAGGTGAAACTCAATAACTTACATCAAGTTTTAGAGCTTAACTTAAAATAGGCGTAGCCTTGATGCAGCGACAGCGCTGAGTGCTCCTCTCATAATTTTAATCTCGTAAAAAGATGTAAATAAACAGGATGCTCATCGCAAGTAGCCCCTCCACCGCCGGGGGAGGGTGCCCGACAGGGTGGGTGGGGGGATCAAAAAGAGAACTTATTTAAGGTAAAAAGGTCTAAAACAACATGGTCTATTTGATAGAAACTCCTTTTTTTGATCCCCCATCCGCCCTGTCGGGCACCTTCCCCCGGAGAGGGGAAGGCGATCCTGCATAGGTCTGAGTGGTACTCAATATGAGAGGATCATTCAGCGCAATAGCGGAATCAAGGCTACAGTTTTTTATATATTTTAATCAATCGCAATGGCAGTGAGCCGTAGCCCGGAGCTAGCTCTATACCCTTTGGTAGAAGTGATTCCCTTCCCGTGGTTCATTCTCAGGATGATTTTTTGATTGATCATTGAGTCGTTGCTTTCTGTTAGCAAAACAGGATAACGAAACTAATGGCTGCTCCATTTTAGTTTCTTTATGTTGCTCCAAAAAAGCAAGATTATCTTCCAGTAGTTTAACAATTGACGTTAATCGTTTCGAAAATGATTTATCATAAAGATCAATAATCCATAAAATATTGTGAGGAGAGCATAACTCCCTGTCGATTAAAAATTTAAGGCCAAGGATAAAATTTTCATTAAAAAACAAATCGGATAATAAGCTGGAATATTTGTGTTGACTTTGAAGGGGACGTAAGTCAAGGACTTTCAAATAATTACCGCTTTTTATTAAATGATGCGCAACAATTAATCTCAGAAAAGTAATAAAATTCATGTCACCTGTACAATGATAATTCGATTGTATTTCCTCTAGCTCCTGAGTTGAAAGCCTGGACTCTAAAATTGTGAGCTCAAAAGGAGAATCAATAGATCGAAGGACCTCTCCATACAGGTGGTAAAAATCAAAACCAAGTCTTGTCATAACCAGATTAGCAGGCACGTATTTATTAAGAACAATTAAAATCTCCAGTGCCTCATCGGGCTTTTTAGTAGTATTCCCCAGAATGTTTAAGCATCCCGATAAAAGAAATTGCCTCGCCTCTTCTGGGGATTCTTCATCAAATTTGAACATCCCAAATAATTTGGCAATATCCTGCATGTTAATAACTGCATACAATTTATCAAGATTTTCTTTAAACTCCCCTAAATCCTTTAATTGGTAAAATCTATTTTCAAATACAGCTTTAAGTATATTGGTATAGACCTCTTCAACCAGCATGTCACTACCTGCTGGATACCTCAAGAAAGGAAAGAGAACACTCCCTGCAGAAGTACCACGTCTTGACTTCAATTTCCTTATAGCCTCATGGTTCCGCTGTAAATACCCAAGTTTATCTTCATACATACGAATAATAATGTCTATTTGTTTTGCGTTCATTACACTGCTCCTGGCTGCCAAATTGAATCGGGAAGATAGTTCCCTCACTGTTTATGAGGGGAATAAACCGTTGGCCAAGACTGTGCATTCATCCTCATTCTTCATGACAATTTCAGTCTTAACAATACCTCTGATAAGTGCCAATTCTGCACGAAGATCATCAAGAGAAAGTTCCTCTGATTCATCAGACAAAGAATCATTTGACGGTGCTGAAGGTAATGATTGATGAGGTGTTACCTTTTTTGTCTTAATTAAAGGCTTATGATTTTTTAAACGCGGTGTGTCATTATCGTCATCGTAAGATAAATTCTGGGTACTCCATCCTGATTCATCCCTTATATCTTCATCTTCTGAGGAGTTTAATTTCAATAGTGAACTGAATGCCAACACACTCAAAATGCTGCCATTAGGAAGCAAATTCGTTGAATTGTTCTTTTTGAGCTCTGGTGATTCGCTCTTTTTAAGCTGTACTCCTTCACGTATCTGCAATAAAAGCGCCTCTCTCAATTGATATTCGTCTTGTCCTTCCTGTACTTTGGCCGAAGCTGAATTTACCCTGCTCTTAACATGGAATGCAGTCTTGAACTCGGTTATTACAGGAGCAGGTGCTACAGGTATGTTACTGGCAACAACTGTACTTCCGTCATCTGTTGCATCATTGGACACGTGCATCACTTGCTGATTTTGAGACTCAGTGTTCTGCTCATTGTCCCGAGCTTGTGCCATTCTTAAATTACAGGCATCAATTAGTACCTTAAGCTCTCGCTGCTGTTGCGCAGTTAACGTAACAACTTTGGTCAACGCTTGAGCAGTAGCACACATTGATTGTATGGTGCTGCTATTCGCCAGAAAGAACTGGTCATCACTAATAATCAGGCTCAGGATTAATGTATCAATTAATATTCTGAATTGCGTCTTTTGTAACTTTTTAATTCTGTTCAGAACTCTTTTATATTTATATTTTATTTGAGCATCTCGTACCGCATCTGCGGCTTGAGTCACCTTCTTTACCAAAGTGTTATTCTCCGCTAATCCTTTAAACTTTGCAGAAGCTTTACCTAGAAATTTATGCTTTTTATTATGCTGTTCTTTTGAGGCTGCTGCGGGTGGTTCTTTCAGAGAACTATCCAGTTGTATGGCTTCATCGCATAATTTTTCTATTTTCAGTTTCAACTCTTCCAGCCGCTTGCAATAATCTATAAACCTCTGGCGGCTCTTTTGATTTATGCTTTCATTCGCGACCTTGGCAAGTGCCTGTTCTTCCCTTTCAGAGTTTACCTTGCTAAAGAATGAAGAATAGGATTTAAACAAACGTTGCGATTGATGTGCCATCTCGGAAAAACGATCTTTTTTCGTTAATTCGACAGCAAGATCAGCGTGTTCAGGAAGAGCTACAGCTTTTTCTTCAAGAGGTAATTCAGGCAGTTCAACCGGCGGCGGTAATGGGATGAAATCAACTGCATTCGCAACAGGTGGCACTACTTCAGGCTCTATAGCTTCTTCCACGACTTCGTCCTGAACACTGATGTGTTCATCGACCAGGATTTGTGGTGTTACGGTTTCTGATTCATTCGTCTTATCTATTTGCGGCGCATCCTGTTCGCAAACACCCACCTCATGAACAGGTAATGTTATAGTTTCCTCTGATTCTTTGATTAATTCTGTTTGTAGTTCTTCCTGTTCTGCAACAACCGGTTGAATATTTATATCTTCATCCACAGGTGGTTGTGGCGCAGGGTCTTCTGGAACGAACAGCATTTCTATTTGTGATTCCTTCAGTTCCACCCCATCCTCTTGCAAGTCAGGAACATCAACAGATGGCAGTGGTGCAGGGTCTTCTGGAGCGGACAGCATTGTTTCTATTTGTGGTTCATCCAGTTCCATCTTATCCTCTTGCAAGTCAGGAGCATCGACAAACGGCAGTGGTGCAGGATCTTCTGGAATTGTCAGCATTGTCTCTATTGGTGCTTCTTCCTGTTCCACCTCATCCTGTTGCAAGTCAGGAACATCAACAGGTGACGGTGATGCAACGAGTTCTTCCTGCTTATCGTTTTCTTCTGACAGATTGTTCTCTATGTCTGGACTATCAACAGGAGATAGTGGCCTTGGTACTTCCTGCGCCACATTCACTTCCATTTGTTGTTCAGCACTGTGCGTTTCAACTTTTACGGGCTTTAAATTCAACAGAGCAGAAGTAATCGCTGTGCGCCACATCTTATTTAAAAAGGGCTTCTCACCTGCGTATCTCCGTGTGATGTCTTCCAAATCTGACTGTTCCAGGCTTTTGCGGGCAAGCAGGCTCTCTACACTGGACAAAAGCCCATGGTAGAAAACAGATGCTTTATTGGTAGTCCCGAATAAATACTCAAAGCGGCTTACTTGCGACTCCTCTTCAAACAAGGCCAGTTCAGTCAACGCTTTAACTTTCAGCAATCCGCGTTCTTGTTCATTACGTGCTGTATCCAGATAAATGTTTGATAAATTATCAATGACTAATTGGGCTGATTCAGACAAGTCATTATTATCTGGTGATTCAAGAATGGTGATAATATCGTCACTGCCCAGATCGCCCTTTGTTTCATTAGATAAAGCGATTAAATTCAGAATAGGCTCATCAAAGAAAGAACGAAATCCCAGCCAATGAAGGGTTCTCTTCACAATGCCAATATAATGTTTATATTGCACTATAGATAAATCTACAATTTTTCTGTTTTGAATATACATGATCGTACCTTGGTTAAATAATTCATTTATGTTTCATCCTGTTGTCAATTGAATAACAGCATGAACAAAAGAATTATGATTATACGACTTGATTAATTAGAGAACATCGTGCTTTTATACGGATATTTGTTTCGTTGTGAGTTAACTTAATGTGAGTTTCGGATAAGAAAGTTGTTTGAGCCAGTGTTTACCTCGATCCGTTCGGGCTGAGGAGAGGCGGTAGCCTCGTCTCGAAGCCTTGGCACTGTACTAAGGCTTCGAGACGAGGCTACCGCCTCTCCTCAGCCCGAACGGCATCGAAGTAACGACTGGATAAAACAAGCTTCTTATCCGAAAATCACGTTAAGTTAATGACAGTGAGCCATAACCCGGTCTGCTTGCCTCACAATCACATTCTCTTTTTAGTAGAGACTACTTGAGAGATGGCTTCTTTTGAGGCTTCAGATCGTGATTGTGAAAAAAATGAAGGATTAAATTGCCCGGCCAAAAGAGTAGCTGACTCCGAACCATCCTTCTGTGCCTGCTGACAAAATTCAGTTATTGATTCCTGAGCATTTTGCCCCTGATTTAATTGACACAAGACCAGCAGATAATGAGCAAAGAGTGGATTTTTCAAAGTCACCACTGAGGTATTCAAATAAAATAACACCGATAAGAGCTTTTCATCATGCAGCCGGTAAGAAGACTCTTTACTGCAGGTAAATGTGGATGAACTGTCCGACTCTTTAACGTCTTGTAAAAGACGCATTGCCTCTTGCCAATCCCCTTGTGACATAAGATACACACAATAGGGAAGAATATTATGGCTGCCAGTACCATCGATACTGCGTGCAAAATATTTCTTTGCGCGCTTTTCATGGTGCTGTAACCAATGTAAGGTAGCCAGATTTGCATAAACAGCACCAACCTCAGGATGGTGTTCTGAATAATGCGTCACTCTGGCCTTTAACGCATCTTTTAATAAGCGTTCAGCTTCTTTAAAATGTTCTGGTTGATTCTTATTAATATGCGCCATAGCCAGACTGTTGCGTACTCCACTACTTAATAGCAAGTCATTTTCAGGAACCTGCTTTGCAACCTCGGTGAGTATTTTAATCGCCTCATCAGTCTTCCCCATTTGCCATGAAGCACTGCCTAAATTGTACTTATTAATAATCACCCAACGATGCTGGCTGCCGTGTAGTTCTGTATATTTCGCAACAAGCTCTTTAAAAACAGGTAAAGCAAGAGCGTGCTGGTTGAGATCACAATAACTACAGGCTAATCCTGTTTTTAAGCGTAACTCTTCCTGAGTTGTATCTTCAGGCAATTGCTGTAATTGTTCAAGCAACTCCTGATATAACTTCAAGCCATCAGTAGCACGCCGTAAATCACGATAGAGGCCACCCAGTTCAATCTTCATCCCAATCGTTTTTAAATTATTTTTGCCATAAACCTCTTCTGCAACTGTAATAGCCTGGTGATAATAGTCCAAGGCTTTATTAACATCTCCACGCTCATGATATGTCCCTGCCATTTTATGCAATAGAAGACAAACAGCCTCTTTATCTTTAAGTGCTGCGGCATGATGTTGTAACACGTCCCAATGGCTTAACAGCATAAAGCGCCGTTGGCGGGCAGACATAAAATCCTGATGCTTTTTCTCCTCTTCTGTAGGCTCACATTGCTTCGCCATAGTATGAATAAGCCGTGTCAGTATCTTATTTTTTTCCTCCTCAGACACATTATCCAGAACCATTTGCTGCACCAGACGATGACAGTTATAAACAGTCTGTTCATTACGATAGGAAAAATTAATAAATGAATGTTTTTGCAACTCATGAACTGCGGCATCAAAGTCATCTTCCTTATACTGTTCAAACAGGGCGCGAGGCTGGTTTTCAGCCGCCAGCAAAGAAGAAACAACCAGATATTCTTTGGTTTGGGCAGACAATGTGTCCCATCCCATTTGCCATACAGTAAGCAAGCTATGTGGATATTTATTTTGTCTGATAAGAGCATGTTGCGATTTCATCAATTTGGCATGATTTGTTTTCAGGCGAACCAGATATTCTTTGGCAGAATAACCTATTGCCATCATTCCCCCTGCCTGAACAAGAGCCAGCGGTAAATAATCAAGATATTTTGCCAGTTCTTTTAAATGCAATTTATCCTCGTCTGATACCTCGGCTAACCCATTCTTTTTTGAGTAATGGACAAGCAGTGCAACAGCCGACTCGTCACTCAATGCGTCTAATTGCAAGGTATTTGTTGCTGATAAATGCTGATTGTGGGACGTAGCGATTAGGTGTCCTGCATGACCTGAGGGTAAAAATTGTTTTAGCAGGCTTTGATCTTCAATATTATCGTAAACCAGCAACCAGCCTGGTTGTTTATTCAATACCTTGATGACTTGTTCCGCCAATTGGTGGGATGGTCCCCAACCAACATTAAGCTCCTCTGTCAAGAGGCCACTTTGGTTCAGTTGCAAAGCAATATCACGAAATCCATTCATCAATTGTTCTTCTGATTCCGCATTAAGCCAAAAAGTCATGCGATAATGATGTTGAAATTTCTGCACGTATTGTCTGGTCACCAGAGTTTTTCCCATGCCACCCAAGCCACTAATCACCAAAAAGGGATCCTGCGAAAAATGTAACCGGTCATAAATTGCATCCAAATCAGCTTCTCTGCCGAATAAAGGAATGTCATTGGCTTGAATTAACTGGTTTTGGACTAGTGGCCATGATTTGGATGCGGCCGCAAGTTCACTGTCTTGTTCTTTCAGTCCTTTAAGCACCTTAGCGTGGGATTCACTATGAGCAGCAAACTCCTGCCAAATACTTTTCGCCTCCTGTGCAACAACATCCTGTATGTCTTCGGGCAACATTTGGATGATTACCCTCATCATGGAATCGATATAACTTTGCTGGATATCAGCAGCAAACCCGTTGAGAGCAAACTCCTCAGTTGTAATTGCCTGGTCTGCAGGCAGCATTTGCCTTAGAAATTGACAACTTTCCTGATAGGTGCCGCTCAGCATAATTGGTTTGATAATGTTCTGTTCTGGATGCGCAAGATGTCGCTCTATGGCTTTAGCACATTCATAAGCGACATAATAGGGATGCTCTTTAGTGGACAAACTGCATTTCAGATTATATAAACCGGTACATACCATAAGAATAAAATCTGACTTCTTGACAGCAGACTCCATAAAACGGGTCGGATTTCCCCCTACCTGACTGTCCTTTCTATCAATCAACACCTTAAAACCGCAAGCCGAAAGATCATGAGCCATAGTATGGATGGCCTTGCGAGTCCAGGCCTCCTGTTCAGCCATTGTTTTGATTTGGGTGTCTGTTTCATTAAAGGCAGGATGGGCATAGCTCACAAAAATTGTGGGCATTTTTCTTTTACTCAGATGAAAAGCGATTAACTTATTGATTTGTGTCAGGGCAGTAACGAAAGCGTCCTGGTTTCCACTGCTATGACAAAACTCTTGCTCCAGTACAAGGGCTTTTTCTTTCCAGGACACCATCCTCTTCCCCTATAAAAATTCGCGTAAATTTATCAGCTTTTCCAATAACTCCTGTTTACTGTACACATTCATCTTCCGTTTGATCTGCTCGATAAAACATTCCACTGTGCGGATGGTTACCGACATACTTTCAGCCAATTGTCCGGCAGTTTTAAATTTCAGCAATTGCCGTATACATTCTGTTTCCCGAGGTGAAAATCGTACTTCCTGATTATTAATGTTTAAATGAAGCCTGTTTACTTTCAGAGAAACATCATCGCTGGTAATTTTTAAATTATAGTCATTTTGGGCATTGTATGGTTTTTGGATAAAACATTTATCCCGTTCCAGAGCATTAAGTTCATTACTCATTTTATCTTTAAAATACAAAACAAAATGTTTTAAAAAATTAACGTTATTAATCAGTTTATTGTGCATACTCAAATCATCGGAAGCTCCGGAGAAAAAATAAAACTCTGTCCCCTGCTCACTTTTATTAATAAGGGTAATGCCGTGATCACTATTAAAATAATCTTTGCCATGTCGAATGACCGAACTGTCCATATTGACTGAAGACCAAAGAGAAAGCTCCTCATTATAATTGATTGGAGATCCTTCATACTCACTGGATTTATACAGTTGCAAGGAATAATAATCATCAATCCATTGGGGTTGGGATGATAAATTAATCTGTGCCTGATGTTTAAAGTTTTTTAAATAAGAAAAGCAGGTGATTGATGCCTGCTCAAGGGGTTTTGCCAGTTCAGATAAATCGGTGGAGATTCTCAGAAACTCTTTAATAACTTTATCTTTTTCCATTAGAGGATGTCATAGCCATTTTTGTATCATGGCAACATTGTATCATAAGAATACAATGAGAGCCAATTAAAACCAGAGTATCCCTGCGTTATTTAATCTCTCATCCGTTTATCGGCTTAAAACGGATGCAGTCATTCTTGAGATACAGGTCCTTTTACCCTCTTCGTTAAAGAGATTAATTTCCCATATTTGCGTTGTACGCCCGAGATGTATTGGCTTTGTTATCGCCGTAACCATACCCTCCTTCACTGAGCGTATGTGATTGGCATTAATTTCAAGGCCAACGCAATAAAATTTGCTTAAATCCACAACGGCATTGGCCGCGGTGCTGGCTACGGTCTCAGCCAGTACCACATTGGCTCCCCCATGAAGGATGCCTATAGGCTGCCTGGTTCTCTCGTTTACTGGCATGGTTGCCGTTAAAAAATCATCGCCAATTTCGATAAATTCGATGCCAAGAAACTCAGACATGGTGTTTCTGCCACGCCGATTCAACTCGTCAATTGCAATCTGTTTATTAAACCATATAGACATTTATTGACCTGCATCCTGACACTGGTTTACTGCCTGATTCTGGCAGGCCGCTGGACAATTAATATCATCAGTTTCCTGACATTTAGCCATACACTGATTATTAAACTCGGCGACACAGGCATCTTGATCCTGATCGGCATAAGTTGTAGAAGTCAATGCACACAAAAGTACGATGCTGCTTAAAAGTTTGTTCATAATCCCCGTCCTTGCACTGAGTTAATTAAAAATATTCTACACCAGGTCTTATTTAATTGTTAGAGCACTTAAACTGTTTACCCACTCCTCTTCCTGTACTTCCGTTTGATAGCGGACATCAAGCATTTCCATCTCCAGAAGAGCCTCGTCCAAAGTACCCCGTTTTATGGGATCTGTAAGGTTGGTCAATCGGTTAAACAGGTTTTCCAGTTCCACTTTGATTTTAGCCATCTCGCTTGTCATGGTGTCTTGTTCAGAAAAGGCAGTATTTTTAAACAACCCATCCCATTTTCTTTGTTGATGAAAATTTAACACCCAGGCATAAACCTGTTGTGAAGGCAGTTGCTCCCAATAGATTCCCGGAAAAGAGGACCAATCCCCCCATATCTGGGCAAGTACCAGTCCTGCCGCATACAAATCACTTTGCAGCGTATAAGGCAGTTCTGCTGTGACATTTTGGCTGATGGCTTTCAAAATTTCAGGGGATATAAACTCATAACTCCCCACTATTTTTTTATCAATGACCTTCCCCTCAGCATCCAATGGAGCACTAAAATCCGGATCAATCATTGTGACTCTGTAAGTTTTCAAATCTACCATCACATTTTCAGGCTTAATGTCTCTGTGCAAATAACCACGCTTATGGAATTCGTTCTGAAGTGCGGTGATGAATGCGATACTCAGTTTAAAACGGTCTCCTGTTGTAAGTGTGATTTTATTAGCCTGGCAAAGATCCAGAAGTGAAAATAAATCTATTCCCGGAATTTTTCTCATCACTACAGTGACTTTATCTGAGGAAACAGTAGGTGGTTTGGCATGTAAATGGGGGAAAAATCTGGCTTTTCCTGCATAAGTGGGTACATGCCTCCATTCAGAAGCACTGGTTTCATCATCATCGTAATATTTGACTACGCGTTGCTTTTCTTCATCCAGTGCGGGAGTAAAGGAATAACCGCGCTCAGGAACGAGTTTGCCTAGAGAACAGAAAATTTTTGCCTGACCACCTGAAGAATGCTGTTCCTGGGGTAACACTTCAAGACAGATGCCTGATTTTTTGTCTCGCCAATGTGGCGCCAGGTCATGAGTCAAAGTCACCTCAACGAGTTGAGAATTCAGTTTAAGTTTATATCGACCCTGTTCGATAAGCGGCGTCATTCCCTTTTTGGCTATTAAAGTCTTGATCAATCCCGCAGACCACTCATCACCAGCTTTTATCAGTGTGGGATTAAGTATAAAGTGTTTCAATCTGTTCCCTCTTTAGCTCATCTCCTTGAGGGGGCATGATAATAATCTTCGTGCAAATTCTCAATGATTATTTTATATCCACTGTCTGGGTAGTAGTTAGCAAAACGTTATCCTGAACTGAAGTATCCCCACGAAAATGATTTATTTATCAGCACTACCTCTTCTGTTTGCTTATGCTCTCATTACCTAAAGAAAACCGAGCCGCGACCGTGAGGGAGCGGAACTTTTGGATGTACACCTAATGAGGAATCAACAATGGAGTGCATCGAACTGTTCCGCTTCCTTACGGTCGCGGCTCGGTTTCCGGTGCACGATGAAGTATCTGCGAACGCACGAATACCGAGCTGCGACCGTCAGGAAGCGGAATTTTTGTTGCGGCACAGAGACTGATTTAGTCAAAGTAGCCCGGCTTGCTCGCAACCGGGATGAGAAAGCTTAAGTGTGGCACCATCCCGGCTACAAGCAGACCGGGCTACAATTACACCAAGGTTGCTTCACGCGCATCCAACCTTAGAGGATTGGACTCAGTAAAGCTGGATTTACCGTATTGTCCAATATTCATAGTGCGACCATGAAAGCGATAACGCAGATAATCCATATGATGTCCCAATTTTTCTATACTGTAATTGACCCATTGCAGCATACGATCTAACACGTTAAGTAAAGTAGAGTTATAAACGGTTCGGGGCTGGTGAGAATGCCCTTCTAACTGTAGCCAGCTGTATTTTTTTTCATCTATCTGGATCTGTCCCATTAAAAGCTCATTAAAGACCACCTCTGCCCGCAAGGAATAGTCAGGTTTGGCATGATTAAATTTGTCTTCCAACTGTTTGGGAGTTAAATCTGGAAAGTCCTTTTTTAATTCTGCAATTTTTTCTTTTTTGTAGTGAGAACTGTAACGCTTCACCAGGGTAATCTGTGATTTCACGGCGTCTACGAAAGCACCATTATCATCAATCAGAACATGGCTTCCTTGAAGCATGTTTTTAAATAAAGGGTTATTTTGCGGATCCGGAGTTGTTTGAATGTACTCACTGTTGCATTTTTTTATAGACTGTAAAATAATGACCGCAGCTTCCAGTGATTGCCTGGCAGCCACATGTTTTTTATTCTGCGGATCATATAGAGCCTTTTCTGAAGGCAGCCAGTTATAGACATGCTCCAGGTTTCCTTTTATGGAATGTAACATGGGATTATGAGGATCAGCTGCAAATAATTCATGTAATAAATCATTAGCCAGAATATAATGCTCTCGTTCAGTTTTTGACATGGACACACCAAAAATATCAAAAAGAAACATATTGTATCACAAATGAACCAATAATTGCGGGTATAATAAATTCATTGTACAATGGGTTGCCACAAAATTTAAATTATGGAGTTTTCTCAATGTCTTTCGATATAAATGATTTTTTCCTGAAACACTCTGGCCCTACCGGTCAATCAATTGACAAACTGATCGCCGAGCACCCTGAACACTATGGCCCAGTATTTTTTAAGCCCTACACGTCACTTGGTAATTTTGCTAAAAGAGCAGCATATATAGCTACAGCGCCTGTCTTTTTGTCTGTAGTTGCCCTTGAAGTAGCAGCACTGACCCTAATTTCAGGAATACGTGCCGTTTATAATTTAGTAACTCTGGATATGGCAAATGCAATACTCAATGCTCAACGGATGTTAGTTAGTGTTCTTGCTACTGCTATTGCCCTGTTTGCTGCGGCTGTAAGTCCTTTGGTTAATTCTGTTGATTTGGTTGGCAGCCTGTTTGTTAAATCCGAAGCAACGCAAAATGACAGCAGTTCGGAAGAATCTGAAAATAGCGCGTCAACTTCTACAGAGGAAGAAGACTTATCTGATCAAGAAAGTTCTGATCACGTACCAGCGTTTCAACCCTGATAATCGGATAGTTAATTGCTCAAGGATGAGCAATATCCTCTCTTCATGCCAATCCCCTTTTGTACTGCCTTATAGCTCCTTCCAATCATAAAGCGAATGCAAAACCAAATACTCTATTGCTAATACTGCCAACTTATTGTACAATAATGCGTCACTCAAACTTAACTTTGGAGCTTTAACCATGTCTTTCATTGACGATATGAATGAATTTCTGCTTGTACATTCAGGAACCACTGCGCAGGCAATTGCTAAATTAATTAGCGATGATCCCGAAAAATTCGGCCCAGTCTTCTTTCAACCTTATACTTCTACAGGTAATTTCTTTAAAAGAGCAGCATATGTAGCTTCCGCTCCAATATTCCTGAGCATATTTACTGCTGAATTGATGATCTCAAGCCTGATAATAGCCTTGGATGCGGTTTTCAATTTGATAAAAATGGACACTAAGACAGCTAAAAGCAGAGGCGAGGATTTATTGATCTGTACTCTTTTTACAGTAGGTGCTGGACTCGCTGCATTAGCAAGCCCGTTCATTAATGCAGTCGATTTAGTCGGCAGCTTATTTGCCAAATCAACAGATGAACAGCAAGAAGAAGCCCGTTCTGAATATGCCCCCTCGTAAGTAAACTCGAAATAAATACGTCGCTCAAGGATGAGCATTCCTCATTTCATTGAAAAATCCCTGGTTAATTTTTCAGGTTCATCCGATTGAACTGATGACTCATGATTCCCCTTCCTTAAGAATTGTTTAAGATTGATAGTATATAATTACTGTAAACTACTTATTTGAACTACTATATGAAAAGCATACAGGAAATCAAAGAATTATTGCAGGCGCTGGGCAAACCAGGCCATGTATCCAAAGACGCTCTTGCCTTTGCCTTACATTTAAAAAAAATGGATCGCCTTGAAAACAACATAGAATTTAATGCTTTTGCCATGCAAGATGATGAGGTGGAGGAGTTGGGAAATAGTATTGCAGACCTGATAAGTGAATGTACAAAAGACTTTCGCTTTCAGATTGCCTACGCCAATTGGGATAACATAGTGAACCACTGGTCATTTTTAGAGTTTGATTTTAAAGGTTCAGAAACACCCCCTACTTTAAATATACTGGTCTGTGATCCTTTGGGGTTGAAGCAATCCACAGTGTTGGCGACCAGATTAAGTAATACACTGGGATTTGGTTTTTTGAGCAAATACTGCAATTTAACTGTTTTTCTTGCTACGGATACACTACAGCAAGCGGGAAAAACCTGCCCTTATTTTACTCTCGACAGTGTCGCCATGCTTTCCAACCAGGATGAATTTGTAAGCACTTATGAATACATGAGTGAACATCAGAACCAGGAGGCAACCAATAAAACGCTCCAGGAGCTAGACTCTTACCGTCAGGCAGTTTCTTCTGGCGTTGAAGATCCTTCCGAACTGGATGATGTCTATAATTTTAAAGTCATTGTCAGTAAGCTGCCCGTAAGGTTAGCCAGAACAAAGCATGATGTTGCAGCATTACAGGCACAGTCAGAAAACAATATGGAAATAGTCAACCGAAAGCAAGAAACCTTCGCCAGTTCAGTACAAAGACGACTGATTTATATAGAAGACCGAAATCATATAGCGTCGCTAAGAAACTTACGCACCAATTTAAAGATGAAAAAATGGGAAGATAGGGTGGGATTACTTGAAGACCAGGAACTGAATAACTTCGAACAATCTGTAGCAGATCACAGTCTCAAGGGATTAGCCGAGGCAGTTAAAGGAATGCTGACGAATACTCTGACTCCTAAATAAATACGGGCTACAACACTGGCACCATGTCGCTTGCAGGAGATCCTTCGCGCAAAAAAACGCGCTCAGGACGACGTGGATCGGGGAAGCACTCCGACATCTCTCGGCTTGTCCGAGGTATCCAGGGCTTCAGGGCAGAAACACTGTCCCTGCCAGGATAACTGTTCCGCTTCCTCACGGTCGCGGCTCGGTTTTCGTGCGCTCGTAGATACTTCATCGTGCACCGGAAACCGAGCCGCGACCGTGAGGAAGCAGAAAATTTGTTGCGGCACAAAGCCAGATTTAGCATTGATGCAGGACATAAACCAAGAGGTGATCAAACCTCGGTTCACAGGACAACGTACCCCGGGGGATAACCTGGATCAGGCAATGATTCCCTATATTTTACAACCAGTAATTAAACGTCTACACTTTATAAGTGCCTTAATTACAAGGAGTTAATTATGTTATATTGGGCCTTGATTTTCTTAATAGTAGCTATTGTTGCGGGTGCCTTTGGCTTTAGAGGCGTTGCATCTACCGCTACGCAAATCGCCAGAGTACTGTTCTTCTTATTTATTGTTATCTTTTTAGTATTGCTGGTTATGAATTTACTTGCTCCAGGTGCTGCACCGGTTGTAGCAGTCCCTCAATAGAAGCTTTATCCCGTATCAGGCATAAGCCGTGATACAGGATCGCACTGCAAGTTAAGCGCCACTCCGCCGTCCCGCGGCTTGTCCGCGGGATCCAGAAATGTCACTCTGAGCTTAGATCTCTGGATCCCGCGGACAAGCCGCGGGACGGCGGAACTCCTAAACTCAATGACCGTGAGACGGGATAAAACCATATCAAGCTTGCTCCACCCTTCCTGTATGCAATGAGGATATCGCCGGTGCTGACATAAACAAAAATCCCACTACCCCTAAAGCCAAAGTGATTGGGATAACCCCTATTCCATAAACAAAAGCCTGAGCCTCATGAATGCCGCCATTCGTGTTAATGACTAAACCAATGACACTATGGAATGCGTAGCCAAACATCATGATAATCATATTGGCAATCGCAGTAGCCAGACCCGCCAGATTATCTGGCACACAGGTAGAGACTTTATAAATCACCAAAATCTGATAAGAACAGCACACCCCTACCAGAATAAAGCCCAAGGTTATTCCAGACACCGTCATGACACCCAGTACAAGGCCGGTAAAAATGACACACATAATTACCCCTGCCGCGATAACAGTACCTATATAGTAACCCGTTTTTTCTGCAATCAAACTTAAAACCGGCGCACCAAAACACATGCCTACATAGATCATGGAAGGCAGATAGCTGGCCGTTCCAGCATTAAGGTCATAAGCCTCTTTCAAAAACCCGGAACCCCATACATCGGAAAAGCCTTCTAACGGTCCCAACATTAATCCTGCAAAACAGCACAGCATAATAATGGTTTTGTTGGTAAACACCGCCTTGACATCAGCTAACACCGAAGATGCAGGTACTGCTTCAATTTCCGGAACAATAAAATAGGTTAAGCAAGCCAAACCTAAGCCAATGACCACAAAAATCTCTATAACTGCCTGATAGCCCAGATTAGCAGAAAGAGCACTAACAGGCCCTCCACCGTAAACAGCACCAATTAATCCTATCATTACAGAAAAACTCAGCATGCGTGAAAAGTGTTCTTCTTTAAATGCCATGCGTATGATTTTAAAAACACCCAGGATTGCCGCAGAAGAACCTATCCCGATTAATGCTCGACCTATCAAAGGATAAACCCAGTGTTCGGCGAAGACTATAGGCAACATTCCAATTACTGTCAGTAAAATACATCCCGACATAATTTTTCTTGGACCAAACCGGTCCAGCATAATGCCTATAGGCAAGTGCATTAAGGAATAGCCAAGATAATAAACCCCGGAAAATTGGCCAAATGCCGTAGCATCGATATGAAACTGCCGGGTAATATCATCCAGCATAATGTTTGGCATGACCCGTAAAATATATTGATAAGCATAAAAGACCGATGCAATGATCCATACAAACCAGGCGGTAAATCGTGACTTGGACATTATTTCTCCTACAAAAAAACAGTGTGCTCTCAATATGAGCATATTTTACCCTTGTTTATTTGAAATTAAATTGCTTATATTGCTATAAAATTTTAATTTATTGAGTAAAAATATCTTATTTAATGATATTATTAGTCAATAATGCTAATATTTTATATATCCCTGTTATATTATGCTCAGGAGTTACATGATGATCTTGGATCGTATCGATAAAAAAATCCTCGACATTTTACAATCCAATTGTCAAATCAGTAATCAGGAATTGGCAGATCTGGTAGCCTTGTCCCCTTCACCCTGCCTGCGCCGGGTAAAACTTCTCGAAGAACATGGCTATATCAAGCGACAGGTAGCCATTTTAGAACCAGAACAATTAGGCTTGCAATTGACCGTTATTGTCATGGTTGGCCTGAACAACCACCAACATGCAGTGATGAGCGCTTTTGAAGACACAGTGCGTTTTCTGCCCGAAGTGGTTCAGTGTTATTTAATTACTGGCCAATCCGCTGATTACCTGTTGAAAGTGATGGTACCTGACCTGAAAGCCTACCAATCTTTTTTATTAAACAAATTAACTGCTATTCATGGCGTGGATACCGTCCATTCAAGTTTTATACTTCGTTCTGTTTGCGAAACGACTGCAATCCCTTTGGATCATCTCGATTAGGGTTCTGTAACAGGAATTAACCCTTTACTCAAAAAAAGACTATTATTAAAACTGGTTGGTGTTACAGGATGAGAAATTAATGACTAAAAGCAATCAGACTGTATTTATCGTTGATGATGAAACAGAGGTAAGGGACGCATTGAGATGTCTTTTTGAATCAATCCAATTACCTGTTGAAACCTATGAAACTGCGGCTCTTTTTCTCGAAAAATACCCTAATGCCAGCCAAGGATGCCTGATTACAGATGTCCGCCTTTCAGGGATGAGCGGCCTTGAACTACTGGAACAATTGAACACCCAAAATAGCTCTTTACCTGTAATTATCATCACAGGTTACGGAGACATTCACATGGCTGTACGGGCGATGAAAGCTGGGGCCAAAGACTTTCTGTTAAAACCCTTAAATGACCAATCACTCTTAGAAACAGTACAAAACTGCATGAGCCAATCTGAAGATTTAAGCTCCTTGGAACTCATTAATGAGCGCATTAACAGTTTGTCATCGCGAGAGTTGAATATTATCGATTTGATATTGGACGGTAAATTAACTAAAGAAATAGCTTATGAACTCTCAGTATCTATATCAACAGTTGAAGCTCACAGAGCGAGTATTATGCAGAAAATGCACGCCAGAAATCTTGCTCAACTGATCAAACTTTATCTTCAGGCAAAATTTGCCAGAGGCTACCCATATAATTCTCAGGGATAAATTTCACGAAAAGGAATGTCACAATGTCATCTGATTTGGAAAAGCGAGTGGATGAATTAAAAACTGAATTAACGGGCTACAAATTAAAAAATAAAATGTTAACTCAGGAACTTCTTTCTTTAAAAAAAGAGCTGGCTCAAGCCAGACAAGAGCCCAAAGCGGATAAGAGCACTTCACATCCAATGTGTTCTGCCACGGTCCTCGCTCATGAAATGAACCAGCCCCTGACAGCCATTGCCGCTTACAGCCGTAGTTGCCTCCATATCATAGCGAATCAGTTAATGGATAAAGATATAAAAAAGCATCTGCTGGAACCTCTGGAAAAAATTGCAGCACAGGCGGGATTAGCAGGTGAAATTATCCATAATATGAATAAATTAATGCATGCAGGAAACTGCAATGTTGAAAAAACCGATATTAATCAGCTCATTCAAGACACTTTGGTTGTCCTTAACGATGAAAACGCTCAATTAACGATAAAGCTTGATTTAATGGATAATCCACCCACAATAATGACTAATAAAATTCACATCATGCAGGTAGTGCTGAACCTTGCTCGCAATAGCATTGAAGCCTTAAACAATGCGTCAGAAAAAAGACCGGAAATAACCATTAGAACAACATGTTCTCAAGGTTTTATTCAAGTCCATGTCCGTGACAATGGACCAGGGATACCGCCAAAACTCGGAAAGAAAATATGGAACAATTATTTTACGACAAAACCCAATGGTACCGGTATAGGGCTTGGAATCTGCTGTACCCTGATAGAAGAGCATGGCGGAGAGTTAAGCCTGCATGGGGATAACAACACAGGAACCTGGTTTATGTTTACTTTGCCCATCAATACTCAAGACAAATCTGGCGATAAGTTAACTTGTTGTTATCCTTAATTCCCTAGGGAATTCCTTAATACAAACCGACCAGATTATGAACTAATCTTAACAAGACTAAGACTTCAGGGACTGTGACAGTCTTATTAAATCTCCATAGAAATTCTGATTTTAAGCTCTGGTTTCTATGAGTTTTTTCTTCAACAAGGAGAGCAAAATGAATACCAATATAGTCAATGCGGATGATGTTATCGGTGTCAATGTCGAAAACATCCAAAATGAAAGCCTGGGTAAAGTGGAAGCAATTATGCTCGATAAAACCTCAGGACAAGTTGCTTATGTGGTTCTGTCTTATGGTGGTTTCTTAGGGATGGGAGACAAACTCTTTGCCCTGCCCTGGAGCATATTCTCTTATGATGCATCAGAGGATTGTTTCAAAATTCCACTGGATAAAGAAAAACTGAAAAACTCCCCAGGATTTGATAAAGATCATTGGCCAGACATGTCCAATACCACCTGGAGAAATTCCATTAATACTTATTATGGCAGTGGCAGAACCCACATGTAACGTAAAGCCGCCAGTTTTCTGGCGGCCTCTATGTGCTTTTTTTAGGGGGAATATATCGAAATGTACCATTTTAAACAAAATAACACCCCATCTGTACATTAGCGAGTTCCTTTGCGCTTTTTCAAAAGATACATACCGGCCAATTCAAGAATATAAGTCATCAAATTCATGGTTTTCAAATTTTTTGACTTCATAAAACGGGTTCCCTTAATTCGGGCTAAGACCAATCGCAGTAATTTCGCTTTTAAATAATAACCTAACAACCTATAAAGCATCAGATTTTCCTTACAACAGTTAACACTTATATTATAGCACACTCCCCCGTCCGTGCCCCTTCTACTCACGTCGTCCTGAGCGCGTCTTTTGGCGCGAAGGACCTCCTGAAAGCGGCATGGTGCCAGTATTTGGAGATCCTTCGCACCAAAAGACGCGCTCAGGACGACGTGAGTAGAAGGGGCAGGGACAAGCCGCGGAGACTACGGAGCCCCTTTATTCAGTAGAGCGAGAGCCTGCCACATTTTAAGTTTCAATCCTTAATTTAACGTCAGTTCCGGATAAGAAAGTTGTTTGAGCCGGTCATTACTTCGATGCCGTTCGGGCTGAGGAGAGGCGGTAGCCTCGTCTCGAAGCCTTAGCCTTAGCACCATACCAAGGCTTCGAGACAGCGCTGTCGCGCCTCCTCAGCCCGAACGGCATCGAAGTAATGACCGGCTCAAACAACTTTCTTATCCGAAACTCACGTTAACTTAATGGCAGTGATCTTGACGCCTATGGCGGACCACCACGAGTTAACAACAAAACAATCAATATAATAACCAGTAATCCTACGCCGCCACTAGGATAATAACCCCAGCCGCTACTGTAGGGCCAAGTAGGTAAGACTGCCAGTAAAATGACAATCAACAAAATCAATCCAAGTAAATTCATCATTAATTCCTTTTTAAATTCATCAAGTAAAATGACTTAATGGTACATCCTGCACACTCATCAGAATCATCTGCTTCATGTGTTGCTCAGGGCCATAATAACTCCCTGATGAATAAAACCTAATCAGGTTTATCATTTAATAATGGAATAATTTATCCATTCCCTCAATGAAGGTATTCCCGCGCTTATCAGGGAAAACCACAAGAGAATGGTCTATAGGTTTAACGAGAATTACGTCCCCTTTCTGCTTCCATGACAAAATGCTGCTTGATTAATTGTGCGGTGGTTTTGACTTGCATTTTACCCATTAGCGCAGACCGATGCGCCTCAACTGTAGATAACGAAATTGAAAGCTCACTTGCAATTTGTTTGTTCAATTTGCCTTCATATATTAAATCTAAAATCTGATGTTCTCGGGGAGTAAGAGTATCATAACGACTGTCAACATCGGCAAAAGAATGGTTACCAAATTCAGAGGTGTCATTAAGATATCTGTTCACACTTTCTAACAATGATTGTGGATTAAAGGGTTTTACAATAAAGTCTTTAGCTCCAGCTTTCATAGCAGTCAATGCCGTAGCAATATCTCCAAAACCCGTCATCATAATGATGGGAATTCTGTCTTCGTGTCCATTAAGCCATTCCAGTAAATCAATGCCCCCCATTCCCGGTAGCCTCACATCAACCAGGACACACGCTTTAACCTTAACAGGATTAGCTTTAAGAAATTGCTCTGCTGTAGAAAAGGTCTCTACAGTCAAATGAACTGTTTCAAAAAGAAACTTCAAGGCGTCACGTACTTCTGCCTCATCATCAATGATATAGACAATGCCATTACTTGCATTGTTATGTGCATTTACTTTTATCATTTTGGATATCGCCTAAAAGTACTGGGTCAGCAATTATTGCCTGCCGGCTTGATAAAATCAGGAAACAGCTGCTCTCACGAATAATATTAATATATAGACTAAATAAAGAAATCCTGCCAACCAGGTTGGCAGGAAAATAGATTAGCGAGTGGGTTTGTTACGATCAGTTCTTTGCTGATGTTCTTCATTCCCAGTGGTTTTGCCTTTATGGACAGGCTCCTGAGGCTTATGAAAACCATGTTGCTGTTTTTTCTCCATTCCATCTTTTTTATTTTTTTGATCGTCGCGGATATTTTGTTGAAAATCCCTTTTATCTTGATATGGCTGAGTCATTTTAAATCTCCTTATAAAATTTATGTCCAACTTCAGACTCTGTAACCTTAGTTGTGGAAGAGTAGATAAGCAAATGTGAAAAATGGAAAAAAGAGGGATTTAAAATTTAAAAGAAAAATAAAATGACTAAAAAACAAGGTATTAGAGTTAAAAACTGAGGTTTTCCCCAGAAAACATAAATAAACCTTAAATGCAGGATAAAAATATCAGTCCAATCCGGATTAACAGTTCCAATTGGGCTCACTACCATCAAGTTAAAGAATTCCGCCGTCCCGCGGCTTGTCCGCGGGATCCAGGAATCTCACTCCGAACTTAGATCTCTGGATACCGCGGACAAGCCGCGGGACGGTGGAGCAGCGCTTAACTTAATAGCAGCGCTGATCCGGCTCTCCCCACATTAACTATTTATGCTTGTAATGTGGACTCCTGTTTATATTCTTTGTCAAAGCGCTTAATAACGTCATTTAACAAATCCAAAATCGTGCCATGATTTTCTATTCTCTGCTTATCCGACAAAACCTGAATCTTAAAAAAGCCAGCGCCTACAGTAACAGGACCAGGGTTTTTACTTAAATCATACTCAAGAATTTTAAGCACCAGAACAACCGATTTTAATAACAATTGATGCTCCTCAAACTCATCAATGCTGTCCAAATAGACATTGATTGCCTCGAGCAGTTGCTTTTGAATACTGTCCAGACCCGTTAAAGTCGACATGATTGATTGAAACGACAGTGATGTTGGTAAATTATCCAGCGCCTCACGCAATCCTGTCAAGGCGTTCCTCTCTCCTTCGCTTAGAGTAGTGCACTCCTCCGAGCGTTCCTCTTCGCTATCATCTACACCTAAAAGCTCATCAATCAATAGTTTGCCAAGTTCGATGGTTAATGGCATTTGTCCCGTTTTACAGCCATTATCATCTTTTACATGATGATTATTAATTGTCTTTAAAGAGGGGACTTGTTCCAAATAATCAGCGACCATGCCTAAAGTTAAACCCATAAACATTCCTTGTTTAATTGTTACTCATTTATACCCGTTTAGTTGTACCACAAAAAAATGAGAGAGGGAAAGGAATTTTATTTGGCATTCAATCCTGCCAGTTAGACCTGATACGAGCAGGATCGTAGCCCGTATTAGCGAAGCGTAATACGGGAAATAGAAACTCTCAGGACGACGTTTACTTAGCAGTATCCTGCTTTTTATCTTCAATTGTAAACCCGGTGATTTTGAGTTGGCAGGTGTCTTCTTCACTCACCGTCATAGTCACCAGCTTATATTGTTTGACGTTCTCATGAGCTGCCAGCAATACCAAAATCAATGGCAGTTGAATTTTCCATGCCATTTGATTATTCAACAGGCCTTTTTGAACAATTAAAGGCCCTCCGTCCATTCCCACCGAAGTAACCAATTTCTTTTCTACAACAAGATTAACCAAACCTGATTGGTCAAAATTTTGCTGATATGTTTTGTACGCAGTATCGCTGAAATAATGCTGTGCTTGGGGTAGTTGCTGCTTGTAATTCGCAAAATTAAATGAATAGGAAGCAAGCATGGCTTCATACGCCCAGGCTATCACATGGTGATCAGAGCGTTCCGGACATTTGGCATGGAGATTGAGTGTGCAGAGAGAAAAAATGAGGCTTAGAATTATTTTGTTCATCCTTGGTCCTTAATTGAGGTTCTTGAATAATTATAGGCTGGGATTTTATCGAATACCATATATAAGACACCTATCCAATTTTTGACACAACAGGATAAATTAACTACACTTTTTAATAGGTGATATGGCCTACCTTGCGTACATGCCTGTCACTTCCAGGCCACTTTCATGTGGCCTTTATCTTTTCAAATCTTAAGTCAGTGCCCTTTACCAAGGAGCTTGCGATGGGTTTAAATCAATACCATAAGAAAAGAGATTTTGCTAAAACACCAGAACCTAAAGGTACTGTTAAAGCAGATGCTCATCGTTTGTTTATTATCCAAAAACATGCAGCAAGCCATCTTCATTATGATTTCAGGCTGGAACTGCATGGCGTATTGAAGAGCTGGGCTGTACCAAAAGGTCCCAGCCTGGACCCACAGGTCAAACGCCTTGCCATACATGTAGAAGATCACCCGGTAGAATATGGGCGTTTTGAGGGCACCATACCCAAAGGGCAATACGGCGGAGGCACGGTGATGCTATGGGATAAAGGCACATGGGAACCTTTGGATAAAAACCTGGATCATGCTTATGAAAAAGGACATTTACGCTTCATCCTGCATGCCGAAAAATTACACGGCCGCTGGGATTTGATTCGTTTGAAAGATGAAAGGAATTGGTTCCTGATTAAATATGACGATGAATATGCCTGCCCTCAAAGTGAATACGACATTACAGAAGATTTAAATAAGAGTGCTTTAACACATCAGACTATGGATCAAATAGCCCGGCATTCTGAAAACGTCTGGACTCATGGTGGACTTGAAAAAAATGAACCCCTGATACAGATTCCCGATAGAATAGATAAAAGCCCTTTTCCAGAATTCTTCTCTCCTCAATTGGCAACTCTGGTCGATAAAGTACCCAAAGATACCCAATGGCTTTATGAAATCAAATTTGATGGTTACAGAATTTTAACGTTTAAAAAAGGCTCCGAAGTCCTGCTGAAATCGCGCAATAACATTGATTGGACTAAAGATTTATCCCCTGTAGCAGAGGCGGTAAGCGCATTGGCAGTAAATAATATAGTGCTGGATGGTGAAGTGGTGATTCTGGATGAGCAGGGAAAATCAGATTTTCAGCTATTGCAAAATTATATTAAAAACCCCACAGAGGGGAGTCTCATTTATTTCCTTTTTGATATTTTGTATTACGACCAATACGATTTAAGGTCATTGCCTCTGGAAGAGCGTAAGGCAATATTGGAAAACATATTAAAAGATGCTCCTCCCATGCTGAAGTATAGCGATCACCTCCTTAATGAAGGCCAGGCAATGTTTGAACACTCCTGTAACTTTGGCCTGGAAGGAATTATAGCCAAACACAAGGACAGCCCCTACACCTCCAAAAGAAGCAAAGAATGGTTAAAAATCAAATGCTTGAAAAGACAGGAATTTGTCATTGGCGGATACACCTCTCCCAAAGGAGAACGCACCGATTTTGGTGCCCTTCTTTTGGGAATATATGATGATGGGGCACTGCGGTACTGCGGAAATGTAGGGACTGGATTTAGTGAAGCATCCTTAAAGGAATTACATAAACTGTTATTAAAAAATGCAGCGCAATCCAACCCGTTTAACACGAAACCACCAGGCTATTCGCAAGCTCACTGGGTAGAGCCTATACTCGTAGGTGAAGTGGAATTCACCGAATGGACTAAAGATGGCCATCTAAGGCATCCCAGTTTCAAAGGACTGCGCATGGATAAAAAAGCGACTGAAGTGAGAAAAGAACAGGAAACTCCGTTAAAAGAGGTAACCGCAAAGTCTCTGAAAACGAAACAATCAGCAGGGAATTTTGCTATTACTCATCCGGATAAAATCCTCTATCCTGAAGATGGAATCACAAAACAGGACGTGCTGAACTACTATGAAACGATTAGTGATTACATACTCCCCTTTCTCTCTGACCGGCCATTAACACTGCTGCGCTGCCCCTCAGATTATAACGAGTGCTTTTATCAACGCCATTATAATAAAACCACTCCCAAAGCCCTCCACCCCATTGAAGTAGAGAGTGATGATGGGAAAGAAGAATACATTTATCTGAACAATAAAGACGGCCTTTTAAGCCTGGTCCAAATGGGCGTTTTGGAAATTCATCCCTGGGGAAGTACCATTCAACATATGGAATTGCCTGATATGATCATCTTCGATCTGGATCCAGGCCCTGATGTGGCCTGGAGTCAGGTGGTTGCAGGTGCACTGGAAGTACGCCAGCATTTGGCCAAATATGAATTGGAATCTTTTGTTAAAAGTACGGGAGGTAAAGGCTTGCACGTGGTGATACCTATTCTTCCTGAATACGAGTGGGATGCTGTGAAAGATTTTGCCCATATTTTTGTGCAATTTCTCGAACAGCTTAAACCGGAAGAATACACCAGCAATATGAGCAAAGCGAAAAGGAAAGGAAAAATATTTGTCGATTATTTAAGAAACCAACGTACCGCCACAGCCATTGGCAGCTATTCAACCCGCGCCCGAATTCATGCCCCGGTATCGACTCCTCTGGCCTGGGACGAATTAAGTGACCGTATTGAAGACAATACTTACACCATTAAGACCCTCCCTCAACGATTGAAGAAATTAAAAGAAGATCCATGGAGCGATTTTTGGAAAATAAAACAATCATTGAGGTTGGATGAATTGGAGTAGATAGATCTACGTCGTCCTGAGTGGCGCTCAGAACGATGTGGATCTGGGAAGAGGCTACCTGATGAGTCAAAATAAATGGACAATATTTGACCAAAAACCATCTATCAGTCTAAAATTAATCTATCCAGCACACAAATACCTTATCCCTGGTTTCGGATAAATCCTTTGTCAGATACAGGAGCCAAGATGCCAAGATCAATCTGGAATGGTGATATTTCTTTTGGAATGGTATCAATCCCTGTTTCATTAGTTTCCATCGAAGAAAACAACGACATTCACTTTCATTTGCTTGATTCCAAAACCAGAGCACGTGTGCGTTATCAACGGGTAAATGAAGAAACGGGGAAAGAAGTCCCCTGGAAAGATATAGTCAAAGGCTATGAATACGATAAAGACAGCTTTATTGTTGTCGATGAAAAGGAGTTTGAAAAGGCAAGCCCCGCATTATTTAAAACCATAGACATAGAAGAATTCGTGGATTTAAACGACATTGACAGCCTTTATTTTACCAAACCCTATTATCTTGTCCCTGACAGCAAAAATAAAAAGGCCTATGTATTGCTGAGAGAGGCATTGAAAAAGACAGACAAGGTAGGTGTGGCAAAAGTCATTATTCGCACCAAAGAGTCTTTAAGCCTGATTCTTGCCCACGATCACGCCCTTTTGCTTTATTTAATCCACTTCAAAGACGAATTACGTGATGAAGAAGAATTGAACCTGCCCAGAGAAGCTTTAAGCCAATATAAAGTGACTGAAAAGGAAGTCAAAATGGCTACCGAGTTGATAAAAGACATGACAGCCAAATGGAAGCCAGAGAAATATCACAATGATTATCGTGAAGCCTTACAAAAATGGCTGGATCAGCAAATGAAAAAACAAGCAAAATCAGGCAAAAAAGTAACTCAGAAAGTCAAAAGCTCTGATGCCGTGGTGGATTTTATTTCCCTGTTAAAAGACAGTATGAAAAACAAAAAAGAAGCCACACCAAAACGCAAAACCTGATAGCCTTGATGCAGCCTGTAGCGCCTAAAAATTCCGCTCCTTAACAGTCGCGGCTCGGTTTTCTGGTGCACGATAAAGTAAATACAAACGCACGAAAACCGAGCCGCGACCGTCACGAAGCGGAACAGTTATACTGGCACAAACTTTATTTCCTGCACTTGTACATGATCCCGGCTGCAAGCAGACCGGGCTACGAATACATCCTGACGGCTATGGATCAATCTAAACCCGCAACTCCACCCTGCTCTCACTACTTTCATCTTTTTTACCAGGACGATGAAACGAGAACGCATTAACCTGGCTGCTTTGGGATTGCTCTGACCGATAAGGCTTCAACAGTTCCGGAGATTCTTTTGCCCAGGTATCAATTTGTGCTTTGAGTTTGGGTAAGATCGTTTCATATAAAACCAGAGCATCCACTTCTATACTGTGACGCTCAACCTCTTTAGTTTTACGGCCGGGACCGCTTTCTGCAGCTTCCTCTTGCATTGACATTGCCGCACTCTCGGGCACGTAGTGAGATCCAGAACCATAACCATCACCTTCAATCGCAGTGATATCTCCATGACTTTTGAAATAGCCAATGAACTTATCCGCATTAGCCTTGGTCATGTCTTTAAAACTAAAAACAATGCGGGTACGGTCATAACCGGTCTTGAATTGTGATTTGAGTGGCATCGTGCTAATACCCGCCATTTTCAACAAGGTTTCTTCCAGAATATTGGAATCCTTGGCAGTAAGGCCATGTGACAGTAAATATGCGGTCAAATCGCTATGGAACTTAACTGCGGCAATAGCTGATTTAGCGCGGGTGTATTTAGAGTAGTTATTCAAACCATCATAAATTAAATCAATAGTGGGCTTTAACCCTTCCTGCTGACGCATGTTGGGATGTGATACAAAGAATTTGTCCAGTTTAGCCACAGATGCCAGCAAGTATACATATTATTGCGGCTCTTTTTCTATTCCAACCAGCGCGCCTCTTATCCCAAACAGAATGCGGCTTAATGATTTCGCTTTATGACTTAAGGTTTCAATCGCATCAATTTTATTTAATTCAGCTAATAACTTGGTAGCTGCTTTTTCGATTTGTTTGATGGTCATTGATTCCAATATAGGCTTTGATTCAATTTTATAACCATCAAATTGCGATGAGCCCTGTTCCAGATTAGATTTAACGAAAGATTCAAACAGCGGTACAATTTTTCTGAATAAAAGATCTTCGCTTATCTTCAAATCCTCGCCAATCATTGCTGAATCAACAGGAATTTCAAAAAAAGCCAGAATTTGCCTGTATTCTTCTACTGTCACAGAAGGAAGGGTAAGCGGCAGGTACTCTTTATCATTGCCACCAAATTTCAGAGTCTCAAAGCCTCCCTTGCCTCTATCTCCAGGAATCCCTAATAGCTGATGCAACACTACATCATTAAAGAGTTCCGTATCGACACTGATGTCGTATTGGATGAGAAACTTCTGTAATCGGTCTAGCAAACGGGTTTGTAATTTTGGCATTATCTACTCCTTGTAAAACCATTTTTGAATCGAGTCCTATCCCTTCCCGATGTTTGCGGCATTTGCGCGGTCACATTATGTGCAAAATAAAAAAATTAAGCAACAGGTCAACTTCTGCCCTTTTTGTTATTATCCTCTGCGTGTTACACTCATCCTTCTCAAAATCTGCCATTGATTCATGTCCCGTATAAGAAAAATTATCCATATTGATATGGATTGCTTTTATGCCGCAATTGAAATGCGCGACTTCCCTGAACTGGCGAATAAACCTATTGCCGTGGGAGGAGACGCAAAACGCCGTGGTGTTATAGCAACCTGCAATTACGCCGCCCGCAAATTTGGCGTGCGTTCGGCAATGCCAACAGCAAAGGCACTTAAACTCTGCCGCCATTTAATCCTGCGCCCGGTTCGTATGGAGGTATATCAACAGGAGAGCTACTACATCAGAGAGATTTTTGCGGAATACACGGATCTTATAGAACCCTTGTCACTGGATGAAGCGTATCTGGATGTTACTGATTCAACCCAATGCCACGGCAGCGCCACCTGGATTGCCGAGGAAATACGCGCTCGCATTTATCAGACGCGAAAACTCACCGCAAGTGCCGGCATTGCCCCCAACAAAAGCCTTGCCAAAATTGCCAGCGATTGGCATAAACCGAATGGCCAAATGGTTATCAAACCAGAAGATGTTGCCACATTCATCATCGATTTACCCGTACGCACACTCTTTGGCGTAGGCCCAAAGATGGAAGCCAGACTGAATGCCTACAACATTAAAACATGTGCCGATCTGCAACAACACTCAATAGAATACCTCTGCACTGAATTTGGCAGCATCGGAGAGCGATTGTATGAATTAGCCAGAGGCATTGATAACCGTCCAGTCAATCCTGAACGCATACGAAAATCAATCAGCGTTGAGGAAACCTATGTTCAAGACTTACCCGATATAGGTTCCTGTCTCGCAGAGCTGCCAGATCTAATTACCCGGCTTGAAGCAAGAATACAGCGTGCTGGCGAGATACACGGTATTCAAAGCTTATTCGTGAAATTAAAATTTAATGATTTTCAACAGACCACAGTTGAGCGGGTGAATGATAAGCTCGATTCCAGCATTTTACGTCAATTAATTGAAGAAGGCTTTTCCAGGCAGAACCTGCCCGTGCGCTTATTGGGTGTAGGAATTAAGCTGAAACAGGGAAGCCTGAACGAGTCGATACAACTGTCATTACTTGATCTATGAAACATCATTGTCCGAATACCACTGAAAATGGTCCGCTACTAACCAGATGAAATAAAAAGATCTGGCTATAATGCCTGAGTTTTTATCGGGCATTTGTTTCACAATTTACAGGAGTTTTTATGGAAGCGACAGCTCTCTTCTTTTACAAAGATTCGGCATATGAACAAAAAGAATCACTGACTATAGTATTTGACGACTTAAAGATAAACCTGAGTTATAACCTGAGTTGCGAGGGGTTTAGCTATTATACGATTACCTTAAATGATAAAGACAAGCTTCCTTTATCTGAGCTTATGCATGCTAAATCAAAAGAGCTCTTTATTTTGATTAAAGGGTTAAAACTGCAAGATCAAAGAAATGCTTCAGTAACATTATCAGAACAGCAGTTAAACAAAATAATTGATTTCTTGTCTACGATTGAGCCAGAACATTTTTATAATGAAGTAGAACTAAAATGTTTTACTGCCATTAAAAGCAGTTTAAACCGTATAAAAAACCGCGAATTTTCATGTGAAGCAGAGAAAATGAGTACGTTAACTCACAAAGTAAAACAACTCGAAAACACCGTGTTTCAATTGACCCAACAAGTAGAGTCCCTTCAGAAACTGGTAAATGCCCAACTATCTGATACCAACTCTTCAAAGGAATATGCAGTGGGCTTTTATAAATAAATCATACCCAATCCGAGCCGCGACCGTTAGGGAGCGGAACTTTTATAAGGCACGGAGCCTGCTATCACTCACTCCATGACAGGTACAAAAAACAAAGTACGTGCCAGTATAACTGTTCCGCTTCCTAACGGTCGCGGCTCGGTTTCCGTGCTTTCTTATTTACTTTATCGTGCACCAGAAATCC
>NZ_KB892385.1:18963-46395 GCF_000373765.1 Legionella shakespearei DSM 23087 | reverse complement strand
CATGACAAGTACAAGAAACAAAGTACGTGCCAGTATAACTGTTCCGCTTCCTAACGGTCGCGGCTCGGTTTCCGTGCTTTCTTATTTACTTTATCATGCACCAGAAATCCGAGCCGCGACCGTGAGGGAGCGGAACTTTTGTTAAGGCACGGAGCCTGGCATCACTCATTCCATGACAGGTACAAGAAACAAAGTACGTGCCAGTATAACTGTTCCGCTCCTAACAGTCGCGGCTTGATTTCCGTGCTTTCTTAATACACCAACATACTTCCAATTCAACCGTATCAAATCCAACAACCAATCGAGAAAGCAAAGTGGTCTCCCCTCTTCCGGGCTCTTCTCCTCATACAATGTTCCAGACTGAATCAACCACAACTCAATCACCAAAAGTAATTGATATTAATTTGGTTAATAAAATTGTAATTACTAAATGTGCAACATACCAAACTTGTCGCATTTTCTTCCTGGGATCACCTAAAAATCCTCTAGAACTGAGGATAAATAATAAAGACTGTTTTTTTTCAGCGGAAATTATGAAGCCTTTAGATTATAGGAGTTATAGATCTCAAAGAGTAAATTATGTAATTTATACATCTCAGCAGGATACTAAAAAATTTGCACATATATCTCAAACCACCCCCGATTCTCGCGCGATTATGGGTCTTTTCTTAGCTACTATAAGAGAATATAGGGAAAACGTTCTGGAAGGGTTGAATAGAGCAGAATGCATAAGCGTCATTAATGAATTGAATGTGCAATTATTTGATTTTATGAATCAGCTTATTCAAAATGATAAGGAGGGTACAAGAACCCATGAATTGGAAGAATTCATAGCAGTGGTAAGGAAAGCACAAGGTTTTACCCCTGAAAAAACTGAAAAAAATAATATGAACCCTTATCATCACCATTTCTGATGGCACATCAATAAACTGATATATTCCGGATTAAAGCCTGTTGTCCTAATCCGGAATACGGCGTTACCTAGACATCAAAATCAATACCTATAGTACCCATATTGTAATATTGGGGTCCCATAGATACAGACCATGATGTAGTTGCCACGTGACCTGGGGCTATAGTTGAGCCAAAGGTGAGGTTCGCTTCTGAAAGGTAAACAAAGCGATATTCAGCAAATACACTTGCACGGGATCCGAAGTTATAATGCACACCTATTTTAGGTTGTGCAGCAAAGACTACTACGGTATCGTCAGGATTACCGCTGTAATGGTTAAGACCTGGTTCTGGAGGGCTAAGCTGAATTGACGTTGCGCCAGAAACAGATTGTACAGCTGAACCTATACCTACTCCGATGTAAGGTTTGAAGTTTCCAAACAGTGAATCGTTAGCATTTAATACCGCATTCACAAGGAACACTCCGGTTTTTAACGGATAATGAACAAGGAAATCATGTTCATCAAGCCTTACAGTATCATTGTTGATGTCGTGTCCTTCAACTTTAACACCACCCATGTAAAAGCCTTCCAATTCAATTGCTGGAGATACCGGTAAATTCAGGATTGCATTAGGCCACGCAAATCCAATATGACCACCGACCATGCCCATTGAACTGCTGTCGTGACGACCAAAAGAATCAACAGCCAGAGGGCCACCCTGTGCTACAGTGAAAAATGCAGTTCCATATTGACTCATGTCACCACTGGATAGTGCGCCTGCTCCTCCAAAAACACCCACATAGACTTTAACAGGTGAGGTCGCTACAGGCCCCATTGTTCCACTGTATGCCATGCCGGCAGACAAAGCCAATAAACAGCCAGAGACCGCGTTCAATGCCATCTTCCTTCCTTGTTTATCCACTTCTATTGCTCCTTGATAATTAATATGAGTTTCTGGAGAAAGTTAAAATCCAGGGTGGGGCAAGGTATGCCCTACACGATTAAATTTGATCACAAAAAAATATTTATTTCAATAGGTTAGGAGAAAGAAAAACGGGAAGACGGTATTAGAATCAACGTAAGAAATGACAACAAGCAGGAATAGTTTGCTATAGCACAATCCGTAGCCCGGTCTGCTTGCAGCCGGGATGGTGCCACTGTGATCCCGGCTGCAAGCAGACCGGGCTACAAACCCTACCAGAAGTCATTAAGATTTCGTAGCCCGTATTAGGCGCCAGCCGTAATACGGGAATTAGTTCATTGCCACTTCGATCCCATAATTACGGCTGGCGCCTAATACGGGCTACAGGTTATTATCTACCGGCGCCAGCCGCCACGGCCCCATCCACGGTTGCCCCAGCCTCTGTTACCATACCATCCTCTGTTATTACCATACCACCAACGATTACCGTAATAACCTGTATTATAAATCCCCCCAAAACCAACCCCCGTATAACCCAGGCCGCCGCCATAAACATAACTCGTATTGTATCTAGGGTAATAAGTAGTGGTGTTATATCCAGAAGAATAAGTGGTTTCAGTAACACAGCCACTTAAAAACATCGCTGGCACAATGACCAATAAAGCGGTAATTATTTTTTTCATGCTCACTTTCCTTGTTGATGAACTTGCACTGTAATTATACTTTAAGGTTTATAATTGCGCCATTTTATTTGTTCTTATTTTTATCATATAGTTAATTTTAAAATCACGTAAATTATCTCGCGCCACTAGCCAGTAAGGATTCCACTTCAACAATAGCCTCATTCTCATCGTTCTTATAAAAAAATAAAACCTTGTCATGATGACGCTTCACCGTAGAGCGATGTGCAATACTGATGATTGTGGTTTTAGGCAAGAGTTCCTTTAGGCGGCAATAAACCTGTTCCTCAGCCTGTTCATCCAAAGACGCAGTAGCTTCATCCAGAAATACCCAGCCCGGCTTTCTTAATAATACTCGCGCAAAGGCAATCCTTTGTTGTTCACCTAATGATTTAAAACCGATGTGCTCATCCAGTTTGCCAGTCAGCGCTTCCAAATCTACCGCCTTTAAAGCGGCCATGAGTTCATTATCAGAATAAGGGCAGTCAGCATCAGGATATGCGAGAACCTTTCTTAAAGTATCATTTGGGAGAGTAGGCTTTTGGGGTAAAAAATAAACCGTATCAAGACTTTCAGGAATCAGAATCTCCCCTTCTCCCGACAGCCAAGTCCCTGCTATTGCTTTGAAAAGACTACTTTTTCCTTCTCCGGAGCGAGCCTGAAGCAGAATATGAACACCTGGGGTAAATTGCAAATTAAAGCCTTTTATGACTGGTGCGTTACTCCCCGGTACGGTCAGGCTCAAGTTCTTTATCTGGAGGTTTTTACTGTGATGCTCTATGCTACGAATAATATTTTGAGTCGATTCCCCGCGATTATTATCCAGGACGTCTTGCAATACGACAACCCGATTCAAACTGGTTTGGAATTTGTTAATCATTTCAAAGGAATCTATAAACCAGTTTAGAGAGCGGGTGATCATGGAAAAATAATAACTTGCTGAATAAAAGACTTCCATAGTAATTAAATCAGTGAAATATAAAGGGGCAGCTGCCAAAAGAGGAACAACGACTTGCAGCACCGTGTTAAATACATTAAATGAGCTTGTTCCATTTTGAACAGATAAACGCTGGGTGGTTTTTACATGAAGCTCATCAACCTCTTTTTCCAGCCGTGCCTGATAGTATTTTTCCGCATGCTCAATGGCTATCTCTTCAGAAAAGGTTTTAACATGTTGTAAATCTGCACGTAAATTGGACTGCGCACTGGTTTCGTCATTGGTCGATTCACGTAGTGAATTATTGATAAAATAACCAATAAGTGACGTGGCTACTCCTACTCCCAGAGCCACCCAGACCAAAAAACCGGGGATTATTATTGTAGTACCAAAGACTATCAAAGAAAGAGAGCTACCCGCCGCAATTAAAAGTAAGGTATAAACAACCAGATTAGAAAAGTTATCAATAAACCCTAAAGACAAATTCAGAAATGATTCAACAACTTTGTCTATATCTTCCTGAATCCGTTGTTCGGGATTATCCACATCATCATAAACGCGTGATAGTTCCAGATAATTGGTTTTATTCGTTAAGTACTTATTAATTATTTTTTTGGTTAGCCAGGAGCGCCAGCTCACATACAATTCATTCTTTAAATAATTAGCCAGATAATTCAAACCCGCCATTGCAGTCGAGATTAAAAGCACCGAACCTATGCTCATTAAAAAGAGCGCAGTATCTTTGGCGATAAATGACGCATAAATAAAAGGAAAACACCAGCCACCCAAAGCAAAACCAAGCCCCATCATGGCTAAAATGCTTAATACTGCCCCTGCAAGCAGCGCCCATGCTTTCCATTTTTCATCGGAATTGAAAAAATAATCGGACAAAAAATCCCAGGATTTTTTAAAATATGAAGGTTCGGAAGATGCTGAGGTAGTCATCGTTGAAGCGTATTGGTGGCAAAAATATGGCCAACTATACTTCATGATCAACAAATGTTCAACATGCGTAAGGATATAAAATTTTTTCAAAAAATTGACTATAGTTAGAATATTGGCTTACAAGGTATGGTTATGGATTTCTACATAGGGACTTCCGGCTGGAGCTATGAAGGCTGGCTGGGTAATTTTTATCCGGAAAAAATCAAATCCAGTTTGATCTTGCCCTATTATGCCCAAACCTTTGATAGTGTTGAAATTAATAACAGCTTTTATCAAATTCCCAAAGAAAAAAATGTAACCAACTGGGCGGAAATTTCGCCTCCGAATTTTATATTTTCCTGCAAGGCAAACCGTTACATCACTCACATCCAAAAATTAAAAGAGGTGGAAGGAAGCACTACACGGCTGCTGGAGGCCTTTAGCCATCTGGGAGAAAAACTGGGACCAATTCTCTTTCAATTTCCTCCTTACTGGCCAAAAGACATTCCCACCTTGCAAAAGTTCATTGAATTTTTACCCAAAGAATACCGTTATACCTTTGAATTTCGTCATAAAAACTGGTTTTGCGATGAGTTGTACGAATTGCTTAACACACATCAAATGGCCTTGTGTTTCTATAACCATAAAACCTACACTACCCCACTAATAAGCACCGCTCCCTTCATATACATCCGTATGCACGGCCCTAATGAAGAAGCTTATGAAGGTGCTTATGAAGAAGCCACTTTGTCTGAATATGCTGAGCGATTTATTGATTGGCAAAAAGAAGGAAAAAAAGTGTTTTGCTATTTTGACAATGATGAAAAGGCTAATGCTCCTAAAGACGCCAAACGCCTTAAAGATATGTTGATTCAATTTTCCTGATTCCTCAAATCATTAATTAATCCTCTCTGCAAAATTTGTGTTTTGATCTGTCCCGTTCGGGTCATTTGACTGCCGCACAATATACCTCCCTGGAAAGCAATTTAAACAAAGCAAAATTAACTATGCTTCATATAAAAGTCCCCAGTCCTGATTATAAAGAGGAACGAGCAACTATTTCTTTGCATTAGTTAGTGCTGTAGAGCAGAACACCAGCCTGAAACAAGCGACAGTTAGAGCATATAGTATGACAACTGCTTTACAGGAAAGAATTGAAGCGGCATTAGAACGTAATCGTGGCAAGTTGCGAGTGGTTGAAACCCCTGCTGCCACAATGAAAATATAATACAACCACGTCGTAGTTCATTCGTAGCCCGTATTAGGCGATAGCCGTAATACGGGGAACATGAGAGCCATAATTTTATTACACTTAGCTAATACGGGCTACTTGCCTATCAGTCTTGCGACTCACTGTAACTTCATATAGGATAAGGCCTTCAATACCCACACCAGATGTACGCTATGACGACTCATTCAGTAAGACCAGAAGACATTTTACCCGATGGCGATGACACCACTACTATTCAAGGCAAATTGGTTAGGAAGGGTTCAGTAGCAGCTTTTCTCGCTAACATTAATATCTTTGAAAGCCTTGATTCAAGCGAGCCGCAAAAACAAGCAGCTCTTGAGATGATAAAAACCCTGGCTCCTACAGTGATTGCTGTTGGATTGCATCAGCATGTAGTCTTTAAAAATACTCAAATAGAACAAATTCTTATTGAAGCGTCTGCCTCTCCTGCATCTCTTTGTCGTAGCTGATCTACGTCGTCCTGAGCGCGTCTTTTGGCGCGAAGGATCTCCAAATACTGGCACCATGCCGCTTTCAGGAGATCCTTCGCGCCAAAAGACGCGCTCAGGACGACGTGGATCGGGGAAATGGCGGCGATAAGCCGTACATGAACACCATGATTACATACACCTTCCCGGCTGCAAGCAGACCGGGCTACATACCCCCAGCCAAAGAGTATTTATTTTTACAATGTCATAAAACATGAAATTTAATGGTCTATAATTAATCTATTGTTTTGACAAGGAAGGAAACAAGACAAGGATTTCAGTTGAGTTCGAGAGGTAAAAAATGGAAAACTCTTTTATTCTGGACAACGTCAATATTCTATCGGAACAAGTTTTAAGTAGCCCTGAACAGATTAAAAAAGAAATAAAAATGCCAGAAAGATTAAAAGAATTTATTTTTCTGGAAAGAAATGCAATCTCTCGAATCATTCACAGACACGATAAACGGTTATTAGTGATATGCGGGCCCTGCTCCATTCATGAAATGAAGGCAGCTATGGAATACGCCGAAAGAATAACCGAACTCAGAAAAAAATATGCTAAAACCTTAAACATTGTCATGCGTTCCTATTTTGAAAAACCCAGAACAACAGTGGGGTGGAAAGGATACATTAATGATCCTCATAAAGATGGGAATGAAAATATTATTGGAATTATGCTTGAATCACATCTTTTTGAAGGAAATCAAAGCAGTGATATTCCCAAAGAGGAATTAAAATACGGTGTCTCGATAACCGATGCCTGTATAGGATGGGATACTACAGAAGATGTATTGGCCATGTGCCATGAGTCTATGAGTCTATGAGTCAATTGAGCACAGTATAGGCCTTTGTTATGAGTGAAAAATTAAATCAGTTACGTGCAGAAATTGATGGTGTTGATGAGCAATTATTAGACTTACTCGAAAAGCGGCTCAAACTTGTCAATGATGTTGGAAAAATCAAATCAGCAGAAGGTTTATCCTTACACGATCCGGTAAGAGAAGTAGAAATGATCGCAAGACACCGGGAAAAGGCGACAGCAAAGGGTATTTCATCCGAGTTCATTGAAGATATATTACATCGCTTAATACAGGAATCTTATTCCAATGAACTGACCATGGATACAGAGTCCGGCAAAACCAATGAACGCAAGATAATCATCATTGGCGGGCGTGGGAAAATGGGGGCATTATTTTGCAGACAATTCCTTCTGTCGGGCTATCAGGTAGAAATCCTGGAAGACGGTGATGAGTACAGTTCTCCTGAACTATTTAGCGGGGCAAGCCTGGTACTTGTCACTGTGCCATTAGCCAAAACTCTTGACGTGATAAATCAACTTCCTAAATTACCTTCTGACTGTGTTCTGGCTGATTTAACCAGCATTAAGGCCAAACCGCTTGCAGCCATGTTAAAAGTGCATGATGGCCCTGTTGTTGGCTTTCATCCTATGTTTGGGCCACGAGTTAAAACCCTGGTAAAGCAAGTAGTCATTCAATGTGATGGTCGTTCTTCCGAACAATACGGATGGCTCGTAGACCAGATTAAACTATGGGGCAGTTATATAGAGGCCTGTAGCGCAAAAGAACATGATCAATTCATGTCGTACATACAGGCACTACGCCATTTTACTTCTTTTGTATATGGATGCTTTTTATTAGAAGAACAGGTAGATCTCAATAAAGTATTAGCATTCAGTTCCCCTATTTATCGCCTGGAACTTGCAATGGTGGGACGTATGTTTTCCCAATCCCCTGAGTTGTATGCCGACATCATCTTGTCATCAAAGGATAATCTGGCGGTAATAAGCCGTCATCTTAAAGAATTTTCTAATGAATTTAATGAGTTATCTCATGAAGGCAGAGAGTATTTTATAAATCGCTTCACCAAGGTGTCGCACTATCTGGAAAAACATGCCGCTGTATTTCAATTCGAAACGGACAATATTTTAGAATTAGCCCTGAAACAAAAACAATGATGATTTCAAGCAGCCCACCTTGAATCCTGGTACGATCTGTAGCCCGGTCTGCTCGCAGCCGGGATCGAAGTGGCACCATCCCGGCTGCGAGCAGACCGGGCTACAAACCGTGCCAGCCTAGTGATTATCCATTGATAATATCATTACTGTACACCGTGCTATTTAACTGGCTCACAATTAACTGCACCAATTTAATCGTATTCTCATAATCGGCTTTATCAAAAATTCCGCCTTCCTGGTGAGCATAGCGAATAGGCATACCAATGTTAATTACCGGAATTCCTGCACCACTAGCCTGTAATTTGGCACCGTCCTCACCATAACCAGGTTCAATTTCCAATTGCAGGGGAATGTTATTATCATGAGCCAGTTTGATGATCCAGTTTAATAGACCTTGATGAGGAATCATCGATTTGTCATACACAAACAGGCCAGGCCCCTTTCCTAAACTGATTCGCCCTTTTCTCTTGGAAATCACTTGCGGATAATCATCTGCAATCCCGACTTCCACATTGATCACCACATCTGGTTTGATAGAGGGATATACAGTTCCGGCACCACGCAAGCCAATTTCTTCCTGAACAGTAGCTGCAAGAAACAACTGGTTAGGATGCGCTTTTTTGCTTTCCAAAACATCAGTAATCACTGCAAGCCCTGCCCGGTCATCCAAAGCCTTGGCCAGATAACGTGACGCGCCCATAGCCGCCCATGCAGGTTCAGGAGTCACAAAAAGACCATTTCTTAATCCCAAAGCCTCAGCCTCTTGTTTGTCTTTTGCGCCAACGTCTAAAAAGATGCTTTGATCAGCAGGAGGTAAAATCGCCTTTTCAGCATCACTTAATTGATGGGGTGAATCCATACCTGAATAGGCAACAACTATTCCCTTAGGAGTATTAATTTGCCAGCGATGAGCATAAGAAACCGAAGGATAAACACCACCTATTGGTAAAACTTTGAGAAATCCTTCAGGCGTAATGGATTCAACCATATAACCAATTTCATCCATATGCGCCATAAGTAAGACTTTAGGCCCTTGCCCGGGATTAGCTGGTGATGCAATCAAATTCCCTATTCCATCGACTGCCACCTTGGCTCCTGCAGCTTGCCAGCGGGTTTTCATTACTTCACGAACTGCTTTTTCATCACCAGAGGCACCCGGCAAAAGAGTTAATTGCTTAAGAAAATCTAAAGAAGAATCGGCATGAACAGAAAAAGCCAATAAAGATGCTAAAATAATTCCAATTTTTTTCATAAAAACACTCCATTTTTTGACGGAGCCATACTATCAAAAATAAAGAAAAAAGCATCAGCATAATGTAAAAATCGTAGCCTTGATGCAGCGTTAGCGCTGAGTGATCCTCTCATAATTTTAATCTCGTAAAAAGATGTAAATAAACAGGATGATCATCGCAAGTAGCCCCTCCACCTCCGGGGGAGGGTGCCCGACAGGGTGGGTGGGGGGATCAAAAAGAGAACTCATTTAAGGTAAAGGTCTAAAATAACATGGTCTATTTGATAGAAACTCCTTTTTTGATCCCCCCATCCGCCCTGTCGGGCACCTTCCCCCGGAGAGGGGAAGGCGATCCTGCATAGTTCTGAATGGTACTTAATATGAGAGGATCACTCAGAGCGATAGCGTAATCAAGGCTACAGTAATTAAAACATCCCTGTTATCTTGGGCCTTGGGCTAAAGAAATAGCCTTATCAACCCCTGTAAGTGCACTGCGGCTTATTAGCGTAGCCGGCCATAAAACAGGCGATGCTACGGTCAAAACTCCTTCGCCTATGGCAACAGCCCCTGCGATGCCAGCTACTTTAAAATCTTCCTTGCATGCATCTCCCTGGGATAAATCATATCCGCCTTTAATGAAAGCACAGGCAGCTACAACAGCTGCAGCGGCTGCTACTACAGGTGCAGAAAAAGGAGTAACTAGTAAATGGCCTGCAAACTCGGCTGGAGTTTTATACGGCTTAAAAAACCCCAGGTAGTTGCTGAAACTTGAAGATACAAATCCACCAACAATTATATCGAGACCACCACCCATCATTGAACAACTAGACATGCTTAACTCCTGAACATTGAAAATCAGGGAAAGTGTATATGTAAAAAATTGACATGCTAACCGTATTTTGTACGGTATTGAAAATAATAATATTGAGTTAATGTAAAATTTGATTAATATCATAAGGTTACTTCAATAACAGGAAATTTAATAGCTCCAGTTATTTTATTTATCACTCATTTTGATCTAATATTAAACACATAGCACCTCTATCATTTTGCATAAGGAATATGCTATGAAAGAAAATACTGAAATCCCTCGTAATTTAAAACAAAGCTTTTCTGCGAATGATATCGATTTATTCAAAGATATTGCTGAGATAAAGAGGCAGCTTACTGCCTATGTTACGACTAGAAATCCTGAGCTCCTCGACAATGCTATTCCTGAATTAATTACATTACTTGAAAGAGAAAGACGCAAAAAGAATGAGTACCTTATGACAGACCACTTATCAAAAAAATTAGGAGAGTTGGAATATCTGACGGGTCTGGTCAGTTTACTGGGAATAATGGACTTTGACATAAAATGTTATAGGGCAGTAAAGGAGTCTCTTGATGAGGCACAATTTCTGGGGTTTAAAGTGAATACTGAATTAAAACAAATGCTGAATCTGGTAGCTCCAGACCCAGAACCTAAAGCGAAAACCAGAAAAAAGGGTCAAAGTACCTCTCTGAGAAAAAGCTCCCTCGTCTCCTTTTGGTCCAGTTTAGACAAACATGAACGAATACAGGATAAAGCAATGGAATGTCTGAGCACTTATTTAAATATAATCACAAGCCCATCAGGCTGTAAAAGATACGGCAGCCCACGCGGATTAGAAGGGTAAATCTACCGCTCAAATTATAGCCCGCATCAGGCGATAGCCGTATCCGCCGTATTACGTAACAATCAGAGCTTAAAAGAACTGTCTGGTTCTTGTGCCTGACTCTCAACAACTTGAGGGATTGCACCAAGCAAACGGTCTTTGGATTGGCTTAAACGAATTCCCGCATTGTTTGTTGGTGTTAAATCAATGCCACAAAATCCCAACATCATATCGATATCAACACCGTAAGGGGTAAGTGAGTGCGTTTTGTCTTCAATGATCAAATCGGCATAACCAAAACCAAAACTGTTTATTTTAATTCTATTATTTGCACAAAAAGCACGAATTGCATCCAAGGCTTTATCAACATCTCCGGTAAACTGTCCTTTATCAATGCCAATTCGGCTTTTTTTGCCATCAAAAGAAATATCTATATACCAAAAATCTTTCATCCGTTACTCCTAAATCAAACCACAAAGACAAATATTATACCATTGGAGTTTTTTTAATCAATTAGAGCTATACCTATTTGATAAAACGTCACAATTTTATCAAGCTCACATGATTTCTGAATAACGCCGCAACTTTTTTTGCCCTCGCACCATCCGTTCGTGCTGAGGAGGCGCGGCTTTTTGCGCCGTCTTGAAGCACTGGCACAGACTCTTTGCCCTGTGCCTGCTTCGAGACGGGGTTCCCACCCCTCCTCAGCACGAACGGGCCGGTGTGTATAAGAGAAAAGCAATAGCTTATTCAGAGCTGGCGTAGTTACATACACAAGATTGCAATCACCAACCAATTAATTTATTGTAGATTTGCTGTAATTTTTAGGGATTTATTATAAGGATATAAATAATGAACAATGAAAAATCAGTACCAAACTCATTTTCTAATGAACAACCCGCTTCACAAGTAACGGAATCCACTGAAAAAGCGCAAAAGCCATCGTTTTTCTCTCGTATCAGCAGTGTTCCTGTCGCCCTTACCCTCGCCCCATTAGATGCTATTGTTGCAACAGGTAGTTACGTACACGATGAACCTTGCGAAAGAAACAGAGAAACACCCTGGATGGGGGTTAAGGTATTATCAGCCACACCCCTTAACGCCATGGCAGGCCTTGGTATGGTCGGTTCTCATACCCTGTTTAATATACGCGATGGACTAGTCGCGGGTCTCACTGAAGGACGCCCGGCAGTTAAGAAAGAATTTGCGTTATCCGAATTAAAAATCTCCACTCTATTCAACCCTTCTTGCTATGCAACTGAAAAGCGCTGGAAGGCAGCAGCAGAGGACTTGAACAATCATTCTTTTACTGTCTGATTCGATCCCGTATTAGCGAAGCGTAATACGGGATCGAAGTGGCAATGAACTCATTCCCGTATTACGGCTAACGCCTAATACGGGCTACAAGTCGTGCCACAGTTAATTGATTCCAATGCTTTGCTCATTACTCAGGTTGAGTTTATAATAGCCAAATTTGCTTCTAAGTAAGTCGAATGAAATTCTTTCGTACCAGACAATTGATAGATACAGCCAACAATCCCATCACTCAAGAACCTCATCAAAGTGCTGTTTGTCTTAATGAATCTCCAATAGTCGGAGTTTATAGTACCCAAACAATTCAGGAAGCATACGCGAAGGGTTTACTTTGTGTGGCAGGTATTACTTCTGATAAGGCATTAAAGCAAAAAATTCGTCCTGACAGATTGACCCAAACACTCTTAAAAATGCCCTCCCTAATAAGAAAAGAAGATTTTGCCGCGCTCTATGAACACATTGCGGATGAGCCATTAAATAATTTCTCGTTAACCTCTGATATTGACGATGATTTTCTCATGACCGGAAACGGCTATGTGTATTCCAGGCAGATACTTGAGGGCTGGCATAATCAAAGAAGACAAAACCTAACAGAATCTAACTCAACTTCAAAAAGTCATATTCCTTGCATTGTACTCCATCCAGTAGCCATAAAGTTAAAACAAGCATTTCGAGCAGAAGAGATTGTCGATCTGGATGAGTTATTTAGTTCATTCCAATTCACTTCGACAATTCCCTATACCTACAACTCAGCACAAAACTCAATATCAAGAGCGTTTAAACAATTGTTTTTTGGTAAAATTATGACCTTAATTGAAATCCCTGTTATAAGCCAGTCGGGACTGGTTATAGTAGTTTTTACTTATACAGGTACTTCTATCTTAAATTTTCTACGCTTTAACGCAGTGATACTTAATGAATTTTCAAAAAAGCAATTACTTACGATGGCTTTACCAGTGTTTTGTTCCACTTTGGCCTTGTCGCTATGCACCAGCAACAAGGCTGTTAGCTTAATCGCTTTTGAGAGCATGTTTAATATCTCGCTGTTCTCAAAATTATTCAGTGGATTTAGTCTGTTAAGGCGAACAGACATATGGGCTGATACTTTTACCGAAAATAAGCAAGTCCCCTTACTGGCAAGCAGTTTATACCTTGCTGCCAATATTTATAATGGCAACCTGACATGCTCTTTCTATAATCTGACAGACACCATTGCTAATTTACCCTGGCTATTATTCTCGATTAATTTTTTATTAAAAAATGATCCCAACCAATATCTAATCGCCAAATGCATTCCTTACTTATTATTTTATGCACTTTATTTGGATGAGCAGAAGCCGAATGGTTTTTTCTTTACAATGTTTATTATGGTTACCATACCAATGATATTGAAACGGTACAATCTTCCTGATCCTGGCTCCAATCTGTTTCGCCCCTTAGGACAGCATCAGGATGCAAATAAATTATCTGCCCTGGGAATCTTTCGCAATGAGCAGGGGAATCTTTATCTGAAAGCTATAAAAGCAGGAGAGCAAAGCATCGCAGCTTATTCTCACAATAGAGCAGGCCTCCCTTGAATAAAATGAGGCCTGACACCTTGTTCCTTCATCTTGCACAGCTAAATTGAAATCTCTGTTGACGTAGCAGCCGCAGTAGAACCTGCGGTGATACACCCAGCAACGATTAATTCAATGCCGGCATTATTGACCAGAATATCCAGTTTTCCGTATTGATTTATGATCTGCTCTTCCACCAATAGCAGATCCACATTGCGACCATGGCTTTTTGTCTTAAATAAGCTTATTTTGTTTTCGAATTATGCAGATTATCCTGTATAATGCATCCCACAAACAAAGCAGGAAGTACTTTTAAGGCAACCTTAGCAAAAAAGCTCAGCAGTACTTAAATCCATCTGTTACTAATATGTAATCTTACAATCAGGGTATTCAGTATGTCATTTAACGCAATTTTATTACCGCATTGGCTACACAATAAAATTAGTGATCATCCCTTTAAGCTCGAAATAAGGCATATTATTTCGATAATGAATAGTGCCAATTTATTGGATAACCCCCGTTTATACAGTATCCACAAATACCTGCTCCAACACCAATCACTGGGGCAAGTTAACAGAGCATTGTATTTATTAAGCCAAGACAATTTATTGAATCCAAGGTCTGGATGGTTAAATTTTAATCTCATTATTCGACATGAAAACATAAATGCTCTGGTACCTGTTATTGAATTGCTCTCTTCTGCAAGATTATTGCGTGGCCTGTCGGGTCAAGAATATTTAGACACTCTGGCCAGACATGTAAGACCCGAGGAAGTGGCCAAGGCTTTGCTGTTTATCAAAGACAATTGTGTAGCTGATGCTCAATGGAGCAAAATAAGCCTCATGGCTTTAAAACCTTACGAAGCCGTTATTGCCCTTTTGCCCCTGCACACATCTGGCTTATGGACAGACACAGAATTTAATCGTATTCAGGAAACGATTATCTGGCATGAAAATCCTCTTGATTTTGCCAACGCATTAAAATTCCTGATGCAATCCAATTTATTGGATCCTGATTTATCGGGCCCCTGTTTTCAATGCATCGCAACACATGAAAGTCCCTATAAAATGGCTCAGCTTCTGGCTATTCTGCATCATTGCAACTTGCTTAATGATGACCAGGGAAAAACCAATCAGGCTTTGATAGCCAGACATAACCACCTACCCTCCCTTGTAAGGGCACTCAGTAATTTGGAAACAGCGGGATTACTTACCGATTCACAGGAAAATCTTGATTTAACGGTTGGACATAAAAACCCAGGTATTATTGCAGATCTTATAATCCAGCTCACCAGGAAAGGATTATTGACTAATAGTAAAGCTGCTGCAAATCGTCGCGCCATTGCGAAACATTCAGCCCCGACCATTCTTTTTAATGTTTTTTTTACTATGGAAAGAAACAAAATATTCGACGATGCGGATGCTGCGCAAGTACATTTTGAGACATTAATAGGTCATGAGAATCCAGAGGCTATGGGGCTTGCTCTTTTATCATTGAAAGATCTGGGTCTTTTAACATCACATCTGGGATTGATAAATGGGAAAATGCTGGCCAGAATGACAAAACCCCAAACTATTATAGAAGCAATGCAAGCATTGGTAAATTCAGGTCTGGCTACATCTGTATCGATACAAAAATATTTTAATGCGATTACCGAACATAGTGTGCCTGCTATTGTTGCAAGTACCATACTTACCCTGAATCAGGCCGGATTATTAACATCCCCCCATGGCGCACAATGCGTTGACGCAGTCCTGAACTCTAAAAAACCAATCGAAGTGCATGCCGCATTAGGGCACTTGTATACCGCAAGTTCGTTCACTCCGCCCATGGCACTGTTCCATTTTAATGCCATTATCAGCCACGAATACCCAATGGAATATTCAACTGCACTAGTATCCATAGCTCTGCAAGTAATTGACGATACAGATTGGGGATATTTTAATAGACATTATGAAAATTTCTCTGATGAGATTAAGGAAGCACTGGAGATTATAGAAAGCAATGACCTGTTTCATAGGGAACACGTTAGCCGGATTATAACCCATAAAAAAATAGAGGAGTTGCTTACCACACTCTGGTGTATGAACAATGCTAATTTACTTACCGGAATCTTTGGACACGACAATCTCAGGCTTATTTTAATACACACATATCCTTATAAAGCTGCGATTACCCTGTGGCTCTTTGATCAGTTTGGCGTATTGAACGGAGCAGATACTCAAGCCAATCGCTGGTCTATCCGCCGTTATTCAATTCATCAAATGCAACTTCTGACCGATGCACTTGAGGAATTGCACCTCCGTGGCCTGTTAACAGGTACGAATACTCAGGCTAATTTCAATGCATTGCTTCATCATGTCTCCCCATGGAATGTCGCCATGGCACTCATTGCATTACATAATGAGGGCTTATTAACAGGGATTGGAGCACAGCGCAACCGACATATAGTGAGCAACCATCCGGATCCCCTGTTGATGGCAAGCGCTTTAATACAATTAAATCAGGCAGGTTTATTGACTGGTTTTGAGGCTCATATCAACAGAGATAAATTGCTGAAGAGCCCAACACCTCTTGCTTTTGTTAAAGCATTAATAGAATTAAATGAGGCAGATTTATTAAATCACGAATACAGAGACATAGTCTTTACCCATAGCAATCCAACAGCAGCGTCCTGCGCATTGATTAGCTTCAATCGAATGAATTATGCGAGCAGTCTGGATATGTGGCTATTTAAAAGTGCTATTTTAGCTCATCAGAATCCCATGGCTATTTTCAATGCAATAGACCTGCTAAGAAACAATAAATTACTGGAAGGTATCAATGTCCATGTTTACCAAAGAATGGTAATAACTCATGCTAAACCCTTACATGCAGCAGAGGCACTTGTTCAATTGCATGATAATCACCTGTTCACTGATTTTAATTTTTGGCACTATCTTCATATCATTGCTTGCGCTCAAGATCCATTAGTGGCAGCAAAAATCATTTCGGTATTCGCAAGCATAGAAAAATTCAGCGGGACTGAGGCCAGATTATGGATGTATATCAATCCATTACTAAGGCATCAAACGCCTCTTGCAATAGCTTTTATATTGGAAGCTTTAATCAATACACCTTTATTAACTGCTGATTTATTTCCGATCAATTTTGAGTTGCTCATGCACCATAAAAACGTAACGTTTCTCATTCATATAATGGAGCAGCTGGCTAATACAGGATTATTCTCTTCCAGCAGGGCGCAAATAGTGTTTGATTTACTCATCGTACATGAGAATCTTACTGCTCTCTCCGATGCAATGAGCGCCTTGAATGAAGCAGCTTTATTAACTCAAGACTTTGGACTCAATAATCTGGAACTGCTCATCAGGCATCAGAGCCCGATGCTACTCGCCAGGGCTTTTGTAGTGCTGGAGCGAAGTGGTTTATTAACGAATACGTCGGCATCATTGAATTGTGACATGGTAAAAAATCATGCCAATCCGCTTGCAACAGCTCAGGCATTGGAAGCATTAAATAATGCCGGACTTCTGCAAAGTGCTCTGGCGCGGAATTATCACTCACGATTAATGACGCACGCAGCCCCTCATACTATTACCCTTCTCCTCAACGGTTTGTCTCAGGAACATGACGCCAACGGAGAACATCATGAACGAGTTTATTTAATTCGTATCTTAAAAAAATATATTGAACGAATTGAGTCCTATCCAAAAAACGATTCTGAAGAAATTAAATTTGGTCAAGGCTTTGTATTCTTTTCAAAATCCAGAGCTGAAAATAGAAAGTTGAATTATCAGCATGCAGTGTATTTGCTCGAAGAACTGATTTTTTCGCCACAAACAATCAGCGCGCTCTATCCTTACATCCAGGAGCTAAACACGCATAGCAGCAGTTTAAAGAGTGTGTTCCAAAAAATAGAAGAACAGGCTGAACATGAATTGGAATCAAACAATATCGCACCGGCTGCGTAGCCCGATCCCGGCTGCAAGCAGACCGGGCTACAGAGCTTATAATCTGAACGAGTTCTGATTAAATGGCTCTGGGTGTTTTTCTCCCACAAGCGACTTGATAGATTTCAAATCCGCATTGGCCACTTTGGTACTGAGATGAGGTATGACATTGGCGAAAAGCGACTGGGTAATCCCGGTAATCTGAGCAACATCACTGGCCTGGGGAATGATGGGATCAATCTGGCGTAAAGGTTCAATAGTATGGCTAAATTTTATTTGACGCTGCCTATAGGATAAACTCGCCTCATAGTGAATTTTTTCAATCAAATCACTGGCAAATAACATAAAGAACGTAGGGGTGATAGCAACATCAACTTCCTGGCTTTGCGTGGCATGCCATCGGCAAAGGTTTTCCAAGACCATCATCATTGTGTTTGACCACCGAGGTCCGCCCCCAAGATTGGCTTTTTCCTGTGGATTCATCCATGAAGGTGCCAAAGAGTGCCCTACTGCATGGTGCCATTCAGGATAAAATTTGCTTGAAGCTGAGCCACGAAATTCTGCATTAATAATTCTGCGAAAGGCAACATCCATTTCTGCAGTCAATTGACTTCCATACTCAATATAAAAAGACTCGAATGCCTGCAAGGCGGTGTAGTGCATGACGCTTTTCTGGCTTACAGAGCGCGTTGTCCGGGTAGCAATAGTGTGAGGCTCAACTGCTACCTCGCTGCCCCCACGGATGATTTGCTCATCAACCGGGGTTTCAGTTATAGAAAATAATCTGGAACTGCCCCAATAAGGCTCCTGATAAGAAGAAGTATGAAGTGAAAACGGGCGTATTTCATGAATACGATTATTCCAGTCAGTGAATTTGTAGCCTCGGTTAGAGAACAGGGTCACTCCATCTAATGTTTGAGCTTTATAGGCTGTAGTTCCGTACCGATTTACTTGCTGGATATCAACAAGAGGTTGCCATTGCGGTGCATTCTCTGCGCCAGAGGGCATTTCATATTGGCTGGCGGTGACTTCCTTACCATTATAATGCAGTACTGCATTACCAATAATCGGGCTATTAGGGTGAAATCGTCGGTACCTGTCAAAACAAAGATTAGAATAATCTCGACCATTGAAGCTTAATGAAAAACCTTGCTGGTCTACTCTATTTGGTTTTGCTGTATGAAATTCGCGTTTCGCGAGCGGTTTTGAAGCACTTCGCGAAGAAGAACGTTTGACAGTTCGAATGCCTTTACGTGGCATAAAAAAATTAGGCATAAAAATTTCTACAAAAAGTTAAATTATCAACAAGTTATTTCAAATAACAAGCAAAATGATACATTATAGTGTTTTTCTCTTACTAAATAAAGCGTAAGAGATACTAACGCAACTTGATTTTTAAAACACTGTCGCTGCATCAAGGCTACATTTTAAATTTATTTAAAAACCATTCTGTTGCTAAAAGATTTTTTTATGAGAAAATGCGCGCAGGTTGTTTAATATTTAAAGGAGTAGATGTAATGAGCTTGACCCAATGTGATCTGGACGAATTAGTAGCAGAACATGTCAGTGAAATGATTCAAAACCAGCTTGGATATGAGGTATTACGCTCCTCAATACTTCAGGGAAAACCACCAGAAGAGCTGATAATCAAATTACAAGGTTCCTTAAAAAATTTAGCTGATGCTGAGCATTCAGCAACAAAAGACCAGCTTATCCGCGAAGCGCGCGCAGCACAGGTAAAACAAGATCAGGAAGAGGCACAAAGAGATGCCAGCGAAACAGTGATTGACGCAGAATTAAAAACCAAAACACAATCATTGTTACCTGAAACCAGAAACCATCTTGAAGAACAAAAGCAAAAGCTTATTCCATCACTTGCCTCATTTGAGCAAGCAAAAAAGCAATTTGATGGTCAACAAAAGGGACATGATGAACTGGATGCGGAGATAAACCTTCTCATAAAAGATTTGGAATCATTGCAACGCTCATTAAACGAAAATAGCCTGTTACAACGAAAGAATGAACAGTTATTCGCCCAAAAAGCCTCAGAAGTAACTCGTCTGGAGGCAGAAATTCAAGCACTTGAGCAACAACGCAACCAGGCGCAAAGAGAGTTTGATTTCCTGCAACAGCAGGAATTGGCAGCAAAAAACCAGGGCCAAACTCATCAACACCCTACTGCTGCTAACACTCAGGGGCATTCCGAACCTTCAGTGGTGAATAATCCCTCATCCAGAGTAACAACCTCACCTGCTCCTTTCCCTGTACCCAATCCAGCAGAGAGAATGCTCGCGCTGAGGAATCAAATAGACAGAACGGTGTCTACGATAAATGCTACACTACTCAGAAAACAACTCCTGCAAAATGAAGTTCTGAACATCATTCCAGCTCAACTCCAGCAATCAAGAGATGCAGCAAGAGCAATTTCTGCAAACCTGTCAGCCCGGCAAGAACAGTTAAATGCTTTAAAAATTAAAATTGCACTCTCCAAAGCAGAACTTGATCGTCTGGAAAGCGTACTCAAGCCTGTCCAGACAAGTAAAGAACAGCAAGAGTCTTTAGTAGCAGACATTCAAAGGGAATATAATCGCTTAAACAGAACACTGGATATTGAATTACCGCAACGAGAAAAAGCTCGCCAGGAACGTCTTGCAAAGCGTACGTACAGAGATACGAATAAAGACAATGTGGATTATGTGCAGGCCTTGTCTGCTCTCAACGCCCATTCTCTCAATCTTGCTATTCAAAGTAATTATCGGCAAATAGATCAAACCCGATTGGAAAAATGCTCTGATGCGTATGATATTGCGGATGCTGTGTACATCAAAACCCTGGTTGAAACCAAAAAGAAGGCTTCAACAGCCAGTGATGAAGCTTTAGCTTTATACGCTATTCATTTAGCCCATATTAAATGCACTGCAGCAAGCGAGCAGCAAAATCAAGCTGAGCAGACGCTGACTAAGACAGAATCCTCTTTGCAACACACAAAATCACTGCATGCCGAAAAGAAAAGACGACTTGAGCAGACCGTGGCACAACACGATGGAATTAATCGGGAACTGGAAGAGTTAGCGACTAAAAAAGAAGAGTTTGAACAGGCTCATGAGGTTCATATGAGCTTTTTTAAAGGGGTTTTGATTGGCTGGGGAACACTGGCTGCTGGTGCTGCGGTAGTGGGTATCAGCGCATGGGCTCTCGATCTGAGTATTGCAGCTCTCATCACTTTTGTCACAACGCTTCCGACCGCCGCTTTTGCCCTTGCTCTTACCTTAGCTGGAATTGCTGTTGCCGGTTTAGTGTTAGCTCCTATAGTAATGGGCATTACTTTTGCTGTTAATTGTTATCAATACAATAACAACGAGGCCGCTATTGTTTTAGCCAATGGTCAGAAGAACGCTCGCTCTACTGAAACTGGTGAATTGAATCGTGCTATTGCTGGCCTGGAGCAAGATATTGAAAAATTATCTCTTGAACTCAGCAAAAACAAGGAAGAAGTTAGAGAAAAAACAGCAGCAACGGAGCGTTTAATACAGCAACGCGATGCGATTACACCAGAAAATGTAAGGGAAAATCGAGTCAGTTATCAGGATTTGTATCAAAATCCAGGTTCATCCCAGATTATTTTCTTCGGTGGAGAACCGCCTGTACCTGCATCCAATACCGTTACCGATGAACCAGGTTTCGTGCTTTAATTTGTTTCGTAGCCCGTATTAGCGAAGCGTAATACGGGATCAAAGTGGTAATGAACCTCATTCCCGTATTACGGCTAACGCCTAATACGGGCTACAAATCGCGGAGAAATTCCTTAACTTAATGGCAGTGAGCTCCCTACCCTGCCTTGCAGATTTTCATATGCGCTTTCCAGCTCCTGCATAGGTCTTGTCGTGTTGTAATTAAAAGATAGAGTGAATTGAAATGTTCCTGTCATAGTATTCATAATTCTCCCTACTGCGCCCTTCTTATCACAGACCGCTTTGTACAGTTCACACTGGTCATTCAGGTCAGGTCTATCTATAGCATAATTCTTCACAGCCCCCATTAATCGCTCTTTGAACATACCAATTTCTGCTTTAGACATTTCATTGCGATTAATGTATTGATTCACTTCCTGAGCATCACAAAGCAATAACAATTTTAAACCCTGGACATGAGATTCACTATTATTGTATCTCAAGGCTTGAAAAGCGCTTGCCAATATTAATTGCTTATCAAGGTTATTATGATCAATACAGGCATTAACAAGATTGTTGCGATGGTGATAAATGGCTGAATTAATCAATGAAAATGAAACCAGATAGGGAAACATTTCAATGAGTTTTATTGCCCTGCCCTCATCATTTTTCAGAGCATCAGCAAAAAGAATATCAATAAGTTGCATATCTATGGGCTTATTTTTTTGTAAGGCTACATCAAAAAGGCATTGTAAATCGACAATTTTTGAATCTTTCATCGAACGTTGTCTGGAAAGGGCATTCTCTCTAAACAGGTAATCACTAAAATTACTAAAAGCATCCCCTTCTTTGTTATCTGCCAATTGCTCAAGAGCCGCTTTTTTCTTATTCACATCCATAGCTGAGATGAGACGAAAAACCTCCTGAGGATTATCATCAGCAGCAAAATCAAATTCCCCTGCCTGGTACTGGATTTGCTGCAGTAAGGTGCCAGCATTTCTTTTTAACGCTGCTGTAATTTTTTCATAAACTGGAGAATGTGACTTTTTTAATTCGCAGCTCAGCTGATAAAGTGCTGATACCATATCCCTGTTATCCCATGTTTTTTTTTCAGCAAGTATGGTGTCTAAAATGAGTGGATGTGAATAAATATCGGTTAGATGTTCCAGCAATTCTTTCGGTTCGACATAAATTTTCTTATTTAATATATCATTCCCCAAATAGATACTCTGGCTCGATTTATTTTTCCACCATGTGATTAATAAACCCCTATATACAGAAATAGCATTGGCCGTAACATCATTCAAATAGCTGTCTATGGAGTGTAACCGTGTTGTAATTTGAGTTTGATTAAGTGGTGGGTAGACTTTTAAGTCTGAATGAATAGCACGTACGCTATATTGAACTTGTTTTATACCCTGCCATTGAATTTTCTCCAAAAGATTAATCGTTTTATATTCCAGACGTTTACTGTTGGAATAGGGATTACCTTCGAAGCCAAATGCAGCCATCCTACCGACAAATAAAGCGTAAATAAGTCCATTTACTGCCGCAATTTCTGATCGATCGCTCGATTGTATTGGTTGCATGGTGTCTATGTCACAGAGCTTTAACTGACCTCGTTCATTCACCAGCAAATTCCAAAAAGTAAGATCACCATGTCTTACGTTTGCCTTTTGCAAAGCAGTGACCAGAGCTACGATTTGAACTACAAGATTTACCTTTTGATCAAAAGTCGGCGTTTGTGTAGCAACCCACTTTTCAACAGACATGCCACCTCGCTCCATCAGCATCATCACTTTAGTGCCATCTGGGGAAAGCCCGTAAGCGTAAGTATGAATTAATGCAGGAACTTGATTTTGAACTGTATAAGCCTGTTTATTGCCATTTAATAATGCTTCTTTTCTGGCATTACGGCTCTCTGAATCTTCAGCATCACGTAAATCATGAATTTTTAAGGCGAGTTTTTGCCCTGTTTTCAAATTAACAGCTGCATATATTGATGCCTGAGTGCCACTACCGAGATGGACTGAATTCCCTGGTTCATTGTATTCATAGCTGATTAACTGAATTTCACCATTTTGTTTGAAGGCATGCAAAATATGGGGTTCACCACTCTGTTCTGGTGTAATCTCCATCCATTGCGGATTATCTGCACTGAACTCATTCAAGTCATCAAAAAGATTCTTTTGATTGAGACTGGCGATTAAATCAGCATAATTTTTCATATGATACTCCGAGCGAGAGAAAGAATTGAGCATACTGTAACCCCATTAACGTTGTTATCAGGGTCTAAATGTACTCTCAGTATCAGTAATACAAGAGAATGCCGTGGAAACCATGCTGCCGAAAAGATCAATGGTATTAGCTACAGGGCTCAATGCAGCAACAAGAAGCGTTAAAGGACTACTAAACCCGCACATTGCTGCAGATAAGAAACAGTCAAAGGCAGCATCAGGCCGCAATACTGCCAGGTTAACTACAACAAGAGCGGTAAGTAGAACAGAAGCTATTAATTGTTCCAGAGCCAAAATACTTAAACATAATGGTGCGGTAAAAATACATATGGTTCTGTGAAGAAAATCTACTGGAGATTCGAATGGGGCAAAAAACTCAGGAGAATCGTATTCAACATCATCGGATGTTTCGGTTGCTACAGCACCGCACACACCAGAATTTGCCATTAAAAATTTATTGAATTCAAAAAACATAATAATCTCCTTCGTTTAAGTGGAATCATTATACTATTTGAATAAAAAATAATCAATACTTTCGATGCATATGTCGTGGCACAATGCCGTAGCCCGGTCTGCTTGCAGCCGGGATGGTGCTACTTCGATCCCGATTCACGTCGTCCTGAGCGCGTCTTTTTGCGCGAAGGATCTCCCAATATTGGCACCGTGCTGCTGTCAGGAAGAACAGGAAACATAGCATAGGGATCAATTACATAATGCTCAAAACTCCCCTTGACATGCAAAAGACAATGTCTGTCAGATAGGGTTAAGACTCGCCAGCATTAAGCACTGTTGACGCCTTAAAATAGCGGATTGCGTATAAGCCCGCAGCACAGCAAACCGTGAGGAAACTGATTACAGACTCCCATGGCCTGTGCATACTGGTTAAAATGATCATAGCGAACGTTGCTACCGTAAAAATAACTACAGGTATCATAGTGAACAGCGTTTTGAGGGAGTTGATCTTTTTTATTTTAAAAATAACCCCCACTGTCATCAACATCGAAAAGGACAAGGTTAAGCCAATATAAGACAAAAGCTCTCTTAACTGTGTGCTCCAGATGATAAGAATAACTATCAACGCTTGAATCGTGACCGCGTACTGGTCAATTAATCGATGAGTGCCAAAAGGCAACAGCCCATCCTGACTCATAGCCTGATAAACACTGGGGCCAACAACAAACATGGAAAAAATTCCGGAAAATAAAACGGCAACAATAATCACTCTGATGAATAAGGCAAAATGTGTGCCGCCAATGGCTAACGCTGTTCTTGCGGCAATATCCGAATAGCCTGAAACCAGCATATTATCCGGAAAATATAAAAAAATTCCGTTTAGCACCAGATACAAGAGTGTAATCAACACCGTTCCGGCTAACATAGCCATGGGAACATCACGTTTTGGCTTTTTACTCTGCCCTAATACATAAATAGCCGCATTAAACCCGGAGTAACTGTAAAAAACCCATAAGACAATGGTCGCAAACGAAAATGGGGATACAGGCTCCTGAGCAACAAAATAAGAATTGGCTGGAGTTGCAGTCATGAACGCGATGACAATAAACAATAACAGAATGGCCAGTTTTATCAGAACAATACTATGGTGCACTATTGACCCAAGCTGAAACTGCAACAACCTTAATCCCCAGCAAATCAGTACCGTCACACTGGCAATAAGGGGTAAATTGCCCCCATCATAAAGATATGCGGCAAGAGTGAGCGCCGAAAATGCTGAAGCTCCTGAAAAACCAACAAATAAAGACAATAACCCGCCAACAAAGCCTGCAACGGGATGAATGTAAGCACGCAATACCACATACTCACCGCCGGACAAAGACAGTTCTCGGGCAAGAATTCCATAACTAAAAGCCCCGCACACGGCAAGACAACCACCAATAAACCAGGCAAGCATCACCGTATGGGCAGAGTGAACTTCCTGAAGCGCGATTCCGGAAGTGGTAAAAACACCAGCCCCCAGCATGTTGGCAACCACCAGAAAAATAAGCGAGATTAAAGAAAATTGCTTCATCAAAAATTCCCTGAACAACAAAGCAGACATCAGCTGCCAGACAAGCATATCACAATCAAAACAAAATGAGGTAAAGGAGCGGAATTTTTGTTGAGGCACGAAGTCTGGTATACCCCGATCTGGATATAGGTGCAGGAAATACAGTACGTGTAAAGATAACTGTTCCGCTTCCTCACGGTCGCGGCTCGGATTCGCTCTCGAAACTTTGCTACTAAACTGCCTGATTATTTTGACGTCACTGTCCTGACGTACTAAGCTGTAAATGTCACTTTTATTCAAGGATATACTATGACATGGAGAATATTATCGGCGTTTTATATGTTGGTAATGACTTTGCTTTTTTCATCAAATGCAGTTGCGTTACATGTAGAGCTGATGGAAACCAGTCCAGCATCACCAACCGTGCTGTATCAGGATGAAGCTCTTTATGTCCTTATCCACTATAAAAGCGAACGGCCATTACGATTTCAGGCTGTGGGTAAATACAGGGATCAAGAGATTATGGTTAATGTCCGACTGAATCCCTCCCAAGCTTATCCTGAAGGCGAGGGACAAGCTATAGCCTGGGTTGCTTATGATAAACCAACCGAAATCGATGCGCTCAAGGTGACAGTATACAATGAAAACTGGCAACCCTTAGAAACAAAAATGATGATGCTTTCTGCTATTTGGCAAGAGGGAAACAGTCAGCGCACCCATTCTCAGGCACCATGGGTAAAACGATTAAACCAGGAGCAACAAGCCAGCGTATCAAAATCGCAGGAACCTTTATCCTGGTGGGATGTCTTATTTTTTCAATTGCTCTATCTTTCAGTACCTCTGTATTGGATTTTACAAATCACAGTTCTTTTAAGATGGCCTGAGGAATGGCGAAAAACTGCTTGTCTGCCGTTGTTGATTAGCATTCCACTGTTGGTTTATACCTTGTATGCCCTCTACAAACAATCAAATCTATGGCCATTAATGATGTTATTTATTACTCCGATTACCTTATTGATCCTCTTGGTTATTATGATTTATAAAAAAATGCATACGCGATAATCTGAGCTGAATACGTCATCCTGACCTTCATTCAGGATGACGTAATACTGTTCACGATAAAACTCACTCTCTCGGAAACTGGCAGCAAAGGAATATTGATTAATTGATATCCCAAGTCTGTATAAGCCTGTCTCAAATCCTGTTCAAATAATAAAGATTCATTAAAAGTAAGCCGTCTCTCCGCATCATTGCTGTAAATCTGTTCCCAGGCTGGCGCAAAAAATACGGTGGGATTATATCGATAAATACGACTGGCCTTAAGCTCGGAACCGATTTCCAAATGAAAGCATTGACTGTAAGCAATCAGATCAGGCAAGCCGCGGTCAAAAAAGGTTACCTCATCTGTAGGAACACTGTCATGGTCATAAAGCATGCGCGATAACATCAGCTCTTTAAACAAAAAGGGATTTTTATCATAAACGCCCTCCCCTTCAATGAGCCTTTGCTGTGCCAAAATCCCTCTGGCAGGCTCATCAATAATCGGGAAACCTCGTTTTAATAATTCAGTCAGGATTGAAGTCTTACCACTGCCTGGTGGCCCGGTTAATAGGTAACGTTGGTTCATTAGTGCCTCTGAAAAAGTAGTTCAGTCCCCAACACCTACGTGCCACGGCCGAAGGTCCGTGGCATCCAGGAATGGTGGATGCTGGAATTCAATTTATCAACAATTCAATCCTTGGTCTATTAAAGAAATCTGTCGCTGATTGAGCATCTCCTGGA
>NZ_KB892385.1:0-18183 GCF_000373765.1 Legionella shakespearei DSM 23087 | reverse complement strand
GCTGGAATTCAATTTATCAACAATTCAATCCTTGGTCTATTAAAGAAATCTGTCGCTGATTGAGCATCTCCTGGATGCCGCGGACCTTCGGCCGCAGCACGTAGGACTTGGAAATGTCCCCGCTCTTATCGAAATAGATAAAAATACTATTTATTGTGTCTGAATTTACAGGTTAATATACTTTTCAGACAACACTCAGGACGCAGATAAATGTTACTACTGAATCAAAGCGATATAAAAAAAATAATGCCTATGACTCAAGCCATTGCAGCATGCAAAGAAGCATTAGCTTTATATTCCAGGGGAGAAGCGATAGTCCCCTTAAGGCTTAACATTGACCTGCCAAAGCAAAACGCACAAAGTTTATTTATGCCTGCATACATCCCTTCTCTTGATACTTTAGGGATCAAAATTGTCTCCGTTTTTCCTCAAAATGCCGTCTTGGGAAAAGCCACTGTTCCCTCTCAAATGATTTTAATGGATGGCAAAACAGGAGAAGTATGTGCCCTTATAGATGGTACTTACCTTACCCAATTAAGAACTGGCGCACTGCAAGGTGCCGCAACTGATCTTCTTGCCCGTAAAGAGGCAAAAACTGCGGTACTCTTTGGAACAGGTGGCCAGGCTCAAACCCAATTAGAAGCGCTTCTAAGTGTTCGTGCTCTTGAAGAAATTCAGGTATTTGGTACGAATCCCATTAAAACACAACAATTTGTAATCCAAATGCAGGAAGAATTCACCCGGTTTAATACACGAATACTCGCCGGGGGTGATGCCGACAAGGCCATAGAACGAGCTGATATCATCACCGCAATTACCAATTCTAAAAAGCCTGTTTTTGATGGTCTCAAGGTCAAAAATGGGACTCATATTAATGGCATGGGAGCTTACACTCCGGAGATGCAGGAATTATCCGAATCAATCATTCAAAAAGCAAATAAAATTTTTTTTGATACCACAGAAGGTGTGCTCGCTGAAGCAGGCGATATTTTAATTCCCCTGCAATCAGGAAGCATTGATCATTCTCATTTCAGTGGTGAGCTGGGCCAGGTGATATCTGGCCTCATTCAAGGCCGTGAGAATGAACAGGAAATTACCGTATTTAAATCTGTAGGTTCGGCTGTTTTAGATTTGGTTACGGCCTCTATGATTTATCAAACGGCTTTGGTTCATCAGCAGGGAAAAAAGATCTAGAAGACCGTAGCCCGTATTAGGCGGTAGCCGTAATACGGGATCGAAGCATGAATTGTCCCGTATTACGGCTACCGCCTAATACGGGCTACAACTTGGATAACGGGGCTTAACTTAACGAAAATCCTCATCCCGGTTGCGAGCAAGCCGGGCTACTCACTGTTCCTTAACTGTTCCGCTTCCTGACGGTCGCGGCTCGGTTTCCGGTGCACTATGAAGTATCTTCGAACACACGAAAACCGAGCCGCGACCGTCAGGAAGCGGAACTTTTGTTGAAGCACAGAAAGCAGACTCATGATGGAAACACCCGACTCTACTTGATGGCTATAATTTTGCCATGCGTTAACGATTCGATATCATTTGAAGGCAAGCTAAAAACTGCATTAGGTGTGCCTGCAGCAGCCCACAGGACTTTATGTTGTAACAAATCTTCATCAATGAAAATATGATTAATCACCTGTTTATGCCCAACAGGCGGTATGCCACCAATAGCAAAACCGGTGATTTCACGGGTAAACTCGGCATCTGCTTTAACTATTTTTTCACCCAGCCATTGCGCGATGATTTTTTCATTCACACGATTAATGCCGCTTGCTAAAATCAAAACAGGCTGATTGGTTTTGGCAGAACAAAAGAGTAAAGATTTCATGATTTGCGCTACCTCACATCCTATAGTGTTTGCAGCGTCATTTGCCGTACGTGTACTTGCAGAAAGTTCCAACACCTCAAACGCCAAGCCTTTACTGGCCAGAGCTTGCTGCACCCTTTGAGCACTTTTACTTAATATTTTTTCATCAGACATAATCTCCTCCTCATCGCCACAAAGAACATTTTTTGGTGAGTTCAGTGACTTTTGCCCAATCCCCAAATAAAACAATACCGTAATAAATCAAATCTTCTTCTTTTGTCTGAGCCGTTCTTTCAATTTGTTCTTGATACGTGCCTACAGTCATCGTATCAGTGAAATCATTTAATAAAATATGCTCTGCCAAAGCTTTTTGACGTAATGCCCTTATTTTATTTGAATTGTCGGACAAGATAATAAAGGGAATTTCGGAAATAAAAGGATGTGAACCACTGTTGGCATCCTTATAATCTGTCAGCCTTAAATTTTTTTGCCCAATGGCTGAACCTAGACCAATACACATATGAGCCAGGGCATTCATGACTTTACCCGCATCAATGCTTTTATTAAGTACCGCTACCAATTTATTTTGAAACAGTTCGACAGACATCTTTTTTACTCCTTGGTTTACTGATTTACAACTCGTGCGTTATAACGCATAATAGCTCATACTATCATTGTGCGCTATAACGCACAATAACTTTTGGTAAATAAATGTGGAAAATATATACAAACATATTGCAACAACATTAAAAGATTTACGTCAAAAGAAAAATTGGAGCCTGGATAAAGCTGCCCTTGCAACAGGGGTAAGCAAAGCCATGCTAGGCCAAATTGAGCGCGGAGAATCAAGCCCCACTATTGCCACTTTATGGAAAATAGCCACAGGTTTTGAAACATCATTTTCCTCGTTTATTGAAGAAATTGACTCCATATCAAACGAAGCAATGTACCGAACAGGACAAGTACAAACCCTTCATCCTGACGATAATAAAATCCAGGTTTTACCTCTTTTTCCTTTTGAGCCGCAATTGAATTTTGAATTATTTATTATCAAATTGTTACCAGGTTGCGAGCATTTGTCCCCACCCCACAAACAAGGGGTCATTGAGCATGTAGTCATGGTTCAGGGGAGCATGGAGGTTTTAGTGGATGGAATGTGGAAAAAACTCTCCAACGGCGAAGGGATTCGATTCAATGCAAACCAGACACACGGCTACCGAAATTCAATGACGGAAACAGCCATATTCCATGACATTATCCATTATCCTGAATCAATGGAGTGAGGGATGAGGATGTAGCACAATGCCGTAGCCCGGTCTGCTTGCAGCCGGGAATCGAAGTGGCACGATCCCGGCTGCAAGCAGACCGGGCTACAACTGTAATATGGTGATGGTAATGAGGAGCTGATCGGTTGCAATTAGAACTGTTGCGCCCAATAAAGGCCGAGTTTGCTAATCCATCTTCATTTTCACAACCTCACTATTTTCGTCTGAATACTTTGTCTGCGGTAGTTCAGGAGAAGAATAAAAAAACGATAAGAGACTACCACTCCATGTTGATGCACTTGAATGAACTGAAGTCTCTTCTCTTGCCAATCGGAGCATTTCCATATCGAATAGTTTCATCACCCTTTCATCTGGTTCACTATTCTTATCCAGATAGGATTTCATCTCTGCGTTCAATTGCTGACGGCTTAGTTTGCCTGAACTGATGATCTTCTTAAGTGAAGACACATAAACATCAGGCGCCTTGGTAGCCTCGATTGAAGTGGGCACAACATACAATGAATAGAGCGAATGACCTGCTTTTTGAAGTATATCAAAAATCATTTTACAGCCCTCAGCATTCAGGCGTCCTCCAGCGGCTGCATCAAATACAGTAATTCTTTTCCCTTCCCTCTCTATATATGGTTTTGCACCAAAAAGTAAAAAAAGTTGAATAATGCCAAATTGCTCACAAATTCGAAACTCAAGATTTTCAAACAAGGCATTGGTAAAATAACGTTCAGGCATCTTTTTCTGATGACAAAGGAAACTAAGCAACTTTTGATATGCCTTGGCCTTCCAACCCTTAAGCTGATCCAGGGCTAACAAGCATCGCCCAGATTCACTTTTGACATTAGGATCAGCACCCAAGCGTAGTATTTCAAGAATCTGGGTTGGATTGGCGCGTTCATTTACCTCGAGATGTGATTTAAGAAGATCCGTAAAATCAATAGTCTCTTCCCCCTCCTCTGTCTTGCGATGTGTCTTTGCACCAGCCTGTAACAAGAGATGAATCACACCATAAGTCATGGTTTTACTGTGTTTAGAAAACATATATTCAAATAAGGTATTGGTGTAATAACTTACTGACATCCTTTTATTCGTATGAATATAATCAAATAATTGCTGATCGCCCTGAAAACCCCAATGTTTGCAGTTAGGCAAGACAAATAAACCATGCCCTGAATCACTTTTAACCTCTGGATCGGCACCCAAACGTAAAAAATGAATGATGATACCCACGTCTGCATGTTCTGTGTTAGAGATATATTCTCTAAGTCCGTTAGTATAATCAGCGGCAGTAAGATGGAACTGTGTTTGGCTTGCTATTGCAGATAACATAGTGGTGTAAAACAAAGGAGTACGGTTCGCAGCCCAGGCAAACAAGCTTTGATTACTACTGCTTTTAGTCAATGGATTTGCGCCACTCTTCAGAAGGGGAAGAAGCCTCAAACTGGATTGATTTTCATCCATTAATGAAATTAATAATTCGTTTTTTGATTTTGGCATGAAACTCTCCACGAGAAGTGTTTTTACAATACTCAGGTCGCTATTAAATTAACGTAAGTTTAGGATAAGAAGTTGTTGATCCAGTCGTTACTTCGATGCCGTTCGGGCTGAGGAAGCGCGATAGCGCTGTCTCGAAGCCTTGGCATGGTGCTAAGGCTTCGAGACGAGGCTACCGCCTCTCCTCAGCCCGAACGGCATCGAAGTAAACACTGGCCCAAGCAATTTTCTTATCCGAAACTCACGTTAAATTAAGCTCTAAATATGGGTTGTATACTGCTTTAAAAATTGGATGAGCATTATTTACTCATGGTGAATTGCTGTAAACTAACTCATTTAAAGTTGTCCTTTAAGTACTGAATGTTGTCCTAAAATAACCATGAAGTTGAAGCATAAGCCAGGCCGAAGCCCCTTCACGTGGCCTTTACAGGCCAGTCCAGATAGTTTAAAAAGTAAATTACATGAAATAACGTACCCGGATTAAAATGCAATCAATCACTATTTATCATAATCCTCATTGCTCCAAATCAAGAAAAGCTTTGGAATTGTTAATTGAACAGGGATTTAATCCCATAGTAATTGAGTATCTGAAAAATCCCCTTTCAATAGAGCAGTTAACCGAACTATCCTCTCATTTTCCTTTGGAGGAATTTGTTCGTTGTGATGAAGCTGCGCTTAAGGAATTGGGATTATCTCTGAATGATAAATCACAGGTTTTACAAGCAATACACCAAGAACCAATACTCATGCAAAGACCTGTCGTTACCTATAAAAATAAAGCCATCATAGGACGCCCTCCTGAAAAAATTTTGCAATTATTCGCATAGGAAGCTCAAGATAGGATTTTGGCAAGTGAGGCATTGAACATTGTATTATAGCTGCCATAGCCCGAATTAGACGACAGCCGTACGCCTATCACACTGAATCCTGGCACGATTCGTAGCCCGGTCTGCTTGCAGCCGGGAGCAATCCTTCATCACACTCCAGATCCCGGTTGCGAGCAACCGGGCTACCCTTTTCCCGATCTACGTCGTCCTGAGCGCGTCTTTTTGCGCGAAGGATCTCCTGAAAGGGGCATGGTGCCACTTCAATCCCGGCTGCAAGCAGACCGGGCTACAAAAACATCTAAGGCAAGGCCTGACTCTATTGCTGTTCTTTCTTTTCTCACATAAAAAGCTCTTTTTATGTACAAATTTCATCGTATATTATAAAGTCTCTCTTTTAAAGAAGCTCTATTAAGATTAAAAATGATTACATTAGAGATGCTCACGTCATTAATTGACGAATATAAGCATAAAGAAGCAACTTTTTCCTCAGAGTTAGACGCTAAAACCATTGCCTTAATGCAATTGGAATCTAAAGTGACACTTTGCTTTCTGGAGCATGTAACAACAGCATTCAAATCAGGCATCTCCCCCGAAAATGTATGTCTTAGTTTAAAAGGGTATTTTTCAGCCCGCTGGGATGCTTTAAAAAACACTAATATTGCCTACCCACGACATCCTTTTTTACCGATAAATCAGCTCTGTCTTAAAATTGCGGAAAAAATCGCAGACGCAAACGAGGCAGTAGTAAAGATTTTAATGCCTACAGTCATTGACTTATGTAGAGGGTCTTACTCACTAAAATCAGAAACTGAAGAGTCAGGTCATTTTGCTGTTGAACAATTTATTTTGGACGAAACAGGTACCTATTTAATCCCCGTTGCGGAAATTTTTGAAGTCGGTAAAGGCAATACTAACCTGATCTTTCCTGACTTTCAGCCGCCACCAGCCCAGGTACAATACCAACTAAATAGTAAAGACTTAGCACGAGTTAAAACAATAGCTGGAAAACCTTGCAAACAGTACATGCAGGCCTTGATGCAACAACATGCCTCGCATTATGACAATCACTCTGTAGGATTTGCCATAAAAGAACTGGCTATGCATTTGAAAAAAGCATCTGTTAGTGATGCAGGAACTGAGCTATCGGTGAATTTGGTACTTTGTGAAGATGCGATTAAATCATTTTATGATCTTTGGCGGAAACTACCTGTAGAAACTATCAGAAAGATAAATCAATATCGAATTAAGCATTATGGGAATCCCGACTATTCATTAGAAAGCTATTTTCTGGCTTTGTTTGTAAGACATCCTGATTGTACTCTCACTGAAGAGGAAAGCGCGAAGCAAAAAGCGGAAAACATTTTTCCTTGTGCTCAACAAATATCCGATTATTTAAATGAGTTTTTAATTCAAAATAAGGAATTGTATGATCTGATTATTGAACCAGGGGAACATAAGTCAGCAAACAGAACAGTTCAGATGAACAGTTTATATGAGGCGGCTATTGTAGCGTTGACTCAAAGAGGGCAAACACTGGAAGCTGACGATAAGGAGTTATCAGCATTTCCCAAAAAGCTTATGCGACATTTTAAGGTATTTAAAGATTTGGCCAGCACAGGTGATTTATGGGCTCACCATATTCATAACTTCCATGCTTTATCTCTTTTAGCCAACACAGAAGATTTTCCTTTAAGGGAAGTATTTTCCAAACTTCAAAACGTTCCATTTCCCTCTGACAAAGAGACTTTTTTAGATTTCCTTAAGGTTTTTGCAAGGAAAAATCCTGAACAAATTATTGCATTAATTTCACCATATCAGGATTTACTGTCACAACGACACTATAAATATCTTTTAAACATGGGAATATTGTCTGAAACCAGTGTTGCGTCTCTCAGAAAAATGATAGTCCAAGAATTTACATCTAAAAGGGGTAGCCTGGATGAGTTTTATCAGAATTATTCTTTTTGGAAGGACGAGGATGAAGTTCAGTCGCTTTTATTAGATACCTCTGCATCGTTTCTTCATGAAACAGTTCAAGATAGAGGTACGTTGTGTTCCTCTTTATTATCCCAAACCCATCTCAGAGCTTTTCATAAAGTATTCGAACATTTTGCAAGCCAGGTTAATTCAAAAAAGGAGTTTTTTGTTTGTTGGCAATTAATTCCTCAAGCTGAACATGAACGTTATTTGAATGCTATTTCTTTTGAATCCTTTATTAAATCACTATCGGAATTGAAGGAAATTACTGATAGTTTGGTTTCTGGTAAATATTGTCACCTTATTTTAAAACAATTAAATGCTGCGAAATTAAATTGCAGTGAGGAAGAGTTTGATTTATTTATGCAATCACAATTAGATCGCCCAATACGCTCTTCCACATTACGTAATGAAATTAAAAAGATGTTATGTATTTATATGACTCGCCAGCAAGTTACTTCCCCCAATTCCTTGCATGGGTCACGTAAAGCTATAGTAAGCGCCTTATCTGCTCAATTGGAGGATCCCGACACAACTGATGATGAATTTATTGATCAACTTAAAGAAGCAAAAAAATCAATAATGCGCGAATATGGTTTTAGCGGCTCCTGCAATAAAGGAAGTATGCTGTATAGATTAATTGAACAAACTTTACAGCCATACGAAAAACCCAAAGCTTCTGCCTCTAATTCTATTCCCCTCACTTCATCTTCATTTTTTGCACCCCGAAGAAGGGAATCAGATAACGTAGTCCCCCCTGCCGCGGGACACGATGTATCATTTTAAGCAATTAATTATTACGGAAATTATCTCAGCCTACCAATACTGCCTCAATACAACTAGCAACAAAAAATGGTTTTATCAAAGAGGGATTTTCACCGCGTTATTTGAAAGTAAATGGCATCTGGCAAGACCATTTTCGCTTTGCCCTGACTATCGAAGATTGGTTAGCAAATCAGATGCCGTAGCCTGTATTAGGATCACAGCATGAACTGTCCCGTATTACGGCTTAAGCCTAATACGGGCTACAACAGCTCCTTTTTCCTTAATGGGTTCTTTGGGCACTTGCAAGAATGGTTTTAAAAAATAATCTTAGTCAAGACTGTTTTTTTAAAATTATTGTTGTTAGTATAGATGTCCAATCCCCTATGAAATTTATTTACACTTCTGTGGATAAACTTTCAAATCAAAAGTCAATCCATTTCTTTTATTATATTTCTTAAATTAGCGCATCCCTTATGGAACAAGGAATATCGCGCGGATTCCTGTATTGATACAAAACATTACTTATCCACATTTTCTGTGGATATCTCTGTGAATACATACTGGTTATCTTGTATAAACGCGAACTTATGGCATTTTATTTTCTTTCACCCTAGTCGCGAACAATCAGTTAATAAAACCAAAATTTGAATTATCTACTATTGTAACGCTTACCTGATACAACACCCGCTGCCATTAAGTTAAGGAGTAGAGCTTAACTTAATGGCAGGCAATACCCTTCACGGTCAACAGGTTGGAGACAGTACAAGTTTTACTGTTCCGCTTCCTCACGGTCGCGGCTCGGTTTTCGTGTGTTCGTCATTACTTTATCGTGCAGCGGAAAACCGAGCCGCGACTGTTAAGGAGCGGAATTTTTGTTGGGGGCACAGAGCCTGATATAAGATTTATCCGGGATAAGGATTTTCATTAGTTCGATCCCGGCTGCAAGCAGGCCGGGCTACAGCAGACCGGACTACAAAACATTTTAAGTAAGTGCTATTCAGATCAGGCATTGTCTTTTGTATCGCATGAAAATAATTACCTCGGAAAAACTCCAAGGTAACTTTTACGATTGGGATCAAACTTATCATTCGTCAGACTAAAATCATTATCATTTACGACGAAGAAATAGTCATCCGTCACAACAAGCCCTTCGAGCTTATCAGCAAAATCAAAGCCCGCTTTCGTCAGATCAAGCTCAAGTTTTTTCTTAAGCAGAGGAACATTACCCAATTTAAAACTGAAAATTTTGTGAAAACTATCCGGACCGATAAGACTGTTTTGTTCAATAACATAAAAGGTACCGTCTTTAGTCACCGATAAATCACCAATTTTATCCGCATCGAGAGAATCTAAGGGATAAAAGAATTCACGTGTGACTTTTTCAGTGGCAGGATCAAACTCGACGAGACGGATGAGATTTTTTTCTTCAGAAAGCGGACTCTGTAACATGGCATAGATTTTGTCACTATAGCAGGCAAGTCCTTCGAACCCACGATTGAGTTGTCTTTTAGCGAGAATTTTAGGCAAAGCTATTCCGGGGGTGTAACGCTTTAAGAGTTTTCCTTCAACAGAAAACTTTGCAATGGATGGGCTGTACTCTTCACCGATCCAGACCGCTGTAGAAGTTCTGCACATCGATTCAGGATCCATACCATTCGGATCAAATTGCAGAACTGTTCCTTTAACGTCAACAGGAATTTCGTCACCCTTCTGATTAGGAAGCCCCGTCACATTAATCGAAATCTTATTCAGAACGTTTACCGCTTTCGTTTTCAGATTAACTGAAAACTGAACCCAATATGGGTGAAATGCAGGATCAAGAAAAGGCCTCATGATTTCTTTTTTTGAAGAAAGAAAATCCGTTCCGTTCGGTCCACGATCCGTCAACGTCCAGAAAATAAAATCATTGCCGTTATTTGATTCAAGCACTAAACCGGAGTTAGCCATAAAACCTGGAAGTTCAATGAATGTCGCTTTGGGTTGTTCTTTTGGGAGAGGCGAACAAGAAACAAGGAGCAAAAGAATAAAAAGGAACTTCATAGATCAATCTCCATTAGATAACCGGGAATCACAACACCTCTCACCTTTTCAAGTTATATGTTGGTATAGCTATCAAATCATAGTGTAAGCCTAGAGAATTGTGAATCATTTATTAATTGATAATTCAAATTCAAGGCTTGCCTCTAAAAAGTTCATGTGCATTTTATCCGTGAATTACCCCGATGTTATTAATAGGTCTAAATGGTACGATTTTACACAAAACGCAAGTATTAGATTAATCCGACTGAGTAAGTATTATGAAATCAACCTGGAATAAACATGCAGGATTAAAACAACTGCTTGATGAGTTGAATAAACAAACAACAGCAACTGTGATTCAACACGCATGGCATAAACCGGTTCAACCTTTGCGTTCTTCGAATCGGGGAAACAGTTTCTTTGGCGCTAGTACAGTCATTATGGATGATATCAATCCAACAAACACATCACCAAATGCGGCTCTCCCGCCTCAGGAACAATTACTTTATGCCTGTATTAAAAATGAACCTGATGTCATACAACGCCATGTGCGGGATTTTGAAAGCAATCAGAATATTAATTACTTAAAAAATTGTGCCTGCCGATTGGCCTATGAAGGCAAGATTGAAGCACTGAAAAGACTAATGGCACAAACAACGGCTATTGATTATTTATTACTTGACGACAATGAACCATTCGCAGGATGGAATTTATTGCATTGGGCTATTCGCGGTAATCGAAGAAAAATGAGTCTGTTTCTCATTAATACGGCTCCTGAACTTCTGTTAAACAGGGTTGCTTTTGAACAAACAGGTGGCAATTTATTACATTTTATCATTGAATTCTGTACGCATTTTGAGGTTTTTGAAGCCATTATCAAATCTGAAATCTTAAACGATCAACTTGACGATTTATTAAATTTTTCTAACCGTCAGGGCTACGGACCAGTTTTTTTAACTATGGTAAAAATTGCCGAACCTTTCGAATTTAAAGCGTTCTGCATTGAGGGCATTTCAGAAGATGAAATAGAGTATGAAAAGAGACTCATGTATGGTGAGATGCTGACGCAATTGATGACGCTGGAATTTAAATTTATGGCAGCGCAGCAAACGTCAATACCTGAGGATCGATTCAATACCCTGGCTATGCTTTTTATTGATTTCTATAAAGCCAAAGCATGGTACTGTGAGCCTAATTATGATTTATTCTTTCAATTACTAAACCATTATGATCAGATAAAATCAGAGTTATCACCCACCAGTCTCATGAGAATCGAAGATTGGCTTGAACATGCCAGGTGCATGGTGCTAACTCCCTTTTTAAAGGCCTGTCACTTAAAGAACCGTCCCAGGGCCATTGAAATAGCACTATGGCTCAAAGAATCCGGGCTAGATCATCTCATCCATAAACCGGCCATTGATTGGATGTCTGAGGTTGACTATGACAACACAGATCCATATAAAAGGATGCCTTGCTACTCATATTTGGAATATACGGAGGGATTGAATGCACTACAATGGGCGATACTACAGGAGAAAACAGATAAAATTCCTGAACTATTGAAAGCCAGCCAATTTTTTATTTTCATTACAACAAGACCTTGTGAAACAATTAAAGGGGAACAAAACCTGTTGCATTTGGCCATCTCTACTGGTCGAAAAAAATCATTACGGTGTTTGTTAGATCATATACCTGAACACTTTTTGCATTTCTTAATGAAGACAAAAGACCAAGATGGTCATACGCCTATGAGTCTGCTTCTGTCATTATTACAAAATGAAGAATTGCGGCAGAATCATTCTGACTATTTGGAGATGAAACAGGCCATGGAGCAGACACTTGAATCCAAGAGAGAGAATAAAGTGGAAGATACTTTATCATCTTGTATTATCATGTGAACAAATAGACAACTTTTGTTACCTGGGTTAATGACATACTAATGCCCACTGCCATTAAGTTAAGCACTACTCCACCGTACACTTGTCCGCGGGATCCAGAGATCTAAGTTCGAACTGAGACTCCTGGATCCCGCGGACAAGCCGCGGGACGGCGGAGTAGCGCTTAACGTAACGAGTTTTGGATAAGAAAGTTGTTTGAGCCAGTGTCTACCTCGATCCGTTCGGGCTGAGGAAGCGCGATAGCGCTGTCTCGAAGCCTAGGCACGGTGCTAAGGCTTCGAGACGAGGCTAACGCCTCTCCTCAGCCCGAACGGCATCGAAGTAACGACTGGATAAAACAAGCTTCTTATCCGAAACTCAAAGGAGTTCCGCCGTCCCGCGGCTTGTCCGCGGGATCCAGGAATCTCAGTTCGAACTTAGATCTCTGGATCCCGCGGACAAGCCGCGGGACGGTGGAGTAGCGCTTAACTTAATGGCAGTGATACCAATGCCGGCAACTAATTACCAAGGTCTGTTGACCTCTCCGTAGAATACCACGATGAAATTATTTTATTTACTGAGTAAACTTCTCTCTTGATAAACTAATTTTAATCAAAGAGCTATATTATGAGGCATTATTCAATAAAATTTCGTTCTGAATATGGCGATAAAGAGCAGACATTTCTTCTAATCAGCAGAAGGTGGGAAGACATAGCCAAGCGTTTTGAATATCAACCCAACAAAAGAATTGAATCAAGACATTTTGTCGGACTTACACACGAACAAGCAATTCGTGAAAACATTACTTTGTATCTGTTTAAAAGTCGATATGAGGTGGACTTCAATTACCAGCAATTAAATCTCATTAATGGCCATACATGTTCGTCCAGAAATGTAAAGAAGCTGGATCGTATCTGTGTTACAGATCATTCGGATAAGCGAACATTCATCAGCTTGTTTGAGGTGTTAACGACAAAAGAGTGTGACAATGCACTTCAAGCTTTCTATAAAAGTTATGGCCAATTATCAGAACGTTCAAAGAAGGAACTTTTATCGAATCGCCATAAAAAGGCATTACTTGAAAACCTGTTAACAAGCCATATAGGATCCAGCCCCAAACATTGTCTGTTATTTTTCTACGGCTCTGATTTTATTGACTCCCTGGCAGAACAAGAACCTGCTGTAAAATTCGATGCGCAGGTCTATTGGTTATCACTGGCCTGTTTTTATTTAGGTGAACACGTGCATCCAGAGGGTATCCGTATCAATAAAAAATATCGTGAGGCACTGACTGAACAACCCTTGCCATTTGAAAATAATAATCGTGGCAAATTAAGGTTTTTCCCGCAAGCCAATAAAGCGGTTGCAACGACAAGGATACTGCCCGAAGAGCACTCTGCAAGTAACCTTCATTCATTACATAGTTCTTTTTAAACATAATAGCCATTCAGGCCTACCCCCATAGATGCTCTAGATCTTTATTATCAAATGATTACTGCTCGCTTGAGTACCTCGAAAAATCGTATTGACAATTTTACATCCACCATGATAATTTTGATCCCAATATTGATTCAACACCATACCTGCCTGAAGAAAAAAATGACTAAATTAGCCTTATTAGATGTGGATGACACGTTACTTTATGGCCCTGAAGGGGATATTAATACCGCCTTAGTAGATGAATTAATCAATGCAGGAATTGTTGATGTTTATCTATTTACTAATATGGATTTAAGAGATGTCAGGATATATGGTAACACTGGCGCACCGCGTTCTCGATATGATTTGGTAGAATATTTAATATCACGAGGATTAAATGTATTAGGTGCAGTCACTCCTGCTGATAAATTCTTTTCTCCGCAAGAAGCTACGCCAGGAGTCGCCTATCGAACGCTTTATAATCCATTAATGAAAAAGCGACGCGCGCAACAATCGCCTTTGGATTTAACCAATATCGCGGATTCCGATACCCTTGATTATACCTATGGTGATTTAAAATGGAAAAGAGCCAGCAATTTAATGGCTGAGCAATCCGCTTTAACTGAAGGACAACAAGCTGATATTGCCTGTGTAGGTTTAAGATTAATAAATAACAAGACAAGAGAAAAAGGAGCTTTTTTAACTCAAACGGAAGCAGCAGAGTTTTTTGCCATGCCAGGAAATTGTCAAAATTATAGCTTAATTCTTGACCCCAATCCCGCAGATATCGTAACGCTGGTGGGTGGGCATAATAAAGACCCCAAGGGGCTAATGATAGAGCATTTTTTAACTCTTTCAGATGATACAGAGTTTTATTTTTTTGATGATAGAAGTACTCATATAGCTGGCGTTCAAAGAGCTATAGACTATTATAATTCAACTTCTAATAAGCCTGTAAAACTGTCAACCTGTTTAATGCCATCGGAACTATCAGCGGCAATGGATGACACGCAACGCCTTGAATATAAGCGGTGCTTAGCAGCACCTGATGCTCAATTGTCCCCCTCATTTTTATTACAAGTACTAACACATCCGGCAGTCAAAGCAATTGGAGCAGTATTATTACTAGCTGGCGTGGCTGGAATTATTGTAGGAACCTGTGGTTTAGCTGGTGTAGCTGTAGGAATTTCAGCTTTATTCGCGAAGATACTAATCGGTGTGGGAGCAGGTACTACTATAGCAAGCGGCATTGGATTTTTTGCCTCGTCCAAATTATCGAAAGATGAAGTTAACGAAGCACACCCTCTGCCACAGCCATTAAGTTAAGCGCTACTCCGCCGTCCCGCACTTTTCCATGGGACGTCGGAACGCCTTAACTTATGAGTTTCGGATAAGAAGCTTGTTTTATCCAGTTCAAGATAATCTATAACCTCCATTTTCACCTGATAGAGCTTTTTCTTCTACCACTATTTCCTTTTCTTCATTAGCACGGAAAAACACTACTCTTGAATGATGTTTTTCTACTGTGCTGCGATGACCAATACTGACAATGGTGGTATTTTTTAATTGCATTATTGTCTTATAAACATGCTCCTCACTCGCTTCGTCCAGATTGGAAGTTGCTTCATCTAAAAAGAGCCAATCCGGTTTTTTCAGCAAAGCTCTTGCAAAAGCTATCCGTTGCTGTTGCTCTGGAGATAATTCTGACCATGACTTTTTTTCGTTGAGCCTGGTGGTCAAATGATTCATCCTTCCCACAGCGTGTAACGCATCAATATATTGTTCTTCGGTATAAGTATCCACAGGTTCTGGATAAGCCAAAACAGCTTTTAAAGTGTCATAAGGAAGAGTTGGCCTTTGAGGTAAAAAGTATAAACTCTTACCCTCAGGAAGGGATACTTTTCCGTCACCATACCCCCAAGTGCCTGAAATTACTTTAAAGAGGGTGCTTTTACCCAAATCTGAATTGCCTTTTATTAAAACATGTTCGCCCGCTTTGAGCTTCAGATTGAGGTTACGCATCACATACCCGGTGCTCGCCGCTTGTGGCAATACAACATTCAATCGCTTGATATTGATCCAATCTTTATTTCTCTCCTTTCTGATAATTGCTTTGCTATTAACAGGCAAACCGTCTTTTACGAACGTATTACGTAATTCACTGATACGTTCAATGCTTGCCTTATAAGTAGAAAGCCCTTCATATGCACCAACAAAGCAGCTTAGTGATGAATTGACTGAGGAAAAAGAAATCCCGATTTGCATGAGTCGGCCTATATCGATCATTCCTGAAAAATAGAGAGGTGCTGCAAGTACAGTGGGAAGAATTCCAGATATTTGCGAATAAAAACTTTGGAATGCAGTTAATTTTATTTGCGTATCAAGTTTTTTATCAGCGGTATCTCTCACATCCTGAATTTTATTTTCCAGAGAAGCTTTATAATAGTTTTCGGCATGCTCTTCGGCAATATTTTCAGCTTCATGATTAAGCTGAGCCAAATCCAGCCTGAAATCAGCCTCCGCACGTTCAGCCTCTTTATTCGTATCAGGAAGCGATTTTCCTATAAAATGGGTAATTACTGTGGCTCCTGCAGCGACCAATAAAGCCGTCCAGACTAAATAACCAGGAATGACAATGTTTAACCCCAAAACCGTGAAAGCCAATGCACCGCCAACAACCCATAAAGTTCCTGTAAAAGCGACCAAAGTAAGCGCTGCATTTAAAAAATCGCTTCCCAGTTTAAGTGTTGAGTCCACAAAAACTTTAACGTCCTCCTGGATACGCTGTGCTATATTATCAATCTCAGAGGAAAACCGCTTTAGATCCAGGTAATTGTTTTCACTGCCAAATAATTCATCCATAATTTTTTTTGTCAGCCAGTTACGCCAGAGAATAGATAATTTTCCAATCAAATAGTTTTTTAAAACGTTGACACCTACATAAGCACTGACGAGCAAAGAAAATTGTCCCATGCTTATTAAAAAAGGAGTTAACGCTTTAGCCGTTAACACAACCCAAAAACCCGCAGACCACCAGGCAAAAACGCTCATTAGAACGACCAGACCTACCACACTAAAAACAACGCCAATAAGCAATAGCCACGCAATTAGTTTTTCATCCGAATTTACAAAATAGTCATTAACCAGGCTTAGGTTTTTTTGCCAGGATGTTTTTACCTCTGTTTTACTCATTAAAGCCCCTATTCAAATGTTCAAAATAAAATCAAAAAATGCCGGCAAGTGAGAATATATCAATCAAAAATTAAAAAAACAAATATTATTTTTAATAAAATTAAAATTTATTTTAAATAATCTAATAAATATTGATATTATATAAAGATATTTAGTAAAATATTAAAAACGAGAATTAATTATGAGTGGTTGAATTAATGGGAAAAATAATTACACAGTGTCCATCATGTAAAAGCTCGAATTTAAATGTGGTCAAAATTGAATGTTCTGGTTGTAATACTCGATTTGAAGGACAATTTGAAATATCCGCTTTATTAAAGCTGCCAGAAGATGATCTGCAATTCATTCTTGACTTTGTAAAATGCTCTGGGAGCCTTAAAGATATGGCCATTATCCAAAAGGTCTCTTACCCTACCTTAAGGAACAGGCTTAATGCATTGATAGACAATTTGGAAGATATGGAAATAAAAAAAGAAGGGTCTAAAGAACAAATTTTGCAGTTGCTGGAAGAAGGTAAAATTTCCGCCAAAGATGCAGCTATTATGTTGAAACGTTTGTGAGCCTTAATGATGATTAAAGAACAAAAGCGCCTGTTAACCATGCTTAAAGAAAACAAAATTTCAGAAGATGATTACCAGATAATTTCTGCTGCTTTAAACAAAAAATCAGTTTTTTCAAATATTGAAAACTCGATCCTTATTAATCCTTTTCAGAAAATTGCAGGGCTGCAAGCTCTTGGGCTGGGATTAATACTAATGGTTGCCATGAGTCTGACAGGTATTGCGACTGATGCTTATTTTGATGGTATTATCGGCTATATGATCCCTTTAGGCCTTAAAACAGCAGTAAAGCCTAATTTTTTCTTACTGCTTTATCAAAATGCGGCCGCAGTATTCATTACAGCTTCCATGTTTATAACAGTATCCCTTTTATTCAGGCAAAAAAGAATCCGTATCATTGATTTTTTTGGTACTGTAGCTCTGGCACGTTTTCCTTTATTCATTTCGATTTTATTTACGATGCTGGAAAAACACCTTTCCCCATCCCATTTCAAAGAAGATATTTCCAAAGGAATCGAACTGCACCTTACGCTGCTGGGAACGGTGGGTAACTTAATATTTTTAACCTGTCTCATCTGGCAAATCGCCACTTATTTTTTTGCCCTGAAAGAAGCCTCTGGCCTGGAAGGAAAAAGCCTGTGGCGTGGCTTTCTTATTGCTATTTTATTAGGTGATGTTGCAGGAATCATATTAACCCGTTTATTCCTGTATGTTTGATTTGTGTTCAGAGACACTCACATGAAGTAAATTTGTTATGCAAAACCTGACCGTAGCCCGGTCTGCTTGTAGCCGGGAATGAAGACTCAGTTAAAACTTCGTCTGTGTAAGGAGTGTCAGTTCCCAACTGCAAGCAACTGACTCTTCTACCACAATCTGGCACTGACTTCAGGACAGAAACACAGTCCCTGCCAGTATAACTGTTCCGCTTCCTAACGGTCGCGGCTCGGTTTCCGTGCG
>NZ_KB892384.1 GCF_000373765.1 Legionella shakespearei DSM 23087 | reverse complement strand
TGCTTTACCTTGCTCTTGCCGGGTAAATGCCTTCCTATACTCGTCAACGTCAGTTGCGCATGACCTCCTAACACACTTTGTACATGGCTTATTAACGTGTTTCTTGTCTTCGTATGTAACCAAGAAAGTGATTTTGTTAAATAATTGTGACAAAATACATTCGCAAGCATGGTGTTTTCCTCCAATAATGGTGTGAGAACTCTTATTAGATCAGAAAATACCAACGCTTGCACTTCTTTTTACGTAATCAGAAAAAATGAGCGGATCACTCAGCGCTATCGCTGCATCAAGGCTACAGTTTTATATTATAAGGACAGGTGTGGGGTTGTAGCCCGGTCTGCTTGCAGCCGGGAAGGATGTACTCCGCTGCCATTAAGTTAAGGAGCTCCGCCGTCCCGCGGCTTGTCCGCGGGACGGCGGAGCTCCTTAACTTAATGGTACCCCGCTGCAAGCAAACCAGGCTACGCCACACCAAGCCACACACTCAGCCAAAAGGAGATTCAATTGTCCGAACTTACTTTATTAATCGAAGACATCAGTTATCTGTTAAAACAACATCACTGGCAACTGGCCACAGCTGAATCCTGTACGGGTGGATTAATCTCTGCTTATTTGACTGAGATACCCGGGAGTTCTGTCTGGTATGAGCGTGGATTTGTCACTTACAGCAATTTGGCCAAACAGGAAATGTTGTCTGTATCAGAGGACTTATTAAAAAAATATGGAGCTGTCAGTGAAGAGGTTGCCTTGGCTATGGCCGTAGGGGCATTGGAGCATAGTGCCGCATCTATAGCTGTTTCAGTCACAGGTGTTGCAGGACCTGATGGCGGGAGTATAGAAAAACCGGTTGGAACAGTATGTTTTGGCTGGGCAACACAGGATATTCCCCCACAAACATTAAGAAAACAATTTAAAGGGACACGTCAGGAAATAAGAGTGTCGGCCTGTCAACAGGCTTTGCAAGGCGTACTTTCTATCCTGCAGGCAAAATCAAAATAATCAGTTTGCTGCCTGGTCATATCTATGTGATAATTTTGTCCTTGCACACTACTACTTTGGAATACACTATGGAAGACAATAAACAAAAAGCATTATCAGCGGCTCTTTCGCAGATTGAACGTCAATTTGGAAAAGGTTCAGTGATGCGTATGGGGGACAGTACAGTTTCCCGTGATATCGAAGCTATTTCTACAGGTTCTTTAGGATTGGATATCGCTTTGGGAATAGGCGGTTTACCCAAGGGGCGTATCGTGGAAATTTATGGTCCTGAGTCTTCTGGTAAAACCACTTTAACCTTACAGGTCATTGCGGAATGCCAAAAAATGGGTGGTACGGCAGCCTTTATTGACGCAGAACATGCTCTGGATCCCAGTTATGCTCAGAAACTGGGTGTTAATGTGGATGATCTTATTGTTTCTCAGCCAGACACTGGCGAGCAGGCTCTGGAAATTACTGACATGCTGGTTCGTTCTGCTGCTGTTGATGTGGTGATTATTGACTCGGTTGCGGCTTTAACTCCCAAAGCGGAAATTGAAGGCGAGATGGGCGATACGCACGTTGGCTTACAGGCGCGATTGATGTCTCAGGCTTTACGTAAATTAACTGCTAATATCAAACGCTCTAATACCCTGGTCATTTTTATTAACCAGATCCGTATGAAAATCGGTGTGATGTTCGGCAGCCCTGAAACAACAACTGGTGGTAATGCGTTGAAATTCTATGCTTCTGTCCGTTTGGATATACGTCGCATAGGTTCCATCAAAAAGGGTGAAGAAATACTGGGTAGTGAAACTCGGGTTAAAGTGGTTAAAAACAAAGTGGCACCTCCGTTTAAGATGACTGAATTTGATATTTTATACAACGAAGGTATTTCACGTGAAAGTGAAATTATTAACCTGGGCGTTCAGTTGAATCTGATTGAAAAATCGGGTGCCTGGTACAGTTACAAGCAAGAAAAAATTGGTCAGGGTAAAGATAATGTCAGGGCATATCTGAAAGAAAATCCTCAGGTAGCCGCTACTCTTGAGCAACAGATACGTACTGAGCTGTTAGAGAAAAAAGCAGACATGTCAGTCAATATGACTGAAGACAATTTTGAGACCATTGATGACTAAAGCAATGGATAGCGCCTTACGCCTGTTAACCAGGCGTGAGCATGGCGCTATTGAATTATGTGATAAACTAAAACAGAAGGGCTTTAGTTACGTTGAGGCCAAAGAAGCCGTTGAGGAATGTCAACGGCTTGGTTTACAAAGTGACAGCCGCTTTGTAGAGGCATACAGTCGTTCACGTATTCGTCAGGGATATGGGCCTTTAAAAATCACCCAGGACTTAAAAGCAAAGGGCATTGACAGTGATCTTATCCATCGCGAGTTGGCGCAGGAAGGAGAGAATTGGATAAGCTATGCTATGGACGTCTGGCAAAAAAAGTGTAAAGGGCAAACCGATTTGTCTTTTATAGAAATACAAAAGCAACAACGTTTTTTGTTGTATCGCGGATTTGGCATGGACACCATTACGGCAGTAGTGAAAGAGATGAAATAATCTCCATGTGTAGCCTTGATGAAGCGAAGCGCAATCAAGGTTTTGACTTTTTGACCAAAGCACTGCACTCCGCCGTCCCGCGGCTTGTCCGCGGGACGGCGGAGTTACAACAAAACAAAATTACGAATTTAACTAACTGGTAAGTAGTAGAAAATGAAAAGTTCTGAAATTAGAAAGGCATTCTTTGATTATTTTGCACAACGCGGCCATCAACTGGTTGAGTCCAGTTCTTTAATACCCTCAAATGATCCTACTTTGTTGTTTACCAATGCGGGTATGGTGCAATTTAAAGATATTTTTTTAGGGCTTGAAACACGTCCTTACCATAGGGCAGTTACTGCACAACGTTGCGTACGTGCAGGTGGTAAACATAATGATTTGGAAAATGTGGGTTATACGGCACGACATCATACCTTTTTTGAAATGCTGGGTAATTTCAGTTTTGGTGACTACTTTAAACGTGAAGCAATTCAATTTGCCTGGGACTTTTTAACCAAAGTGTTGCACTTACCAGAAGAGCGCTTATGGGTCACTGTATATAAAGACGATCAGGAAGCTGAAGACATTTGGCTAAAGGACATGGGCGTTTCTGCCGAGCGTTTTTCACGATGTGGTGAAAAAGACAATTTCTGGTCTATGGGGGATACAGGCCCTTGTGGTCCCTGTACTGAAATTTTTTATGATCACGGTCCCGAAATCCCCGGTGGCCCTCCAGGTAGTCCAGATGAGGATGGCGACCGCTACATTGAAATCTGGAATCTGGTATTTATGCAATTTAACCGGGATAAATCCGGCCACTTGCATCCCTTACCCAAACCTTCGGTTGATACAGGAATGGGGCTTGAGCGTCTTGCAGCTGTGGTACAAGGGGTGCACAGTAATTATGAAATCGACAGTTTTCAATACTTAATCAACGCAATTGCAGCTTTAGGCAATGGTATTGATCCACACCATACTTCTTTAAAAGTTATTGCCGATCACATTCGTTCCTGCGCCTTTTTAATCGCTGATGGTGTAGTGCCTGGAAATGAAGGGCGTGGTTATGTATTAAGGCGCATTATCAGAAGAGCGGTCAGACATGGTAACAAATTAAATTTACCTACTCCGTTTTTCTCAAAACTGATAGAGCCATTGATTGCGGTAATGGGCGATGCTTATCCAGAGTTAATCACTTCCAGAGCCGCCATTGAAAAAATCCTGTTACAGGAAGAAAACCAGTTTGCCCGTACATTGGAACAAGGCTTACGTTTGTTACAAGAACAAATGCAGACGCTTGCAGGAAAACAGCTATCGGGGCAGGTCGCTTTTAAATTATACGATACCTATGGTTTTCCTATTGATCTCACCGCAGACATAGCGCGAGAACAGGGCTTAAATGTTGACATGGATGGCTTTAATCAGTTCATGCAGCAACAAAGAGAGCAATCACAGGCGGCAAGCCAGTTTACTGCTGATTATCATGCAACATCGCAAATGGATCATCAGTCTGAGTTCCACGGTTACGAGCATGAAGTAATGAAAGGAACAATTATTGCCTTGCTTGCCGATGGTGTTGAAGTAAACAGTGTGTCCCAAGGGACAAAAAGTGGGGTAGTATTGGATACCACACCTTTTTATGCTGAAAGTGGCGGTCAGGTGGGCGATAAAGGCATGTTGACCGGCAAGGGCTTTAGCTTTCGGGTTGATGATACGCAAAAAGTCGGCCAGGCAGTGGTTCATTATGGCGAAGTGCTGGAAGGTAGCTTGACTGTAACTCAGATGGTCAATGCAGAAATTGACATAGAGCGACGTGACGCAATCCGTTTGAATCATACCGCTACCCATTTATTACATGCTGCTTTAAAAGCAGTCGTGGGACCGCATGTACAACAAAAAGGTTCTTTGGTTGATGCAGAACGTGCGCGTTTTGACTTTTCTCATTTTGAGGCTGTAACCCCATTACAAATTCAGGAAATTGAAGTAATGGTCAATAATGAGATCCGTGCCAATAATGAAGTAGTAACCGAGCTCATGGATATTGAAGCAGCCAAGCGCAGCGGGGCGGTGGCTCTTTTTGGTGAAAAATATGCTGAGGCAGTCCGGGTTCTGACTATGGGGGAGTTTTCCAAAGAGCTTTGTGGCGGTACTCATGCGCGCCGTACTGGTGATATCGGTGTTTTTAAAATCATTGCAGAATACGGTATTGCCAGTGGTGTCCGACGTATCGATATGGTTACCGGACGTCATGCTTTGGCCTGGATTAACGAACAGCAAGAGATTTTAAATAACCTTGCCGCAACGCTTAAGACTACGTTGACCAATCTGCCAGAAAAATTAGCCCAGTTGGTGCAAGACAGTAAAAAGCAGGAAAAGGAAATTGCAAAATTGCTTAGTGAGAAAGCGCAGAAATCAGGCGCTGATCTTATGAATGAAGTGGAGCAGATTAATGGGATTAATTTGCTTATCAAACGCCTGGATGGTGTGGATGGCCAAACCATGAGAACCACTTTGGATCAACTCAAATCAAGACTGGATTCTGCAGTTATTGTTTTGTTTGCTATTGATCAAAATAAAATGAGTGTCATTTCCGGTGTAAGTAAAAATATTATAGGAAAAGCGCCAAGTGCCGCTACATTAGTAAAGCACCTTTGTGGAAAGGGTGGTGGTCGTGATGATATGGCTCAAGGTGGTGGCGTTGCCCCGGATGATCTTGAGGATAAAATCCGCGAAATAAGAATGATGATTGAGAACGTTTGAAATAGCCCGATCTACGTTGTCCTGAGCGAAGTTGCTCCGGAATAGCACGGTGCGTAGCCCGGTCTGCTCGCAGCCGGGATCGAAGTGGCAATGAGCCAATCTCCGTATTACATTTACCCCGGCTGCAAGCAGACCGGGCTACAAACGGTGCAACCAATAAAGTCTTTTACAGCTACTGCAAGGAGAGAAAGATGAGCTTTATACAGGAGTTTAAGAAGTTCGCAATGCGTGGAAATGTGGTTGACCTCGCTGTTGCGGTGGTGATTGGAGCTGCATTTGGCAAAATAATTTCAGCATTGGTGGATGGAATTATTATGCCTTTGATCGGATTATTGCTAGGCGGGGTTAATATCGCTAACAAGTCATTTACCTTAGGTGATGCAGTAGTAAAATGGGGTGCCTTTTTACAAACCATTATTGATTTTACCATCATCGCCTTTTCGATTTTTGTCGCCATCAAGTTTATTAATTTATTGAAGAAGAAAGAAGAAGAAAAAGAGCCAGAGCGTACCAATGAAGAGCTGCTCCTAATGGAAATTCGCGATCTGCTAAAGGATAAAAGCAAGAAAGCCTGATAATAGGGTTAGCTCCTGTCCTGAGTGATTCTTGGATAAACTAATCATTGCCCAAAACTACATATCTATGCAAGGAAGTTAAACTTCCTGCATTCAATGTTGTTCAGGGTAGGGGCGTTAATTAAAGCATATCTCTATAAAGGATGGGTGCTGAAATGCTCGTCAATGGCTTACTACTAAGGCAAAAAGAGCTACTCCTACCTTTCTTTTATTCTGGTTACTATTGGCTGATGCCAGCGGAACCAGTCTTTTTACTTCCAATTCCAAATGCAATTGCTTGTTAACGTTACTGATTGGCAACATAACCAATTTTCTATTATCCGCAAATGAGAAATAAGCGGTTTTGATGTGTTGACCATTTGCATAGAAAGCAACTTCCTGTACAAAATCAAAATCTGGTAAGTTTGCAACCAGTTCTAATCCTATGTGGCCTGAAAAATAAGTATCCAAAGCAAACACCATTGACGCTCTTTTTCTTTCAGTCCAAACATAATTAAATTCTAATGGGGACCAACCCTCTTCTAATACATTCTTATCTGGTGAGGCAAGCAGTCTTGATATTGATATTCGATTGATTTTATTTAAATTCAAACGGTCCATATTATAAATTGCTATATCTTTAGCTTTACCCAATAATTTATCGGGAGATGAAATCTCCGCGTGCTGTATAAAAACATGCCTATTATGGATGCTCTCAAATGTAGTGCATTTTGCCGCTTTAGTAAAAGAAATGCTCCAGTGTGAATTAATACAAAATAAATCGTTGTGCTGGCGTTTTGCGTAATTGAACAAAGCAATTACACCACTCCATAATTCCAATCCTTTATGACCGTAATTAAAATTTAAAGCCAAACGACCATGTTCTGTTTTATGATTTAAAAGTTCGTATAATTTAATAATGTCTGGTTGGTAATCGTTTGAGTCTGGAGTGTTTTTCACTGGGTGAAGTGATAATTGGCAGAGGGTACTAAAAGTTAGAAGAATTATTAATATATTTATTAAACGTTTATTAAGTTTCCTTAGTGTCATAGCAATAAATGTTGCGATGAATAAAATGGGAACTGAATAATAAAAGAAAGCAACGTAGTATCCATATAGAAATTTAACACCGCATTTGGCATAATATAAAGTACTTAGAGTGGCAAAAATTATAGTCACACATAAAGAAGATAAATGAGAAAAGCAAGTGTTTTTTCCTGCATAAGATCTGAAAAAAAATACTCCTGCTAATGCAGTAAAAATCCCCAAAGACAACTGTGCCAAGCCTTGCCAATAATACCCAACAAATTGTAATGATTCGATTAAAGTATGTGGCACATTGTCACGCCCATAACGTATATACTCCGCAAGGGGGCCAGGAAAATCTTTGAATGTCCTAATAAACAACGGTATTAAAAATGTAAGAAAAATACCCAGAGCTATGAGCAAATTCTTTTTGTACAGTACAAAATATTTTTTGCTTAAAATCTTAACTTCATCGTCATAAAACAAGTAATTATAGGTTAGAGCCATAACGAACATGAGGCTCAATAAGGCAATAAAAGAGGCATATCCATTAATTAAAAAACCCATACTAAGCGCTAGTGATTTTAGTGCATCAATTCGAGATTCCTGTGTCAATGTGATAGATAATAAAAATACGGTAAATGGAAAGAAAAAGAGAAAAGGAGGCCATGGATTATAATAAAATTTAAAATCTATAAAGACAGTGCAGATAAGAAATAAAGACAGGGTAAGCGCAGATAGACGCATCGAATAAAGAATTTTATTTAATAATTCGAAAAGTAACATTATCCAAAAGGCATTATATAAAGCAACCGCAATCAGCTGGCCTGAATAAGGAGATGACACCCAATGGAGTAAATCAAAGAAAATATATTCCCCAAGCGCAAGTACATAGAGTAATGCCGGTCCGGGATGATTGAATCCATGAAAGGAATAATGTCCAGTCAATAATTTAAATGATTTTGCATCTTGAATTAATAATGAATTAGCAGCGAAATCTCCCCATTCTGTATGTAAGAGATTTATTTCCAAAAAATTCGTGCCTAGAAGACAGGCAGCAAACAAAATAAAAGAAAATAGCGGATTAAACTTGGATAGAGAATGAAACATCGCGACAATTCTGATTTTTAAAATGGATTTTATAGGATTTTGATTTAATAACAAATAAATAAATTCTCAAGAGTTTATCCTATCAATAATTCTACTTATAATTCGATAATTATTTTATACTGCTAATATTTTCATTTTATAGCCGGTGTCATGGTGGAGGGTACATGTTATTTTTGGTTTATTCAGCAACAAACTTATCTACCATACAATCTAATCTGGGAGAGCCCGAATACAGCTATTTTTTTGTGTTAAAAGAATATTTGCCGTTACTTGAAAAACTGGGTGAAATCAAAATAATTCATGAACCTGAAAAGGAGGTGGATGCTATCTATGATGCATGTCAACAGCAGGGAAAATCCTGTATTTTTCTTTCCTTTAGTCCGCCTCATAAAACACTTTTGACATTACGATGCCCAACCATACCCGTTTTTGCTTGGGAATTTGATACTATTCCTGATGAAGAATGGGATAACCAACCGAATAACAATTGGGTTATGTGCCTCAATAAATTAGGAAAGGCTATTGTTCATTCACAACATACAGTCCATACAGTTAAAAAGCAACTTGGCAGTTCGTTTCCTGTTATTTCCATACCTGCTCCTATTTGGGAACGATTTGAAGGCAGTCATTATGATAATTCATTTGAACCCTCTATCGATGGAGAATTTTTGATCAAAGGTATAGTAATTGACAGCAGTCAACATAATGAAAAAGAAGGACCACCACTCATCCATACCGGCGCAAAGGTAAAAACTACTAAATGGCAAAAGTACCTAAGGTCATTAAAGAAACGAATCGACCCAAAATATGCAAAGCGTTCTCTTATAACTCCATCAATTGCTTCGACCCTTAATAAAATTCATTTGCAAGGAATTATATATACTTCTGTATTTAATCCCTGTGACGGACGAAAAAACTGGTTTGATATGGTGACCGCATTTTGTACTGCATTTATAGATACGCCCGATGCAGTTTTAGTTCTCAAATTTACTCATCACGATTATCAGTGGGCTTTTGATGCCTTAAGGGAGACGTTTCGTAAGCTGAGAACATTTAAATGCAAGGTCATTGCCATTCATGGCTTTTTAAATGATAAAGAGTATAGTTCTCTGATCACTCATTCAACTTATGTAGTGAATACGTCTCTTTCTGAGGGGCAATGTCTTCCTTTGATGGAGTTTTTATCTTCTGGTAAACCGGCAATATCACCCTGCCACACAGCAATGGAAGATTATATTTGCAAAGATGTAGCGTTTGTCATCAACTCTGAACCAGAACTTTGTGCGTGGCCTCATGATACACGTTTTCACTTCAGGACTTATCGCCATCGTATCAGTTACAGTTCACTACTTGAGGCATACAAAGAAAGCTATCATGTAGCAAAGCATCACTCGATGAAGTACAAATACATGTCAGAGCAATGTAAAAGGAAAATGAAGTCACATTGTTCTACATCCATGACGCTACCTACTCTTGATACATTTTTAAATTCTATCAGTGTTACTGAAAAGAGAGATCCTGAAACATGCGATTGGTATCAAGGTAATCATATAAGGGATTGAGATGAGCACAGTCGGAAGAATTAAGGACTTAGACGTATTAAGAGGTATTGCCATTATTTTCGTGCTGATACAACACATTCCATTTAATTTAATTTACTGGAATCCACCAGAGTTAATGAAGTTTTACAATTTTTTTAATGGTGGGGGAGCGGTTGATCTCTTCTTTGTCCTATCTGGATTTTTAATTACTAAATTGTATGTGTCAGATTTTCAAAATAGCGATAAAACTCAAGGTATTAATAATGCATTAATTTTCTGGGGTAAAAGAGCAAGCAGGGTTTTTCCTGCAGCCTGGTTTTGGCTGTTGTTTAGTATTTTTGGGGCACTGGTTTTAAATCCTACCCATGCGTTTGGTTCAGTAAAAGCAACAATTGAAGGAGCAATAGCTTCTCTTTTTCAGGTAGCGAATCTACGTTTTATGTCCTGTTTTGATCATTATGAATGTGGTATCAATATTGTACAATGGACTCTTTCTCTGGAGCAACAATTCTATTTTATCTTCCCTTTTCTGGTTTATTTTAGTAAAAATAAATTACCCCTGCTCCTTGGTAGTGTGCTTGTGACTCAGTTATTCAGTGAGTCATTAGCCGCCCCCTTTGGTCTGCGTTTTTCAGGTTTTATAGTTGGGATGCTAATCGGAATTTTTAGTAATACCGCATATTATTCGCTGTTAATGCCTCTTTTTCATAACCGCTTTAGCTCTATACGAGTTGTTTTATTTGCTTTGGCAATTCTTCTTTTAGGTACGTCAATGGGTAATGGGCTTCAATTGGGAAGTCACAATACAAAATATGCTGTGACCATTTTGCTAAGTGGTATTTTAGTTTTAACTGCATCTTATGGAAAATTCTTACTCTTGCCTCCCTCGCGTTTTCAATTATTATTGACATTTGTAGGTGAACGTAGCTACTCCTATTATTTATGTCATATGTCCTGCTTTGCCTTAACACGTACTTTGTTACAACCTTATTATACCCAAAATGAATTTCATTCATTCGATTTGATTATTTTTGTAATTGTCGCGGTATTCCTTTGTGCGGTATTAGGCGAGTTAAGTTATAAAATTCTTGAAATAAAGGTTAATAATTCAGCGAAATTATATATCGATTCATTTCAGAAAAAATTAAAATCACTGACTTATGCACCACCCACAGAAAAAATGGATTTTTCTATTCTACCAAAAGGACAAAAAGAAACAGTTGCTTTAGCGGATAACAAATAAAGGAAATAAGATGGAATGTGGTATTGATTTAGGTTTAAGAGACAGCATGCTCAATGGTTGGTTCAATAATGAGTCGGGTGAATTGTTATCTGGTTTCAAGATTTCACCTGATGAGCTGATACTTGATATTGGCTGTGGCGGGGGCCATTTTTCTTCTTTTTGTGCAAAACATGGAGCCCAAATTATTCTTGCCGATATAGACCCAGATACAATCAGTAAAGCAGAAGAGCGGGTGCGTGCTGCAGGACCTAAATCCTTACGATGCCTGATAACTAATGCCGATCCAATACCTTTGGAAAATGAATCAGTGGATAAAATAATTGCAATGGAAGTACTGGAGCATGTACCTAAACCGGGCAATTTCGTTGCGGAGCTTTTCCGGGTAGCGAGACCTGGAGCAAAAATTTTAATTAGTGTTCCCGGAACTCAATCTGAAAACCTTCAAAAGAAGCTGGCCCCTGAGAGTTATTTCATGCCCCCTAATCATATTAGAATCTTTCAATCTAATGAAATAGAGTTTTTATTGTCATCTCATGGTTTTATAGTGGAAGAACGTATTAATTATGGTTTTTATTTTTCTCTTTGGTGGTCTTTCTTCTGGACCTGCAACCAGGACTTAAGCCCTCCATGGCATCCTTTATTACAGTCTTGGGAAAATACATGGAGCCTTCTTTTAGACTCCAAAGATGGTTATAAGATAAAACAAGCTTTAGATGATTTATTACCTAAAAGCCAGGCATTTCTGGCGTATAAGCCGGAATAAATCAGATCCTGAATCCTGTGCGCTCTCTGACTGGTATGATTCTGTTTTATGGTAACTTAGTATGAAGAACAAGCCTGAATGAGCAGGGTCCTGATGTGGTTGATTTTAGAGCAAATATTCCTGAATCTGCTATACTTTAAGTACTAGCGAATGGACGAGGATATTTATGAACGATCTAATGAATTTAATCGCTCTGATTGTTGTTTTTGGCGTGGGTTTATGGCTGATTAACGCATTTATTCCAATGCCTGGAGCTATTAAAAGTCTGTTAAACGTACTGGTTTTAATTGTCCTGATTATCTACATATTACAGTTTTTTAATGTAATAAAACCAGTATTACCGATGATTAAAATCTTACGGTGACCTCAAAATATTTACATGAGGTGGAGGATTGCATCAATACCTTGAGTGCTTATCCTCCATTGCCTTGTCACTAACAATATCACTAAACCAAGTCTATAATTTAAAAACAAAACCATCATTATTAAGGATTTATAATGATTCAATTGATTCGCTTTTCAGCCTTGGCTTTTTGTATTATGTTTTCTGCGATGAGCAATGCTGCAGATATTCCGGATGATGATATAGGCACTAGCGATTTAAGTCAGGATACTTGTATCAGCCAGGCAACACAAAATTGTATCGATAACATGTGTCTGACTTCGGAAGAAATCGATTGTGAAGATAATTGTGGCAAAATGGCCCAGGATAAATGCGCTCAACAAGCAGATGATTAGGGGCTGTTGATTGCAAATAAAGTGTAAATTAAATAAAGACTGACTGATAATTCCCTCGGTGTTTGGTATCCTCTTATAAAACTTATAAGAGGTACTTGCTATGACAACAGAAAATAATGGACTCGATGAGACCAATTCAAACTCAAAAAAGAATGAAAAAAATCCTATGATGCAATTGCTGGAATCCTTACAACCTATGGTAGATGAAATCAATGAGATGGGTGTTAATGCGATAAAGGATACAGTAGGAAGTTTTGCTGACGCCTTTTTATCCCCCATGCCCGATTCATCAGATACCAGTTCAATGCTTGGAAACGCACAAATGCCTTCTACAGCTGATTCGGTAAGTGCAGAAAGTACAGAAACTGCTGCTTTAGAATCTGCAGAAATATTGGCATTATAAAGAAAACCGAGCCGCGACCGTGAGGGCTCTGGTCATTCCCCGATCCACGTCGTCCTGAGCGCGTCTTTTTGCGCGAAGGATCTCCCAATACTGGCACTATGCCGTTTTGGGAGATCCTTCGCGCAAAAAGACGCGCTCAGGACGACGTGGATCGGGGAGCGCGCCTCAGTTACATCACTTCCGTTTCGGCAGAGCCACGTACAATGTTCCAATGTTATTCAGGCTATTCGCTTCAATACCAGCCTGAACTCCTTCACCTTTATAGACATCAACATGAGCACCTACAATAGCGCCACCCGCATCCTGAGCCAGGCACCATGAGGTTGTATTTTTGCAGTTGTAGATAAAACTCATTCCAATGGGAATCACCCTGTGATCTGTAGCACATGAAGCATGTGGCGTTAGTGATATATTCTCTGAACCAAAAGGACCGGCATGTTCACTGACGAAAAAGACATAACTCTGATCCCGACTACGCAGATCGGTAGCTTTCGCATGGCTCAGTGTATCCAGATAGCGGCGAATTTGCTTCTCTGATCCACCACTTTGTCTGATTTCTTTGGACAGGTTACAGCGCAGTTTTGCTTCATCATGGCATTTGGGATCTTTGGCACAACGCTCCATTACATCAATGTTACCACCGCAAGTCGGATCTTGAGCACATTGCACGATACGGCCAAGCATGACGCGCGGTCTGCCATTAAACCCATCATAATTCAGGTGTACTAACTGGCCATCAAGAATTAATGAGCCTGAGCCTTGCAACATTAAAAAGGGCGGATCGTTTGGATCCTTAACATAGCCAATGACATGTTTTTGATCCAGAGCACCATTATCGATTTCGTTACGGTCTGGAGCTACAGAATAAGTGCCATCTGCATTTTTAAGGCAATAGCTTCGGGCCATTTTAGTTAATGGATCAATACCGCAAAGAGGTGTTTTCAACTTCAGTTTTCTACTTTCAGCAGAAGCGCTTACGACTCCAGGATTCCTGTATATAGGGTGTAAAAAAGCACCACTGGGTTTACCGCGTGCTTCAAGAGGGGCTGGAGCATAATAGGCCGTAAATTGAAATTCTCCCTTTTTAAACCCTGCATGATTTTCAGGCCACCCCTCGCTTTTATACCAATCAAATTCCGCTTTAATGCTGGATAAATATTTTTTAAAGTCACCACGGGCGGCTTTGGCAAGATGGAGCATTTTTTTGTTGCTATCAATGCACCACTCCTTGCGCTTAAATTTTTGTCCCGCGATAGTTACAGACTGATACTCGCCACGGCTTTTATTACAGTTAGCAATTTGCTGATTTAAAGCCTGAATCACTTCATTCATATTGCCTGTTGGATTAACAAAGGGAAGCTCCGAGGCTGAAATTTTGTGAAATTTAAAACGCAGCACACCAGGCTCTTTCGCCGCCATTTTCTGGCGCGCAGAATAATCAGCCAGTCTTCTGACATCGATACAACGCTGGATTGGGTCAGCAGGAACTGCTGCTTGCGCGAGGATGCTAAAGGTCATCAGGATGGTTATCAGGGCTGATCGTAACATGGGTATTCTTTCCTTTAGTTGCTGGTTAAATATATAAAAAACTGTAGCCTTGATGCAGCGCTAGCGCTGAGTGATCCTCTCATAATTTTAACCTGTAAAAAGATGCAAATAAGCAGGATGATCAGCGCAAGTAGCCCCTCCACCTCCGGGGGAGGGTGCCCGACAGGGCGGGTGGGGGGATCAAAAAGAGAACTCATTTAAGGTAGAAAGCTCTAAAACAAAATGGTCTATTTGATAGAAACTCCTTTTTTGATCCCCCCATCCGCCCTGTCGGGCACCTTCCCCCGGAGAGGGGAAGGCGATCCTGCATAGTTCTGAGTGATACTCAATATGAGAGGATCACTCAGAGCGATAGCGTAATCAAGGCTACGCCTATTTTGAATCAATCCCTTATTTCTTACTTAATACTGTGAATTATATAGTCTATTAACCTATCGTCCAAGAGATTAAATAAAAGAGAGAGCCGTTGCTGCATACTACTTTTGTCAATCGATTGACAGAAACCTCTGTTCTATGACAAATTAGAATGTAACGAAAGCGCAGGCTATTGATTTATAAATCTATTTTTAGATGGCATGAGCTTTGCATGGGACAATTCATAAAAACGATTAATGCCCTGAGTTCACGAAGAATTCAGGTACCTGGATGCGAATGGACTGCTTATGGCCGAGAAAGATGTTTTATCACAAGAAGAGATAGATGCTCTGCTCGAATCGGTTGATGACTCCACTGAGGAGGAGTCTTCGGAAGTTGCAGCAGCACCTGAACCAGAAAAAACCGGAAAAAAGAAGACAAAAACCCGGTCGCTTGAAGAGCCTTCTGGTCTGGATGAATCTGCTATAGACGCTGCTGAAACCGGTGTAAAAACCCTTAGCTTTACTGGCCAGGAACGAATTGTTAAAGGACAGTTGCCTGTACTGGATAAAATATATGACCGGGTTATCAGAAACTTCACCACCGATATTTATCAGTTGACAGCCAAGGATTTTGAAATAAAACAAGATCCCCTGCTTTTTGTAAAGCACCGAGAGTTTATGGGCAATTTGCCCAATCCCAGTTTAATGAGCATTTACAAATTCAAACCTTTGCGTGGCAAGGCGATTATCCTTTTTGACAGTACCTTTGTTTATGATCTGGTGGATTACTATTTTGGCGGCAGTTCCCAGTTTTACGCCCAAAAGGACAAAACTGATTTTACGGCAACAGAGCTCAGAGTCATGGATGTAGTCACCAAAAAACTGATAACTAATCTCGTGCATGCCTGGGAACCTATTATTCACCTTGATATATTAAAAGTGAATGAAGAAACCAATCCTCAGCTGGTGAATATTGCTGAGCCCGAAGAAATGTTATTGGTTGCCCGTTTTTCCCTGAATTTTGGTAAAGAAACCGGGACTTTTTATTTCATTCTGCCTTATTCCATGGTTGAGCCGATTAAACAACAATTGGAGTTAGGGGCATCACGTCCTGATGATGAGATAGATCCCAACTGGATAAAATCCTTACGTGAAGAATTAATGGATGTCGAGTTAACCATCAGTGCTGCAATGGCGCAAACCATGAGTACTTTGGGTAAAGTCATGTCCTGGCAAGCAGGTGATTTCATTCCTATGGAAATGAGTGAAATTGTGACTCTGGATATTGAAGGAACACCAAGTTTTACCGCAACTTTAGGCAGTGCTAATGAAAAGCGTGCTTTAAAAATAATAAAAAATATAAGTTACTAGGGGATAGGGATGACTCAAGCACAAGAAACCGTCAATGAACCGACAAATCCAAATGCCAACCTGGCGACGGATGCTGATAGTGAAAAAATGGAATTGATTTTAGATATTCCAGTATCCGTTACTGTAGAAATTGGCCGTACCAAGATGACCATCCGTAATTTGCTGCAATTGAATCAGGGCGGAATTGTTGCTCTTGACCGCTTGGCAGGCGATCCTCTGGATGTTCTGGTCAATGGCACTTTGGTTGCACATGGTGAGGTAGTGGTTGTCAACGACAAGTTCGGCGTGAGATTGACTGATATCGTCAGCAAAGCTGAGCGGATTAAGCGACTCAGATGATAAAAACAGCATACTATTTGATACTGGGCCTGATGAGCACTGTAGTTTGTGCGCTTCCGGCTGAGAGTCCCAATAGGATAACGCATGGTGAGCTGACACGTGTGATAGGTGGCTTACTCCTTGTTTTGCTTATCATTCTTGTCTTGTCATGGCTGGTAAAGCGCCTGCAAGGAGTGAATTTAGGTTCTGCCAAAGGCTTTCAATCCATTGCCAGTATCCATTTGGGCCCTAAAGAACGTCTGGTGCTGATGAAAGTCAGTTCTCGTTATTTGCTCATGGGCGTAAGTACCGGAACAATTACTCTGATACATGATTTTGGCGAACAGTTACCCGCTGGTTTTGATGGTGAAAATAAACCGGCTTTTTCTGAGCTTCTTAAATCGGCTATTGGGAAAACCGCAAAATGAAATTGAAGCATGTTACTCTTTTAATTCTGGTTCTTAGCATCTTACCTCTGGTCTCCCAGGCATCTCCTCTTTCCCTGCCTGCCGTAACCGTTACACCAGGAGCAAATGGCACACAATCCTACAGCGTCAATTTGCAAATTTTAATTTTCATGACGCTGTTAAGCGTTCTACCGGGTTTATTGATGGCCATGACCGCATTTACTCGGATCATTATAGTACTGTCAATTTTACGGCAGGCTATAGGTATGGCTCAGACTCCTACCAATCAGATATTAATAGGAATCGCTTTGTTTATGACCTACTTTGTGATGGCGCCTGTGTTCAGCAGCATTAATGAAAACGCCATCCAGCCGTATATGGCAGAGAAAATGGAATTTCCCCAGGCTTTGGCAAATGCCCAGAAACCATTACGCGAGTTCATGTTGAATCAGACCAGAAAGAATGATTTGTCCTTATTTGAAAAATTTGCTCAAAATAAACCGGCAACTCTTGATGATGTACCCATGAGTGTCATCATTCCTGCATTTATAACCAGTGAGCTCAAGACTGCCTTCCAAATAGGATTTATTTTATTTTTGCCTTTTTTAATTATCGACCTTGTGGTTTCAAGCGTCCTGATGGCCATGGGTATGATGATGCTTTCGCCCTTGATTATTTCATTGCCTTTTAAAATTATGCTGTTTGTGATGGTGGATGGTTGGACCCTTGTATTGGGATCTCTTGCCTCAAGTTTTGCCATGACCTAGGAGACGCTATGACCCCGGAAACCGTTGTCTCTCTTTTTAGTGAAAGCGTTTACGTCATGTTACTTCTGTTGTCTGTTTTAATTATTCCAGGTCTGGTTTTGGGATTGGTTGTTGCTATGTTCCAGGCAGCCACTCAAATTAACGAAGCCAGCTTAAGTTTTATCCCCAAATTATTTATTACCTTTTTAGTATTGGTATTTGCAGGCCCCTGGTTACTCAAGACTTTAGTGAATTACACTGATTCTTTGATAACCAATATCCCCTATTTGATTGGTTAGGGACTAGAGATGAATCTGGATTATCAGACAATGATACGTGTGTTTAGCCAGGTGATTTGGCCCATGGGACGTATTGGCGGTTTGATGCTGACTGTTCCTGTGTTTTCTTCTGTGCTGATGCCCCGTCGGATAAAAGTATTTTTCATTTGCGCTTTGAGCTTAACCTGCGCTTCGTTTATTCCTCATCATTTGTCATTTGAACAGTTCAATGGCCTGTTTCTTGTTTATATCATCCAGGAAGTGTTTTTAGGAATGATGATGGGTTTTGTCTTACAACTGGTTTTTCAGGTATTTATATTAGGCGGACAAATTATTTCCATGCAGGCCGGTTTGGGATTTGCTGTAATGGTTGATCCGGCCAGTAAAGCCAGTGTGCCATTGGTGAGCCAGTTTTATCTGATGATGATTACTTTAACCTTCCTGGCTTTAAATGGCCATTTGGCTCTTCTGGAAGCCCTGATAGACAGTTTTCGCCTTATGCCTGTCGGCCAGGTGCCACTGGATAACTCTATGGTCTGGAACATCATTATGTTTTCTGGCTGGATGTTTAAAGAAGCGGTGCTGATTTCCATTCCTGCAATTCTGTCGCTGCTTATAGTCAGTTTGTCCTTCGGCATCATGACTCGGGTTGCACCGCAGCTTAATATTTTTTCATTAGGTTTTCCCATTACCTTATTAATGGGCTTTGTCATTATCAAAGTGGGCTTGCCAAGCATAGGCAATCAAATGGTTGAAAGCCTCAGGGAAGGGATGCGTTTTATTATAGGGATGCTGCACTGATGGCAGAAGAAGAACAGTCACAGGAAAAAACCGAAGAGCCCTCGGCCAAGCGACTGAAAGAGTCGCGGGAAAAAGGGCAGGTTGCCCGATCGAAAGATTTTAATGCCACGGTTATTTTATTATTTACCGGGGTTGGCTTTCTTGTGTTTGGAAAACATCTTTCCGATCAATTAGCTGCAATGATGAAGCAGGCTTTTGAATTTGATGTCCAGATTCTTATTACTCCTTCTGTTGTTCTGGGACGGTTTTTGATTTTGGCCAAATCAGGTGTCTGGGCTTTGGTCCCTATTTTGGCGGTGATTTTCCTTTTGTCTTTGGGAGCTCCATTACTGATGGGGGGATGGGTTTTCAGTGGCCAGACCTTGCAGCCTAAATTTTCACGTCTAAGCCCGTTAAAAGGACTTAAGCGTATGGTATCGCTTAAAGGTTTTGTTGAAATGTTCAAGTCCTTTTTCAAGTTCGTTCTGGTTGCAGGTGTTGCCGTTCTGGTTTTAAAGATTGAGGTACCTGAACTTTTAGCTTTAGCGAATGCTCCTGTAGAAACAGCTATTGGCAGCGGCGCACTCATCATTATCAAATCCTTCTTATTCATTGCTGCCAGTTTGATTTTAATTGCCGCGGTCGATGTTCCATTCCAGCTTTATGAGCACAGCAAAGCGATGAAAATGACCAAGCAGGAATTACGGGACGAATATAAAGAAACAGAAGGAAAGCCCGAGGTTAAAAGTGCCATACGCCGAGCGCAACAAGAGATAGCAAGACGGCGCATGATGAGTGAGGTTCCAAAAGCAGATGTGATATTAACTAACCCTACCCATTATGCGGTGGCCATCAGCTACAAAAAGAAGGGGAACAGGGCGCCAGTAGTGGTGGCCAAAGGTAAAGATTTAATCGCTTTTCAGATCAGCAAAGAAGCGAAAGATCATAAAGTACCCATCATTTCAGTCCCGCCATTAGCACGGGCTATTTATTTTTCTACCAAATTAAATGCAGAAATTCCACGAGGGCTTTATGTCGCTGTGGCTCAGGTCTTGGCCTATGTATTCCAGTTGCGTGACAAACAACGCTATGACTACAAACCCGAAATATTACAAAACGTGCCTATCCCACCTGATTTGGCGCGTGAAGCAGAGGATGATTGAGAATGACTAATGCATTGCATCACATACACTATTGGATGCGTCAGGGCTTAGGTACGCCATTGATGCTGGTCATCATGCTCAGTATGATGATGTTGCCCTTGCCGCCTTTTTTACTGGATATCTTTTTTACCTTCAATATTGCGCTGTCTTTAGTTGTGCTGCTGGCCGTTATTTACAGTGAAAGGCCTTTGGATTTTGCAGTCTTTCCGACGGTTATTCTTCTGGCAACCTTGTTACGCCTGGCTTTGAATGTGGCGTCAACCCGGGTGGTATTGCTGAACGGACACAATGGAACCCATGCTGCCGGTCAAGTCATCGAGTCTTTCGGTGAAGTGGTGATTGGCGGTAACTACACTGTGGGTCTGGTGGTCTTTATTATTCTGGTTGTCATCAACTTTGTGGTGGTCACTAAAGGTGCGGGGCGTGTATCCGAGGTGAGTGCGCGTTTTACCCTGGATTCCTTGCCTGGAAAACAAATGGCTATTGATGCGGATTTGAATGCCGGCTTAATTAATCAGGAACAGGCGATAAAGCGCCGGACGGAAGTCGCTCAGGAAGCAGATTTCTACGGCTCTATGGATGGTGCGAGCAAATTCGTGCGTGGGGATGCGATTGCAGGAATATTGGTCTTGGTCATCAACATCGTGGGGGGACTGATCATTGGTATCCTCCAGCACGGCATGAGCTTGTCCGATGCCTTGCATAATTACATTTTATTAACCATAGGAGATGGCCTGGTAGCCCAGGTGCCTTCCATTATCTTATCAACCGCCGCCGCAATTATCGTAACGCGGGTTTCCAGCGCGCAGAACATGGGACATGCTGTTATTAGCCAGGTCTTGTCCAAGCCGCGCTCGCTGATCATTGCCGCAGCGATTATAGGCTTGATTGGAATTATCCCCGGCATGCCGCATATCGCTTTTCTTTTGCTGGCAGGCGGGTTGGGTGGAATCGCCTACCTGTTTATCAAGCAAGAGAAGGAAAATATTAAAAAACAAGTAGATAATGAAGTTGATATGACCAAATCTCCTGATCCTACTGCTACGGAATTATCCTGGGATGATGTGAATCCGGTTGATGTGATTAGCCTGGAAGTGGGGTATAGGCTAATTCCTCTGGTGGATAATGCACAAGGTGGTGTTTTACTGTCACGTATTAAAGGCGTGCGTAAGAAAATTTCTCAGGAATTGGGCTTTTTGATTCCTTCAGTTCATATCCGTGACAATCTGGATTTGAAACCTAATCATTATCGTTTGAGTCTGGCTGGGGTCATTATGGGCGAGGCGGCAATTCATACTGATCGTTGGCTGGCGATTAATCCAGGCCAGGTGTTTGGTAGCCTGGAAGGAATTCAGGGGCGGGATCCTGCTTTTGGCATGGAGGCCGTCTGGATTAATGAAAACCAAAAGGAGCAGGCTCATACTTTAGGTTACACCGTGGTCGATGCCTCCACAGTTGTTGCCACCCACCTGAGTCAAATTCTTGATTTAAACAGCCAGCAATTGCTGGGCTATGAAGAAACACAGCAATTACTCGATAAACTGGCTATCAGCTCGCCAAAATTGGTCAAAGAACTGGTTCCTGACGGGCTTTCTCTGGGAATGGTCAGTAAAGTGTTACAAGGACTGTTACTGGAACACATACCGTTAACTGACATTCGTACCATAGTCGAAACTTTGGCAGAAAATGCGCCAAAATCCAAAGAGACGGAGTTTTTAATCAGCCAGGTACGGATTTCATTGTCACGGCTAATTACGCAAAAAATCAGTGGGTTAAATGAAGAGTTACCTATTATTACTTTAAAACCAGAGTTGGAACAATTATTGCAGAATACAATACAAAGCAGTGGTGCTGCAGGTGTCAGCTTTGAACCCGGTATGGCGGACAAGATCCAACATTCCCTGGCTCAATTTGCAGCGCAGCAGCAATCGAAACAGGAAAGTACGGTATTGGTAGTACAACCAGGAATCAGATCGGTGTTGGCACGATTCGTGCGTAACATATCCAATGATTTCCATGTTTTGTCTTATCAGGAAATTCCTGATAACAAACAAATAAGGATAATTGGGACAGTGGGATAGGGAGTCATTGAGTTCCGCCGTCCCGCGGCTTGTCCGCGGGATCCAGGAATCTCACTCCGAACTTAGATCTCTGGATCCCGCGGACAAGCCGCGGGACGGCGGAGGTGGGACAGTGATGACTAGCAGCCCTGATGACAGTCTTAACTAAGTTAGTATCATAGGCAGGAGGCTTTATGAAATTAAAACGCTTTGTCGCTGCGGACACACGCAGCGCCATGCAACAAATTAAGGCGACCTTCGGTCCTGATGCCGTTATTTTGTCCAGTCATAATGTGGACGGAGGGGTAGAAGTTGTTGCTGCAATTGATTTTGATGAATCAATCATCACTACACAGGCAGCAGTTGCTACAGCAGAACCACCCAGTCAGACTGAAAAGCCAATGCATCAGACGCCACTTGATGATATGCGACAGGAAATTCAAACGTTGAGAGGCATGCTCGAAGCCCAATTGAGAGGCACTGTAGGGGGAAATGAGCCCTTGCATACTGTCTTACTGCAAAAATTATTGTACCTGGGCGTGAGTCATACTACCGCTGCCATGTGGGCACGTTCAGTGCGCCCGGATTTAAACCAGCAAAGAGCCTGGCAGCATATTCTGGCTCAAGTGACTGAACAATTGCCTATACGTGACACACGCCGCATAGAAGAAGGCGGTGTTTATGCTTTTGTCGGACCTACAGGTGTCGGTAAAACAACAACCCTCGCCAAAATTGCGGCACGCTTTACCTTGCGTTTCGGTGCTGACAAATTAGGCCTGGTCACTATGGATACTTATCGAATAGCAGCTCAGGAACAATTAGTCCTTTATGGAAAAATTCTTGGCGTTAAAGTCTGTGTGGCTCAGGACGATGTCTCACTTTCCAGAGTCTTGCGTCAATTAAGTGACAAAAAGCTGATCTTGATTGATACCGCAGGCATGAATCCTGCTGATGAACGGGTTGTAAAGCAAATGCATGTATTGAGTACTTATATGCAATCTATAGCCAAGGTATTGGTACTTCCGGCTACCAGTCATTATCAGGTACTGATTGATGCCATAAAACGCTATCAGGCAAATCATGTGGATCAGTGCATTTTAACCAAACTCGATGAGTCACTGGCTGTGGGCGGCGCATTAAGCGCAGTCATAGAGTCAGGTTTAGGCGTCAGCTATTTAACGCATGGACAGCGCGTTCCTGAAGACATAAAAATGGCCACTCGCCATCAGCTTGTTGAGCTCTTTGCGCAACAAGAACTTCAATTGTTCCAGGCAGAAAGGAATTTAAGTCAAGAACAGCCTCGTGTTGGGAGAGAGTATTATGTCGAAAATTAGTAAAAGCATAAAAGATCAGGCTTCCGGCCTGAGAAATTTGTCTCGCACCAAACCAGTCAAGGTAATCGCTGTTACTGCAGGAAAAGGAGGGGTGGGCAAAAGTAATGTTTCAGTTAATCTGGCTGTTGCCCTTGCCCAGCGCAATAAAAACGTGATGCTCTTGGACGCGGATTTAGGTCTGGCGAATGTTGATATCATGCTGGGTTTACACACCAAATATAATTTATCCCATGTTATTCAGGGGATCTGTCATTTAAGTGACATCATTTTGCAGGGACCCTGCGGCATTAAAGTCATACCGGCCGCTTCAGGTACTGAATTTATGACCCAGCTCAGCCCGGTGGAGCATGCTGGAATTATAGATTCCTTTAATGAGCTCACTGAAGATTTGGATTATATGATTATTGATACTGCTGCGGGAATTTCCGATACAGTATTGAGTTTCACCCGATCCTCCCAGGAATTGATTGTGGTTGTTTGTGATGAGCCCACCTCTTTAACCGATGCGTATGCTTTAATTAAAGTAATGAGCAAGCGTTATGAATGGACCCATTTCCATATTCTGGCCAACATGGTTCGTTCTTTAAAAGATGGTCGAGAATTATTTAATAAGTTATTTAAGGTTTCTGAACAGTTTCTGGATGTTCATCTGGATTATTTAGGTGCTATTCCATTTGATGAGCATGTCCATATGGCTGTTAAAAAGCAAAAGCCAGTGCTGATAGCCTATCCGGATTCAGATGCTTCAGCGTGTTTAAGGGAAATGGCAACAGGAGTAAATAACTGGCAATTTAAGCCTTCTTTAGGCGGAAATACCAGTTTCTTTTTAGAGCGTCTGGTGGCAGGTGATTTTTAAATTATATGCCTATACTTAAAATGTTATAGCAGTTTCGTTGCCGATTTTTAATTGTATCAATTATCTTGTGCTGTTATTGTAAGGAGAGTGTCGTGGATGCTTTGGCTGCATACAGCAAAGTAAATCAGCAAACCCAGGAAACACTGGTAAAAAGCCATGCTATATTGGTTAAGCGCATTGCGCACCATTTACTTGGCCGATTACCACAAAGTGTTCAGTTGGACGACTTAATACAGGCGGGGATGCTTGGATTACTTGAGGCTGCAAGACATTATGATTCTACTAAAGGTGCTTCATTTGAAACCTATGCTGGAATACGCATCAGGGGACATATGCTTGATGAAGTGAGAAGGAACGACTGGGTTCCACGTTCTGTTTATCGTAATTCAAGAATGATTTCTGAAGCAGTGCGGCAGGTAGAACATAAATTTGGCAGAGAGGCGAAGGATTGGGAAGTCGCTGAAGAGTTAGGCTTACCGATCAACGAATACCATGAAATGCTGCAGGATTCCGCAAGCAGCCATTTATATGGATTTGAGGATTTAGGTGTTACAGATGACATGTTGCATGGGGAAGAAGGGGGCTTGATAACAGAACCTCATGTGAACGTAATGCATAATGATTTAATGAGCCGCCTGACCCAGGTAATTGATGGCTTGCCTCATAAAGAACGTTTGGTGTTGTCTTTGTACTATGAACAGGACTTGAATTTGAAAGAGATAGGAGAGGTGCTGGATGTCAGCGAGTCTCGAATATCGCAAATTCTCAGCCAGGCTACACACCGCATTAAATCGCGGTTACCGGAATAAAAAAATAAGAGAATAAATAATAAGAATGGATGCATTAACACTAATAGGTTTATTAACAGGATTTCTCGCGATAATAATAGGTCAGGTTTTTGAAGGAGGGGATTTGCATTCCCTGCTTAATTTCCCTGCATTGCTTATTGTTATGGGCGGAACTATGGGAGCGGTAATGGTGCAAACGCCATTTCCCACGTTCAAACGGGCATTTAAAATTTTGCCCTGGATCTTCAAACCGCCACATCTCGCTTTTGACGAATGCCGAAATACACTGATTGATTTGGCTCGCCGTGCCCGTCAGCTTGGATTACTATCTCTGGAAGAGCATATTGAAACAGAAAAGAACCCGCTGATTAATAAGGGTCTGGAATTACTCGTTATTGGCGTTGATAAGCAGACTATAAGACAGGTTCTGGAAACAGAAATTGATCGCATCGAGCATCAGGATATGCGTGCTGCCAATTTGTTTGAAAGCATGGGCGGATACAGTCCTACTATAGGGATTTTAGGAGCGGTTCTTGGATTGATTCAAGTGATGAGAAACCTTGCAGATCCCAGTGCACTGGGATTAGGTATTGCGGTGGCCTTCGTAGCTACCATTTATGGAGTGGGTTTTGCCAATTTACTTTTTTTACCTATTGCTAACAAACTAAAGAGTTGCATTGCTCATAAAGTACATTTTGATGAAATGATAGTCGAAGGCCTGGTCGCTATGTCTAGCGGTGAAAGTCCCAATATGTTGCAATTAAAATTAAACAACTTTGGGGTTCATAAGAAGAATGAAATCAAGGCGCAATAAAACAGAAGAGCATACAGATAATCATCGCTGGGTTATATCCTACGCAGATTTTATCACCTTGCTCTTTGCTTTTTTTGTGGTGATGTATGCGATTTCATCCGTCAATATTTCCAAATATAAATCGCTTTCAGAAGGGATGAAATCAGCGTTCAATAACAAGGATCAAAACAAGGCAACACAGTCCACCGATACCTTGAAGGATGGTCCTGAAGAAAAGAAAACCAAAGGCACTTATAATGATGGTCTTGAAGATTTAAATAAGTCCTTATCAGAACTGGAAGATGGTGATTATAAAATTAACAGACAAGACGGATGGATAGAGTTGCAGATTACAGCAGGTTCTTTATTTGATTCAGGCAGTGCGGATTTAAAACCGGAAGCGTTAATTAAATTAATGAAATTAGCCGGAAAAATAAAATCATTGCCCTATACAGTCGTAGTTGAAGGCTATAGTGACAACGTCCCTATAACGTCACCACAATACCCATCCAACTGGGAACTGTCAGCAACGCGGGCTGCTGTTGTAGGCAGGATTTTGAATAGTTATGGCATCAGTACGGACAGAATAGTTGTCACCGGATACGGAGAGCAGTATCCTGTCAGTGATAATTATACGGAAGAGGGACGAAGCCAAAATCGCAGGGTAAATATTGTTATTGCCAAGAACAGAAAGGTCGACAGGCTTCTTAACCCTGATATGGGTCAGGTACATACAGGAGTTATCGGATATGGTGCCCCTGTGCCTGAAACGGATAAAAAGCAGGACATGAAACATCAGGATGCCAAAAACGAACAAACAGATAAAAAAGCAGTGCAATAAATTTTTGCTTTGATGTGTAGCCCGTATTAGCGAAGCGTAATACGGGATCCATGTGGCACAATTCCCGTATTACGCTTCGCTAATACGGGCTACAAAGCTGATGCACTGCCATTAAGTTAATTCCGCCGTCCCGCGGCTTGTCCGCGGGATCCAGAGATCTCACTCTGAGCTTAGATCCCTGGATCCCGCGGACAAGCCGCGGGACGGCGGAGTAGCGTGCAGTCACTCAGGATGACGTGATAAACATCAGGATTAAAGAATAATAAGAAGGAAAAGAAATGATTAATCTGGTTTTAAGTCTTAACGTTATAATTTTTTTATTCATAGGTAACTTTTTGCTGAATCAACGCAAGCAAATTCTGGCCTTGGAAGAACAATCCGCCGTGCTGGCAAAATTGATTGAAGAAATAACCCGCGATCATCCGACTCTGGTGAATGCCGATTTATTATTTTCCAGACAATTGAAAGAAATTAACAGCCAATTGATCAGTATGGATAATCAATTGCAGAATCTTGAAAATAAAAGAGATAACGATGGCGGCTATCAACACGCTTTGAGAATTCTGGAGATGGGCGGCAATCAGGAAGAGATTATTAACAGCTGTCATTTATCCAATGCGGAAGCTGAATTACTCATGAATCTGCAAGCTTATCGCTCCGCAATGAAAGCAACTTAAGTAAATGAACTTGTTCGTATTTTTTTAATTTGCTATAGTGCAGATCCCAGATATTAAACGGATTTAATATGCACTTTTTGAAAAAATTATTAATACTTTTCATTGTCTTACCTGCTTATGCCCAGGAAGCAAAACAAAATATCCCCAACATCATCAGGAAGCCTGGTGCCATCATCAAGCATTATGTCAGCTCTGATGAAGCCTTTGAGCGCTTGGGCCAAGGGAAAAGAACCATAGATTTTCCCACCCAAATCATCCGGATTTCCGGTACCGTCAATGAAGCAAATCTTTCCTGTGATGATGTCTTTAATACGATTAATTACGACTATTTAGGTTTTGTCATTGATTCTGGAAAGACTACCTATAACAGCTACGTTTACTGTGGCTTTAATCCGGAAACTGAAAAAGCAGAACGTTTCAGCATTTCCACTTATTTTGATCCATTGACAGACAGTGCTGTGGATGAAGTAAAAGAGTGGCTCGAAGTAATGAATGGTACGGATCTGTATGGCACTCCCTTCGTTATTGAAAGTGCCAGAGAGCTGGTCATCTCACTGAGGGTTTCCGCAGGTGTAAAAGAAAGCGAAAAAGATCCTAATTTATTAGTCTTTAAAACCCAGACCAGCAATCATTATTTTAAAACGGACTACCAGATGAAGCAGGAGTTAATGGCTGATATCAAAAATCAGTTTTACAGCCTGGATAGCAGAGTGGTCTTACCTTTCTTTGCCAAATGGTTTTACCCGAGTTCAGAAGCGACATACAACCGGGTGTTACATGCTTCCAATTATGTATATCTGGAGCCGGAACGCATTTTCCTGATGGACAAAGAGCCTAAGATATTTTCACCTATGATCAAAATGACCTACGCTCATTCGTGTTTCAATAGTCCAAGTAAGTTTTGTCTGTAAACGTAGCCCGGTTGCAGGCAGCAGCCTCTAGATCACCTCTTAGTCTATGCCCTACACAATGCTAAATCATGCTTTGTGCCGCAACAAAAGTTCCGCTTCCTCACGGTCGCGGCTCGGTTTCCGGTGCACAATGAAGTCAATACGAACGCACGGAAACCGAGCCGCGACCGTCAGGAAGCGGAACAGTTATACTGGCAGGGACAGTGTTTCTGCCCCGAACTCCTGGATCCCTCCGATCTACGACGTGGACTGATAAATACCCAAGGGTATAGCTACAAAGCAACTTTACCTGTAAAATTACCTCTTTATTTTTTATAGAGACACTTATGTTAGAAGTGAATCACATTAATCTGAGCCTTGCTGATCTCGATAAGCGTATCGAATCACTTCGGGGGTATCTTTGACTTTGAAGGTAAAAGTGAGCGGCTGGAAGAAGTTGTCCGCGAATTAGAGTCTTCAACCATATGGAATAATCCCGAACAAGCCCAGGCATTAGGGCGTGAACGGACCCAATTGGAAGCAGTAGTGCTTTCCTTAAGTAAACTGGGACAATCTGTTATTGATTTAACCGAGTTATTTGAACTTGCCCGTGAAGAGGACGATGAACAGGCAATAAATGACATTGGGGAAGAATTAAAAAACATTGAGCAAGAGGTTGCAGGTCTTGAGTTCAGGCGGATGTTTTCCGGAAAAATGGATAATTCCAATGCCTATCTCGATATTCAATCCGGTTCTGGTGGAACAGAAGCGCAAGATTGGGCTGAAATGATACTCCGTATGTTTTTACGTTGGGGCGAACAGCATGGCTTTACGACCGAGTTAATCGAATGTTCTCCAGGTGAAGTTGCCGGAATTAAAAGTGCGACCATCCATTTTAGCGGCGAATATGCGTTTGGCTGGTTACGCACAGAAACAGGAGTTCATCGTCTGGTACGAAAATCACCTTTTGATTCAGGCAACAGAAGACATACTTCCTTTGCTGCAGTATTTGTTTCGCCTGAGATCGATGATGACATCGATATTGAAATTAACCCGGCCGATTTGCGTATTGATACGTATCGTGCTTCCGGTGCGGGCGGCCAGCACGTTAACCGTACTGACTCAGCAGTACGAATAACTCACGCCCCAAGTGGTATCGTGGTTCAATGCCAGAATGACCGCAGCCAGCACAAAAACAAAGATCAGGCATTTAAACAATTGCGTGCCAAACTTTATGAATTGGAAATGCAAAAGAAAAATGCAGAACAGCAGGCTCTGGAAGCCAGCAAATCAGACATAGGCTGGGGATCGCAAATTCGTTCCTATGTATTGGATCAATCACGAGTTAAAGATTTACGTACCGGTGTTGAGACCAGTAATACCCAGGCGGTATTAGATGGTGCACTCGATCAGTTTATTGAAGCCAGTCTAAAAGCAGGAGTAGGCACAGCATGACAGAAGAACATATAGAAGATCATATAGATGAAAGTGAAGTTTATCTTATCCGTAAGCAAAAATTAGCTGATTTACGTACTGATGGCTTTAATTTTCCTAATCAGTTTCGCCGTCAGGATTTGGCTGAGGATTTGAATAAAGAATATGCCGGATTTGATAAAGAAACTTTGGCCCAGAAGCAGGTTAAGGTTGCAGTAGCAGGTAGAATTGTCCTTCGTCGTATTATGGGCAAAGCCAGTTTCTTCCACATCCAGGACGTTTCCGGCCGTATCCAGATTTATATAAGAGCCAATGATCTTCCAGAAGTTTACGAGCAATTCAAGCATTGGGATTTAGGCGATATAGTGGGTGTTAAAGGGGAGCTGTTTTTAACCAACACTGGCGAGTTGACGGTTAATGCGGAACAGGTTGAACTACTGACCAAATCATTACGCCCTTTGCCGGATAAATTTCATGGCCTGGCTGATCAGGAAGTAAAATACCGTAAACGCTATGTTGACTTAATCGCTAATGAAGACAGCAGAAAAACCTTTTTAATTCGTTCACGCCTGATTCAGTCATTCAGACAATTTATGGATCAAAACCAGTATCTCGAAGTAGAAACGCCGATGATGCATCCTATTCCCGGTGGCGCTGTAGCGCGACCTTTTATAACGCACCACAACAGTCTTGATATGACTATGTATTTGCGTATAGCACCTGAACTTTATTTAAAACGACTGGTAGTTGGGGGCTTTGAGCGGGTTTATGAAATTAACCGTAATTTCCGTAATGAAGGGATTTCAACACGTCATAATCCTGAATTTACCATGATAGAGTTTTATCAGGCTTATGCTGATTATAAAGATTTAATGACCTTTACCGAGCAATTACTTCACCACCTCTGTGATACAGTATTAGGCAATCGTCAGGTGGATTATCAAGGTCATATTATTGATTTTAATAAACCTTTTGCTCGTATGACCGTTAAAGAAGCCATCTTGAAATATCATCCGGACATTAAAGCCGAACAACTCGAATCAGTGGACAGTTGCAGAACGTTTCTTGATGTTCTGGGTTTACCCTATAAAGCAACTGATGGTTTGGGTAAATTACAAATGATCGCTTTTGAAGAAACGGTGGAGCATCAATTATTTCAACCTACTTTTGTTACTGCTTACCCGACTGAAATATCTCCTTTGGCACGCCGCAGTGACGAAAATCCTGAAGTCACCGATCGCTTTGAATTCTTCATCGCCGGGCGCGAAATTGCTAACGGATTTTCCGAGTTAAATGATGCTGAAGATCAGGCAGAGCGTTTCCGTAAACAAGTAGAAGAAAAAGATGCCGGTGATTTGGAAGCCATGCATTTTGACAGTGATTATGTAGAGGCTTTGGAATATGGCTTACCGCCCACTGCAGGTGAAGGAATAGGAATTGACCGTCTGGTGATGCTCTTTACCAATTCACAATCCATCCGTGATGTGATTTTATTCCCTCATCTACGCCAGTAGAACGATGCTGTACAGGCTACACACCAAGGCACGTCCTGAGCGCGTCTTTTGGCGCGAAGGATCTCCTGAAAGCTGGCAGGGTGTGTAGCCCGGGTATGCTTGCAGCCGGGATCGAAGTGGCACCATGCCGCTTTGAGGAGATCCTTCGCGCCAAAAGACGCGCTCAGGACGACGTGCTTCTGAAGGATGAATGTTTTATCAAAGATGGGTCTTAATTTTTAAAGGTGTATTATGGCTATAAGGACGTTCCAAAAAGCAGTAGTGTATTTAAAAGAAATCCAGGATATTGGTTTATTTGGTGTGATGACTGATGCGCGTTTGTTTGCGATGTTTAGTGGTTCACCACTGTACTATATTATGTTTCCTTTCATAGCAATTTTACTTACGATTTTAGCCGCGATTAATGGATATCAACTCGCTACGGCCAATAATAAAAACTTTGATAAATCATTTGCCTTGATCGTTTCTGTGGTGAGTGCCATATGCTCCAGTGTTTCCCTATATGGAGCGGTCATTGCAACGGCTATGGGAGTTACTTTTGCGGCAGGATCCTGGTTTTTCCTGACGGGGGTATCTCTTGCTGGATTGCATCAGATCGTTATGCTGGGATTGAATCTGTACCGTGCTTATGAATCGCGATTTGATCCGGTCCAACGCATGCACCATATACAAGCTGCTTTAAGCAATTTATTTGTTTTGGGGTTATTGACCAGTATTGTGGGTGCCATTGTCTTTGTCATCCTCACACCAGCAGCCCCCGTTCTTGGTACAGCATGCGCCATTGCTGCAGTTGCCTTTACAGTAGCAGCCATGATATGGCAGTTAACTCCCTATAATTGGAAGCAGGCTATAAAAGACTTCTTGCATTTGGGAAAACCAGAGCTTACAGAACAACCAGTAGACGAGCATGTTTCGGAGTTGGTTGATGGGGCAGAGGTTAATTTGTCCGGCAAGCCAGAGCATTATACTCGCTTGTTTAGCCATACGGATTATGGAACACAAGTAAGGCGAATGAATCCTGATGAAGGCAAGACTTATCTGGAACAGGCTATTAATAATAAAATTATCAGACTTAATGTAAATAAAAGCCATCTTGATGAAAAGGATCAACAAAAAATGGATTTATTAACCCGGTTACTGGATTCATTAAAAGATAAGAAAATAATCTCAAGAGAAGATCTACTGACACAATATCCCCTGGTATTCCAGAGTTTTTGGGCTGAAAAGGGGGAAGTGGAGCAATTATTTGATGCGGTTTCCTTGTGGCAGGATAAAGTGAGTCTAAATCATATTCCAGTTCAATCAAATTACAGCCAGGCATTAAATCCTTAATAAATCTACAGCAGGGCGGTTTCCCACCCTGTTGTAAACATTGCCATTAAGTTAAGCGCTACTCCGCCGTCCCGCGGCTTGTCCGCGGTATCCAGAGATCTAAGTTCGGAGAGAGATTCCTGGATCCCGCGGACAAGCCGCGGGACGGCGGAATTCCTTAACTTAATGGCAGTGCCTGTTGTAGAATACAATAGCATTACGACTATCGATGGCCGTGTACAGTACCGCCACTATGACCAGGGCCACCACTAAAGACGCTACTACTATGTCCATGAGTGTTGGAACTGCCCCCAAACAAACCACCGCTATGTACATGGGTGTTAGAACCGCTGCCTGGATGAGTATGGACAGTGCCACCCCAGCCTCCACCACTGCTTGGGTGATGATGTGTCGTGCTGGTTGTTGTTCTTGGATAATATACAGGGCTTGGTGCAAATAAAGCAGGTGTATAACCGTAAGAACCGCCCCAATAACTGGGAGTGCTGCTGGATACATAGGTAGTACTGCTGCCAATAAACAATAAGGGTAAGAGACACACTGCCCCAATGATAGCCGCTATGGCAATTATTGGAATAATGGGTGAAAAGGCAAGAGCAGTTCCAGCAGCTAAACCTGTGGCTGTAGTAGCTGTAGATGCAGTGATCGCAAGGGCAGTCAGGATTCCTCCAGCGATTGCGGCAGCCCCCATAGCAGCCATACATTTTAATAAAAAGCTGTAATTTGTATTATCGTCGTCTTTCTCTATCTTTGATCTCATCATTTACCTCATGTCAATCATTGTTAAATAAGTCCATTACTATTCGTTGCCTTGTATCAATCTGGCAGGTAATAGATCTGATGCTGCATTTTTTTTGATTTTATAGCGTTATTTCTACGCGCTTGGCATTGTACCCTATCATTTTAAAAAAAGGCACTTTTAATTTCGCGTCCAGGAAATTATCTAATGAAAACCGAGCCGCGACCGTAAGAGAAAGTTGTATAATACAATTTGCCCATATTTTCTACGTGCCGCGGCTTGTCCGCGGCATCCAGTTCGATCTACTAATGAGCACAAAGATTTGATATCTTTCATATTTACGCTGAATTTTCTGGATCCTGCGGACAAGCCGCAGGACGTAGGTGATTATTACCACATTCTCTCACGGTCGCGGCTCGGTTTTCTTGATCAACAATAACATGTGCCATAATTGCAATAGGTAGATCTACCCAGGTAGATCAGCGAATTACAAAATTTGAACACTTAGAGGAAAATAACGACTCTTTTTTAACGGAGTCGTAACAATGCAAGATAGAATAGAACGTAGTATATTCCAACCAACCGAAGCAAATCCTTTCACCGGTTTTGTCATCGCAACCGATGCGAACATGGGTGACAGAAATACCCAGACAGAATTACCTTATCTCAGAGAAAAGCCAGGCGGCACAGATGTTGGTCATGTGTTTGCATTTCGTGGTCAGGAAGCAATTGCTAAAGTAGGTATTAATTTTTCTTTATTAATGCAGGCTTTGGAACAATACCTTAAAGTGTACAGCGACTTCCAAATTGCTTTAAATTCTTCTGAAGAACTGAAACATGATCTTGAGAATTTCTCCAGTCTGCCTCCTGCCAAGAGACGTAAAGTTGCTGAAACCATCGCTAAAGCAACAGAAGATACTCTGAAATCCAGCACAAAATGGTCTACTTTATTAGGTTATGTTGTGGGTAACTACTTGCGTTTGACAGAACCTCAAGCACCAAAAAACGAGTCTCCAGAAGATAAAATTGCTCGTGAAACCGCGAAAAAAACTAAAGAAAGCAAATTAAAAAAGGACATTACTGACGGTTTTTCTGAATTTTTAAACTCTGATGAAGGCACCAGACTACTCGACAACATAATGCAGGCTCGCACAGACAGAGCACAATCTAAAGATAAAACTCCAGAACAGCAAACGCTTACGACGAATGAAGTATATGCTCTTGCTGAAAAATTGTTTCAAAGTAAACCCGATTTACGTGACATGTTTGCCTATTGTGCATTCACTGATCAGATGTGTGCATTCGGACAACAATTAAATAATATCTACATGAACTCTGTAGTTCCAGGTATTACTCTTGCAGACCATCATTTATTAGTCACTCACAATCAGATGGGGTTATATCAGATTTCAAGCCTTGTACCTAATGCAATAAGCCTGCAAAAATTCCTGGTAGACTCTTTTGCAATGGATCAAAAGCCAGGTGAAGACAATGACGCATGGATTGCCAGAGGTGTGCAACGATTAGAAGAAAAACTCCAGAACAAGCCAATCAAAGGTCTGTGTGCTGGAATTTTATTCCGTCATTTAATGGGTGAAAGTGCTGACTTAGGCATGGACAATATGGTTCTTGTTGAAAAAGAAAATCATTGGGAACTGGTAAATATTGATTTAACCGGCCCACGTCTGCCAAGACAAAACGATTTTAAAATTCCACGCTCTACTGAAGTGGCTTTGGGTTGGGAAAATACACTTAAAGCGGGTGATAAAGAGACCTTATTAAGCAGATTATTCGATGATTCGGTATTTAAACCACGCGGTGTTGAAGACTATGAACCTTTGCAAAAGATATTGAGCAAAGACAGAGCTACTCCTGAGTTTATCAAAGCGCGAAATAAAGACATCTTTAAGGCCATTGTCAGAACCTTACAAGCACACGTAACAGATGAGGTTGAATCAGAAATTGCAAGTGCTAAAAATTGGTTAGCTCAATTGGATGATAAAAAAGTGACAGCTCAAGTTGAGGCGCAAATCAACTCTGTCTACAGCAATCTTCATCCCAACTTAAGCTTTGACGCCAGCCGAATCAGCTCTTACATGGCATTCTTTACTCCTTTCATCTCCAAACCCTGTGAGATTGCAAGAAGCCTGAACGCACCAGTTGAAGAGTTAAGTGCAGCTGCAAAACTGTAATCGTAGATCGCAGGTTGGGCTAGCTCCGCACGGTTGTAGCCCGGTCTGCTTGCAGCCGGGATCAAAGTGGCACCATCCCGGCTGCAAGCAGACCGGGCTACAGACCCTGCCAGAGTTTAGTGGCATTTTAGCTCGTATCAGGTGTTAGCCGTATCCCCGATCCACGTCGTCCTGAGCGCGTCTTTTTGCGCGAAGGATCTCCAAATGCTGGCACCATGCCCCTTTCAGGAGATCCTTCGCGCAAAAAGACGCGCTCAGGACGACGTGGCTCGGGGAATGGTAAAGGGTGTAGAAAAGTCAGCTTTAAGCTGCCGGGCTACAACCCCACACGGGCCAATCCTAACCCGACCTCCACATAAACACACCAACCTTGTTAAGGACGTAGAACCATGTTTACCCTACCCTTTGATTCATTTTTTTCTAAAGATTTTCTAAACCAGACATACGGCCAGTTCATCAAAGCTCATATTCTCAATCACCCTGAACTGACAGATGATGAGTTGCTGCATATTCTGCAACAAAGCCAACCCACTCTGGATCCCCTGAAACTGCAAGAACTACTGAATACAAAGATACGCTGCAATGCCGGCATCACCCCATGCCTGTTGCAAGACGATGGGACTTTGCTTTTTGCAGGCGCACACAGCCAGCGTAAAGGCGACAATGCCCGGGGAGTACTGGTTTCTGCTACTGGCCTGATTGAAGATCAGGATGTAACCTTAATGGATGGCGCCTTACGTGAATTACATGAAGAACTGGGTTACCCCTTGTATGCTGCCTGTAAAGATCAGATGCAATTAGCCCTTGCCGAGCTGCATGCTGGCCCCGGAAGGACCGTGGCAGAAGTAGCCGCTAATTTAAACGCGTTCATCAATAAAGAGAAACGCAGTATTTCCTTCCATGCAAATATCATTGTTCCTGTATATGGCTCACAGGAAGAACAACAGCAATTACTCATTGATTCCAATAACTATTTACAAAAAGTAGCCAAAGCCTATGCTGCCGCAGTAAGCATTTGCTATGAACACCCCAAAGACCAACCCTACAGTACAGAAGATTATGCTTTAATCAGAAATCATGCAGAGGAACTGTTAAATACAGTACAACCTCCATTGAGCACTCAAATTGCAGCACTTCTGCAACAACTGAACCAGGAAGAAAACGCAGCACATTTGGTGGCACTGGCACACACCCTTCTTGAGTTTTCAGAAAATGATCGAATCATTTTAATTACTGCACCCGAATTAAAAAGAATGGCCGCAGAAGCCCGCCGTAATCCAAAAGCCAAATTAATCAGAGGATTAGATGAAGAAGGACAAGAACACTCTTTTTATCAACCCGCTCTGGAAAGCATGGATTCACTGCTCACCACGTTTAAAACGACTCTAAAAGACACCAGCAGGATACTTACCACCACCTTCATGCAGTTTATTAAACTGATGATGCAACAATTTGATGCTGGAAACCTTTTTAATATCAATCCTTCAAAAAATAGCTTATATCGCCCTAACAATTATTTCACCAGACAAGGTGAATCCATTCAAATGAAAAAGATTAACTTTCTCCAGGACATGCTCTATGCCAATTTAATGGTTAATCCCAGAGCTTTAGGCCTTGAAGGTATTGCCTCTATTGCTTTAGGTCAGATTTATGAAGAATTCGCCAAAGATCCCACTTCTCGCATGCCGAAAAATATTATTCCCAGCCATGTGAATGCAGCAGAAACCTGGAATCCGGTTCATTTCATGCGCATTCCAGTTGGTAGTTTGCTGTTCAAATACCTGCGCCCCAAAGGATGGCTTGGCGAGTATGCAACCAATGAAATTCACTTTAAACCCAGCGAGCTAGGCATAGCCGATCAAATCAGCGATCCCAACGATGCCACCAAATTGATGGACAGGGTTCATGCCCAATTGGTGGTGATTGATGAACTACCTAGCCCGGTTGCGGTATCCAAAGCCAGTGCCGTAATGGATTTTTGGTCACAAACAGGAAGAAAGGTCTGGTGTGATGGCGGCGGCACGCAAATTTTCATGCCAATGAATGCCAAGGACAAAAATCGTTGCCTCGCTATACTCAAGCCAGAACCCGGTGATTTTAATTACCATCAAATGGATAAACTCATTGAAATAGCACAGCAAAATAATGTCCAGTTTCTGACAAAGCAGGAATTACTCGCCAGAGGTATTGATATCAAGCCCCTGGATACCAATTTCACCCCGCTGGATATTCCCGCAGAACAACAACTGCAACTGGCACATCAAGCTTACTATCTTGGTGACTACCATATGGCTATTAAGGCACTGCGCTCCTATGTGGAACTCAATGGTCTGACCGCTTATCAAAAGTTAAGTGCTCAGGTCGTTCTTGGCGGGTTGTATGTGATTTCCGGTAATTATGAAGAGGCACAACTGCATCTTACCGCGTTTATTCAAAACGCAGAAAGGATATCAGATAAAAGTCCCCTTCATACTTATTTACAATTATTGGCAAACATTCATTTGGCCAGAGCACAGGTGATACCTGATTTAGCCATCAATCAGTTACGCGAATGTTTTGCATTTATAGAAAAGCACAAACGCAATAAAGAAATTGCCCAACATCTAAGCGCTTTAAAGCAAGTGTTGCATCTGGAAATGGGGATTGCCTACAACAAATCAGGCCGCCAATTTTCCAATTGTCAGGATTATGATGATTTTGATGCGCAGGGAGATCCGGTCAAAACGAAAAAGGAAGATTCCCTGCTGGCTCTGAACTACTTGCATAAGGCAGATTACACTCAGGCAGCTCCTATTGAAGGATTAATTTTCCTTTTGGAAAGAGCCTCGGCAAAAACACGTTTGCGTCAGACCACAGAAGCTCTTGAAGATCTGGCTTTGGCAGAAAAGCAACTGGGGTACTGTTATGACATTTTTAACAGTGCATTAACTCATGGTGCCTTCAAAAATCTCGAAACGGAATTAAAACTGCTTTCGCTGAGCATCCGTTTAGGTGTTGGATTGAATCTTTCTTTAGCTAAAAAATATAAAACTCCAATTCCCGCTCAATATCAATCGATTGATCCAGTCCTTATGATTAAAGAACTGGGGCTGGATTTGGATAAGCTGACCGCAATGGAAGTAACTACCTTGTTTAAACGCTGGATTGGCCCCAATGCGAACAACCTGTTCATCGAAGGCTGGTACTACACGGCGGATGATGCCAAAAATCAGGATAAAGGCGGTAATCTGCTGGCTCTGTATCGAAAATACATTCCTTTTGATTTGTCTGCTATTTTGCAAAAACTGGAAGACAACCAAATCAAAGAATTGAACCTCGCCTTTCTTGGTTTGCCTGCTCCGGCGGGAATAAGCGATCAGGATTTTGCGAAGTTATGTACGGCATTAGCCAAAAACAGCTCGCTGGAAAAACTGTTCCTGCGTAAATGCAGTGATAAATTTACAGGCGCGCCCGGTCAGGAAAGCAGGCTGAACCAATTGTTCAAAGCCTTAAATCAGGCACAAGCAAATGGACAGCAGTTGTCTTATTTATCGTATTCAGGAGTCCGCTTTACTTTAGCCAGCGAATATGAGGATTGCCTCAATTATCTGGAAAACAATAAAAGCCTGAAAGTGCTGGATTTGTCCTGGTACGATTGGAAAGACAAAGCCTGCCTGAAACGACTGGGAGCTTGCATAGGCGCGCATCCTAATTTACGTACAGTGCTTAATGGAATTAACAACCATCCAGAGGCCGGCGAAATTTTTTATCAGGAATGTCATCGTTCAGAACATTTAGCTCATGTGATGACTTTTGATGGAACTATGGATCCACAAACGCAACAAAATGCGATTACGAATCGTGAATGGTTGATGAAACTGCAAGATGAGCTTAAGTCAAATCAGAGAAGCAAGATGGTCTCTTTTTCCCGGATGTAAGGAATAATCGATTGATTTAAATATATAAAAAACCGTAGCCCGTATTAGGCGTAGCCGTACACTCGCTGTCCCTGCCAGTATAACTGTTCCGCTTCCTGACGGTCGCGGCTCGGTTTCCGGTGCACGATGAAGTCAATACGAACGCACGAAAACCGAGCCGCGACCGTAAGGAAGCGGAACAGTTATACTGGCAGACTGTATCAATCCATCTTTGGTCTGGCGGCAGGTGCCGCTTTAGGCGGGCCATCACTATACAAATAAGCATTCATAAGCACCAGGGTACTCTCAGTTACAGCACAAGCGGTTTCAGCCACAGTTAAAACATTCATTAATGAGCTGGCTTCTCCTGTATTGTAATAAGCATTAAATGCTTCTAACGCAAGAAGGGAAAAACCTGCCGCAAATTGCACCCCTCCTACAATGGTTCCCATATAAGAGTAGGCGGAATCATCTCCCCTGCATCTGAAATAGCGGTTTCCAAAAAAGCCTAAGGCCCCCACCACCATACCACCTACGGCAGTGACGACATGGCTATCAGTCACCTGCCCACCCACTTTACCCAAGACATAAAGAGAAGCAGAACCCATGCCTGCTAATCGCGTATTAAATTTTGTAGCACTCTCATAAACATCCTGGCCAAGCAGACCTGGCTCTTCCCTCTTTTCCGTATTGATCTCATGCACTTCCTGCCCCATCCCTGACTCCTTTTTAAATAAAATAGTACAACAAAACAACCTGATAACCTTCAGATTTGACAGGCATTTTACTTAATGTCAGCGAAATAAACACGCTTATTTTTCATAAAAGCGTGCAAATTAAAAATATAAGCTATAGTTAGATATAGAAATTAAAATAACAACGGATATTCACATTCCGGGTGGGGAGGCAACATGATTATACGCTGGTTTGGTGTAGCTGCTTTATTCTGTTTATTAAATACTCAATGCTTTGCTGAAGAGCGTGAAATCGCAATTACCATCGATGATTTACCTTTCGTAGGTTCAGGCACCAGCACTCCAGCGAATTTAAAAAGAACTCAGGATCGTTTCATGGCCATCGTGAATACTCTGGTCGAAAATCAGGTTCCGGCTACTGGATTCGCTATTGGCGGCGCGATTGCCAAAAATGAATGGGAATTTTTGGAAACCTTCCGCAATCAAGGCTTCACTTTGGGCAATCACACCTACACCCATCACAGTTTGAATGGTATGAGTGCAGAGAAATACATTGCCGATATAGAAAAGGCTGATGCCAAATTAACCCCTGTAATGACGCAACCCAAATACTTCCGTTATCCTTATCTTGCTGAAGGAACTGGCGAGAAGAAACAAAAGGTTCATGAGTGGCTTGCTGAACATCAATACACTATTGCTCCTGTTACTGTAGACTCGAAGGATTATGAGTTTAATGCCCAGTTTTATAGAATCCCTTACAGCAAAAGACCAGCAAATCTTCCTCAATTTAAGAAAAGATACCTGGCTTATATATGGAAACAAACCCTAAGGGCTGAGGAAAGGGCAAAAAAAGCAGGCAACCAACCGGGGAAACAAATTCTGTTAATCCACGCTAATTTGCTCAACAGCCTATGCCTTGGCGATATTATTGAAATGTACAAGAGCAATGGCTATAAATTTATTACCCTGGAAGAAGCCTTAAAAGGCAACACCGCCACCCCCATCAACGACACCTCATCAGCAGCTGTTACAACTCCTGCTGTATCAGAGAACAAAAAAGCCACAGCACCACAGTCATGATGGCTCCCCAGAGGTAGCCCGTATTAGCGGAGCGTAATACGGGATCGCAGTGCTAATCAACCCATATTTCCCGCATTACGCTAACGCTAATGCGGGCTACTAATCAGGTGAAGTAAATGGAAATACTCACAGATTTAAAAGCAATTCTACATTCGAAACGCGCTAATATCTATTACCTGGAAAAATGTCGCGTCATGCAAAAAGATGGGCGAGTTTTATATCTTACTGAAGCCAAAGACGAAAACCAATATTGGAACATTCCAATTGCCAACACAACCTGTCTACTCCTTGGAAATGGAACATCCATTACTCAAGCAGCAATGCGTATGTTAGCTCAAGCTGGTGTCTTGGTTGGCTTCTCAGGAGGTGGTGGAACCCCACTACTCATGGCAAATGAAATTGAATGGTTCACGCCTCAAAGTGAATACCGTCCAACAGAATACATGCAAGGATGGATGAAATTCTGGTTCGATGATCAAAAACGCTTATTTGCCGCAAAACAATTTCAAATTTCCCGTATTGAATATCTGAAAACCCATTGGAAAAAAAGCCGCGACCTTGCTGCCGAAGGTTTTAATTATAATGATCTGGAGCGAGAGTTATCAAACTGCGAAACAAAAATCAAGGCTGCAAAAGAAGTATACCATCTTCTGCAAGCCGAAGCTGAATTAACAAAGCAGTTATACAAATATGCAGCAAACCGAACTCAATATGGTAAATTTAATCGTGAACGAGAAGCTCAGGACAAAGCCAATACGTTTTTAAATCATGGAAACTATCTCGCTTATGGACTAGCGGCAACTACCCTATGGGTACTCGCAAGCAGGGATGAAAACCCTGATATATTTTTTAGTGCTATCGGGGGATACGGCGGGATTGGCGTAATCATAGAAGCTACTTTGTTCCTCAGTGATAATACTCCTGTGGAAAAAATAGCTGAAACAATAAAAAGAACTGATTATAAAGACTATTTTCTAAACAATATCCGCGGGGCACAAAATACAGTATTTCATAATGCGGATTTATATCCCCCTGATTTCGAGTATGTAAATGCAATTACCTGGTTTAAAACAAATAAGGCAGTAACCGTAAAAGATAGATTAGCTCCTCAGAATCGCCCTTCTGCCTACCAAGAGTTCCTCTTAAGCTGGATCTCTGAAAAATCCTCGGGTAAATATTTCAGGCAATATATATATGATCCCTATAAAAATAAAGGTTCAATCGTTGAATGGCGAAATTATGAGGCCAGTTATGATGTAAACAGCATTGAGCCAAAATCACGGCAAAAATCAACTTATGTGCTGCAAGAGTATTTCATACCCATTGATCATTTTGATCGTTTTGCGGAAAAAATGATTGCCATTCTTAAAAGTTATAATGTCAAAGTATTAAATATTTCTATCCGTCATGCGTTACCGGATCATGAATCCTGGTTGTCATGGTCCAGAACTGAGGTCTTTTCCTTTGTTATTTATTACAAACAGGGAGTTACTGCACTGGATGAAGCCTATGTCAGAACATGGACTTCCAGACTAATTGACGCCGCTTTAGAAGAAGGCGGAACCTATTATTTACCTTACCAGATTATAGCCACACCTCAACAGTTTTTAAAAGCCTATCCCAAGGCACCTGAGTTTTTTGAAATCAAAAATAAAATGGATCCTGAATATAAATTCAGAAACAAACTGTTTGATAAATATTATCAACAAGAATGACGAGTGTCGGATTGAGTTCACTGCCATTAAGTTAAACGCTACTCCGCCGTCCCGCGGCTTGTCCGCGGGACGGCGGAGCTCCTTAACTTAATGGCAGTGCCCCCTACCAGGGAGATCCCCCCCTGACCTATTACTATCAAGCTTTCGTTTCCAATCGTGGAATGGCATGGCTGGGTAAAAGAAGCCAATAATGCCCTTCGTTTTTCATGTGGCCAGCAATTAAAGTTGCCTTGTCGCCACCGCCCCAGAACACGTCGCCTCTGACCTTACCGCGAATGGCCCCGCCAGTATCCTGAGCGATCATCAGACGTTGCATAGGCTTGTTGGTATCGGGGTTTTTGCTATCAGGTCTTGTGGTGCTCAACCAAAGCGGCGCGCCCATGGGAATCCATTCTTTGTCAATGGCCATTGAATAGCCTGGGGTCAATGCAACACCCTGAGAACCTAAAGCGGCTTCCATGGATAATTTGCGGAAAAAGACAAAGGATTTATTTTGATTAATGACTTTATCCATTTCTTTGGGATGAGCTTCCAGATAGCGTTTTATTGCCTGCATGGAGGCATTGTGCTTGGTCATAATGCCCTTTTTGATTAATACACCTGCAATTGCAGTGTAAGGGGCACCATTTTGGCCGTCATAACCTACAAAAAGCCTTTTCCCATCTTCCATTTCGACTATGCCTGATCCCTGAATTTCCAGAAACAATCGGTCAATTGGGCTGTGAATCCACAACAATACTTTGGCATTGTTTTTTATAGCGCCTTTATTGATTTGCTCACGGGTGTAATAAGGCACTACTTTTTTGGCAGCAATGCGCCCTACCAGTTTTCGGTTTTTTAAATGCGGAACGAATAATCCCAAATCAATGGTGACTAAATCGTCAGGCACTTCATAAAGAGGCACGTTGAACTCAGCAGTTTTTTTATAGCTTCCCTTTAATAAGGGCATGTAGTAGCCAGTGAATAATCCTTTTACTGGTTTTTTATCGTAAAATTCAACGGGAGTAAACCACTCCTGGAAAAACTGTTTCGCGGTGTGTTGGTTTACGGGATGGACTTTTAAAGCAGCATGACAGGCTGGTTGCCAATCTTTCGCCTGTAAATCAATTTGTTCCGTTCCAACTACCCGCTCAGGATCTTGCTTGATGAAGGCGCGGCAAGACGTTTGGAAGGTACGTAATGACTTTCTCAGTTCTGCTGTTTCCCAACCTGGCAAATGCTTAAAAGCAACCTGTCGAAACGTGGGTTGAGGACCTTTTGATGGCCAAAACCACCAACCAGAAATACCTATAGCAAGAAATGCCAAGGCTAATGTAAGTGCGATTAATTTTGTCTTCATAGGAGGTCAATTTTTACACGTGATGGAGTAAATTGCAACTAAAAATTAGCAAACAAGGCTTATTTTGACTTGAAAAAAAATTAAATACCAATAATATTTTTATTTTTTTCAAGTGTTTATTCAAAGGTTATCATCAAGGAATAAATCCACTCATTTCAAGAGAATTATTTACCCAGAGAAATCCGGGGAGCGACCATCGGAATGGCAATTGATACGTTGTCCTGCACTTAACCTGATCCACTTCGTCCTGAGCGCGTCTTTTTACGCTCAGAACGACGTAGTTCTGGTGGTATTGCAGGCTCGGTCTTGCTATTCAACTCTCAAAGCAAGCTGGTGCAGTGCATTCACGTATGCCAGCATGTTTCTTAAATCTTCATCACTTTCATGAGCAAAGGCAGGATTGCTTTCAATTTCAGCTAAAATCCCTTTGAGCTGTTCAGCTAAAGCCAAACCGCCTGACACATCATGTTGCTGGAAACAATGAACCAGATTGTTTTCATATGAAGATAAATCATAGCCCATGCGTTGTGCCGTAGCTTTGGCCTTTTCCTGATTGATGGTTACCAGGATGTGGCTGATGGTTGCCTGAGTCACGACTAAAGATTCAAAGCGTTGTGTCAGATTTTTTAATCGCTCCTGCTTTTTTGCGCTTAATGATTCAGCACTTAAAGACTCAATCAGCCCGCGGGAAAGCCAGAATAAATTGGCCAAATCATGCAAGGATTTTCCTTCACCAGGCACCTCGGCCTGCGATACTCCACCGTCCCGCGGCTTGACCGCGGAATCCAGTGATTTAAGTTCGGAGTGAGATCTCTGGATCCCGCGGTCAAGCCGCGGGACGGCGGAAACACTGTCCCCGGGAGCCAGTAATACCTGATTTAAATTAAAAGTCATGTACTTATACAGTTTATTCAAATAACGGTTCAATATAGTCATCACATCAGAACGCCAGATGACATTGGCTACTATAAAGCTTGCAATAATACCAATCATGATACCGGCCAAACGCTGTAAGGGAGGATCCAAAAGGACTGGTGGGCCGCCTTCCTGAGCCAAAGTAATGATCAAGGCAATATTAGCCTGTAAACCAATATATGAGTATTTGGTAAACTTGAACATAAAATAGGAAAAGCCCCAAACAGAAAAGAACAGCACACAGATAAAATCATACAAATTCATTTCAAATACGATGAGCGAAAGTAAGGCTATCCCGCCCCCCAGCATACAACCCAACACGCGATGAATACTGATGTTGGTCATTTCAAACAGGTTTTTGCGAATGGATATCACAAGGCTACTGATAATACCGTTCAAGCCCCCAGGCCAATTGCTGACCATCCAAAAACCCAATGCCAATATAACCGCCAAACCTGATTTAATACTCTGTTTAATCAAATCGTAATCTGACTTCAGGCGTTGCTGTTTATTTAATAATTTAAATTTCCTGGTCTTTTGCACTGGGGCTTTGGTTAACAGGGAATACATCAGGATAAAATTCTGATTGATTTGCTGTAAACAATGAATAAAGGAATAAATAAAATCACTTTTGGCAGAATAGTCAGCTCTTTTCTGTTTAAATTGCTGTTCCAAATCCGCTATGGCCTCTTCCGTTTTTAAGACGAAAGGCTCTATAGTCCCCTTGGCAAAAGCACTTTGCAGGGCTTTGAAATCATGATCTATGGCAGCAAAAACAAGGTCAAGCGGCAAGGTTTTTAAGGCATCTATTTCATCTTGCCAGGGATTAGTAATCATCAAATACTGCAATTGCCGACATAAGGCATAAAATGAATCAAGAAAGGCGCGTAATTCATCTATTCTGGCCTGACTCACGCCAAATTCATGATTCAACGCATCGATTAATTCTACCGCTTTACGGATTTTCTTTTTAATCTTTAAATTACTTTGCGACAGCGTGTTAAAAATCTCGACGCCTTTACTTAGCTCTTCATGAAACTGTTTAAATTCGACAATAAAATCAGCAAAAATATCATGAACCTGTACCAGAATATTGTCTTTAAGATGGTTGGGAAAAACCGCATAAGCGCTAATGGCAGAAACCAAAACCCCAATACCGATTTCTACCGGTCGCCAAATCGCAACCATCAGAGCATTTTGCGGATTAAGGGCTAATTGGGAAATGACAATAAAGGCACACAACGCACCTAATAAATAAGCATAACCGTATTTGCTGTAATTATAATAATAGACACTGACTGCGATTATTAAAAAACAGGACGATAGATAGAGTAAAAAACTGTTGGCGACAATACCTGCAACATAAAAGCCCAGAAAAGCGCCCGCTATAGTGCCTATGATGCGCATCATAGCCTTATCGATAATACTGCCAGTGTATAAATTTGACACAATCACTACCGACATACCTGACCAATAAGGGGTTTGCAGATGAAATTTAAACGAAATGAGCACAGCAACAAGGGCTGCAATCGCCGTCCTTAAAGCTGCCCTGTTTTCTACACTGTGAGGCCAGAAATAAAACACCCGCTCACCTGTAAGTAATGGTTGTGGCGCTGGCACCTATGCGCATAGGAAATTCATCAGTCAAATCATCGATATAAATACGCACCGGAAAACGCTGCGCTATACGTATCCAATCTTCGGTGGCTTCCATATATTCCAGGGTTGAAGGTGCGACACTGCCGCTCTGTACCCGGTTAATTCCCCAGCCAATGCTTTTTACATGGCCATGAAAGACTTTGCCAGGATACATATCAATCATAATTTTTGCTTTATCTCCGGGCTTGATAAGCCGGATGGCTGTTTCACGGTAACGCGTAACCACCCACCAACGGTTGGTTTCAATTAAGGCAAACAAGCCCTCACCGGTTTTAATGTATTGCCCTACCCGCAAATTAAAATTGGTAATGTAACCATCCTCTGGGGCAACAAGAGTGGTATGATTCATCAGATAATTAGCCTGATCCAGCTCCGCTTGTGCGGCGAGGATTTCATTATCGTCGAGATTGGTCTGGGCGATTTTTAACTCTTGCTCTGCTTCCGCAATGGCAGCTTCCTGCTCTTTCATTTTGTCAGCCAGATTAATAAGAGTAATTTTGGCCATATCCCCCTGAGATTGTAATTTCTGATACCGGGCATAATGATCCTGACTAAGGCTTAACTGAATCTGATTTTGTTTCAGGCGTTGTTCGGCTTTGATGATAGTTAACTTGTCATTTTCATAATTCAATTTGGCAATATTCAATTTTGCCTTGGCTTGTTGCAGGGCATAATCATAAGGACGGGGATCGATCTCAATAAGTTTTTCGCCCTTTTTTACCTGCTGGTTTTCCCTGACGTATAATTTGGTCACAGGTCCTGAAACAATGGCGGCCATATTGATGACATTAGCTGATACATAAGCATCAGTGGAGCGCGTATCATAATAGGCAAAATAACGATAAGCCCCATAACCCAATGCAAATAAAAGCACGACAGTGACCTGTGGCCAGTATTTAAACGACTTGATTGCGGAAACATTGAATAAACTCACCCATGAGTCCTTTTGGTTCATCATATCCATTACAATACAACCTTAGACCTTCATACTCAAGAAATCTGGAAAGTAACGCCAACTGCTTATCCCTTCCGCAACCCGATGTTCTCTCCCCGGACACACCGCTGACGGCTCAGGTTTGAGATAGCGTATCTGAAGTACGGCAAGAGGATCATGAGCTTCCTCCGCCATTTGCAGCAGGGTAATTCTTAGATGGTGTGTTGCCTGCTTCATATCCCCATGCTGTGAAACAAGGCAGGGAAAAGCGCCTAAGTCTTCTATATAATATCTGTAACGGATTTGCCCTGCCGTTAATAAACATCCTTCATTGTGAACCAAAGCGTCAATGACGCCATTGGGCCCATCTTTGTTTCTTACACAAGCGCTAAGCAATAAATCCTGTTTTCTTGCCAATTGCAGTGCAATCGCTTCCAACTGATAAAAACTCTGATGTTCCTTTTCCTGGCGGTTTATTGCTTTGTGATAAAGTAATACCTGTTGCATGCTGGTCATCAGCAATAAAGTGATAATAGAAATGATCGACAATGTCATTAAAAAAACAAAGCCTCCACAGTGTTTGCTCATGATCCACGTACCATCACTGTTAAGTGATGCTCTTTATCCTCATCCCAGCCTAATACTGCCTCGACCAATTGCTTACCCTGTTCTGACTGTATTCGGGTGTGTAATGAATGGATTAAAGGGCTTAGCTCTTCGCTATGAACCAATTTATAGTACAAAGCCTTAATCCCTTGCTCATTTGTTTTAATAAACCATTGTTCCTCAAGCCACTCTCCTGCATAAGCAGGCGAATCATAGGTAAACTGTAAGGGTTTATCTAAAGTGATGAGGGTTCTCCCTGCCATTTGTTCAACGCTTAAAATCTGATGTACTTCAGCGTGTTCACAATCTGCAATTAATAACAAATGGCGCTCTTTAAAAGAGCCTTCATCAGGTACTAATAGCTCTGTGCTGCTTTGAAAAGCTTTTATCGGTGCAAACAGCTCGCTCATCCTGCTTATTTGTAAGGATTGCGGTTGACTGCGAATGGCTTGCAGGCTCTCCCCTCTTAACCCTTTTGTGCTTAATTGATTTATTCCCAGACAGGGGGTAAATCCTGCTTTGCGAATGCTGTCGCCAAGCAGGCCAGAAACCCATTGCACATCAAACCAGGTTTCCAGGGCAGACTGAGACTCGGTGTATTGCCGTTTGTTGTTTAAATAAAACTGCATTAAAACAGTCAGAATAATGCTTGCTAAAAAAAGGCCTATCAGTAATTCCAGTAAACCCATACCCTTTTGCCGATTCATGATAACTCACTGAGAGGATGGTATTGACGCGTTATTGATTCGGAACGATTAAACCAGTCCAGACGTATTGTGTAGGCATGATTGGCCTCTTTGATGTCAAGATGACAGGGGAAAGGTGCTGCGGGGAGTTGAGCTGAACCGAGATAAAGGGATTCATTAATCTGGTCGAGAAAGGCTGAAGCCTTAGTGCGGGCTAGTAATTGTTTGATTAAAAGGCGGGTGTGCCATTGCTGTTGGGTTAAGGCCAGAGCCAAAGTAGTCGCCAGCATTAAAGACGCCAGCACTTCAATAAGGGAAAATCCCTTTTGCTGATTCATTATTTTTCTTCCTGAAGTTGGTTGCCGGCGCCAGATTACCTTTCTTGTGAAGAAAGGTCAATGTGTGAATGAACTTGTTGTCCCGTAATATACGGTCATTCGCTAAGTGCCACTTCCATCCCGGCTGCAAGCAGACCGGGCTACAGACCTTGCCAGAGTTTAGTGGCATTTTAGCCCGTATTAGGTGTTAGTCGTATCCCCGATCCACGTCGTCCTGAGCGCGTCTTTTGGCGCGAAGGATCTCCAAATACTGGCACCATGCCGCTTTCGGGAGATCCTTCGCGCCAAAAGACGCGCTCAGGACGACGTGGATCGGCAAGCAGGCCGGGCTACTTTTGACACATCATCGTCTTTGTATTGTTATTAATATTTTCTTAATAATCTTTAGTTAGAATAAGCAAAAATTATCCATTCTGTATTCCTGGTGTTAACGATGAGTAAAATAGTAATTATTGGTGGTGGTCCTGTAGGTTTGTATCTTGCTTATAAATTAAGAAAAGCAGGAGTGGCAAAAGAGAATATTGTTGTTTACGAACCACGGGCAGGTGAATATGCGCGTCCGGGCCATATCAATGGTGATATTTTCGAGAAGCTTAACGATGAGTTGCAACAGAAAAAATGGCCATCAGACAAAACCGGGCACATAAAAGATGTAGAGAATATCCTTCACTCACAAGTCATAGAATCAGCAATAAACATAGAAAGGAAGCGCTTTGTTCGCTTTAGTGATGATGCGGCTCATCCTGGTGTTGTCGTTGCCGATGCAGAAGGCCGTGAAGAAACAGTTGCATGTTCTCATGTATTTGATTGCTCTGGTAACCAGCGTGTCGTTATTAATGAGGTAAATGAAGCGGTTACACCTGCGCCCTTTACTGTAAAACCCATTAGCAAAAAAGTAGAAGTAAAAAATCATTTTCTGGCTTTTGTTAAAATGAGTGAAGCGCATTTGAGACGCATCAACATCTCGCACCTTAATGAACCTTCTAGTGGTATTACCTCTTTGTATGCATTATTCAATGCACTCCATACTCCTGAGCCTTCTTCACTTGAATACGCTCGAACAATAGAAAAGTTACGCTCCTTTGGATGGAATCAGTTTGGCTTACCGAATTGTTATGGCATGAATTTTACCAAGGGCAAGGTATGTCTTTATATGGAATGTCCGGATAATTTACCGCAAGAACAGCAGGAGGCATGGGTACAAGCCGTTATTAATGCAACGACCAACAGCACAGACATCACTTTTGAACAGTTGCCGCCAACTAAAAAATCATATCGCAAACCGCGCTTTAACAGCTTTAAAGTCGATCCCATGGAGGTACAGCAAGTGGGCTATCAAGGAGATGGTTTTCCTCTGGTCGTAGCCAGTGGTGATGCGCAAATTGAACCGAACTATGTATTGGCTCATGGTGTTAAAGACGGGTTAAGGCGTGTTGATCAAATGATTGAAGAAATGATCATTGTCGACCGTTCTATTGCCTATTTTGACGAAAAAGAATATCAAAGGGCTATAACCGGCCAACTTGATAAACACAGACAAGCCATCATCCAGCATTATAATAAACGTTCCATTTATTTCCGTGATAAGCTGCAAAAAGCAGAACGCGAATACAGTGCAGCGCTTACCGGAACCTTGGAAAGTACTGAACGAGAACAATTTAATACCAGTCTTATCGAAATTAAAGCACGTCTTGGATATTTAAACGCCGAAGAACGGTTGACAAAATTACATGATTATTCAGGAAAAGTATCGTTTGTTAAATCATCTACTGATACTTTAGCGGCTGAGTTATCTGAGATTCAGGACGCTCTGCTTGTAGCTCTGAACGGATTACCTGCCTCATTTGTCACAGAACGACAACGTTCTGAAGAAATGTTTTTGGAAGCAACGGTTACATGGAAAGGATTGGGAGGCGCATTGTTTCAAAAGAAAAAATACGCTCAAGCTTTGGAAGCTTATGAACAGGCTTTATCTAACTATCAAAATCCTCTGCTCGCAGGCAAATATCCACTTGAAGAGTTGGTTTTGCATTCAAACAGTGTGCTCTGCCTTAAAAATATGGGCAGAAAAACGGATGCAATTGTTCTTGCAAAAAATGCTATAGAAAAATATCCGGATACACCTGAATTTTTGGTAATCAGACAAAAAGTCATGTACCAGTTGCTTAAGACATTAAACGATGAATTTAAAGGCACTGTTCCTAAAGACGACCTGGTTAAATGGCAGCTCTTTGTGGCGTGTCACAAAAACTTGTTAAACGAAAACTCTGAACCTGAAAAGCAACAACTTTTTTCTGGATTGCCGTCAGTTGATTGCACAGAAAACAGGTCTGAGCGAAGTAACGGTGGCAGTTATTCTGTAAGCGACTTGAGTATCTTCCAAAAGTCAAACACACCTGGCTCTGTTCGATTGTCTCTCTTACCTATTACACCTCTAATTTAAAATTCATGGGTGACAGCAAAGGATTGCTTAGGTAAGATGAAAAGCACTTTATAAACAGGAGCTTTTCATGTCCGTTGATTTTCAACAATTACCTCATCCTGGAATACGTTCTCTGGTTCCTTACAAACCGGGCAAGTCCATAGAAGAATTAGCCCGGGAAAAAGGAATTACCGATATTGTTAAAATGGCTTCGAATGAAAACCCCTTGGGATGTAGTCCTCTCGCCTTATCCGCGGTGAAGAATATGTCGTCACAACTGGTTGCGACTTACCCCTCACCGATGAATCATCCTTTGATGAGTAAACTTGCTAAAAAATTAGGAGTGAACATAAGCCAGGTGTTTTTAAGTAATGGTTCTGATTATTTATTTACTCTTCTAATAAATTGTTTTGCCCTTCATACCAGCAAGCATATTCTCACCCATGACTATGCATTCAGTGCTTATGCCATCCAGGCAAATACCGTGCATGTACCGGTGCGCAGTGTGCCTTTGAATGATGATTGGCAACTTGATGTTGAGCAACTGATTAACGCATGTAATCAGGAAACAGGATTAATCTTTTTGGCAAACCCTAATAATCCTACCGGCTTGTTAACCAGCCAGAAAGAAATCAAGCGTTTGTTGGAACAAATACCCCCAAGTACCCTGCTTATCCTTGACGAAGCCTACTTCGAATTTGCTGAAGATCAAATGAGCTGTAATAGCATTGAATGGCTTGATGAGCATCCTAATCTGGTGATTACCAGAACTTTTTCAAAAGTGTACGGCATGGCAGGTCTGCGCCTGGGTTATGCTGTAGCTAATCCGGCAGTTATTGATATATTGCAACGGGTACAATTACCTTTTGCAGTCAACCAGGTAGCACTGACAGCCGCTTATGCTGCACTGGATGATGATGCGTTTATTCAAAAAAGCCTGAAAACCAATGAAGAAGGCATGAAACAGATGCGTGAAGGTTTAGATGCTTTGGGTCTCAATTATTTGCCCTCTTACTGTAATTTTCTCACTTTTGACTGTAAAGAAGATGGTTTGGCGCTTTATAATCACCTGCTGAATAAAGGCATCATTGTGAGGCCTTTGCATGCTTATAAAATGAATAATTATATTAGGGTCAGTATCGGCACCAGAGAACAGAATTCACGCTTTCTCGCAGCTTTAACAGCTTATTATTCATAGAGACACACCTAAGAACCCGGGCGCTAGCCCTATTAAAAAGGAAATAAAATGACCAGTGATTTAAGCTCTAAACATTGTGAATCCTGTGAAGGCATAGGCTCTGCATTGAATGGCGAACAGGTACGCAATATGATGCCTCAGTTAAAAAAGCAATGGCAGTCCACTGAAGACCATCGAATGATCAAACGATCTTTTTCTTTTAACGATTTCTACGAAACCATGGCTTTTGTTAATGCGATTGCCTGGATAGCAAATGTTGAAAATCATCACCCTGATTTGGAAGTAGGATATAACTATTGCCGTGTGACCTTTATGACGCATGCACTCAATGGTTTGTCACTTAATGATTTCATTTGTGCCGCAAAAATTGATCGCTTGATGGAAGAGTAATACGAAACAGGATCCCGGTTGCAAGCAACCGGGCTACAAGAACTGCAAGAAAACGTCCAGTATAAATACTCCGCCGTCCCGCGGCTTGACCGCGGGATCCAGAAATCTCACTCCGAGCATAGATCCCTGGATCCCGCGGTCAAGCCGCGGGACGGCGGAACTCTTTGAGGCGTAGCCCGGTTGCTTGCAACCGGGATCTTCAGTTAAGGCCGGTCATCCAGCTCTTTACGCTGACTAGGCAGAAAATCTTTTCTATCCAGCCCCATCACTACCGCCAAAGCACCAGCAACATAAATAGAAGAATAAGTACCGATGATTATCCCGATGATTAAAGCCAGGGAAAAGCCATGTATGGTTTCACCGCCATAAACAAACAGGGCAACCACAACACACAAAGTCAGCACTGAAGTCATGATGGTTCTGGACAGTGTCTGGTTAATCGAAGTGTTCATAATGTCTATTGGGCTGGTACGGCGAATTTTCACAAAATTCTCACGCACCCGGTCAAAAACCACGATAGTATCGTTTAACGAGTAGCCTATAACCGCCAGCAAACCGGCCAGAGCCTTTAAGTCAAACTCAATGCCAAACAGGGCGAAAATACCCAAAATCAACACCGGGTCATGAACCAGCGCTACAGCAGAGCTGACTGCAAGACGATATTCAAATCGCATGGCGATATAAATCATAGTAGCCAGCAGAGAAACAACAATGGCAAGAGCACCCTTTGTTGCCAACTCCTCTCCAACCTGAGGCCCCACAAAATCAACTCGCTGCTTGGTAGCTCCTGGTAAAGCAGACATCACTTCAGTCACCAAAGCCGTCTGCTCTTTATCCGCTCGCGGAGCGATACTGATAAGCACGTCTTTGGAAGTACCATAACTGACAACCTGTGCTTCGTGAAAGCCAATTTTTGCCAGGCTTTCTCTGATTTGTGTCAGATCAGCAGGGTTCGCATAAGTGACTTCGATCTGCGTACCGCCAGTAAAATCAAGCCCCCATTTCAAGCCATTCACAGCCAAAGCACCAATTGAAACAACAAAAATTAAAATAGAGAACAGCGCCGTCCAGCGGCGAGCTCCCATAAAGTCCACTTTTGAATTTGGATTAAATAATTCCATCTCAGCCTCGCCTTATATACCTATAGATAATTTTTTAACATTACGGCCACCGTAATACCAGTTTACAATTGCCCGCGTATAGGTGATGCCCGTTAACATGGAAGTCAATAAACCCAAAGAGAGAGTTACCGCAAATCCACGCACCGGACCAGTACCCACTGCGAAGAGGATAATGGCTACAATCAGAGAGGTAAGGTTCGCATCAAGAATGGTAGAAAATGCCCTGTCATATCCAGCCTGAATTGCAGCCTGAGGCGACAAACCATTTCGCAATTCCTCACGGATACGCTCATAGATGAGTACGTTTGCATCCACCGCCATACCAATGGTCAATACTATCCCCGCAATACCCGGCAAGGTAAGTGTTGCATCTATCATCGACAACAAAGCACAAAGCAGGATTAAGTTAAGCAATAAAGCGATATTGGCTATAATTCCAAACACGCGGTAATAAACCAGCATGATGATTAAAATCAAGCTCATACCTACTTCCAGAGAAACCATTCCACGGCGAATATTTTCTTTACCCAGAGTCGGACCAACGGTACGTTCTTCTATAGGATAAATCGCAGCAGGCAAGGCTCCAGCCCTTAATAACAGAGCCAGGTTGCTTGCTTCCTTGCTGTCAGTAAGGCCAGTAATCTGGAAATTACTGCCCAAGGCATTTTGAATTACAGGAGCGCTGATAACGCGTTCCTCTCTGTGGGTAACCCGTGTTTCAACACCATTAATGGTTTGTATGGTGTTTTTGGTTTCCACATAAACAATAGCCATACGCTTGCCAATGTTTTCCCTGGTCACTTTAGTGAATAGGCTCTCCCCCCCGCCGCCTAACTGGATTTGTACTGCAGGCGTTGCTGTCTGTTGGTCAAAGCTTGACACGGCAGAAGTAATAGAATCTCCACTTAACACCACCTGTCTCTTCAATAGAATGGGTTGACCATCCATCATATAGAGTTTATCGCTAACCGGCACGGAACCCGTTTGTTTCGCTATATGAGGATCGTTTTCCTGATCCACCAGATAAAATTGCAGAGTTGCAGTTCCCCCCAGAATTTGTTTTGCGCGGGCGGCATCCTGAATACCAGGTAAATCCACTGCAACGCGGGTTGCCCCTTGCTGCTGCACTACAGCCTCACCCACACCCAGCTCATTCACCCTATTGCGCAGAATACTCATAGTCTGTTCAATAGTATTTTGCCTGATTTCATTTAATCCGGCAGGAGTAATAGATACCATGGCTGAGTTAGTCGCCTTGCCTTTGACAATAATGACAAGGGGTATTTTATCTTTCAGGACTACAAGTGCATTCTCAAGCGATTCAGGATCACGAAAACGCAAATCGACTCCCTTATCGGCTATGTAACGAATACCAGAATAACGTATGCCTGCTTCACGCAATTCCTGGCCTATGCTTTTCATAATCCCTTCATAGCGACGGCTAATCACGCTCTCAACATCCACGTCCAGAAGAAAATGAACGCCACCACGCAGGTCAAGACCCTGTTTCATAGGAGCGGCATGAATTGCTGTCAACCAGGCTGGTGTAGACGCTGCCAGATTCAATGCTACAGTGTATTGATTACCTAACCCATGTTTGATTATATCCTGAGCTTGTAATTGCGTATCAGTAGAATTAAAAACGACCTCAACGCCACTGTCCTCAACAATAATGGATTTGTAATCGAGCTTCGCTTTGTTAAGAATGTCTTCTATCTGGGTTTTCAACGCTTCCTTATCTTCAGCACTTTCAGCTGAAACCTGTACAACCGGATTTTCAGTGTATAAATTCGGTATGGCGTAAATTAACCCGATGACTGCGATAAAAATCAGCATCAGGTTTTTCCACAGAGGATATTTATTTTGCATTTCCGTGTCCCTATGACAGACTTAAAGAGATTTTAAAGTGCCTTTTGGCAATACCGTAGTGACCGCGCCTTTTTGTAAAAGAATCTCTACGCCTTCTGCCGGGCTGACTTTAATGTATTGTTCATCGAGATTAACTACTTTGGCTAACATACCACCAGAAGTAATTACTTCATCGCCTTTCTTTAAACGAGAGAGCAATTCGCGATGTTCTTTAGCTCTTTTATTTTGCGGTCTGATGAGCATGAAATAGAACAATACAAAAATAGCGGCGATCATAATGAGTGAAAAACTTGCATCACCTTGAGCTGCTGGCGCTGTGGCCCCAGTGGCTGCTATTGCATCGCTAATAAAAAAACTCATAAAATCTCCTCAAATCTACAATTAATTTATTGCATTATTAAATGGAGCTACTGCTACTTTGCCAGATGGAAACCAAACAACACATTTTTCGAACAAGAAGCCGGGAAAAATCGTATTTTAGTCAAAGCAATGAAATGGCAACAACTCCTGACAGCGTGACATCATATAGCGAATTGAGCATAAGGTAAATGAAAGGAATCAAATTCAGGATGAGGAATGATAAAAAGCGATACCCATCTCATTCATATAGTTTTGCTCTTCAGCAATCTGTTCCAATCCCTGCACGTTGTGACGGGTTCTGAAAAAGGACTGGGAAGCAAGGGAATGCCTGTAATGCCTGAGATTGTGTCGAGATAAGGCGTCTTTCTGTTGAGGATTTGATGGTTTGAATAAGCCTGATTTTAGCAACTCATCGACTTCATCAATGGTGCGAACGCAGGGATAGAGGTTAAAGGAAATACCGTCTGTAGAAATGTAAAGCGCAGGATAGTAATAGGTGGGTTGGGTTTCATCCGCCTGCACACCAATGCTCCATGAATTATCTTTTATGTGATGGGCGAATAACTGCATGGTGGACTATGTTCCTGCTGAATTAATTTTAGCAGCATATAGTACCATAATGATCAAAATAAATCCATAATTTTCTGCCCAAATCCCAGATTCACGTCTCCGATCTACGTCGTCCTGAGCGCGTCTTTTGGCGCGAAGGATCTCCCTGTATTGGCACCATGCCGTTTTCGGGAGATCCTTCGCGCCAAAAGACGCGCTCAGGACGACGTAGATCGGAGACGTGGATCTGGGGATACAGTCGCAGCTCGGATTAACCTGCATTTACCAGAAACACATTATGCTGGATTAAAAAGCGTTGGCATAATAATGGTGTATGAAGGAATAAATGATGCAGATAAGCTTTGGTTAATTGTCGTGTACAGGTTGGACAGAGGCACTCAGAATCAATCAGTGAAAAATCCATTTCTGTCTGGGGATCAATCAAATGGATTACCCCGTTCCTGCTATAAACCTGGCCTTGCATAGCCAGTGTGGCCGGTTCATCCGATTCGATAAACTCTATGCCCAAAGAGGCTGATAACTTAATTAAATCGAAACTTATCTTCCCCGAGATATAACATGGCTTATCTTTGCTTTTGGCAATCTGCTCAATAGTCGAAGAGTTTAAAGATGCATCACCGAGGATATAATAAATCCCATGCTCGCGATGAAGCTCTTGTTGCGCTAAATCCTCTGCTGCCAGAAAAGGCATAATGTCATCATTCCATTTGTCCCAGATATCCGGACAATTCTGCATCACCTGCTCAGGCAAGAGCACCATGTCAGGTTTTAAATGTAATACAAGGTCAAGTAATTCACTAAAGCTCAATCTGATTTTACTGCCATCATAAGGGGAAATCAGAGTAAAAATCCCTTCTTTATTGGCCTTAAGATTTGAGGCATTTAATATCAATGTCCCAGACCAGCCTAAATATGCAGCCAAATCCGGGATTTTTTTTAACAAATCAAAACCCGGCTTTAGTAACAAGGAATCGAGATAATAAACGGCGCTGTGACTTTCTGCCTCTCGCCAGTTACTCCCAGTCAGACATGCCCCTGCGTCAGAAGACAGTACCGGGATAAAATTATGCGCTTTTTGTATCATTCCATTAACTCCGGACTACAGCAATAAGCTCGTATCGCCATAACTAAAAAATCGATACCCCTGATTGATTGCTTCCTGATAAAGGCTCATTGCCTCTTGATGACCAATAAAGGCAGAAACCAGCATCAGTAATGTCGATTCGGGCAAGTGAAAATTAGTCATTAAACCATCACAAACCTTAAATTGATAACCTGGATAAATGAATATATCCGTATCGCCACTACATGCTTGCAATACGCCACTTCTGGCCGCACTTTCAAGGCTGCGCAATGCCGTAGTACCTATAGCAATAACCCGATTACCGGCTGCTTTGGTTGCCGCTACAGCAGCACATAGCTCATCGCTTACTGTAAACTGTTCGCTGTGCATTTTATGTTCTTTAATATCATCAGTACGAACCGGGCGAAATGTTCCGGCACCTACGTGTAAGGTGACGTAGGCAACATTCACCCCTCTGGATTTGAGGCTTGCTAACACAGATTCGTCAAAATGCAGACCAGCGGTTGGCGCAGCAACAGAACCTTCGTATTTTGCATAGACCGTTTGATATCTGTCCTCGTCTGACTGCTCATCATTGCGGGTAATGTATGGAGGTAAGGGAATGTGACCGAGATGGTTCAGGAGCGGCAAAACCTCAGTTTGCGTCTGACAAACAAATAAATCATCCTGTCGTTCCAGAATGACCAGTTGATTGCCTTGATCCAGGTGTATGATTCCGCCCGCTTTCAAGGCCTTACTTGCCTTGATGTGTGCCAGAAAGGTAAATTCTCCAGTGATTCGCTCGACTAAAAGCTCTACTTTGCCACCGGTGGCTTTATGACCGTAAAGCCGTGCCGGTATGACCTTGCTGTCATTCATGACTAATAAATCACCGGGATTTAAAAAATCAGCAATTTCCCTGAATTGATAGTGGCCATATTCTCGTACTTCACGATTATAAATTAAAAGGCGAGAATCACTTCGGTTCGCTAAAGGGTATTGCGCGATCAGCTCCGGAGGTAAATCAAAGTAAAAATCCTGCTTATTCATCATACAACCTGAAAATAAATTGCCGCAATTATACACCCAACACAGTGGATTAAACCAGTTTTATCTCTGATACGTGATACATCAAATGTCAGCAGGAGCCGGAGCCCGGCCTGCTTGCAGCCGGGAATGGTGCCACCAGATCTACGTCGTCCTGAGCGCGTCTTTTGGCGCGAAGGATCTCCTGAAAGCGGCACGGTGCTAATATTTGGAGATCCTTCGCGCCAAAAGACGCGCTCAGGACGACGTGGAGAGGTGTTACATCCACGCCAGGCTATAAAGTCATGATTAAAACTATGGAGCTGGCTATCCAAATCAGGGTGCTGGTTAAATAAGGGTATTGATAGTGTTTGTAGTTCTGTTTCCACAAATAGTGTTCCCATAATATTACCGGAACTACTGATATCGCAGTTAATAATAAAATCATGACCAAAGGATAGGCACCCGTTTGAAAAGGCAGAAGATTGGACAAAAACGCGGTGATTGAATTTAAAACTGTACCATAATAATAAATGCCCCATAACACCCAATAGTCAAAGGTAAAGACTAACCAGGATACAATCAGCAAAGGCAACACCAATTTTGCACCTTTAATAGTGAGAATCTTTTTAAACAGTTGAATAAATTCCTGGGAAAAAAGAACCACAATGGCAGCAACTAACACCACCAGTGCTAAAGTTAAATACATGTTTTAATCCTTACAATAAAATAATTTTTTACAAGTGTCACTTCTTATCTTCCAACTCTTCCCAACGAGAAAAATATTGATTTAATAAGGCCTCTTCCCGTTCTAACTGCTGAGTCACCTGAGCAATCTGTTTCGCATCTTGCTGGTAAAACTGAGGCTCCGCCATCTGTACGTGCAAAGCTTCAATTTTTTTCTCTAAGGCTTCTATTTGTTGCGGTAATTTTGATAATTCGCGCTGCTCATTAAAATTCAACTTATTCGTGGTATTGGTCTTCTTTACAATGGGCGCAGCCTTTGCTGCTATCTCCCGCTGTTGTTGTTTTTTATGCTGGGTATAATCATCATAACCACCTACAAATTCACTGAAACGCCCTTCGCCTTCATAAACAAGAACGCTGGTAACCACCTGATTAATGAATGCGCGGTCATGACTGATTAAAATCAAAGTACCAGGATACTCCATCAGCATATTTTCTAGCAGTTCAAGAGTTTCAATATCCAGATCGTTGGTCGGCTCATCCATGACTAAAAAATTCACCGGTTTGGCAAACAACTTAGCCAACAGTAATCTGTTTCTTTCTCCTCCCGACAAGGAAGAAACCGGTTGATTAAAGCGCTCCTGTGCAAACAGGAAATCTTTTAAGTAACTGGCTACATGCTTTTGTCTGCCGTTGATAGTCACATGATCAGCGCCATCAGCCACGTTAAACATTATGGTTTGATCTTCAACCAAATGACGGCGTAATTGGTCAAAATAGGCGACATTCAAAGACGTTCCCTGCTTAATTGACCCTGATTCAGGTTGTAACTCGCCCAATAACAGGCGCACCAGGGTAGTTTTACCACAGCCATTGGGGCCAATAATGCCAAGCTTATCGCCACGGGTAAGAAGTAATGAAAAATTATTGACCAGGCGTCTGCTTTCTATTGCATAATTAACACCTTGCGCTTCAATGACCATAGAACCCGAACGAGTCACATCCAAAGTCAGGGACTTCACCGAACCTAATTGATTTCTTCGCGCTTTATATTCTTCCCTTAAGGCTTTTAAGGCACGGACACGCCCTTCATTCCGGGTTCGTCGCGCTTTAATTCCAGTACGAATCCACACTTCTTCTTCAGCGAGTTTTTTATCAAACAGATCATTTTGCTTTTGCTCGCTAAGCCTGATTGTTTCTCGTCTGTCGAGATACGTTTCATAATCACAGGCATGAAAATACAATTTGCCTCTATCGATTTCAACGATACGATTGGCTACCTGGCTTAAAAATTCCCGGTCGTGGGTAACAACAACGACACTGCCGTTAAATGATTTTAAATAAGTTTCCAGCCATTCAATGGCTTCAATGTCCAAATGGTTGGTTGGCTCATCCAAAAGCAGTAAATCGGGAGAAGCCAGCAAGGCCGCCCCCAGTAACACACGTCGCTTCATTCCACCGGACAGGCTGCCCATTTGTTCATTAATCGAAATACCTAAACGGCTCGCCATGGTTTCAATTTTGGGTAATAAATCCCAGGCATTTAAATTATCCATTTTCTGTTGGCAAAGAGCGAGTTTATCCATGTCTCCTTGCTGACTTAATTCATTAAATTGCGTCAGAATCTCCCCCACTTCCCCTAAACTTTTGACCAGGAAATGGTACACTGACTCTTCTCCGGTGACAGGCACTTCCTGAGTTAAACCCGCAATACGCAAGCCCGAAAGTTGCTGCATTTGGCCGCTATCAAGAACCATCTCACCAAGCAATAACTTCATGAGAGTTGATTTGCCCGCCCCATTGCGTCCCACCAGGGCTATTCGATCCTGCGGCTGAATCTGTAAATCAGCTTCATCAAGGATGTGATTATTCGCAACGATAAGGGTAGCGCCATTTAGTGAAATAAGACTCATAAGATAAACTCTAAAATAATTGTTGTTACCCGTGGACAGGTTACTGCCGTTGTTTCTTTAGAATAAGGCGCTTTCCGTCCTGCTCTATATTGAATTGCGATAAGACATTCATTCCCAACAACACCACATCATCGCTGGAAGCAGGAATAATCACTGCTTTAATATCATTCAGTTTAAATTCGCCAAAAGACAACTGCCGCAAACGTGTCAGAGAACCAGTTACCTGACCATTGGCTGTAGTCATGGTAACAGGATAACGGCCAGAAATATGCAAGTGATCCGCCACATTTTGCGGAATGGCAACCAAAGTAGCGCCTGTATCTACAAGAAATTCCACAGGCTGATCATTAATCCTGCCCTTAATACGGTAATGTCCTTCGCCATCTGCACTTAAAACAAACTCCGTACTGGTGACTACATGGACTACACTGTCTGATTTACCGTAATAATAAAAAAATAAAAACAAACCGAAAAATAAAATAATCCAGACGATTAGGAACATCACACGCCCGGTACGGGCGTATTGATCGTCACTCATGATATTAACTGCGCTCCGATGGCAAAACCATAACGCCATCCATTTCCACCTTGGAACCACGGGGCAAAGCAGAAACCTGAATGGCAGCTCTGGCAGGATATGGAGCAACAAAATAACGGCTCATTGCTTCATTGATTAAAGGAAAATGAGTCAAATCGGTTAAAAAAACATTTAATTTGGCAATGTGAGCCAGGCTGCCGCCAGCAGCTTCACAGACCGCAGACAAATTTTCCAATACCTGGGTTATCTGCAATTTAATGTCCTGACTGCATATTTGCATTGTTTCAGGATCTAACGGAATCTGGCCGGATAAATAAACAGTATCGACACATTTTATGGCTTGGCTATAAGTACCAATTGCTTCTGGTGCCAATTTGGTATGGATAGGTTGCATCAATTATTATCCCCTTGTTTTTTTCTGTAAAGTCGCATGACTACTTTATTAGCCCGTAATCGGCGCATGATCCTGGCCAAATGCGTGCGGTCCGACACACTGATCGAAAAAGTCACTGCATTATGACGCCCATCACGTGGATCAACATTAATATTGCCTATATTGGAATTCGCTTCTGAAATGGCGGTGGCTAAAGCTGCCAATACCCCACGTTCATTTGCTACATCAACGGTGATATCAACCCAATACTCGCCCTGAACCTGTTCGTCCCATCGTAAAGCAATGAACTGCTCAGGATTACTGCGTGACTTTTTCAGGGAAGAACAATCGCTGGCATGGACGATAATTCCTCTGCCTTGCTGGAATTTACCCACAATGTTATCACCCGGAATAGGCTGACAACATTCTCCAAAATGCACCACCATGCCTTCAGTGCCTTTAATTGCAAGGGGCCGGGTTTTACTTCCTTTATCCAGTTCAAGTGAATCCTGGGTAACCACCAGGCGTTTGGCAATAACCATCGCCATTTGATTACCAATTCCTATGGAATAAAGCAAATCGTCTACCGTTTTATAATGCAAGTCGCTTAATAAGGCCTGTAAGGATTCCGGTGGAACTTTTGCATAATCACTGGAGAGTTCTGTTAATGACTGTTCCAGCAAGCGTTTTCCTAAAACTATGGACTCGGCGTGTTGTTGGCTTTTCAAGAAGTGGCGGATATTGGAGCGGGCTTTACCTGTTACAACAAAATTCAACCAGGCCGGGTTAGGATGAGCGCCCGGAGCCGTAATAATTTCAACGGTTTGTCCATTGAGCAAGGGTATGCTTAACGGTACCAGACGGCGATTAACTTTAGCCGCAACGCAACTATTACCAACGCCTGAGTGAACCGTGTAAGCAAAATCAACGGGAGTTGCCCCTTTGGGTAATTCCATGATATGGCCTTTTGGAGTAAAGACGTAGACTTCATCGGGGAATAAATCAATTTTGACGTTTTCAATGAATTCCAGTGAATTTCCTGTGCTTCTTTGCATTTCCAGCAAACTTTGCACCCACTCGCGCGCCCTTAGCTGAGCTTCATTGACTTCAAGGCCTGACGATTTGTAAATCCAGTGAGCGGCTACGCCATTATCTGCGACCTTATCCATTTCCCTGGTTCGTATTTGTACTTCAAGCGGTACACCAAAAGGACCAAACAAAGTGGTGTGCAAGGATTGGTATCCGTTCGCCTTGGGTATGCCTATATAATCTTTGAAACGCTGAGGTACTGGCTTGTAAGTACAATGCAAGGCTCCCAAAATACGGTAACAGGAATCAATATCATCGGTAATAACACGGAAAGCAAAGACATCCGTAATCTCGGTAAAGGATGCTTTTTTCTGCCGCATTTTTCTATAAATACTGTATAAATGCTTTTGTCTGCCAAAGACCTGTTCGTAAGGAATGTTTAATTGGGCAAGAGCATGTTGTAAATCTTTTTCTATGGTCTGGGTTAATTCCCTGCGATTTCCTCTGGACTTTTCAACTGCTGACTTGATAGCCCGATAACGCATGGGATATAAGGCCTGGAATCCTAAATCTTCCAGTCCGACATAGATGGAATGCATCCCTAAGCGATTGGCAATAGGGGCATAAATTTCAAGCGTTTCTATCGCAATACGCCGCCGTTTCGCATAGGGCATAACCCCCAGCGTGCGCATATTGTGTAATCTGTCGGCCAGTTTGACGATAATAACCCGAATGTCCTTGACCATAGCCAGAACCATTTTACGGAAATTCTCAGCCTGGGCTTCTGCTTTGGATTCAAATTTGATTTTGGTTAATTTGGTGACGCCATCAACCAGAGCGGTTACGTCTTCACCAAACTGGTTGGTTAAATCTTCTTTACTGATTGACGTGTCTTCAACCACGTCATGGAGTAAAGTGGCCATAATAGTCTGATAATCCAGACGCATTCGCGCAAGGATCAAAGCGGCAGCTACGGGATGCGTGATGTAAGGCTCACCGGATCGACGCATTTGACCATGATGTGCCTTTTCAGCAACCACATATGCCTGATAACATTTTTCAATTTGCGCCTGCTCAAGGTAGCATTTAAGCTCTTCATCGAGCTCCTTAAAGTAGCTCACGCAATACTCCCTAATGTCCGACATGGCTGTTAATACCTCTGGTTGTTCCAATTACGGTTTATACTGCGTTACAATCCTGTGTCCTACCGTAACGGGTTCTCCAAGTAGCCTACACATCGAGAACCAAATCTTTTAAACAAATGCAAATCAGTCACATCCTGACCCATAAATGCGTAGCCCGTATTAGCGAAGCGTAATACGGGGTCCTGCTATTCCAACCCGTATTACGCTTCGCTAATACGGGCTACGGTCAGTGCGAACAATTATTCTTTGTCTAAAATATCAGCCGTTATAAAACCTTCTGCAATTTCACGCAAGGCCACAACAGTTGGTTTGTCATTTTCCCATTCAACCATGGGCTGATCACCACGAACGGCAATTTGACGTGCACGTTTAGTAGCTACCATTACCAGCTCAAATCGGTTTGCAACGTGTTCCAGACAATCTTCAACGGTTACTCGTGCCATAATAAAATCCACCTTAAAGTTATTGAAACAGATTCACGCATAACGAATATTCTGTTTCCAGCTCAAACCCCTCATTTTACTGCTATGCCAGCAGGAATGAAAGTAATTTTGATTGTTTATTTACCTGTCGCTCCATTTTCAGACGATTTGCAATCACAATGGAGCGTAAATCCAGAGCGGCATGTTCAAAAGTGTCATTCACTATCAGGTAATCAAATTCCGGATAATGGCTTAACTCATCCTGGGCTTTGATCATTCGATCACTGATTACATCATCATTATCCTGACGTCTGTTCATCAATCGTTGTTTTAAAGCATCCAGTGATGGGGGAATGATGAAGATACTGACCGCTGTGGCAAAAGTGCGTCTTATCTGCTCTGCTCCTTGCCAATCAATATCCAGAACGATATCTATTCCCCGTTCCAGCCGCTTGTTAATCTGCGCCACTGAAGTTCCATACAAATGGTTAAATACCCGAGCATGTTCTATAAAGCCATTATTATTGACCATCTGTATAAACTCAGGCTCATCAACAAAGAAATAGTCGACTCCATCCTGCTCACCGGGGCGCATCGCCCTTGTAGTGTGTGATACGGAGACCTCTATGTCATCAAGAGTCTCAATCAAATTGCGCACCAGACTCGTTTTTCCTCCGCCCGAAGGCGCAGCAACAATATATAAATTTCCAGAATAATTACCAACCATAGCTATCACTCAATGTTTTGTATTTGTTCACGCATCTGCTCAATTAAGACTTTCATTTCAACCGCACTCTGGGTTAACTCCACAGAATCTGATTTAGAGCTTAATGTATTCGCTTCTCTGTTTAATTCCTGCATTAAAAAATCCAAACGTCTGCCAGCTACTTTATCGTTACTTAATGAGCGCCTTACTTCGCTTATGTGCGTTTGCAGTCGATCCAGTTCTTCACTGACATCAAGACGAGTAAGAAGCAATGCAATTTCCTGTTCTATCCGCGCTTCTGGCACTTCACTTTTTATTGCATGCAATCTCGTCAGCAATTTGTCCCGGGCCTGACCCGCCGTATCCTTGATCAAAGCCCTGGCTTTAATCACTTCTTGCTCCAAAGCCTGCAGACGGCCGTCTACATGGTCTTTCAGGGCAGCCCCTTCCACTGCCCGGGCTTTACTTAAATACTTTACAGCATCCTGAAACAGGATTACCGCCTGTTGCCCTAACTCATCCGTATTCACTCGATTTGCGTGTACTATCCCCGGCCAGGCCAATACTCGACTTACCGTCATGTCATTTGCCAGGTGATGGGATGCAGCGAGATTAGCGCTTAAATCAACTAATGCATTTACCATACCTATATTTATAAGCATAGACTGATTATCGGTATTTGTGTCTTGATATTTCAACTGGCACTCGAGTTTGCCGCGGTTTATCTGATCGCGTAATGAGCTGCGTAATTGTGCTTCCAGAAAGCGAAAAGACTCTGGCAATCTAAAAGAAATATCCAGATAACGATGATTAACCGATCTGATTTCCCAACAAAGATGTCCCGACTCAACCTGTCTTTGAGTTCGCGCGAAAGCTGTCATACTGTGAATCATAAAAATACCTGCATAGAAACCTGGGCAGCGAATATACCGCAAATTCAGATAATTGCACAGAGATGACTCATTAAACCTAAAAATAGCATTTTGCTGGACATTGGGTATATACTTCACTATTTTATCGAGGAATATGTCATGCGCCCCAGTAACCGTGAACCCAATCAACTCCGCCCTATCAAAATTACCCGTAATTACACCCAACATGCTGAAGGTTCTGTTTTAGTCGAATTTGGCAACACCAAAGTACTGTGTAATGCTTCGGTTATTGATGGAGTTCCCCGTTTTATCAAAGGTAAAAATCAGGGTTGGGTCACAGCAGAATACGGCATGCTTCCCCGCGCAACACACAGTCGTAGCGAACGTGAAGCCAGTAAAGGCAAGCAAGGTGGCAGAACGCTTGAAATTCAGCGTTTGATTGGTCGTTCTCTCAGAGCCTGTATGGATTTAAAAGTGATAGGTGAAAATACAATCACTCTGGATTGTGATGTCATTCAGGCAGATGGAGGTACAAGAACTGCTGCTATAACAGGAGCCTGTGTCGCGATGAGAGACGCTGTTCAGTGGATGGTGCAAAGAGAAAAAATCCGCAAAATGCCTGCATTTAATTATGTGGCGGCTGTTTCAGTAGGCATTTACAGAGGCCAACCTGTTCTTGATCTGGATTACGCAGAAGATGTACTGGCTGAAACGGATATGAACGTGGTCATGAATGAAGAAGGCCATTTTATTGAGATTCAGGGTACTGCTGAAGATAAAAGTTTTAACCGTGAGCAGTTAAATAGCATGCTGGCATTGGCAGAAGCGGGTATTCCCCAGTTGCTTGAACTGCAAAAAACGGCATAAGGTCAGATGTATGTCGTCCTGAGCGATCCAGTTATCGTANCCCGTATTAGGCGCCAGCCGTAATACGGGAAATTGCCACCTCGATCCTGTATTACGCTCCGCTAATACAGGCTACAAACTGCATAGATCACTATTTATTTCTAATTAAAACAAGGTCTTATTAATCGCCGCTTCATGGGCTGTATGTACCGAAATAACGCCCTTGGATACCAACTCAGTCAAATGCTGATCCAGAGTCTGCATCCCTTTAGCCTGTCCCGTCTGAATGGACGAATACATTTGAGCTACTTTATCTTCCCTGATGAGGTTACGGATAGCGCCTGTACACATCATGATTTCCAGGGCCGCCACTCGCCCGCCTTTATTCTTTTTCAACAGGCTTTGTGCTACCACTGCCTGCAATGATTCAGACAACATCGAACGAACCATTGATTTTTCCTCTGCCGGAAACACGTCGATAATCCTGTTGATGGTCTTGGTAGCTGAGTTGGTATGCAGAGTGCCAAACACCAAATGTCCTGTTTCAGCAGCAGTCATAGCCAGACGAATGGTTTCCAAATCCCGCAATTCCCCTACCAGAATAATATCAGGGTCTTCACGCAAGGCAGAACGTAGTGCTGCATTAAAACTCAAAGTATCTTTGTGCACTTCACGCTGGTTCACCAGACATTTTTTACTCTGATGAACGAATTCTATAGGATCTTCTACGGTTAGAATATGTTCGTAACGTGAGGAGTTAATGTAATCTATGATTGCAGCCAGTGTGGTACTTTTTCCTGAACCTGTAGGACCCGTTACCAAAATCAGACCCCGGTTAAAATTAGCCATCTCTTTAAAAATCGGCGGTAAATTCAGCGCTTCCATACTTAATATTTCAGAAGGAATGGTACGAAAGACCGCCGCAGCACCCCTTGCCTGGTTAAAGGCGTTCACCCTGAAGCGCGCAAGACTGGTAATTTCAAAGGAAAAGTCTGTTTCTAAAAATTCTTCAAACTCTTTTCTTTGTCTGTCATTCATAATGTCATAAATGATTTTTATCACATCTTTGTGATCAAGGGCTGGTAAATTGATTTTACGTAAATCCCCATCTACGCGAATCATTGGAGGTAATCCAGCAGATATATGTAAGTCTGATGATTTATTTTTAACTGAAAACGCCAATAATTCTGCAATATCCATACTCAATATCCCTGACAAGTTATTGGTTATTCTTAATAAAAGCGTAGCTCAGGAAATGATACACGGCAAACTCCGGGGCTTTTTTTGTCAGAACCTGAGAGAAACTCATGTGACCACATCAGAATCCCTCCCCTTGCAGGACTGGTAACCCAGTCTGCTAGCAGCAGTCTCTTCTACACATCTTTGCCATTACCCGATCCACGTCGTCCTGAGCGCGTCTTTTGGCGCGAAGGATCTCCAAATATTGGCACCATGCCGCTTTCAGGAGATCCTTCGCGCCAAAAGACGCGCTCGGGACGACGTGGTTCCGGGAATGGCACAGTCCTGTTTATTTGAACTTGTGAAAATACCCGCTCTTTTGTTAAGGTTACATTCTTTACCGACTCACAGAAAAAAGTATGACTATTAGCCACAACATCAAGACTATTAAAGAATTAATGACTCAGGCAGAGCTCAATGCGCACAGAGAACCAGGCTCCGTCTTGTTGTTGGCGGTAAGCAAACAGCAAAATGCAGCAGCAATAACTGAAGCTTTTCGCAATGGAATTAATCATTTTGGCGAAAACTATTATCAGGAAGCCCGGGATAAACAGGAACAACTAAAAGATTTGCCTGTTTCCTGGCATTTTATAGGACCCATCCAAAGTAATAAAACCAAAGGTATAGCGCAGCATTTTGACTGGGTACACAGCATCAATCGGCTTAAGATCGCACAGCTATTAAACGAATATCGTGGCTCAGACACCGAATCATTACAAGTGTGTATTCAGGTCAATCTGATTGAAGAGGAAAACAAGTCAGGCATACCTGTTGAGGAAACCTGGGAACTTGCCGCGGCAATAAGACAATTACCTAATCTGGAACTCCGAGGGCTCATGACTATTCCACCCCCGCAAAAAAATCCGGAGGAACAGTATGCTTTATTGTGTGCACTGCGCGAATTGAAGGACAGGTTGAATCAGAATCTGAATTTGCACATGGATACTTTATCCATGGGTATGAGTGATGATTTGATTCCCGCCATTAAAGCGGGTTCAACCATAGTCAGGATTGGCCGCGCTATTTTTGGTGAACGTCGAGGTAAAGAATCATGAAAATCTGTTTTATAGGTTATGGCAATATGGCTAAGGCCATCGCACGGGGATTAAGGAAACAAGGCTCCCATCATATTGCCGCTTCCGCGCCATCCTTAACAATTGGCATTAATAATGAAAATATCAGTACGCATTATGACAATAAGGAGCAGGCAAAAAATGCCGAAATTATAATTCTTGCCGTAAAGCCCGCTCAAATGAGTGCTGTTCTGCAAGAAATTACCCCCCTCCTGTTGCCCAATTGCCTGCTGATTTCTGTTGCAGCAGGATTGAGTTTATCCTGGTTTGCCAAACGTTGCCGCCCCAATCAGGCAGTAATTCGCACTATGCCTAATACTCCGGCAGCCATCAGCCTGGGGGCAACCCCTCTGATAGCAAATGAACACACCAGCCCCGAACAAAAAATACAGGCTGAACTTATTTTTTCCCAGATTGGTTTGACTGCCTGGGCAAAGAGTGAAGCGGAAATGGATGTGTTCACCGCCCTTTCCGGTAGCGGGCCTGCTTATGTGTTCTTGTTTATAGAAGCTCTGATTGATGCCGCAGTATCATTAGGATTAGAGCCAACCATTGCAAAGACTTTTGCCTTGCAAACAGCTGCAGGCGCGATAAAATTGGCGGAAAACAGCGATTTAAGTTTAAGTCAGTTAAGAACAAAGGTAACATCTCCAGGTGGAACAACAGCCGCAGCCCTGAATGAGCTACACGGACAATTGGATGCCCTGATTTTAAAAGCCATGGAAGCAGCAAAACGTCGCTCACAGGAATTAGGTGCGGTAGAATAACAATTAAATAGGGATAGTCCTTTTGCACTATCACGACCCAAACGGAGTATTTATGTCTGGTTTTACCGCTGTAGGAATTTTTCTGACTGCCTTATTTTTTAATTTATTTATTTTCACTCTCTGGATTCGTATCGCCTTACGCTTTTTAAGAATCAGTGCACTGAGCCCGTTCAGCCGACTGATTCATACCATTACGGATCCTATAGTCAGACCATTTAATTTATTATTGCGACAAAAATACCATCCCGGACAAAAATACGACTGGATGGCGTTCTGTGTTCTGATCCTGGTTGAACTGATAAAAATAATATGCTTAAGCCTCCTCCATTTCCATGCTGTAATGCCCTTTGTATTTTTAATCCTTTATGTGTTTGCTGATCTGATTATTCAACCCTGTGATTTACTGTTTTTTGCCATTTTAATTCGCGTGATTATGAGTTACGTTAATCCAGGGTGGCAGCATCCAATTGCGGATTTTTTACGTCTGTTAACACAGCCATTGTTAATTCTGGGCAGAAAAATTGTTCCTGATATTTCAGGTTTTGACTTCTCACCCTTTATTATCATGATTATATTAAAAGTAATTACTTTATTTATCAGTGCCTCTTTACCCTGGCCCATACTATGAAATAAATACAACTATCACTAAAACCAACTATACTTGTACTAAACCCTAAAGCAGGTTGATGGGATCGACTTATGAAAACACACTACACGGCAAGTTTGTTATTGTTTTTTTTACCCTTTAGCCTTGAGGCTGCCCAATCTTATTATTGTCCTCAGAATCATGCCTATATTAATTTAGGCATGACTACAGATCAGGTTATTGCCGCCTGCGGACAACCACAAAGCCAACAGGATTCCAATCAGCCCCTTACCCAAAAAATCCCGGTACAACAATTGATTTATAACCATCAGGGTTCATCTACCGCATTTTATGGGGTATGGAATGTGCCCACGGGAAATGGTGGCGCGCAAATGGAAGTGGATGTAGTAAATAATCAGATTAAATCAATTCGCATCAATGGCAATGACAGTAATGCGTCTTCGCTGTGCTCTGGAGCCAGTTTTCAGATAGGCGACCCTGTAGGCAGGGTATACGGAGCCTGTGGTAGTCCTGATGTGATAAACAATACTTTTATTAATCAGATTGTACCCACAGCTAAAAAACCGCAAATATGGATTTATCAGCCCGGCCAATACCAGCCATCAGTTTCCTTGACTTTTGTTGATGGCAAACTACAATCCATCAACAATTAATTAAGGAACCCATTTATATGAGTGAAACTGTAGACGATATTACCATTGCCTTTAGTGAAAATGGCACAGAGACAACGAAAGAGCTTGATAAGCAGGTATTAAGTAAAGGTGCCTGGACTACTATCATGTTCAAATATCAAGACTGGGATAATGCAAAGAATGATTACGGCCCGGTTAAGTATTCTATTCGACGTTATCAAAAGCGCAACAACCAGTACTGGCAAAAATCGAAATTCAATATTTCAAGTGCGGATCAGGCACAAAAGATTGTTGATATATTGAATGGATGGTTGAAGTAATCATGACACCTCGTAGCCCGTATTAGCGAAGCGTAGTACGGGATCGAAGTGGCATAATCCCAAAAAAACGCGTCGTCCTGAGCGCGTCTTTTTGCGCGAAGGATCTCCCCAAATTGGCACGGTGCCACTTCGATCCCGGCTGCAAGCAGACCGGGCTACACTCCCTGCCAGCTTTCAGGAGATCCTTCGCGCAAAAAGACGCGCTCAGGACGACGTGATTCAGCGATAGGGGTAACTACATATAACAACCCACACCGTCATAACCAATGACCTGACATTCTTTGAAAGCACGTTGATCCAGCTTATAACTCACCGCACCATAATAAGCGTATATTTGCCCATCTTTAACAGCAACATGCGGATTTTGATAATCGCTTACTTCCTCACACACCGCTTTATCTTTTAACCAAGTGGCTGTACCTGTGCTGATAGTATCCATTCCAGGCTTTACCATGGACTTTCCACATTCTGTAGTAGCCAGATCCGCCATTTTGGGCGCTGAGAATAAAACATCATACCCATTCAACGCTGTTTGAACGGCATTATTCGCATCCAGGATGCCATGCCCGCAAGGTTTTTTGCCCACACAAGACTTGTTCTGATCAGTACTGGTTCCAAAATTATGAGTGGTTGTATAAAGAATTTGCTCTACTTGCTCAGCCTTTAAAATTCTGTCGCTGATAGCAAAAATCAACCCGGCAACTCCGGCAACATGTGGTGATGCCATACTGGTACCCTGATAAAAATCAAAACCAGAGGAGTTATATCCTCCGCCAGGATTCACTGTAGATAAAATACCGCCAGCAGCCCCATATCGTTTGTCTCCTCCAGGAGCTGCGAGCATGACCCCAGGCCCATAATTGGAAAAGTAGGAACGTAAGCCTTCAGGTCCTGTAGAGGCAACCTTAACCGTACCATTACATACTCCGGGAGCATTATAATGTTCCCAAACATTGTCATTACCTGCCGCGACAGCAAGCACTGCCCCTTTGTTACGTGCGAAATTCACCGCTTCCTGAAGTGGCTGGTCACAGTAATCAATTTCAGTTCCTGGCTCCAAATCCACACCAAAACTCATGTTTAAGACTTTGGCAGGATGCATATTGGTTGGAACACCGGGTACTTCCCCACCAACAGACCAATAAATGCCATTGATAACAGCACTTTCATAAAACATTCCTGATTCTGCAGGGATTTTTACTGTTAATATTTTTAAATCAGGACCGACTCCCTTCATGACATCACCATATCCTGCAATAGTTCCTGATACATGGGTGCCATGATAGGATTGGGTTTCATCGCTTAAGTCATTATTGTTGCCAGCAAAATTCCATCCCCAGACATTACCGTCGTTGTCTTTGACCAGATTGTTTATCAGGCTGTCATTTAAAGCCACTCCTGTATCCAGAACAGCAACCACTACTGGTCGCTTTGCTTTGCCGGTGGTATATGCCCAGGCTCCATCGTTCAAACCGGGCTTTGATTCCAGCATAATTCCGGCTGGTGGAGTAAACTCATCCCATTGGCTGTCATGTGATAATAATTGGCTTAATTCCAGATTTACTTCAGGATCCGCAACAGGTTTAAAATATCCGATTCGGTCTTTAACCGCATACAGCACATTAGGATTTTTGCGTAAACGCTCTAATATTGCTTTGGTATTATCTGAGTCTTTTGCTTTGAATGAAGGCGAAGGTAAGGCTGAGGAATCTAAAACAAGTGAATAAGCTCCATTAGCCATAGGTTTCATTTCTTTTACTGGCAACTGAATGGATTTAAAAACCTGTGACTTTAATGAAGAGATAGCCATAGGTTGCTGTTTGTATTTAATAATAACTCTTACAGTAGTACTGTCTGGTGCAGCAAGACCTGCCTGTGCGACAGATAAGAGGCCCAATCCCAAAATCCCTGATTTTAAACTCATACGTAAATCTCCTTATTAAGCCTTTAGAAAGAAGCTATATATACCAAGCATTTCAGTATGCAGGAGAATAAATGGCAAAACAAGACCGTATTGCAGCCCGGCTTGCTTGCAACCGAGATGGTGCCACTGCGATCCCGGCTGCAAGCAGACCGGGCTACACACCCTGCCAGAATTCCGTCGTCCTGAGCGCGTCTTTTTGCGCGAAGGATCTCCTGAAAGTGGCATGGTGCCAATATTTGGAGATCCTTCGCGCAAAAAGACGCGCTCAGGACGACGTGGATCGGGGAGTGGGATAAAAATCGTACCTCGTATCAGAAATCATATAATCGTAGCCTTGATGCAGCGATAGCGTAATCAAGGTTTTCTTTATTTTAGCCTTTTCCACGGGATGCAAACCTTGATTTCGCTATCGCTGCATCAAGGCTACAAACTGCGCCATTCCGAATCGACGTTGCTCTGAGCACATCTATTTAACCTATTCCGTGATGCTCACGGTATTCGGATGGGGTAGAACCTGTCCAGCGCTTGAATGCTTTGGAAAAGTTAGACGTATCATGAAATCCCAACAGGAAGCTGATTTCAGTCATGGAAATATGTTGATTGAGTAAAAATGCCTTTGCTTTTTGCTCACGTACCTCATCAAATAACTCTTGATAAGTGATATTAAGCCTTTGCAAATGGCGTCTAAGTGTTCGGGAAGACATGCACAATTGGCTGGCAATATCTTCCATACTGATTTGATTCAGATTTTTATTCAGTAAAATGGATTTTATTTTGCTGGCCAAATCCTCGTTTAACGCAAGATTTTTCACCATTTCCTGTAACTGGGCTTTTGCCAGTTGAAAGCTGACATCATCCGCAAAATTGACGGGATAATTTAATTCTTCAGCATTAGCCAAAACACGGCAGTATTTAGAATTAAATACTATCTCGGTTTGAAATAATTCCTGATAAAAATCAGCGTAATCAGGTTTATCATAATTTAATTCGATTTTCAGGAAAGGAAGGGATGAACCAATCAAAAAGGTTCTCATCTTGACAAGATGAGTAATCGCCAGCTCAAGAAGAAAACGCGATATTATCGGGTCATTGATTCGGGTAGCAAAATCAATGGCGACAGTCTTAAAATCCTCAGACATGTTCAGTTCTATATGAAATAAATTAGTACGTACATTCAGATAGCTTAAAGTAGTCCGAAGCGCTTCCCCCAAGGTGGGACTGCTCATGGCAGCATACCCCAGAAAGCCATGGTTCACTATGGATAAACTCTTACCAAAAATAAGCCCTAATTGAGGACAATTACTTAATTTGTAGGCTTCATCAATGACATATTTCAGTTCATCCAGAGTCAAAAAGGCTGCAGGATCCTGTGCTCGGGCAAGATCAAAATTGATCGTGTCAAGAAAGTGCTCTACCCCCAATTGCTCAAGACACTTTTCCAGATTGGAAAGATAGTTTGCTGCAATAACATGATCCACTAAACTGCATCCCCAATTATGATTGATTATAAATCTTTAAATAAATAATTCATCCCAAAGAGTAAATACCTTATCAATAGCGATAATGCTCAGGCTTATAAGGTCCTTTTTTGTCAACACCAATATATTCAGCCTGTTCGCTGGTTAATTGGGTTAACTTTGCTCCAATACGAGCCAAATGCAGACGAGCTACCTTTTCATCCAGAAGTTTGGGCAGAACATAAACCTGGCATTTATACTGATCTGAGTTTTTAAACAACTCAATTTGCGCCAAGACCTGATTGGTAAACGACGCGGACATCACGAAACTGGGATGGCCTGTGGCACAACCAAGATTTACCAGACGTCCTTCTGCGAGAATAATAATGCGCTTTCCATCAGGAAATATCACATGATCAACCTGAGGTTTAATATTTTCCCATTGGTATTGTTTCAAACTGTGGATGTCTATTTCAGAATCAAAATGGCCAATATTACACAGTATGGCCTGATTGCGCATACGTTTCATGTGATCATGAGTAACAACATGATAATTGCCTGTGGCAGTCACGACTATATCTACTTGATCCGCAACATCATCAAGAGTTACCACTCTGTATCCTTCCATTGCAGCCTGCAAGGCACATATAGGATCAATTTCAGCAATTAAAACGGTAGCTCCCTGACCGCGCAGAGCCTGGGCACAACCTTTGCCCACATCACCATAGCCAAGAATTACCGCCAGCTTACCCGCGATCATTACATCTGTAGCGCGTTTCAAGCCATCCAGTAAGGATTCCCGGCAGCCGTACAGATTATCAAATTTGGATTTGGTTACCGCATCATTGACGTTAATAGCAGGGATTTTTAAATGACCTTGTTTTGCCATTTCATATAATCTGGCCACGCCCGTCGTTGTTTCTTCTGAAACCCCTTTGATTCCAGCTAACAATTCAGGGTGTTTTTCATGAATGATCTGAGTTAAATCACCGCCATCATCGAGCAGCAAATTAGGAGTCCAACCATTAGGGCCACGTAAAGTCTGTTCCACACACCACCAGTATTCCTCTTCTGTCTCCCCTTTCCAGGCGAATACAGGAATTCCGGCAGCCGCTATGGCTGACGCAGCATGATCCTGGGTTGAAAATATATTACAAGACGACCAGCGTACTTCAGCGCCTAAAGCAATTAAGGTTTCAATCAGCACCGCAGTCTGAATGGTCATATGCAGGCAGCCCGCAATACGGGCGCCTTTTAGCGGCTTGGCAGCGCCGAACTCTTCACGCAAAGCCATAAGGCCAGGCATTTCCGTTTCGGCTATAGCAATTTCTTTACGTCCCCAGGAGGCTAAAGACATATTTGCCACTTTATAATCCTGAGTCCCATTTCCTTTTAACACTGCCTCATCCGCTAATTTCATCATACATTCCTTTATTTTAGTGCTGTTTATCAGGGTCTGTTGCCAGCCCCTGGCTGAACTTTAAAGTGCCTTTTTCAATTCAGGTACTTTATCCAGACGCTCCCAAGGGAAATCATCTCGACCATAATGTCCATAAGTTGCGGTTCGCTGATAAATTGGTCGCAACAAATCATGATGCTCAATAATACCTTGCGGGGTCAAATCGAAATGGGTATGAATCAAATCGATAATTTCGCTATTTTTTAACCGCCCCGTTCCAAAAGTATCAACCGAAATTGAAGTAGGTTCAGCAATACCAATAGCATAAGATACCTGTATTTCACATTTGTCAGCAATACCCGCAGCCACTATGTTTTTCGCGACGTGGCGTGCAGCATAAGCGGCTGAACGGTCTACTTTGGAAGGATCTTTTCCTGAAAAGCAACCGCCACCATGTCTGGCCATACCGCCATAAGTATCTACAATAATTTTACGTCCGGTTAAACCGCAATCACCTAAGGGACCACCAATAACAAAGCGGCCGGTAGGATTAATAAAATAGCGAGTCCTGTCAGTTAACCATTCGGCAGGGAGCACTGCTTTAATAATTTCTTCACGCACCGCTTCGGTTAAATCACTATGACTGATTTCTGGTGAATGTTGGGTGGAGAGAACAACTGTGTCTACTTCTACCGGTTTTCCATGCTCATATTTCAGGGTAACCTGGCTCTTGGCATCAGGTCGCAACCAGGGTAATTTGCCTGATTTGCGTAAATTGGCCTGCTTTTCCATCAAACGGTGGGCATAAGCTATAGGAGCGGGCATAAACACATCGGTTTCACGGCTGGCATAGCCAAACATTAGTCCCTGATCTCCAGCACCTAAAATTTTGGTCTGTTGATTATCTACACCTTGAGCGATATCTGGCGATTGTTTGCCTATAGCAGAAAGTACCGCACAGGATTCCCAATCGAACCCCATTTGGGAACTGTTGTATCCTATCTCTTTAATCACCTGGCGAGTGATGTCATCAACATCAACCCAGGCTTTAGTCGTTATTTCACCGCCAACCATTACCATTCCAGTCTTGACAAAGACTTCGCAGGCAACTCTGGCACCTGGATCCTGTCTTAAAATTGCATCTAATATGGCGTCAGAGATCTGATCAGCGATTTTGTCAGGATGTCCCTCAGAAACTGATTCGGAGGTAAAAACATGGAATTCATTCATTGTATATCCTCTATAAAAAATATCGCAACAACTTAAGGATGAGGCAAAAGCCACAAACCTTATTTCATTAGCCTGATAAATTCATCAAATAGTACTTCTATTTCATGTGGTCCGGGACTCGCTTCCGGATGTCCCTGAAAACCAAATGCCGGCTTACGTTTGTGCTTGATTCCCTGCAAGCTGTTATCAAATAAAGAACGATGGGTGACCTCCAGACTTTCGGGAAGACTATCTTCATCCACTGCAAAACCATGATTTTGACTGGTTATAAAAACCCTTTTTTTCCCTTGGGTCTCTACAACAGGATGATTCGACCCATGATGGCCGAACTTCATTTTTTTCGTTGTCCCTCCAGATGCGAGGGCTAAAATCTGAAATCCCAGACAAATACCAAATACCGGGATATTGTGATCCAAAAACTCTTTGGTTGCTTTAATGGCATAATCACAGGCGCCAGGATCCCCTGGACCATTAGACAAAAACACGCCGTCAGGATTCATTGCCAGAACTTCTTCAGCAGGTGTATTGGCAGGTACTACGGTTAAATGACAGCCTTTATCATGAAGAATGCGTAAAATATTATGTTTTACACCAAAGTCATAGGCAACCACATGAAATTGATGAGGTTGCGACGGAGCACCCCACTCGCCTCGTCCTTCATGCCAGCGTTCAACAGTTTGCCGTGACACTTCCAGAGCCAAATCCACGCCATCCAGTCCGGCGAAGGCCTTGGCCTTATCCAGCACAGCCTGAGGTTCATCAGTTCGAGTACTGATGCAGGCACCTATAGCCCCATGTTCACGTAGTCTCAGGGTCAAATCACGGGTATCAATACCGGCTATGGCCACAACGCCATTTTTTTTCAACCATTCAGGAAGGGATTGTTGCGCCCTATAGTTACTGTGCATTATAGAGCAATCGCGCATAACCAGCCCCGAAGCCCAAACTTTGTTAGACTCCATGTCTTCGCTGGTGCAACCTGTATTCCCTACATGGGAGGCGGTTAAAGTAATAATCTGGCGCGCGTAAGAGGGATCAGTGAGCATTTCCTGATACCCCGTCATAGAGGTGTTGAAAACCAGCTCACCTACGCAGTCTCCGCTCGCACCCACTGATATTCCTTCGTAGATTGTGCCATCAGCTAACACTAGAATTGCTGGTTTATTCATCATGAGTGATACTCTGCTGTATCCGATATGGTTACCATAGGGAATGTAAAAAATTTAGCAATTGTAACGCACTTCAATCAAAATTTCATGTCTTCAAAAAATTTTTTCACTCCGGCAAACCAGGATGTAGATCGGGGGGAATGATTGGATTTGGCATGTTCCAAAGATTCCTGAAGATTCGTGAGTAAGTCCTTTTGTTCTTTGGACAAATTCACTGGCGTTTCCACAACGACTCTACATAATAAGTCACCCTGTCCATGGCCACGGACGGATTTTACCCCTTTACCTCTCAGGCGGAATACTTTACCTGTCTGTGTTTCATGAGGAATTTTTAGCGTCACACGCCCTTCAAGAGTAGGCACTTCGATAGAACCGCCAAGGGCTGCAGTAATAAAGCTGATGGGAACTTCACAATGCAAATCATTATCATTGCGTTCAAAAATGCTGTGCGTCTTGACGTTCACCTGAACATAGAGATCTCCAGGACCACCGCCATGTACTCCGGCCTCACCCTCGCCGCTCAAACGGACTCTGTCGCCGTTATCGACACCAGCAGGAATTTTAACGGTTAATTTTTTACTTTCACGAATTCGCCCCTGCCCATGGCAACTGGTGCACGGATCAGAAATAATTTTTCCTTCACCATGACAACTTGGACACGTTTGCTGAATAGAGAAAAAGCCTTGTTGAATTCTGACCTGGCCAATACCATTACAGGTTTCACAGGATTTTGGATGGGTACCCTTTTTCGCCCCAGAGCCATCACAGGTAGTACAACTGCCATGGCGTGGAACGGTAATTTCAATTTCCTTGCCGGCCGCAGCTTCTTCAAGGGTTAATTGCACATTAAATTGCAAATCGGAACCGCGTTGACCGCGAGACTGGCGCCCCTGGCCGCGTCCGCCGGAAAATATATTTTCAAAAATGTCTTCAAAGACATCGCCAAAGCCACCGAAACCACCAAAACCGCCAGGGCCTCCAGAACCATCAACAGCAGCATGGCCGAATTGATCATAGGCGCTACGTTTTTTGGGATCGGATAATACGGCATACGCTTTTTGAATTTCTTTGAATTTTTCTTCAGCAGTAGCATCGTCTGGGTTACGATCGGGATGATACTTCATTGCCAGTTTGCGATACGCTTTTTTAATCTCGGCATCTGAAGCACCTCGACTGATTTCTAAAAGTTCATAATAATCCCGCTGTTCCATAACTGCTCACACTTTAAAAATAATTAACGTTACATTATATAGTATAACTTCATTCGAACACTAGCGCTTACTTACGTCGTCCTGAGTGAAACGAAGGACCTCCTGCAAGTGGCATAGTGCCAAAATCGGGAGATCCTTCGTTTCACTCAGGACGATGTGCTTCGCGCAAGTACGTCATCTTACAATGACGTGTTCTCGTGGTTACCTCACCTTAGTTCTTATCGTCTTTAACTTCTTCAAACTCGGCATCAACCACACCCTCATCTGCTGGTTTTGCAGACTCTTGCTGTTGTGGTGCATCGGCTTGAGAAGCCTGGCCTTCAGCTGATTTTTTCGCATAAATACGCTCAGCCATCTTGGCAGACGCATCAGTCAGCACTTTGATTTTATCTTCAATGTGAGCCTTGTCAGTGCCTTGAACTGCTTCTTTCAATTCAGCAATTGCTGTTTCTATGCCTTTTTTCTCATCTTCAGCCAATTCTGCAGCCAAATCTTTCACGGATTTTTCACAACTGTGAATCAAACTATCAGCCTGATTACGCAGCTCCGTCATTTCCTTGAATTTTTTATCCTCTTCAGCATGAGATTGTGCGTCTTTAACCATCGCAGCAACTTCTTCATCACTTAAACCGCTTGATGCTTTAATAATGATGGACTGCGCTTTACCAGTAGCTTTATCTTTAGCAGAAACGTTTAATATACCGTTAGCATCGATATCAAAAGTTACTTCAATTTGAGGAACACCGCGTGGTGCTGGAGGAATGTCACCCAAATCAAATCGTCCTAAAGATTTATTTGCAGAAGCTTGCTCACGCTCACCTTGTAATACATGAACAGTTACCGCAGTCTGATTATCATCTGCTGTAGAAAATACCTGATTCGCTTTAGTAGGAATGGTAGTATTTTTCTCAATGAGCTTGGTCATCACGCCGCCCATAGTTTCTATACCTAAAGACAATGGGGTTACGTCAAGCAGGAGAATGTCTTTTACTTCACCAGACAGTACTGCCGCCTGAATTGCCGCACCAACAGCAACGGCTTCATCAGGGTTAACGTCTTTACGTGGCTCTTTACCAAAAAAGTCTTCAACCGTTTTTTGTACCAAAGGCATACGGGTCTGACCACCCACCAAAATCACTTCATTAATTTGCGATACAGTAAGTCCTGCATCTTTTAATGCTGTTTTGCATGGTTCAATAGTACGCTCAACCAGTTTTTCAACCAGAGATTCCAGTTTTGCACGGGTTAATTTAATGTTTAAATGTTTTGGTCCAGATGCATCTGCAGTGATATAAGGCAGGTTTACATCCGTTTGTTGCGCTGAAGACAATTCAATTTTTGCTTTTTCAGCAGCTTCTTTCAGACGTTGTAAGGCTAAAGGATCATTGTGCAAATCAATGCCTGAATCTTTTTTGAATTCTGCAGCCAGATAGTCAATTAAAGCCAGGTCAAAATCTTCACCACCCAGGAACGTATCACCATTAGTTGCCAATACTTCAAACTGGTGTTCGCCATCTACTTCAGCAATTTCAATAATGGAAATATCGAAGGTACCACCACCAAGGTCATACACAGCAATAATGGAATCACCACGCTTTTTATCCATACCGTAAGCAAGCGCTGCGGCAGTTGGTTCGTTAATGATACGTTTTACTTCAAGACCAGCAATACGGCCAGCATCTTTGGTTGCCTGACGTTGAGAGTCGTTGAAGTAAGCGGGTACAGTAATAACCGCTTCTTTTACTTCTTCGCCCAAATAATCTTCGGCAGTCTTTTTCATTTTACGCAAGACTTCCGCAGAAATTTGCGGTGGTGCTTTTTCCTGATCTTTGACACGAACCCAGGCATCGCCATTATCGGCCTTAACAATTTTGTAAGGAACCATTTTGATGTCTTTTTGTACTACCGCATCATCAAATTTACGGCCAATTAATCTTTTGATTGCAAACAGGGTTTTTTCAGGGTTGGTAACAGACTGGCGTTTAGCAGCTTGTCCGACCAAAACTTCGTTGTCATCAGTAAAGGCAACGATAGAAGGCGTTGTACGATGACCTTCACTGTTTTCAATTACCTTGGGTTTGTCACCTTCCATTACAGCAACACATGAGTTGGTAGTACCCAAGTCTATTCCTATAATTTTTGCCATTCTCTTTTTGCTCCAAATTAGTAGTTTCTATTGCAATAATTCACATATGGGGCGTTTTACGCCAATTTCAAGTTCTAATCGCCAGATTTTTTAGACACAATAACTCGAGCCGGTCTGATCACCCGGTCATTCAGTTTGTATCCTTTCTGGAACACTGCCACCACTGAATTGGGTGCCGCTCCAGGAGCATCCTGAATGGACATGGCTTCGTGTTCTTGCGGATCAAAGGTTGCGCCAACGGGATCTATCTGGTTTACATCAAATTTCTGCAACACATCGATGAAAAGCTTCATCGTTAATTCCAAACCTTCATACATAGCAGGATCAGTACTTTTATCTTTATCGGCCAGTTGCAGGGCTTGCTCCAAACTATCGACTACAGGTAATAAAGCTGAAACCAGTTTTTCCATCCCGTATTTATGGGCATTAGCAACTTCACGTTCCATGCGACGACGTACGTTATCGAGTTCTGCCAAGGCACGAACTGATTTTTCCCAGTTTTCATGTGCCTTTTGTTCGGCCAGAGTAAGCTGCTCTTCCAGAGCGGTATAACTTGGATGGCCTAAAGCAGCCTCTTCATGAGGTGTTACTTCCTCTGCTTCATCCATCATCTCTTCGTCAGGCATTTGATTTTCTTCTTTAAATTTATTCCAGTCTTTTTTATCGTGTTTACTCATTCAATTGCTCCTTACTCACGTAATAGCTGCAGATGGGGACATACTATTGAAATTCAAGGTGTTACCCTTAAATTTATCTTCCACTCTTCAAAAATTAGACACATCAATCTGCAATTAATCATTTTAAAACGCCAGATGTTAAATATAGTCTTTGTTAGACTTCATTTCCAAATGCTAATGAAAAATTTCATCTATTCATTGCTCCTGTGCTCCAGATGGCCTGATGTACTGTGTAATACAGGATGTTAAAAGCAATTAGGCAAATGGTATACTATACTTTGTATAAGTATCTTTAAATTGGAACTTATCATGGCAGAATTAGACAGCATGCCAGATACCCCTTCGAATGAAGATGTGGGAGATTATGCTACAGATGGTGTACCAAATTCAGCCCCAGGCAATGAAGAGTTGAGTGATGTTGCGGAAGATACGGAACAGCCACCTGCCCCAACTACTGGTATATAAACATCTAATACCGGTGTTGTTCTCTCTTTGGCTTGCAGTCACTGTTCATTTATTCCATACTTAGGTATCAAAAAAATCAGCTGGATTTATTATGCAAGAATGGTCGCCAGTTTCATGGCAAAAGTATTCTTATTTGCAGGCGGCAACGTACGCAGATCAGGAACAGTTAAATAAAATAGTAGAACAATTAAGCATGTTGCCCCCACTGGTCACCAGCGGTGAAGTCAAGAACTTGAAAAAGGAAATAGCGCGCGCGGGACGTGGTGAAGCCTTTATCCTTCAAGGTGGCGATTGTGCTGAATCCTTCAATGATTGTCGTTCGGATATCATCAGTAATAAATTAAAAATTATTTTACAGATGAGTTTGATTTTACTTTATGGTTTACGTAAACCAATCGTACGTATTGGACGTATTGCAGGCCAATATGCCAAACCAAGATCGTCAGACTTTGAAACCATAGATGGGGTGACCTTACCCAGCTATCGTGGCGACATAGTAAACTCTCCAGAATTCACTGCTGCAGCAAGAGAGCCTAACTCCAAACTCTTGTTACAGGCTTATAGCTGTTCTGCCATGTCGCTTAATTTTATCCGCGCCTTGCTTGATGGGGGTTTTGCGGACTTGCATGACCCTCAGCGCTGGGATTTACGCTTTGTAGAACATTCTAATCAGAAAAGTGAATACCAGAATATAGTAAAGTCTATTGAAGACGCGCTGGATTTCCTGACGGCTATTGATGGAATTCGCTCAAGTAATTTAAGCAAGGTCGATTTCTATACCTCTCATGAAGCATTGCATTTGCATTATGAACAGGCATTAACACGCCAATTGAAAGATGGGCTATGGTATAATCTGTCAACTCACTTACCCTGGATTGGTATGAGAACAGCGCAAATTGACAGCGCTCATCTTGAGTTTTTGCGAGGGGTTCAAAACCCTGTTGGCATCAAAGTCGGACCAGGCGCCACTCCAGAGTGGCTGGAAGAAGTATTGTCCATTGCTAATCCCAATCATGAAGAGGGACGAATTCTGCTCTTTACACGTCTGGGTGCAAAACAAATTGATAAATTATTGCCTCCGCTTATTGAGGCAGTGAAAAAAACCAGGGTTCCTGTTACCTGGTCTTGTGATCCCATGCACGGTAATACAGAAACCACGGCTGATGGAACTAAGACACGTCATTTCGACAACATTCTTTCTGAATTGAAACAAGCGTTTGAAATTCATAAAAGTATGGACAGTTACCTTGGCGGAGTTCATTTTGAATTGACCGGTGATAATGTCACTGAATGTATAGGTGGTGCGCGCGGACTAGCTGCTGATGATTTGAAAACAGCTTATCACAGCCTGGTTGACCCCAGATTAAACTACGAACAATCACTTGAAATGGCCATTCAGTTAAGCCGGCAGTTCAGGGGATCTTAAAAAGAAAATGGTCTTTTGTAGCCCCATCTCCAATCCACGTCGTCCTGAGCGTGTCTTTTTGCGCGAAGGATCTCCAAATACTGGCACCATGCTGCTTTCAGGAGATCCTTCGCGCAAAAAGACACGCTCAGGACGACGTGGATAGGGTAATGACAATGGAGTGATCCCGGCTGCAAGCAGACCGGGCTACAACCCCCTAAACCTTAAACTGTTCTGCAATATACTCCGGGATACGCTGATCTAACCAATACACTGGCTCCCAGATTTTACTGCCTGTAATAAACCCGACATGACCGCCCTTCTTGCTTAATTCCAAAGTGACTGAATCAGACAATTCATTTTCTTCAGGTACCACATCAACCGTCATAAAGGGATCATCTTCGGAATGAATAATCAGGGTTGGTTTTGCTATGGTTCGCAAATATTTTCTCGAGCTGGATTCCCGATAATAAGCATGGACATTGTTAAAACCATATAAAGGTGCTGTCACCTCGTTATCAAAAGTCCAGAAACAATTGCATTGGGCTGCTTTTTTCAAAGGTTCGGGAGGATTTTTAAAATGACTGGCCTTGCGGGCGAAAACCGTTTTGAACTGGTTTAACAAATGAGTCTGATAAAAGCGTGAAAAACCTTCGCCGATCCGATTCGCCACTTTACTTAAGACAAAGGGTACTGAAACAGCCACTGCGGCGTCTACAGACGCGGATTCTTGCTGCTCCCCCAGCCACTTTAATAAAACATTACCACCTAATGAAACACCTACTATCGCTTTCCTGGTTTCAGGTTCTCTTTGCTGCAGCGTCTGGATGAGAAAATTCAAATCAGCAGTGTCACCAGAATGATAGGCACGTGGTAATCGGTTTAACTCTTCACCGGCTCCGCGAAAATGCATGAGTACCGCACGCCAGCCCTGTTGATTAAAGGCCTGCATAAAGCGGGCGACATAACTTGAATTCACACAACCGCCCAAGCCATGCAAAATAACAACCAGGGGAGCGGTTTCAGGCAAATCTGCCCTGCTCCATAGTAAATCCAGAAAATCCCCATCGGGCAAATCGAGTTTTTCTACTTTATCAATGGGCGCCACCAAAGGATGTCGTATTGATGCATAGATAGTTTGCGCATGCGCATTAGTCAACCACCAGGCAGGTTTGAACTGACTGTCAATAATCATGATTACCTCAAATGATATTGCGGACTCAACTCACGAACTGCATCAATCAAGACAGCGACATGTTCCGGCGGTACGTCAGGAGTAATCCCATGTCCCAGATTAAATATATGACCTGATCCTTGTCCAAAAGATGCTAAAACATCCCCCACTTGCTTACGTATACATTGCTCCGAGCTCAAAAGCACGCTGGGATCAAGATTTCCCTGTAAGGCAACCTTGCTTCCGACTCGCGCACGGGCCGTGTGTAAATCACAAGTCCAATCCACTCCTAAAGCATCACAACCAGTAGCCGCCATGAGTTCTAACCATTGGCCGCCGTTTTTAGTAAACAGAATAACCGGAACATCAGGGTATTCTGCTTTTAAAGTAGCCACAATCTGTTGCATGTAGTGCAGAGAAAAAGCCTGATAATTACGTGGCGTTAAAATCCCGCCCCAGGTATCAAAAACCATCACTGCATTAACGCCAGCTTTAATCTGTTCAATCAGATACTGGCTGACAGAAATAGCTAATTTATTCAACAATAAATGAGCCATCTTTTCTTCAGTATAGACCAGATTTAACAGACGCTTAAAATCCTTGCTACTGCCTCCTTCAACCATATAACAGGCTAAGGTCCAGGGACTTCCTGCAAAACCAATCAAGGGAAGTTCTCTGGGCATTTCCTGGCGGATAAGGCGTGCCGCATCCATCACATAAGCCAGAGAATCCATATCAGGGATTGGTAATTCTTCAATGGCGCGCAGGTCGTGCAGCGGCTTTCTAAAACAAGGCCCCTCGCCTTCGGCAAAATAGAGTCCAAGTTCCATTGCATCGGGAATGGTTAAAATGTCGGAAAATAAAATGGCAGCATCCAAAGCAAAACGGCGCAAAGGCTGTAAGGTTACTTCGCAGGCAAGCTCCGGATTTTTGCACAAACTTAGAAAATCCCCGGCCTGTTCCCTGGTTTTTCTGTATTCAGGTAAATATCGTCCTGCCTGGCGCATGATCCACACCGGAGTCCGGTCAACAGGCTGACGTCTTAAGGCACGAAGAAACAGGGATTGATTAATATCATACATCATAAGATCTCAATAACATTGATTTGGGCGTATAGTACCACGCCATCAGGAACTACGTCATCCAGCTACGATTATGGCACAGTCCGTAGCCCGTATTAGCGGAGCGTAATACAGGAAAGTGCCACTTCGATCCTGTATTACGCTCCGCTAATACAGGCTACGCATTGTGCTATTTTAGATCAATGTTGCCCCGAGTGCACGTCGATAAATGGAAATAACAATTCAAAAAGTAAATTAATTTTGCTATAGTCTCTCTCTTTTTTTAAACAATATGCGCATTATGAATCAGGCAAGAACATCTATTATTTTAATCGGATTATTATCTGCTTTTTCTCTGGTAACTTTCGATTTGTACCAGCCCTCACTTCCCTACATTACTAACTATTTTGCGACCACTCATAGCTTGAGCCAATTCACTTTAAGCATTTATTTGATTACCTTTGGATTTACTCAATTGTTTTGGGGGCCTTTAATTGATCATTTTGGCCGGCGTCGTTTGTTGCCTATTAGTCTGTTGCTGGCTCTTGCAGGGAGTTTGCTCTGCGCTTTTGCGCCTCATATCAGCATCCTTATTCTAGGCAGGGCAATTCAAGGGGTTGCTCTCTCCTGCGCTCAAATTGTTTCCTATTCCACTTCGCGTGATTTTGAAGATCCACTACAGCGTGCAAAAGTTCTTTCTTATGTATCAATGATTGTTTCGGCGTCCCCCATTCTCGCGCCTGTATTGGGATCAGTCGTATTTACTTACCTGGGATGGCAAGCCAATTTTATCTTAATGGCTATTATTGCCTTGATTTTAATACTGCAATGCAAAAAGGGCTTATTTGAATCACCCTTCTGGCATGCCCCCAATACCCCTTTTAAAATGAAAAAGGTGCTTGGTGCATACAGAGAGCTTTTGGGTATTTCAGGCTTATGGCACAGCTCCATGATCATGATGTTCAGCTTTGCAGCCGTGATGATTACCGTCATTAATTCGTCCTATTTGATCATCGATATATTAGGTTTTTCTGCTTTAAGCTATGGTATTATTTTCATGATAAACGGTTTAAACATTATCGTTGGTAATTATCTGGGTATTTGGCTTCGTGAGCGTTTTAGCATGATCAATACCATTTACCTGGGCAACTGGTTTATTATCGGCGGGGGACTGGCGATGCTGATTACCTCCAAATTATATGGTTTTAGCCTGGTCAGCCTATCCTTTTCTCTCATCTGCAATTGGGGAATCAGTATTAGTGCGCCACCAACCATGTCCCTTGTCCTTTCTGACTTTAAAGAAAATGCGGGACTTGCCTCGGCATTTATCAGTACAATAAGAATGTTTGGCTCAGCAGCATTTTCTATCGTTGTTGGTTACCTGTTAATGACCAATCTGGATGCCTTGCCTCTGGGTTTGATTGTTGCAGGAGCTGGTGCGCTCCACTTTTCCAGACAATTTAATAAATGGATTAGTAAATCAGACGATTCAGAGTTTGATGGAAAAGAAGCTGTCGCTTAAGATTAACTTAATGTAAAGAGAAATAAATGGATGTTTTGAATATTACTGCACTCAGTGTAGCAACAAAAATTGGCGTACATGCCTGGGAACAGAAAATCAATCAGCAACTGGTGATCGATATTTCCATCCCTTCCAATTTTGCAGACTGTGATGACAAGTTGGAAAATACTATTGATTACGATGCGCTCTGCCATACCATAACAGAATCAGTAGAATCCCAATCGTTTCATTTAATTGAATCGGTAGCTCAACATGTGGCAGAACTGGTCAAGCGTGAGTTTGGTGTTGCCAGGATTACTGTAGCAGTGAGCAAGCCACATGCGATTAAAAATGCGGGGAATATTCAGGTTGTTGTGACAAGATGAGTCATTGGCAGGAGCATAGCCCGGTTGCAAAACTAGCTCTTCTACACATCTTTGCCATTTCCCGATCTACGTTGTCCTGATCTCGGAGTGAGATCTCTGGATCCCGCGGACAAGCCGCGGGACGGCGGAGTATCGGGTTATGCTTTTCCCGGATTCACGTCGTCCTGAGCGCGTCTTTTGGCGCGAAGGATCTCCCCAAAGCGGCATGGTGCCACTTCGATCCCGGCTGCAAGCAGACCGGGCTACAAATCCTGCCAGCTTTCAGGGAATCCTTCGCGTCAAAAGACGCGCTCAGGACGACGGAGATCGGGGAGTATAGAAGAGACAGGTGCAAGCAACCGGGGTTACAAAGAGATCTAGCCCCCGGTCACCATACCACGTAAATGTTCGTTCTTGGCCAGGTTCACCTGAGCCTTTTGGGCTAATAGGCGATTAGGATATGGGCCTACAACAACGCGGAACCAGTTACCGCGGGCATTGGTTACTGGTACAACGGCTACATCAAAACCCTTCAGAATCAGCAATCCTTTCATATGCTCAGCATCTTGCCGTGCCTTAAAAGCAGCGACTTGCACTGAATAATTGCCTTTGCCTGCCGGAGGTGTCGGGGCGAGAGGTTTTCCTTCTGCGACCTTGACTGTGGCTGGTTTGGTATCAACCCTGGGCTTTACTGAGTTATTAGCAGCAGTAGTCACCGCAGCGGTTCCTGTAGCAGTAGGCGTTGGTTGCGCCTGTGTTGCCTTGACAGCTGTAGTCGTAGTGGCAGTTGTCGCAGCATGATTCGCCGTGGCCGGCTGCGTTGCCCCTTTTTCATTCGCTAACAGAGTATAAAATTCAAACTTGGGCTTAGGTTGAGTCTGAGCCTGTTGTGGCTCTGTTTTAGCGGCAGAAGCCTGTTTTCCGTCATGCTGTGCCAAAACCTGATTATTGAGCCATTGACCAATAGTCGCTACATCAAAAAATGAAGCAGTCAGATAACCTAATACAAAAGTAACGATAATTACCAAAAACTGTTGCGGCGCCCCGCTTTTTTGCTGCGAGCTGCGCTTATTTCCATAATCTCTAGCCATTACATACTCTCAGGGGCTGATACGCCCAATAAATCCAGACCATTATTTAATACCTGGCGCACTGACTCTAACAAACAAAGTCGAGCACAACGTAACTGTTCTTGCTCACACAAAAGCTGAACGGCATTATAATAGCTGTGTAAACCATTGGCCAGCTCTCTTAAATAGTATGCTAACTGGTGAGGTTCGCATGCCATTGCAGATGATTCTATCACTTCCGGATAACGACAAATCAGGGAAATCAAGGCAGTTTCATGACTTTGATCCAGCAAATCCAAATGCTGCAGACCCAGATTTTTATCCCAAAGCATGCCTCTTTCTTTCAATTGCCTTAATACACTGCAAATCCTGGCATGGGCGTATTGGATGTAATACACAGGGTTATCGCTAGACTCTGATTTTGCCAAATCCAGATCAAAGTCCATATGTTGTTCAGGCTTGCGGGCAACATAAAAGAAACGCGCCGCATCATCACCTACTTCTTCGCGTAATTCTCTTAAGGTAACAAAAGAACCACTACGGGTAGACATTTGCACCCGCTCGCCGCCGCGATAAAGAATAGCAAACTGGACTAATAAAACATCAAGCGCTTTTTCATCATGTCCCAGAGCAGTTACTGCTGAACGAACACGGGTCAGGTATCCATGATGATCCGCGCCAAAAATATCAATCACCCTGTCAAAGCCACGATCGTATTTATTCCAGTGATAGGCAACATCTGATGCGAAATAAGTGGTTTGTCCATTAGCTCGAATAAGAACCCTGTCTTTTTCATCGCCAAAATCGGTTGCCTTAAACCAGAGAGCGCCTTCCTGTTCAAAAGTATGGCCACCCTTTTTCAAAGCATCAATTCCTTTTTGGATCGATCCGTCTTCAAACAAAGACTGTTCTGAAAACCAGTTTTCATAACGTACACCAAATCCGGCCAGATCATCTTTGATATCGTCTAAAACGGTATTAAGTGCATGCTGATGGAATATGGCAAAACCTTCTTTACCCAATAAGGTACCCGCACGCCCTATTACCGCATCGATATACACTTCTTTATCGCCGCCTAGAGGTTCGTCAGCAGGTAAATCACTGGTCACTGCAGACCAGGGATGCACCCATTTGTTCCCATCGCGAGTCCATAAGTCTCTGGCGATTTCATACACATAATCACCTTTATAAGCATTCGCAGGAAAAACAACAGGTTCACCGGCTAATTCCAGATAACGCAACCAGACACTGGCGGCCAGAATATTCATCTGCCGACCAGCATCATTGACATAATATTCCAGGCTTACGTCGTAACCTGCAGCCTTTAGTACATTACCCAAAGTTGCACCAAAAGCGGCACTTCGGCCATGTCCGACGTGTAAAGGACCTGTAGGGTTAGCAGATACAAATTCAATCAATACTTTTTGCTTTTGCCCCAAGGTACTGCGGCCAAATTCCTTGCCTTCTTTTAATACATCAGCAAGAACCCTCGCACGTGCACTGCTGCGTATAAAGAAATTGATAAATCCAGCACCAGCTATCTCAATTTTTTCAATGGAATCATCGGCTGGCAATGCATTGACTAACAGTTCTGCCAGTTTTCTCGGTGCCTGACGGCATGGTTTCGCCAGAATAAGGGCCAGATTACTGGCGTAATCGCCATGTGCCGCATCCTTAGCATTATCTACTTTAGGTTCAATCTCAAGATCTGCAGGCAATACGCCTGATTCTTGCAGGGAAATTAGTGCCTTTTTTAAAAGCTGTTCTACTGTATGTTTCATACTACTCATATACTCGTAAAAAATAGAGCTATTATGCGCTTTTTCGTATCATATGGAAAGCGTCAATGTAATAAAATAGTAGTTAGGGGTTACCTTCTCAAACTCCTGCATGACACGTCGTCCTGAGCGCGTCTTTTTGCGCGAAGGATCTCCAGATTGCTTATGCTTTCATTACCCAAAGAAAACCGAGCCGCGACCGTAAGGAAGCGGAAATTTTGGATGTACACCTAATGAGTAATCAACAATGGAGTACATCAAACTGTTCCGCTTCCTTACGGTCGCGGCTCGGTTTTCTTAGCAGGATGCTTTTTGTACTCTTGATTAGCAAGTCACAATACAGGCTCAAGGGGATCGAGAGGATGCGACGCCTAAGCCTCATCCTCTATAGTCTCGTAAGACTTATAAATATACCCATCCTGAGACAATAGAATCGCTATAGGCCTTGTTGCATCAAAATGAGCGAAAACTATCATCATCATTACTGTAATAGGCACAGATAAAAACATACCTAAAATTCCCCATATCGCCCCCCACAGGCCTAAGGCGAATAAAATAACCAGAGGGCTTAAATTTAAAGATTTCCCTAACAGGCGCGGTTCCAGGAAATTTCCAACGACGAATTGGACAGCAACAATCCCCGAAGTCACTACAAGAAAGGGCCACCAGCTTTGAAACTGAATCAAAGCCAAAGCGGCAGGAAAAGCGGTAGCGACTATGGCTCCAATATTGGGAATGTAATTTAAAAAGAAAATAAGCAAAGCCCAGAATTCGGCAAAATCCAGCCCGACGCATTTCATAATAACCCAGCTTGCTGTCGCGGTAGCCAGACTCAGCAAGGTCTTGATACCCAAATAGGTTTGAGTATCTTTAGTAATATGGGAAATAATATTCTTTACCAGCTTTCTGTGTTCTTTCTGCGGAAAAAAGGCATCCATTTTTTGACTGAAATAATGCTGTTCCACAAAAAGAAAAACGACATATAAAGAAATTAAAACTGCAGAACTGGTGAGTGTGGTAAACACCCCATAAATATTAACCAACATGTTTTGAATACTTAATCCTTTGATAATACTGTCAAAATCAGCGAAAGCCTTAATATGGTATCGTTGATCCAGATTATTAAAAATAGTAAGCAGATTTTCCTGATAACGTGGAGAGGCAGCAATCACCTCATTCACATTGTTGCTGATAATATCAACCAGAATTTTTACCAAAACGGACACTACTGCCAGAGACAAAATCATGCTCATCCATGAAGGAAAGCGATTACCAATCAGGGGAACGCGCTTCATACCACTGTTAATGGTATTCAACAAATGCCAGATAAAAACAGACATTACTATTGGGATTAATAAACCACGCCCGGCAATTAACAAATATCCGATTATCCAAACCAGAATCAATGCCGCTGTAAAAGTAATGATGCGATTCATCGTGCTTCACTCCTGAGGAGATAAATACCCATTCGCAACGAGTATATTTTCCTGTTATTATTAATTTTTTATCTTATAGATAGTATCGTGCTGTCCAACTCTTGTGAATCATTATCGGGCGTAGGCCCAACACTTGCAGCTAAACTGGCCAAATGTGGCATAGTTACCGTGCAAGATCTTCTTTTTCACTTGCCTTACCGTTATCAGGACAGAACCAGAATAACATCAATTCAGGATTTACGCGCTAATGATTGTGCCGTTATTGCAGGCAAGGTCTGTAAAACAGAAATAAAATACGGCAAGCGGATGATGCTTAATTGTTATGTCGAAGACAAGACCGGACTAATCAAACTGCGTTTTTTCCATTTTAACAAACAACAAGTTAACGCTATGAATAACAGCACCTGCATTCATGCCTTTGGTGAGGTGCGTGAATTTAACGGTCGTCTGGAAATGATACACCCTGAATACCAACTGCTGGAGGATGAGTCGGAATATCAGGTTAAAGAAACATTAACCCCAATTTATCCTGTGACACAAGGCTTGACCCAAACTCGCCTGAGACAACTTGTCACTATGGCACTGTCTCGCTGTGAGAACGACTTGCACCAGTTGGAATGGATGGATGAACACCAACTTCATGATTTTAAATTTCCCAATCTGGGTTTTGCAATCAAATTACTGCATAACCCTCCTCCAGATACCTCGCTGCATGCAATGGAAATGGGAGAGCATCCAGCATTAAAACGTCTGGTCTTTGATGAGCTGCTAGCTCAAAGGTTAAGCATGCAATTTGCCAGAAAGTCACGCAAGGCACTGGTGGCACCAGCTATTGCCGCAGAAAACACCCTGACGGAATCGTTTTTAAATGCCCTACCCTTTGCCCTTACCTCAGCCCAGGAGCGAGTCAGTAAAGAAATCAGTGATGACTTAAGCCTGTCAAAACCCATGCTGCGCCTGGTTCAGGGAGACGTAGGCTCGGGAAAAACGGTTATTGCTGCCCTGGCGGCTCTGCAGGCAATAGGTCAGGGATTTCAGGTAGCTTTTATGGCACCGACCGACTTATTAAGTGAACAACATTACAACAACCTCAGCAACTGGCTGAAACCCTTGGGAGTTTCTGTTTCACGGCTCAGTGGCAAGATGAAAATTGCAGAACGCAGAGCAGCTTTGAGTGCCCTTGCTGATAAAAGTTGCTCCCTTATCGTTGGAACCCATGCCCTGTTTCAGGAAGAAGTAGTGTTTGCACAGTTAGGCTTGGTCATTATTGATGAGCAGCATCGTTTTGGCGTGGAACAACGCCTGTTATTACAACAAAAGGGACAACAGGATCAAATGATCCCCCACCAACTGTTAATGACGGCTACACCTATTCCCCGCACTTTGTCCATGACTCATTTTGCCCATTTGGATATCTCAATCATTGATGAATTGCCTCCTGGCCGTAGCCCGGTCACTACCGCAGTGGTTAGCCAGGACAAGCGTGACACCATTATTGAACGTTTGCAGGCAGGTATTGCCAGTGGCAGACAGGCTTATTGGGTCTGCACCTTAATTGAAGAATCAGAAAAGCTGCAATGTATGGCGGCAACAGATACTGCTCAAACCTTACAGGAACAACTTGCTAATGCCCGTGTAGGACTGGTACATGGCCGTATGAAAGCTGTTGAAAAAGAAGCGACTATGGCAGCGTTTAAATCAGGAGAAATTGATTTACTGGTTGCAACAACAGTCATTGAAGTAGGTGTGGATGTCCCTAATGCCAGCCTGATGATTATAGAAAATGCGGAACGACTGGGCTTATCACAATTACATCAATTACGTGGACGTGTTGGCCGGGGAAGTGCGCAATCGCATTGTCTTCTGCTGTATCAGGCACCCTTATCACAACAGGGGGCTGAGCGTTTGAAGGTGATGAGAGCAACCAATGATGGCTTCATCATTTCAGAAAAGGATCTGGAGTTACGTGGAGCCGGAGAGGTACTGGGAACACGCCAAACTGGATACAGGCAATTCAAGATAGCCAATATTCAGCGGGATAGAGATTTGCTTCCTCTTTTACCCCCTGTTGCCAGACAATTGGTGCAAGAAAGAACAGAAGTTGCTCGTGCTATCACCCAACGTTGGTTAGGTAATTTTGAGCAATTTTTACAAGGATAAAAATATTTTCAAAAATGTGAAAGTCAAGACTGTTTTTTATTTTTTTCTTTGTTAATATAGACAGGCTAACCGCACATCCTCTTCTTCCACGTCCCTGTGGATAACTTTCCAAACATCTTAGCTGAGAGTCAACATATAAACCCTATTGCATTTTTTAAGATCCAGTATGTAAAAGGATCATAGCTGTTTTTTGCTAAAAACAAGCAAAACATCATTATCCACAAAATCTGTGGATAACCCTGTGCACAGGATGCAAAACACCATATAAAATCAGTGTAGTTTTAAGATGCCTCAGAACTTACCAATTTGCCTTCGCATTTCAGAAGTGGGGCGTGTTAAAAAAATATTTTTTATTGTGCCACGTGCAGGAGATCCTTCGCGCAAAAAGACGCGCTCAGGACGACGTGGATTCGGGAAGACGTGGATTCGAGGCAGCATTGATCCAAAATGGCACAATGCGTAGCCCGGTCTGCTCGCAGCCGGGATCGAAGTGGCAATGAACTTTATAAGCCAGTTCCAGTACAAAAATCCTCAGCAAGAAACCCTTTGACCTGAGCTTGTCCCATGGGTATCTACACCCATGCTACACCAGGTTCCGTGCCACAACAAAAGTTCCGCTCCTTTACAGTCGCGGCTCGGTTTTCTGGTGCACGATAAAGTCAATACGGACGCACGAAAACCGGGCCGCGAACGTCAGGAAGCGGAACAGTTCTGGCTCGGTTTTCTGGTGCACGATAAAGTCAATACAGACGCACGAAAACCGAGCCGCGACCGTCAGGAAGCGGAACAGTTCTGACAACAAGCCTAAGACACAGCAACTACTGAGTTTTCATTAATAAAATGATACAATCCACTTTTTAAGAAATTCATCCCGGTTTTACACTGAGGAACACCATGAGCCAACACGACAGATATTCGCAGGCCAAAAGAGTTACTCTGATCGGTGCGCTGATCAATGCAATTCTGGGTTTCGTTAAATTGATCGGCGGTTATCTTTTTCATTCCCATGCGCTTGTAGCAGACGGAATCCATTCCTTTTCTGATCTGTTCACTGATGTAATGGTTTTATTTGCTTCAAAATATGGCAGTGCCGATGCAGATGAAACTCATCCTTATGGCCACCAGCGTATTGAAACTGCGGCTACCCTGCTCTTATCCTTGCTCCTTATTCTGGCGGGTTTTGGTATCGCATGGGATTCAATTGATGAATTAATTCAGGCAAAACACGTCATGCCCGGTTGGCTGACCTTGCCCATTATAAGTTTCTCTATTCTGGCTAATGAGCTTTTATTTCACTATACACAGCTTATAGGCAGGCGCATCAATTCCCAATTAATTATTGCCAATGCATGGCACCATCGTTCTGATGCAGCATCCTCAATAGTAGTGCTCATAGGCCTGATAGGCAGTTTGGCTGGTTTTGTTTATCTGGATGCCCTGGCAGCGGTATTGGTTGGTTTGATGATTGTCAAAATGGGTTGGGATTATGGCTGGAACAGCGTCAAGGAACTGGTAGACACTGCTGTTGATTCAGAATTATTATTGCAAATTGAACACGTCATTCAAAAAGTCGATGGCGTTCAGAAAATTCACCAATTACGCAGCCGTTTTATGGGCAGTGATGTGTTAATTGATGTCCATATTCTTGTTTCTCCCCAGATTTCGGTATCAGAAGGTCATTATATTGCCCAGCACGTCCATAGAGCACTGGTAGATCAGATTGACAGCGTCAGTGACGTAATAGTTCATGTTGATCCCGAAGATGATGAGGTATGCAGCCCGTCATTGCATTTGCCGAATCGAAGAATGCTGCAGAACGAATTGCTGGATAAAGTTCGTATCGACTTTCCTCAGATTTTATTCTGGAATCTGCATTATCTTGATGGAAAAATGACTATAGATATAGCGTGCTCGGAAGAGTTTACCCAATGGAAAGCACTTCATGATCGCGTCATATTGGCCTTGGAACTGGAAGCAAATCTGGAAGAGGTCCGTTTGTTCAGTCTGCATGAAATCATGCATCATCATCCAGTTTGAACTTAACAGTGGCAAATTAATCTGCAATTGAGATATTATATGCGTTTGCAGCCCTCATCCTGAGCATGTGAAGGATGACGAGTAGATTCACGGCAGTAAAACTTTGATTTTCCCATTTTATAAGTAGGTATACTGAATGTTCTCCGCTACTGGTTTAAAAATTATTTTCGCCATCTCTATATTCATAGTAATCCTTATTGCCGGCTGGTATCCATTCAGAAAACGAATCAAAGACGATCATCACATTGATTTTCCTATTGGGGAAACTTTGGCAACGGGAGTCTTTCTGGGGGCCGCCCTGCTCCACATGTTGCCTGAAGCGAATTCCCTGTTTAAAAGTATGGGGTATGACTATCCTTTTGCTTTCATTATTACGGGCGCTGTTTTTCTTATTTTTCTCTGGTTTGAACACCTGGGTAAAGAGTTGTATCACCACCACAATGCAGAACACCCTGCTTTTGCTATTTTAGCCTGGGCCATGCTCTCAATTCACTCCGTCATGCTCGGAGCGGCCTTGGGTTTAGCCCAATATAATTCAATGATCATCATGCTGTTTCTTGCCATCATTACTCATAAATGGGCAGAAAGTTTTGCTATAGCGGTTCAGCTGAATAAAAGCTCCATGAGTACTAATAAAAGTATGGCCTTTTTCCTTCTTTTCAGTTTGATGACTCCTGTTGGCATTTACATAGGCTGGTATTTTGGCCATGGTATTGAAACACATTCACTCTTTGACCCTATACTGATTGCTGCTTCTGCAGGCACTTTTCTTTATTTGGGCACATTGCATGGTCTTGAGCGTTGTGTCATGGTAAAACGTTGTTGTAACTTACGTGATTTCAGTTTCGTTATCATAGGATTTTTACTCATGGCATCGGTGGCCATTTACGTCTAGTAATAAATATTAATATAGGAATCATAATGCAAATAGCCAAAATTCAAGCTCGTGAAATTTTAGACTCTCGCGGTAATCCTACTGTTGAAGCGGATGTCTTTTTGCACAATGGAATCACAGGAAGAGCCAGCGTTCCTTCTGGAGCCTCAACAGGAAGCCGCGAAGCCTGTGAACTGAGAGATAATGATGCCAGGCGATATGCCGGTAAAGGCGTACAAAAAGCTGTGGCACATGTGAATAACGAAATGAACAACAGTTTGAAAGGCATGAACGTCGAGGATCAGGAAGCTATCGATCGCACTTTATGTGAACTGGATGGCACCGAAAATAAATCACGCCTGGGCGCCAATGCTATTTTGGCAGTTTCACTTGCCAGTGCCAGAGCAAGAGCAAACACACTCGGATTACCCTTATATGCCGTCCTGAATCAACAAGAAACGATGACCATGCCTGTCCCCATGATGAATATTTTAAATGGCGGCGCTCATGCAGATAATAATGTCGATATTCAGGAATTTATGATTATGCCTGTAGGGGCTGCTGATTTCCCAACCGCCTTGCAGATGGGTGCAGAAACGTTCCACGTTTTAAAATCCGTATTAAAAAAACAGGGATTAAGTACTTCCGTTGGTGATGAAGGGGGTTTTGCACCCGATATACAATCCAATCGCCAGGCTTTGGATATGCTCAGTGAAGCCATTGAAAAAGCGGGTTTTCGTCTGGGTGAAGACATAGTATTTTCTCTGGATGTTGCTGCATCAGAACTGTATGAGCAAGGCACGTACCATATGGCTTCTGAACAGAAAAAATTTACTTCGTTACAACTGGTGGATTATTACGCTGACCTGGTTGCCAGCTATCCTATAGTCAGTATTGAAGATGGTCTTGATGAAAAGGACTGGGAAGGGTGGAAGCAGTTAACTGTTCGCCTTGGCAAGAAAATCCAGCTTGTTGGTGATGATTTGTTTGTAACCAACCCTAAGATATTACAAGAAGGAATAGACCAGGGTGTAGCTAACGCTATTTTGATTAAAGTGAATCAAATCGGCACCTTGAGTGAAACCAGAGATGCTATTCGATTAGCCCATCAAAATGCTTACCGCTGTGTCATGTCGCATCGGTCTGGTGAGACAGAAGATACTTTTATTGCAGATCTTGCTGTAGCCACTGGTTGTGGACAAATTAAGACGGGTTCCTTGTGCCGGACAGATCGTACCGCAAAATACAACCAGTTATTGCGTATTAATGAAATGGCTAAATTGCCGTACGCAGGCAAGAGTGTATTGAACGCCTATTGAGCCGCAGGATCGTAGCCCGGTCTGCTTGCAGCCGGGTGTACACGTGCGATCCCGGCTGCAAGCAGACCAGGCTACACGCACTATTGTATTAAGTGCCCGTAAATGTAGCATCCCTATTTATATTACGATCATAGTTCTACGTCGTCCTGAGCGCGTCTTTTTGCGCGAAGGATCTCCTGAATGTGGCATGGTGCCAATTTGTAGCCCGTATTAGGTGCCAGCCGTAATACGGGAGCGAAGTGGCAATCAACTCATTCCCGTATTACGGCTTCGCCTAATACGGGCTACAAAACTG
>NZ_KB892383.1:4805-106392 GCF_000373765.1 Legionella shakespearei DSM 23087 | reverse complement strand
AAAACGATAGGCTCCCATCGTTTCATCCCAGCCCTTGCATGAGCCCGATATGCTTTTATCCGGCGATTTAAATAAACTCCCGAGCAATTTCTTAAAACGCTTATTTAATCGCTTATCTCCAAAATCTTCATCCTCTACTTCTTTTTCAACCCAATCTTCTGACATTTCCATAACTAATATCCACGCTTTTCTTCAAATGGGTCGATATTATTCTATTTGGAATTATTTGTGTATAAAGCAATGACCGTCAGGAAGCGGAATTTTTGTTACGGCACAGAGCATGATTTAGTACGTAGCCCGGTCTGCTTGCAGCCGGGATCGAAGTGGTACAATTCCCGGCTGCAAGCAGACCGGGCTACGAATAGAGTAAAAAAACCTTAAGTAAGTGCCTGCCTCATAGATGCATACTGCTTATTGACTTAAAAATAGGTAAACTTACCCACCAAGATGTCAGCCCAAATGGGATACTGTTATGCTTAAAGGAAGAATAAATAAACTCAAAAATCTTCCAACCGCCAGACCTCATAGGAAGGTGTTTCATAAGGATGGGCGGCTTTTAACGCAGCAATTGCCTCATGAATACAATCATCAGCACAAACGGTTTCCACCTTGAACTCAGCAACTTTTTCCAATTGATTCATCTCACCAATAAAAGCATGACTTCCTGCCAAAGGTATAAACTGCCCTTCTCCCAATATTTGCCATGAACAATGACTATACGCCCCCACCTTCCCAGCTCCTGCTGCAAAAATTGCATTTTTAACCACGTCCACATAGGCTTCTGGAACATGAAAACAAAGTTTATACATATAAATACCTGCACTTATTTAATTTTTGACATTAAACAGAATCATATTTAAGGTTGCAAGCACAATTATTGATAATGAACCAAATATATTGAGGGTCAGGCCTTGCCTTTTGCTTAACTCGAAAAAAGCAAGGCCTGACCCTATATAGTTGCTATTGATCGTGATAAAACTTGTTTCAGTTTCCAAAATATTTTACGCTTAACCCAACTTTGAAATTCAGGATGATAATTAGTTTTTAATCGGATTCGGCAAATAAGCTTAAAATCACTCTCAAATAGCTATAATTTTTTTATTGCCACGTTAAGGATAACCCCATGTTAAGAAGAAGACATCGTACTACCTCCCAGGTTAAACCACTGTCCGGCAAAAAGTTACTCCCAGAAGATCATGAAACTAAATCACTTATTTCCCCCCTAAATAAATCAAAACTCGATAAAGAACCGGATCAGGCTGGTGGTAATCAAGCTGAAGCGCTTATTCCAACTTCACCCATTATCAATACCGAAGATTTAGACAGATTTTTTTATGAATCGGGGGAAAACATCATTCTAACAATTGAAAATGCTCTAAAGTATATTTCAAACCTTATCGAAGCAAGAGTTCATATCACTGCATTAGTTAATATTGATAACAGTAATCAAAATATCTTAGATGCTTTAATAAATATATCCCTGCGCATTCAACAAATTACTGTACGAAAAGCTCAAATAGAGCTAGGAACTAAAGCCATTGACTTGATTCAAAAAATCTTTACGAAATATCCTGAGCAACAAGAGTGTCCCGGTTTCAAACAGATTGTCGAGAATCTTAATATAATCGTTGATAACAGTGGAATGACGCCCTTAACTCAATTCGCATTAAATTATAGGAATATACGATCAGAAATAAGAGATGAATTACTTATCTCTTTCTTAAGCAAAAAACCCGAAATCGTGCAGCTCAACTACGCTTTATTAGCAGGTTTTAGACACTCGGAATTAGTCATGAAATTAATTGAAGCAGGCGCACAAGTTACAGCCACAGCTCCTGATAGAAATGATTCCAATATATTTCATTTACTAGTAAAACATACTCAAGGTGATCCTCAGGACAAAAAATTATTTGAAACTTTGCTTGCTCAAGGTCCTTCAAATGTAATTAATGCTACAGATCGTGATGGAAACTCGGCTTTGATTTTAGCGGCAGCAGGTGTGAAATTAGCCTGGGTTGAGCTCTTATTAAAGCTAAAAGCAGATCCCAACGTTCGAAATCATCAAGGAAATAATGCCTTACATTCTTTAATGATGGCCTACCAACCCTCCTCTAATTTGAGTTTAAGAATCATAAATCTACTCCACAGTAGTGGCACGGAACTTGATGCTAAAAATAAAGAGGGAAATACTCCAATCATGTTAGCAGCTACCAAGACGGAGGCCTTAGACTGGATCACTTTACTTCTTGATCTGGGTGCAAGTGTAGTGCCACGTAATTCCCAAAATCTCACTGTTTTTAATATTGAATTGAATCCAATTCGTCGTGACTTTATTCTAAGAAGCATTAAAACACGGCAAGACATAAATGATACTTTAGAAAGGGAAGCTTCAAAAACAACACCTGAAAAACAATTAAGTTCTCTCATTAGTAGTGCCAGTTTTTTTGCAAAAAGACAAGGAGGCTCCGAAGCCTTGCAAGCTGCCGCTGCTGAATTTCTTGAAAAAATACAAGCGGTACAACCCTAGAATCAACAAATGTATTGAGGGTCAGGCCTTGCCTTTTGTTTTTTTCGAGTTAAGCAAAAAGCAAGGCCTGACCCAGAGGAGAAGATGGGGGATATGGACAAGCGCAACGGCTTTACATCAAGCGCGGCTATATTCCGGATGGACTGAAGGCACTTATGACTATAAACCAGTTGATCCAGGAACAATAGTTTCTTTGGACGATAATTTGATATTATGGTTCACTAAAAAAGGGGAAATGACCAGATGAAATTTCCCTTTCAACTAATCGAATTAACCTATACCTTAGATGAAAACAGCGCAGCCTGAGATGAGGGCTGAAGTTTTTCGTCATCAACAGTACTGGATTACACTGTATGAATTATCATAATGAACCAATAGTAAACAATCCTGATGTGCAACAAATCAATGAATGTCTTGATTTAGTTACTAAAGTTTTAGGTGACAATCTTTTGAGCGTTTATCTCTATGGTTCGGCTCTGGTCGGTGGTTTACAGAAATACAGTGATATTGACTTATTGGTTGTAACTTATCACGCCACAACCTTAAGTGAAAAAAATGAATTGACGCAACACCTGCTTCAAATATCAGGACTGTATATGAAAAGTACAAAACGACCTATAGAAATGACGGTTATTGAAAAAGGAGCGGTTAATCCCTGGTATTATCCCCCTCGTTTTGATTTTCAATATGGAGAATGGTTAAGAGCTTCTTTTGAAATGGGTGAGATTGAACCACAGAATGATGAAATGCCCGATCTTGCTTTGATTATCACTCAGGTTTTATTAAAGAGCCAGACCTTGTATGGAGAGAAACCAGAAAAAATTTTAGCGCCAGTTCCCTACGCTGATTTTATTAAAGCGATGCTTCAAGATTTGGACAGACTTGCAGCCGATATCAAGGATGATACCCGAAATGTGCTACTCACTCTGGCACGAATTTGGAATACTTTAGAAACCAATACCATTCGTTCCAAGCCCGATGCGGCAGATTGGGTAATAGAACGTTTGCCAGAAATTCACCAAGATGTAATGAGCAGAGCCAAATCCATCTGCATCGGCGATGAAAATGAATATTGGGAAGATATTAAAGCATCATTAGAACCTTGTGCAGATTGGATGCTGCAGAAAATTAACACAATCAAATTATCCATAAATCCAAACAAAATAGCCTACAAGGTGATCGAATGAAAGAACTTACTTTTTTTAAGGGTTATCAACAAGATGAGCAAAAGCGCGCCGCGTTTAATGCGCTTTCCGTTAAAACCTTTGATTTATCTTTTGAAGAATGGTATCAATCCGGCTATTGGCGAGATAAATACATCCCCTATACCTTGTTTGATGGGGAGCAAGCCATAGCCAATGTTTCAGTGAATATTATGGATTTTAGCATCTTTGGTCATAACCAAAGAGCTATCCAGATTGGCACTGTGATGACAGATAAAGCCTACAGAAATCAAGGCTTAAGTCGAAAGCTCGTAGGAAAGGTCTTTGAAGATTGGAAAGCAGACAGCCATCTGATTTATCTTTTTGCTAATTCAACCGTATGGGGCTTCTATCCTAAACTTGGATTTAAGTCAGCTAAAGAGTATCAATACCAGCGCACAATAACACCCACAACACAGGCTAATTTTGTCACATTGGATATGGATAATAAAGAAAACCGGGAAAAACTTCATAATTATGCGCAAAATACCTATCCATCAGGCAAAATATCCATGCAAGAAAATGCCGATTTGGCCCTGTTTTACGGCATCACTGTATATAAAAATAATGTCTTCTATCTCCCTGAATTGGATGCTATCGCCATTGCCGAAATAAAGGGACGACAACTCCATTTATTAGACGTGTTTAGCAAAAAAGAGCAAAATTTAGACCATGTTATCCATGCCTTGAGTGATGAAACAGTAGATACTGTACGACTTGGTTTTGTCCCTAAGGATTGTTCATCCTATGAGATAATTCCTATCGATGAAAAAGAAAAAGATGAAATGCTTTTTGTTGAGACAGACAAAACTGCTTTATTTGATGAAAATCAGTTGATGTTTCCTCTGTTGTCTCATGCATAGACTAAGAGGGCTTGAATATGAATGAACATAACACCTTGATTCTGTTAAATGAGCTATCAGGAAAAATCAATAACCTAGTGGATATGTCCAAATATGACCTGCAACTATTAGAAAAACATTCCGGTGGATTGAATAGAAAATATCCTCGATATTGTCCCAATTTTTCTATTGGTAAAGTTACTGATTTGATAAAGTGTATTGAGGGTCAAGCCTTGCCTTTTGCTTAACTCGAAAAAAGCAAAAGGCAAGGCCTGACCCTATAGATGCTGTAAGTGTGGGTGCTATAAATCCAGCAATCGCAAATAATGCGTCCATAATCCCTAAAGAGGTTCCGGCCCACTCTTTAGCAATATCAATATTCACCGCATAATAAGAAGCATTAGCACTCATGACACAACTTTTTGTTCATTTTTTCATGTTGTTCATTTTTAATGAACATACTATAATTATGAACAAGAGGCCATGAGTGAACATAATGAACATTAATCAATTGATACTAACTATTAGAAATAAATTAAGTCTTCAATGCAGATATAATAAGAAGGCAAATCAGCTTGTTATTTCTATTAAAGAAAATAAAGAGCTTATTTTTAAACCTGAATTAATTGCAAATATTGATAGGTCTAATATTGCTGCTGTAATTAACCATATGAAGCATTTGGATAAAAATAGTCTCCTGATTACCCGGCATGCAAACAAACTGCTTGCAGAAGAATTACAACAGGCAAATGTCCAATTTATTGATTACTCAGGAAATGCATATATTAATGAGCCACCAATATTTATCTTTGTTAAAGGTGAGTCACTGCAAAAAGTATCTGCGTCTGAACTTGCCTTTGATCTTAATAGCGCCAATATAAAAATTATTTTTGTGTTATTAGCTATTAAGGATGCTATCAGTCTCACCTATCGAGAAATTGCTAAAATGAGTGGTGTTGCTCTTGGTAGTATTAATAAAACGTTTCTTATGCTCCAAAAATATAATTATCTCATCATCAAGCAAAATGGTGATCGCATTTTGGCAAATAAAAAAGAACTCTTGAATAAATGGTGTATCGCATATGCTGAAAAGTTACGTCCTAAATTAATTTTCGGAAAATTTTCTACCGATTTAGTTGATGAATTAAAAGAAGCGAAGCCTTACGATTTTAATTTTCTTTGGGGCAATGAAATTGCAGCCAGTCAATTAACCCATTATCTAAAACCCAAAATCATCACTTTGTATGCCGAGAATAATTTGCCTAAATTACAGTTAAAATTTCGGCTTAAGAGCAATGCGTATGGCAATATCGAGCTATTAAAAAAATTTTGGAATTTTAACAATGAAGACGCTACTGTTGTGCCACGTATTCTGGTATATGCAGATTTATTAAATTCTCTTGATGAAAGAAATCAGGAAACAGCCAGCCTTATCTATGAACAATACATTAAAAAAGAAATGGAATAATTTTTTTCCCTCGGATATTGAGTTATTTAAACTCATTAATGAAGTGACCAGCGCAAATAATTGCGCTTATTTTCTAATTGGCGCGAAGGCACGAGACATACTTCTTGAATATTTTGATAAAAATGAGGCTCAACGAGCGACTTTAGATACTGATATAGCTATTTGCTGCAAAAACTGGGATGAATTTTATAAAATCAAAAATGCTTTTATCCAAAATGCGGATTTCATTGTGGACAATAAACATGAGCATCGAGTGGTGTCTGCAAAATTTGGTTATTTAGATATCCTACCTTTCGGAGATATAAAAGCAGAAAACCCAAACTTAAAATGGCCTCCTGAATATGATATTGAATTCAGCTTAATTGGGTTTGATGATGCTTATAACGGTGCAATAAAAATCGATATTAATGAAGTAAATGTTAAAATAGCTTCGCCTTTGGGCTTGGTGCTTCTCAAATTGTTTGCCTGGATCTCCAGACAAGCAAAGAAAGATGCCAGCGATTTTATTAATATTGTTTCCAACTACTTGGATTTTGATAATCAGGATAGGCTTGATACAGAACATGCAGATCTTCTTTTAGAAGAGCATTTCGATTATGTATTAAGTGGCTGTCGTCTTTTAGGACGCGATCTTAAAGGGCTGTCTTTAGAGACCCAAAATCGTCTTAAAGAGTTTTTTGATAATAAAATATTAATGGATAAGCTGGCAATCTCCATCACTCAACCTCAAATTGATTATGATATGGCTGTATCTATGCTTGTGATGATCAAGCGGGGATTTAATGATTTAACCGTTGAAGAGCAAATAATTCCTTAGATGGATGAGGGTATAGCGTTACTATTAAGCCTTTAGCAGATAAATAAAGAACAGATATAAATGCCTCTCTAGTTATGGACGGCAGTGCGGTCCGAATTGAGAATTCTAAGCATCAGTATGTTCCATTTTGGAACCCACTACTTAGATTCTCAAAATAAACTCTCCGGAATTTCCGGGTAGTTCAAAATTAAAGGATATAATATTATCCAGCAGCACTATATTGAATATTAAAATCTAAAGCCTTAGCAATTGGTTTAGAATTTTTCCCAATTTTCTTCATTTCAATAATACCGTAGCGAGCCATTGTGCTAAGTGTACGACTCAAATTACCAGGTTCACGTTTACTTAAGACAGCAAGCTCTTTAATTGACTCAGGCTTTTGTTCATCAATTATTTTCAATAGTCTCATATTGTTTTCATTCAATACTTCACAAAGTGATTTGATTGAACTAAACCAAATCTTAGGTTCATTTTTCTTAGGTTTATAACGTCCAGAAGCAATTTCAATAGTACGACTCTGAAATTTTTCTCGTGACATAATACCAACTTGTAATGTTTTCATTTTTTATCTCCATTATTCAATTTTTGAATAATTGAATTCACTTCTTGAAAAAATCTCTCAAAAGCTGCTCAGCACTTTCAAACTCATAAGGGGTTCCCTTATCATTTATTGATGTATGAACGTGATCATAATTAATAATACGTCCTGAATAACGACCACTGTCCATGCGCATTATCAAACCCCAGAATCCGCTGATTGTAATTATCATGAAGATTTAAATTACATCCAAACACCATGAGGCTCGACTAAAAATGCTTCTATCTTGTACCAATAACCATTTTCCTCTGTATATTCCGTGCCATCTAATGCAAGTAAAGTTTCTAATCCAACATCCTTCATTAAAAATCCAAAAATATCATCTGATGATATTTAAATTATAATATAAATCCCGAACAAATGGTTATTTTAGGTAAATTAATAATTTCGTACATGCTTGCTAAACTTCAAAATAGACGATAATTTTATTGCAATATCAATTTTGACCATTAAGTGTATTACTTCTATATTTAAATAGAATTAGTTAAATATGGATAAAAATGACCAAATCACGGAGCAGAAAAATTGCAGAAAAAACAATTTTTGCTGCATTCAACATACTGCAAAAAGCCGGTGGCGAGTTAAGAGGTAAAGAAGTTATTGATAAAATTCGTGAAACTATTGTATTCGATGATTATGAGAAGCACATTTATGAAAAAACCGGTTATGTAAGATGGGAGTCAATTCTACATTTTTATACTATTAACTGCATGAAAGCAGGTTATTTAAGAAAAAGCAAAGGACGTTGGATTTTAACTAATGAAGGCTCTGAAGCAATTAAATTAGGTCCAGAAAATCTCCTTAACAGCGCTAATAAAATTTATCGCGAATGGGATGCGGAAAGAAAAACAGAGAGTCCTGAGTCTGAAATGGAAGATATCACCATCGAACAAGTAAGCCTAGACACAGGACAAGTACAAAGAGCCCTTTTAGACCAATATGAAGATAACGCTAACACGGGAATTAGAGAATTCATTTACAACAAAAACCCATACGAATTTCAAGATTTAATTGCGGCTCTTTTAGATGCTATGGGTTATCACATTTCCCATATCGCAGAACGAGGCCCTGATGGAGGAATAGATATAGTTGCATATACTGATCCTTTAGGAACTAAACAACCACGAATTATCGTACAAGTCAAACATCGGCCTTTAGATTCAGTTGCGTCAGATGCCATACAAAAACTATCAGGAACACTTAAGCGAAATACGGATGTAGGCATATTTGTAACATCTGGTCAGTTTTCAAAACCTGCCATTAAAGAAGCAATAAACTCCAGAGAGCATATAGAATTAATCGATTTTGATAGACTCATTGAGCTATGGATAGAGTATTATCCTAAAATGAGAGATGACCAAAAAAACCTTCTTCCCCTTCACCCAATTTATTTTTTAGGTAGTAATGAATAAATATATTTACGCATCAGCAACATCAGCAAATAAAGAAGGATCAGTTAGCATGTTTTAACAACTCAAGTTTAAATTTATCAGTACCTATTTTGCGGCTAAATCTATCTAAGACAACAACCTGAGTATTCACTGGTACTTGTGTAGAACCGCTTTGATATGCCTTGACCGCATCGGCTGGTTCCCAATTCACTTGTAACCGTTTTAAAGCTTCAAGAGCAACCTGATCGAAACCACCTTCAGCCGCTAACATTTTCTTACCTGTTAATCGGTTAGTACGTGCCTTTGCATAAAGACCATAACCAATTTTAATTATCTCACCTTCAGTTTCTAAATTGCGAAGTACTCTACCAACTTGATCATAATCACCTAATTTCCTAAAATCAGAACGCACAAATACCTGTTTGTTTGAGCGGCGAATTTTTAAAGTAATTCTGCTTTTAAGAGTTAAGCGTTTCATACGGTTTGTAAAATTATTGAACTTATTTAATATAGCAAAAATACGACATTTTATCAAACAAAAATACGATATTTAACTCACTATATTTATTGTTATCATTCTGTTTTTATATTAATTTTTTTAAAATTGAAAATACAATATTAAATATAATGCTGATACAATTAATATTTTACTTTACTATACATCTAAAACGAGAAAACAATGCTAATCGTGTCTTATACCTATATGAGAAAACATTTAGACAAAATCATGGAAAAAATTGCTAATGGGGAACAAATTTGCTTTACACGCAAAGGACAAGAACCTTTCATCTTAGCTAAAGTTGGAGATCCTACAAAAACAAATCTTGATGAGATAAAGGCTGAAAAACGCACACAAGCAATTAATAAATTGAAAAAATATCACAACGCTACTATCAAGACTTTAGCAGATAAATAAGTTGAGAAATCACATCTGCGCTTGCTTCTAACAGGCTTCACCTGCTATTGCAATGCGTTAACTAGCATCTTCATTTTAATTAATAAATCCTCCAGTCCTCTGTCTTCAAGAAATCTTTCATATTGCTCTTGAGACTCATAATGTTTATCTGAGAATGGATCATTGAGTAATTCCTTTTTGGCATCTTCTATTTCATCAATGGTTCTATTCAAAATGCTGACCACTTTTTCACTAAAAGCATGTAATTTCATATCGCCGTCCTTAGTAATCTTCCTTTTAAAAGGATAGCACTTACACAGAACAAAAAGAAAAATATTGGACCATTTAAATAATTTTTACTCAGGCAAGTCTTACCAGTTGAAAACCTTGATTGCGCCTGTCGGCTCCATCAAGGCTACATTTTTATTTATTTTAATTTCGATTAATGATGGTTTTTAAACTTCGACACATGTTCGACACAGTAAATTGATATTTTCTTGGCTTAACATAACTCATTGATTCTACAATGCCGCTGTGCGGAATCGAACCGCAGACCTTCTGATTACGAATTAGTGAATTATAGGTTTTAGCCAATTGGACATCTTTTTAAATTCTTTTAATATCCCTTTATTTACTTGATGTTACAGCATTATTGCGTTATAAGTTCTATTAATGGATTTTAAATATTTGTGCGACACAGGTGCGACACATTAAAACCTAACGTAAAAAGTAAATTATGAAGATAACCAAATCAAACGTAGAAAACCTTCCCCTGCCTCAAGCAACGGAAGAAGGAAAAACAGCCCAAAAAAGATATTACGATGACAACCTGAAGGGTTTCGGCATACGTGTGACCTCTGGCGGAGCAAAAGCCTTTTTCGTTGAAAAATTCATCAACAAGAAACGCTGCCGAATTACTTTAGGTCATTACCCCGAGTTAACCGCTGAAATGGCAAAAAACAAAGCCCTGCATCTTTTAGGGCAAATCGCCATGGGCATTGATCCAGTTGCAGAGAAAAAGGCAACAGAGGTTAGAGATATTACTTTGAACCAAGTCTTTAAAGACTACCTAAAAACCAGAAAGAACTTAAAACCCCGAACTATAGATAATTACAAACACATATTAGATAAAGCCTTCACCAGCTGGAAAAGTAAACCTATGTTATCCATCACCAGAGATCGCATAGCGAAATACCATGAAAAGCTAGGCAATGAACATGGAGAAGCCTATGCTAATCTAGCCATGAGAATCCTACGAGCCTTATTTAATTTTGCAGCAGGCCAATATGAAGATAACAGTGGCCATTCTCTTTTTATTGATAACCCAGTAAAACGTCTATCACAAACACGCGCCTGGTATCACATTGAAAGGCGAAAAACGTATATAAAATCACATGAGCTAGCCGCATGGTATTCTGGTTTACAGCAAATCCAAAATGAAACGTTACGAGACTATTTATTGTTAATCTTATTAACGGGCTTACGCCGACAAGAAGCAGCGACTTTGAAATGGTCTGATCTCGACTTAAAAGCAAAATCATTCACTATCAATAAAACCAAAAACAATGAATCCCACACTCTCCCCCTTTCTGATTTTCTTTATGATCTGTTGATTACCAGAAAAGAAAAAGCAATCAACGACTATATTTTCCCAGGGCCGGGTGCAGCAGGCCATATTATTGAACCACGTAAGACAATGGCGCATGTGATAAAAAATTCCGGTGTTCATTTCACAGTTCATGATTTGAGACGAACTTTTATCACTATTGCCGAAAGTCTCGATATCCCTGCTTATGCATTGAAGCGTTTAATGAACCATAAGATGAGTAATGATGTGACTGCTGGATATATTATTGTTGATGTTGAACGGCTACGAAAGCCTATGCAACTTATTACAGATTATATTTTAAAATGCGCAGGTGTAGTAAAATCAGCTGATGTTATTGACATCCAACCTACAAAAACGGAGCTTTTGAAATGAGTATGCCCGAAATACCTGAATTGCTTATTGAGATTCGTTCTATACTAAATCAAGCACGCACTCAGTTACAACAGACTGTTAATCATACGATGGTACAGACTTATTGGAATGTTGGGCGTTTAATTGTTGAGCATGAGCAAAAAGGGAAAAGTAGATCTGATTATGGTCAACAGCAAATTAAGGCATTATCTGAACAGCTACGCCAGGAGTTTGGTAAGGGATTTAATGAACGCAATCTTCGAAATATGCGGAGTTTTTACCTCTTATACCCAATTTGGCAGACAGTGTCTGCCAAATTAAGTTGGTCTCATTATTGTGCATTATTACGTGTAGAAAACCCGAAAGCTCGTGAGTGGTATATGAAAGAAGCCATAGATCATGCATGGAGCGTCAGGGCATTAGATCGTCAGATCGATAAATTATATTATGAGCGATTATTATCAAGCAAAGAAAAACAACCTGTCATTGATGAAGCAAATGCTCATATTGAACCTTTAAAAAATAATCCCAAGAACTATTTACGTGATCCTTATATCCTAGAGTTTTTAAATTTACCTTACGCCTCAACATTAGAGAGTAACCTAGAACAAGCCCTTATAAATAATCTTCAACAGTTTCTATTAGAACTTGGCAAAGGCTTTGCATTTGTAGAGCGTCAACAACGGATTGCCACAGAAGATCAAGATTTTTACATCGATTTAGTATTTTACAACTATAAACTCAAATGTTTCCTACTTATTGATTTAAAAATAGGTAAGCTTACTCATCAAGACGTTGGACAAATGGATACTTACGTAAGAATTTATGATCAACATCGCAAAGATTCTGATGACAATCCTACTATTGGTTTAATTCTTTGCTCAGAAAAAAATGAAACCATTGCAAAATATTCTGTTCTAAAGGACAGCAAACAGCTTTTTGCTTCAAAGTATTTACATTACTTACCCACCGAAGAAGAACTTCGTCGTGAACTTGAGCGTGAACGAGCAATTTTAAATCAATTGCCAGATCAAGATTAAACTTATTAAAATTTTTATTCGCTACAAGGTAACAAATTATGAATCAAATTTTACTATACCAAACAGAGGATGGTAGCTTTCAAGTTGAAGTACCCATTGAAGAAGAGACTGTGTGGTTATCACAAAAGCAAATGTCCGAACTTTTCAACAAAGACATACGAACAATAAATGAGCATATCCAAAATATCTTCCTTGAAAAAGAACTCGTACGAGATTCAACTATCCGGAAATTCCGGATAGTTCAAGAAGAGGGAAAACGAAAAGTATCCCGTGACGTTGAGCATTATAATTTAGATGTCATTATTTCAGTAGGTTATCGAGTGAAATCTCAACAAGGCACCCAATTTAGAATCTGGGCGAACCAAATACTGAAAGAATACCTCATGAAAGGGTACGCATTAAATCAAAGAAGATTACAAAAGCAAACCCAACAGATCCAAGAGCTTGAAAAAACATTGGTTTTATTTCAAAAAGCATTAACAAACGATCTCAATCAAACTGAGGCGAGTGGATTATTATCCGTATTAACTAATTATAATCATAGCTTCATTCTATTAAATCAGTATGACACAGGCAATCTTCCAAAAGGCCAACTAAATAACAACATAACTTGTGAAATTGATTATTCCACAGCAATGAAGGCCATTCACGATTTAAAACAGAACCTAATATCAGAACACCAAGCCACTGAATTATTTGGAAGACCCAAAGATAATAGCTTTGAAGGCATTTTAGGCAATATCGTTCAAAGCTTTGGTGGAGAGTATTTATACCCTAGCATCGAAGAACAAGCTGCGCATTTGTTGTATTTTATTATTAAAAATCATCCATTTTCAGATGGGAATAAAAGGATTGGGGCATTCATATTCATTTGGTTTCTACAACTGAATCAATACCATCTGAAACGCAATGGAGATGTTAAAATTAATGATAATGCTTTGGTCGCTATTGCTTTGTTAGTTGCTCAAAGTGATCCTTCACAAAAAGATATTATGATTCAGTTAATTATTAATCTAATTAGAGACGAATATTAGCTCACATTGAATACACAAATATTTGGCCAATTTTAAGTGTGTAAGTAACCATAGGTTGGTATTAATTAGTTGATGCACATAACTAATTAATAACAACCCACCAGAAATTATATTATTGCCTTTAATAAAAATTAGCATGGCAATAAAGAGCACTGAGTTGTCGACAACTCAGATTAAAATCCAATTTGGTGGACACTTTCTGCCAAATTACTATCCTCCAAAAAGAATGTAACTTATTCAAAGTTAGCTTTATTAAATTTCTCAATGGTATGTGATTTTTTCCCTAGAGGGATAATAGAATTCAATTTCATCCATTTTAATGCATTAATAACCCTTGTTTGCTTAATATCCTCTTTTTTGTCATGCCACTCATAAAAACGTTTGATAATTTCATTATCATTAGGTTGTCTTTTCATCTCTATAAGCAAATCATTCCAACAAGAGAAAATTGTTGCAACAATTTCAGCTTGCTTATAATCCATTTGTCTCATGAGCCCAATAACATTATCAACAGCAGTCCTTGTTTCATCCAATATTTTTACTGCGTAAGCAACACCCTCTTGGATATTCTTATCAACTGCATAATTTATAACGAACCCATCACTTTTCTTAATCTTGTTAGTATAGAAATATTTATTTTTCATACATAGAGACTCAATACCAATATTCTCATTGTATAAAGCTCTTGGATCAAGAGGGCCAGCAGCTTCTCTTACATATTTAGTTTCTAAGTTATTATTCTGAATATAATCAACCATATAAAAAATTTTGGCAAATTTAGTTCTAGTCAATTTATCATCATCTTGTAACTGATTTACAATGTATGCGGCAAGAGCGGTTCTTTTTTTTAAAACTTCTTCAAATGGGGTATTTTTGCTCGAAACTTTTGTAGCACTATTGTTCACTCGAGTACTCAAACAAAATAAAGAACGATTGTTGCGCACGATTATTTCGTCTAATCGCTCGCGGAGTTTTATCGTGAGGGCAATAGCTCCCACAACGTGATCTAATTCTTTTATTTCATCAAAAGTTAATTTTTTACCTTTCCGAGACTTTAGCCATTTATCACAAACGTTATAACCACCAATCATGAAATCCCAAATCTTTTTTGAAATATTGTCTATATATTGATCATCATTTATCCATATCCTATTGTCTTCATATTTAATACACTCAATATTATTAGATCCTGCTTTAGGAAACTTTACATTCCCACTCAATTTGGTTTTATTTAAATGCAATGTGATTAACTCAATTCCAATTCTTGATAATTCAACGAATAGGTTTAAATCTGTGGTAATAGGAATTCGAGGAAAATCTTTTACTAAACGATAATTATATTTTTTCTTATACTCTTCACTATTAAGAATAGCGTATATGTATCCCATGCAATCTTGCGCACCAAAATCAGTAATCAAATCACCATTATGTTCGTAGTTAAACTTCAGTTGAATATTCTTTTCTATACATGAAATTAATTTTGAAGAAAAATTTGTATTAAGAATATGTCCCTCTGAAAATAGGTTCTGGTCATCATTGATTAAATACATTGGCATTACATAAGCGTTAGTTGATGTTGAAGAAGATAGAAAAGCCCCCTCAACAATTAATTCCGACATAAATACATGATTAAAGCATTCTCCTTTAGCCATACGAGATATGATTAATGCATAATTATTGTGGTGCGAAAGGTTCTTCATGACCTCATAACGTGGGCGGCAATGAAAACCTTTAGATTTTCCAGTGTAGTAAGTATACCTTACATCAAATGGTCTATAATTGATTTTTACTATATTTTCCCTGCTAGGTCCTGACTCTCTTATATCTGACTGGGCTAATTTAACTTGCCAATCGCAAACATCATTTCCCAAATGAAAATATGATCTGGCTTCAGACTCTTCTAGGTTAATAAATGTGTTTAAGGTATCCCACATTTCTAAATTTGACCAAGAAATACAAAGTTTATCCCGAGCAGTAACTATCCCAACACTTTTTATTATAAACATTTCATCAATGGGGAAAAAATCATCATATTCCTCGTCATAAATGTCATCTTGCTGAATAAAATAGTAGTATGGCTTCTTAGGATTTATTTCTTTCCAATCCGTAGTATTAATATCATTATTACTAAGCCAGTAATACTTTCCTGCAATTAGAGTATCAAGATTATATATTTCTCTCTCTCCCCAAAGATCGGAGTGATATATTTTAGCCAATTGGCCTTCACATTTTGTTCTATTTTTTATAAAAAAACTTATACAAACCCCTTGTTGAATATCAAATAGACCAATATCTTTTTCATTATCCGGGGTTCTTTCATTTTTCTTCACATTACCATGACAATCTAATATAAATATTAGATCAAATTCATTAAGGAGACACTTTCGCATTCCTGCAAATGTAGGATTATCAAGAAAACTATGGTTTGTAACAAAACCGATTACCCCATAACCAGTCATTTCTATTTTACGTTGTGCAAATCTTATGAATTTAACGTAATCATCATTTAGCCATTTAGTATTCTTATCCTTCATAGGCTGACCATCAAGAGTAAAATAACTAGCAGTTTTTTGTTTATTTTCAGAATCATACCCCTTCAATAACTCGTTCATCCATAATGTTTTATTTGCCGACTCAGCACGATATGGAGGGTTACCAATAATAACCATAACCGGCTTTTCATTTTTTATTTCTCTGGCTTCATTTGTCTCGTCAGCCAACCACTTTGTAAAATGAAAATCAAAACCAATATTAGGTGATTCTGACAAAGTGTTAGTTAAATATATATTAAGCCGTTGATCTTTTTGTGATTCATAACCAGACTCAATCAATTTTTGGCCTAGCTTCATATGGGCGATAGTATAGGGTGCCATGAGAATTTCAAATCCAAATAGCCTGGGAAGCAAATGTTGCGAGACATAATCAGACCAAAAACCTTTATTATTTTTAAACTTAGATTCTATTAGTGTTATTACTTCATCCAAGAAACTACCTGTACCGGTAGCTGGATCGAGAACAATAACTTTATGATAGTTAACATCTTCATTTTTTCGATTCTTTCTTGAAATTGTGGAATAATCAGCAAGTCCTTTTTCTACATAAAAATATTTCATTAAAATTAGGTCTATGCTCTTAACAATATACTGCACAATTGGCTTTGGAGTGTAATACACACCTCTTTCCGCTCTTGTATCAGGATTATAATGAGAAAGAAATCCTTCATAAAAATCTAAAATTGCATCCCCACTTTTCCCTGACTTTTTAAATTCATCAAGTATAGATAGAATATCCGTAGATTTTAGAATGTGGACTAAATTTTCTAAAATCCACACAGCTTCTTCATCAATATCTGGACCAGCAATTTCACTAAATGCTTTTCGTAAAAATGGGTTTGTTTTGGGTAAAAGATAAGTGGCATTTTCCCTTGAAAATTCACCTTCTGTACTTGCGCATCGAGCAGAAAATAAACCATAAACAATAGTTTGAGCATAAAGATCAGCAAATTTTTCTTCTGTTAGATCAGGTATTAAGATGCTCTTAAATGAATAAAATTGCTCGTTCAAATTAGAGTTCTTTTTATTTTTTAATATGGAAAAAACTGTTGTTTTTACCAGCCTTGCTATGTTTGCCATCTTTTTTGATAATTCGCTCGATGTTTTAATTCTTATTGTCTTATTTATAAAAAAATCATCTAAAGTTGAGAAAAGATCATTGAAATTACTATTGAATATCACATTATTTTTTGAGATTAATTCACCAATGATCACAGTTTTTTTTATTTCACCTCTAACATACCATCTGAACTCTAAAAAGTTTGTCAAAATAAAATTATCTAAGGCATCGACATACCGTTTTATCTGATCTGTTTTTTCCATTTTATTTAAATCTGTCCCAATATCCTTTGTTTCTATATAACCAACAGGTGTCGAGGCATCTATGATTGTAATATCAACTCGGCCATAAACTGCGGATTTTGGCTCGTTGATTACAATAGCATTTTTGTTAATTATTTTTATTAAAGTAAATAAGGCAGGACGATGAGTGTGTTCCGTTGCCTGGGCAGTCAGAAGATTCTCTTTTAGTGACAGTTGATACTCTTTTTGGGCATACAATTGTTCTTTTAGTTTATCCATAAGTTTGCTCAAAGATCCATTCATTTAATTATAGGCATCTGATGATAAAATTGCTTATTTGTATATTTACATAAAAAATGTTTGTGAGATCATCTGCGTCACTGCAATTTAGGTGCAGTGACGCAGGATTTATATTGTGAATTTATTTAATAAAAACAATAAATTGACATCTGTTTTTCAATCCTGCACCATGAGAATGAACAGATTTATTGCTGGACACTTGCAACACTCATACAACTTTGATAGTTTTTCACTTATACCCAGCTTTCATTTTTTCAACAAAATGAGAGTTCACGGATATCCTGCCTACTAGCAGCGCCAATACAATACCGTATTGACCATGGATAAGTTACTTCCAATCCATATAACGAGGTCAATATGCGAAAACAATCATTAAGACAAGAAGCTAATCTTATTCTTTCATCTAATCGTGGTAGTTTTCGTGAGAGAAAATATCGACGTTATGTCATCTATAAAATGATTAATAATTTATTTACTGTAGGCAAAGTGCCACCTAATTGGAAATGTATCGATGCTACTCACATGCAACTTTTAGTTAAACATTGGCATCAGCAGAAAATTAAGCCTTCGACCATGATGAATTATATGACTATCATCAGAAAATTTTTAAGGACTGTTGGTAACGAAACGACTAATATTGATAATCAAAGCCTGGGCATTATCGCTAGTAGAAAATCCCATAAACGCGTTAACATTCCCATAGAGCGGTGGCAAAAAATAGATGAGCCTGTTGCAAGGCTTCTTTTAAACTTGCAAATTCATTTTGGGCTTACATTGAGTGAAGCGATGCGGCTTAGGTCTGATGTCCATGTTCATAAAGACAAACTGTGGCTAACACGGGAATTAACATTTAACAGTATGGATCGATGCGTTCCATTTCGTACTGATGTTCAGACCAAGATTATTGATGAATTCATCTTAGCGACTGATGATCTATCTACGCTGATAGAACGATATGGTTATCGTTCATTGTGCTTTGCATGGAACCACGCTTTAAAAAAATTACGAATACCTGTGAAAAAATCCTGTCGATATCTTTATGCTCAGTTGATGTTTAAGGAACTATCGTCAACTTATGATAAGGATGAGTTAACTAAACTGTTGATGGATGAAATGGGACTAACATCACGAATTTCAATGTGGAATTACTTTAACAATAAATAATTAGATGGGACAGCTGGGACACGTGGGACAACCTTATCTATACTTATTTGTCAGTGTCCCAAGGTGTCCCAGTGTATTGGTGGCGGTGGGACAAATTGATCCTTGATACTACTGAATGTCCCACTTGTCCCAGCTGTCCCGGTGTATTATTCGTCTTGCCAAATTCGACTGGTAAAAACATATAAACGAGGTATGCCTATACCTCGTACTCGCAATTTTTGTGAGGAGTTACCATCTCTGCTGGGTTGTAACCATCCTTCGTTTACAAGAACTCTTGCTACTACTTTGGGATCATAACCATCACAGACCTCTTTCTTGAAGACCTCGCTCAATACAAGATACTCTCGATCACCATTATCTGCGGTACGAAAAAATCCGGCACGATTATGGATACGTTCTCCATTAGGATTGTTTACAGTATCAAATCGACTCGCACCATGGAATTCAAAAAAGGAGCGAACCTGAGACAAAATGGTTCTGTCTTCTCGATTACCTTGCCAACCAAATGAATCTAACCAGGTACAGAAACATTGATGAGCAGCTAATGTGGCATCGCCTTTCATCCATCCCGTTAACCCATATTGACTGACTAATTCACCAGCCACAGCAACCAAAGCAAATCTTCTTGCTACTCTCAGAATCTGTCCTGAGCAGTTAGGTATTGTTGCATTAGTTACAAATTGCTGAATGTCTTTAGAAATAGATTCGGAGAGTTGTAGTCGATGAGTCACAACATTATTTAACCACGCAAGACCTACAGTACCGTGGTACTGATTGGCTGCTTCTTTTAAAGCCAAGGCCATAATTGCAGGATTTTCATGTTCATGTATCTTTTCAAAAATACCCATATTCAAACCCGCATCAGCTTCAATATCTGCTAAGCGAATTTCTTGACCTGCATTTGTCTTTTGGCCTGCTTTGTTCATTAAAGCAGTTAAAGACTCTTCCCCTGCTGACAAGAAAAATAGTGACCAACGAGCAGATTGCCTAACCGTTCCATGGCGAGTGGCTCGTGTTTTACCTTGACCATTAGCTAACAAATAGGCTGCTTCACCTGCTTCTTTGGGATCCATCTGGCTTAATTCGTCCAGAATCAATAACCCATCATTATGTAAAGCCGCTAGACCCTCTAAGCCATTTGTAGTACTGCGCCATAATCGTGTGTAAGCATTTGGATTGCCCCATACTGAAGCCGCCACTTTTAATGCGGTCGTTTTACCTGATGACGATGCGCCTCGGAAATGAAAACCACCAGAATCTTCCCCACAGATATTTGCAAGTGTTGGGGCAAAAGCTGTTGATATCGCAAAAATTAGACGAGAATTGCCTGATGCTAATCGACCAATAGAGTCTCGCCATTGTTCAACTGTTCCAGAAGTTGATAATGCTGGTTCAATGGCATTTGTATTCTGCAAAACAATGATTTCTGAAGATTGGCCTATGGATTCAGAGGTTGTTACAAAAATATCCCCATGCCAGCCTAATCTATCGACACAACGTGCTCGTACTTCTACAGGAAACACCTGTAAATATGAAACTAACAAATCACGTGCTGTTTTGCTAGGTGAAATCGTAAGTCCTAAACGCGCCAACTCACGTCTTATATCAGAAGAATCACCTTGTAATAAGGCTAAAGGCATTGCCCATTGATGCTTGATGCCATCATCGTCTTGCCATTCCAATAACCGACCCCATTCGCCACTTTTAGCATCTCGCGTTTTAGCGACTACATACAATGGGGAACAGATCCATCGCGGAGGCAGTTCATTGCCATCTTTATCTGTTCCAATAAAGGAAACACCTTTGCCCGTTAATTTGAATCGGCCACCAGCATATTCACAAATAACAGGCTGTTGGCTCTGAATATTATTTAAAATTTGGTTCATGAAGCTCTCCAACAAGAGCTCATGGAAGGTATTGTATTGATAGAAAAATAACCTTCCTTGAGCCGTTATATTTCTATCAATCAGTTATTTGTTAAAACCAGTGTTTGACCTTGATCACTGGTTGAATAATAGATTTTTTGTTGTTGGAGAAAATCCATAACTTCGCTTTTTCGATACAAAACCTTTCTGCCAATTTTAATATAAGGTATACCTGCTCCCGCCCAACGATTTCGTTCAAGCAATTGGGTAGAACAGTTTAAAACAGCAGCTATAGTATGTTGGTTAAAGAGAGTTGAATTGGGCGCAGATTCAAATTCATTTAAGAGTTGGACTCTGGATGGTTTAGTCATAGACATAGTAAATACCTCATCAATTGATGTATCAATCGGCTTAATGCCGGCCAGCAGCATCCGTGCTGTTTGAATACCAGTCGATTCCATATCTACAGTTCATCTATCTGCTTTTTTGCATATAGACAACTCCCAGAACGATATAAATTCCATAAGCTATGAATCGTTCTGAATATACTGGGGAAATTGAAATATCCTGAAAGCATCTTTATAACGTTTGGGAACAAAGCGCTTTTTCAAATTCCGTCATGATTATTAGTTGAATTTAAAAGTGACGTCAAGTCTTATATCGTCGGTGATTATGATTGAACTCAAAAGAGCTTAATTGATACCCCCCTAAAAGAATCCTGGATTACCGCTATATATAGTAAGGGTTTAATCTTTGCAGGAAGCTGAAATGCTATTTATTGAATTAGCCCTGAAACGAGAGGAGTAATTTTAGTTATAGCATCATGAAATCCAGATATCACCGCAACTTTTTCAATTTTAGTCCAAAGATATCCCACGATAGTTTTGTCTGGAGTATTTTTCGCCAATTGATCTTTTAACGTTTCTATATCAACTGAAACTTCAAGTTTTTGATTATCATCCAAATTGCTATTAGCAATAGTTTGCTTTAATTTTTCTAACTCATCGTGAAGAGGCTTATAATTAACATTTACAATATTCCCATCGCCAATGGTTATTATGCTACCTGCACCACCAATATTTATTCCTGGATATCTGATATTTTCACTATAGTCAGAAGGAGCTTCTAATTTATCTATTCCCGCCGAAGAAATTACATACCAGGTTAAACTGGAAGGTATAGTATTGCCTTCCTTTGTTTTAACTGTTTTGGTTATTTCCGACTCATTAATCCACCCTTTATCTATTAAATAGGTCAGATTCGCAATAACCTCTTTTGGAGAAAGGCCAAAACTGTCCTTTAGTCCCTTTTTAATTTCACTAATTTTGGCTTCAGAACCATTTTTACCGCGTCGGCTTTTAGCAGAAGCATTTCTATCATAAAACCACTGCAAAATTTGATCTCGAATTTTATCATTTGGATTCATGAATCGTCCTTAAATAAATAACATCTTAAATATCCCTGATTACTGCGACACAGCTGCGACACAAAAATTCAGCACTAAAATAAAATTTCGTAACCCCTTGATTTTACAATGCCGCTGAGAGGAATCGAACCTCCCACCTTTTGATTACGAATCAACTGCTCTACCAACTGAGCTACAGCGGCATAGTATAAAATTATATTAAGTTTGCTTGTGTTGCAATACTGCTCCTATGGTCCAGTCGGCTGTTTTGTTGAGGGGCATGAAGTTGATGTCTTGTTGTTCTGGTAGGCCGTAGCCGTTTACTATCAGGGCGTAGAGGAAGGATGGGAGCATGCAGTAATTGTAGATCATGAAGTTGTCTGGGTAGGTTGTTTCCAGGGTGGACCATTTTTGGTGGCAGATTTCTTTGTCTGCGAAGGTGAGTAGTTCCTGGTTGTTGAATTTTTGGTTGCTGAGAGGGAATATTTTATCGTTTAGCAGGTTGGTTATTCCGCCCATGATGTACCAGTTTTCTACCGGGTTTCCTTCGATTACAGCTTTTACTTTCTTTTTTACGTAATGTACGCTGTTTATCAGGATGGAAATTTCATTGGTGCAGGTATGGGCATCGCCTTTGCCTGGGCGTCTGCTGGGGAGTTCGAACTCTATCGGGTAGCAGTATTTTAAATCGAAGTATTGGTGTCCCATTTCATTTTGGCCTAAGCCTAAGAAACTGTGGGAGAAGATTATGTGTTTCTTTCCGTATAGATCTATTTCTACAATGTCATCGTTGCGGACATTGGTACTGTCTTTTAATGGCACCACAATTTGTACTGAGGCACCGCCTATGTCCATCACCCCTGCCAACGGCTTTTCGTTTTGATCTAGCAGTTTTAACTGGTAATTGGTCGCAAGCCAGGCAAAAAGACCTTCTTCGTTGCCTGAAATGGTTCGTGCTTCAACCAGGCGCCAGTAATATTGTTTGTCGAACCACTCGGCTACCAAGTGGTTGACATTTTTATGATGGGGCTTTGGTAGTAAGCGCATGCCGGCGGTTGAATAAAAATAAACGGGCATTAATGCCGTTGGTGCATCTGTGAATAATTTTTCCATGTAGACTGCAATGGAACGATGTTCGTGTTCAATGGTGGATAAGCCTGGTAATGCCTTTCTGTTCCAGATTTCCCTGATATCAATTGGCGTTTTGGTTTTATCCAGGTCATAAGCGTAAACATGTAGTCTTGAACCGGAACTTCCTGCATCAATTATTGCAATACAGTGATGATTCAGACATTCCGATTTGTCGGCAAAAGCAGAAAAGGAGGAAATCAGCAGCACACTAAATAAAATCCATACACGATACATAATCTATCCTTACGACTGATGATGGGATCATCCTACCTGAGGAACTTGTCGTGGTCAAAATTTAATTTTATATCCTATAAAAAGAGCTGTTTATTCGTTTTAAATTCTTTATGCTGCTAAATGGCTACCGCAACAATAATTCCTTTTAATGACCATAAGATTATGCTATAAACGGCCGAATTTTTATGGTGACGGTAGAGTTTTTAAACCATAGATTTCTGAAAATTATTTTATTAATTTTTAAGAAAGAATAGTTTTAAATTTTTACGGTTAAATATAAGATTAGCAATAACGCATTTAAATTAACCTAGAGGTAATACAAAGCCTGTGAACAATAAAATATCAACGATAAACAAGCCTATCAAAGATAGTGGCTACAGACGCGGATTGAAAGATCGTCATGTACAACTAATTGCCTTGGGCGGAATTATCGGTTCAGGTTATTTTCTAGGGACAGGTGAAGTCATTAACCTGGTTGGACCTGCCGTATTTATTGCGTACATGTTGGGTGGTTTAATCATCTTTCTGACCATGCTGTGCATGGGAGAACTGGCTGTTGCCATTCCTATTTCCGGTTCTTTTGTTACCTATACTTCTGATTTTATCTCCCCTTCTGTTGCTTGTGGCGTGGGCTGGTCTTATTGGGTTAGCTGGGTGGCTTATATACCCGCCGAATGTGTGGCTGGCGGGATTATTATGGAGATGTTTACCGGTATTAATGGTTATATTTGGGCTGTGTGTTTCGGGTTTTTAATCACTTATATTAATCTGGCCAAGGTGGATACCTTTGGAGAAATTGAATTCTGGCTGGCATTAATTAAAATTGTATCCCTTCTTGCCTTCGTAGGTTTAGCTATTTTAATTTTCTTTGGCATAGTCCACGGCAATGAGCCTCCAGGAATAATCGGCTTAAAATACATCTGGGGTGATGGAGGCCTGATCCCTAATGGCGCTATGTCTCTGCTAACCGCCATGGTCTTGTTATTGGTCAATTATCAGGGCTCTGAAATTATAGGTCTTGCAGCTGGTGAATCAGAAAACCCGGCGCGAATGATTCCCCATGCTATTCGTAACGTGACCTTGAGAATATTGTTTCTGTATATTATTCCTGTCTTTTGTCTGGTGTTAATTTTCCCATGGCAAAAAGCTGGCCTTTCAAATTCGGTATTTGCTGACGCACTTAATTTTTATGGCCTGAATTGGGCTGGTGCTGTCACCAGTTTTGTTACCCTTACTGCGACCCTGTCCTGTGCGAACTCAGGGTTCTACGGTACCGTACGCTCTTTAAATGCCCTGGCACGTGATGGTATGGCGCCCCACCCTTTCGCTACATTCAATAAAAATGCAGTCCCTCAAAATGCAGTGATTGCTACTTTGATTGGTGTATGGGTTTTATTGGGAGTTGGTTTCTTCTTTGGTCAAACCAAGCTTTACATTGCTTTGCTGTTAGTATCGGGCTTTACGGGTACTTTGGCCTGGATTTCTCTTTGCATCGCGCAAATAAGATTCAGAAGCAGGTTGTATCAGGCAGGTTATTCCATTAAGGATTTACGATATGTAACGCCTTATTCTCCTTATACAGGGATTTTAGCAATACTCTTAATGGTTGCGTCATTGTTTTTCCTGGTTTTGAATGAAGATCCAATGTACAAATTAGCCTTCTGCTTTGGTGTGGTTAGTTTTGTGTTGCCTATAATTATTTATAAAGTGTTTGATTTATCTAAAGAGCGCCGTAAGGCCTTGCATGTGAAGAGCCGGGTGAAGTTTCAGGATTTATTTCCACCTCAGTAAGTTTTATCACCTGATCCCTCTATGATCTACGTCGTCCTGAGTGCGTGTTTTTGCGCGAAGGACGACGTGGAATCCCGTATTACGCTTCGCTAATACGGGCTACGAATCGTTAATGCAGTTTTTGGCCGTTGGGAACTTTGGGATCTGTGGTTATCAGGCAAATTGCGCCCTCAGCATCAGAAAAGCCTACTAATAAGAATTGTGACATGAATCCTGCGATGTTCCTTTCACCCAGATTAACACAGCCTATAACAGAGCGTCCTACCAGAGATTCGGGTGTGTAATGAACCGTTACCTGTGCTGAAGTTTGCAAGACGCCTATGTCGTTGCCAAAATCTACCCAGACTTTGTAGGCAGGTTTTTTAGCACGGGGAAATTCTTCGACTTTAACTACAGTACCCGAGCGCAATTCTACTTTTTCAAAATCATCATAAGTAATGGTCATAATTACACCTCATTTAGAAAATTGCCAACTTATCATAATTGGTATCATTTGTCTTGCTGCAAGGTTCACTGCCTGGACAGTTTAACCTATTCCGATTGAGGTTTTCTCTTCTCGCGCAGAGTTTCAATAACTACATAAAACACAGGTACGACTAAAAGGCTGAGAACGGTTGCAACAAGCATCCCCCCCAGGACGGTAGTACCAATAGAATGTCGGCTGGCAGCGCCTGCACCAGTTGCAGTGGCTAAGGGCATTACTCCAAAGATAAAAGCGAACGCTGTCATTAAAATAGGCCTTAAACGTAAGGCAGCAGCTTCTCTTGCGGATTCAATAATGGAGGCGCCGGTATGACGCTTTTCTTTGGCAAATTCCACAATCAGGATGGCATTCTTGGCAGCCAGGCCAATTAATAAAATCAAGCCAATCTGGGCGTAAATATCCAAATCCAGATTTCGTAACAATAAAGCCAGCCCTGCTCCCAACAGTGCTAAAGGCACTACCAATAAAATCATGAATGGCATGGACCAGCTTTCGTATAAGGCGGAAAGGAACAGGAATACAAAGACCATACACAGCATAAAAATCCATATCGCCATATTTCCTGCTTTGAGCTGCTGATACGTAATGCCAGTCCACTCCATTTCTATTCCTTTTGGCAAAACCCTGGCGGCCAAATCCTCCATAGCCGTCAATGCCTGCCCGGAGCTGTATCCAGGTGCTGGTGCGCCTGTAACATTCGCTGCGGTGTAAAGATTATAATGAGGAATATTATAAGGACCATTAGTGTATTCAATTTTCAGTAAGCTGCTTAAAGGAACCATAGCCCCTGTTTCACTTTTTACATACAGCTTGCTGATGTCAGTTATCTCTGCTCTGGAGTTGCCTTCGGCTTGAATCATTACCCTATAGGTCTGACCGTATTTAGTAAAGTTATTGACATAATAAGACCCCAGATAGGTTTGCAAGGTAGCCAATAATTCAGTAATCGATACATTCAGAGCTTTAGCCTTGGTTCGGTCTATGTTCAGATATAATTGCGGCACGCTGACCGACAAATCAGAAAAAAGGCCGTGAATGGCCGGTAGTTTATTGCCTTCGCTCACGAAATTATTGACTACTGAGGTCAGGTAATCGACACCAAAATTATTCACATCTTCTATTTCAAGCTGGAAACCTCCCACAGAACCTAAACCGGGAATTGTAGGTGCATTCACTACCCCAATGACTGCATCGTTAATTTTGGCAAATTCAGCCTGCACTGTTTTCATAATTCCGGCAGCACTTAATTCTTTAGTTGTGCGTTGATCCCAAGGGTTTAATATCACAAAGATAACCGCTGTGTTGGGCTGATTAATGGAATCAATAATATTAAAGCCATTGATACTTATCATGTTGGCAACACCTTCAGTGTTACTTAAAATTTTAAGTGCCTTCTTAACGGTCTCTTCAGTTCGGTATAAGGACGATGCATCTGGACCTTGAACTACGGTGATAAAATAGCCCTGATCTTCTTCGGGTAAAAATCCAGTGGGTAAACTTCTGAACACAAATGCAGTAGCAACTGCCAGTAACACAAAGACGATCAAAACATATTTTTTATGGGTTAAGCAAAAGTCCACACCCTTTTTATATTTTTCTAAAGTCGTCTCGTAACCCCGCTCAAACCAGCGAAAGACTATAAAATTATTTTTCACTTTCTGCTTTAATAAAATACCGCACAATGCGGGACTCAAGGTCAAGGAGTTAATTCCTGAAAGCGCTACAGAAAAGGCAATAGCCAGGGCGAACTGATTGTATAGGCTTCCCGTCATTCCCGGGATAAAAGCAACAGGAACAAACACCGCCAAAAGGATTAAAGTAGTTGCAATAATAGGCCCCTGTACTTCTTTGGTCGCCAGCAAGGTTGCTTCCCTGATGTCGGTAACATTCTCCTCCAGTTTCTTTTCCACGTTTTCCACAACAACGATGGCATCGTCAACCACCAAGCCTATTGCTAAAACCAGGCCTAACAAACTTAAGGTATTGATGGAAAAGCCAAAGACACTGAACAAGGCAAAAGTTCCTATCAACGAAACAGGTATGGCAATACAGGGAATTAAAGTAGTCCGCCAATTCTGGAGGAAGAAAAACACAACCAGGAAGACGAGCACAATCGCTTCAAACAAAGTAATGACTACTTCTTTCAAGGATTCTTTAACGAATTTGGTAGTGTCATAGACTATGGTGTAGGCCATGCCTTTGGGAAAATCTTTTTCCATTTTATTCATTAATTTTCTGACCGCATCAGCTAATTGCAAGGCATTGGCACCGGGTAACTGATAAATACCCAGGCTGGCATTTGGTTTGCCATTGAGTTGCGAGGTAGTGATGTAGGTTTCAGCGCCCATTTCAACCCGACCCAGATCTTTAATCCTAACCACCTGGCCGTTGTCTTTGGTTTTAACAATGATGTCAGCGAATTCTTCCGGGGTGCTTAATTGCCCCAAGGTAGTAATCTGATACTGAAAAGGAATGGTTTGTGGTACCGGAGGTTGTCCAATAACACCAACTGCCGCCTGCTGATTTTGCTCATTGACGGCTTTGATGACTTGCTGAGGTGAAATCCCCATGCTGACCAATTTATCCGGGTTCAGCCAGATTCGGATGGAATATTGTAACAGACCAAAGTTATTGACGTTACCTACTCCCGGTATCCGGCTTAAAGCTGGAGTCAAATGGATATCTGCATAGTTACCAAGAAATACATCGTCCAAAGTACCATCAGGTGATATTAAATTGACAACCAGAACCATATCACTGGAAACCTTTTGGATGGTCACGCCTGCCTGGGTGACATCAGGTGGAAGTAAAGGCATTGCAGTATTGGTATTGTTTAATACGTCAACAGCACCAATATCTATGTCATAGCCTACGTCAAAAGTAATGCTGATGACTGAGTTACCATTATTGGTACTGTCTGAGGACATGTAAATCATCCCTTCCACGCCATTAATATTTCTTTCCAATGGAGTGGTTACGGTGTCAGAGACTACTTGCGAGCTTGCACCTATGTATTGGGCAGAAACCTGAACTTCGGGGGGAACTATCGAAGGATATTGGGCAACAGGAAGAATTAAAATACAAATTCCGCCAAGCAGTACCATCATTATGGCTATGACCATGGCGAAAATGGGGCGATAAATAAAAAACTTAATCATTCTTTTTGCCTTTGGCTGCAGTATCTTGCACTTCTGGCTTCACTGCTTGTCCGGGCATGATCTTTTGCAGGCCGCTTAAAATAAGCAAATCCCCTTCTTTGACTCCCGAGGTGACTATATATTGCTGCTGATACATACCGGAAGTTTGAATCTTGGTTACTTCCACCTGATTATCCTTATTCACCAGATACACTGTTTTTTGACCTTGTGTCTCAACAACGGCTGATGAAGGAAGCAATATTGTGGGGTCATCTTTAGTCAGCTCTAAGGTAATGTTGACATAAATACCAGGGAGTAGCAGGCGCTCGGGATTATCAATTTCAGCACGCATCAGTATGGTAGAGGTCGGAGTATCAGCCTGATTATTAACCAGATCGACCCTGCCCTTGAAAACCAGAGTACTGTCATGCGGCAACGAAGCTTCTACATAAAAAGGCATGTTTTTACGATATTTCAAAAAGCTGCCGTAGTCTTCAACGCTGGGGCTGAATTGCACATAAATGGGATTTAATTGCACGACATTGGCCAGCAAGGTACTCTCCCCTGCCCCAACCAGATTGCCTACATCAACAAATTTTTCGCCAATGATGCCATCAAAGGGAGATTTCATTGAGCAATAACCCAAATTGATTTCTGCTGTTTCCACATTGGCTTTTTCAATTTGTACTTCTGCCTGGGCGGCAGCATATTTGGCAGCTACTTCATCATAATTGGATTGGGAAATGTCACCCTTTTTTACCAGTTCTTTCAAACGCAGATACTGAACCTTTTGATATTCCATATTGGCAATACTTTTGGAAAGCTGGCCTTTAGCCAAATCCAGCTGCGCTTCAAAAGGTTTGGGATCAATAACAAAAAGCAGTTGATCCTTTTTAACCGGCTTGCCTTCAACAAAATTCATTTGGGTCAAAAAGCCCTCTACCCTGGCTTTAATGCCTACGGCAGCAATAGATTGGGTGATACCTATATAGGTTCTTTTCAATGGAATTGCAGTGGGAGACAGCTTCATCACAGGAACGGATCGCGGTGTATTCTGAACTGAATCAGTATCATTACAGGACGTTAAAAACAATCCTATAGAGATTGCTACCGCATACTGTAACAGATGCTTGGAGAGCATATTTTTTCATCCCTGAACATATTGGTTTTCAAAAAAAAACGGGCAAATTAGTTATTAAAGCCCATGATAATAGAAATAGTAACACCGCTCTTGTTCCGTTTAAACAAGAGCTACATCTAATTGAAATTCAGGTACCAGACTTTTTAACAGAATCAGTAATTCATCTTCCTGATATTCGAGACATGCGGCGTTAAGCATACGCATAGTCTGGGTTAGTTCATGCCATTCCAGCTCACGGAACCGCGCTTTAAATAACTTCTCATGTTCCGTGGTAGCTAACTGCTCCGTCTCATGGAACAATTCTTCATACATTTTTTCGCCAGGACGCAAACCGGTATATTCAATGACAATATCCCTTCCTGGTTCTTTACCCGCCAGGCGAATCATTTGCTCTGCCAGATAACTGATTTTAACTGGCTCCCCCATATCCAGAACGAATATTTCGCCGCCAGAACCATTCACCATTGCTTGCAATATTAATTGGCAGGCTTCGGGTATGGTCATGAAATAGCGCTGCATATCAGGATGGGTAACGGTTAAAGGGCCACCTGCCTGTAGTTGCTTTTGGAATAAGGGAACAACCGAACCGGCAGATCCCAGAACATTACCAAAGCGGACAGTAATAAATTGAGTATCAACCCTGCCATTCAGGTTCTGACAATAAATTTCAGCAACTCGTTTGGTAGTACCCATGATATTGGTCGGGTTAACCGCTTTATCACTGGAAATTAAGATAAATTTCTCAACTCCAGCTGCAACACTTGCTTTGGCAACAAGCTCTGTTCCCATAACATTATTATGTACTGCAATACGCACCTGATTTTGTAACATGGGCACATGCTTGTAGGCTGCCGCATGGAACACAATTTCTGGCTTAAGCTGTTGAAATACATGATTAATTGCCACTTCATCGGTAACGCTAATCAAACATAATTCGATTGCAATATCGGGAAATTTCTCTCTAAGCTCTTGCTCTATACGATAAAGGTTGTATTCACTGCTCTCAACAATGATCAGACTTTGTGGTTTCAGTACCATAACCTGCCGGCAAAGTTCCGAACCAATAGAACCACCCCCTCCGGTAATTAAAACGCGCTTACCTGAAATGGCAATAGCTATTTTATCCCATTGCAGAGTGACCTGGTCGCGCCCCAGCAAGTCTTCTATATTGACTGCGCGTAAGGCGTTAACTTCTACCCGACCCGAAGCCAGTGCTGGAATGCTGGGAAGAGTCCGGAAGGTAACACCGGAAAGCTCGCAACTGGATACTATACGCCGCATCGTTGCAGAGCGTGCTGACGGGATAGCGATAAAAATTAAATCCACTTCATACTGGTTTACCAGTTTTTCTATCTCTTTCGTAGTGCCAAGAACACGAACGCCATGCACTTCCAGCCCGCGCTTGCTTATATTGTCGTCAACAAAACCTACAGGCACATAAAAACTGCTGCGTCTTAAATCACGTACCAGCCCTTCTCCAGCCTGACCCGCGCCAACAATAAGGACTTTTTTGATTTCCGCAGGCTGCTGAACTCTTCCCTGTTTATCCCATTGCAAACGCACTAATAAGCGGCCACCACACAAAATGGTTGCCAAAATGATGCAATAAAGAGGAAACACTGATCTGGGCAGATGCTGTAATATAGAAGAAATATATAAAGCAGGAATCACCAAAACAACTGCGGTAACTGAGGCTTTTATAATGCGGATGACATCATTTAAAGAAGAAAAACGCCATAAACCCCGGTATGTTTTAAAATAGTAATAGCAACTGATCTGAACCAAAGCCAAAAGTGTCAAGGCTATAGCTGAGTGCATGGATGTAAGGCTGCTGGGATATGGATGTAAATTATAACGTAACCAATAGGCGGTAAACCAGGCTACAGGAATAGCAGTCACATCAAACAAAATAACCGGCAGTTTTGCCATGATTTTTTTTATTAAAGCAATTATTGTTTGCATAAAATTTCAGCGTCAGATCCTTTCTATTTGGCAAAGATGGTACACCATGTTACTCATCATCGCATTAAAATTTTTTAAACAACTCGTATTTGTAAGTTGATAATACAGAGTCAGTAGAAAAAATTTTGTCCAATTTATAATCTTTATGATTGTTAAGCAATATTTTCAAACAAGCATCACTTGGTGCATAGATAATTTCACCCTGCTCTGTCAAAGAAGTTAAAATGATGATACCGGGCTTTTCAAGAAGGATTTGATGACAAAACTGCTCATATCGTTGTGATGCCGTGTAATGCGCCATCGCCAGATTATTCAAACAATAAGAGTCTGTAAAATTCAATTGGCTCAGATAAGGAATCAAACCGGAATCCCCCAGAACAACTGTATCTCCGGCACTGGCGTTTTCTTTAAGCCACTTCCCTACCTGCAAGCGTAATACTTCTCCCTTAATTGGATTCTCACTGAAGTAGCGATACTGAGACAAAGTCATCCAGGGCATAAAACCCACTGCTAATATACATGTTGTAGCGAACAGCGATACGGTATAAAAAGCATCTTTGTTTTTAAAAAAAACCAACAAAATCTGGCTTAATCCTTGTAAAGCAAGAGGTAACAGTAAAACAAAAGCGGGTAAAAATAACCTGTTATTAAAAGCAACAACAGGATCTGCATCAACCAACAGTAAAAGATAAACAAGGCTCGGCAACCATAAAAAATAATGGCGTTTGTCCTGGTTCTTGATGCACGCAGGAACAGCTAACAGGGCAAAAGGCCAGATGAATTTCAAATAGTGACCATCTAAAGAAGTCAGCGTTTTGGTAAATCCTTTGCAATAAATCGAGTTGGGAAATAAAAAACCGTAATAATGCCAACGCCATAGAAAATAGGGAAGATATATAAGTCCCAGAGACAGGCAAAAATACAAGATGCCTTGCCAATGCTCTTTTCTTCCCTGTTGAGGTTTATCCCAACAGATCAAAAGGAAAAAGAGTATCATCAAAGCTGGCGCTTCAGGTCTGGTCATGCCGGCAAATGCAAGAAAGACTCCTGAACAGATCAGGTATATAGAGCGAGGTTTGCGGATCAGCACATCGACACTGCCAGAATACAAGGTGTATCCCAATCCTCTGAAAATAAAATAAACCGAAGCACAAAGCAAAGCCTGATAAACAGTAGTCTCAAGTCCGCTGACAGACCATATTATTTGTCCTTTATATAGGAGTAAGACCAAACAAGGGAGCAGCGATTCGGTTCTGAAAAACCAAAATCGGCTGATTAAATAGACAAAAATGCAGGTTGCAATCAAACCAACAAAACCTGCTGCTTTCAAAACAAAGACGGGATCAGCCTTTAAAATTAAAGACAAAGCAGCCAATACTACAAAACTGAAATTGGAATAGCCTTCAACTGGCGGAGCATCAATATTCCACAACAAACCATCACCAGCAGCCCAATTCCTGGCATAGCGCAAGGAAATGTACATATCGTCTACAGTAAAAGGCCATATGGCCTGAATCTGTAAAACGAGCAAATAGCAAAACAGCGCAATAAAAATACTGTCGTACCATTGAAACCGTGATTTCATCTGGTTAATGCCATAGAGGTCAAGATGACAAAACACCAAAAATTCATGCGTGATAAATGATCATAGATAAACACATTAATAGGATCATCATTATCCACATCCACGGCGGCAAGTCCGGCAAAACGCCACAAAGCAATAGCTGCAAAGGGTAAGGTTAAAACAAAGTAAAAGGACTCATCTCGGGCAAAAATAATGTACGCCAGATAGGTAATGAAAGTAGCTATGCCAGTCGCTGTTATAAGCATACTAAGTAATGCAGGGTCGTATTTCTTCAGAACCTTTCGGGTAGAATTTTTTAATCCTAACTGCATTTCCAAACGACGCTTGTTTAAGGCAATAAATAAACTTAATAAAGTTGCAGCAACTAATAACCAGCCAGAAAGGGCAATGCCTATACCTACAGTTCCAGCCAAAACACGTAACATAAATCCGGTAGCAATGCAGGCAACATCAAAAACAGGTAATAATTTTAACAGATGGTTATAGGCAATGTTGATTAGCAGATAAACGGTTAAAATGATTGCCAACTGTTTTGATATTAACCACCCCAATGTGAGCCCGGTAAACAAAAGTAAAAACAGAAGAAAGATTGCATCTGTAACTGAAACCCGGTCACTGGCTATGGGTCTGCGGCATTTATGCGGGTGTAAGCTGTCTTCAGTCCGGTCTTGTATGTCGTTGTAAATGTACACTGCACTTGAGATCAGGCAAAAGGCCAGAGAAGCCAACAGTGCAGGAATAAAATATCCCGGAATTGGCGTATAAATGAACCCCAGCATGACGAATACGGATTTACTCCAGTGTGGGACACGAAGCAACGAGAAATAATTGATTAATCTGTCCATGTATCCTGCCCTGCTGATGTTGTTGATTAGTGCAATCATGGTATTGTTCTCACAAATCTAACTATAATTCTTTGGCTGTTAATCCCTGCCATGGCCTACATCCCTATTCTACGTCGTCCTGAGTGTGTCTATTTGCACGAAGGATCTCCTTCAGGTGGTACAAAACCACCATTCCGTGCCTCATTCAGGAGATCCTTCGCTTCACTCAGGATGACGTGCGATTGCAAAACATCGCAACAAGGCACGTCGTCCTGAGCGCGTCTCTTTGCGCGAAGGATCTCCTTCAAGGTGGTACAAAACCATTCCGTGCCTCACTCAGGATGACGTGCCAGGGGCGCCAGATTCCGTAAAAGTACCATAACCTTTAAAAAAGTCATCATTTCAAGAGGTTAATTTTAAAATAAAATCCATTTATTTCTAATCATTGCAACAAATTAGTAAAAAGTAACCAAATAAGATTGCATTTAACCAATGAATAAGTAAGATAAAAATTCATAAGGAATTTTTTCAACGGATATGAGGTTAATTATGCGATACGTTCTTCCAGCCGGTCTTTTAACCAGTCTTCATTTTTTGCGTGGTGACTATCAGACTGAAAGAAAAGTAAATTTAGACGAAACCCCATCATTAATTGGTGTTCCCACCTTTTTTGGAGGCACAGATGTTGTCGCACGCGATAGCCAAACCAAATTTATAGAAAAAATGCTGGTAGTCCTTTCAGCCAATTTAATGAAAGAAGAAGAAATATGTACGGCAGAACAATGGCAGGCTAATTTAACTGCCTCAAGAGTAATTATTGCAGCATGCCTCTTTGTTCAATCACAAATTTCGAGTCCGAAATCAAATTCGGCACTTTATCGTTTAATCGATAAGAGTTTAGGAATAAACAGTGAAAATTATCTGGATGATGAGGATAAGGAAATCTGTTTCCTGGCAGCAAATCGCATCATTAACTCGTCAATATCCGCTTTGGATGATGCCAATATTGCCTTACGCAAAGCACATATGAAACCCATTTCTGAAGCTGAGTGGAATAAATTTTCAATGTTTTTAAGTAATGCGAGTATAAAGAAAGTCAGTGTAAATCCTTATACAAACTACCCTATCACGTCAATTACCCAACCTATGTTTGGTGCTGCATTCTCTTATACCGGAGCAACCATAGGATTTCTCAGTGGGGATATGATAAGCAATTCAACCCGCTTGATGTCTACCAAGTTCCAGGCTACCGCTCTGATTGGCAGCACGCTATTGATGCTTGGCCCAGCTGGCCCCATGGGTGTTGCTCTGTTTTCTCAGGTTATTGCTGGAAAATTAATCTCTGGCTTATGCAGTGTCAGCATGGCACACGTCCTCGGAACTGTGATGGGAATTGCGGGGCAAGGTGTGGGCATGGCTATTGGATTACCCATGGATTGGGTTTACCGTATGGTGTGGAAGACAGTAGCATTAATTGCTGCTTATGGTCATTATGAAAATACTTCCACAGGCATCCGCATCGCCGATGGTAAAACAATGATGAATGGTATTGTTATAGAGGTAACACCTCTTGACCAGTTACCGGAAGGTTACGAACAAAAATCCATAGAACTAAAAGAAGATGGCAAAATATACATGGATGGAAAAGAAGTAGAGGTGCCTGAAACAGGATTGCAACTTCCTCCTGAAGTTTTGGCTGAATTAAAAGCCCAGTTTGAATTAATGAAGAAAGAGGCAGCGCCAGAAGAGACAGCGCCCCTGGTTCCAACACTTTAACTTCTCACATGTGATCCCGGCCTTAGCTCCACAGTTCCACCGTCCCGCGGACAAGCTGAGGGACGGCGGAGCAGCGCTTGGCCAGGGATCACGTCAAACCGTTTAAGTTTGCGGTTGCTCCAATTTGAACAACAACATATTTTGTACTGATTGCATTATTCTCTAAACAAATAATTGATATATATGCTTTTGTGTGTAATAAATGCAATTTTTAACGAATTATTCAGGTTGTTTCCATGTCTAATAAAAAGAATTTGTTAAACAATTACAGAACAATTGCTGCATTTATCAACAGTAGAGGTGTAGCACCAACGTCCAATGATGATATTAATAATTTTGCTTACAGGACGCTGCTTTTAAATCTGCGAAAGCAATATGATGATGCCTGTGCCACAGGGCTCCAAACAGAAGAATATTTAAAATTTATCAAAGGATTGAGTCTGGAATTGTCGGTTATAAAAGCCGGAGGCCAACCCATTAATAATAAGGCGATAGAACCAATTATTCGCCTTGATATCATACGTTTTCTGTCCATAGTGATTTATAACGCAATCAGGTCTATCGTAAATGGTGACTCAGCCGAGAAAGAACATGAAGAAGCAATTCACACCGCTCAAATGCAAATTGAACAAAGCATAAAAAGTCATTATGACCCAACATTTTATTTACCCACCCCCTTTAGTCTTGCCCATATCCGACAGGAATATAATGAAGCTTATGAAGAAGACTACGGCAGTGGATGTATTGGGTTCTTTAAATTGCCAATCAAACGATTTTTTCAGCAAAAGTCCCGTGAAGATGAGTTAAAGTTTTTGGAGCAGGTTGAGGAATATTGCCAGAACAACAGCTCTTTGACTGAAGATCTTGTAAAACAATTAAAACAAAGTGCTGCCAATCTGGTTTTGCTTTCTATATCTTCTGAAACCTTTGGTAAGGGCAGCCAATTAGGCAAAATACTGCAAACCCGTCTGAGACAAACCGGAAAGTTGACTGGATTGGATAGCATTATGGATAATTTCGTAGAAGAATGCGGCACCAGGGGAATAGCCATACCAGAACACCTGGCACAAAAGAGACCCTGTATTACGGCTACCGCCTAATACAGGCTACGAGCCGGATGCTACATCAAAACTGTAGCCCGTATTAGGCGATAGCCGTAATACGGGAAGCTCGGAGACAGTTCCTGGCTACCTCCTGATACAGGTTCCACATTCTACCAACTAAATTCGCGTCTTTACTTTTTCGACCCCAGGATATACTCTCAAATGTGGAAGAATTTGAGAGAACGATTCATGCATGATAGCTTACCTTTAATAACAACAATAGCTACTGCACTAGGTGTTGCCTTAATCATGGGCTTTATTGCAGTAAAACTGAAATTGCCAACTCTTGTTGGTTATTTGCTCGCGGGCATCATAATCGGCCCCTTCACACCAGGATTTGTAGCCAATGCAGAAATAGCAGCTGAACTTGCAGAAATTGGGGTGATGCTATTGATGTTTGGAGTTGGATTGCATTTTTCCATGGATCATTTATTAAAAATGCGTAACGTTGCCCTGCCCGGCGCAATAATTCAGATTTTTGTAGCGAGTTGCCTTGGTGGTGGAATGGCCATGTACTGGGGATGGGGTCTGGGTGGCGCATTAGTGTTCGGACTTTCACTATCAGTTGCCAGTACCGTTGTTTTGATAAGAGCGCTGGAATCACAAGGCATACTCAATTCTATAAATGGACAAATTGCTATTAGCTGGCTAATCGTTGAAGACTTGGCCATGGTGCTTGTTCTGGTATTGTTACCCGTTTTATCAGGCTGGTTAGGTGGCAATTCCGCAGCAACTGCAGACAAAAATATAGGGGTTCTTCTGGGAATCACCCTGTTTAAAATATGCGCTTTTATAGGTGTCATGTGGGTAATAGGCCGCAGTCTGTTATCCAAACTGCTGTGGCAAATTGCCCGCACCGGTTCCCGTGAACTGTTTACTTTATGCGTTATTGCTGCAGCGGTCAGTATCGCTTTTGCGGCATCGAAAATATTTGGAATGTCCTTTGCTCTGGGTGCTTTTTTTGCTGGCATGATCATGAGGGAGTCTTCATTCAGCCGCCGTGCTGCTGAAGAATCTTTGCCGTTCAGAGACGCTTTTGCCGTTTTGTTTTTTGTAGCGGTTGGAATGCTGTTTAATCCCCATATTTTTATCGAGCAACCCATACAAGTTCTTGCCGTCGTGGGTATTATTCTGGTTGGAAAATCAATTGCCGCAGCAGCATTGGTACTCGCTCTGCGCTATCCGCTCAACACAGCCCTGATTGTTTCTGCAAGCCTTGCACAAATTGGCGAGTTTTCCTTTATTCTCGCGGGGCTTGGCGTACATTTAGGCTTGTTGCCAGAGGCTGGACGAGGTTTGATTCTTGCTGGCGCCCTTATTTCTATAACACTTAATCCCTTTATATTTAAAGTGCTGGAACCAACTCTGGAATGGATGCGCGCCAAGTTCAAATGGGTACGCGCTTTGGAAAGTACGGATGATCCATTGCTTGCCCTGCCCATGTCAACCGATGAAAAATACCTTTCAGGACAAGTAGTTTTGGTGGGATATGGACGCGTTGGCAAGCGTATAGAACGTACCCTATCACGTTTAGGCATGCCCTTTGTTGTGGTGGAGCAAAACCGTGAACTGGTGCAAAAATTAAGGGAACGAAAACTGGCTGCAGTCCTGGGTGATGCATCGGATCCGAACGTACTGGTCCAGGCTCATATTGCTCGTGCAGGAATGTTGGTTATCGCTTTGTCTGATACTTTTAAATTGCGACAGATGGTAGGTATTGCGAATACGCTAAATCCTAAAATTGAAATCATTATTCGTGCACCTTATGTGGAAGATGCTTTATTATTAAAGCGTGAAATCCCAGGCAAATTCTTTTTCACTGAAAGGGAAGTTGCTAATGGAATGACACGCCATATTATGAAACGCTTTGGTGTCGCACGGCCTGAATAAGGCAGGAAGGGTTAATTTAAAACAAGTGTAGCCTTGATGCAGCGTAGCGTAATCAAGGCTACAGTATTTTAATACCGCATCAGAACTTCTTCTTCGCCAAGCAGATTGGCCAGAAGATCCAGCAACTCGTCACTTGGGGTCACATGCCATTGCTGTGCCAGGCTTAATTGGGCTTTTGCGTATTCATTGGTATAAGCAAATTGTACAACACAACGTCCTGAATGAGATTTCAGCATGGTCTGGATTGCAGGCAATATGGTTTGGCTGGCCTGTTTAAGTTTTAATTCAAGGCAACGGGCGTATTTAGTCCGGGCAGCAGGAATACCTAGTAATTGTGTAGCCGTTATTTTAACCCCGCCACTGAAGTCATCATGAGCCACCTCACCTTCAACCACTAACATATCTCCAGAAGCCAATGGCTCTGTAAACAGATCAAAAACCTCGCCAAAAACCACTACATCCATGCGGGCAGTAGAATCATCCATACCAAGAATGACCAGCTTTTTACCCCTCTTGGTAATGATTTTTCTTACCGCGGTTACCTGAGCACAAATGACCGCTTTTTTATGCACGGAAGGATTTAATTGACTGATAGATACAATAAAATCACCGAACTCCCGTCGGTATTGATCTGCAGGATGACCGGTGAGATAAAAACCAAGAACTTCCCTTTCCCCTTCCAGGCGTTGAGCTTCGGACCATGGCTTGCAGGATACGTACTCCTGATCATTCGCATCGTCTTCAAGGATGGAAAATAAATCAAATTGGCCGCTGGACTGGTTTTGATGTTCTTTTTCAGCAACCTTCAAGGCTTTTTCCAGAGATGCCGTCAATATTGCCCGCTCTACACCCCAGTCATCAAAGGCACCACTTTTGATTAAAGCCTCCAGCACCCGACGGTTTACTTTTCGCAAATCCAGCCTTTGGCAAAAGCTGTACAAATCTTTATATTCACCATTTTGTATTCGTTCCTGGATGATGCAATCGATTGCATTTTCTCCTACTCCCTTAATCGCCCCCAGACCATAAACAATGGTGCCCTCACTATTTACCGTAAAAGAGTACATGGAATCATTAATCGATGGCGGCTGCACTTTTAATTTCATGTGCATACATTCATCTTTAAAGGTCACCACCTTATCGGTATTATCCATATCTGATGACATAACCGCAGCCATGAAGGCAGCAGGATAATGTGCTTTTAACCATGCAGTCTGATATGCAACCAGAGCATAGGCGGCAGAATGCGATTTGTTAAAACCGTAACCGGCAAATTTTTCCATCAAGTCGAATATATAAGTAGCGACGTCTTTATCTACACCTCGTTCTGTAGCACCTACAGTGAAGCTTTCACGTTGCTTGGCCATTTCCTCAGGTTTTTTCTTACCCATGGCGCGCCGCAACATATCCGCAGCGCCCAAGGTATAATTCGCCAGTACCTGAGCAATCTGCATTACCTGTTCCTGGTATAAAATAACCCCATAAGTTGGTTTTAAAATGGGTTCCAAATCAGGATGAGGATAATCTACTACAGCCCTGCCATGCTTACGGTCAATAAAATCGTCCACCATTCCCGACTGTAATGGACCGGGGCGGAATAAAGCCACCAGTGCGATGATTTCTTCAAAGCAATCAGGCTGCAGGCGGTTAATCAACTCTTTCATACCACGTGATTCAAGCTGGAATACCGCAGTTGTTTTACAGGCTTTTAATAAATCAAAGCTTGCCTTATCGTCTGTCGGAATCTGACTTATATCAATAGGCGGTTGGCCTGCTTCTTCCAATTGTTTGTTTACTATGGCCAAAGCCCAGTCAATAATCGTAAGCGTCCTCAGCCCCAGGAAGTCAAACTTGACCAGGCCTGCTGCTTCTACGTCATCTTTATCGAATTGGCTTACTATTTGGGTAGAACCCTCTTCACAATAAATTGCAGTGAAATCGGTAAGTAATGAAGGTGCAATAACCACACCGCCCGCATGCTTTCCTGCATTTCGGGTAATCCCTTCCAGCTTTAGAGCAAGGTCAATGAGTTCCTTTACCTCTTCTTCTTCGTCATAACGCCGTTTCAGTTCGGGCTCTTGTTCCATAGCCTTACTTAGCGTAATGCCGATTTCAAAAGGAATTAATTTGGCTAATTTATCAACAAAGCCATAAGGGTGTCCGAAGACCCTTCCCACATCGCGAACCACCGCTTTTGCCGCCATGGTTCCAAAGGTAATAATTTGCGAAACACTTTGTCTGCCGTATTTTTCCGCCACATATTCAATAACGCGGTCACGGCCTTCCATACAGAAGTCAATATCAAAGTCAGGCATGGATACCCGTTCCGGATTAAGAAAACGCTCAAAAAGCAGTTCGTATTCCAGAGGGTCAAGATCCGTAATTTTCAAGGCATAAGCAACAAGAGAACCCGCACCAGAACCTCGTCCGGGACCTACAGGTACACCATTTTGTTTTGCCCATTGAATAAAGTCAGCAACGATAAGGAAATAGCCGGGAAAGCCCATATTGTTAATTACTTCAAGCTCTACCTGAAGCCGTTTATCGTATTCCACTCTGATTTCAAGCAGCTCTTCTGCTGTTTTGTTGCGGAACAATTGCTGTAAGCGATCTTCCAGACCTACCTCAGATAAGTGCGATAAATATTGTTCAATGGTTGAGCCTTCAGGGACAGGGAAATTGGGCAAATAGTTATTGCCAAGATCTATCTTGACGCTGCAGCGCTTGCTGATTTCTACTGTATTTTGAATGGCGCTGGGCAAATCAGAAAAGAGCACTTCCATTTCTTCAGCGGAACGCAAATACTGTTGCGCACTGTATTGTTGCACCCGGCGCGGATCGGCCAAAGTATAGCCTTCATGAATGCAGACTCTGGCTTCATGTGCTTCAAAATCTTCTTTATCAATAAAGCGCACATCATTGGTTGCAACTATGGGCAATTGCAACTCATCAGCCAGTGCTACTGCTTTTTCATTGTAAAGCTCTTCGTCAGGCCTGCCGGTGCGCTGAAGTTCTATATAAAATCGATTCGGAAATAAACTGTTCCATTTTAAAGCGCGTTGCTTTGCTAGCTCATAATCATTAGCCAATATCGCCTGGCCAATGTCACCAAATTTTCCGCCAGATAAGGCAATTAAGCCTTCGGAATACTCTGCAATCCATTGGTTTTGCACTCTGGGCTGGCCGTGATATTGTCCTTCCTGGTAGGCTTTAGAAATCAGACAAGTCAGATTTTTATAGCCTATGTTATTGAGGCATAGCAAGACTAAAGAGGAAGTAATATCAGGTAATTCGAGATCATGGCAAGGGATATCACTGCCTATAACAGGCTTGATTCCACCATCAACGGCTGTTTTGAAATGTTTTACAGCAGCAAAAAGATTGCAGTAATCAGTTACAGCAATCGCACACATACCTCGTGAAGGCAGTGCTTTCATTAATGGTTTTACGCGTACCAGACCGTCCACTAAAGAAAATTCGGTATGGACACGCAAATGGACAAAGCGTTGTTGCATAAAGGGGTAAACTCAATAAACTTAATATAAGAACTTTACCGCAAATCGAGGGATCGAATCTACATACTCTTTCATTTTATTTGGAATCTGTAGACAATTCTGCTTTCTTGTATCAAATCAGTACGGGTCACAGATGGAATTGGCTTCGGATGATAGCCGATTCACGTCGTCCATTAAGACCGGGCTACGGGAATGGCAAAGAGGTGATGAGGAAGTGTAGCCCGTATTAGGCGTCAGCCGTAATACGGGATCGATGTGGCAATGAGCTAATCCCGTATTACGGCTGACGCCTAATACGGGCTACAATGATCTTTTATCTGGTAGGAGTAGTCGCAGTTGTTGCACTTGCAGAACCTGTAGTGGCCTCATCAAGCAACACTCTTTCAAACATCCCTAATCCATTTCGGCCAGTTACATTATGAAGACGTCTCAATATTCTGTTTTTATGTTCTTCCGTAATCTCTTTAGTAATCTCTTTAGGCTCTGCTGGTGCTGTTACATGTCCCAGATTACTTTTGACGTATTGCATAATCTGTTCTGCAGCTTTTGTCCCATCGGTTCTTAGCCGTGCAAAAAGTGCTGACAAAACTGGATAATGTTGCTCTTCAATTGCTGATAATCGATGTGTAGTCACTGACGAAAGATAGGGTATTACAGCCTTTAAATCATCAGAAAAAAACGCATCTATCATTATCTTTGGAGTGATATTCCTGAACTCATATCTTAGAAAACCGGGTATTAAACGTACCGGACTATGGCCAATACCGTCTACTTGCAAGTGACTTAATATTATCTTTTCCCGGGTCATGGTTTCATCAATAGCCGAACTTCTACTGTCCTCTTTATCGCTTATATTCCAATATCTGCCTTTGCCAGCAACATTCTGTGCCAAATCAAAATCCCTGTCATCAAAGGACATGCTATAACGCGAAACGTCTACAGGAATAGTCATATATAGAGTAGTTACTTCATTCAATCTGGTGTCTCTGCTTAACTCGATTTGATGTGTATTCAAATCCATACGCGTCCTTGTAAGACCATCCAGATATTGCCCCACAGTATCAATGTCTTTAACGCTCTTATTTCCAAGTTGAGCCACTGCGGTAAGATAGGCTTGCCGAACCGCTTCAAACCTGGTTCTGCCAGATTCTTCAGACAACTCCGCCTTGCTGAAGGATAAAGTCTTCTGGATATAACGTACCATAAGATTCTCAGGGGTAAATAGTTCAGATAATCCTAAAATAGTTAATGCTTCTGTTAATGTCATAATAATTCCGAATTTAAATAAAATTCCCAGTTATACGATAGATAACCGGAATTGATAAAGTTATGTTATAACCTAAGGCTCTTATTTATTGCTGAAGGACAATGAGCTAGTACTGGCTGTCGCACCTTCAGGCGCTGCTGCGAAAAATCGAGCAGGTAAATGCCTCATTCTAACGCTATCCATATGAGATTGAATTGCAAGAATATCTTCTGGACTAAATCGCATGGTCACTTCCCCTGCTTCAGCAACATAGTGTTCGCCAGTCAGATGAGTTTCAATGTATTCAGTAATATCGCTGTTTAATTTTCTGCGAACGTCCTCGGAGGGCTCTCGTCTTTGTCTGTCTCTTAAGTCTTGCAAGGCCCGTAAATGTGTTGGACTAACGTCTGATAATCTATCTGTCGTGACCGAACTTAAATGAGGAACCAGAACAGAGATTCGTTCATTACAGTAAAAGACATTGATTAACTGTCTTGGAGTTATTCCTTCAAATGCATAACGTATAAAACCAGGGATCATCCGGGCATTAGGAATACGATTGTATGATGCATCAAACTGATATCCCGTTTGCAATGGTTGAAGAGCTGGTGCATATGCAGGACTTGATTGAGGTGGTATACCTCTGCTGGAAGTATCATTAGGATCGCTGGTAATAACCCAATATCTTGCTTTACTTGTTTGCTCTGTTACTAAATGGAAGTTTTTTGGATCCATACCTAAAGTATAATAATCAACATTTACCGGGATATGCAAAAATAACATGCAAGGTTCATCCAGTTTCTTTGTATCTGCTATCCTGCAGTTAAAACGGGAAAGGCTAAGATCCGCTGATTGATAATGCTCTAAAAAATTACTTGCAGTCCAATCCGCAGTAACTACATTAAACGCTTCTTCAATTTCTGCGCGAGCAGGATTGCTTGAATCAGTAATGTAAGGTTGAGCTAATGCAACATAAGCCTGCATAGTATCACGTTGACTTGATTCAGACGTTAAGCCTAATATTTTTAATGCTTGTTCTAAATTCATTGTAACTCCAGAATTAAGAGGGGAATTCCTCGGTGGCACATTATAAACCGGTTGATCATTTTTAAAACACATAATTGTGTAAAGATTATTTCAGAAAAGACAAAAAGTCCTGAGAATTGAAGGAAGTGTAGAGTAAAGCCTGATTACTGGGGTTACAGCTTTACCGGTTTGATTGGTGAGGATCAAAAGCATCCCGGACCGCATCAGCAAATAAGTTGATTGCAAGAACTAAAACAAACATAAATAAGAACGCTGCGAATATTGGCCACCAAACCAGTGGATCACGGGCAAGCTCCAAACGGGCGCCATTGATCATATTGCCCCAGCTGATTGTCATTGGAGATACCCCTACTCCAACATAGGACAAAACAGCCTCAGCCATGACCAGAAAACTGAAATCCAAAACCAGAGTAATAACAACAATATGCATGACATTAGGTAATAAATGTTTGCGCATGATGGTAAACCAACTGCTGCCCAGCGCTCTTGCAGCGAGCACGTAATCCACCTCACGTAACTTCAAAGCTTCAGCCCGCAAAAGACGGCATAAACTGGTCCAGCTGGTCACCCCCAGAATCAGGCACAGTGCCAACAATCGTGCATCCGCACTTTTGGCTAAAGTGGTAAATTGTTCGGGATGGCTGGCAATATAGGTTTGTAAAGAAAGAATGGATGCCGTAATTAAAAGAACACCCGGTATTGAACTTAACGTCGTATAAACATATTGGATGATGTCATCAATGACACCGCCAAAATACCCCGCTACTATTCCCAGAAATAACGCCAGCGGCAACATAAACAGCGTGGTCAGTAAACCAATAATCAAGCCCGTACGAATACTTTTCACACTGAAATAAAAGATATCCTGGCCGATTTGCCCTGTGCCCAGCACATGAAACGATCGAGACAACCAGTAACTTAATAAAACAAGAAAACTTAAGACCACTATAGTGACCAAAGCACTGACACCACTTGCACTTAAAGCGAAAGGCTTCCTGGAATGAAGTGCAAGTTTAATCAGAACAACCAGCAGCCAGCTACCAAGCATTATACCTGCACTGTAAAGAAAAGCTGACTTCAGTGCCGCGTTAATAATGACTGATTTATCTGAGTCTGTTTTAACACTAACGGGTGGATATTTTAAGCGAGGATAAATTTGGGTAGCCACCCCATCAGTTAATTTGGTTTCAGTCACAAAGAGATTCAATGACATAGGAGCGGAATAAGTTTTTTCATAATTACTGCCAATGGGAGACAAGATTTTGTCTAAAAGCGATTGCATGTTATCACTGTCATCCGCAGCAGATTTTAAATGGATTGAATCCAAAACCCCAACCGTAAGAAACAGTAACAAAACTATGCCTGCACTCACAGCCAAAGGCCTGTGCACAATAATAGAGAATGATTGCCTGATATGCTCTTTACGCAGACTGTTTAAAATAATAAGCGCCCCGATGATCAGGACAGTCAGAAAACATTTGTCAGTCCACAAGAAGTCAAAGGTCATAAGCAAACCTCATAGCACCCGCTGTAATAATGCCAGGCGACGCTCCGCCGTCCCGTGGCTTGACCGTGGGATCCAGGAATCCAGGCTCGCAGTAAGTTCTCTGGATCCCGCGGTCAAGCCGCGGGACGGTGGAATTGGCGATGAACCTCATAGTATCCTGTGATAAAATCATGATAGCCTTACCCTCGGATCTACTAACATATAAGAAAAGTCAGTTAAAATCAGCCCTACTATATATAAAATAGAACCCAAAAATACCATAGCCCTCACTATAGCAAAATCCTGCTGCTGGATGGCGTCAATAATGTAACTGCCCAAACCCGGCACACCAAAAAAGGATTCCAGGACAAGGCTCCCCATAAACAACGAAGGGATAATCACCACTATCCCGGTCAAAATAGGCAACATGGCATTTTTCAATACGTGACGAAACAAAACCTGTTGCTCCGATAAACCTTTGGCTCGTGCTGTTTTCACATAATCTTTATGAATCTCTTCCAGAAATAAAGTACGATACCATCTCGCCCCCGCCCCAAGATTGCCAAGTACCGCAACCAGTACTGGTAAAATTATAAATTTCAACGCTTCAAAACCGCCATCATAGCCAGAGATGGGGAAGAGGCGCAGTAATTTACCAAACAAATACTGGCCACCAATAATGTAAAACAAACTCGAAATAGACATAAGGATAATACAAACAACTACTCCGGTTAAATCAAGATAAGTACTACGGAAAAAGGCCATGCTCATGGCAAAGATCACATTGATTAATAAGCCCAAAAACAATACAGGCAAAGCAATAGCAAGGCTTGGCCACATTCTGTAACTGATGTCATTACTGATGTCGCGCCCTGCATCGGAAACACCAAATTCAAAGGTGAACAGCATCAGTGATTTTTGAAAAAATAAAGTTTCTTTTATGGTATTCAAACCGGTTTCTTTATCATTATAAAACAAGGGCAAATCATAACCATGTACTATCTTCCATTCATCAACCACCTTTTGGCTTACATGCTTATTGCCCAAATGCATGCGCGCAATATCATCGGGGGTATTGATCATAAAAAACAAAACAAAGGTTAAAAGATTGATCCCTATAAGAATTGGAATAGCGTAAATGAGCCGGCGCACTAAATACTTAAGCATTATATTTTCATCCTCGGTGCAGGTTGCTTTTCCTTTTTGCGGTAAGCAATAACCAAAGGAAGAGTTAATGCCAACACCAGCAAAATTAAAACTCCCAAAGGCCAGAAAATGGGTTGGTTCCATTCAATGCGCAATTTGTTGCGTTCAGGTACATTGATGGACACGTACTTCAACGTGCTCAGTGAAATGGTATTCGGTTTTATATTTGATACCCAATCCTGAGACAAAACAAAATCTTCAGGGTGCATTCCCCATACCCATGGGGCATCACGGCGCACTATTTCCAGCATTTTCTCGATTAATTTTCCTCTTTGTTCGTCATTGCCGCGATTTTTCATCGCTTCAAATAAACGATCGAAGGTCTTATTTTCATAATTTGATGCATTCTCACCACCAAATTTTACCTTTCCATTTTTACTGTACAGCTGGAAAAGGAAATTTTCAGGATCAGGATAATCTGCATTCCAGCCCCAGCTGTATATTTGGGCGTTTCCTGTCCGCATTTTTTCCTGAAAACGGTTATAAAGCGTGGCACGTACGTTTAATTCAATACCAATACTGGCAAACTGTTTACGCATCCAGTCCAGGCGCGACTTATCATCCGGGCTGCCCGTTGTTGTCACATCATAATGAAGAATCAGCGCTTTGCCTGTTTTGGGATCAATACCGTTGGGGTATCCTGCTTCAATCATCAATTGCCGGGCATCAGATAAAGGACGGCGCTTTCTGGCATTATTTTTCCATACATAAACGTAAGGATTAATGCCTGCCTCCCCTTCTTTAAAACCATAAATTCCCGGGGGTATGGGCCCTTGCGCTGCCAACCCGCGACCATTGAAAAATATGGCAATGCTTTCATCGAAATTTACTGCTATTGAAATAGCCTGCCTTAATTTACGCGCCTTCTCGCTGTAGCCTCCGACAACATGATCCATCATATTAAAACCCATATAAAAAATTGACGGTTCCAGCGTTTGGGTTAAATACATTTTTTTATCTTTCATCTCTTGGCTGAGAATTGCCTCTCCCTGCTTATTGATGTGTATGGCCTGATCAAAACTGTCAGCACTGATACCGGATGCATCATAATAGCCTTGCAAAAACTTGTTCCAACGCGGAATGGACTCTTTTTCCAGAGTATAAACTGCTTTATCCATCAAAGGTAAACGCTCACCCACATTATGGACATAGCCCTCTTGTTTATCCGTTTTAGATGCATCAGCAGGAAAAAAGACTTCGCGATAATTAGGATTTTTCTCAAGAAGCATGCTTTTATTAGGATTATTTTCAGTGAGCATAAAGGGACCGGTACCGACAGGGTACCAACCAAAAGATAAATTTTTATCATCCATACCCTTTTGGGAATAAAAGACGTCTGCTTCCCAGGGAATGGGCGAAAAAAAGGGCATGGCAAGCCAGAACAGAAACTGCGAATATTGCCCTTTCAAAGTGATTTCAAAAGTATAATCATCGAGTTTTTTCACACCCTGTAAAGGAAAATTACGTAAATCAACAAACTGGCTGTTTCCCAGGGCAAATTTGGGCAAGGTATCGCCGAACTCTTTAAACCCAAGAATATAATCACTCATTAAACCATAAACAGGAGAACTTACCGCCGGATTCGCCATACGCTTTATCTGATAAATGAAATCATCAACAAGTACTTCTCGCGTGCCCGTATATTTAAAATCAGACAATTGGCTGATGTCGTTATCATCCAGATAATCTTCATCCAGCTGATGATAACGGTATTCTCCTTTCTTGTTTTTGGCAAAAGCCGGATGCGGCTGGAATAAAATTCCTTTTTTTATATTCAGGGTATACACACTGTATGCTGGATTCGCAGCATCCACAGGTAATTCGTTTCCTTTGGTATCGAGATATCTTAATCGTGGTAATTCTGTAGTAATCAGCGGAACAAGCTGATAGGGGCGGATAAAATAATCGTATTCAAGCAGGGGCTCATAGATCTGGGCTATAAAAAGGTATTCATTAGATGAATAAGAACGTGCCGGATCCAGGGTTTTCGGTTGCTGGCTAAAAGAAGAATAATAGATATTTTCATTACTTTCGCTTTCAGGATAAGGATTATTTAATATCCAGGAACCGGCATACAGGTTTCCCAGCATCAATAGGAACAACACTCCTGTTAAGGTAAGTCGCCGCACTTATTTTTCCCGTGCAAATTATTTTTATTATTCAAGCAGTATATCCTTTTTTTTAGCCATTTTGCGAGCATCATTTCGTATACGTGATCTGCTCAGGTTTGTAGCCTGTATTAGCGAAGCGTAATACAGGATCGAAGTGGCAATTTCCCGTATTACGCTCCGCTAATACGGGCTACGGCTCTTGCCATTCCCCGTTCCACGTCGTCCTGAGCGCGTCTTTTTGCGCGAAGGTTCTCCTGAAAGCGGCATGGTGCCAATATTTGGAGACGTAGATTTGAGAGGGGTAAATCAATCGCTTATTCCTTTCATCATCCTGATAAACTCCTCTTCTTCCAAAACACTCACCCCCAACTCCGTAGCCTTGGTTAACTTGGATCCCGCCTCACTTCCAGCTATCAGATAATCTGTTTTGGCTGAAACACTGCCACTCACTTTTGCCCCTAGAGCCAATAAAGCAGCTTTTGCCTCTTCACGCCCCATAGTAGTTAAGGTACCGGTTAATACCACCGTTTTACCAAAGAAAGGATTTTCCTGATTAATCTGCTTTTTCTCGGATTTCGGCCATTCAATACCTGACTCCAACAGGCGATTAATCACCTCAAGATTATGCGGCTGTGCGAAAAAATGCACTACTGAAGAAGCGCCTACTGGCCCTATATCATTTAAACTCATCAGCTCTTCTGCTGTTGCCAGTTTAATCGCATCAATATCAGGATAATGCTCCGCCAATACGCGTGCACTTGACTCCCCTATTTCCCTGATACCCAAGGCATAGAGAAAACGATTCAAAGTAGTCTTCTTACTATCATTCAAGGCAGCCAACAGGTTTTCGGCTGATTTTTTACCCATTCTCGGCAGAGCAGACAAAGTTTCCAAATTCAGTTCATACAGATCTGGCAAGTGGCGCACTATACCTTCATCCACTAATTGCTCAATAAGCACACTGCCCAAACCCTCAATGTACATCGCTTTTCGAGAAGCAAAATGCCACATCATTCTTTTTAATTGCGCCTTGCAAAATAATCCTCCCGTACAACGCGCTACAGCCTCGCCCTCTTCCCTGACCACATCAGAGCCGCAAACAGGACAATGTAAAGGAAGTTCAATAGCAGCAGTCACCGCTGGGCGATTAGCCAAAACAACAGAAACCACTTCTGGAATCACATCACCGGCACGCCGAATAATAACCGTATCGCCAATACGTATGTCCTTACGCGCAATTTCATCCATATTATGCAGAGTTGCATTACTTACAGTAACCCCGCCGACACTGACTGGATTCAAACGGGCAACAGGAGTTAAAGCCCCTGTTCTGCCCACCTGAAAATCAACAGACACTAATTGAGTCATTTCCTCCGATGCGGGAAATTTATGGGCACAGGCAAAACGTGGAGCACGAGAAATAAATCCTAACTGCTGCTGCAAGGGAATACTGTCAATTTTATAAACCACCCCATCAATTTCGAAAGGAAGCGTGTCACGCTTGGCCAACATAGTATGGTAATAATCAAGGCAACCCTCCATGCCCTTTTCCTGTTTGGTTTCAGAAGACACCCTGAAACCAAATTCCTTCAATAAATTCAATTGTGCCATATGGCTATCAGGCAATTTATACCCTTCGCAAGCTCCTATAGAGTAACAATAAATGGCCAGTGGGCGATTGGCGGTAATGGCCGGATTTAACTGTCTTAAACTTCCAGCTGCCGCATTGCGTGGGTTGACGAAAGTCTTTTCACCCAGTTCCCGCGCTTTTTGGTTATACGCTTCAAAACCCGCTTTAGGGATGTACACTTCACCGCGAATTTCAATAAATTTAGGTGGCTTGTCGGTTCTTAATTTCAGAGGGACTGAACTGATGGTTTTAATATTCGCAGTAATATTTTCCCCTATCGTGCCATCACCTCGTGTCGCAGCATGAGTTAAAACGCCATCTTCATAAGTGATATTAACTGCCAGGCCATCCAGTTTAGGTTCACAGGTAAATATCAACTGTTGATTAGGTTCATCCAGCTTATCCGTTGCCCTTTTGATAAAGGCTTGTAGTTCTTCATCAGTAAAGACGTTGGATAAAGACAACATCGGTTGTTTATGGGCAACGGGCATGAATGCATCTGATGAAGTGCCCCCCACCCTCTGGGTGGGTGAATCAGAACTGAGAAATTCAGGGTATTCTGCTTCTAAACGCTGCAACTCTCTGAAACAACGATCATATTCCACATCAGGAACCAGGGGTTCATCAAGGACATAATAATGATGGTCGTATCTGTTAATTTGATCTTTAAGTGCTTCGATTTGTCCTTTTATCGCATCATTATTCATCAAAAACGTTCCTAAAATTAAAATGAGGAGTTTATCATTTTTATTGCTCTTTGCCGATGTCCTTTGTAGCCTGTATTAGCGAAGCGTAATACAGGATCGAAGCGGCACTTTCCCGTATTACGCCCCGCTAATACGACACTGAATTTTCTGGATCCTGCGGACAAGCCGCAGGACGTAGGTGATTATTACTACATTCTCTCACGGTCGCGGGTCGGATTTGATCACGATACACCTGAACAGGAACTTGAATCTCATCTGAAAATCATGTTATAGATACGTCTCTGATTTAAATGAGGCATGACAGAAATGGATCTTCAACGCATTTTAGCGGTACTCTTTTCCTTTGTTTTCTCAACCCTAATCCACGCTCTTCCAGACCCAGGCTCTAATCCGGGAATTGCTTTTGTCCATGGTACCCGGGATCACCGTGAAGACGCATACGGTGGCTATTGGAAAGTTGATTTTATTCAAAATGTTTCTCAAGGCTTAAGTAAGCCTGAAAATCACTTTGTCGCCCATTGTGACTTCAACCAGTACATGTGGCACAAGGATGCAGCACTCTGTGTTGCAGATCAGTTACTGGAATTTATTTCCGACAAAAACATAAGCTCCCTCACTGTATATACCCACTCTGATGGTGCTAACATTATCCGTTGGATTCTTTCCAATCCAACCTATGATGGCCGCTTTATGGCATTGAAACGTAAAATCACTCAGGTTATTGCCATTGCCCCTTCCAGTGCAGGAACACCATTGGCCGATGAAGTATTAAATGGTGGTATGTTTGAAACCAGTTTAGCCTGGCTGTTGGGTTATATCTCTGATGCCGTCAAACAACAACGGGTGGGTGACATGCTCATATTTAATGAAGAAGTGCTATTAGGTGGTAAAGGCCGCCCTTCACTGTCCATTCCCTTTAAAGTCATCGTAGGTACTGATGTATACGCATCACCCTTTTCGTCAGACAGTTATTGCAACGGTTACTTCCAAAACAGCGGGCTGAAAATTGCCAAACTTTATCTCGATAAATGCGCTGATGGATTTTTAAATTGTACCTCCCAGGCATCAGCGGGTGATCTGTGGTTTTATGACATTGATAAAACCGAGAGAAATGCACCTTTAAGCCATAATCAAAGCCGACACTCCTGTTTCGGTCTGGATAAACTATTGATAAGTGCCTTAACTGCACAAGGAGCTGTACAATGAAAATGACTCAAGTTGCATTACTGTCCGCATTTTGCTTGTCGCAGGTTCATGCCTTCACTTTGCCAAGACAACCCACCAAATCTTATGAGTGTGATGTGTGTAACCAGTTATCCCATGAAGTGTTGCAGGATAAATGGGAAATCACCAATGAGCCGCTGAATCAGGAAATCAGCAATGCCCAGAAAAGCTATGGTTACAAAGAGCGCATTTCTCTGGAGCAATTACGTGCAGGAGTTGTTATATCCACTCGTGCGCCAGGAGCTGTGATTCGTATCACTCCGCTGCAAAATAAAACAGCACCGAAATTGATGATTACAACACCTGCCAATCAATTAATGAGCCTGAAAGATGCGTCTTCATTGTATAGTCTGGATGAAGAATTTGGTAACCCGCTGGTTGCCGCAAAACATCAGACCATGCTGCAAATCAAGCCTGAATTAGGGGCTGGCAAATTTATTATCAAAGGCACCGACAGCAGTATCAAAGATGCCAATGCGTACATAATTAATGTATATGACAAATATTCTGCAACGTATTTACAGGTTGAAACAGATTCAGTGCATTATCAATTTGGTGATAAATTAACTGCCACCATTACCCTCAGTGATTATATAAACCATGATATTGATGAAGTGGACGCACGACTCATTGGTCCCTCTGGTCAAAGCGTTGCTCTGGAAATCAATAAAATACAACGCAATAAATTTGAGGTAAGCGCTGTTCTGACTTCAGAATTAAATGATCATGGTGAAAACTGGTATATAGAAGCAGATGTGCTCTCTGAATCAGGAAATGAAATAATAAGACGCGCAGGTCATGCTGCTTTTTCCTATTCAGTTCCATCCGCAAGCATGATTAATGTTAAAAAAATATCATCCAAACCTTTAACCTTTGTGGCCACTCTGGATGTAGCAACTGCCAGCCGATATGCGCTGCAAAGTGTGTTGTATCGCCGCGATGGCAAAGGTGAAGCAGTGCCCATTGAAACATCACAACGGGCGCAATGGCTTGAGCCAGGAAAGCAAGTGATACAATTTACCTTTGACAATTCCAATCAATTATCAGACGATAGTCTTTATCTAGGTTATTTACGTCTGATTGATTATGGGCAATTAAAAACTGTATACCAATACAATCAGGCAACGAAACTGACCCAATTAGTGGAATAATGCATGATTTTTTTTTCGTCCATCACCCTTCTTGAGGGCGTAGCTTTAGCTATAGCCCTCCAACTCTTGTTATTCATCTGGTTTTTAAGAAAGCAGGATCAACAAAAAATCTTAAGTGAAATACTGCATGAAAAGATTCAGGCAGTACTGACTACTCAGTTGCATCAGGTCCACATGGATTTAAACCAATCCTATCAAAACAGCCAGCACGCGATTAACGAAAAGATAGCTCAGGGGCAATTAACCACCCACCAGCTCATCAGTGAAACCATGCAAAAACAAATGACGGATGTGCGGGAGCAAATGAGTCATAGTTTCCAGCAACATGCCAGTTCTCTTACCTCCCATTTGCAATTGCTTACGGAAGAAATTCGAAATCACCTGCATAGCCTGACCCAACAGGTAAATCATAAGTTGACTGAGGGCTTTGAAAAAACTTCGTCAACGTTTATCGATGTGGTCAAACGCCTTACGATTATTGATGAAGCACAAAAGAAAATTACCGAATTATCCAATCATGTGGTGAGTTTACAAGATGTTTTGGTTGACAAAAAAGCACGCGGTGCTTTTGGTGAAGTGCAATTATCCACCTTAATCAGCAACATGATCCCATCCACCCATTATCAAATGCAATACACATTGAGCAATCAAAAAAGAGCTGACTGTATTTTATTTTTGCCAGACCCGACAGGAAATGTGGTCATTGATGCCAAATTTCCGCTGGAAACCTATCAGAGGTTAATTAATACCGATGCCAGTTCAGTCGAAAAGAAATCCCTGCAACAGCAATTTCGCCAGGACATACAAAAGCACATCAAAGACATTGCTGAAAAGTATATTGTCCCCCATGAAACAAGTGATGGTGCAATGATGTTTATTCCGGCTGAATCCATTTTTGCTGAAATTCATGCCAATTACCCTGATTTGATTGCCTTGTCGCAAAGAATGAAAGTCTGGTTAGTATCACCCAGTACCTTGATGGCAGTGCTCACCACCGCTAAGGCCGTATTAAAAGACGATGCCACCCGTAAACAGGTACATATTATTCAAAAGCATTTACACGCATTGGCGGATGATTTCCAACGCTTTGAAAAGCGTATGGATAAATTATCCAAACATATTGATCTGGCACATCAGGATGTTAATGAAGTAAATACCTCTGCTAAAAAAATCACATCCCGATTCCAGAAAATCGAATCTGTGGAAATAGAACTGGACGAACAGGAATTAAAAAAAGTCGAGTTAATTGAATCAGAATAAAAGATGTTCAGGAGCTGTTGACCTGTAAGTTGTCCCTTGCTTTCAAGGCCACTGTTATGCCCGAAGGAGCAAGAAAACCGAGCCGCGACCGTAAGGGAGCGGAACAGTTGCATTGATGCAAGGCTCTTTTTGCGCTTATATGACTAAAATTTCCGCTCCCTTACGGTCGCGGCTCGGTTTTCCTGCTTCGATTTGAGTACAGTAGCTGTCCTTGGCAAGGTTGCCCGAAAGGCGGGTGAGGTTCTTTAGACCTCATCATACTTATATTGTAACAGGGAGAACTACCAGTGCTAAAACGTGATATTTCAACAACCAATATTTTAATTGCCTCAGCTGGCGGTATGATAGGTTCTGGCTGGCTCTTTAGCCCCTATATCAGTGCGCAAATGGCAGGAAGTAATGCCCTGATCAGTTGGGTCATTGCTGCAGTCTTCATGCTCTTTATTGCCCTGCCCTTATGTGAGCTGGGCTCAATGTTCCCGGTTTCTGGCGGCATGTCCAACTACCCTACTTATACTCATGGCCAGGAAGTCGGCTTTTTATTCGCCTGGACCTCATGGCTGTCTTATGTGGTCATGACGCCTATTGAAATTCAGGCCATACTGCAATATTCAAGTCATTTTTTCCCAAGCCTGATTATGGATGATCCGACCACCCTTAAGCTGTCAGGTTCCGGATATGTGGTGGCAATCACCATCATGTTGTTTGTAGTCATCATTAATTCATATGGGATTAAAATGCTGGCTGAATGTAATAAATACGCAAGCATCATCAAATTCGCCCTCCCCACCATCGCCATCGTTGCCCTGCTTAATAGCTCCCCCACGTTCTCCAACATTAATATCAATCTCAGTGACAAACAAAGTTGGGTGAATATTTTCTCAGCCCTTTCCTCCGGAGGCGTTATTTTTGCTTTTACCGGATTTCAAAATGGTCTGGTTTTAGCAGGTGAGGTAAAAAATCCGCAGCGCAGCATTCCTATTGCTATTTTGGGTGCGGTGTTAATCGGTTTTATTTTGTATTTTATGCTGCAGTTAAGTTTTATTGCAGCGATTCCACAAAAATACCTGACTCATGGCTGGAGCGCTTTAAGTTATCCAGGTGATAATGGCCCGCTGGTTGGTTTGACTGTATTGCTGGGTCTTGGGATAATCGCCACCATGTTGATGATAGATGCAGCCTTTTCTCCTTTTGGAACGACGCTGGTTTATACAGCGGCAACCTCGCGCATAGTCTACGGCATGGCCTTAAATAATCATTTGCCCAAATTATTTTTGAAAGTAAACCGCCATAAAATTCCCTATGTTACGCTCTACGCCAATTTTCTGGTCGGCATATTGTCCTTCTTGCCCTTCCCCGGCTGGCAAAAGCTGGTTGCCTTCTTATCATCAGCCAGTATTCTTTCCTACAGCATTGGCCCTATTTGCCTTTTAGCCATGCGTAAACTGCAACCAACAACACACCGTCCTTTCAGATTGTCATGGAGCTTGTTGTGTGCTCACATCGCATTCTATTTTTGTAATTTAATGCTGTATTGGTGTGGCTTTTCCATTTTATGGAAACTGGATGTAGCTTTGCTTATTGGTCTGGCTGTTTGCCTGGCGTACCATAGGAAGGGGTTCCTGATTCATAATTACCCATTGTACTGGTTCATATTTTACATGGTTTCATTGCTTGTTGTTTCCTACCTCGGTTCATTCGGCGGAATAGGTTACTTACAATTCCCGGTTGATTTGGTGTGTCTGATACCATTGAGTATGATAGTGCTGCAGCTTTCGCAATTAGTATTGAATCCAGACGAACATAAAGAAATTAACTGTGATATAGACGCCTATCCGGCGTAAATAAGTCCCTCCCGAACTACGCCCGATCCACGTCGTCCTGAGCGCGTCTTTTGGCGCGAAGGATCTCCTGAAAGCGGCATGGTGCCAGTATTTGGAGATCCTTCGCGCCAAAAGACGCGCTCAGGACGACGTGGATCGGGCTACGGTTGGGAATGCTCACCAAGAGTTTCTCAAACAGGTTCACAAACTTTAATATAGGGGTATAATAACATCCCTTCTCAGCATTGATGTTAAATCTCATGGCCACACACACTCTACTCTGCCAACCCACACAGGGCAAAGCAATTTGGGGACAACTTTATGGCAGCAGTCTGGCTCTTGCTCTGGCTGAGTATTGTCAGACTACCCCCGGCATAAAACTGCTCATCGCACGCGACAACCTCAGTGCCAGTCAATTGCAGGATGAGTTGCAGTTTTTCCTTGATCCCAAAGCCCCACATCAAGAGCTTTTATTTTTCCCGGACTGGGAAACTCTGCCCTATGATCAGTTCTCACCTCATCAGGATATTATTTCCGAACGGCTCTATACCTTAAGCCGGATGAAACAGGTATCTAATGCAATAGTCATCACGTCCGCCAGCACGTTGATGCATAAACTCTGTCCACCTGAGTTCCTTAACCAATTTGCCTTAATGCTTAAAGAGGGGCAAAAGCTGGATCTGGATTCGTTTCGTAACCAATTACAACAAGCCGGATACCATTGCGTTAACAAAGTGCTTGAGCACGGTGAATTCGCCTTGCGTGGTTCCATCATTGATGTATACCCAATGGGAAGCAAACGCCCTTTTCGTATTGAACTCTTCGATGATGAAATTGAAAGCCTGAGAGAGTTTGATACGGAAACACAGCGCACTATAGAAAAGATAAAGGAAATTAACCTGCTGCCAGCACGGGAATTCCCGCTTAATGAACAAAGCCAGGTCCTGTTCCGCAGAGCATTCCGGGAACTTTTTCCAGGCAACCCCAGCCAATGCCCTATTTATGAAGCCGTATCCAATGGACAATTCCCGGCGGGAATAGAATATTATCTGCCTCTGTTTTTTGATAAAACAGTAACCTTTTTTGATTATTTGCCGGAAAATGCCAAAGTATGCCTGATTGAAGACATCCAGGAAAATGCTGAGCAATTCTGGAAAGAATTAAACGAACGCTATGAACAAAGACGTTATGACATCAGCCGTCCTATATTACCCCCGACTGATTGTTTTATTAATCCTCTTGAACTGTTGACTAAAGCCAATACTTACCAACAGTTACGTTTGTTTCATAAACCCTCTGAAAAGAAATCCGCCCTTAATTTTGATATTGCCAAAGCGCCTCAACTACCTATAGACAGAAAAAGTCAGGAACCACTTCTGCATTTACGAGAGTACTGTACCATTCCCAATCGCCGTTACCTGATTGTGGTCGAAAGTGCTGGCCGACGCGAAGTCGTACTCGATTTGCTGAAAGTGAGCGGCATAACTCCCAAAGTGCAAGCCTCATGGTGTGATTTTATTAATGACAATTCCCTGATTAACATCACTACAGGCCCACTGATTTACGGCTGTGAATTAGTTGCAAATAACATTGCCCTGGTTGTTGAATCGCAACTCTTTGGAGAACAAAGCACACCGCAACGCAGGAGTTCTCAAAAAGCAGTTGATCCTGATTTAATTATCCGTGACATGGCTGAGTTAAGAATAGGCGCACCGGTTGTTCATCTGCAATTTGGTGTAGGACGATATCAGGGGCTGCAATACATCACTACCAATGACAGTTCCAGCGAATTTCTGGTTTTAGCCTATGCAGGTGAAGATAAAATCTATGTGCCTGTTACCTCATTGCATTTGATAAGCCGCTACACGGGAGTAGACAGCGAACATGCACCACTGCATAAACTTGGTTCAGATCTTTGGCAAAGGGAAAAGAAAAAAGCTGCCGAAAAGATTCATGACGTAGCCATTGAACTGCTCGATCTTTATGCTAAAAGAGAAGCACAACCTGGACATCAATATGAATTTAATCAAAGCGAATACATTAAATTCGCCAGCGGTTTTCCTTTCACTGAAACCGCTGATCAGCTCCAGGCTATAGAACAAATTGTCAAAGACATGGAATCCACCCGTCCTATGGACAGATTAATCTGTGGTGATGTGGGTTTTGGTAAAACCGAAGTAGCCATGCGAGCGGCATTTCTGGCCGTACAAAATGGCAAGCAAGTCTGTGTTTTGGTTCCCACCACCCTGCTTGCCGGCCAGCATTTTGAATCATTCAGAGATCGCTTTGCAGACTTTCCGATTAATATCGAATTACTTTCACGCTTTCGCAGCAACAAAGAGGCTGAGGCAGTATTGAATGGCCTGGCTTCTGGTAAAGTAGATATAGTCATTGGGACACACAAATTATTTCAAAGTAATACTCAGTTTAAAAATCTGGGCTTGCTGATTATCGATGAAGAGCATCGCTTTGGTGTGAAACAAAAAGAACACATGAAATCCTTGCGTACCCATGTTGATATTTTATCCATGACAGCAACTCCTATTCCAAGAACCTTGAACATGGCTATGGCGGGAATTCGTGATATATCCCTTATCGCAACCCCTCCTGCGAAACGACTGGCGATAAAAACCTTTTGGCAGGAGAAAAAAGACATAGTCATACGTGAAGCACTCTTAAGGGAAATTTTAAGGGGCGGTCAGGTATTTTTCCTGCATAATAATGTGGAAACCATTGAGCACGTCTGTCAGGATTTGCAAAAACTGGTGCCCGAAGCCAAGGTGCGCAGTGCGCATGGGCAGATGCGTGAACGCGAGCTGGAACGCATTATGTCTGATTTCTATCATCACCGCTTTAATGTACTGGTATGCACTACTATTATTGAAACGGGGATTGATATTCCAACTGCTAATACAATTATTATCGATCGCGCGGATAAATTCGGCCTTGCACAGCTGCATCAGCTCAGAGGAAGAGTCGGACGTTCGCATCATCAGGCCTATGCTTATTTATTAACCCCGAATGAAAAGTCATTGACCAGTGATGCAGTGAAGCGCCTTGAGGCCATTGTATCATTGGAAGATTTAGGTGCAGGCTTTACTCTGGCAACTCATGATCTGGAAATTCGTGGTGCGGGTGAATTATTAGGCGAAGACCAAAGCGGTAATATGCATGCCATAGGCTTTAATTTGTTTATGGAAATGCTGGATAAGGCGGTGCACGATCTGAAAGCAGGAAAAATACCGGAATTATCAGCCCCCATGCATCAAGGGCCTGAAATTGATTTGCGCATCAGTGCGATTATTCCTGAAGAGTACATAGGAGATATTCACAATCGCCTGATTATGTACAAAAGGATTTCCAATGCGAAAACCACTCAGCAATTACACGAGCTGCAAATAGAGCTTATCGACAGGTTTGGGCTCTTGCCGCAACCGGTGAAACATTTATTACTGATCACTGAATTAAAACTCAAAGCAGCACAATTAGGAATTCACAAAATCAGTGCGAGTGGACAACAGGGTAAACTGGATTTTACTGAAAAACCCTCCATTAATCCTGCCGTGTTGATTAACCTAATTCAGGTTCATGCAAAACGTTATCAGATGGAAGGACCTCAAAGATTACGCTTTACCCTGGATAAGGCCATTCCTGAAGAAAAAATATTTGAAATCAGCTCATTGTTGACGCAATTGGCATCATGACTGTAGCCCGGTTGCTCGCAAGCCGGAAAACTCACTTGAAGCACCAACCCTCTGAAAACACAATCAGGGCTTGACTCCGACATCCCTCGGCTTGTCCGAGGGAACCAGGGCTTCAGGGCAGAAAAACAGTCCCTGCCAGTATAACTGTTCCGCTTCCTGACGGTCGCGGCTCAGTTTTCGTGCGTTCGTCTTGACTTCATCGTGCACCGGAAACCGAGCCGAGACCGTCAGGAAGCGGAATTTTTGTTGCGGCACAGAGCATGATTTAGCATTGGTCTAAGGCATAAGGCTAAGAGGTGATCAAGAGACAGTTTGTGTAGCCCGTATTAGCGGAGCGTAATACGGGAAATTGCCAATGCGATCCTGTATTACGCTTCGCTAATACAGGCTACATTGGATAGAAGGTACTCCTGATAACCTCAAGACTCCCAAACAATCTGCTGATGTTGGCCTAGAGCATTTTGAATCACCCCATCAAAATCCTTTTCTATGACCTTTCTCTTAACTTTCAGAGTCGGAGTCAAGCGATTGTTTTCAGGTGTCCAGGGTTCTTTGGCCACAACGATATGACTGATTTTTTCGAATTTCACCAGTTTCGCATTTACTTCATGTAATGTTTCTCGCAAAGACTGTTCGATTTCATCACGCTTTTTATTCTTCAGTGTCGCTTCGTTCAAAACCACCACTAACACGTTAGTCGGCAAGGTGTTTCCTACCAGACAGAGTTGTTCAATCATTCCATTCGTTGTGAAACGCTTTTCTATTGGCGATGGAGCAATGAATTCACCAGTCTGGTTTTTAAAGTTTTCAGACAATCGCCCTAATATTTTCACTCGGTTCTGAGCATCCAGTTCAACCACATCACCTGTTTTCAACCAACCGTCCTCAGTAAAGGCTGCTTTGGTAGTCTTTTTATCTTTGTAATACCCAGCCATCAAACAAGGCGATTTAATCAATAACTCAGACTCATCACCTAATTTAATTTCCACATCCAGACGTGGAGTCCCCACATAGCCCCGCTTGATTTCATCCAGCAAAGACAAAGTCGCATAAGCCATGTTTTCTGATTGCCCATATCCTTCCTGAATTTTAATCCCTATTTTTTCAAAAAAGTCGATGATAGAAATAGGCAGATGAGAGGCGCCGGAAAAGCTGTTAGCACACTCTTCTAATCCAAGGCCATGGATAATTTTCTTTTTAATTAAGGAAGAAATCAAAGGTATTTTAAGTAAAAAATTCATTTTTGCAGGAGGCAGTTTTTGTTCGATTTTTTGCTGGAAGACGCCCCAGATTCGCGGTACGGCTGTAAAAAATGTCGGCTTAATTTCCTTTAAATTGTCCGCAAACTTATCGAGACTTTCAACAAAAGACACATCACAATGCATGGTTACACTTCCCAATTGCACTGCAGAGCGTTCATAAACGTGAGCCAAGGGAAGATAAGAAATCAGTTTGTAATGAGGAAGAACCCGGACTCGCAACAAATCTTTGGGGAAAAGAGTCAGATAATTAGCTATGGACTGATTGGTATACATAGCCCCTTTAGGAGATCCAGATGTTCCTGAGGAATAAATAATGGTATATAAATCATCAGCACCGGGCTCTGTTAAATCCATTAATGGCTCACATGCCAAAACATCGGACCACTGGTGATCTACTTTTAAATCATTGTGGTAACCTAAACTGGCTGTAACATATTGCTCTGGAATAAATTGACGCACACGCTGATGATCATCAAGCTTACCCACAAAGACCAATTTTACATCGCCATGCTCCAATACATAATGAGCGCTGTCTTCGTTTTGGTTGGCGAAAAGAGGAATATTAACCATTCCAGCCAAATGTATTCCAAAATCAGTAATAAACCATTCCGCGCAGTTTTTTGAAATGATTGAAACATGACTGCCTTTTTTAAGTCCTGCCTGTTGTAGAAAACGGGCTACCTTACGCGCTTGAAGCATCACTTCAGCCCAGGTAAAAGTATGCCAAACACCATCACGAGGCTGTCTCAAATAAACACGGTCACTGGCTTCTTTCTCATTTTTTAAGAGTAACTGGAATAATGAATTAGGCATCGTTTCTTTTGTCATGGCTCACCCCTCTTAAGCTGATTTTTTTTGATATCGTTGGTTCATAATTTTTAGTTTAGACCAACTGTCTGTAAAATATTAGTTTTTTTATTATTCAGGGGAAAAAAGAACTGTGGGGTTGGTAATCCGATCCACGTCGTCCAGAGGAATCCTCACGAAATTTCCCCTTGAGCCTGTATTGTGACTCACTACTCAAGAGTACAAAAGAGCATCATGCTAAGAAAACCGAGCCGCGACCGTAAGGAAGCGGAACTTTTGGATGTACACCTAATGAGTAATCCACAATGGAGTGCATCGAACTGTTCCGCTCCCTTACGGTCGCGGCTCGGTTTTCTTTAAGTAATGAGAGAGCAAACAGGAAATGTAGTGCTCAGAACTGTAGCCCGTATTAGGCGAAGCCGTAATACGGGAATATCTTGCACGGGCTCCCGTATTACGCTTCGCTAATACGGGCTACGATCATTTAGATTAATTAGTACCACCAACGGTTAGGGCATCAATTTTCAAAGTAGGCTGACCTACACCCACTGGAACAGATTGACCGTCTTTACCGCATACGCCAATACCTCTGTCCAAAGCCAGATCATTGCCTATCATGCTGATTTTTTTCATTACATCAGGACCATTACCAATCAAAGTGGCTCCTTTGACCGGTTTGGTTACCTTGCCATTTTCAATGAGATACGCCTCGCTGGCTGAGAATACAAATTGGCCTGAAGTAATGTCCACCTGACCCCCGCCAAAATTGACGGCATACAAACCGTTTTGAACGGATTTAATGATTTCCTCAGGATCATGCTGTCCTGCCAACATATAAGTATTAGTCATCCTTGGCATGGGAACATGAGCATAAGACTCGCGGCGGCAGTTGCCTGTGGATTGCATCCCCATTAATTTCGCATTTAACTTATCCTGCATGTAGTTCACCAAAACGCCATCATCGATCAATGTGGTGCACTGGGAGGGAGTGCCTTCATCATCTATAGTCAGAGATCCACGCCTGTCTGGCAAAGTACCATCATCAACTACAGTTACTCCTTTTGCAGCGACTTGTTGACCCAAACGACCGGAAAAAGCGGATAAGCCTTTACGGTTAAAATCACCTTCCAAACCATGACCTACAGCTTCATGCAATAAAACCCCCGGCCAACCTGGGCCTAAAACTACAGGCATGGTTCCTGCAGGTGCAGGCTGGGCTTCAAGATTGATTAAAGCTTCACGTACTGCTTCACGGGCATAACTTAAGGCATTTTCCTTTTGGGTGAAATAAGAATAAGCGACTCGACCACCGCCACCGGAACGAGCCGATTCACGACGGCCATTTTTGTCTTCAACGATAACACTCACGTTCACGCTAACCAGAGGGCGCACATCAGCAATCATTTGACCATGCATTCCGGCAACCATCACCACTTCGTAACAGCCGCTGAGAGAAGCATTGACCTGAATCACTCGCGGATCAAGCCTGCGCGCTTCTTTATCTATGGCTTCCAATAAAGCAATTTTTTCCTGCTTGTTCATGCCTTCAATAGGATTTAATGACTGATAACGGCTTGTAGCAGCGGTATTCACATGAACAGACTGCACCGCTTTAGAACCAGTCAAAGCAATAGAGCGAGCTGCATCTGCGGCGCGCAACATGGAAGGCAACAAAATATCATCACAATAAGCAAAGCCGGTTTTTTCACCGCTTACAGCTCGAATCCCTACACCTCTATCAAGAGAAAAACTGCCGCTTTTTACTTCCGAATCTTCCAGATACCAGGATTCATAACTGCAACTCTGAAAATAGAGATCAGCATCATCAATGTGATGGTTCATCATTGTTTTAAATAATTTCTCTATACCCGATTCATCCAGAGATGCTGGTGCCAGGAGTATTTGTTTCGCTATAGCCAGAGCATGTGTCATGTAATTACCTTTATTAAAAAATAGTCAAATCTAAAGTACGTGATGATCAACACAGGGAAAATGCCTTCTTAATTGCTGTAGTCGTTGCAAATCAATATCAGCAATCACAACCCCGGCCCCTGTGTCCTTTTGTGCCAAAACCTTGCCCCATGGCTCTACAACCATACTGTGTCCATGAGTATTACGCCCATTCTCATGATACCCTCCCTGATTTGGTGCTAAGACGTAAGACAAATTTTCTATAGCTCTTGCTCGTAACAGGGTTTCCCAGTGTGCGAGACCAGTAACCGCGGTAAATGCCGAAGGTACTGTAAATAACTGCGCCCCGGATGACTGCAAATGCTGATAGAGTTCAGGGAAACGCAGATCATAACATACGGTTAATCCAATTTTACCCACGGGCGTGTCAACCACAACCAGTTCGTGTCCACGCTCTATCGTTAAAGATTCCTGATGAGACTCTTGCTCGGAAACACGAACATCAAATAAATGAATTTTATCGTAACGGGCAACCTTCATACCCTGCGCATCAAAAACAATACTGCTAGCCCGGGCTTTAGTACCGCCACTTTTTAAAGGAATAGTACCTGCTACTATCCATATTCCCAATTGTTTAGCTAACTGGCTGATTTTATCCTGAATAGGACCATGCCCATAATCTTCAGCTATTTTAAGCTTGTCTGTTTCATTCAAGCCCATGAATGCAAAGTTTTCGGGTAACACAACGAGTTTCGCCTGGTCTTCGTGGGCCTGAAGTAAAAAATGTTCGACCTGACGCAGGTTTTCAGCAACATTAGCCGATGAAACCATTTGTACCAGTGCAACTCGTGTCATAGTGCTCCCCTGATTTTTTTATTATTCATATATTAATTATATTACTATATTGGGATTAAGAAGCCCAAAACAAAATTGACAGGAATATCTTTTCCTCTTAATAATAGTGCTTGCCAACCGGCTAGATGTAAATTGGCACTGATATTTTAGGTAAGAACTTGAAATACAGGAAACTTATCCACATATATGCTAAACTAATTAATAAATAACCTGGAGTTCTAAGTATGAACCGAAACGATGTTACTGTCCTTACTCAACGTAGTGAGTCTGCCCTTGCTACCAATAAGGTATTAAGAAATACCTATATGCTATTGAGCCTGACCTTTATATTCAGTGCTTTTACTGCATATATGTCTTATGCAAGTGGTGCAGGACCAATGAATCCTCTGTTGATGATTGTTGGCGTTTACGGATTGATGTTTTTAACTCAGGCATTGAGAAACAGTGTTTGGGGACTGGTTAGCGTTTTTGCTTTCACTGGCTTTCTTGGCTATACCCTGGGTCCGATACTTAATTTTTACATGACTGGTTTTTCTAATGGTCCTCAGTTAATTGCTACTGCATTAGGCGGAACAGGTATGATTTTCTTCGCCCTGTCAGGTTATGCTTTAACGACCAGAAAAGATTTCAGCTTCCTTGGTGGATTCCTTTTTGTAGGTGTAATGGTAGCCTTACTTGCCATGATAGCCGGTATTTTCATTCAAATACCTGCTCTGCAATTAGCGATTTCTGCAGCCTTTGTGTTGATTTCTTCTGGCTTGATTTTATACCAAACCAGCGAAATCATTCATGGCGGTGAAACAAACTACATCTCTGCAACAGTTGGTTTGTTTGTATCCATATATAATCTGTTCGTCAGCTTGTTGAATCTGCTTAGCGCATTCTCTGGCCGCGACTGATAAACGTCTCCTCTACCTGAGTCCCGGTATTATGCCGGGATTTTTTTTGATGCAGAAAAATCCCCCCACCCGCCCTGTCGGGCACCCTCCCCCGGAGGTGGAGGGGCTACTTGCGAAGCTCAGTGCTAACTTATAAAAATTTAACTCTTGGCACAATGTATAGTTAGTAGCCCCTCCACCTCCGGGGGAGGGTGCCCGACAGGGCGGGTGGGGGGATTAAAAAGAACCCTCTGACAAGGTACAATATGTTGAGTCTTGAAAAAGGAAGTCCAACATGTCCAACATCAAAAACGCCAGAATTTTGCGTAAAAATCTTACCCCACAGGAACAAAAAATATGGGGATTACTTAGAAAGAAACGTTTCCATACCCTCAGATTTAGAAGACAAGAACCTATAGGACCTTATATTGTGGATTTTCTTTGTGTTGAAAAAAAGCTGATTATTGAAATTGATGGGGGGCAACATAATACCCCGGAGCAACATATTTATGATAAAGAGCGTACACTTTACTTGGAACGCTTAGGCTATCACGTGTTGAGATTTTGGAACAATGAGGTTAATTCTGATGTGGAGATTGTGATGGAAACTATTTATAAGGTTGTGGCCGAGAATTGATCCCCCCACCCGCCCTGTCGGGCACCCTCCCCCGGAGGTAGAGGGGCTACTTGCGAAGCTCTGTGCTAACTTATAAAAATTTAACTCTTGGTACAATGTGTAGTTAGTAGCCCCTCCACCTCCGGGGGAGGGTGCCCGACAGGGCGGGTGGGGGGATTTAAACAGTAAAGTCTCCACTAATTACGAATAACAACCTCACTCATCAACATAAAGTCTCGCTTCCTGCATGAGTTGGCGCATATGTCTTACCGCATCCTTCATGCCACAAAACAAAGCGCGTGCAATAATGGCATGTCCTATATTAAGCTCAAGTAACTCTTTAATCGCAGCTACAGGTTTCACATTATGATAATTCAATCCATGACCCGCATTAACAATCAGGTTTAAACTAGCCGCGTATTCTGCCGCTTCTTTAATCCGTCGCAACTCATCATTTTGTTGCTCTGCATTAGTAGCATCAGCGTAACAACCAGTATGTATTTCAATTACCGGAGCACCAATTTCAGCAGCAGCTTTGATCTGGACTTTATCCGCATCAATGAATAAAGACACCTCACTGCCCATACGTTGTAAACGTCTTACAGCCTGCTCTACCACTTTCTGGTGGGTTAAAACATCCAGACCACCTTCCGTAGTTAATTCTTCCCGTTTTTCAGGAACCAGACAGGTATGCTCAGGTGAAATTTCTTCTGCAAAATCCAGCATAGCCTCTGTAACGGCTAATTCAAGATTCATTCTTGTTTGTAACACTTGCTTAATCAGGCGTACATCACGAGCCTGAATGTGGCGCAGGTCTTCCCGCATATGCAAGGTAATCCCATCGGCACCAGCTTCTTCAGCATCCATCGCAGCCTGGACGGGATCCGGGTAGCGAGTACCTCGTGCCTGCCTTAAGGTTGCAATGTGGTCAATATTAACGCCCAATAATAATTCTTTACTCATCGTACATCCAAAAAATAGAAAATGTGGAGTATACCCGAGATACTCGGTTTATGTCTCGATGCTGTATAAAGATCGGGCTTTTATTTCCTTGCCGCCAACCAGATGATCTATAGCCTGGCGCATAATAATCTTTGCCGATTTCAGATAAAGGGGCTCATCCAGATTATCTTCCGCCAGAGCCAAAAGATGCTCTCCTGGAATTCCTTTGTTGCACAGGACTATCCCCTCCCCCGCAACAAATTGATAATAAGCATGGGCAATCACATCCTCTCCGCTTCGGGCATCTTCAGTCAATGAAAATGAATGGCCGCAGGCATTCAGCAAGACCCATTCGAAGCGGCGCAAAAATCTTTCAATTTTTAATCGCTCTTGAGTCAAGGTTAAGCTGTTAAGGGTTAACAGATACGCATCAAACAAATTTGAATCGGCATCCATTGGCCGCAAAGCATGGTAAAGGAGTTCATTAAGATATAAACCGGAAAAAAGAGAATTCCCTTCAAGATGCAGTATAGGGGCAGCGCTTTCCACTGTTCGCGTGTAATAATGGTTATAGCGTTCGTCAACACTAAGCCATAAAGAAGTAAAAGGCTGTAATAAAGATTGTTTTTTAGGGGTTCGCCCGCCTTTGCATAAGCAATTGAGCAAACCCGCTTCACGCGTAAAAAAAGTGACTCTGGCACTGGTATCACCAGACCATTGTTTGTGTATTACCCAAGCCTCTAAAGACTTAGTTGTCATAACCTAATTGCTTTAACATACGATCATCGTCCGCCCAGCCTGATTTGACTTTACACCAGCATTTCAAAAAAACCTTTTTGCCTAGCAGTTTTTCCATGTCCAGTCGTGCATTAGTCGCCATTTCTTTTAATTTTTGCCCTTTATCACCAATAACCATACGTTTGTGATTGTCTTTTTCAACTAAAATTAAGGCGTGAATACGCACCAAATCACCTTCGTCCTTATAAGATTCAATATCCACTGTAACGGAATAAGGTAATTCCTGGCCACAAAAACGGAAGATTTTTTCTCTTAATAATTCCGCACACAAGAATTTGATGGAACGGTCAGTAAACTGATCATCTGGAAATAAATGAGGGCCTTCCGGTAAATAAGGAATGAGCATGGTTTTAAACTCATCAACCTGCACTCCGGTTTTAGCCGACAAAGGAATAATACCCACAAAATCATGGCGCTGATTCATTTGCTCAATCCAGGGCAGTAATTGTGCCTTATCAGCAATTTTATCTACTTTATTGACGACCAGGATGCAGGGCACTTCGGATTGTTTAATCAGGCTGAATACGTATTCATCCTCTTCTTCCCAATGGGTTCCATCAACCAGAAGGGCGATAACATCTACATCACGCAAAACCCTGATTGCGGTTTTATTCATCAGCTTGTTCATTGCCCTTTTATTGCCCTGATGAATACCTGGGGTATCCACGTAAACGTATTGATACTCGCCTTCAGTACAAATTCCCAGAATACTATGCCGCGTGGTCTGCGGCTTTTTAGAAGTAATACTCAGTTTTTGCCCTAAAATTCGATTCAATAAAGTTGATTTGCCCACATTCGGCCGGCCAACCAGAGCAATATATCCACAATAACTTGTCATTAAGCTTAATTCCTGTTTATTTTTAAAACATTTCATTAATCATAACATAAAAGCAGGAATTACGGGAAAAGCCCATAAAAAAAACACGAAGTAAATACTTGCCATGTGATGCTCAAACAAAGTACTCTGGACGCTTTACGAGAGACAATGAGCGGTCCTCTCAAGGAGCACAATATGGATTTTATGCCCGAGTTTATTACAACAGAGGAACAAACACAGCTTGTCGTCCCATTACGTGTGACGCCCTATTCCCATAAAGCAATGCCAACCATCACCGGCAGCGCGTTCAGTCATGAAGCCGGTACCGTTATGTACGGCAATTACACTATGGAATACCTGCTTCCCAATGAGGACAGGCTAAGGTTAATAGCCAACCATAATAAGAAAACCGTGCAGTTATTATTGTTTACCCATGATACTGAACTGATAAAACTGCTTCCCGGTGATCGCCCTTCTTCTCTGGTAGCGGATATAATCAGCAGAATTCACCGTTATCGGATACGTTCAGCCAGTTATGAACGGCCATTAAGCCCCGAACAAACGCAAAAGCTAAATCTGGCTAATGAGTGCATCAACTCCCTGAATGGGCTGTTAAAGAAAGAACGAAAATTAAATCCGGATGATTTCAGCGGACATGAAGAGCTGCGTAAAGCAGTATTGACCCTGATTGAGAATTGCCGCGATGGCAATCGCATGATTGCCAATAATCCTGTCGTATCCGAAGGAACTTTAGGCTCCATACTCTACGATGCTCACAAAGCAGCATTGCATTATCAATTCAACCGCGCTTATAAAACATCACGTCACGATCAGTTAGATTTTAGCAAGGAATCATCTCAATCCTGCTTTGTCTGGGACAGTGAACTTCATATAGGACATAACAGTAATGATCTGGATGATGCATTAAGAGTATTGTGCCAACATTATCAATTAACCCCTGCCCATAAATTAAATGAAATTCCAGCAAACCGCTTCGCCAAACTGGCTGGCTTTTTCCGCTCTTTATGGCACGATGGCCGGGATTGGATTAATTATCTGGCTATTGATACTCAACCCACTCATAAAACAGAAGTCCAGGAGCGCTCAGATGGTGTTTCTATAACCAAAATCACACCCTATTACACCTTAAAGGGCGTGCCTCAGAAAGCTTATAACTCCCTCAAAGAGTTAGCACACAGCCTTAACGGCACCACCATGGAACCAACCCTGGCCAATACCATTACAGAGGCAGAAAAAGTACTAGCCCATGCCCATGATGGCCATTGGGCAATTATAGCAGAGCGGCAACAGCTGGTATTCCGGTTGAATAACAAACTGACTGTACTGCATTATTTTGTGAAAGACCAACAGTTTTATCCACTTCCTGATGGAGAGGATTTATATACTCTAAGCCAAATCAGTAAACGCCATCTTTATTTACCAGAACGCATCAGTTTAAGATTTAAGGCATTTATTTCACGTATTCCTACTTTTTTTCAGAATTTCTACCAAAGCATGCGCCATTTTATTGTTCATGATTTGCATCAGGATTTTATAAATCACGTCCATGCCACACATCGTTCTGAAGAAACAGAACGTTTGGAAGAAGAAATCAAAGCAGCCTATAACAAAAAGCGAGGCTCAGTGCATGATGCTTTAGAAAATAAAGGCTTATTGGCTAATGGTCAGACCCTGGAAGAATTTATCCGTGAACACATCAGCAATAGCCCCTACATTATAGCTCAGGCCAATCATCCACCCAGCCCACATCCCTATGACAATCCATTACATCGAATTTTAGGTGTGCTACGCCATATAGGTGGCTTTTTTATAGATACCAGTGAGCGAAATCCTATGGTCGGTTCGCTGGCAATAGCTGCCTATTTATACGGTGGCGGCGCTGTGCTGGCACCTAATGCACTGGCCAGCCTGTTAACCAAACTGCACTTGAACGGGTTAATTGCAGGAATAGAACCCATCCAGAAACTGGCTCATTTCATGAGCCACGGAACCACTTCAGAGGCGATTTCTGCATCGGTTACTTTATGGCAAGGAATGGTGGCTGGCGGTAATCTGGATAAATTCTTTGTTGAGGCAGTATCACTCCTGAAAGAAGACCCGGGCGAAATCGCTATTATTGCTGCTTTAGCCCTTAGCCTTGGTTATGGCATTACCAAAGCAATTCCCTCCTTGCAAAAAGAAATGGGCGATTTTCCCTATACCAATTACGCGGCCTTAGGTGGGAAAGGTGGTGCAGCACTCTATGACACCATCATGCACCCAGGCGATGACTGGTTATTGGGTACCTGCAAATGGCTTTGTAAACATGTAATCACGCTGGGAAAATTGATTGTTGCCCCCTTTGTTGAAGCCTATTACTACGGTTATGAGAATGGCTTTATTAATGGTTGGAAAAAAAGCTGGGCTTTGGTTAAAAAATCAGCCAGGCAAACAGTGGCAGCCCTGGGTGATTTTGCTCTTGCCCTATGTACGGTTCCCTTCACGGAGCTCAGTTCCCTGCTGTTTCATATACCCTTTAGAGGAATAACTAATTTCATTCGTCTGATATTGTCGACTCTGGGTAATCTCAGCGCTATTGGAGAGCTGTTCATCTCTGTTGGTGAGTCTGAGACAGAAAATTATCTGGCTGAATTTCGCTTTTCTCCTCTTTATGGTTTTAGCAAACCCTGGGGACAATTCTCTTCCAATTTATTCCTCAATCTGGCGCTTAACGCTTTGCGCATTGTTTTTTTACCGCCTTTGCAGCTGATTAAGAACATCATTATCCTTCCTTTAATCGATATTCTGTCCTTAACTGTGCGCCTGACCTTGACTATCTTTGCTCCCATTTTTTCCATGCTTGCTTATAGTTCTGGCTACGTGCTTTGGGCTATAGGTCAATTTTGGGATAATTCTGCAGGTATTTTGTTTTCGTCCAGCGCAACCGGGCTCACTGTAGCCTCCAACTGGCTGGACAATCAGGCCGGAGAATTAAAACAAAGCCTTTTATCACAGATTGAAGTAAGTCGGAGTGAATTATACAGTTGGGCATTTCAGGAAGAGGATCTGCTGTTGCATAAAACAGTCAATGATGAGCACTATTATTTAAATGCACCAAGACGTTGTGAATTACTGCCTCATTCGGAAAGCCATTGTCTGTTAAATAATCTTCTCACCAATAACTCCCTGGATTCCCATCAGGACGATCCTCCTTCACCTCTCCATACACAACTGTTCAAAGAGGAACACACGACAGTTTATGAACAAGATGAGTTGCTCTTTTTTAATTTGCAAAATCAATAACTTAAATCTAAGATTAAATACCCGGTGCAAGGAACAACAGCGTGTACCGAAGAACAGCGACCTGTATGGCTTAGTATAGTATTGAAAAAACGATAAAATTGATGATTTATTAATCACATTTGTGTATAATTAACTTAACCGAGTGCAAAAAAGGATCCAACTTATGGCTAGAAGTAGAAAATCACCCGTGGTTGAACAACCTGTTGACTTTTTTAAAGAGGAAGAATCAAAACGCCTGGTTGAGAAAAACTCATCTGAGTCCAAGGTAGCGGTTGAATCTGAACGCACGCCACAAGTTAAAACACCAGCCCCTGTTGTTGAAAATAAATTGACATTGGATCAATGGGTCGATTCTATTCTGTTCAGGCAACAAGACAAAGATGATCCTGAAAGTAAAAAAGATTACCGACCAACTGTCGAACTGAGCCGCTTTGGTTTAAAAACTCCTGAAGATGTGAAAAAATTTCTTCACTCACCTGCTGGTGAAGCAGTAATAGGCGAAATGGGAGCTAAATTAGCCCTGGAGAAAGCCATTGTTCAAGACCAACAATTACAAGCCCAAGAACACCGATTATTAATGAGCCGCTTGAAAGCTTTGCTGTTTATGTGGTATCTGGCAGATAAGGCAGATGCAGCAGACAGAATAAGGGAAATAATTATGCAACAAAGCGAACTTGCTGCAGAACAGGTAAAACCTACAGCAGCCAGTTCACCAAAAACGGACACCAAACGCTACGAGGCACTTGCTGAATCAATAGCCAAATATGAAGATGCGGTAAGAATGGCACAAAAAAATGTCGCTAAAGGTGAAGTACTTCAGAAAGAACGTGATGAACTGGTTAAAGAAGGCGAGCATCTGCAAATTAAATACGCAGAATACGATGCAAGTCTGGAAGAGTTCGAAAAGTCTGATGCTGCACGTATTAAGCTGACCCCTGACGAAATCAAAGTTCAGGCAAATCAGCTGTCTCCTGAAATGAAGGAAATGATTCACAGCGCGATTGAGGGTGCAGAAGGTGAAAAAAATCCTGAGGCAAGACGTAAAAAATTTCGTGACGCAAGAGGTCTGTTGTTAAAAGCCCAAATAGCTAAATTGTCCAAACAAATGGATGCTCAGGCAGATAAAATCAACGATTTGCTCATTGCAGGCAAAGATGATGAAGCCAGAGCGCTGTTAGAAGAACAAAATGCGCTGAACTTAAAAGCCGCAAACCTTCATGATTTGCTTGCAGTCAACGAGAAAAGAAAGTACTACGTCAATGATCAGGGCGAGAAAACCCATAATTTTCATGAAGCACAATTTATTCTGGCAAGAGGCCAGAGAATTGTGAAAGATGGACAAGGGGAAATTTATTTATTACAACCCAATCAGGACTGGGAGTCAGTAAAGAATGATAGCGCTGCTAAAGCACGTGCCCTTCAGGATTATAAAGACTTAAAACCACAATTAATGTGTGTAAAAAAAGTAGTCGCTCACAATAAAGGTCTGGAAACCGCAATGAATCAGGACAACATCGCAGAGAAGGATAAACTGATTAAAGAAAACCGTGCAGAAGGTTTACTGATTGCCAATATGATATCTCAGCAACAAGCGGCAAGAAGCAGCGCTCAGCATGAGTTGAATAATCCAGGTCCTGCTCGCAACAACGTTCCAAGGCCTACACCTACGGCTGGAAGTGCTGCTGTACCAAAACCAAGCCAGGCGTCAGCTACTTTGTTTTACAGAGAGCAAATCCAGGAATTAAAACTGGCTCAGAATATCACATACGAACAGTTACACTCACTTGCAGATAATCTTCCACAAGGTCCCAACCAGGAAGCCGCCAAAGAGTATTTGAAACAGATGCCCAGAACTGGAAATATTCCTCATTTACAAATGCAAAGTATGCTGCAAAATATGGAGCGTTTTGGCATCGATGCAACGAAACCTGCAGTGACGAAAATACAAAATCCGCTTGAAAAACAGGCGAACACTGCACCAACACCATTAAGCATGATGCCAGATCCTACCCGCGGATAATCGTATCCGCTTAATGGCATTTGCTTAAGATGTTTTGTAGCCCGGTCTGCTTGCAGCCGGGATCTCAGTGGCACCATGCCGCTTTCAGGAGATCCTTCGCGCAAAAAGACGCGCTCAGGACGACGTGGGTTTGGGAAAGCGGCCGGAGAGAAGGAAGGAGATTTAAGCATAGTTCTGAGTGTTACTCAGAATGACGTCACAACAAAAATGGATTAATTTGTACAAATTGAAACATCTGTAACTGCCTGTCATCTTATCATTGCATATATTATTACCAATTCACTTGCCAACTGCGTCCAAGTCTTCTAACATTGAAAAATAATGTGGCACTTGCGGAAAAAAACATGATCATAGAAAAGCTACTGGGTAATCAATCAGTAATCGTTTCATTAGATGTAGATAATTTTCTCTTTGAACGACTGGAGCAGATTACCGAAGCCGGCTTTACCACTATTGAGATAAACTCCTCAGATGAAAAACTGTTGGCACAAATTGTTGCCCAATGCACCAGAATCAGGATAGGAGCAGGCGGTATTATTGACACGCAACAATTGGAAAACTGTTATCAGGCAGGTGTTCACTTTGCTTCCAGCCCCGGATTTTTACCCTCCATAGCGCAAACAGCCAATGTCTATTCCATGAATTATTTACCCAGTGTAGCCACTGTATCTGAAGCAATGGCCGCAATGAGCATAGGTTTTAACCAGGTAAGACCCTACCCTGCTGACCTTGCCTTTTGTACCGTACTGAATAAATGTTTTCCCAATCTGAAATTATATCCTGCGGAAATCGAATGGGAAAAGGCAGAACATTTTCTTAATTTATCTTCAGTTACGGCAGTTAGCATACATAACCCTGATAAAAAGCAACTGACCGCTTTAGCATCAGGCGTATCAGCTTAGTATTCAAAGGATGCGGCCTGTATTAGGCATTAGCCGTAATACGGGAGCGGCAGTGAACTCATTCCCATATATTACGGCTATACGAGCTACCCCCGATCTACGTCGTCCTGAGCGCGTCTTTTGGCGCGAAGGATCTCCCGAAATCGGCATGGTGCCACTTCAATCCCGGCTGCAAGCAGGCCGGGCTACGATTCAGTACGAAATTTTAATTACCATATTGAGGTGGTTCATGGTTTTTCTTTGGAAGATCTTCAGCCATATCAACGTCTTCTTTAAAAAATTCTGGCTCATATTCTTTTCTCTTTCGCTTATCGCGAAGCTTATCGTACGCCAACAATCGTGCTTTAACGTCTGGAACTACCTTCTCTATTCTTGAAAAATCATGTTCATCCTTTAAACAGACTTGAAATAACTCTTTTCTGGCAAACACCCTGCTTAAAATTCCTTCTTGCTGCTCAGGTGTGCTAAATACTTTAAGCAGATTATCCAAATCCCAACTGGATTTAAATACTCGAGAAAGTAATACATCATCTCCTATCAGACGAGTAAATAACTGCTCTTTAAAGACTGGGGCTGCATTCGCTAGTGTTTTAAAATCATAAGCATTCTTTAAACAAGCTTGAAATAACTCTTTATTAGCGACTACTCTAGTCAAGATGCGTTCTTGTTGGTTTTCATCAGCAAATATTTTGAGTAATTTTTCCAAATCAAATACATGTTTCACTCTCTTAAGCAACACAGTATCCAAATTCATCGCAAGAAAATTAAAAAATAATTCACAGTGTTGTGGATATTTCTTTTTAAACTCCTCTAATCTGGTTTCAAAATTATATTCACCAAAAAAATGTTCTAAAATAAATGCATTATTCTCATTAAATAATAAGGAAAAAACCTGCTCTTCGTTGAGTTTTTGCAGTGTAACCGCTTCATAGGTATCCTGAATGTGTTTCATTAAGGAGTCCCAATTAGAGTGTGAAGTGCCACGAATAAACGACATCAGAATTTTCTCTTCCAGTGGGAATGAGCCAGAGTTGGCCAAGTCAGAATTATGTTGTCCTCTTTCCCTTTTTATAAGGTGATAAAGCTCTTTGAGTTCATTAAGCGATAATTTATCGCGATAGTTATCGTAATATATTGTTGCTGACTCCAGAAGATCAAAAAGTCGACCCGCAATCTGTGTGTAATGTAAGACCTGATTTTTGTGTAAATCGAGCGTTACTAATGCATTATGCAATTTCTTTAAATTGATATCTTTCGTTTTACCATCAAGCAATTTTTGAACCGCTGCCACACTGCTCTCAGCTTGTTGATCAGGTATAAAACCCCTGAAAAAAATGGAATGCTTTCTGGTATTATCTTCGTCAATATCCATAAATTCAGATGAATGTTGTTCTTGTTGCTGAAGACGACTGACCAAACCAGAATGACCTCGTTGTGCGGCAATCTCTGCCGGTTTTAAGCCATAAATACTTTTGATATTTGCATCGGCACCTTTTTCCAGTAAATAATCAACTACCTCTGTATGGCCATTATAGGCAGCAAGATACAAGGCAGTGGCATTATCCTGTCCCGGTATGTCAATAAACTCAGGTTTTAGATGTATCAACTCCCTGATACAATCCAGATGCCCATAAAAGACAGCGAGGGTTAGTGCTGTATTACCATAATCATCTGTAACCAACGAAGGATCTATGCCATTTTCAAGATATTGCCTCAATAGCTCCGTATTTCCCACCGTTGCTGCCCTTAAGAAATCAATACGAATAGACTTGAGCATTTTGGGATTGTTCCGTGACTCCTCCACATTATGCCTGATAATTTCTACTGTTGATTTTCCAGAAGGATAAGTCCCATATTTTTTGACATGAGCAAAGTTGCTCATCCCTTTTAATACCTCATCCACTAACTCATCCGGAGCATAACCATCGAGATAATTGGGATCTTCTAAAATAACAGGAGGTAATTTATTTTGTAATAACATCAGATTAAGTAAGGCATAGGCTGTTCTGCCATTACCGTCCCTAAAGGGATGATCCTGCTCAATTTTCTGGACACAGGTAACAATAATGCGAATGACTTCCAGATAGTTCTCTTCTTTGCCTTCCAGGGCAGCCATATCTTCATAATATTTAGCTAAAGCATCAACTACTTTCTGACGAATTGTCTCTTCTGGCTCTACTTTAGCCCAGTGTGAATAAAGCGATGTGCCCTTTTCGCTTAGATGCTCCCCCCCCCCCCCGAGTTCTCGGCGTTGTGATAATAAATTTAGCCCATTCTGGGTCGCGTTGTGCCCTAGATAAAGATGAAAACCAACTTCAGTCGTCCTGTATTCTCCTCCCTTGACTAATTCATTACCTGTAGCTTCACGACCATTTAATCCACTAACACCTTGCATTGCAATGCGGTGTAAATTGCGTATGGTGTCCTCACCTACAGGCTTATTGCCATAAGTTTTAATATAAGAAAATACATCATCCATGGCTTTGATTGAGCCAGGCTCTCTACTCTCCCAACCTAACCATCCCTGTTCAAGCATATCACTTTGCTGCGCACCATCTACATACAAGCGCCAATTATCTAAAGTGCTAAAACCATTCCAGCAAGACTGAGTAAATGACTGGTAAGAACTTTTAGCCTTGTCAGGTACTTTCATGGATAAGCGTTCATAGAGTGCTTTTTTGCTGAAATCAGTGCTATCTATCAGCTTTCTTAACTCATTTTGTTCGGATTGTTTGTAATGCAGAACAGGTGTAGGAGAACCTTGTGCTAATTTATTTTCACAGCGTTGTATGCCGTTGACGTAATTTTTTTTGCCTTGATAGGTTTTAAAATAACTGTTTTGGCCTTGACGATACAGTTCAAGCGCTCCTTCATAATTTCCACTTAATTCGAGAGATGATGCAGCTAATAAACAAGGAAGTTGAAAGAAATTATCCGTTTCAGATTGCTTGTTTTTCCGGGGGTAATTCATGGCGATGTTAAAACATCGAGCGGCTTCATTATAATTTTCCAATGCTAAATAGAGCGCACCCAGGTTAAGAAAATAGAAGTAGTATTCGTGGTTATTACGCCTATAACCTGACCACTGATCCCGCACCACCTCTTGTTCGGATTTTTCTAAAAAAGCCGCATAATAATTTAAATATTTGGTAAGTACTTTATTTAACAGCTCTTTGTTTTCTTCTCTATAAGTTTTAACTCTCTGACTGGGGTTAAGAAGACAATCAGTGAGTAAATCGGGCCGCTTCACAACAAATTCAGATAAAATCGTGTCAAGCATATGCATAGGGGTAGTACAATATTGCAAAGCTAGTTCTTCATCAGTTTCAGATAGAAATTCATTTTCGTACATGATTTGCCTTATTAACTAGTAATGGTTAAATTATATGCACCACGAGCTACTCATGCAAATATGGATCAAATTAAATTCATATTGGAATTGTATTACCGTGTATCTATCCCATATTAACGATAGCGTAATACCCGATCTACGTGGATCTGTTAGTGAGGAACGAGTTTTGGATGTAGCACAATGCCGTAGCCCGGTCTGCTTCGGGATTACTCTCTGTGAATCAACAGATCTAAAACCAGGAGGGCTGCACCGATGCATATGGCGCTGTCTGCCACGTTAAAGGTTGCGAAGTGATAATGCTTGTAATAGACATCGATGAAATCGACTACATAGCCATGTAGTCCTCTGTCGATCAGATTGCCCAGAGCGCCGCCGAGAATGAGGCTGACGCCTGCGGATTGCAAACGGGCCTGGTTGGGGGTTCGCCAGAGCCAGATGATTAAAATAATGCTGACTAAAAGGCTAAAACCTGCGAAAAACCAACGATGCCAATCACCGGCTCCGCTTAAAAAACTAAAAGCAGCACCGGTATTGTAAGCCAGAGTGAAATTCAGCATAGGGAAAATGGGCACAGGTTTATAGGGAGTTAATGAAGCACCCACCCAGTACTTACTTGCCTGATCGCAGATAATTACAATAATACTGAGTACAAACCAATGCCATTTTTTCATATGAAATGCCTCGCCTCATCTTGACCGCTGATATTGCCAACACAACGTAAACATAACTCGGGATGTTCTTTATTCTGCCCTATATCGGGTCTTCTATGCCAGCATCGCGCACATTTTTCATAAGAACTTGCTGACACATCAATAGCCACGCCGTATTCCGTAGTTACCAAACCACCCGTTGCCAGGTTCACAGAATGAACATCTGCACCAGAAGTCATTAATAAAAAGCGTAGCTCCTCTCCCAAACGGTTGAGTTTTGGCAAGACTTTATCATCAGCATAAAGGGTCACTTCCGCTGCCAGTGCCGACCCTATTTCGCCCTTCTGACGCTTTTCCTCTAAAGCCTTGTTCACTTCATCGCGAATCAAATGCAATTGTTCCCAATCAGCCATATTTACTTCATCAATAGCAGGCCACTGACTGTACCAAAGCTCTACGAAAATGGATTCTTTGCCATGTCCTGGAATGACCTGCCAGATTTCTTCTGCAGTGAAGGACAAGATGGGAGCTAACCATAAGGTAAATGCCTTGACTATGTGATACATGGCTGTCTGACAAGAGCGTCTTGCCTTGCTTTTCTGAGCAGTCGTATATTGTCTGTCTTTAATCAAGTCCAGATAAAAGCCTCCCATGTCCACAGCACAGAAATTATGAATTTTCTGATAAATGACATGGAACTGGTATTGTTCGTAAGCAGCAACAATTTCTTCTTGCAGCAACTGGCTGCGTTGCAGAGCCCATCGATCAAGCTCCAACAACTCTTTGGCATCAACGCTATCGGTGGCAGGATTAAAATCACAGAGGTTGGCTAATAAAAAGCGAGCCGTATTACGAATTCTACGGTACGCATCAGCATTACGTTTAATGATTTCATCAGAAATGCTCACTTCATGGCGATAATCAGTGGAAGAAACCCACAAACGTAAAATATCTGCCCCATGCTGATTAATGAGTTTATCCAGGGCTACATAATTGCCTTTTGATTTGGAAAGCTTCTTGCCCTCAGCATCTACAGTATAACCATGAGTTAACACGGTTTTATACGGAGCAACGCCATACATGGCTACTGAAGTGGTTAATGAGGAATTAAACCATCCTCTATGCTGATCGGAACCTTCGAAATACACATCGGCAGGGAACGCCAAATCTTTGTTATGGTATAAAACGCTGTAATGCGATACTCCGGAATCAAGCCACACATCCATGGTGTCAGAGATTTTATCGTAATTTTGTGCGTCATCACCAAGCAGCTCCGACGCATCAAGTTCAAACCAGGCATCAATCCCTGCTTTCTCAATCATCAATGCTACTTTTTCAATCAACTCCAAAGTATTAGGATGAAGTTCCCGGGTTGTATTATGGACAAACAAAGGCATGGGAGTACCCCAGGCTCTTTGTCTGGAGATACACCAGTCAGGCCTGTTTTCAACCATATTACTGATACGCGCTTTACCCCAGTCCGGAACCCAGTTCACTTTATCAATTTCATTGACTATGGACTGCCTCAGATTGCTTTTATCCATTGCAATAAACCACTGGGGAGTCGCGAGGAAGATCATGGGTGATTTATGGCGCCAGCAATGAGGATAGCTGTGTCGAATGCTTTCTTTGGCTAACAGTACGCCCTTTTCAGTTAAAGCTTCCAGAATAGGCTCATTGGCTTTTAAAACAGAAAGCCCGGCGAATAATGCCACGTCTTCCGCGTAACAGCCATTAGCCTTGACCGGATTAACCAAAGGCAGGTTATATACCTTTCCAACCATATAATCATCAGGTCCATGCGCAGGAGCCGTATGCACAGCACCAGTACCGGATTCAGTAGTTACATGCTCACCTAAAACCACAGGTACGTGTCGGCTGTAGAGTGGATGATTGAGTTTAAATCCTTCAAAAGACCGCCCTTTGGCTACCGAAAGAGATTTATAATCAGTGATTTCATAACGGCTCATCACGGATTCGACCAATTCTGAAGCGATGAGGAAATAACGGGATCCCGCATCGATTAAAGAATAATCTATTTCAGGATGCAGACATACCGCTTCGTTTGCTGGTAATGTCCATGGAGTCGTGGTCCATATGGGCAGGATCAGAGGTTTAGCTTCTGCTTTTATGGAAAAACGCTCTGTGAATTCATTAGCATTTACGGCAGTAAAAGCCACATCAATAGAAGGTGAGGTTTTATCTTCATACTCCACTTCCGCTTCAGCCAGAGCAGAACCGCAATCGATACACCAGTGAACAGGTTTAAAGCCTTGTTGCAAATGGCCATTTTTAATCATCAAGCCCAGAGCTCTGACAATGTTCGCTTCGTAACGGAAGTCCATAGTGACATAAGGATTATACCAATCGCCAAGCACGCCTAAGCGTTGAAATTCTTCGCGTTGAATATCAATCTGGCTGGCAGCATACTCGCGGCATTTGGCACGGAATTCCCGTGCTGTGATTTTAGCCCCTGCCTTACCTACTTTTTTCTCGACATTCAGTTCTATAGGTAAACCATGGCAATCCCAACCAGGAACAAAGGGGGCATCGTATCCGCTAAAGGTCTTGGATTTGATGATAATGTCTTTAAGAATTTTATTTAACGCATGGCCGCAGTGCAGATGGCCATTGGCATAGGGAGGACCATCATGCAGAATAAAGCGTTTGCTTCCCGCACGAGCCTCACGGATTTTTTCGTAGATACCTTTGGCTTGCCAATCAGCCAGCATTTCTGGCTCTCGTGTAGCAAGGCTTGCCTTCATTGGAAATGAAGTATTGGGTAGGTTCAATGTATCTTTATATTCTGCCATAAATGCTTACTCTGCGAAATCGTTAAACTTTTGACGGTTAAGCTGTGCACCCTGCCGCACATTTAAATTTAAAAATGCTTTCGCCGCCTCAATATCCTGATGTATCTGCGCAATTAAAGCCTCAACCGAGGCGAATTTCACTTCATCACGCAATTTGTGCAAGAAGTACACTTGCACTAATGTACCATAAATGGATTCATTGAAGTCAAACAAATGTACTTCAAGAATGTTCTTGGTCCCATCTACGGTTGGGCGCTTTCCAATGTTGGCAACACCCTGAACCATTTTCGAACCTATTTGAACTGCAACAGCGTAGACACCGGTTAAAGGTAATGATGCCCGATGAAGGCTCAGGTTTGCAGTAGGTATGCCCCATTGACGGCCTCGTCCATCACCGCGGATTACACGGCCGCACAAACTGTAAGTTCGACCCAGTAACTTTGTCGCTAAATTTAAATTGTCCTGTTGTAAGGCTTCTCTTATTTTTGTTGAACTTACCCGTTCATTTTCGATGAGAAAATCTGAATAGGTTTCAACCTGACAGGAATGTTCCTGGCCTGATGCTTTTAATAATGCCACATCACCAGCTCGGTTTTTGCCAAATCTGAAATCTGCGCCAACGAGCAGATAACGTACTTTTAAGGTAGAAAACAGATAATGTGAAACAAAATCAGCTGCTGTAGTCTCGGCCAGAGCCTTGTCAAATTTGATGCAATAAACATAATCAACCTGGCAGTCACGTAATATATCCAGCTTTTCCCGTAAACTGGACAATCTGGCTGGAGCGCTGTCCTGATGAAAATACTCTCTGGGTTGTGGTTCAAAAAGAACGACCACCAAAGGTAAATTCATGCTGTCTGCTTTAGCTCTTAAGACTTTAATCAGGTTCTGGTGCCCTAAATGCACCCCATCAAAATTACCGATGGTAGCGACGACGCCTCGATTAAATTCAGCAGGATGTTGAACACCACGTAGCAATTTCATTAATAGTTCAAATCATCAAAATCAAAACGACATAGTATACTGCTTTTATTGTGTATTGAGAATATTAGTAAGTGTTCAGCCCTATTGAAGGAACAGCCATATTTGGCTCATCTTGAGAGAAAAACCCGCGAAATGATGCTCACATAGCCACCTATGCTCCGCTCATTTCGCGGGTTTTTCTCTCAACCTGAGCTCAAATCTGGCTGTTCGAGTACACATAAGCCCATACCCCCTGAACGGTTACGAATATTATGCTGTCACCGATCCACGTCGTCCTGAGCGCGTCTTTTTGCGCGAAGGACGACGTGGATCGGGGAATGGCATCGATCCCGGCTGCAAACAGGCCGGGCTACCACAGGCCAATTGGTACTAGTGGTCTACCTTGGGTCTGACAATCAATACATCACATTCTGCACCATGTAATATGGCATTGGCAGTTGAACCTAACAATAAGGAAAGGCCGTGCTTGCCATGGCTTCCTGTCACAATCAAATCTATTTTATGTTCTTCGGCTACCCTTAGAATTTCATTTTTGGTGGAACCAAACTCAATAAAGCGATGTTTGGCATCGACACCAAGTTTTTCAGCCAATTCATCCAGTTCTTTTTCCGCTTGTTCACGGATAGATAATTCCACTTCAGCAAATCCGGCAAAGCCTGGGTATGCATAAGCAGGAATGGGTTCGACAACGTGAACTAATATAAGATCAGCCTTATTTTCATCAGCAATCTTTTTTGCTTTAGCGGCGGCTTTAACGCCTACCTCGTCAAAATCGGTAGCAAATAATACCCTCTTATACATCATGTTCTCCTTAAAATTCCGATGTCTAAATTAAGAGTAGCAGATTAAGGGGTATTTTCCCAGCGGGTCTAATGAAGTCACATCGTCCTGAGCGCACTATTTTACGCGAAGGATTTCCCTGATTTGGCATGGTGTGCTACTTCGATTTCGTAGCCCGTATTAGGCGTCAGCCGTAATACGGGGATTAGCCTATTGCCACTTCGATCCCGGCTGCAAGCAGACCGGGCTACGTACTGTGCTATTTCGGATCAACTTCATCCAGATTGTTAACCAATATTGGAAAGGCCTGCTGTAACTGGTCTTATCCATGGGTTTAATTTTGCCAAATCGGCTGGCAGTGCCTTGGCTTTACTCTGCGCTTTGGCTCTGCTATCGAACTCACCCAAGGTTAATATATACCAAGTGCCCTTCGCATTCGTGAAATGCCTTACTTTTGCGTTGGCAAAGAGTTTATTACTTTGTCGGAACCTGTGTACATCGCTTACTCGGTGACTTGCTACCAGTTGGATAGTATATAAGTTGCCATGGGCTTTTTTAACTACAGGAGCTTTAGCCACTTTAACTTCTTTAGCTTCTGCTGGCTGGGCGAGTTTAGGAATTTGCACCAGCGTGGTTTCAGAAGAAGCGGGTACCACAGCAACATCAGGTTGTGCCTGAACCAAGGTTTCCCGTGTTCTTTTAACAGTAGGTATAACCACAACCTTGTCTACAATAGCAACAGTATTGATGTTATCTTCCTCATCAAACATATCATCCAGAATTTGTTTTTTAGGCAGGGCATAATGCACCAGCTGCCTTGTTGATGAATCTTGCCATGAAGCAATGAAACTGGCTAATTGCTCCCTTTGAGCTGCCGCTGGAATATCACCCAGTATATTTTTTATTGGTGCAGAAGCAGTCAACTGAGCGATTTCAGGAAATTGGTCAAGGCTGAATCCACCTTTAAAGTAAAGATAGGATGCTCCTGCAATGATCGCAGCGCTGGCAGCAATACCTGTTCTTTTTAATAGCTGCATTTTATTGCTTTTCTGCTGTTCGGAACATTTTAAAATAAAAGGTTCCAGACTTGAGTTGATTTTGGCCAGGTTACCTTTGGTCAACTGATAAAACTGTTTAAACTGAACATCTGACAGCGGTCTGTTAATCAGACGTGCATTCATAGCACGTTGTAACACATAAGTCCTTGTCTCGCTCTCGTTAAGGACACCCAATTCTATAGAATGAATTAAATTGTTGAAGTGCTCATTAGCCAGATTATTCAAAGTTGCTACTACAGAATAATCAGACATCATGCACATATGAAAGAAGCCAAACTCGCCCTGATTTTTAATAGCCAGCATGGCTTCTTTAATTAAAGATTCAGGAACATGTTGCGCATCATCAATAATTAATAATACATGTGCTTTTCGCTCATTTACTTGTGACACTATGGATTGAATGTTGGTTTGGGCATCATTATTCAAATGCAGCTGAGCAGCTATGTGATTAATCATTTCCTGTCTGTCACAAGGAGCCTTGGCCGTCATTGCAATTGATTTAATTTGCTGGTCCAGGTTGTTCTGTAGCAAGGTGCTAAATGAAGTTTTTCCGCCTTCTTTTTCCGATAGAACTGTAATTAATACATTATTAAAAAGAATCAAATGATTAATGAAATCTATCTTTGAAAGCCAGGAACCAGGTTTAAAAAGTGTTCTGGGTTGATTTACAGCTCCTGTTTCAAGCTGAATCGTTCCATTTGTCATTTTTTATTCTCCTTCTACCGCAGTAATAAGTGTGTTGTTCAAGCAATTTTCTGTTACTTTATCATCAAGATAACAGTCACCTGGTTTTTTAATCACGACAAAACGTAAAGAATTATTTTTAATTTTTTTATCCAGCCCCATTAAATCCTTTAATTTACCCAAATCAATGGATGCGGGAATTTTATGAGGTAAACCGGCATAGTCAAGCATCTGTTCTACTAATGTTACTGTTCCTGCATCAATCAAGCTCAATTTATACGATAATAGTGCAGCACAATACAATCCTATAGCTACTGCTTCACCATGCAGCCATCGTTGATAATCAGTGTATGTTTCCAATGCATGCGCAAAAGTATGGCCAAGATTGAGCAAGGCACGCTGCCCTGTTTCTCGCTCATCATGCTCCACAAAATGTGCTTTAATCCGGCAACACTGGGCAATCAGTTCCGGTAATTGCGGACTGTCAGCCCTTAACCCCTGCTTCAAGGCATCAAAGAGCTCTTGTAAAAAATCCCCACCAACCAGAAGACCGTATTTTATTACTTCTGCAAGCCCTGCTCGAAACTCTCTTTCGGGCAAAGTCTTTAAAGTATTTAAATCAATAATTACCGCTTTGGGTTGATAAAAGCTGCCTATCATATTTTTTCCCAAAGGATGGTTAATCGCAGTTTTTCCTCCGACTGAAGCATCAACCTGGGCAAGTAAGGTGGTAGGAATCTGGATAAAAGGCACACCGCGCTGATAAGTTGACGCAGCGAAGCCCACCATATCCCCAATTACTCCACCGCCCAAGGCAATCAGAGTCGTATCCCTGTGATGACGATTTTTAATCAAAGCATCATAAATGACAAATAAATTCTCTTGGTTTTTATGCTCTTCACCATCGGGAAGGACAACTACATCACATTGAACAGATGTAAATAAGGCTTTTAATGGTTCCAGATACAATGGCGCAATAGTTGTATTGGTCACTATAAGAACTTGTTGCGAAGAGAGAAATCCACTCATCACTTCTGGCGTACCAGCACCGTTACGACAAATAATTATCGGATATTGATATCCTGGTAATGAGACATCAACCTGAGCACATAACTCAAACTTCGCCATATATGTATTTTATTATGTTGTTTGCTACTGCTTTCACTGTTAATTTATCTGTTTCAAAACTGACATCAGCTAATTCATCGTAAAAAGGTTCGCGCTCATCTCTTAATGACTCCAACCGACCTTCCAAATCTTCTGTTTGCAGGAGAGGACGTTTGGTATCACGCTTGGTTCGTTCAAATTGCTGTTGTAAGGATGTTTTCAGATAGATAACCGTTCCCCGGCCTGCAAGAGCATTTCTGTTTTCAGGAGTGATCACGACACCGCCCCCTGTCGCCAACACGATATTGGTCTTTTGGGTCAGCTCATCGATAACCTTTTGCTCTCTGCGCCGAAATCCTTCTTCACCTTCTATATCAAAAATCCACGATATGTCGGCACCAGCACGCTCTTCTATGACTTCGTCCGAATCAAAGAATTCTAATTTGAGCTCCTTTGCCAAAGCACGGCCTATAGTGCTTTTTCCAGCACCCATGGGGCCAATGAGGAAAATATTTCGTACTTTAACTATGCTCATTTTTTCTTACATACCTCTTTAACTGTAGTGTCATAATTAACCAATTGAATCCTTCGCCTTCAATTGCATGATATTCTACAACGAATAGAAGCTAAAATCCCATAAAATTCTTTATTATGAGTATTTATACGTTCGCTATCAGGATGAATCGGGACTAAGGAAGCTCCATAGCCCGAACATATTATAGCAGGATTATACGGTGATACCCACTGCCATTAAGTTAAGCGATACTCCACCGTACCGCGGCTTGTCCGCGGTATCCAGAGATCTACGTTCGGAGAGAGATTCCTGGATCCCGGGGACAAGCCGCGGGACGGCGGAGTAGCTCTTAACTTAATGGCAGTGCCCTGCCTGCTCACACTTCATTAATATCGTATCAGCAAGCTTATTTGTAAGTTCCTTTTTCTCGTCCTTCAATAGTAGTTATAGATAACGAATTGGTTATAATCCTTGGAGTAATAAAAATCAATAACTCATCGTTATTTAAAGTAATTTGTTTATTTCGGAATAAAGCCCCTACAACTGGCAACTCGCCAAAGAAAGGTATTCTTCTCAGCGCTTTGTTTTTATCTTGTCTGTATATGCCGCCAAGAACAATAGTCTGACCATTATTAACCAGTACATTAGTCTGAATCTGCTTGGTTAAAATTGCAGGAACACCAAGGAATCGCTCGGAAGAAGGCGTATCCTGATTAATCTGTAAATCCATCAATATTCTGCTGTCTGGCGTTATTTGCGGCGTTACTTTCAAGCTCAGAACCGCTTTTTTGAACGCCACAGCAGTAGCACCACTTGATGTGGATTCCTGATAAGGAATCTCTTGTCCCTGTTCAATCACGGCTGATTGCTGGTTAGTAGTAATAAGCCTTGGGCTTGATATCAATTCAGCCAGACCTTCACTCTCCAGGGCAGATAACTCCAAATCAAGTAAAATGCCATCACCCAGTTTCGCCAAGGCAATACCCATGGATGCTGGTGAGGCTCCACTGCCCGGCACCGCGGCCAAATCCAGATTCAAACGCTGAGCCACAGGGATTGCTGCCGGGTTAGCCAAGCCGGCAGGTAACTGGAGCTGGTTCGCACCATCAAGGGTACCACTTAAATGCGTGGGTCTGGAAACACCCCATCTGATGCCTATATCCTGACTGAAATCTTTGGTGACTTCTACGATACGGGCTTCGATGAGTACCTGTTTCACAGGAATATCGAGCTGCTTTATCAATTCTCTGACTTCTTCAATTTTTGTTCCGGTATCCTGTATCCAAATGGTGTTGGTTCTGGCATCAACACTGATTTTACCATTAGGGGATAATAATGAATTTTGCTTGTCTTTAATCAGAATAGCGATATCGGTAGCTTTGGCATAATTGATTTGTAATAAATCAGAACGAACCGGTTCCAGTTTCTGGATAATCTGTTGGCTCTTCAATTCATCCTCTTCCATTTTATCCATGGAAGCTTTGGTATCAATGAGCATCACATTACCGGTTTTACGCTTATCCAGGCCTTGGGTAGTCAATATAATATCAAGCGCCTGATCCCAGGGAATGTCATTTAATCTGAGAGTAATATCTCCCTGCACTTTGTCACTGACTACCATGTTTATCCCGGTAAAATCAGCAAGTAACTGCAGCACTGCCCTGATGTTGATATTCTGGAAATTCAGGGAAATACGCTTTCCAGTGAACACTTGTTTTTTAAGTTTCGCCTGTTGAATTTCTTCGGCCGTCAGAGGGAATATATCAATCATAAATTGTTTATTGACCTGATAAACAAAATGGCCATAATCACCTTTGCTCAGAATGGTCATACGCACATTCTTTGCGTCCTGTTGCAGAGTAACTACCTGAACAGGGCTATGAAAATCGGTCACATCAAAACGTTTCGCAAGTCTGGTGGGAATTTTGGTATTGAGAAAATTAACCACGACTTCTTTACCAACCTGGGTCACATCGATTGGAATACTGGTATCAGAAACATCAACCAGCACTCGACCACCCTGTTTGTCTATGCCGCGAAAATCCAGACGATTTATCTCATGTTTGGCGTTAATCACCTGGTTGGTTATAAAAATCTCTTTCGTATTTTGAAATATCTCGTTACTTTTTCCATTTATAACAAGGCTGTAAACGTTCCCTGCAGAACTTCCTGAATAGGAAACACTACGTTGTAAATCCAGTATGGCTCTGACGCGATCGGCGACAGACACTACAGTATAATTATTCAGCGAACCTAATTGAATTTTTTGTGTTCTTTGATCGACAGGTAATTGCAGATCAGTGCTGATGAAATCAAGAACTATCCGGGCAGGTTTTTCAGTAATGAAACTTGCAGGCAATTGTTTCAGAGGCTTGGCAAACTCAAAATCCACTCGAACCCTGTTTTCAGGTAAGGGAATTATCTTCACAGAAATCAGTGAATTATCTTTAGCAATTGCAGCACCAAAGCCAGCACTTATCAAAATCAAAATAGCGATAATCTTTCGCACATGTTACTCCTGCTTGCCGGTATCTAAGTTAATTGTGGTAATTTGCTTTTCCCACTCCCCAGTATTTTTTGTGGTTTCTTCAAGCTTAATCAACTCTCGCTTGATAAGAATAATACGACCATAATTTTGACCCATATAATCGCCAACTCTGACGCGGGAAATTTGCCCGCTAGGTTGTCTTATCAATGCCCAAATCATACCGTCTTGTTCCAGGATACCTACAAACTTCAGGGCATCCAAAGGAAAAGCTTCCAGCGGCTGTTTCATTCTCTTTTGATCGGGAGCATATTGATCAGTATTTTTCTTCACCTCTACCGGTTTAAATGGACTCCGTCTGTTGTCATTTTCCGGAAATTTAAAAATGGGCAAAGGAGCAAATTGTGGAATTGGTTCAATTTTTTTAGCAGGTCTCGCCTTAATTTCATTAATGTATTTCATCAAATCACTATTATCACCAGAACAGGCACTCAATAACAGGGATATCAATCCAGCCAGTAATGTGTGTAATTGCCGTTTTAAGTTCATCATTGTGACCGATATCGGTATATTTTAGCAGTGATGTTCATCACTAATTCATCCTCTGAAAACGTTTTATTATCTTTAGAGGACACCCCTTGAATACTAAACTCGTGTAGCGTAACAATCCTGTTCATTTCGGCGACCCGGCTTAAAAAGACAGCCAATTGCATGTAGGTACCTACCACAGTAATTTTAATGGGTAATTCAATATAAAAGTCATGTTCTACTTCGGGTTGGGGAGCAAACAATTCAAATTTCAATCCCGAAGCAACCCCTGTCTTGGAAATCTCTTCCAAAAGGCCTGGCATTTCATTTTTAGCAGGCAGTTGCCTTAACATGGTTCCAAAACGCTCATTCATTAATTGCAATTGATTGCGGTATGCCTGCAGGTTGGATGCCTGATGTTGTTTGGTTTCAAAATCCTGCCTTAAGGTTGCTTCTCGTGCCTTCAGAGTATCAAACTGTTCAAAATTAGACTTGACAATCAGCCAATATCCTAAAGCAATAATCAGAAGGCTTACACCAGAAATGACACCAAGCCTCACCGCCAAGGGCCATTGACCTACATTTTCCAGTGTTAATTCACTTAGATTGACTGTATTCATTATTAATTACCGGCCTAATATTTGGGTTTAAGTACAAAGCTTAATTTAAATTCATTGTTTGCAAGCCGTTTGTCGTCATCCATCTTTTTAATTTCAGTCAGAACAGGCGCTTGTATCCATGCATTGCTCTCTATACTTCTCATAAGCAGTGAAATGTTGGTATTCGATTCTGTATACCCCCAAACGGTAACAATATCATTTTGCCTTTCCAGTTTAGTAACGTAAATTCCTGTGGGCATTACTTTAATTAACTCATCAAAAAGATGAACCATAAGTGTTCTTGTAGATTGCAGGTTCTGGACTATAGACATACGGGAAATCAGCCCATCCCTTATTTGTTTTAATGCTTTAATCTCTCTTATTTGGTCATCCAGACTACTTATTTCCTTTTCAAGGATCTGGTTTCTCGTTGTTTGATTGCTTATCAGGTGTGATGCATAGGAATTAATTAAAAACACTACCACAGCTGCTGCCGTAACTCCTATTAATAGCATAGTGGTGAACATTTTTTTCTCTTGTTCACGTTTTTGTTCACGCCATGGTAGTAAGTTAATTTCTGTCATTTTTTACTCTACATGCCTTAATGCCAACCCGCAAGCCACCATAAGAGCAGGAGCATCATTATTTATTGAGTCAAGATGAACCATTTTACCCAATGACATGTGCGCTAAGGGGTTTGCAACCGTAGTCGTAACACCTAATTGCTCCTGAATTAACTCTGCCAGTCCTGGCTTCCTGGCCAGGCCACCTGCTAATAAAATGTGGTCAACGAAACCATGCTGACTTGTCGAATAGAAAAATTGTAAGGTTCGTTTAATTTGCAGCAGCACCATTTCTTTAAATGGCTCCAGAACCTCAACCTCATAATCGGGAGGGAGTGTTCCTTCATTTTTTGCTGTCAGTGCTTGTTCAGTCGTCATTTTATAATGTTCTGCAATTGCCTCTATCAGTTGCATACCACCAAATTTTTCTTCTCGTGAAAAGATGAGGCGCATACCATGTAATACAAAGAGATGGGTGTAATGAGCACCGATATCGATAATGGCGACAATTTTATCTTGTCCCCCGGCAGGCAATTCGCTGGTCAGTTGTTGTGCTGCCCTTTCTACTGCATAAGATTCAACGTCTACGACACGGGTTTCAAGACCGGCACGTGCTATAGCCTCTACCCTGCTGTTCACGTTTTCAGCTCGTGAAGCAACAATCAAAACATCCAGCATCGCTGAGTTTTTTGTAGAATGCCCCAGGACTTCAAAATCAAGATTAATTTCATCAATGGGATAGGGAATGTATTTGTCCGCCTCTATAACTACCAGTTCTTCCATTTCAGCATCAGTCAAACCATCGTTGATCTGTACTATTTTGCTGATAACTGCAGAATCGGGAACGGCCAGAGCAACTTGCTTGCAGGAGATCTTTTGGCGTTCACATAGTTTTTTAATGCAATTGGCAACCGCTTCTATATCTTTAATCACATTTCCATCAAGTGCATCGGGAGGTAAAGCTTCTCGTCCGTAACCTTCAACGCATAGCTGATCACCAGAACCTGAAAATTCCAGTATTTTCACGGCTGATGAACTAATATCAATACCAAGAATAGAACGATTCTTATTCTTAAACAGTTTGAGCACTTGTCTTATCTCCCTGTATCTCCCATGCGATCAAAAAACGCTCCTTTGGTGACGTGCTACTGCATTATTTCTATTATTAAATATGATGTTATCTTAAGCTGTTAAAAATTGGAATCATTTTGCCAGTAATTTAAATAGTCTTTTTAATAGATAAGCTTTCTCAGGATACACATGGGTAGCCCCGATTCACGTCGTCCTGAGCGCGTCTTTTTGCGCGAAGGATCTCCAAATACTGGCACCATTCCACACTTTCAGGAGATCCTTCGCGCAAAAAGACGCGCTCAGGACGACGTGGATCAGGACGACGTGGATCGGGGTGTGCAGAAGAGACACCTGCAAGCATCATTTTATGCCAATAAATTACACTTGTCGATTGTAAAATAGACACTCTATTTGTATCAAATTTCCTTATAATGTACGAGTAAATAAACACTTGCACTTGCCCAAAACATTCAATATAGTGAAAAGCCAAGTTGTTAGGGATTTCCACATTTTAAAATAGATTTTAGCTTTAAAAGGAGTTTTAAATGACTAAATTAGAAGAATTACTTTATTCGCTAACCAACATTATAGTCAGCTATCATGACAGTCAAAACGGTGTTACAAAAATAGTTCCATACGATAAAGATTCTATTGAACAGAGAAGAAAATTATCTGTTTGTGTACTCAATATTATTGATAATAAAGAGAAAGACTTTAATGCACATTTGAAAGACTTAATTGAAGAATGTACTGTTAAAATAGGATACCCCAATCGAAAGCCTTTCCTGCATTTCATTTTAAACGAAATTACTGTACTTAAATCTCTGATAGATAAAAAGGAGGCAGTTACAATTGGAGAGTTGGATCAGTACGAAGACCAACTCAAACAATTACTTACCGTGTTCAAAACACTTTTAAAAACGGGTAAATCCACCACGTGTGAAGTTAAGTACAGTCAATCCCATGAACCCATATCGCTTTCTGGATTGAAAAAGGATTCTTATCTAAGCTACGGAAGTCCTTGGTGCAATTCAGGTGATCTATTACAAAAAGAAGTGTTGGAAGCGTTAGACATAACAGTAGGCAAGAAAGATAAAGCTGATACTACAGACGAAGAAATCAAAATCATCGCAGCACAATTATGTGCAAATTATAAAAAGGAGTTACGTAGTTCACAGCTGGAAGCAGAAAACGCTGTCTTGCGCAAAGAAGTTATGGAGTTAAAACAAACACTGACAACTCAAGAAGGTACGATCAAAAGACAAGATGATGAAATCAGTCGACTAAGGCAACAACTCAGTGATTTTCGTAATGGCATTATAAGTCCCAGAATACCTCTTGGTATGGCTGCGGCAGCAATCCCTGCCTCATTCTTTGGTTTGAACCGTTTTGCACAATCAAGAAGTACAACATCTATTGAGAAAGAGCCAGATTTTCGATTTGATGGTCCGGAATAACAGGGCGACGTAGAGCGTAATACGGGCGGCAAGCAGCTGTACAGGTGCAAGAAATAAAGTACGTGCCAATAGAACTGTTCCGCTTCCTGACGGTCGCGGCTCGGTTTTCGTGCGTTTGTATTTACTTTATCGTGCACCAGAAAACCGAGCCGCGACTGTTAAGGAGCGGAATTTTTATTGAGACACAGGGCTGGCATTCATGTAGATACCAATAGGACAAGCTGCGGGACGGCAACTTAACGTGAATTTCGGATAACAAGCTTCTTATCCGAAACTCACGTTAACTTAATGACAGTGCCCTGTCGGGCACCCTCCCCCGGAGGTGGAGGGGCTACTTGCGAAGAGCATCCTGTTTATTTGCATCCTTTTTACAGGATTAAAATACAGCCCTTCGCTAATACGGGCTACGATCTTGATAGAATTAAAACAAGTTCTCTTCAACAGGCGCCAATTGCTGATCACTGTTGTCCGCATTGTAAACAGGTGCGGCATCTTGTTCCGCCGGAATTTCATTGTTTCGGAAATACTCAATAATGCCATTTTCCTGATTCGGCTTGGCTAATAAGCCACTGGCTTTATCAATACGCACGGCGACCACATTATCTGGCTGTTTGAGTTCGTGCTCGGGTTTACCTTTCAATGCTTCCTTCATAAAATCAATCCACAAAGGCAGAGCCAGTCCTGCAGCGTATTCATGTAAGGATTTGGGATTATCAAAACCTATCCATGTAGTAACAACCAAATCGGGACTGAATCCGGCAAACCAGGCATCAACCTGATCATTAGTCGTTCCGGTTTTTCCTGCAATATCCTGACGGTTCAGAACACGAGCAGCTCTGGCTGTACCATGCTGAACCACATCCCTTAAAGCAGTATTCATTAAGAAAGCAATATCTTCCGGAATAACACGTGGTGCCATTGTAGACGTATCTACTTTATCAGGATCACAGGAATTACAAACCACTGTGGGTTTCGCTTGTAACAGAATCTTGCCATCAGTATCGGTAATGTGATCTATAAGATAAGGTTCAACTTTATAGCCACCATTAGCGAATACAGCATATGCAGCAGTCAAGTCCATTGGGCTGACTGACAAGCTTCCCAAAGCAAGGGACAAGCCTTTAGGCAGTGTTTTTTTGCTAAAGCCAAAGCGGGTCAGAAAATCAATAGTGTAATTAATTCCTATATCATCCAGAATACGAATGGAAACCAGATTCTTGGACTGAACCAGTGCTTGTTTCAATCGCGTAGGTCCATTGAATTTAAGATTAACATTATGAGGGCGCCAGAGATTAGGCTGACTTGGGTCATCAACTACTATAGGTGCATCATTAATTAAAGTTGCCAGGTTATAGCCATTATTTAAAGCAGCAGCATAAACAAAAGGTTTAAAACTGGAACCTGGTTGTCTGCTGGACTGAGTGGCCCGGTTAAATTTACTTTTCTGGAAATTAAAGCCACCAACCAAAACTTCTATCGCACCATTTTGGGGATTAAGCGCAACCATAGCTGATTCAGCTTCTGGAATCTGAGCCAATTCCCAATACTTTTCTGTTGAATGAACATAAACTATATCGCCGACAGCAACAACCTGTTGTGCCTTGACGGGCGACTTTCCAACCCAACCTCGTTTAAGAGCAGGTCTTGCCCATGATAAGCCTTCCCAGGGAATAATAAATGTTTGTCCATTCTGTAATGCAGCCGTAGCTTCTTTTTCACTGACTTCAGTAATCACAGCAGGAACAAGAGTATTAAGCTCAGGATATTGTCTGAGATATTTTTGTCTGACTTCAGGTGATTGGCTGTCTTTTTCACCAATAGTCGCAATTGGTCCCCTATAACCATGTCTGTGATCATAGGCAACCAGATTCTTTTCAACAACCTGATTGGCTGTATTTTGCAGTCTACCATCAATAGTAGTGTAAACCTTATACCCTTTTGTATAGGCATCGGGGCCAAAGTTGTCGTATAAAGACTGACGGATCATTTCAGCGACATATGGCGCTCTGACTTCTATATGAGTACCGTGTAACTTGGCAGTAATCGGCTGGTTAACTGCATTCTGATATTGCTCTTCATTGATGTAATGCTCTTCCAGTAAACGCTCCAACACATGATCACGTCGCTTTTTAGCAGCGAGCGGATTAGCAATAGGATTTTGCGTTGAGGGTGCCTGAGGTAGTCCTGCTATCATGGCAAGCTCGGCCAGATTCAATTCTTTAAGCGGTTTACCAAAATAAACCATAGCAGCAGCCCCAACACCGTAGGCACGGTTACCCAGGTAGATGCGGTTAAGATACAGCTCCAGAATTTTTTCTTTACTTAATTCCCTGTCAATTTTAATAGCTAACATAATTTCATTAAATTTACGTAAAAAAGTCTTTTTACGGCTTAAAAAGAAATTACGCGCAACCTGCATAGTGATGGTACTGCCACCCTGAGATTTGGTACCCGTTTTTAACATACGGACTGCAGCACGACCCAGCCCCATGACATCCACACCAGGGTGTTCAAAAAAACGTTGGTCTTCAGTCGCTATCAGTGCATGAACCAAAGTCTGCGGGATTTCATCATAAGTAACAGGGATACGTTTCTTCTCACCATACTCCTGAATCAATAAGCCTTCCTTACTGAAAATCTGTAAAGGTACCTGTAATTGTACTGTTTTTAATGAATCGACATTAGGGAGCTGGCTTTCCAGATAAAGATATAAAAGACTACCCGCCACTAACAGAAGAAAAAACAGACTCATCAGCGCCCAAAGACCTTTACGCCAGAAGTATGCCATTTTTTTCATAGAATATTTTAGTTGAAAGAGATTAGTCCAACATTATACAGCGAAACTTTATCATATTGCGAGTTTTGTCAGGAAAAAGGCTGTTTTTTAGAAGGGATTTTCTTTTACTGTCCAAAAAATTCAGACTAAAACATCGTATTAGCTGAATAGTGGCAGTAACGACTGGATAAAACAAGCTTCTTATCCATAACTCACATTATTTAAGATGTTTTTGTAGCCCGGTCCGATCTACGTCGTCCTGAGCGCGTCTTTTTGCGCGAAGGACGACGTGAATCGGGATGTGTAGAAGGGGCAGCTGCTTGCAGCCGGGATGGTGCCACTTCGATCCCGGTTGCAAGCAACCGGGCTACAGCAGACCGGGCTACGAATCCAATTAAAAACCTTAAGTATTCTGCGCTTATCTACCTGCCAATGCTACCGCGGCCGGGGTATATTCATAACCTAAGTCCCGGGCTACTGCTTCATAAGTAATCTTCCCTTGATGAACGTTTAAGCCATTCAACAAATGGGGATTATCCAGTAAAGCCAGTTTGGTTCCTTTGGTTACTATGCTTAAAACAAAAGGTAAAGTCGCGTTATTCAGAGCGAAGGTAGATGTTCTTGGCACTGCTCCTGGCATGTTTGCCACGCAATAATGAACCACATTATCAACTACATAGGTTGGTTCCTGATGCGTTGTGGCGCGGCTAGTCTCGAAGCACCCCCCCTGATCAATAGCAACGTCAACCAATACAGAGCCTGGGCGCATGGAGCTTAACATAGCGCGGGTTACCAGTTTGGGAGCAGCAGCACCTGGTACAAGCACAGCACCAATGACCAGATCGGCACTGGAAACATATCGCTCAATGGAATCAGCAGTAGAATAAACGGTATTAAGCTTGGAACCAAATTGGAAATCCAGTTCGTTTAATCGTTGTAAAGAGCGATCAAGGACTATAACGCGTGCTTCCATACCCATAGCCATACGGACTGCGTTAGTACCAACCACACCACCACCGATGATAACAACATTCGCAGCAGCAACACCTGGTACACCGCCCAAAAGAACACCACTACCGCCTTGAGCCATTTCTAAACAATGAGCTCCAGCTTGTATCGACATTCTACCAGCAACTTGCGACATTGGAGTAAGCAAAGGCAAACCGCCATCGTCCTGAGTTACAGTTTCATATGCTATAGCGGTTACGCCAGATTCTTTGAGCAAACGAGTTTGCTGTGGATCTGGAGCCAAATGTAAATAAGTGAATAAAGTTTGGCCTTCACGCAATCTTTTGCATTCTATAGGTTGTGGTTCTTTAACTTTGACAATTAATTCTGCATTAGCGAATACGTCATCAGCAGTATCAACTACTTCAGCTCCGGCATTTCTATAATCATCATCAGAAATACCAATGCCAAGACCTGCACCGCGCTCTACCAAAACCTGACTACCCGCTCTGATAATTTCACCAACACTTGAAGGAACCAGCCCTACTCTGTTTTCCTGCGATTTTATTTCCTTTGGAACGCCTACTAACATAACAACTCCTCTTATCGGATGTTTAGGGTCTGATGACTTTTCTCAGCCTTGCTCAAAATAGTTTCGCCTTTTCAAGAAAATAAAAAGAAGCAAAACTATTAAAAACAAGAAAAATGAATTATCAAACAGACTTTAATTGTTCGATTAATTGCGGAACTAATTCAAATAAATCGCCCACCAGGCCATAATTGGCGATTTGAAAAATGGGGGCATCTTCATCTTTATTAATTGCCACAATTACCTTGGAATCTTTCATACCCGCTAAATGCTGAACTGCACCGGATATACCCACAGCTATATAAAGTGTTGGAGCAACGACTTTCCCTGTCTGTCCCACCTGGTAATCATTGGGAACAAAACCAGCATCAACTGCAGCGCGGGAAGCACCAACAGCAGCACCAAGAGCATCTGCCAATTCTTCAATTAATTTAAATTTCTCAGCGCTTTGCAAGCCTCTGCCGCCTGAAACAACAATCTTGGCACTCCCTAAATCAGGCCGTTCAGACTTGCTTAATTCATGTCTGATAAACTGGCTGTTTTTAGCTGTGAATTCCTGAGGCATACTTTCAATACAGCATGCTGTCTGGCTGCCTGTGACCGGATTAAATGCTGTAGTTCTGACGGTCAGAACTTTTATGGGATCTAAAAGTTTAACAGTTTCTATAGCATTACCGGCGTAAATGGGATGTTCAAAAGTATCTGCATCCAGGACTTTGGTTATATCAGAAACCTGGGCAACATCCAAAAGTGCCGCAATGCGTGGGGCAATATTTTTACCATAAGTGCTGGCTGGAGCAAGAACAGCATTAAATGAACTGGCGAAAGAAACAATCAAATCACTGATTTGCTCTGCCAACTGGTGTTCATAACAAGGATTATCAACATACCAGACTGCATGTGCCCCTTCCAGGGCCGCTACTTGTTCGGCAACTGTCTTGCACTGATGACCAACAACAAGTAAGGTCGGCTTATCGTCTAAATCCAAAGCAGCCGCCAGTGTATTACGTGTTGATGGATGCATGGTTTGGTTATTATGTTCTACAAGAACTAAAGTGCTCATCGTTTCTCCTTATCAAAGCACTTTGGCTTCATGTTGTAATTTGTCCAACAATGCGGCCACTGATTCAACCTTTATTCCGCCACTACGAGTCGCGGGCGCATTCACTTTCACTATTTCAATGTGCTTTTTCAATGTCAGTCCCAAAGTATCCAGTTCTACAATATCCAGGGGCTTGCGTTTGGCTTTCATAATATTGGGAAGGCTTGCATAACGTGGCTCGTTTAATCGTAAATCTGTACTGACCACCGCAGGTAATTTAATGTTTATTGTTTCCAGCCCCCCGTCAATTTCGCGAGTTACTTCAAGTTGATCAGCACTCTCTTTGATTTGAGATGCATAAGTTGCCTGAGGCCAGTTCAACAAAGCAGCGAGCATTTGTGGTGTCTGATTGTTATCGCCATCGATGGTTTGCTTACCCATCAATATTAATGAAGGTTTTTCATCTTCGCTGATCTTTTTCAGAACTTTGGCTACGTTCAGACTTTCCAAAGATTTTTCTGTACGTACGAGGATAGCTTTGTCGGCACCCAAAGCAAGGGCATGGCGTAAGGTTTCTTGTGAGCTGTCGTCACCAATGCTGACCACAACCACTTCAGACGCCCAATTTTTTTCACGTAAACGCAAGGCTTCTTCTACAGCGATTTCATCGAAGGGATTCATAGCCATTTTTATATTTTGCGTTTCGACTCCTGAATTATCCGATTTGACACGAATTTTGACATAAGGGTCTATTACACGCTTCACTGCCACGAGTATTTTCATGGTTCCTCACTGGAATATCAAAACAGTCTGCATCTTGCCAAGATATGATTTTAAATTCAAGGGTTTATTCTTGTCAAAATCGCAAATGAACATATAAGCAATTGAAAAATAATAATAAATTAAAATATCCCCTAATGGGTCGTAGCCCGGTCTGCTCGCGACC
>NZ_KB892383.1:0-4240 GCF_000373765.1 Legionella shakespearei DSM 23087 | reverse complement strand
TTCGTGCGTTCGTATTGGCTTCAGCGTGCACCGGAAACCGAGCCGCGACCGTCAGGAAGCGGAAATTTTAGATGTAGCACAATGCCGTAGCCCGGTCTGCTCGCAGCCGGGGATTGTGCCACTTCGATCCCGGCTGCAAGCAGACCGGGCTACAAGTATGCTAAATTAGAATCAACTGCGTTTCTGTATTGGGTTCCTCTTTTAATTCCTCTTCCTCATTGTCACTTGCTTCGGGCTCTCTTTCCTTCAATAAAGTAATCACTTGTGCCGCTCTGTCTACCGCCTTTGCAGTAACACTGTTGTAGATCGCATCATCCTTTTTAATTACTTCCAGTGCTTTTTGAGCGACTTGCAATTTAATTTCAAGGGGCTCAGGACTTTCATCCAATACTCTCATTTTGAATAAAAATGCATCGACAGCTACCCTTTTCGCATTTCCCGTACGCCAGCCTACAAAAAACTGTTGCGAATTTAACTCTTTATAGACTTCAAGTGGAGCAGATATAACTTTCAGTTCAGGAGTTTTAAACTGTATGCCCTCGCTTTGGTTTTGGCTTGCTAAAATTAAATCTCGACATAAAGTAGTCTGCGGATCAGCCTGAGTTTCAAAATGATCTGGATTAACAGTAACCATTGGACTTAACAGTGCAGAACCAATTTGCAAACCCATCTGTAAACCCTGGCGTGAAATCCAGAAAGACATCTCCAGTAAACGCACCATAATGGTTGTAGTTACTGTCGATGAAATGCTACTGATTTCCTGTAGTGTCCTGCCTATTTGTTTTAATTCAAGAGAGGTACTTTTTTCGAGATATTGGCCACCTTTCAATAATATAAAATAAATACCGTACACAGCTAACAACTCTTCAGCAAAAATAAAAGCACCATAGGTAGCAAAAATCATAGGCATGGACTTGACCAAAGCACGTATACCTCTGGTTTTTATCTGGCCTGCGTCATCAAAAAATCCGCTGGAATGGTCCAACAAGTCAATAAGGCTCTCATAGAGACTGCGTGAAGTGTAAGTGCCCGCCTGATTTTTTAAATGTTCCAGCCATTGTTTACAATCTTCTTTAGTGCGAATGTCTGCAAAAGTCATCTCTTTAAATTTATTGGGATTAGTCAGCTTTTCATAAGAAGCTTTTAAACTTTTGAAACAGGCATCGTTATTTCCTCCTTCAGAAAGCTTTTGTTCTATCCAGAGAATTTCAGGGGAAAAGCTTGTACGCCTGTCGGGGTGAAATTTTAAAGACAGTTTCCGGTAATGCCTGGTGATGTGTTCTTCGTCCGGGCCGGATGCTAATAATTGTTGATTTATTAATCTGGTCAAATCTCTATCTAGCCGTAACAGAGTATCTTTATCCAGTTTTTTTTCTTTATCGTTGCCGGCGTATATTCTTACCAGTTCTTGTAATTCCTTTTCTATAGTCATAATTACTCCTTTAATCTGACTGATAACCTGGTTAAAACTAGGTTATCGGATCGAGATAATGTTTACGCCTGAGAAATCCCGTCATGAAGCCAACAACAAGAATACTGATGTAAAATCCTGTCATCACGTCACTTAGATAGTGGTGGTATAGCAATACTCTGGACAGGGCAACGCACAGTGCCAAAGCAAGCAGAGAATAAAAGTGTTTGGGGAATAACACACCCAGGCCGGAAGCGACTGCAATAATGGTTATTGTATGTCCTGATGGAAATGACCAATACAGGTTTTTAAACTGGAACCAGTAAAAACCAAAAGAAAGGCTTTCAAATAACAGATCGGGTCGAGCGCGCCCTACAGCAATTTTAAGAATGAAACCTACAATATTGGGAGCCAGAACACAGGCAAACAAATACCAGGACATGGTTTCGTATTTTTTATTTTTATGAATGTAACGAAAGTAAAGTCCGCCAAGAAAGAACAAAGGCAAATAGGCAACCCATTGTCCAAAGGCTGTCAGTATTTTCAACAATTTTAAATTGTCTCTGAGTTCCAGCATGTGGCAATAAGTGGCGATGGATTCGTCTGCAAACAGATAAGCTAAAGCAACCAGAATTACGTAGCTGATTAGTACAACTGGCTTTTTCATAAAATTAAACGTTCTGTCAAACTGAGTCATCCCTCTGATCCATAATAAATTATCACTTAAATGCATCATATAAGATGACTGTGATTTCGCCAAGACCAAAAGTTATAAAAACTATAATATGCCTGTTATTCATCTTAAGTATTCGTTAAAATCAAGGCACAATTTTTTGAGACCGCACTATTGATGCAAAACTTTACGTTAATCCAGCAAATTTGTATTTGGGCGCTTCCCGTTTTGTTAGCCATTACGCTGCATGAAGTTGCACATGGGTATGTTGCTTATAAATGCGGTGATACTACTGCGAAAATGTTTGGGCGTTTAAGTTTAAATCCTGTACGTCATATTGATCCTATAGGAACCATAGCCTTACCTCTTCTCTGTGGGGTGTTAACCAATTTTAATTTTGTTATTGGTTATGCCAAACCGGTTCCAGTGAACTGGAATCAATTGCGTCATCCCAAAAGAGACATGATTCTGGTTGCATTGGCAGGCCCTGGCGCTAATTTTCTTATGGCTTTTCTCTGGGCTGCCTGCTTTAAAATCGCAACCATGCTGCATCCTCAAAGCTCAACAATAGCGCTGTTTCTTCTCGTTACCGCCCGTGCCGGAATGATTATTAATCTGGTTTTGGCTTTTTTAAATTTAATCCCCCTGCCGCCGCTGGATGGCAGCCGTGTAATAAGCAGCCTTTTACCGGCCAGGGCTGCAATGGCTTATTCTCGAGTCGAGCCTTTTGGTTTTATCATTCTGGTTGTTTTGCTTTTCACCAATGTATTGGGATATATACTGCTCCCCTTAATTAATGGCGGCATTTACTTTTTGAGTTCAATTTTTCAATTATGAATATACTAGCAGACGCATCATTACCCGGTTTGGACGCTGCATTTCCTGCGCCCTTTCATCTTAGCCTTTATCATTCTGCAGAGGAGATCTCCTCTAAACTTGCAGGACAGGACGTGCTTCTTTGCCGATCTACATTAAAGGTAGACAGTTCTTTGTTGAAAGGACATCAGCTTAAATTTGTGGCCACTGCAAGCAGTGGTACTGATCATCTGGATGAAGCTTTTCTAAAATCAGAAGGCATAGAGATGATTGATGCCAAAGGATGTAATGCCCCTTCAGTTGGTGATTATGTTCTGGCAACTCTGGCATATCTCGATCAACAGCAACTCATAAAGGGAAAGACTGCTGGAATTGTAGGGATGGGGCGAGTGGGAACTGAGGTGTATGACCGTTTGGCAGCACTTAATTTAGACATTCATGTTTATGATCCGCCGAGAGCAGAACGTGACCGGCAATTTAAAAGTTGCGCTTTAAGTGATTTGTTTCAGGTAGATATTCTTTGCATTCATGCAGAGTTACATCAGACACAACCTTATCCCAGTTTCAATTTGTTTCACTTTGACGTGCTTTCCCAATTAAAACCGGAATGCATTATTATTAATGCCGCACGTGGGGGAATAGTGAATGAAGAAGATTTGCTGCGTCTGCCGCAAAGCCTGATTTATTGTACTGATGTGTATAGTAATGAACCTGAGATAAATGCTGCTATTATAAACAGGGCTACTTTATGCACGCCTCATATTGCAGGACATAGTCTTGAAGCAAAATATAATGCCGTATCTCTTGTGAGTGCACGATTGCACCGCATAGCCAGACTCCCATATCCTCAATTTGCGCGACCTAATCCGCCGGAGAAAGCAGTCATTGAGCCGAATAAGCCGTGGCAGGAGATTATTCTTTCTCTTTATAATCCGATTGATGAAACATTGAGTTTGAAAGAGGCTTCAGATAAAACGGCAGGCTTTTTATCGCTGCGCAAACAGCATCAAAATCGGCATGATTTTACCCATTACTTTGATTGAACCTTACTCCCCCCTCCCGCGCGTCTTTTTGCGCGAAGGATTGTAAGTTTAAAATTTTATATAATGTCGGATAAGAGAGTAGCTCTTTACTTCAAGAGTAAAGAGCGCGGGCGTGAGCGACCGTCGAAGGATTGGTTTAGCAACCGCGGAGATCAAGGTACTCTGGCCCTGCTCTCGAAACGTTTGAATAGTTGATTGGACTCCTTAAAGTACGTCCGCTTACAATCCTAAACAATCAAATTCGAGGCATTATGAAATTATACACTAATTATATTGGTATCGATATTGGAAAATACT
>NZ_KB892382.1 GCF_000373765.1 Legionella shakespearei DSM 23087 | reverse complement strand
TGGGATTTACATGCTCAATCAAATTTAATTTCCACTTCCTACACCAGTTCTTGCTCCAAGTTTGGGTTTATTAACCAATGTATCAAAGAGTAATTTTTAATTTGACCATTCCTGGATGCCGCGGACCTTCGGCCGCAGCACGTAGGAGTGGGGAGTCAAACGTTAATATGCCTTATCATTTTATGATTATTTTAAGGGAAACCGTTTTTGTTTCATTTATTGTTTCTAGTATTATTTCCAGTTTTTGTTTCATTTATTGCTTCTATATTGAGAACCGAATGATTTAAATCAGTACATCATCATGAACTTAGCTGTGTAATTCAACTTTCCAGTTTCTCCAAGTCTATGAGAGTTCCCCCCACTCCGCCGTGCCGCGGCCGAAGGTCCGCGGTATCCAGGCGATGCTCAACTAGCGGCAAATTTCTTCGTAAAGATCATTCCATTTGGGATTTACATGCTCAATCAAATTTAATTTCCACTTTCTACGCCAGTTCTTGAAACGTTGCTCACGATGAGCCGCCTCCATATAATGTTCATGAAGTTCATAATAGACCAACATGTGCACATTATATTGAGCAGTAAAGCTTTCTGGTATCACCTTGTTTTTGTGCTCCCAGACTCGTTTAATCAGATCTGACGTTGAACCGACATACAGCGTGCCATTGCGCTTACTCGCCATGATATATGTATAAAATGAATTCATCTCTCTTCCTTGTTATCGAGTTTTGGACTTAATTCGATAATATTATTGATTATAAGTCCAGGCGTTGCAAATTTGTTTCATATCTGAGGGCAGAATCAATATATCAACTTTCAATTTGACCATTCCTGGATACCGCGGACCTTCGGCCGCAGCACGTAGGAGTGGGGAGCCAAGCGTCAATATGCCTTATCGTTTTAAGATTATTTTAAGGGAAACCGTTTTTGTTTCATTTATTGTTTCTAGTATTATTTCCAGTTTTTGTTTCTATTTGAGAACCTAAAGGATTTAAATTGACACATCACATAAACTTATCTGTGTAAATTTAAATCTTCAGTTTCTCCAAGTGTATGAGAATTGCCCCCAACTCCTACGTGCCGCGGCCGAAGGTCCGCGGCATCCAGGCGAACCTTCGGCAACGGCACGTAAGAGCGACTCTATGTACAGTACACAATCAGTCAGTAATTTTATATTCATCATTCTCCATTATCTTCTTCATGACATGATTTAATTCCTGAGCAATAAGATCTTTAGACTCACTTGTTAGTGGTCCATTAATTGATACTCTGTAGTGATTGTTTTGATCTTTAGTAAAGAAAATCCATAAAGTTCGATTGCCAATGGCTCTATCGACGCTCCCATAATGATTAGGAATAGCCATATCAAGATCCGCAAATTTATCATCCACAGGTCGCTTGAGGAAAAAACTGGCATTGATGTTAAAGACTACTGACATTCTATTAGGTTTTAAAAGGCGTAATTTAGTATGAAGGTGTTGGTTAAGCCAATCTTTAACAAGGAACGCTGTGTTAATCCACTTCGATTTGCTCAGGTTTTTAAGGTAGTAAGATCTTGCAGTAGCATTGGGATGGCTCACCTTAAGTTTTTTTGCTGCAAAAAGTTTGTCATACAACGTGATTGCCTGATGGATTATTGAAAACGGTGACTCTTTAAATCCAATGCTTTTGATGTATTGGGAACATTTCTGAAAAGGAGTGGCTTTTATAAACTCATTTTCTATAGATTTGAAAAATTCCTTGTAGGTATACTGTTCATCTAAAGTAATGTTTATTCGTTTGTATTCAATACACAAGCCGACTGTCGCGTTGTAACGACTGTCTTCCCGACCATTATGCAGCACCATAATCGGTATTTTCTTTTGCGCGCTTAGCTTATAAAAAACAATCTGAAATGCCGCGATTAAACCGGTGCTCACATTCATGTTTCTTTCTTTATGCCAATCCTTAAACTGCTCAACAAAATGCTCATCCATTGGGTAATGAAATAAATTCTGTGCTTGCCTGGCTGCATCAGGCAAATGATGCTCAGAACCTAAATTTAACTTTTGAAAACCACTGTTGTACGCCTGCCAGAAAGCAATTTTATCATCCAGATCCTTTTCGTAATCCCTGTTGTTCTGCTTTACATAATCCAGATAGGTGTACTGTTCCTGAACGGGAACAAGGCTTTTTCCTTGCAACACAGTTTGATAATTGTCCTCAAACTGCTTCAGTAAAAGCCGATACGCATAATCATCGAGTATGATATGAGGAATGATGATGTGTAATTCATGAAGATCCTCTTTCAGTTTGTATAAATGAACCCGGATGAGTGGTTGCTCTGTTAAAGAGATTTCTTCATCTGTATTGTGATAAAACAATTCATTTAGACTGTTTTGATCATAATATGAAGAAATATCATCATAATGTAAGGTAAACTCGCCCTGTCGCTTGATCATTTGGATAGGTATATCCTTATTAAAATTCAGCCAAAAAGCGCCATTTTGATTAATGGTAAAGGCAAAAGCCTTATACAATTGCTCGACATTTAAGGCACCTTGTAATTGAATTTGTCTCGGACAGTTGGCGCTGTAACCATCTCTGTTGATTAACCAGAATCCGTATTGAGTATCACTGAGGGTAACTGCTCCGGCTCGAACATCCTCTGTGGGTTTATACTCTTCATCCTGGGCAAAAAACTTGTTTAATTCCTTACTGATATTAGCCGTAATTTTGTCGATTCTTGCATCATTAATAAAATATTCTATGGGTAAATTAAGGTTGGGATATTTTAGCTTGTCATGAATTCGGCTCCTCAGTTCCAAAGACATCAGAGAATCCATGCCCATAGCAAACAAATCATTCTTTTTACGTAATTGCTCTGTATTCTCCAAACCTAAAACATCAGCAGCAATGGCAGAGACTACCTCACTTAAAATCTGATTTTGTTCTTTCTGATGGTGTTGTCGTAGAAAATGTAAAAAAGCCTGGCCTGAAAGAGAGGTCATAGGCTCATCCAGATCAGAAAACTCGGGATTTTTGGGTGTATTTTTAAAATAAAGATCCCATTGTATTGGACATAAGACAATCTGCGGCACATCACTTTGCAGGAGCGAATCAAGAATATGAATACACCCTGGATCCAAAGGGATAAATCCACGTTTTTTAAGAGAATCAATTTTACCCGCAGCCATCCCCGTGTGAAACACACCCCAGTTAATTGATAGTGCCGGCAAGTTATGTTGCCTACGCAGATGTGCCAAACCATCTAAAAATCCATTGGCGGCAGCATAGTTGGATTGTCGTCTGGAACCAAGTATTGCTGAGGCTGATGAAAACAGGACGAACATATCCAAAGTCATGTCTTTGGTTAATTGATGCAGAATTAAAGCACTGTCCATTTTTGCGCGAAGCACCTGCTGGAGTGCCTCTGTACTTAAATGAACAATTAAATCATTCTGAATAACCCCAGCCAGATGAAAAACACCTTTAAGCTGATGAGCGCTTTGCTGAATGGTCGTAATAATTTTTTCCATTGCCACAAAGTGACTCGCATCCGCTGAGTAATGGGTGATGTCTACCCCTTTTTCTCGTGCATGTTCTATCAGATTTTGTGTCTCTGAGGGGCAATCAGAACGGCTGGTAATAACTATATGTTTAACCCCGTTACGAATGAGGTATTCAATTAATGGTTTTGCCAGGCCGCCAGTGCCACCGGTAATCAGATAAGTAGCTTCCTGGTCAAATCGTTGCATCGAATTGCCGGATAGCTTTTTTCTCTTGAGCCTGGGCACATAGAGTGTCGCATTCCTTACCGCAAATTGGGTTTCTTCATTTGAGGTATTAAAGATGTATTCCAGGCATTCATTTAAAGTATTTTCTGCATCAAGATCAATGGCGTAATTTCCAGCAAGCTCAAGCTCATTCCTGAAGCTTTTCCAAAAGGTATAGGCCATAGTCTGATTGGGATTAACTGTTCCTGAGACGGCACCATTAATGGCATAGGCATTTTCTGTAACCAGAATGAAGCGTTTAGGCATAGCTTGAAACATCTTTTGGCAACAGTGAAACAGAGTATAAAATTGATCTTCTTCATAGAGAAAAATGATGTTCTTATCTTCAACCTGTTCTAATTTATCGAAATGATCAATAAGTTGATATCTTAGTGACCCTAATACTTTTTTAGCTCTCGGCTCATTAGTCGAAATAACCCAAAAATCGGGTACTTGCGGTGCATTTGATGGCTCTGCATTGAGAGCACTCCATTCCACCTCATAAAGATGCTCAGAAGCAGTTTCATAAGAAACAAAGTCACTTTGTTTTAATTTCGGCTGCTCATTGTCTTCACGATCAGCATTTTTCTCTATAATGCGCTCGCGCTGCATGCTGTTATCTACCTTTAAATCCAGCCAAAACTCACTACGGACAAAGGTATAGTTAGGTAAAGTGACTTTGCTTAATGTTGGGTGATGTGCGGTGTAATAAAGCGCCCAATCCACACTCTTCCCTTGCAGATAATCACTCACTAATGAGTCAAGCGCCGGATCATGGGACAAATTCAGATCATGATTTTGCTGATATGAAGTGACATATTCCCTGTTTTTTAATAATTCACTGGCAGTCCGTGCATCTTGGGCAATAAGGGCTAGCCGGTAAGGATAATGATCGCGACCAACGGCAGCAGTAAAACAAATATTAGTAAAATCATCTGTGGTTGTTGCTAAAAACTGTTGCCAGGATTGCACTAAATGCTCCAGGGCAATCTGGCTTTTGGCAGACAAAATCAATGCATTTGTTTTAAGCGGCAGACTAGGCCTTTGTGCTGCATGCTCAGGAAACTCCTGAAGAATAATGTGGGCATTAGTGCCACTAAAACCAAAGGCACTGACACCGGCAGATCTTAATGGGCTGTTGCTTTGCCAATCCCGGTTCTGTACCGCAATTTGGCTGGCCTCGAGTTTTATGTTGGGATTTAAGCGATTAAAATTCAAATTTTTATAAAGTTTTTTGTTTTGCAGGCCAATAATCACCTTAATCAAGCCCGCAACACCGGCTGCACTTTCCAGATGGCCAATGTTTGTTTTGACCGCACCAATATACAAGGGATGAGCTTTATCACGCGGTGCTCCATAGACTGCATTAATCGCGTGAACCTCGATGGGATCTCCAAGAGAGGTGCCTGTTCCATGTGCTTCAATGTAACTGATATCCGTACTGTTTAATTGTGACTGGCTTAAAGCCTTGCGCATTACTTCTTCCTGACTTTTACCATTGGGCACAGTTAAACCGGCAGACTTTCCATCATTATTGATTGCTGTACCTTTGATGACCGCTAAAATCCGGTCTTTATCACGCAAAGCATCACTCATTCTTTTCAGAAATAACACGCCACAACCTTCAGAACGTACATAACCATCAGCCTCTTCATCAAAGGTTTTGCATTGGTTACTCGGAGACAGCGCTTTTGCTTTCGACAAATTGATAATGCCGTCTGGTCGTAACAAGATATTCACACCCCCTGCCAAAGCAAAATCAATTTCACCATTTTTCAAACTGTTGCAGGCATAATGTATAGCAACCAGGGACGAGGAACAGGCTGTATCAATACTTAAAGCAGGTCCTTTAAAATCAAAGACATACGCGACTCGTCCAGAGACTATATTTAAGGCTTTGCCCGTGACCGAAAGCATCCCCTGCTCTTCTGGAGAGAAACCTCTTTTTTCCAACAAAGTGTAGTATTCATGCGAGGAACCCACTCCTGCAAACACTCCAGTCGCACTGCCACGTAAGGATTGAACCGGATAATTTGCATGTTCCAGTGCATGGTAACAATGTTCCAGAAAGAGACGTTGTTGTGGATCTAAAAATGGGGCTTCTCGTGGGCTAATTCCAAAAAATTCCGGATCAAATAATTTAATATTATCGATTAACCCCAGTTTACTGACATAGGTTTTCCCTGGGGTATCCGGATTAGGATCATAATACAGTTGATTATCCCAGCGCTCTATGGGAATCGCTTTGATGCCACTCAATCCGTTTTCAAGCAAGTGTTCAAAACCGGCTAGGTCAGGTGCATTGGGCAGTGAACAGCTCATGCCAATGATAGCAATACCATCATTATCAGGTTCAGCAGTCGCATTTGATTTCTGTGCTGGGATGAAATGCCTGCTTAATTCCACCTGAAGATGGCTCGCTAATTTATTAATGGAGGGATAATCAAAGGCAATCGTTGCCGCTATTTGCACCAATGGTTTTAGATTATCTTTTAATAGAGAGGAAAGCTCAGCCATCATTAATGAATCAAAACCCAGATCAAAAAAACCTGCATCTTCATCTAAATCATCAACATCCGCCAGTTCCAGAAGCTCTTTGCACAGTCCCATTAACAGGTTCTTACAAGCTGCATATTGCTGTGAATCAGCAACCTTTGAATAATCATTCAGCCAGGGTGAAAGCTCTATGTCAGGGGTGGGGGTAGTTTTATTCAGCGCAGAGGCTAAAGCCTGATAAAAAGCAGGCCGAGGCTCAGGAACAAAATCCAGCATGAATTGCAGGTAGGCTGGTGAGATAATGGCAACATGGCTCAAAGGGCTGTTGATTAATCGTTGAACGAAAGCTTCTCCCTGTTCATTATGAATCAAAGCGTCTTTCAAACCCTGGTCGCGGGATCGTTTTTTTGCCATACCTACTTCAGCCCAGGGGCCCCATTGGATGGCTGTGCCTACTAAGTTTAAGCGTTGACGTTCTGCAATCAGGGCATCAAGAAAACTGTTGGTAGCGCTGTAAAAGGCCTCTTTATTGCTACCGAAGACTGAGGAAATTGACGAATACACCACAAAAAAATCGAGGTCGTAATTCTGGGTCAGTTCATGCAAATACCACCCGCCCTTCACTTTGGCAGAAAATACATGATCAATGTCGTGTTCCTGATGTTCAAGCAATGGCTTATTCATGGAGGCGCCCGCAGCATGAATAATGCCTTTTAACAAGCTGTCTTCATTGAGCTCCACCAAAAGCTTTTGCAGAGCAACTTTATCAGATATATCAAGACTGACAGGACGAATCATCTGGTCAGGATAATTTGTTTGCAATGCTTTGATATTGGCCAGGATTGCAGGAGTATCAACCGTTCTTGCAACAAGAACCACCTCTCTGGCACCCGCTGCCAACAAGGCTTGTGCTGTGACTAAACCCAGACCACCGCAACCACCTGTTATAAGATAACGTCCTTCGGGATGCACTAATTCTTTTTTCTTAGGCAAAGGAACTTTATTTAAGCGCAAAACCAGTCGTTTTCCCTTGCGATAGGAAACGACATGCTCATGATGTTGGCCATGATTATAGTTCATTTCAGCAATGACTTGTTCTGCTATTTTGTCTTTATTCTGTTCATCCAACTCAATAAGGATGGTCTGATATTGAGGTAACTCCAGACAAAGGGTTTTACAAAATCCTTCCAGAGGGCTGCTGTCAATGTTAATCGCGTCTTGGCCATGAGCTGTTGTGCTATTGGCCGTCAGAAAGATGAGCCTTAATTTAATGGCTCGTTCATTTAAGGTGTGCAGTAAAGCCAATATTTTTTTCAGGGTTTTCTTTTGGAGCTCAATACGAGAATCAATATCCTCAGCTAGCGAGTTAAAATTCTCGGCGATAATAATCCCATCAAGTTCCTCGAGCACATAATGTTCTGTTTCATGAAGAAGGGTTATGCCTTTATCTTTGAGGCCAAAATCCTCCTGTGATTCACCGATTAACAGCCAGCGATGGCCTGATTCCCAATCATTATTTTTATCAACTGGCTGCGCTTGCCATTGTAATTCACAACACCAATCTTCTGCGACATTAATTTCTTTTTCTGTTCTCACGTCATGCCAATAGGTTTTCCTGTCAAAAACATATAAAGGCAACTCAACCGGATTAAACTGAATCTTGCTTTTATCTGATCTTATGTTAGCGCCGGAGAGAAAAGCCTCATAATTTTGGCTGGCATCATTTCCTGTAAGGGTAATTTCTTTTTTCACTGCTACTTTTTGAATCGTGTAATCCCCTGACTCAATCTTTTTAATCAGTGATTCTTTATCTTGCGCCACTATGGCGCATCTGAATTTAAAATGATCTCTGCAATTGATGAGGGTATAGCATACATCGGACAGGCTTGTGTCTGAGGTGTTTAAATAATGCAGGTGCTTTTTTAACATCTGACGTAAAGAAAATTCACTCTTTGCAGAAAGGACAAAACAAACAGGTTCATCACTGACACTTTCAGATTGATTGCGCAGAACCTGCGGCGGTTCTTCAATAATTGCGCTCACGTTTGTGCCGGTAAAACCAAAATTGGATATTTGCGCATACCTTTTTTTATTTTGTTGTCTGGGAAAAGGAGTGCTCTCAATAGGGATTAAGGCAGGAATGCTATCAGGGTCAACGGTCTGATTCGGTGTTGAATAGTGTAAATTCGCAGGAATCATTTCGTTTTTAAATGTTCCGATTACCTTAATAAGGGCTGCAATTCCAGAGGTCGAAATGGTATGACCCAAGTTGCTTTTTAATGCCCCGATAACCAGCGGATTATCTTTTGCATGCTTGTTCTGATGGATATGTTGAATGGCCTGTAATTCGATGGCATCACCAAGGACCGTACCGGTTCCATGTGTTTCTATATAATCGATATCACTTGCAGCCAAATGAGCGCTCTCTAATGCGGAATGATGCATTGCGATTTGCGCTTCAATATTCGGTGCGGCCATGCCCATCCCGCCGCCATCCTGATTCATGATGACACTTTTGATCACGGCATGAATTTTATTGTGGTCTTTAACTGCATCATCCAGGCGTTTAAGAACCACAACCGCACAGCCCTCACTGCGCACATATCCATCTGCCTGGGCATCAAAACTCCGCGACTCGCCAACAGCCGATAACATATTTGCTTTACTCAACCCTATCCACACTTCAGGGCTAAGACTCAGATGAACCCCACCCACAATAGCCATGTCGCATTGTCGTGTCCGCAATGCCATCACCGCGAGTTGCAGGGCAGATAAAGAAGAGGAACAAGCCGTGTCTACTGTAACGCAAGGGCCTTTCAAGTTAAGAAAATACGAAAGCCTCCCTGCCGCAGCACTGTCAGCAGAACCGATGTAGGTATAGGCATTAAATTGAATCTGGTCTTTGTAATTAAGCTGACTGTAATCATTTGTGGACAGGCCACAGTAAACTCCCGCATTGGAATTTTTTAATGAATCAAAAGTAATATTGGCATCATTCAAAGCACGAACAGCTACTTCCAGAAACAGACGGTGCTGCGGATCAATTTGTTTGGCTTCGACAGGGGGAATTTTAAAAAAAGCTGCGTCAAATAAGCGAGGATTATCCAGAAAGCCACCTTTACGGCTAACGACTTTATCTTCTTTTTGGCGATCAGGATCATAATACGCATCAATATCCCAACGGTTTTCCGGCACTTCTTTGATAGGGGTCTGCTTTTTAAGCAACATCTCATGAAAAGCATCAAGCTCTTCAATGTCTTTGTCAATTCCTGGAAATTGGCAATTCGCACCAACAATCGCGATGGGTTCATCAAGGATATCCAGTTTATCTTCTATGTATTCAGGCATAATGATTCCAGGAATTAGTGTTTTTGTAACAAATAGCAGAGGTATTTTTGTTGGCCATTGATAAAACCATTATAAACATAAGTCCCCTTGACTGCGGATATTTCGCGAACAGCCTGGCGCCATATCCTGGGATAGGTTGAATTGATATGCGCATTTCGCCTGTCTGAAAGCCGTGTTAACGAGTCGAGGACTTGTAGCGTAATATCAGCTCGCTGAATGATCTTTAACCCTGCGGTGTTAAAACATTTATCTAAAGCCTCTACTTGTGAAGAGTGGCGAAGATCAGCAAAAGCCATGTACCCATTGGGTCTGAGTATGCGTTGCGCTTCCGTGAGAAAGCCTTGCATTGAGGGGTACACATGCGATGACTCAATGTTAATAACCACATCAACACTCTCATTGGGAACGGGCAAATTATCGGCGCAGCCTTGCATCCATTGCACCTTGGCGCTTTTATTATGGCGCTGACAAAACTCGATCGCTTTTTCTGACAAATCAATTCCTATGTAAGATCGAGGGTGTTTGTACTGCACTAAAAACATTCCCCCAGCACCTTGGCCACAGCCAATCTCGGCAACATCTTTGCCTTGCAACTCGATGTCTTGCACAACGCGATGATACAATTGAATAAACAAACGATTTGGCTCGTCCTCATCATTGAGAGATAAAGGGGTATCATCATGATAGCCATAGTTTAAAAAGATACTTTTTTCTGAATTATTGTTCGTTGCAAATGCGTTATAAACCCAGCGGACTAACCTCAGGCGCAGATTCGGAGACAAGCAAATTAAAAAATTATAAAGTTTCATTAAATTGCTTTTTTTCATGCGCTCGGTCCCCTTGAATTCGTAGGGCTTTTAATCTGTACATAATGTGAGTTATGGATAAAACAAGCTTCTTATCCCGAACTGACGTTAAGTTAAGAAATTCCGCCGTCCCGCGGCTTGTCCGCGGGATCCAGGAATCTCACTCCGAACTTAGATCTCTGGATACCGCGGACAAGCCGCGGTACGGCGGAGCTCCTTGAGTTAACGTAAGTTTCGGATAAGAAGCTTGTTTTCTCCAGTCGTTACTTCGATGCCGTTCGGGCTGAGGAGAGGCGGTAGCCTCGTCTCGAAGCCTTAGCACCATGCCAAGGCTTCGAGACAGCGCTATCGCGCTTCCTCAGCCCGAACGGATCGGGGCAAATCAATCTTTTTATCCATAACTCGTTAAATAAATGAGATTAATCATGCATCAATACCGATTTAATGACAAGACATTTTCTCTCATTGATACACCCGCATTGATCGTTTTATGAATCTTGTTGTACTATCAAACAAGGCTAAGTTCCATACGGTTTTCATTTTGGAGAAGGATTATCAATACCGACGCCGCGCTTTACTACAAAAGAGCAAAAGCATTATTATTACCCGTTGAACCAAAGCCTGAGGTCTATGGGTTTGAACTGAAAATAAGTAACCGGCATTATCTTTTTTACAATAATGATACCCCTTTCAATAACAGCAGTAGCTCATTCATCGCCATCAATAAGTACTGTACTAATCAAATTTTAGCAGCGGCAAACATTCCTGTGCCTAAAGGAATCTTATTTCATACTACAGATCTTGAGCACGATTCCCTGGAAAACATCATTGCCAATTTAAGATTTCCTTTAGTGATCAAACCGGCCGATGGTTCCCTGGGAATGGGCGTGTTATGCAATATTAAAACATTTGATGAACTGTCGTTTTTTTTAAAACAATATTGTTCTGTATATCCATCCATGATCATTGAAGAGTTTTATGGGAATTTGCAATCTTACCGTGTGTTAGTTTTTAATCGAAAAATCATCGGGGTGGTTTTATGTCAACCTGCCAGGGTATTGGGAGACGGCAAACACACTATTCAAGAGTTGATCGAATTAACCAATACGAAGCGTAAAGAAATAAGTGACTCTTTAGACCCTATAGTTTTGGACGATGAATGCCAGCTCAGGCTTAAAGAACTTGGTATCGATCAAAGTTACATTCCTGCCTCAGGAGAAACCATTGTATTATGCTACACCAGTAACCCAACCCGAGGAGGTTCTTACGAATCTGTAGACCTAAAGATTTGCAAAGAAAATCGTAAAATAATTACCAAGGCCGCCAAAGTACTCAATTTAAAGCTGGCCGGAATTGACATAGAATGCACCGATATAAACACCCCCTTCTCTCTGTCACAAGGGGTAATTCTGGACGTAAATCACCGCCCAAGTATGTTAATTCACGAACTCCCCATCAATGGCAAACCACAGCCTGTGACCAAAAAAATCATGAAGTCTTTTATTTTCCGCCATCCGTTTACTTATCTCTACTCACTGTATTCAAACCGTTCAACATCCTTTTACATGAGAGCATTAACTGTATCGCTAATTGCAGCACTAATCTATTGGTTTGCTTATCAGTATTTTGAAGGCTAATCACCTTTCTAAAAAATATAAAACCGTAGCCTTGATTTCGCTGGCTGCATCAAGGCTACGCCTGTAAGATAATGACCCCAATTATGGGCTCTTAAATCATCTTAACTTTCGCACCATCACCTGATCAAAGAGTATTCGCTTATTTTCCGGCAGCTCGGCTCTACGCAATACAGACATCTCTGTCGGAGTACCCTGCACACAGTCAGGAGTCAAACGATCAACGATCAAAATACCATTAAGGTGATCTACTTCGTGCTGCACGACGCGAGCATAAAATCCATGTTCTATGCTTTGATGTTGCTGTCCCTGTTCGTCATACCAGGTCAATTTAATTGTGGTATACCTGGGCACTTTACCAGCCTTTGATGATACAGAATAACAGCCTTCATAATCAGCATGTTTCTCTGTGGGGTTTATAGGTTCATAAGATGGGTTGAGCATTATATGTAAAGGATAAGTTTCTACATTATCTCTAAGCAGCTTTGCTTCCTCAGGAATGTACATTGCAATGATTTGTTTCGGATGATTAATTTGCGGGGCGGCCAATCCAACTCCACCCAGCTCTTTCAGTTTGGTTTTCATCGCGGCAATCAGCTGTTTATCCTCCGCTGCAAGCGGAAAAGTCACTTGTTGTGCTTTTGTTTTCAGAACATGTTGGTATTCTGATTGTTCGATGGTAACAAGGTTAATGTCCATAGCATGCAGGCTTTTAATAATGGGTGAACAGATCAATAGAATAAACCAAATCGATTTCATAAAATACTACCGCTCAAGACCGGAAGTGCCTTATGAATGGAAAAGTTATTATTTTGATAAAGGCTTTAAGGCCTGGCTTGAAACCGTTGATGATTGATAAAACCTGCAAGATTTCTCACAAATATCAGATGCACAGATGTCGGTAGCCCGCGCTACACATCGTGCCAGGATTTAGTGGGGTCACTTCCACCTTGGCACAGTCTCTCGAACCAGGCTACGTGTAAAAACACATGAGGTAATTCGTGCTGTGGGGACGCCGTTTATGAGTTCTTTGCGTATGAGTTTTTGCGCGCGCTCGGTCTCAAATACCTCCTTGAGATTCATAATTCGCCCCGCTGGCACATGTTCCTTGCGCAAGGTATCGAGTAGGTCTTTGCTTTGTAATTTTGCTGTTTGTTGGGCAATTAATGCAGCCAATTCCTCCCGATATTTCACCCGATTTTGATTGGTTTTAAATTTATTCATAGACGGAAGATCACTCAATCCTAAAGCCATACATAATTTTTCAAAATGCCTGTCTGAACCGATGGCAAAGGTCAGAAGAGCGTTATCTGCCGTCCAAAACGTTTCACCATAAGGTGCGATATTAGGATGTTGTGACCCAATACGCTGCGGAATATGTCCTGTCATTAAATAATTCGAGGCCTGATTCATCAGGCTGCTAATCGCGGCATCATATAATGAGACTGAAACACTCGTTCCTTTTCCACTTTTTTCACGCGTGTAGAGGGCAAGAAGAATGGCCTCTTTGAGGTGATGAGCCGCCAATACATCAATCAAGGCAATGGGCATTTTCACAGGACCACTGTCACCAGTGCCATTCATAGACATAAAACCACTCTCCCCTTGCAACACCAGATCATAAGCGACGCGATCACTGTCTTCGCCATAACCATTTATTTTACCTATAATTAAACGCGGGTTAATGCTGTGAAGATATTCATCTTCCACATGCAGCTTTACCTCATCCCCCTTTTTAAAATTCATGATTAAGAGATCAGCATCGGCAATAAGCTTGAGAAAACTGGCTTTGTCTTCCTGATTCATCAAATCCAGGAATAAATACTCTTTGCCAAAATTAACGCTGGCAAAATAGGCTGATATTTCGGAATGGGCATCTTCTTCGGGAAGTTTCCAGGTGCGGGTAACATCTTTATATATCGGATGTTCTATTTTAGTGACGCAAGCTCCCAATTCAGCAAAGAAAGTGCCTACAGAGGGTCCTGCGAGAACAGTGCTCAAATCGATAACCTTTAAACCATCCAACATGCCAGAATCCGTTTGGGTAAAGTTCTATTATGTAGATATACCCCTCCTTGAGCAAGCTAATGCAGGGAGATCCTTCGCGCAAAAAGACGCGCTCAGGACGACGTGGATCGGGGAATGGGATAAAAATCGTACCTCGTATCAGAGGTCATATAATCGTAGCCTTGATGCAGCGACAGCGTAATCAAAGTTTTCCCTAATTTTGGCTTTTTGTGAATAATGAAAACCTTGATTTCGCTGTCGCTGCATCAAGGCTACACCAACTACACCAAATGGCACCATGCTCTTTATTGCGCCGGACCATAGATAGTTACAAGAGAACAGGTTTCAAAACCTAATGTTTCATCAAGATGTTTAGCCATAGGGGTCGCTTGCAATGTGGCATATTGATAGCCTAATGATTTGATGTGATTAAATCTGAAATGGTGCAGCGCTTTGCCTATGCCTTGCCTGCGATACTCTGGCAATACCGATAAATTGTACAAGCCTGCTGACTCAGCACTTAAAAATATAGATCCTGTGCCAATGCATTTGCCTTTATCCAAAGCGACAACATGCACCAATTTATCAGGATTTGCTTCAAGCGCACGCTGATATGCCTGCGCTGTCACCTCATCAACACCAAAACAAATGGCTAAAGGCTCCATCCATTGCGACAAATCACTGTTGTTTTCAATAATCTTAATCATGATGCCTTGTGGCAGTTCAACAGGTAATTCGTCCTTTATCTCTTTGACCATCATGGGCACGCCATCCATTAATACCGACCACTGTGATTGCGGTACTGATAACTGGCGATTTCGTTGATTATCCCACCAAAGGGTATGACGATGACGGCAGGCAGTTAACGTAGATATGCTGGCTTGCTTTTCCAGAAACATCGGATTAAATAAAGGATTTGTTGCACCTAAAAAGAGAGCCAGTGCTTCTTTATCATCCCGACATATGCCGTTCGCATTGGCCAAAGTTTGCCAATAGGATTTCAAATTTTCAAAACTGATATCTGAATATTCTTTTTTCATTGTTTGCACAACATTCCTCAAAAACAGTTCGTATTTGCTGATTCACATAGTTTATAAATTGATTTTGTAAGGTATTGATGTGCTGTAAATAAGTAGCCATTAAATGACGATTATTATGGCTTCCGGCAAAAAAATAACAAACGCTGCCTTTTATATTAGTACGGTCAATATTATAACATACTTTAATGGGGGTTGATAAAACATCAATGAAACAAAATAACTCATTAAATTCATTATCAATTCAAATGAGTTTAAAAAAATCCAATTTTATCGTCCAAACCCTCTATGCATCAATATAATTATATGGAATAATATTGCCCAACTTAAACATTATTGACCTACTTGTATGAAAATTAAAGCATTTTTAGTAATACTCTCAATGTTCTTTTCTGCCGCTTTATTTGCTGGTTCATCAACCTGTCCTTTATCAAGCGGAATCAATGTGCTTACTTCAAAGCACACTTTAAATATTTGTAAAAACGGTTCCATAGTCAAAACCTTTAAGGTTGCTCTGGGATACAAAGGGGTTGGCAAAAAGAAAGCCGGCGATAATAAAACTCCGGTTGGTTTGTATGGCTTAGCTTATCCAAGAAAATCCAGTAAATTTAAAATGTTCATTCCAATTCTCTACCCAACCAGCAAACAAAGAGCCGCTGGATTTACCGGCAGAGACGTGGGAATCCATGGCCCGACCCAAACGTCACGCGTGGCAAGCTGGTTTGGTAACTTGCCCTTCTCAACGCGTGGTTGCGTTGCTGTTGGCAATAACAATCAAATTGAATATGTAGCCAACTGGGTAAAAGCAAACCCGGGAACTAAGGTTTTAATTGTATAGAATGTTATATAATTGAACGTAGCCTTGATGCAGCGACAGCGCTGAATGATCCTCTCATAATTGAGTACCACTCAGAACTATGCAGGATCGCCTTCCCCTCTCCGGGGGAAGGTGCCCGACAGGGCGGATGGGGGGATCAAAAAAGGAGTTTCTACCAAATAGACCATGTTGTTTTAGAGCTTTCTACCTTAAATGAGTTCTCTTTTTGATCCCCCCACCCACCCTGTCGGGCACCCTCCCCCGGAGGTGGAGGGGCTACTTGCGAAGATCATCCTGTTTATTTACATCTTTTTACAGGTTAAAATTATGAGAGGATCTCTCAGAGCGACAGCGTAATCAAGGCTACAATAACCGGCACCATGCCGCTTTTCAGGAGATCCTTCGCGCAAAAAGACGCGCTCAGGACGACGTGGATCGGAGAATGGTAAAGAGCAGTTGCAAGCAACCGGGCTACAAATCCCCCACCAAGATAATTTTGTCTGAATATCACTTTAAAATGTCCTTCTTCAACCGTGCGTGATTTTAAAATCAATTTATAATTGCCTATTCATGGACATTTGAATGAGGTAGAAAATGGTATTTCCAGTGAATCTTAATATCTATTATGATGATGGTACAGGATATCATCATGGAGACCCGGGGGTTAATTTTTGGGTCCCCACTGTTGTTGCTGACTCAACTAAAATCAAATATTTTTCCATAACACGTGATCCCAATAAGGCCGAGCCCTGTTATACACTTGTTGTTTTAACCACTGATATGACAAGTAAGAATTCTGATGAAACATTTGCCGCACTTAAGCAAGTGTTTACACGACTCGCCAGTAAAAAACCGGATGATTACACTATCTTTAATAATACAGATAATATTAAACATGAGTGGTCAAATCGCTATGGTGATGATGGCTATAAGCTGATTGATTTTTATAAATATTCAATATCGCTCCAGGGTTTAGAAATTACCGAAGATGAATTACATCAATTAACGCGTGATCTGATTTTATCACTGCCTTTTTCAATTTCGAAAAAATCTCTTTCTGAGTTAAATGAGGCGTTTCAGAAATTCTTTAATACACACAAAAATATTATGGGCACAGAAGAACCAAGTGTAAACGCTAATTTTGAGCAATCTTTAAAAGAAGCCTTAGCAGAAAAGAATTATTTGAAGGCAAATCAACTTATAGAACAGGCTAAAACGCAAGAGGATGACTTTCCTGAAAAAGATAGGAAAGAAATTATCCTGCAAGCTATTTACGAACACAGCAACAAAACTGAATATTCTTTGGGTTTCTTTGAGGGAGAAGATGACAGTTTCAAAGGGGTATGCACTAAAATTTTAAAAGCAAACCCTGACACCGCACTAAATATGGCTGATCTTTATTTCACCAGTAGAGATGCAGAAATAGGTGTCGTTGAATCTTTTAGTTTTTCAAAATAAACAAATTGTAATACTACCATAAGTCATACTGAGCAAAGCGAAGGAGCTTCCATGATTGACATAGGGCTTCTCCATGGAAGATCTTTCGCTTTGCTCAGAATGACACTCTTAAAATTCGTAGCCCGGTCTGCTTGCAGCCGGGATGAGGTATGCACAATGTCGGCTATACATAGGTGGAAGAAATAAAGTACGTGCCAGTATCACTGTTCCGCTTCCTCACGGTCGCGGCTCGGTTTTCGTGCTTTCGTATTTACTTCATCGTGCACCGAAAACCGAGCCGCGACCGTGAGGAAGCGGAATTTTTGTTGCGGCACTGAGCCTGATATAATCTGGGACAAGAACTGTTCGACACTACTCGTTCAATCCTCAAAGGTTAATACAACAAAGACCACTTCGTAGTTTCTGATAAATCTTTAAAGACTTGTCTGTCCTAAAACAGGCCCAAGATTTATAGGATATCCACTACTGCAATGCAGCTGCCCCCACTGATCCTGCCAGCATTTCTCGCTTACTATGCATCGACCATCAATGGTCTGACGATAACCAACACTGCATACTTTGGCGACATTAAGATTTTGAGCGCAGGAAAATAAAAGACATAGAGCGACGATGATTGCTCCCAAACGTAAGCATTTTGCAAAGCTCAATGTCTTTTTTTGCATGTGATTCTCCCTGTTGTACTTTTCTCTACTTAATCATTATAGGCTTAATTTAAGTTTTATATGAAACAGGAATGAACCGAGATGTCAATATTGAGCAAAAACAAAACTTACTGGCGGTATACAACATGCAATCGGCTTTCGCCGGGATTTGTCAACAACTCGGCGCAATGCCAGGATGTAGCCCGGTCTGCTTGCAGCCGGGATCGAGCAAGCACAAATCCCCGCTGCAAGCAGTTGTATAGGTGCAAGAAATAAAGTACGTGCCAATAGAACTGTTCCGCTTCCTTACGGTCGCGGCTCGGTTTTCGTGCGTTTGTATTTACTTTATCGTGCACCAGAAAACCGAGCCGCGACTGTTAAGGAGCGGAATTTTTGTTAAGGCACAGAGCTGGCATTTGTGGAGATACCAATACGACAAGCCGGGGACCGGGTATCACTTAACTTAATGACTGTGTGGCCTGGCTTTTCCCTTCATAAAATAATCTTACTAACTTGATCGTGTCGTACGAATATTTTCCCTCGAAGGCTTCAACAAGGGGCGTTAGCTTTCCGTCTTCTGATTTGGCAAGTTCAGTAAATATCAAATCAAATTCATTTTGAGATAAGCCCTCTTTCAGGTGCTCAATATCTGAGTTAGTTATTAGCTTTAAACCTTTGAGCTTTTCCACATGACCAAGCACTGTCCCGCTTGATAATCCTCTCTGCTCTGCTACTCCACTAATTGACAGCTTATTTTTTAAAAGTTCAAGAGTGATTATATGGGTAGGTTTCTTCGCTTCTTTATTAAAGATTCTTTTGGTGGATTTTTTGACTGTGCCACCTTCAAAACGTTCAAACAAGGTTGTTTGCTGGGATTGAATCGTCTCTTCCTCTGATAAGTTGTGTAAATACTTTACCAACGCAGCAGAACTGTCTTTAAACAACTGATCTTGCTGGAGGATTTTAGGATGCACCTTTAAAGCCATTTCGTTTAAATTCATTAATTTCAAACCATTCAAACTGCGTATGCGCGACAAAGCGACATAGCCCATGCCTGGCTCAAAGGCATCACCCAAATCTATTTCCGCCGCGTCCAGAGTCATTCCCTGGCTTTTGTGAATAGTAAGCGCCCAGGCAAGGCGAAGAGGTACTTGTGTGATGCTTGCTCGAACTATGCCATTGTCTTCGAATACCCAGTCTTCTGCACATGCGGTAATTATCCTGTTATCATAAGTTTTGACAACAGGCCAGGCATCGCCACTCTTTTCAAACCCCACCACCACGCATCGGGTGCCATTGACATATTTCCCCTGAGGGTGGTTTTTAATAAACATTACCTCAGCACCAATTTTTAATTTTAACTGCTCATGCGCAAGACAACTGCTTTTTAATCCCTCTACCAAGGCGTCAAACCCTTGAGAGACCATGGTAAATATTTTTTCCTGCCCTTGAATCCTGGCTAATTCACGGTCATTAATCCAATCAACATTGATATTGCGGGTGTATAATTTAGTAGCCTTTGTAGCCCCTTCCGGTTCTTTCTTATAACGGGTCCGTAAAGGCACTTTAGTATGTTCTCCCGCAGTACCATTTCTTATGTCATTTAAAACCGTTAACAAGGGATCATTGCTTTGACGGTATTGTTCGTGCAAGTAACAGACTTTAAAATGTTCATCATTCCATACAGATGCTTCATAAGCGAACTGTTTTTCTTCCTCTAAACCAGAAGACACAGGTGGTAACTGGAAAAAATCACCACAGACTATCACTTGCAAGCCTCCAAAAACGCGCTCAGGGTCAAGAAAGCTTCGGGCTATAAAATCCACCATATCGAGCTGATGTTTATGCAGCATGGATATTTCATCAATAATGAGTACTTTGGTTTTTTTATAATTTGATTTTATGCGCTTATTCTTATGTAAGCGTTCCAGATCCTGTGGTGAAATATTGTCTTTTATACCTATTCCCGACCATGAATGCAGCGTGCTGCCTTGCAAATGAGTGGCGGCAATACCTGTAGAAGCCGTCATAGCAACCGGTACATTATGTTCTTTAAGGTAATTAATATATTGATTGAGTAAATAAGTCTTCCCTGAGCCCGCTGCGCCGGTGAGAAAAACATTTGCTCCCATTTTTAACAAGCTCAATGCTTCATTTTGCTGCATAACTACTTTCCATTTTTGATGTCAGGACTTGTTCATGCGGCATTTTAAACGATTTGTAAGGATATGGGAAATCCCGGACGCTGCCTTGATTCGTAGCCCGGTCTGCTTGCAGCCGGGATAGGATTTATCAGTTCGATCCCGGCTGCAAGCAGACCGGGCTATAGCAACTGCCATTATATTAGCGTGAGTTATGGATAAGAAGATTGATTAAAATATATAAAAAACTGTAGCCTTGATGCAGCGATAGCGTAATCAAGGTTTTCCTATGGTCTTTAAGCCTTACTACATGAAAACCTTGATTTCGCTATCGCTGCATCAAGGCTACGCCTATTTTAAATTAATTAAATTTTCTGTAATTCGTTCATTGAAATGTAAAGCTTCATTGGATTATCGATACATTCCTGAAAAAAATTGAATGTTTTATAAAAGGCTAAAGCCTCTTCATCTAATACATCGAGCACCAGTCCTTGTGTTGGCAAACCGTGATTTCTTAACCTCACTGAATGACGCAAAGCATATATTAACGATTTTTTCCCCAGGTTTTTTCCTTGATAATTTACATCGACGGCCAGGCGAGCCAGTAAAGTTACAGGAATGGGATATGAAGGCAACCCGGTGCATGGTATAGCCTCCCTATGAATTGTTGAGAGAGCCAGAGTATAATAAGATGCAACTGGCGACTTAACCAAGCCAGAATCATTGACTGTTAGAACCATGGTTGTGCTAATGCCTTTACTGGCATGTTTTGCAGCATATTTAATTAAAAACTCATTCATACCCTCTTTTTTACAGTCAAAATCTTTGATTAAGTGTTCCTTCGGATTGAGTTGAACAAACTCTTGATTCAAACTCATCAAAAACCTTCATCATCTAATAATTTAGCTGCCGCTTTTAATTCATTACTTAACTCTCTATCGCTATCACAAATAGAAAGAAATGTATCAAATTGCTCATTAGTGAGTTTGATTTCTGTATGGGCTTTTAATGTTTTAGGCGCATCTTCCTGGATTAATTTAATCAAGTAATCGGTAAGTGTAACGCCACTTACTAAAGCAGCTCTTTCAGCTAATCGCTTAATTTCTGGCTGAATTTTTGCCTCTAATCGCTCATAATTTATTTTTGCAGTCATGATATATCTCCTGTATGTCTAAATTATAGCATACGTACAAAAGACGTACCATTACTTTTCCTGCTACTCTGGCATGGATATTTCGTTAATAATGAAGAGCTTTTATTAGTTCACCTATCCCAAATTGATAATAATCCGCGTATATTAAAAGCAAATTTTAAAAATCAAAGGACTGATATGAAAATGAAACAATTGGTGTTATGTATTTTAACTGCATCACCTCTGTTATTGCTAAATACTGCCTCTGCTGACGAATCCTCCAAAGAAGCGTCACCTGTTACAAAAAGTTTAAATAATGCATTATTAACTGAACTTCCTTTCAACAATAAAGACTCATTTACTAATGCCTCCAAAGGATTCATAGCCCCTTTGCCTGATGATGGAGTAATCAAAAACGCCAAAGGAGATATTGTCTGGGATTTAAGCAAATTTTCGTTTATAAAAAATGACAGCCCCTCACCTGATACAGTCAATCCCAGTTTATGGCGCCAATCGCAACTGGTCAAAATGGGGGGATTGTTTCAGGTTAATGAACACATATATCAAGTACGCACAGCCGATCTTTCCAACATTACTTTTATTGAAGGACCACAGGGTATAGTCATTGTCGACCCATTAATTTCCACTGAAACAGCAAAAGCGTCTCTTGATTTATATTTTAAACATCGTCCTAAAAAGCCTGTTGTTGCAGTAATTTATACGCACAGCCATATCGATCACTACGGTGGAGTCAAGGGCGTTGTCACTGAAGAGGACGTGAAAGCGGGCAAGGTAAAGATTGTGGCTCCTGTTGGCTTCACAGAAAGTGCTGTGGCTGAAAATGTGATGGCAGGAAATGCTATGAGCCGCAGAGCCAGTTATATGTATGGTAATCTGTTGCCCATGTCTCCTACAGGTCAGGTAGGTGCAGGTTTGGGAATGACAACTTCATCAGGAACTGTGTCTCTTATCCCCCCTACCGATCTTGTTAAAGAAAACCAGCAGCATTTAAATTTAGCAGGCCTGGATTTTGTTTTTTATATGGCACCAGATTCTGAAGCGCCCTCCGAGATGTTCTTTTACGTCTCTGATTATCATGCGCTGTGTACTGCAGAAGATGCAACCCATACCCTGCATAATACCTATTCCTTAAGGGGCGCAAAAATCAGAGATCCCTTAGCATGGTCAAAATATCTGAATGAAGTGATTTATCTTTGGGGCAATGATGTTCAGGTCTTATTCGCCCCCCACCATTGGCCAGTTTGGGATAAAGGCAATATAGTAACGCATTTAAGATTACAGCGAGACATGTACCGGTTCATCAATGATCAAACCCTGCATTTCGCCAACCAGGGCTTTACCATGGATGAAATAGCAGAAAAGGTGAATCTGCCACCTGCATTAAGTCATTACTGGTCAAACCGTGGCTATTATGGAACGATGAATCATAATACCAAAGCAACTTATGTAAAATATTTAGGCTGGTTTAGCGGCAATCCTGCAACCTTGCATCCATTGGTTCCTGTAGAAGCCAGTAAGAAATATGTGGACTATATGGGTGGTGCTGCCAAAATTATGGAACAGGCCAAAAAAGATTTTGCAGAAGGAAATTATCGCTGGGTTGCTGAAGTCATGAACCATGTGGTTTTTGCAGAACCTGCTAATCAGGATGCACGTAATCTTGAAGCGGATGCACTGGAACAATTGGGTTATCAGGCTGAATCAGGGCCTTGGCGTAATTTTTATCTCAGTGGCGCTAGAGAACTGCGTCATGGAATACAAAAAGTTGCAGCACCCGATGCAGCCAGTCCTGATACTATTCGAGCGATGAGTACCGATTTGTTTTTTGATTATCTGGGGATTAAATTGAATGGGGAACAAGCAGCGAATACTACTCTCACTTTAAATTTTGTATTCCCTGACATTAATGAACAGTATGTAGTAGAACTCAACAATGGCGGTTTGCACCACGTTAAGGGGCATCAGTCAGATAAGGCTGATGCAACAATAACGATAAACAGGGAAACATTAAACCAAATCATCCTCAAACAAAAAACAATTGAGGGTACAGAAGCAAACGCTGAGTTAAAAATTACAGGGAATCAAAATGCCTTAAATCAATTATTGGGATTCATGGATAACTTTGATTTCTGGTTTAATATTGTGACTCCCAATAGTTGATGAAATCTGGCACGTCCTCCTGAACGTGTGGCATCGCCGTAAGTTCTTTGCCACTTCGCTCCCGGTTGCAAGCAAGCCGGGCTACGACCGTGCCACAGGATAGATGTGGCACGAATTGTAGCCCGGTCTGCTTGCAGCCGGGATCGATCATGTATAGAATCCGGCTGTCTACATGATGCTACAAAAGGTGGATGTCTTGTTGGCTTCGGTTTTAAGTTCCGCAGCCTTGGCTTTTTCAGCTTCATCTTTTTCAATCGACTCAAGATATGCCTGAAACTCAGGATTGGCGGCCATGGTTGTGGTTGCATCCTCTATGATTTTTTTCATTTCTTGAGCTTCTGTAAGCGAATATTCTGTAGGAGCCTTGTTTAATTTTGATAAAACAAGGGCTAATGGGGTTTCGCCATTTTTTTCCTTACTATTGATTAAAAAATAAAACAGCTTAAATTGAATTGTTTTATCTGGATATTTGTCTGAAGTTAAATCATTTAATATAAATTTAAGTGACTTCTTTTGCCCATATGCAATTGCAACATGTAACAGATTTTCTCGACCATTCAACCATCCGTTTGGAGTTTTTATAAAAGCCAGATTGGGATCTTTATGAATAAGATATTCAATAATACTTATCTTTTCTTTCGCAACAGCCCAATGCAGAACATTCCAGCCATTGTTAGTCAGATTATCGGTAACCGCTTTAGATGGCTCCATCAAGCCATTATCAATGATGAATTTAAAAACAAGGGTTTTGCTTTCTGAACTTGAATAAGACAAACAGTCCAGGATGATTTCATTAATAAACGATTCAACGCCATGTTCTTTGAACAGGTTAGCATGTTGGGTCGCTATTTCAATCTGGTTCTCCTGACACGCTTTTAAAAATGGGACTTGTAAACACCATTTTACATGCTGCATAAAGTCTTCAGCAGAAATTTTATAAGCAGCAGACAATCCAGAAGTAATTTCATTGGAATATTTAGACAAATCAGCATACACAGCGTATCTCTTGACTACATCCATTTCCCTATAGAAAGCACTGATTTTGTCCGTCAGATTTTTAAAGTTCTGCTCCATCACTGAAGGTGGGTTAGATGCATTGACCTTGTGTTCCAAATCAAACAATCGTTCCATCATTCGCAAATAAGTACCATACTTTTGCTGCATACTCTCATTGGGCTCAGCCGATAACAGTTCCTTAATTTTAATCATGGTAATAGCAAGCGGGCGTTTACCGTTTCTGCCTTTTAACAAGAGCAATTCCGGCAATTTACTTTTGACTTCCTCTGATGAGAGAAGTGCTTCGAAAAGTTCCAGATTACAATATTCAACAGTAAAATTTAAAATACTTCCACTTAGAGAAAAATATGAGGTGCTGTTTTTTAAAATACTGACGGGAGATTTTTTCAATAAAAACAGGAGCATTTCTTTCTGATTACCAACTACCGCCCAATGCAATAAAGACCATTCCTCTTTATCACAAAGCGAATAATCAATCCTGGTCGAATGCCCCATAAGCTGTTCCAGCGCGTCCACGCGACCTTCTGCGGCAAATTGGCAGGCACATTTTTTTAGCAGGTCAATTTTGTTGTAATTTTCAAAATAAGTGACGATTCTTTCAATATCAGGCTCATCATTATCAATACATGCTTTTTGCAAATCAGCCAGTTCAGGTACTGAGGAAGCAGAAGACAGTTCGTTTTCACTATATGCTGATGTTGTCTTTTGCGTACTGTCATAATTAAAAATCTTGCCCATATAGTCCGCAATTTCATCTACAATCTGCATTATTTCCAATTCATCTGCCACAGTATCAGCCTGTCTTTCTCCATGTGGCTTCGTCACCTGACGCTTAATTCCGTCGAGTTCATCCATTCGATGGCTGAGAATTGATAATTGCTGTTTCGTACCAGCCAACCAGGCTTTTTTAGCTTTTCGCCATTCGTTCCCCCAGGAGCGGCCATCAGCATAAGCCTGGACATTTTCAAAGCTCTTTATAATTTTCGTGTAAAGTGCTTTATTACGCTTGAAGGTCTCGACGCTTTGCTCGTCTGCTTCCATGTTCTGTTTCAGTTGCATCAAATTGTTATTGATGAATTCCAGGCTGTTTAAAAATTTCTTATCTTTATTCCAAAGGGCTTTCATTTAGATAACTCCGAATCATGCAAATATAATGTTATTTTTGATTCGATATCGTACTCAAAGAGTGTAATTGGAACATCGTGGCTTTACACGGATAATTCTACTTTTTGAGATGCATATACCCGTATAACATACGCTAACTTAATTTGGGTCAATAAGAGAGAATCAAGTTCCCAAATACAATAAGGGAACAACGAAATACCCCAAAGAGATGTTATTATGCCCGAAAAAAACGAAATTGGACTTTTTTTATATGCTGTTCACTGCTTCAAAAAACTCAGTGAATCTGAATTTGTACTTAGTAGAAGTGATGCCTTTGATGCTTACACTATTTTAAGTATTCCCGGACTTCATATTGAACGTCTTGGTCTTAAAGCTTTAGCCAGATATCTGAGGGTTCGCCCTAATCTGCTGCGGTTAAATTTATCAGACATCGATCTAGGCAATGCCATTTTTCCTCAAATAATAAGCGCTCTTCATGAACAGTCCGAATTAAAATATCTGTCACTAAGGCTCACATATATAGAATACAATTCAAAATCAGGCCACTTGCTGCGTGATTTTTTAACTGCTCACTCGAAAATTACAGAATTGGATATCGCATTCAATAGTCTGACAACCAAACAAATGAAACACGTGCTGACTGGTATAAAAAACAATAGCAGTCTGAAAAAAGTAGATTTAAGTTATAACCATTTTGATAAGGTAAACTTTGATATTTTAGCCAGCATTCTAAAAAGTAATAACAAAATAATACAGCTCGGTCTAGGTTATGCGGACGGAGGATCTGTACTTCCTGATATCAATAAAGACTGGGGTCCTGTTTTCAATGCGCTCAATAAAAATAAGCGGCTTAAATCGCTGGATCTTCAACATAATCATCTGAATTTGGAAATTCATGGTCTCTGTAAGTTTATCAGCATGAATCAAACCATTGAAAAAATTGATCTGTCGTATAACAAGTTTACAGAAAAAGAACTTAAACTATTATTGGCTGCCTTAAGAAAAAATCACTCACTCAGAACACTTAAAATACAAGAGCAGGGATTTCAGACTTCTGAATTTGATAAGACAGTGAAGAGAATCAATGCCGAATTAAAATCCAGAGTGGGAGATTCATTAACAAGCACCGATACAAGCTCAGAAGATTCAACACAAACATTTGACCCAGAATGGATGTTTAAAGATATGGAGTGCCCTATTACTTCTGAAATAATGAAACACCCGGTTTTGTGCACCCTTGATGGCCGTAGTTATGAGAAAACTGCTATAAAAAGTTGGCTTGAAGAGAAGCAAACCTCTCCCATGTCACGAGTAAAAATTCCCCAGGGGAAAACTGCAGATGATGTTCTGATTCCAAACAAAGCGCTTAATCAGTTCATAAAACAAGTGCATCAAAATCGCACGGATTTCTCAAACGATGAAGAACCGAAAGCGATGGCGTGTCCCCTCAGCGGGAAAACAATGCAACATCCCGTTTTATGCACTCTCGACAATAAAACCTATGAAAAGGAGAATATAGAAGAACTGCTTAAAAAACCGAAAATTTTATTTTTCCAAAAGAAAATCCCTTATGGAAAAACGTTGGATGACGTCCTCATCCCGGATTATGCGTTGCAAGGACTTATACAAGCATATAGCGAAAGGAACAATAATAGTGGCGAATCTTTGGCTCTACCTGGATTCAAATAACCGGCCTACGTTGACAAAACTGGATTTACTTCCTAAATTTTAAAGAAAATACAAAAAGATACTATGAAATTAACTCAAATTTCGGCAATCCGTTTATTGATAGTCATCTTCATGATAGGACTTGTCACTGTTTCTTTTGGTGCTACCTTAAAGGTGGGGGTTGGTGTTTCAGGAGCGCCCATTGTGGAAAAAGTAGCATCGGAACATGGACCCTATTATTTTGGTTTCTGTATCGACCTTATGGACAATATATGCGCCCGTATTGATCAACAATGTGTTTATAAGCAGATCACGCTTAACGATCAATTTGAATCATTGAATAATGGTGATATTGATTTACTGGTTTTGGTTAGCCCTTATAGCCCTGAAGATCTGAAGCAATATGCCATGAGTATTCCTTATGCAGTCAGTAAAATACAATTTGTCGCCTTGCAAAACAGCCCTATTGATGATTTGGCAGATATAAAAAATAAAAAAATCGGGGTGGTGAAAACTACTTTTTATAATTTATTGCTGCGGTCCCCTTTCCATAACCAAAATCAAATCATTGCTTATAAATCGGACTCGGAGCTCTTGACGGATTTGGCACAAAAGAAAATTGATGTCATAGTACTTAATAATGTGGTTGCCTATCGTTTGAAGACTAATGATTTATACAATATCAAATTCGTAGGAAAAGACATGCCTTTAGGCGAGGGCTACGGCATAATCGCCCTTCCAGACAAAACGTCCTTAATCAATGAAATCAGCAAAGCCATTCTCAGCCTGCAAAAAGACGGCACTTATGTTTCCATTTATCAAAAATATTATAAGCCTGAATGAGGTGTAGCTCTATGTATAGGTGCACGAAATAAAGTACGCGCCAATATAACTGTTCCGCTTCCTCACGGTCGCGGCTCGGTTTTCGTGCGTTCCTATTTACTTTATCGTGCACCAGAAAACCGAGCCGCGACTGTTAAGGAGCGGAATTTTTGTTGAGGCACAGAGCCTGAGCATAGCATTGGTGTGGATATCAATAGGACAAGCCACAAGCCGTAGACTAATATGTAATCAAGAGTCAGATTTCGCCCGTATTAGCCGTAATACGGGAATGAGTTCATTGCCACTTCGATCCCGGCTGCAAGCAGACCGGGCTACAAACCGTAATGCCTATTCGGTGCACGTATTAACCGTGCGGGTAACCCCTGTGTTGGGCATGGTGATTTTTCCTATCGGACAGGCAGTAATCATCGGAGCAAGGCCGGGGGATGATGAGGAGGAACTACACAAAACCGGACAGGGTCTGTCCAGATCATTCTGGCCTGCGCAGATACTGAAGTCAGCCGGATCACAATTGCATTTGCAGGCAGCGTGTAGCGAAAAGGACAAGAAACATATAAGAGATAGAATGACTGTTTTCATCAGGAAATCCTTTTAAATAGAGTGATGCCATATCTGTATATAATTTTAGCATATTAATGAAACAACAGGAGAATTACCCCAAAATGAACAACCCTGTCTTTTAGTCCAGTTGATTAAGTTGCAATCAATGATACAATGCGCCAGATTTGATCATAGAGACTTAAAATAAATCAAGTGACAAACATGTTAACTTTTACTAAAAGCGATATTCATTGCACCTGTTAAATGGTTTTATCGGTGCTCTTGGGGTTGGCGCCGTTGCAGTAGCATTCACTGTTCTTAATGCTGCTACTTTAAATATTCCAGGATTAATCCTGGCAGGCGTTGGTGTGGGTGCTCTGGTTTCCAGTATGGGGTTATTTGCTTTCAATCGTCCTAAAGCCCCAGAGAGTTCTACAGCTCCTTCCAATGGATTAAACCCGGCTTTTTAAGCCGGTGGTGTAACCTTGATGGGGTGAAGTGCTGAGTGATTCTCTCATATTGAGTACCACTCAGATCTATGCAGAATCGCCTTCCCTCTCCGGGGGAAGGTGCCCGACAGGGCGGATGGGGGGATCAAAAAAGGAGTTTCTATCAAACAGACCATCTTGTTTTAGAGCGTTCTACCTTAAATGAGTTTTCTTTTTGATCCCCCCACCCACCCTGTCGGGCACCCTCCCCCGAAGGTGGAGGGGCTACTTGCGATGATCATCCTGTTTATTTACATCTTTTTACAGGTTAAAATTATGAGAGGATCACTCAGGGTGAAACGAAATCAAGGTTTTCATTATTTTTAGTGCTTGAGTGCTACCTGGGATTGAAACCAGCGGGAATCCTATTCATTGGATTTTCAAAAACTGACATATCCTTTATGAAAGAAGCCATTACCTCTTCCTTAGTCTCTGCGGAATATCCAACCTTTTCTTCCAGCTCAAGCATTTTTCGTTTCAATGCACTGCATGCATGAATCGTTGCAAACATCTGTGAAGAACTGCATGGTATTTCCTGATGCTCACTGAAGGCTTTATAACAAAAATAAAACAAGGCGGTAGCTGCGAAACAACAAATTTGATCGTCCAGTTTTGATTGCAGTTTATCACTAAAATTAAAAAATCCCATTCTCGGATCTTCAATATGCACCCCAGCCTCTCCCGGCAATTTGAACACCGCATAGGCATGCTCGGATCGTGGGGGTTGGCCAAACAAGTTATAAATAACTGCTTTTCTTCCCTCAGCCCCTATTACCCCCCCAATGGCTATGTCTTCAAATTTCAGCGCTATATTTTTTTCTTTCAGAGCAAACTGAACAGCCTCTTTAATATAACTGGTCTTGTCTTCTACCCCGGCCAAAGCTGCGGGGTGCAGTTTGGCAAAATAACTGCCATTATCAAGTCGCAGAATAGTGACCTTTATCGCTTTGTCTTGGTTATTTATATAGCATACAGGTTCATCTGCCGTAGGCACGAGCCCATCAACCAGGACAGCAATCTCACGTCTTTTTAACCGCAGAGATGGAAGTATTGAATCAGGTTTTAATTCTGGTGAAAAAGTGTTAACAATACCTTCTATTTTATCCCTCGACATTAACGCAACCTCTTTAATTTTTTTTTTGAGCAATTATATACCTACATGATCATAAACGCACTATATTTTATATGCGTGGAGCAGTATCATTCTCCAGATCATCATCCCCTCTATAGGTCTCAGTCCAGGTAGCTTTCATCCTGTGGAACGTTCTCACATCTTCAGTGGAAAGAACATTGGCTTTCTCCTCATCGCCTGAAGAGACGGGTTGTCTGTCAAGGCTACTCTCCTCATGCTCTTCAATATCAAGGTTCTGCGTCTCTTGATGCTGCAGTACAGTATGAGCACTACGTGCCCTGATTTCTGAAGCCGCGTCTTTGACTACTGCTACTGCATGGTGCAGAGAGGTTTGTGCCTCTGTCTCCGTCTGATCAAGACCGTGCATTCGAGTGACTTGCACCCCCATGTCTTTATCAAAATCATAAAATTCAGGTGGTTCAAAAGTCAGGACAGCTGAATCTGCGATTTCATCCGTGATGATTTGGCCTAAATCAAAATGACTGTCGAGAAAATCCAGAGGATCACCCTCCTCCACCTTCACTTGCTGCGTACTGAAAATGGCAAAAAGTTTTTTAACACCGGATAATAATTTAGCCAGAGCGGACATTTCACCACGAAGTTCAGTCAATTGCTCATTATTATCAGCCACATCCTTCTTAAGTTTTTTATTTTTTTCATGCAATTGTTCCAGTTCATTTTTTCTGGCAGCCTTGGCATCATCAATTTGTCGCTGGATTTCCAGGACTCGTTTATCAAGACTAAGCAACTCTTTTCTGGCATCCGAAAAGAGGGTTGCATCGAAACCATCTACTTGTCCTAAATGTTCTGGACGTCCTGCAACAGCCTCATAATGATCCAAAGTATGTTCCAGCCATTTCTGTCCGGCAACATATTTTATACAACGTTTGCCTAATGATTCTGCTCGCGCCTCACTAATACGTATATTTTGGCTATTCAAAGCAGACTGAACTGCTCCTGATACGTCGCTGACAGAAACAGGATCTGTTCCAGGAGCCACGAGAGTATCCGTCAAATGTACCTCATAAGCTTCTTTTTGACGCAGGTTTTCCGCTATTCGTTTGTATAAACCTTCTTGTTGGCCAGATGGATTTCTGATCTCATACATCATGCGTTTTCTGACAACGTTACTGATAGCACTTTTAGTTGCTTCAACATTTTTATCTTTGTCTGCGCTTGGTTTAAATGACATGCTGAGCATGTACATAATTTCAGTGCTCACCCTGTTGGCTTGCTCAGGTTTTGGCTCTTTTTCCTGAACAAATTTCTTCACTTCATCGAAAACTGTTTGTTCAAATTCCTTGATATCTTTACCTTTGTTTTTTTCTATCACGTCTTGCATGCGAGCGGTAAATTCATTCCAGATTTTATATCGTTCGGACTCTTTAACATCATCATTCCTCCAGTGAACATACTTGTCATGTAACTGGTATTTTAATGCATCTTCCAAAGTAGTTGACCAAATGGTAACAGGAGCACTGCCGGATTTTGCAGAAGCAAGATGCATTTCTTCCAGCAAAGTGGTTTCTTTCTGCTGTGAATAATGAGTATTTTCTTCATAACGCTCTTCCAAAGCGGCCGTAATCATCCGAATGTAGCCGTCCAATTTTTTATCCAAAGCATGGGCAGAGATCTCTCTGGGCATTTCTGGCGGTTGTGGATTTTGCAAGCGCTGGTCTGTTGCATAAATTTCTTTAATGGCATGTTCCACCATGGCATCTATGTCTTCGTTGTATTTACCAAAGAGTTTTGTGCCAAAGGGTACCTTGTCCCCACCTATTCTCATACGGCTCTGGGAATTGAGATTTTTGGTAAACACGCGTTCACAATCGCCTCTCATATCAAGCAATTGTCTCATTTCATTCTTATGGATAGAGCGCAGGCTTATCCTGGCATATTCAATAGCACTGTTTTTTTCTGCCTCCAGACGCTCTATTTCAGAACCGTATTTTTGATGTATTTCTGTTCGACCCTGTTTGTATTTTCTCTGTTCTTCTCTTAATTCTGCTTTTTTCAGCATGGCTTTTTTATAATCTTCCCTGATGTCTTTTGCCACCTTGTTAAGAACGCCTTTCTCATCAGGAACTTCATCCTTTTTCCGCTGATTCACTTCATCTATAATGCGCTTGTTCAGTTTTGAGGAAACGAACACTTTGGCATGCTCTCCTACAGCAACCTTGTCTTTGCCCAAAGAAATCACCACACCACTTTTTTCATTTTTATCTCCGGGATTAGGGCGTATCTGGGCAATAGTCAGCTTAATGTCTTGTTGTGCCTCACCATAAAATCCCCACTCGGGTAATTTAAAAACAGGAGGAGTTTCAGGACGAACGGGGGTTGTTGCAAATTGTATGTTTAATGTGGGTTGCAACTGCTCAGGAGTACAAATACCTTGCAGGGAATTCGCCAGCGTCTCTACAGTGTTTCCTTTCACCTGATATCTGAAAGCAGCAAAGTGCAATTTCTTCAATACAGCAGAATCGAGGGATGCAATATCCGGTTTGGTCAGCGGCTCCAATACATTCGATTCTGCCAGAGTATGTCTCAGATCATATAAAGTCCACGGAGCGACAGGCGATCCTTTAAACAAATTAGCCTCATCCTGATTAATCAAAATGATTTTAGGATTACCTTCTTCCCGAGCCAGAAAATAATGAACTGGCGGGATGGTTTGTTCAGGATCGGTTGCTCCAGCGTGTATATAAACAGGGCTGCAACTCACCGAATCTGTTGCAAGAAATACATTACCCATATGGGGTATCGTGCTGGCTGAACTCAAAGCAGATATGCCCTTATCACTGAGTAGATAATCAATTACAACAGGTTCGGGCGGCAACTCATGCTTCCTGAGTTTACTCTCATTAACCACTTCTTCCGTGGCCACTTGAGAAAATGAATGCGTTTGCGTCTGGCTTTGGCTTTGACTCTGGCTTTGTGATTGGCTTTGAGACTGGCTTTCACTTTCTGATTGTACTTCAGTTAAAGCACCACTGGCAGAAGGAATAATAAATTCTTCACTTAAATTATCCGCACGCTTTTTGATGATACGGTCTTTCATTTCTACATAGGGAGTTTTGTCCTCGTCGTTTACAAAACCCAGACCCATTTGATCCCGTGTGCGATCGACCACATCAAAAACCGTGTTTAACCTTTTCTCAAATGACTCTTGCAAATCGTTGATAAACGCTTCTTTTTTCACATTGCCATATACTTTGCCGTACTTGGTGTATAAATCGGTACTGGAGCCTGAAATAAAAGGCATAATATCATTTAAGTCTTTAATACACTGGGTAAAGGCTTTTATCTGTTCATCAGTCAGCTCAGAACCTGCCATTAATCGGGTTATTTCCCCTTGTTGCTGCAAAATGGCATTTTTGATCACTGCATCCAGTTCTGCTGTTAAGAGCGACACTGTTTTTAAATCATTTTCGAGTTCATTTTTACGCAGCCAAAACGCAATATCATTACCGGTAAGTTGGTGCTCTTTATCCAATTGCAAATCGCTGATGATTTTTTCCCACACCTGTTCTGGAACTGCCGTTGAATAAGACTGTCCTAATAATTTATCAATAATTTTCCTCATTCTCATGATGGCTTGTTTGTAATCATTATTGGTTACGGTGAAATTCAAGGTTAACACCGCATGGGCACCATCCATTTGCTTGATGTCAGCTCCACGTGAATGGCTTTGATCATAATAGGTAAAATAACTGCCCTGCCTGTCTGATTCAGCAACCATTTCAGCCGTCAAATCAACAATAGTTTCCTTGTTTTTAGCATCAAGGGTTAACAGTTTCTTGGTATTGGTGACATCATCATAGAAAATAACCCCTTTTAATGGGCTGTCCTTACTCTTTAATTGCAAGGCCAGTTCTTTGGCCACAGTGCGATTAGAGGCCTTACACAAACCGCCCACATCGATAAGAGTCCGGGTAGTGGGTTTAAAGGAATCGGCTAATTGTTGTATTAACGCAGTTGTATAGTCCTCACCTGTTTCGACAAAACGGGTAGTATTCAGCGAGAGGGTTGCCTGACAGTTATTTCTGCCCATGATCCCTAAGGTCATGTTACCGTCTGCGGCCGGATCAAGCATGTTTTCTCTAAAATGAGATGAGGTGTCACCGGCGGTTCCGGAAAAACCTATCACCTGATCCTTGATATTCCCTTGTTCATAACGATTACTGTTGGCTTTACCCGGATCCAGTTTTATCTGTTCCTGAATGGCAGTTCGAGCCAACATTTTCCTAAAGGCATTGGGGGGAATTTCACCTGACTTAATCCGCCCCTCAAGAGCCGCAAAATATTTTTCCCGCTCAAGAGCACGGGTGACGGGATCTTCAATTTCAGCCAAAGCTTTAAGCTCGCCGAACACCACTTTAAATTCAGGATCTATGGTATCGGCTTGAGGGCCTTTAAACGAAGCTTCGCTCAATCCATTTCTAAAGGAATCAATTAAAAACTCCAGATGCGGTATTTCAGCCAGTTCCGTCCTGGGATCCAGATAATAAAGGAAGGTAGTAATAGCGGTCACTTCAGGATTATCGAAACGCGACCCTTGTGGTTTTGGCGTGTTGGCTGCGGCATAAGGAACAGTAATTAATAAAGGTTTGCCAGGCTCATCTTTACTTTTCCTGAACGCCTCATGATCATAAGATTTGGAGCCATCGCTTTTGTTTTCAAACCACACACCAAAGTCTGTGCCTGGTTCTTTTTCAGTAAAGACACTCAGCATGACCGGATCCGTCAACACAGCGCGTATTAAATAAATTTCGGTCCGGTTTGCAGACGTGACCGAATCAGGTTGCTTTTCCTGTAATGAAATCACGTACTTTAAAATATCACCATCGGGATCGGCTATGTCAAATTGCTTTAACAAGACGCTTGCCAAATTGGCCACACTTTTATCCTCGGTGGCTTTTACGGTTTGAGTTATCACTTCCAGAGGATAAATTTCAGCCGCATCAAGGGACTTTTTCTCTCCAGAAGTAAAATTAACGTCTGTGGTAGCCGTATCTTGGGTGGCATCCAATTCGTCAAATACGGTAATCGTTTCCGTTGCACGGATTTCATTGAGTAACCTGATACACTCCATGAGTTCTTTTTGCTGCAAGGGCTCGCTGGCTGTGGTTTCATTAAGCAACATATCCAGAAAGATTTTAGCCTGACATTCCATGGAGTTGCGGACATTAGGAGCCTGCACAAGCACTTCACGGTTTTCCCTTACTCGTTCATAAAGCGCCAGCCTTTTCTGCAAATCCGCCTTAATGTCTTGCAAGGATTTCAGACGAGGGCTGTTCGCCCCCATGCCGGGTTCCGGATCAGCTTCTATGCGGTAACGTTGAAAATCATCTTTCACCGCCCGGCCAGCCAATACATTGCCTAACGCGGCAGACATATCCTGAGTGTTCGTTTCCAATGCTGATTTGGGCACAACAAAGCGCACTAATTTAGGCCCCGTTTTATACAAGGCAATTAAAGGCAGTAATGACGTTTTTCCAAAGCCCATTCGTGCCTGTGCTGAATCTATTTTATCAGGATCATCGATACCATCGAGAAGTAAACCGCGGAAAATACTCACCTGACGGGCATTACAGCGATGGCCAAACTCTGATTCAAACAGAAGAAAAGCCCGTTGCATTCGCCGTTCCTGTTCCGTCTCCAGGGCAGACTTAGACTCCTGAGCCAATTCAGAGTCCAACAGTTTATTTAAATTATAATTTCTGCGCGTATGCAGCATTGCTATGGCTTTTGCATCTTGCCCCATTTTAAAGCTGCTTTGTATGTCATTGAAATGATCCAGCTCGGTTTTATAATACAATAACCGGGTCATTCCATTATTCAGATGTATTTCCACCTTCTCACGCCGTTCTTCAGGAAACAAAGCAAGGATACGGCTGTAATCATTTAAGAGATAAGCAGAGTTCAATTCGGCAATACTGATGGGAGAGGATGCCTCATCCAGTAAGGATTGAATGCTATCCAGTGCGTGTAAGTAGCTCAGATTATTCTTATTTTGCTCCGCTGTAACTTTTCGAATGAGCTCTTCCCGGTTATCAGCTACTACAGAGTAAGATCCACCACTCACCGCAGTCTGATACAGGAAGGTTTCAAGCCGTTCAGAAATAGCCTGTATTCTTGCCCGCTCTATACCGGCTTCATGAAGGTGAGCTGCAATTTTTTGCGATGAATAAAATTCACTCGGGTGTCTGGTAATTTGATATTTATCCATACCTTCTACCGCTTTAACCCATCCCTCCTGCTGCATTAATGAGAATAATGAAGCCACGTTTTCTTTGGTTAATCCGCCAATACCCTCATGTTCGTTTTTAACACTGAACAATTTTTCAAGAGTGTTAGCGTTAAACAAGCCATAATTTTCGTAATAATACCCGTCTTCCTGAGCCTGCACTGACTCAGAATGCTCGTCCAATCCTCTAAGGCGGAGTTCCAATGCTTTCTGTTGTTCGTCAATGAGCTCATGAGGATTTTCAAAGGGTTTAAATTCAACCAGTGTCCGGCCTGCTATTGTTTCAACAGGCATGTCGGTTGGCTTTACAAAAAGACTTATCGGCTTTTTCTCACCCGTTACTACAGTAGGGACAGACTGTTCAAAGGTATTTTTTATTTCCTGATCAGTACCCAACTCAGAACTGATTGAACGCCATAATTCAGCAAAATCCTGCAAGGGGAGCTTTCCGGATAACTGATTGACCTGTTTTACCTGGTCAGTGAATTCGCTTAAAAGATTATTATAGGCTTCACTGTTCCAGCCTTCTGCTTTACCTGTTGCACTGGCTTTTCTTTCCAATAAATGATGTTGAATTTCGGTACCAATCAACATGATTAAAGCCGCCCGTTCTTCCATGCTCAGGTCTGATTGTTCCTTGTATTGGGCTTTGAGCTTTCTTAATTCGTCCAATTCAGCAGGCTTTAAGGCAGTCTGGGGAACATGAGCCCCCAACAAGCGGGTCAATACTTCGGTCTTGCCAGGAACAGTGCCCACATGAAGAATGCTGTGAACATCTTTGGCCTCTAATACCCCATTATTATCCTTGTACACACGCAGGTGATTTTCTGTTGCCAGTGCTTTTTCAAGAGCTTTCTTGCCTTTGAGATAGGCTTCTTTGCTTTGCTCATAGCCTGAAGCTAACAGTTCCCTGTCTTTACCACCGGCTTTGTAATCCAAATATGCCAAATCCATTTCTTTTCGCAAGCGCAAAACTTCGGCTTCAAGTGCTTTACTTTGCTCCGATTGAGGCACAAAAACAAAATACTCAGGCTCAATTATTGCCCTGATTTTCGCCTCATTATCTTTAATCCTTTGTTCCATTTTGCCCTGAGCTTGCCTGGCCAGCAAATCAGTCCCTGTAGTAGTGCTCAGTTCTGCACGCCATTGTTTTATTTGTTCATTCAGTATATTGACTTCTTTTTGTTCTGCAGGAGACAGCTCTTTTTCAGTGCTGGCACTGCCTTGAGGCGTTATTTTAAAATGCTTTTTAGACTTTGCTTCTGTAAGGCTATCGGTAATCGAATATCCCTCTGATTCCTGGATAACGTATTGGGCAATAGCCGGGATATAAACCGTCTTTGCGTCAACAGGCACCATTTCATCATGAGGGAATACTGAAGACAAGCTCTTCATCATAGGGAAGGAAGCAGTATTGTCGAGACTGACCGCAGTTTTTTTCCCTTGATGATCGAGTAACACACCACTCCATAGCCCGTCTTTCTGTGATAATGTAACTACAGGCTTGAAGTCTGCGCTATAGGCATGTAAATCACCGTTAGCACCCATGAAATAATGTTCAGCATGCAAGCGCTTTTTAAACGATGCCGGTAAAACATCCATTTTATCAGGTGGAATATACTGTAATAACTCAGGTTGACCATCCAGGGTAGTCAGCTCTCGCTGTACAGTGATATTACCATCCTCCCCAGGAATAATGACTGCTTTAACCTCTTTACCTTCTGAATAAATATAGCTTCCTGACAGGGCTTTGAAAGGAAGACTATTGAGTCCCAACTCCTGTAAAATAATATGGGCTTGCAAAGAGGCAGGCATAATGCCCAATTTATTGTTGCCAACATAAAGCGCACCGTGGAGTGCATCCAGACTTTTATTGCCGCCCAGGTTGACGAAGCCGGGAATATCTGAAGATGCTGCCAAATCAAACGTGACTTTTACACCATCAAATTTTTTATTGTTGACGTAGTTATCATATACGAGCTTAAATTGCTCACTACGATGATTCAGATGCAGATTACTGGTGAACTCAGTCAGATTGTTTTGCAAGCTGTTAATATTAGATTGCACCCCAACCATTTCCCGGACGTATTCAAAATTGTTATTAAAACTTTCCAGAATATCTTCGGAGGCCTGATCCAGAAGTAATTGATACGCTAAATTAGAGCAGATAAGTTGGGCATAAAGGCTATCCAGAGCCTCATTATCTACAGGTTCCTGAGCTAAAGCATGTTCAATTTTAAGCGATAGATGATTGATTTCTTTTGCAAATCCAAATAAGCGATCGGCACCATCCTCACTGGTACTGCCCGTCAAAGCAGTAATAAAGGCTTTTGTTTCTGGTGCGTCCAATGGATCACTGTCACTAAGCAGTCCGTGAACCAGATCAGGATCAATGTTTGCACAGCGAATTAAATTTTCTTCGAGAAATACAGTATACGGTGTTTTGAGCTGGCACTCATTCGTATCAATACGAAACTCTATGTCCTTAACAAATGCGATCAATTGTGCACGTTCTTCCTGGGTCGCATGTTGAAAAGCATCAGTTAAAGCTCTGGAAAAGAGTTCACGCCCTTCAGTACTGTTAATGCCCTCACGTGAAGCAAGAAAACTGTTATTGGTATAAAAATCCATAAACTGTACTGCTAACAAGGCATCACCATTACGCATAGCGAGGCGATCCGAGAGTTTACGCAGTTGCTGATCCACCCCTTTTTCCCGGCCATAATCCGACAAGGCCATTTGCAAGCCTTTTTGTCCTTCATACAAACCTTCGAGACTGATGGGTGATTCATGCAGGGCAATATCTACTTCTTTGAATAAAGAAATATCTTCAGGTTTGGTCCCACCTGGAGCCAAATGGGCAATTTTTCGTGACAAAAGTTCATCACGGGGTATTATCAATTTTTCCCATTGTTTAATTATTGAATAAAATTGCGGATTAACTTGCGTTTTTGCAGACCCATCGACCGCGATTCTGGACAAATTCAGTTTTATTAAAGAACTCAATAACTGCGAGCGCTCCGTATTTTCAAGCTTGAGAAACGAATCTTTAATTTCGCCATCATCCCCTCTGTAAGGGTCTATGAGGGTATTTTCCACTTCCGTTATCAGCTCAGGAGGTGGTGGATAAGGTAAATCAAAAACAGTTGCAGACAGTGAGTGGCACCATTCCTCAATACGCTGAGCTTTATTTTCCAGGCCATTATGTGCCTTTAATTTATGCAAATAAGTCAGGCTTTCTTTAAAATAATCATCACACTGGCTTATGCTTTCTCCTTGAGGAGAAGGCCTGGGGTTTTGCCGTAAAAATTTTAATGTGCTGCCGTCTACTGCCAGCGTTGCTGTTTTAGGTATAAACAGCACATCCGGAGCAACAAAATCCTTTGCTTCCAGAAGTTCATCATGCTCTGAGCTTAATTCATTGCTTTTTAGCTGAGTTACAGTGACTGGAGTTACAACTCTTCTTTCAGGTTTAGGGATAGCAACCCTCCGAATTCCTTGTAGAATTTTGGCTACTGCCTGTACACGCCCCTCCCGGACAGCTGCGATTTCGCCTTCAGTTATAGGCTTCCACCCCATTTCCCGCATTTGTCTTTCATCAAGGTCTATAGGATATTGTGCGTCTTTGAGTGCTCCATATTTTATATTCGCTTTTTGCTCTATAAAATGATGAAACGCATTATTCAGGGCAGCCGGATTATCTTGCAATTGATATAAATGTTCCGGGTTTTCATGTTCCAGCCATATGGCAAACATACCGCGAACCCATTCCTCTTTCATTTCTGCAGGCATAGGCTCTTTACCCAGGACTTGCCCCAGGCTATTCATTTTTTTGTATTCTTTATCCGCACTTCGCAAAGAATTATCGTCTACTGTATCAGGAACATCAGTTTGCAAGATAACTTTCCGCTCGATTATTTCCTCGGATTTTGCTTTAAGTTTTTTATTTAATTCCTGTATTTTGTGGAATACAGACCCTGGAGGAAAGGTATTTTCATTTCTCTTAAAAAATTCAAGTCGTTGACTGGCAGTTTGCTGGTACATATCTTTATTTCTGAGTTTATCAGAACCCATCTTACCCGCTGCAAGATCTTCCAGTATTTTATACTCAGCGTTCGTTTTCAGATGATTATTAATGACCTCTCGCCTGTATCCATCAACACGTTTCGCCCGCTTATCCAGATAACTGGCGACATTAACCTCATCGAGTTGATGTACTATGTCTGCCAGTTTCTCCTCAGTCTGTTTAAGCTGCTGTTCTGTTTTTGAAAATTGCTGGCTGATTGCATTCATCGTTTGCAAATCAGAATGTTCGTCCATCAGACGTAATAAGGATTCCTCAGCCTGATGTATCTTAAATGCTTGTGAGCCTTCACCCTTGTTGTTCAAACTGTTGACTTCAGCATCCACTTTACCCAAAAGCTTCTGCAGTTGCTCATGATCTTTTCTCAACAGGGAATATTCCAGTTCCAGATTTCTTAAAATCAGAGAATTTTTGCCCAGACCAATTTTTTCCTTTTCCTCTGCAATGGCTCTTTCAACTTTCTCGATATCCTCTTCAAGCTCCTTAACTATTCCTTTCAGGGCAACCTGTTTCTGCTCCAGTTTATAAATGGTTTCACCCAGATTTTGCTGCGCTTTCATGAGGTTTTCGCCAGTAACTTTGATAAATTCCTGGCGTTGGTGAGCATAAACTTTTGCTTTGTATTCTTTTTCAGACTCTCTTGAAGAATTTCTCAGATAATCTAAAAGCCCCATCACTTTGGGATTGGTTAAGGACTGTTCGTTTTTGATTACCAGGTCAAAAAAAGTAGCCCGGTCAATTTCCTTACGTTCGCCATTAATGTCTATTTCAATGTTAACGTGTTCGGTTCTGGAAAAGCCTGAATGAAAGCGGACTATATTGGCCTGTTCCAAATCAGCCAGTGTTACATTGTTCCTGGCCTCTCTGGCGCTTGCCCGCGGTAAACGATCATTTTCAGAAGTCAGGCTGCGTTCATTTACTTGTAATTTTTTAATCTGATGATCAACTAACTGAATGATCGCTTTCCAGGATTGGGCTGCCGCATGCCTTGATAAAACCTCAGGAATTCCTTCTGTTTTGAAGATATGTTCTCCAGAGGACCAGTCAAATTTACCCTCTTTATCATTACGGACTTCATCGCTAAACACAGCTTCTATGTCCTTGGTTCTGCCGGTAGCAACATAAAACGAATACAGTTCTTTAGCATGACTTCCTATTTTTTCATCTATGCGTTTGATGGCTTCTTCCTTGCCTTCCACATCGGACTCTTCCAGCCTTTGTCTGGTTTCTAGCAGTGACTCAAAATAACGTTGGTAATACTCAGTAGAAGGCGGCTCTTTCAGTTCAGTTAAACGGCTGGACAAGGCATGCGATTCATCGGGAGAAAGAAATTGTGGCTCAAGATCATTGACCATATTCTGATAGTCTGCATGAAGAAAACTGGTGTCCCCTTCTTCTGATATTTTTTCAGAAGCATCTCTCAGCAGGCCAGCTCTTTGCTCCTGTAAAATACCTAACCTTACTTTCTTATAAAGCGGCTTGCCTAATTCGAACAGTTCACAAGACTGCGCTTTTTTGGCGAAGCAGTTGTTCGTGTTTTGTGGTCGTTGTAAAGCATCTTCGAATTGGGGAGGTGAATCAGAGAGAGAAGCAAATTTTTCTTTATAGAGATGGTAAACCCGCACCCGGTTAGCCAACGCCCTCAACCGCTGGAATATGCCCATACCGCTTCGTTCACTCATGGAACTGTGTTCGAGCTTCAACTGCTCTCGTTGTTCTGCCCACCCTACCCGGGTATTACTGCGAATCAGTTCCGATAAATAAGCGTGCCCTCTATCAGATTCCAATCGTTCCTGCGGTACAGTAATAGTGTAGGCATTTCTTCTCATACCCTTTTCACCCAATACCGCCTGTTGGACCATTCTTAGAGGATTTGGAAGTCTATAGCCAAAAATTTTGGTATTAGAAAAAACCTCTGAAGCCTCCAGAGCACCAGAAGAATCATAAGTGGATAATTTATATTCATTACCTACCTTTTTGATGACCAGTTGCATGGCATGGCCATCAAGACCAGTATCCAGATAAATGGACTCGCCATCTTTTAATTCCGTGCATTGCTGTAATAATTTTTTGCTGGTAACAGCCAGTTTTTGCTCAAACTCCATTTGCTTTTCGGTGAACCCTTCTTCCTCTGTCATCTTGACAAAGTCACCATGTTCATCTTTTTTATAGCCGCCAGACCACACGAAATCCCGCATGGCATAACCCAAATCCTGTGCTCTTGCCATGTTGTCGTGGTATTGTTTTACTTGTTGCCGCTCTTCTTCTGTTAAATCAATTCCATAAAGACTTTCCCCGTCTGAAGCCTGGGACAGTTTTTTCATCACCTCGGATTCAAAAGCAGTCACCAGGTAAGACTGGCCGCCAGTAGCGAAAATGTGATCTGAAGTAGCTTTTAGCGGATAATCCCCAGGAGTGTCTTTGTTGACATCCTTGATGGCGCTACGAACTTTTCTTAGCGTCTCTGGATCGTCCTCAGAATGCATCAGAGAGTCGACCACGCGCATTAATTTGCCGTGATTATTGCTTTCTGTTTCAGCAACCATTTGTTGCGCCAAGGCCATGCCGAAACGCGTCTGCATGGATCGGCTGATTCCTTTTCGATTACGTGCAGGCGCTTCACCAATTTTAGCGATTCCAGTTTCATCGGCTATCTTGTTCCCACCTTCTTTACGGCAAGATTCGAGTAATTCTTCTTCCTTTTTATCCAATACGACTTTATACGATTCACGGTCTTCTTTTTTTTCCTCTGATACGGCCTCTTCCTTTACCTTAGGTTGCTGCAAAGGTTTCGGGGTAGAAGAAAAAAGACCGCGAATAAAGCTGATCGCTCGGGCAAACCATCCTTTTTTTTCCGGTACTGCAGGGATTTCGGGTTGTGGAGGTTGAATGCTTGCCTGTGCTCTTTGGATTTCTTCCAGACTATTCGCTTGATCAATACGCTTTACCAGGCTTTGCCATACTTTGGATTCCCACTGCAGATTGTGTTTGACTGCTTGTGAAAATTCCCGATACGATTCAAGTTCTTTACCTGGCGGTTTTTGCAAGGCACGCTTGCTTTGTTCTGATACCGTTGCTCTGTACAGGCTTTGGCTTGCCTCATCCAGAGTGCGATTGTTCAGGTTTCTGGCCATGACAAAGAGTTCTTCATCTGAAGCACGTTGCAGGAATATTTTTATTGATTCTTCATTATTGAAGTTAGCCAGTATGCTTGCAGTAAAACGTTCATAGAGTGATTGCAGCTTTTCGGTGACACTGGCATTTTCTTGCAGAGCACCAGATAAAGCCTGATCTTGTTCCGTAATGCTGTAGATTTTTTTCTCTTGTACCTTGAGAGCAAGTTTCAGGTATTCTCTTTTTTTCTGATCATTAATTTGCGGCAGGACTTTCGCATTGATTAATTTAATTTCATCAAGGCTCATCTTTTGTAAAAACAGGTTGATTTGATCTGCTTCCAAGGCGGAAAAAAGCTCGGCGATTTCAACAGCGTATTTACTCATCCCCAACTCCTGATTTTCTTAGTATCTCTCAGGCCTCATCTGACTGCTTTTTATATCACCCAAAACGAGATCTATTCAGTGTTTGTTTTTACTGCGTATCAACTATTAAGAAACATTATCAACACAATCACTTACACAGTAATTATAGGACACTATGAATAAATATATCTCATTTGGATTAAGGTAATATTAAAAAAGGGGAATTCAGGGATAAATAATAGATTGATACGGTTTACCCGCCATTTCAGAGGAAATGACGAAACCTGAGTTTATGATGCATTGTTAACAGTTAACTGAGGAGCCAGATAAACTTCTTCATCGGGTTTCTCAACTTCTCTGGGGAAGAAATGATTTGGAGTCTGAAGAGGCGCTGCCAGTTCTTTCATATGCTCCAACACAACCGGGTGGTGTAACGCCGCATTTTTAAAAGAAGCCTTAACCATTGCAGGAACCAAATCCGGTCTTGTTTGTTCCAAATGATTTAATACAGCGATATGGCCATTTTTAGCAGCTCGTGCATACGGGGCAAAATTAGCCACCCTGACCATTTCCGTGATCTGCTCGGGAATCTTTGTTTCCATTTTTTTTAATAGCTCCAGATGGCCATTTTCTGCAGCTTTAATGTAAACATAAAATACATTTTGTACAATGTGTGCTGCAATGACAGAAGCCGGATATTGCTTTGCCAATTCATCAAAATGACTGGTATTTCCCAGAATAATAACCAAAGAGAATAAGCCATAATCATCCATTTCAAGCATTTGGGCAATGTGCTGAAGAGTAGTCAGGTCTGTATCAGGATGACTTAAGGCTATGGCCAGCCAAGCTTGCTTTTTTAGCCAGGGATCGTTTAATTTAGTCGTTGATCGTTCCAGCAGAGAAAGTAGCTTTTCATCAGACACCTTCATCAGAGAAAGAACCGTATCATCCAGGTTTTCACCAAAAAGTTCATTATCATTCCAAATGGACGAAGGAATAAGTTTTCCTTGCGGATGCTTCATGCGCTCTTCAAATGTACTAAACTTAGGCATTTAAACTCAACAAAATCACATTATGCGCTGTATTTTACCACAAAATTAGAAAAATAAAGCAAATATTTTATTATTTAATTACAAACAGCCCCGAATCCTGGCACGATCCGTAGCCTGGTCTGCTTGCAGCCGGGATCAGAAGTGGCAACACAATCAGACATTAACTCCGACATCTCTCGGCTTGTCCGAGGGATCCATAGGTTCAGAGCAGAAACACTGCCCCTGCCAGTATCACTGTTCCGCTTCCTCACGGTCGCGGCTCGGTTTTCGTGCGTTCGTATCTACTTCATCGTGCACCGGAAACCGAGCCGCGACCGTCAGGAAGCGGAATTTTTGTTGCAGCACAAAACCTGATTCAGTGCGTAGCCCGGTCTGCTTGCAGCCGGGATCGAAGTGGCACAATTCCCGGCTGCAAGCAGACCGGGCTACACGACTCTTTCTCAATTCTCGCAGGTTACTCCATATAAAACACGGCAAGTTCCCTCTATATACACACGATAGCAAACCATCCTCACCCCTTGCTTCCAGGTTGCCGCAACAGTGCCTCTGGGTAAATTTTCTTCAGCACATAAATGTCCAGAATATTGGCTTTTGCAGACAGCTATATCACTGCATAAACCCGGCTCATTTTTTAACATATAAGCGGTTGCATGAGACAAACCAGCACTCAAAGAAAAAGTTAGGGCTATAATGGCGACAGATGCTTTCATGACTTATATCCTTAATATATATCTTGCAGCTCTATGAACATTATAGCTGAGTTAATAATAAGTGTTGTAAAACCGAGCCGCGACCGTGAGGAAGCGGAACCATTAGGACAGGTACAATGTATTTGCTCCTGAGCATACCCAAAGGTTCCGCTTCCTCACGGCCGCGACCCGGATTTTTTTACTATTTTAAACAACCGCGTTATTCATCAATGCATCCTCTTTAGCATTGCTTTCTTCCCGAACCAGAGAAACCTCGGCAGGTGCTTTGGATTGCAGGGCTTTATTATAAAGAACGCTCAGATTTTTCACAGCATACATCCAGCTTAACGTGGTCGCAATAACAATAAACACCAGGAAGTGGGCGATCATGACCACACTGCTCGCGGCAGTAATGACCAAAATAAATCCTGAAATCATCCCACCACCCGCTTTACCAAAACTATTGCCAATCACATCGACAGCCGCCTTACCCTTCACCTTAAGTTCCTGATCCAGCGGGATGTAAGACATCTCTTTTGTAGGATCAAACAGTGAATATTTGGTTGCTTTACTGGCAACATTCTGTATCGCGCCCAGGATAACCGCCATAAATAAAGTAGTAGTACCAAAAAAGGCAGCAACAGGTTGCATGTGCCCCTCGAACAATACAAAGGCATAGAAAAATCCACCGGTAATCAGCAATACAGCCGGTGTCATTATGGCACCAGTGAACCAGCCAAATTTACGTACTATCCCTTTAAACATCATGATGAGGGTCATGGTGACAATTCCCGTGGTTACAGAAAATGCGCCCATAAAGGCATTATAATCATTAGGATTAGGGTATTGCTCTTTTAACATGCCTTTCCAAATGACTTCGATGAGATTGATTGAAATGCCATAGCCCACTATCAAAACGGCAATTAAACCTAAATATTTTGAAGAAAAGATATAGCGGAAACTGTCCACCAAAGACAGCTTGGGCCTGCTTGATTTTGTATTGACCAGACTCGCCGCTTTATCATAATACTGAGGATCAGTTAACACCTTCAGGTTCATCCAGCGGTACGTCATCATAATGAACACGCCAGATGCAATCACAGCGCTCATCATATAATTTAATGAAATACCCCATGCGTCCACCTCAGGCGGCAAGGATTCGCGTATGTCCGATAAATACTGGACAGTAAAACCGGAACACACCAGAGAAACGTTAGCGAGCAAACCAAACAATCCGTAAAAGCGTTTTGCTTCATTGGTACGGGTAATTTCATTCGCAAATTGCCAAAACAACAGGGAAATCATCACACTGCCCCACAATTCCGACATCACATAAAAGATGGAGTACATCCAGGTTCCCCACAACGGAAAAATGTGCTGAAAATGAGGATAAGCTTCCTGTAATGAACTTACTGTTTCCGGCGACGGATGAATCAATTCCCGGTTGGGGTACAAAATAAAGGCAAACACACCGAAATAGATAATAAACGAACTGACAAGGGTATAAAAAAGCTTTTCCCTGCTCATGATATTTGACAGTTTGGCATACAAAAGCACAAACAATATGGATGCGGGCAACACGAATCCAATTTTCAGAAAGGGTATCACTGCAGATCCATTGATGGATGCGGTAATCACTAAAGAATCTTTCGTGTCACGTAGAATAGTGTAATTGAAAAGGATGAAGAACATCATCAGCCCCATGGGCAGGAATTTTTTCAGCTCATAGGAATGAATAGGCCAGATTGCTCCCCGAATTCTGCCGAATTCAGGTTTTTCGTTCGAAATACCAGACATAATATATCCTTATATTATTGAGTCATTTACAGTTCTAAATCCTGTAGAACCTGTATTTATTGATTAATTCTTTATTAGTAAAACACCTCGCTGTGATTCTGGTCATTAATCAACCTATATCATGCTCTTTCAAAACAAGATATACATATTTACCCGTCTTTACATTTTTGAAAACAAGATTAACTATTCATTTAAATGTGAATCAATTTGCCTCTTGTGTGAGACATCACATTAGCTTATAAAGGAATAAAATCGGATTCATGGACGAGGAATTTAATTATGAAATTTAAAGCGATCTGCCTTTTATTTTCCATTTGGGGATTTACAATGCCGTGTTCGGCCACAGTGGGCGATACATCAAAATCTGCGATACACATCATGCTGATTGGCGCTCCCGGAGCAGGAAAAGGAACTCAAGCCGAGCGTTTAACCCAAAAGTACCATATTCCCCAAATCTCGACTGGGGATTTATTACGTGCGGAACTCGCAAAAGGCTCGCCCTTAGGCTTAAGTGCAAAAAAAACAATGGAAGCGGGTGGTTTGTTATCTGATGACCTTATTTTCGCCTTGGTCCGTGAACGCCTGAACCAGCCTGATTGCGCCCACGGATTTATCCTCGATGGTTTCCCCCGCACTCTAGCTCAGGCCAAAATGCTGCAAGAGGCACACATTGCTATTGATCACATCATAGACCTTAACATCGATGATCAGGAAATCATTAAACGCATGAGCGGCAGACGCATTCACCCCGCTTCCGGACGAGTATATCATATCGTTTACAACCCACCCAAAGTAGCAGGAAAGGATGACCTGACAGGACAACCCTTGGTACAGCGTAAAGACGATGAAGAACAAACCGTGAAAAAACGACTGGCGATTTACCATCAGCAAACCGAGCCTTTGATCAGTTATTACAAAAATGAATCAGCAAGGAATCCTGGATCAGCACCCCAACTGCATACAATCAGCGGCACGGGGAATGCAGATGAGGTGTTTAAAAAGATTGTCAGTGCACTAGATACGGTAACGCCATCCTGAACAGACACCACACCAAATCAAGGAGATCCTTCGCACCCAAAGACGTGCTCAGGACGACGTAGATCTGGGAATAGCACCGCTTTGTAGCCCGTATTAGGCGTAGCCGTAATACGGGAATGAGTTGATTGACACTTCGATCCCGTATTACGGCTGACGCCTAATACGGGCTACAAACTGGTGCCATGCCACATTCAGGAGATCCTTCGCGCAAAAAAACGCGCTCAGGACGACGTGAATTCGGAGGGAAGTTGCCCCGGAATAGCACAGTGCGTAGCCCGGCCTGCTCGCAGCCGGGATCGAAGTGGCACGTCGTCCTGAGCGCGTCTTTTTGCGCGAAGGATCTCCTGAAAGTGGCATGGTGCCAATATTTGGAGATCAACTTCGCGCAAAAAACGCGCTCAGGACGACGTGGATTGGGGTGAAGTTGCTCCGAAATAGCACAGTGCGTAGCCCGGCCTGCTCGCAGCCGGGATCGAAGTGGCAACAAGCTAATCCCCGTATACAAGCTTCATAGTATACAACCCCGGCTGCAAGCAGACCGGGCTACATAACCGACCAGTCACGGATAAATAACTTCATTTTATAAGTCATATCACCTACTGCCAAGGCATCCTGAAGCTTGAGAATATTTAAATCCCTCACTTGATACTTCTCCAGATTCAACCTGGGAAAATCATAATTGCGAATTCGATGTTGATATGGAAATTTTAATTTGTTGTCTGTAAATAAATTGAAACGGATCTTCATCTCTCCACTGTTCACTTTTATTTTCAAATCAAAAAAGCTTTCCCAGATTACATACAATAAATCCTCGTCTCCCTGACGTTCAATATATTGTTCCAACAGCAGAGACAGTACATTCAGTTTTGATACCAACTCAGTGCGTATGGCAATAAACTGAGTCATTATTGCAAGCTTATCCGCATCGTTACTGATCATGAGCTGATTTTTTTTATTAAAAGAGGCTGAATCTGTATTTTCTACAATAAATCCAGACCAATCCCCAGGATTGGCAGAATCAGGCAATCCTTTCTCAAGGCTTGAAATTAACGTTTTGAATGCCTGCAAGACCTCAGGTGCTGAACGTAAATCAACGTTTGGAGTCAGTTCAGAAAAACCGGACAAATCCAATTGAAATTGATAGGTTTGTCCTTGATAAGGCATAAAAATATGAATGGGATTTTCCGGTACAATATCCAATGCAGATTCACTTTGGTTGATTTCCTTACGCAAAAGCACTAATTGCTTTTGAAAAAGCTTATCCAATTCATAACGTTGATTGTCTGGCAACGATGCATCCGCTGCCTGTATTGCCAGTTCGCGCAATTTTAAAATCCTGTGATTCACTTGATACAATTGCTGAAAAGCCAGGTATACCAGATTTTTAGACTCTTTTTCCTGATCAAAAGAAAAAACAGCATGATCAGACGCCACAGCGGCAATACCCTGTGACATAAATAGCATCAATGAAAAGAAAATCATCCCTGATAGTTTCATTACAAAATCCTTTTAGAACGTTAAATTACCGGATCTGAGAACATTCTGATGAAGAGAATCACGGCCTCGCAGCATCAACATCTTTAATTATGCCGAAGATTATCAACCACGGCAAAGTTTGAATTCATTTGATGCCATGATATATTATCGACCTCTTTTCTCTATATAAATGGAATGCAAATGACTTCAAACGTACAACAAGCACCGACACCTGAAGAGTTCTCCAAAGCCATGAACTTTATTGGCCAGAATCTCTTGTCTACATTAATAAAAAGCATTCAGGAATTGCCTGCGCCTTTACGCAATAATGAAATGGTATTACAAGGTCTGGCAGCGTTTTTGAGCAATGTTATCCATAAGCAATGGCCTGATAACAAAGAGGCACGCAAGGAGACCTTGGATCGTTTTACTAAAATCGTTAACGCTCATCTGGCAAATATTGCTGAAATCGCTTAAATCAGGGCACGAGGGGTTGTAGCCCGGTCTGCTTGCAGCCGGGATTATACTGGCACGATCCTGGCTGCAAGCAGCTGACTCTTCTACACATCTCTGAGAACACAATCTGGTATTGACTCCAGCCTTCCTCGGCTTGTCCGAGGGCTCCATGGGTTCGGAGCAGAAAAACTGTCCCTGCCAGTATAACTGTTCCGCTTCCTGACGGTCGCGGCTCGGTTTTCGTGCGTTCGTATTAACATCATCGTGCACCGGAAACCGAGCCGCGACCGTCAGGAAGCGGAAAATTTGTTGCGGCACAGAGCATGATTTACTTCCCTCTCCGAATCGAAACCCACCCACCTGGATTACCCGAGGACAATGGTACGGAAAAAATATATTCTCAAAATATCTATAAAATTTTTTGAAATCAATAAATAATAGATTCAAAGTAGTGATAAACCCGATGCATCGGATCCAGTTCAATTACTGTGATCATCCAATAACTAGTACGGATTGAATTACATGATGACAAGAACCTTATTCTTGCGCAACATCAGGATGTCAGGGATAAAGAATTGCTTCTTTTGGGCACTGTTCTGTTTTCTTCTTTCCAACCAATGCCTTGCAGGCCGCGGCGAGGCCGATCTTGCTAAAAAAATAAGTGCCATTGAAAAAAAAGCCAATGTGATCATTGGTATTACCGCTGTTTTGATAGAAAAGAACAAGGTAATGAGTCATAACGGTAATAAACGCTTTTTCATGGCCAGCACGATTAAACTACCCATAGCCATAGCTTTTTTACACCGCGTTGATGAAAAAAAGGATTCCTTAAAACGAATCATTAAACTGGATTATAACAACTCAGTCCCTGGTTCTGGCTCTTTATACCATATATTCGAAAAGAAAAAGCTGAATATGTCGTCACAGCAAATAATGAATCATATGTTGATTAACAGTGACAACAGTGCCAGTGATACCCTACTCGATGCGGTAAATGGGCCGCAGTATGTCAATAAGCGTATGTCTGCCCTGGGATTTAAAAATATATCAGTCAACCGCTCCATACTTGAAATGTTTATGGATACTAATGACGTGGATCACTCCTATCTGGAAAAAAGGCGACCGGTTTATTCCTGGAAAAAAATCCTTAACAGCACCCCTTTAAGTAAGAAAGTCCTGGCCTGGAAGCGTTTTGAAAAAGATGCACGTGATTCAACCACCCCAGATGACATGGCTAACTTGCTGGTAAAACTCTACAACGGGGAAGCCCTGTCTGAATCCAGCACTGATTTGCTGATTAAAACCATGGAAAAATGCAGAACAGGTCGCAGCAGAATCAAAGGTTTACTGCCTCCCAATGTAAAAGTAGCACATAAAACAGGCACTTGGGCGATAGACGAAATGGATTATCTAAGATATCCAGGCTCTAAAAAACTGTATCGATTTGCCAGCGATGTGGGCATCATCACTTTGCCACACAACAAAGGGCATATCGCACTGGCTATCTATGTAAAATCACAATCTGCCAGTGATTATCCAAGAAGCCATTCTATAGCCTTGGCCAGCAAGGCTGTTTATGATCATTTTATGAAGCAGTGAGTTTCATCCTCTGGGAGCCGTGTCAGTGCATAGGCGTTTCCCCCAGAGCCGCGTTCCCCTGGAATAACGCCACCCTCGATCCACATCGTCCTTGATCTACGTCGTTCCCGATCCCATTCGTCCCCGATCCGATCTACGTCGTCCTGAGCGCGTCTTTTTGCGCGAAGGATCTCCTGAAATCAGCATAGTGCCAATATTTGGAGATCCTTCGCGCAAAAAGACGCGCTCAGGACGACGTAGATCGGGGATGACGGGGATCGGGGACAAATGGGATCAGGGACGGAGCGAGGACTCCGTAGATTCAGGCAAGAAGTCAAAAGTGCTTACCGACTCCATATTTCGAAGCTTTAATACAGGCTATAATCGATTTCTTCTCACCGAGAAGCTTTCGTGTTAATATAATACATTCAAACTAAAATATGACCCACATTATGATCATGCGCCTTACCCGTCTAAAAGAATCGTTTCCCTGGTTTAACGAAGCCTGGAAATCCTATACCCAATGCCAAACAATGCTTTGGTGGCCTTTAAGTTTTCTTTTTTTAACGCCGCTGGCTGTTTTAATTGTTTTTGGTGTCATCATTCCTTTTGGTTTAAATCATTGGGGCTGGATAACCTTTAATCATGCCTTGCTGAATTATCCTTATCTATTGATAGTCGCTGCGTTGATCTTTTTTGCTTTATTCCCCTTCCTTGACGGTCTGTATCAGTTGATTAAAGCTCATTTGGAAGGCAAACCAATAGATGAAAATACCGGTTTTCTCAATCTTTTGAATTCACAGTCCATGGGTAAAGCAATGGGGCCTGTTCTGGTGATGCTGATCATTCTGGAATTAATGGGTTCATTTTTCATGCCGTTTAAAATGCTTGCCCTGCTGGCTTATACCTTGACTATTTTTACTCCGGTTCTGCTGGTTAATGATCAGCAATCTGCCTGGAAGAAGAGCCTGGAATCCATGCAGTTTGTATTTAATAACAAAAAAACAGTTGCTAAAGTGTGGGGGTTACGCCTGCTTATTCTGCTGTCATTGATTGTTCCCTGGGTTTTGGTCGCCTGCACTGGCGGACACCCGGTCTTAAAAGTGATTACCCTGCTTCTGGCTATCCCTTCTTTTGGTTATATGCTGGTTAAAGTCTTGCCTTTTTATTTCTTTTACCCGGCTTATGTTTATGAGCAAATGAAGCAACGGGTTGCGTAATGAACTTGCTTGAGAATGTAGCCCGTATTAGCGAAGCGTAATACGGGAATATAGCCACTGCGCTCCCGTATTACGCTTCGCTAATACGGGCTACGACCTCTACGACCTCTAAAAATCCCTGATGATCACATGTTCCTTTAACAGCTTACAAGTATCCAGGATCACTCTGATGCACGCATGATGATCCCCATGATAATCTGAATAAAAATCCACAAAGACATCATGATGCTCTGAATTAAGCATGCAGTTAGTGGAAGTAGTTGCGGCAATGTATTTTGCATCGTAGATTTTTATTTTATAAATGTTACTTCCCTTTTTGTATATGTCACAGGAAGCAGTCTCATTGCTCTTAAAAATTGTTTGCAGAAAAACCGCATTGAAACAGGGACAGGCAGCAAATAAGCTTGTGCCATACAAAAATAACACTGCAAAAAACAGAGTGCCATAAGCTTTTTTTATGGTCTTCATAAGTTCTCTGATTTATGGGAGTTTTGTATAATTGTAGACTATTAACCTAATCCTGGGAAAAGTAAGTGAGTGATTGATCTAAATTATTTTATAAGATATTTTAGGATCCTGGCTACTCAATTTAGTTACAGAATCAATTGGAAGAATATTAATGAATAAAAAATGGACACGCCTTTCTCTGGCCCTGGCTCTATGCGGAACACATGCATTTGCTGGCGACATGGGTTATGTACAACCAGCTGACTGGACTGGTTTTTATGTCGGTGCCAATGCAGGATATACCTGGTCGGCAAATAATAGCTTACATAATATCAGCCGCGCTTCTTACGCAGATCCCTCTTTTCTTCCTCTCTCCCAGATAAGAGCTACAGCAATTGCTCTTGTCACTACTAATCGTATGTTTACTTCAGACAACAGTTTCATGGGTGGTGCACAAATTGGTTACAATTCTCAATTTTCTGATCATCTGGTGATAGGGATTGAAACTGACCTGGATGCCCTTCGTTTTGACAGCAGCACGGCACGCACTGATACGGTTTCCAGTATTGGCACTTATACTTCAAACGCCACAATGACCAAGAAGCTCAATTACCTCGGCCTTTTAAAAGGACGTTTGGGTTATCTTGTCACTCAGTCATTCCTGATTTATGGTTCTGGAGCCTTCGCATATGGCGGAGCATCGCTGGCAACAACCTATTCTGTTACCAATAGCCAACCTAATCTGTTACCCATCTATGCAGAAACGAATAAGAACCGGATATTAGGTGGATGGTCAGCAGGTGCTGGTGCGGAGTGGATGTTCACCCCTTGCTGGAGCATGAAACTGGAATACCTCTATTATGATTTGGGAAGCATGCATACTTATTTGAATCTTGGCCAAAGCCTTGCTGCAACTCCTACCACACTCTACGCCGGTGCTGTTGTAGAATCTCAGGCTAAATATACGGGCAATGCTGTTCGTCTGGGTATCAATTACCATTTCGCATAAGTAATAATGGGTTGAGGCCACGCTTCAACCCTTACATCATTTATCATTCCTGTATTCTCAATCCAGTTTTAATGCGCATAAATTTGATAATATTATAAACATTAAATATAATTAGTATACAATTACGCGCGGAATGATAATCATGGCCAAAGGTGATGAAAAGGATGTTCCTCTTTCTGAGGAAGAGCAGAAAAAGGAAAGGGAACGGTACAAGCAATTAAAAGATCGTCCATTAGGACCTAAAGGAAGAAGATTACCTACGCGCCATGGCCATACTCCTGAACTTTCCAAGCCAGATGATTTAACCTTAAAACAATTAGAGTTTCTGCAGAATATTCATCACGAAATTAAACACAAAAACTGGCAACTGGGAAAACTGGGCGGAATGGAAGTTCGTGTTGATAACCAGACAAAACTCATGCCTCATAATGCAGCACGTATTTATGACTTGAGTTCTAAGGCAGACAGCCATAAGTTATCAGAAATTCAAGGTTTGTTCATGAAAGTAAGCCAAATCTTGGCAGAAACCCAGAAAGAGCCCTGGTGGAAGCGTGTATTGGATAAACTCGATTTTTTAAATTTATTTGCGCGCAGTAATGATACCAGCGAGTTTTATAAAAAATCCCATGATCTTTTTTTTAAAGCAGAGGCGAAGAGCAAGGGAACTGAAGAGCACTCATCTGAAAGCGTCAAAGGATTACCACCTCAAAGTTAACGTGAGTTTCGGATAAGAAGCTTGTTTTATCCAGTCGTTACTTCGATGCCGTTCGGGCTGAGGAAGCGCGATAGCGCTGTCTCGAAGCCTTGGCATGGTGCTAAGGCTTCGAGACGAGGCTACGCCTCTCCTCAGCCCGAACGGCATCGAAGTAACGACTGGATAAAACAAGCTTCTTATCCGAAACTGACGTTAAAGTTAGCGGCATTTGGATTTGTAGCATGTAATACAGTGCCTGCGTCTTCCCGGCTGCAAGCAGACCGGGCTACACGTCCTGTACTAACCCATACGCTCATACACGCAATTCAATTTACCCGACTGAAAGTCTTCAAAGCCTGAAAAAAGTGCGTGGTGGGTGTTTTGGATGAATAAACGATTGTTATTCAGGTTCAGCGTTAATTGGCTAAGGGCCAATTCAAAGCTGTTATAGCTATGCCCCCAATGCATCATTTTTAATTTAAGGCTTTGGCTTTGACCATCCCAGTCAGCGATGTATTTTTCCTGATAAACCATATCCAGGTTCAAGCGATCATTGCTTGATACCCCATTAAACATAAATTTCAGTTTCTCATTATCAAAAATCAGGCTTAAGCTGTCGGCTGTTTGTTGAATGGTGAAACTGTTACTGTTGGCATCCCCATCACATCGCCCTATCCATTTGCCGGAAAAATCCACTTCAATTACAGATTTATTTAACAGCTGATTCTTTTTTACCGTATTATAATCAGGAATAAAGGATGGCTTGGCAAAAACTGACATAGAGCATCCCAGAACGACTACCAATGCGATTGATTTTTTCATCATATTATCCTTAATATTAAGTTCAGGTCTAACGAAAATCTCCGTCTGCCAAACACTCACCCTACCAAGAATCACGTCGTCCTGAGCGCGTTTTTTTGCGCGAAGGATCTCCCGGTATTGGCACCATGCCGATTTCAGGAGATCCTTCGCGCAAAAAGACGCGCTCAGGACGACGTGGATTGGAGAATGGCAGAAGAGACAGTTGCTTGCAACCGGGCTACAATTTTCGTCATCCTGAAGAATTATTCTCTCGCATCATATACAATATCCCCTGACTCTAAAACTGTTTTCAAAAAAATGAATCGAAAAGCTTTACTGGTTGTGGTTGCATTGGTTTTCCTCGAGTGGCTGGATTTCAGCTTGTATTTGTATCTGGCCAAGTCGGTTTTTTCCCATGAGTTTTTTCCACCTTCACACTACAGTTTGCTTTTGTCTTTCGCACTATTTGCTGCGGCATTTCTGGCACGCCCTTTAGGTGGCTGGTTCTTTGGCCGTTCCGCAGACAGCTATGGCAGGAGAGCACCGCTCATCTTTTCCGCAGCGACCATGGGAACAGCAACCATTGGCATAGCACTGCTGCCGGGATATAGCACTATAGGCCTGGCTGCCACGTGGGGATTACTCCTGTTGCGCATAGCTCAAGGTTTGGCCTTAGGTGGCGAAATGAATAACTCAGCCATGTTTCTGGTCGAGCATCACGCCAATAAACCTTTAATTGCCGGAAGCTATGTTGCAGCCAGCGGCGCTGCCGGAATGTTTGTTGGTGGTGCCACTGCCGCAATTCTGCAAAGCATGCACAGTGATTGGTTATGGCGAGTTGTTTTCGTTGCAGTAGGCCTGTTGTCGCTCCGGGTGTGCAGTTTACGCAAAAAACTACAGGAGTCGCCTGAATTTACGGCGAACCGAACCCCTGTCAGGGACATACTCCGTGAAGAATGGCCTGGCATTATCAATATTGCTCTGGTGGGTACTTTTGTCAGTGTAACGGTATACATCTGCAATGCGTTTTGGGTGTCCTATACCATTGACCTTAAATTTTGGTCGCCAGCACACTGCGCCTGGGCCGGATCTATTGCACAATTGCTTTCGGCTTTATTAGCCCTGCCCATTGCACGTAAAGTATCGGCAGCCAAAGCCACCTTTTTATTACATGGCAGTATGATGGCCGCGTTTTTTGGGGCCCCGTTACTCTTTCTGTTCACTGCATATGCGGTCATACCTGGTGTATTGTTAGGGCTTGCCCTTTACATCCTGAGTAATGCCTTACTCTGTTCTGCCCTGTATTATTTTCTCTATTTACAACTCCCCGCCAAATACCGTTGCCGTGGCGTCTCCACTGTATGGGCGCTTTCAGCCAGTATTGGGGCGGTGAGTTTACCGCTGGCCGAACAGGCTAACCTGCATCAAATGGTTTGGCTGGCACCATTGTGGGTCAGCTGTGTTGCCTTGATGAGTTTTATCTTATTATCACGTGGCTTTTTAAGGGCTTGGAAGGCTCAGACGCCCTCTGGCGTGCAGAACGTTATCACTTAAACTCTCATCAAAATCAAAGGACTGTAAAATAGACAGTAAATGAGGATTGGAATCCATAAACTCGATGAGCAGGCCTGCTGTATCATTATTTTCAGGATAACGCACATTAGCGCGCACCATTAGTATGCATTCATGATGCTTCTTATTGATTTCCGACTCAATTGCACTCACTTCATCTAAGGTAGCAGCTTCTTCCAGACGTGTTCTAAAATCATTTTTTTGGAGATCCAAATATTCACTGTCTGATTTTAAAGCCTTTACATCTTGAATGTAGTTCATAGCCACACGTTTCTCGCCCTCAGAAAGCTTTTCATAAAGTTGTTTCTCCAGAATCCTTTCTTTTGCGTGCATCACTTTATCTAATATATTTGAATCATCTGATAAAAAGTTCAATAAAGTGATAATGCTCTCTGCGTGAGGGGCATTTTGAATGCGCTGTCTGATAATCTTTATCACATCTTCATCACGTGACAGGAGTCCGCCTACGGCACGGTCCACATGAATGATCTGTTTTACGGCTTGAAATAATTCTTCCTTTGATTTAGCTGAATCAATCTCTGCTTCAAGCACACCCAATTCTTTGGCATACTTATTCGCCTCAGCATCTATCTGATCCAGTTTGTTAATGATGCCTTGAGCTTGTAATTCTTTGTCTTGAGCAAGCTTGTCAATTGAAATTGCCATCTTCATGTTCCTCATTTTAAACTTTTTACCACAATCGATAAATTTTTAAACTGTTATATTACTGACTCTTATTGAGACTGGTGCCTTCCTGATTGGTTTTACCAGGCTCTGGTTTTTCAGTTGTACTCTTTTTCTTTTTTGAAAACAGAGTGACGCCTTCTACGTTCGCTTTAGCACGTCCTTCTATCTCTTGTACAGCAGCTTTAACAAATCCACTTTGTGTTGATTTTGTCTCAGTTCTATCATCTGGCTGCGTACTTGCAGCCAAACTCTCTTCTTGTACGTCAGTTTCAAGAGTTTCTTCCCTCTCGGGAATTACTCTTGCCTTAGCATGACTCATCATTGATTTTTTAGCCAGCTCAACCGATTTCACCACGCTGGTAGCCCAGACCGGAACATCAGGAACTTCTTTTCCCAAAGAGTCATCCATACTCATCACTTGTGGAACCACTGGATTTTTAGAACCTTCAACCTGGCGAGTGGAAGCAATTTTTGAGTGAAGCCCCCTGCTCCCTCCAATCTTACGATAAGCTAATAATTCTTCATATTCCTTTTTAAGCTTGTTTATTGAACTTGTAAGTTGTTCTGAATCCTCATCTGACTGAAGTGATAATTCAATTACCGTTCGTGCACTTTCAAAATCAGCTTTCAATTCAGCAGCATCAATTCTGCACGGTTCTTGCATTCCTCCGAAGAGATCCAGTTCAATAAGATCGGCCGGAATGAGTTTTTGCGAAGGACTGCTAAAATATTCATCTTCTTTTGACGGTTGATCACCTACTTTAGCAGTCCAGTCCATGTAAAATGCCTTGAATTGGGTACACAGCTTTTCAATTTCGCCTTTTACAAAAAATGTATCAGCTACTTCACTTCTGCCTAATGCTTCCAAATGTTCTCTGAAATCGTCTGGAGTGTAGTGCATGCCAGTCATCAAGCGATAATGATTGTGATTATGATCCGATTCGCTTTCCAGATGATGCATTAATTTAATATGTACTGCATTGCTACCACGGTAATAGTAGTCGCATCCATTCTTAACCTCTTTATGAGCCAGGGCTGCAGCATTATAAAGTTGATCACGAAACTCCTGAGGATATTGATCCATAGCTCCGGGTGCCCAGAAATACCAGGTCAGACTACCGCCTTTAACTTGTAAAGCAATATTGACTTTGAGAGTTTCACCTTCATCTTTCATTTGATAGACGGTACCCTTGGTTAAACGAAACTTCTCTCCAAGTTCTCTATATTCTGCTTCTTTTTTTCTATATTCGGCATTATTTTCAGCCTTTACAAGCACTTGCAGTTCTCTGGCATGCTCCGTATTGGTATATGATGTGAGCTTTTTGACCTCATGATCTTTTGTAAGGAAAATAAAAAATGGATTTGGCATAGCGCTCATCCTCTCATAGGATATAAAGATAAATAGTGACTATTTTTATTTAAATATAGACCATAAGATCTTTTTTTCAACATTATGTGGTTTTTTTATCTTTAACTCAGAGAGATAGCCCGGCTGTATGCACCTGGCTCTTCTACACCTCTTTACTTATATTCGGTGGGATTTGTAGCCCGGGCTACGCACTAAATCAGGCTCTGTGCCGCAACAAATTTTCCGCTTCCTTACGAGAATGATGTAAAAATCAGCCCATAGAGACCAGATATAGTTTGCCTATGAGCCTTGTGTTGACTAAGATAGTTTATTTTTAAAATGGATTTGAGAAGATGTTAGTGGAACGCCCCGTATTGAAACTAAAGATTAATGAAGGGGAAGAGAGTCTTCATATAGGCCATCAAACGATAGAACATTATTTGCTTGCAGCGGATATACGTCCGCCCTTTTATATAAAAGAGATATTATCGCAAGAGGATTGGTCTCTTTTTGTTTCTCCGGACAAGGTCAGGAAACGTCCGCCCTATAGTGCTGAGGTGATGGTCGGTATTATTCTCTATGGCTTAATGCAGGGTATCACGTCGTTGCGGGATTTATCACGAATGGCGCGCGTTGATTTGGGGTGTATTTATTTAACAGAAGGAGCGTTTCCGGATAGTTCGAGTATTGGTCGGTTTATCAATCGGTATCAAGAGGTACTGACGGAAGAGTTTTTTATTCATCTGACCCAAAGTATTCTAAAAATAACCCGTTCGCGGATGCGTTCAGTAGCAGGAGATGGAACGATTATCGAGGCGGCGGGGTCACGCTATAGATTAATGAAACAGGAAGCCCTTGAGGAAAAGACGCAAAAAGCACGGCTGAAGTCCGAGGCCCATCCTGCGGATGAAGGATTGAAATTAGAGTTAGAGAAACTGGAACGTGTTTCTGCTGAATTACACACCCGAATCACTAAGCGTAACGAGCAACATAAGCCAACGGACACGGTGACGATTAGCCCAATAGAACCTGATGCGGTCGTTCAACCCGGCAAAAAAGGAAAAGCGTCTGTTCCAGCCTATAAACCATCGGTACTGGCGAATGATGCGCGAGTTGTTGTGGCTATAGACGTGCATCCCTCTAATGAAATTGAATCCCTTTATACTCTGTTAGACATGACGGATAAAGTCTCGGAAGGAGAGGTCAAAGAATTACTTCTGGATGGCGGTTATGAATCTCATGAAGTCATCCAAGAGACCTTGGAACGCGACATCAGCTTATTATGTGCTCCAGGTAAAAAAAAACAAAAGAAAAGCTAGGCCATGCCAAGCTCAAAAAAAGCGAGTTCAGATACGATGAGGCTTCAGATAGTTATCTTTGCCCACAGGGGCATAGCCTCACCCCGTTAAGAAAAGGAAAAGCGACTACGACAGCCCCGGCCTACCAAACCTACTCGACCAAGGCGTGTCATCACTGTCCTTTAAAAGAACAGTGCACCTCAAGTAAAACAGGCTGCCGTCAATTAAAGCGGTACGATGGAGATGAGTTAAAAGAAGCGCTGCATCACGTGATGAGTCAGACTCAAGCTCAAAAACGCTTGAGACAACGAAAAGCAATGGTTGAACCCGTATTTAGTCATCTGCGTATCAGACAAAACTTGAATCGATTTAGACGAAAAGGGCTTCTCGGTGTTAAAATTGAGTTTGCTCTACATATTATGGCTTATAACATCAGCCGAGCTATCGCTCGATGTTATCCATTAGCTGGCTCCAGATTTTATTCAACCATTAAGTTATTTTATTNGTCAATTGCTTGTACACAATGGACCGCTAAAATAAATTTTAATAATAGAAACGAAACAACATAAATAGATAGTTAAGGCTCACAATGATTTTTACATCATTCTCTTACGGTCGCGGCTCGGTTTCCGGTGCACGATGAAGTTTATACGAACGCACGAAAACCGAGCCGCGACCGTGAGGAAGCGGAACAGTGATACTGGCAGGGACAAGGTTTCTGCCCTGATGCCCTCGGAGAATTACTTATTGGTGAGATGAGTTACATGCTGTTTTTCTATGGGTGGTTCATCCGGCACCGCTGCAGAAAAAAAAGAGTTGGGATAAGCTCCTGCTCTAATACGGCTGATTAAGTCTCCAACATTCAGGTCATGTTCACCCGCAGCGCCAGTTACTGGTTCATCAGGAAGCAGCTTTAGTAACAGAGCCATCTCCTTTTGTGACAAATTATGCTTTGCCGAAAATACCTCAAGGAACAAAGTGCGTTGTGGTTCAGATAAAGAACCTATTAATTGCGATGCTGCCGAGGATGACGCGAGGTTTTCAACAAGCGCTCGAACCCACGTCTGATGAGGCATAAAATACAGCAATTGCTGTAAGGCTGATACATTATTATAGGCTCTGCGCGTATCTGGAGCTTTCTGGATTAACGCCTGTGCCAGGCCATCAGGATGAACACTAAAAAGATGGTCTAAGAAGGGAACTAATAATGCAGGATCCATTTGGTTATCCAGCATGGCAGTCAATGCTCGAACCAGCATCAGCACACCGTTTTGGCCAACAGCCTCACCAGTTTCTATTGGTTTGGTTAATAAAGCACCCATCCTTTCCGTATTTCTTTCCCATAAAACTTGAAGCATATTAATGAGCTTATCCGCAATTTCAGGCTTATTTTTTATATATGCAGAAGAAATTAAGGTAGTCAGGATAGTATGCAGAGAGCACTTGCCCTCATAAGGTCCTGATTCACTGATCTTCCCTAAAGTCTTGAGTAAGGGTTCGTGATGCTTTTGCTTGAGATCGATAATGATGTCACAAATTAAATTGACCAAAAAAGGATCATCAACTGCTGCTTTTTTTAAAGCATCCACTACCATGTAAAGAGGACTTTTTCCCTTAAACGAACCCCCAGCCATTTCACCAAAAAGTCCAAGACCTATAACATGCGGAGAACTCATAACGCATTCATTAAAAAAATCAGCAATTAAAAATCGGGATGGGTATTTATAAGCTAACTGGGAAATATGAGCCAGGATTCTGGTAAACAAAAGCAAGCCATTGCTCACTTCAGCATTATTTTCACTTACAGGGCTCATCAGGAAACGGCAAAATTCTTCCGGGGCTTTTTTAAAAATGTTGCGTAATACAACAAGGATATTCACAATAGGTGCTTCCTCCTGCGCAACGAGCACTGCAGAATACAGCTGATCCATCCAGAAATAGACACTGTTTTCACCTCGAAAAGCACCTGCTTCAATGGGTTTGCCTAAGGCCTCAATAAAACGCTCTGGTTCAGTGTTTAATAGTTTTATTGTTTGATCACATACAATGGTTACCTGATCATTCTTTTCAGCTTTCAGCGCTACATAAAGCGCCTCATTTAGAGCATTAAGCATTTTTTTTATATTCCAGGATTCGCGGGATTTAGCAAAATCGTTATCAAGGGCTTTCAATATAATATCAACGGATGGGTCACCCCCACCTGTTTCAGAGTTGTCGGTTTGCAAGAGATCGAGCAGATTTTTTCTTTTACCCACATTACTCATGAAAGCATCCTGATGTTGTAACAATGAGCCATATGTAATTATATGGTCAAGTTGAACCACACGCAAGCAATAAAATAGTTTATTTCATAACTGAGTTACGTATTTTTGTCAGTTTTTGCAAAAGGCAAACCTTGCTTGCGTCTGCTTTTAGGCTTAATATCCTCTGCATATTTACCATGCGCCTGTAAATGGATTTCGTCATGAATGGCTTTAGCAAATTAACACTATTTCTTATCGTCTGTTTTGTAATACAAGCAAAGAGTTTTGCCCATAAGCCGTATAATGAATTACAGGTCAGTCATGTCAATTTATATCATTACCCTAAAGAAATTGTGGTTCATGCACCTGACGTAGAAGTAACTATTGGCGATCTTCATGGTAATGCACTGAAACTACTTAATTTTCTTATCAGAAATGATGTAATAAAAATACCGGAAAAAGAATATCAGTTATTCGTTGCCATTTATAAGAAAAGTCCTGATGAACTTACAGCCAGGGATCTGGAGCTTTTTCAAATCATTCTTAATACAGCCCAAATTAATCGTGCCCATAAAATACGTTTTCTGGGTGATGACCTCTGTGATCGGGGAATGAATGATTATTATACTTTGGCTATTTATAAAAGGCTGGATACTGCGGCAGTGCCTTTTGAGGTGGTGCTTTCCAACCATGGCAATTTCTTCCTGACAGCCTATGAAAGGCCGGAACAGTCATTTAGTTACAACCCCTATGGTGATGGTGAAAATGAAGCGCTGGTGCAATCCATGTTGCATTTGGGAAAAATTATTGACCGGGGGCTGGTCGACAAAAAGGAGGTTTTGGACACTGTCCGGAATCATTATCTGAAACACCTGGTGCTACCGGGGTATACCCTGACTCCAGCGAAAAACGAAATTACCCTGTACAGCCACGCCCCTGTTGATATAGCAATGCTTGCATCATTAGCTCATGATCTTAAAGTGCCCTTTCATGATGACACTCTGGATGAATTAAGGTTGAGTCTGGATGAAATAAACAAGCAAATCCAGCAATGGATTATGAGTAATACCTTTTCTCTTAATTATTGGCGCTTAAATAGAGAACATAAAAAGGACAATACGCAAAGCCCTTTAAAGCAAGTGCTGTGGAATCGTGATTACACCATTCTTAAACGAGCTTATCATCCGGAAAACAAAAGCTACACCGTCAATTATGTTCACGGCCATGACTCAATGTCCAATGTCTTTAACCTGGATAATTTGTTTGGCAAAGGCGGTTATAAAGAGTATAAAGGCCCTTATGCGGTGCATGTTACTCATTCTTAAATGTAGACAGCTCATTAAACCACTACACACGTCGTCCTGAGCGCGTCTTTTTGCGCGAAGGATCTCCCCATATTGGCACCATGCCGCTTTCGGGAGATCCTTCGCGCAAAAAGACGCGCTCAGGACGACGTAGATCGGGAAATGGCAAAGATATGTAGATTAGCCCGTATTAGCGGAGCGTAATACGGGAAATTGCCACGTCGATCCTGTATTACGCTTCGCTAATACAGGCTACAAAACCCCATATGATTTACAACCCCAGCCACCGAATAAAACGGCTGGTGGCTTTTAAGTGTACGGATGGTTTGGCTTCAAAATTTACCGAGTAATTATCCATGGAACCTGCTGCCGAGGCATCCTGATTTAAACGGATGTCTTTTATTTTTCCCATGGGAACAATTTTCATCTGAGTTTCATAATATCCGTGAGACATTACAATGACTGGTATTACGAAATTGATGGCATCCAAACCTTCTTTGTTATTTTGCATGACCAGGCGGTTAAACTCTGCCTTGCTTAATGCGATGTATTCCGCATTATTAATTTGCCGCCGCAGCATACGCCCCAAGGGTGCCTGAGCATGGAACACCCTTTCGTAACTGTCTGCTGACATGACTACAATAGGGTCATTTTCCTCTCGCTGATTGTTCTGATTGACATCCACAAACAAAATATCTTCGCGCAAATCAACATCCCGCGGAGGTTGTTGCACTACCGTAGCAGACTGAGCTGTGTTCACTGCTGCATCCATTTTGTCGCAGGTTAAAAATTTTGATTTAACAAACCATTCATCACTGGGGTAATAGACCACCAGTAAAGAATTATCTTTTATCGTATTGATAATGGGTTGATACATAGTCAATGGAACCGCAGGACATCCCCAGCTACGCCCTGCCCTGCCGTAGCGCTTGATAAAATTCTCATCCATATACCAACCGCCATGCATGACTATGTAACGGTTAGCTGCATTGTCATTAAAACTTTTATCCAGACCTGTCAGTTTTAAAGACAAGCCCTCGCGGCCATAATAGGATTTATCGGTTTTATAAACGCCTATACTACTGGCTTTACTGTCATTTTTATTCGAAAAATATTCCGTGAATAAAGTTCCGGAGCGGATACCATGTGATACATAAGTATGAAATAACAGTCTTTTATCCTGCAAATCAAATACCCACAAACGCTTTTGGTTCGATGGAAGAGAATAATCAATAACAGTCAGAATATTATTGCGATCAACATTATGTTCTGTAGCGCACTTTAAAGCAGTAATCACTTTGTTCACGACAGCAGGGCTCAAGGTATTCGCTTCTTTTTGCAACATGCTCTGTATCTGCTCCAGTTGAGTGTTCACAGGAGGCACAAAACTGAATTGGTGATTACCAACCATTTCTTCTTTGAGCACAGTCATTGGAGGTAAAGAAAAATCAGATGAAGATACTGCTAATAGCAATAGCAGAATGTTTATCATGGTCATTCCTTGATTTTATTTTTCGAATTATTAGTATTCTTGTTTTAGTAAATATAGATTACAATTCCGCTTTGTGCTCATAATTTTGATTTATTGAGAATAAATATATCATCAAAAGGTTTTCTGTATTACAATTGGTTCAATTTTAAATCAACAAGACAAATGGACAGGAAAAAGTGATTTAAGTATTTTCAACAGCCAAAACAAAGAGCAAAATATGGAAGATCTTAACCTGAGCCCCATAGGTACAGACAGATTTCCCAGATTGATGGCTTAACACTCTGAACTGTGCGGAATCGCCTTTCCTTCTCCCCAATCCACGTCGTCCTTCGCGCAAAAAGACGCGCTCAGGACACTGTTCCGCTTCCTCACGGTCGCGGCTCGGTTTCCGGTGCACGATGAAGTCAATACGAACGCACGAAAACCGAGCCGCGACCGTGAGAAAGCGGAATTTTTGTTGCAGCACAGAGCATGATTTAGTGCGTAGCCCGGTCTGCTTGCAGCCGGGATCGAAGTGGCCCAGTTCCCGGCTGCAAGCAGACCGGGCTACAAAAACAGCTTAAGTAAGTGCCATTCGTTGCAAGCAGCCGGCTACACCAGCCTGTCATCATCCTGAATTCTCAGGAATGAAATTAAAGTCACAAACAGCATGGTGAATACAGCGACCAGAGCCATGGAGCCGTAGACGTCCAGATGTTCTTTAGCCCCTGCAAATTGTACAATTTGGGTAAGCCCCTGAATGCCATAAACAGCCACCGCTTCCAGCCAGAATAATCGGGTCGAGAAAAGCTTCCTTTTACCCTCACTAATGACATCGAATTTTGAGCAATACAAGGCAAACAGTTGATAAATAATATAAACAACCAAAAACCAGCCGAAATAATTTTGTAAGGGAACCCCAAAATATTCCCCTTTATCCCGCCAGACCCATAAAGCACCGAGAGTAGAACACAGAGGGTCAATGCATAAATCCCACATGACCATAATAAAAGCTGCAATGAAAGGAACAAAAAACAGGTTTCGGCCTGATAAAGGCTTGCTGTATTGCCCTGACAGGACATGAGCCAAAATCCAGGACACATAGCCAGTGCCAAAATAGGCAAACATAATAATTAAAGGAACATCGAACAAACGCGGGCCTATCAGTTTATCGTAATAATAATGGCCAAAGGGAAAACCGGTACGGATACTGAGTGCTTCGAAGAAATTACTGACCAGCCAGGTAATCAGAAAAAATATCAGAATGTTTCTGGTGCCATAACGCGCAGTTCCATGCAGCCAGACGGCACTGAAAATAGCGACAACCGTAATCACAGGAGCAACCTGATTGGCAAAAGGTGTTTTCCAGACGGCGCACAGCAGAGTAATGGCCAGATAAATCAGAATGATCAGCCATCGTACTCCATTTAAACCCTGCAAGACAGCCTTGTCATTTTTCATACCCTTATCCTTAGTCCCTAATTGCACTGTTAATCATTACTGTAACGATTTTTACAAGATTTATCTATCCGGGATTGTAGCCCGGTCTGCTTGCAGCCGGGATGATATGTACAGTTCCCGGCTGCAAGCAGACCGGGCTACAAGACTCTCTATAGATTACAACTCTAACCACCGAATAAAACGACTGGTTCATAAAAGAGGGCTTTCAAAAAATATCTGAACGCCTTTACCGGTTACAGAAATGACATTAACAACCTTATTCGAAGGGATTATTTTTGCTCTATTGAGGAAGTGCCATTGCGAGTCGATGTAATACAGCATAAAGCATCACTCTCGAATAAAAGAGTGATGCCTTTCTAAGAACGCTTCATGAGAAGTAGTAAAAATTAATCCCTCTCTGAATCTGGATTAACTTTATATTGAACCTACGTATTTTAGCCCTACATAAGGACCTGAAGCAGAAAAATCAGTCTCAGTGCCCAAGAATGTTGCTCCAAAATTATGTTGTGCATGAAAATAATTAAACCACATATAACCTGCATCTAGTGTGAACTTTCCTTGAGACGCTAAATAATCATAGTTAATACCTAATTTGGCTTCGACCTCAGGAACAATTTGATTTTTGGAACCACCAGAGTTACAAACACCACAAAAGAAATCACCTTTACCAATCAAAATGGCAGTAGCTCCTTTGGCATAAACTCCGAACCCGTTTCCAAAAACATACATTAGATCAAGGCCAGTCCTTGGTCCAAAGCCATCAAATTTAGCATTAGCATTACTCGAAAAGACATTATCTGTATATGCATCAAGGTGGGTTTTTATTTGCGCATATTGTACGCCGCCATGAAAACGTATTTTTTTGTTGGCGCTGAAATCAGTATACTGTCCCAATTCAGCATTAACAGCATTCCATTTTTGATCCATGTGCAATAAATTACCAACACCATAAGTTAATCCAGGAGTGAACTGAGTGTCAGAATCTAAATGATACCAGTTAACGTTTAAATCATTACCGGTATTAAAATGATAAGACGCTTCCAGTTTAAAACCCCAATCCCAATCTGGATCATAATCTACATAATGACTATATGAATCAACTTGATTTGCACCATAATAAGAAAAACCGGGGCCTAATACGGGTTTTAGATAAAGCGCTGTAATTCCTACATCCCAGGCAGTTTGTTCGCAAGGTACGGTAACGTTGCCTGGTGTACACACTGGCCCCATAGTGCCAGCAAATAAAGAACTGCTTCCTATTGAAAAGAAAACCAATAACGTCCTTTTTAAATGTCCCATATCCTTGTCCTTAACTAATTGATTAATTAATGATTACTCAAAAAATGGCGAAGGTATTTCCCTCACCTTTGCTAGAGTATTATTTTGTCTATTTACTGTCAAGACAATCGCTATAATCATCATAATGAAGAAAGTCCTTGTTGCCAGGTTCTATTGACTTTTCGTTTTAGGTTCAAATGACTGGGTTTATTTGATTTATTTCGTGAATTGACCTGCTAACTTCCTGGTACTGCAGATCTAAACGCGTCAACTACATCATCACCTTAATTCCTGGTACTGATAAGGTTGTTGTTCCTCTATTAAGCCAACACCAGCAGCCGCTTTTTTAAAGAAAAGCTGTCCTATTTATCCTCTTTTTCCCAGTAATGGGACCAATTGGGGTCAAGATTTAATTTGAGTTGATAGGCAGTTCCACTGGATGATATCAGTTCAATCAGGGACGGTTGCATGAATAATCTCTTAGTTTCAACACTACTTAAATAGTGGCAAAATCAAACCATAAAGAACAAATAATTTACATATATTTTACAATTTAGAAATGCGGTAAGTAAATGAAATTCAGGAGGAGGATTGGCCAAAATTTCATTGGCAAGAGCAGGCCATTCAGATGCCGATCTAAACACATCAGCTACATCATCGTCTTAATTCCACGTGAGTTTCTTATCCGAAAATCACGTTAAGTTAAGAGGGTTTATTTAAAATAGGAGTAGCCTTGATGCAGCGATAGCGTAATCAAGGTTTTCATCCAGCAAAACATGCTTTTTTACCTGATCTCAGCTCGGATATCCTACCGTCAACACACGGCAAAATGTTCTTTTTAAACCCACCATGCTATAATTTAACCACAAACAATCTCCTTTTCTTCCCCGAGGTTCTAATGCCCGTTCAAACCAAAATCATTGATTCCGTAAACATTGTTTTAAGTAAGAATGATACCCCGGTTACTTTAAACGAAGGAGGCGTATGTGGTGGGCTTGCCAGTTTATTTATTCGCTATAGCCTGGAAGGCAGAAAACAGGAATTTTTCCGTTTATCCAAAAAATTGGCTCATTTACCTCAGAATTATCAGATAGGACAGGACAGCTTCCTGGATAAATTTATTTACGAAATTGAAATTGAATTTAATCGGTTTATTTACAGCAAGGGACAGTATTATCAGGGAGATATGGAGAATTCGGTTTTTATTAATAAGAAACCGATTAGAAAAGAATTCAGTTTAGGTCTGGTAACCAATGAAAACAATTGGTCAAAAATACTGGAGCAAATAAAAAATGAAGGTCGCGCCTGTTACGTCCGCTCTCACAATCATGCCATCGCCATAGCCTTTGTCGACAACCAATATGAAATTTATGATCCCAACTATGATGAAGACAGTGATGATGCGCCGAATGCAGATGCAACGAATACGCGCCGCTTTAAAACAGCACAAGAAGCAATAAGGGAAATGGAAGCGCAATTCGGTTACCCGGACACAGGTGATACAGGCCTGGGAATTATTGTGTATGCTCATCCTGATGAAAAACGTCCCGCTGTGTATCCTGACAAAAATCGCCTCCACCAGAGCTATTTAAACTCTGCTGCTGATTTTCAACGTCAAATTGGGATCCAACAAAAAGGCAATACCTTTGACAGCCTGTTTTTTGCAACATCAATTAATGACAGGGAAACCATTCAACACCATCAACAAAAAAACGCACTGAAGGACTGTCGTTCACTCATGTTTATGGAAGCCAATAACGACATTGTGTTCGCTTGTTACTCAAAAGAATCCGATTTGGCCAAAAAAAGAAATCTGTATCATCAGGCACTGTATGCGGGCAATGTCTCCCTGTTTCGTCTCATGATAGCTGATTATCAAAACAACCATGTCGTTTCAGCAGAGCAAAAACAGGAATTTAAGAAGACCTTGCAAAGCGACGTGAGCTTATCCTGGGCTGCAGAGTCAAAAAATCCGGAATGTATTTTAGAGGTGTTAAAGCTTTATAAACAATATGGCATCTCTTTACACTCCATGAAGCCAACTGAAATGATTTCTATCATTGAACACTTGACTAAAAGTGGCGATGTAGGCTCATTGTCTGCCTTTGTCCAGGAGGCAGGTACCCTTTCCGAAGCAGTTGTACTGGCAGGACTCCGCACCGCTATAAAGCACGACAAAAACCGGGCCTTGACCTTCTGGCGGCAAGTGAGTGAGCGACAAACAACAAGCAAAGATTCTTTATTCAGTAATGAACTCATCAAAACAATATCCCTTTTAAATTTTGAACAATTAATTAACTCCGGTTTTAGTGTAGCGCCCTCCCTCTTCGCTGCAACGTTAAAACGGAACCGTAAAGAATTTTTTGAATTAAGTCTTAAAAGCAATCCCGCCTCGCATTGGCATGATTTCGTTGCACGCATGAAAAGTAATACCTTTGAACATCCTATAGAACTATTGGCTCAAGATGAAGGGATCAGCCCACTACAGGTTTTAATCAGTTACCAACGTAATGATTTAATCAAAGCAAACTGGACTGATTCTGTCAGCCGGGAAGCAGGTACTGAAGCACTGCTGTTTGCCTGTGAGTGCGGCAATAAGGAAATGGCTCGCTTCTTAACCCAAAAAGGCTTTAAATTAACGACTTCCGTTTTGGTAGATGGCGTAAAAAATGCACTGAAAAACAATGATCATAATAAACTGGAAGCCTTTTTGTCTACGGCAATAGATTATCCCCAGTTTTTTAATAAAGCGAATAAGTCGCTTATAGATGATCTCATCCGTATTGGTCAATTCGAATTCATTAGTGCTGCCTGGAACGCTTATTCGCGTCAAAACGGAAAACCTCTAGGTAAAGATATTCTGACCCCGGATAAACTGTTGTGGACTGCAATAATATTAAACAATAAAAATCTCTATGAGTATATAGTAACAAAGGAACCTGAAGCGGTATTAAAGACGCTACATGCATTGATCTATGCTGGCGATCCCCAGTACTACATTCATGCAATCAGGCTGTCCCAGTCCTTGAGCTCCGACATAATGTATCAGTTTATCCGTGCTGAAGTCAGTGAATACGAAAGTGCTTTATTCAACCGGGTTCGTGGTGAAGATGACTCGGCAGACAAAGAATTCCGTTACACAGCAAAACGCATGATCCAGCCTTTATGCAATATTTTAATTTATGCCATAGAAAACCATTATTTTGATTTTGCAGAGAGTTTAAAGACTCAGGTTAACCTGTCATTTGACGAATTATACGACCTGTTCGTTCGCGCCAGCCAAACAAAAAACACCAAAACAATTCAGTTTTTACTGGAACAATATCCTTATCTATCCACCAATAAGGGTGTGTATCTGAAACTGGCAAAGGAAAAGCATTATGATTTACTGGCGACCCTGTTACGCGAAGCCAGAATGTTGCCCGAACATGTGTACATGCATTTATTAAAAGAAGCAGTAAAAGCGCATTATGAAGAACTCATTGTGCAACTAAGCGACCATATTAATGCTGCCTATAAAGTAAATGGTTCTCCGCTTTATGAAGCACTTACTGGTGCAGACACACAGGGAGCGGTTTTATTATTAAAACATGGTGCTGAAATCCATACTTATCCTCTGACAGACATGCTTTTTTCTCTGGCGATACAGCAGCATGACACCACTTTATTGCATAGCGCATTTGCCAGACCGGAAATACTTACCCATTTTCAATCATTTTATCCTGAAAGACTGCACTCGATTCTTAATAAATGCAGCCCGGAAGCGGCCTTGTACCTTTACCAACAAGTAAGTCTGGATAAAGAACAAGCACAAACAGATGACTTTTTTACTGAATTTTTAAACCATGCCATAGCAACGGATGATGTTCGTCTTTTTAGCAACCTGCAAAACAACCCTCACTTTGCTCGCCTGGATAAAAAAGACCTGTTCCAGCAAGCGTGTACCATGCATGCTCCGGCTATTGTGAATGAGCTGCTCAAGTCCCCTCTCAAATTCAGTGATAAAAAGAGTTTGTATGCGCAATTGGATCAACTGTTTGAAGTGACAGCAAATAACTCCGCTCAAGATGCCCATTCCATTTATAATACAGTCTATGAAAAAGCGCTGAACCGTTTGTATGAATTTGTCCTGGCAAACCGTTACCGCCCTTTTGCTGCCTTGTTTAAATCAATCAATGATTTGATTGAAGATCCTGGTCTATCCCCTTTGCAGAAAAATCGTCTGATTAAAAGGGCTATAGTTGATGGAGATGAGGAAAGGCTGAACGCACTGCTGCTGCAACTTGAAACCAGGCCTGAATTAAATGAGGAAAGCATTGCCCTCTTTGCAGCCAATAGCGAAAAACCGCTTCTGATTAATATGTTGTTACATCATTTCAAGTTGGAAGATGTGATTGCCAAAGCAGTTGAGGTGGAAAATTGGGCTGCAGTCGCTGGTTTGTTAAAAGGCAGGCAGAAGGATGAGTTAAATCCCCAATTGCTCGGGCAATTAAAAGCGCATGATAATGAGATTCTCCTGGCTCTTGAACAACATGCCAGAGGCCAACTTGAGTCAGACCCGCGTCATCAGCTCAATGATTTATTGATAGCAGAGAATAACCTGGCTTTGAGTGTGGTTTTGACTGATAAACAAGACGCTTTGCAAAATACCATCATGCTGATTCAGGGATTAATGGAAGAGAGAAAAATCGGTTTGAAAGATGTTGTCTATCGCTTTGATTTATATAATGAAATAGTCAAAGCGACCAAAGTGATGGAGGAACTTCAACCCAGAATAGAAAAACTTTTTGAACAAAGGAACAATCTGTCAGGGCTGATGAACAATGAACAAAACCGTAACGAATTACGCGACATCAAAAAACTGATGGAGAATAATCAGTTAGTTCCGGGCTATTTTGATGAAAGAGACTTTTTGGATGAGGCTTTTACAGCACTTGATGCTTTTGACAAATCTGCTGATCAGCAAAGTCGTTTGGCCGAGCAACAGCGACAAGCTGAACTGCAACGGCAACAGTTGGAACAACAGCGACAGGCTGAACTGCAACGACTACAGACAGAACAACAACAAGCCGAACTGCACCTTCGACAGGCTGAAGCAAAACACAAAAAACCATCATCACCTTTCCAGGGGTTAATCGAAGTTGTAACAGCTTATTCAGCTCTGAGAAAGAAAGAAGAACATACCCGATTCTGGATCCCGCTTTTCCAATACACTAAAACAGATAAAAGAAAAGCGGTTAAGCATTTCATTGGCTCAATTCTTAACCCGAAACAAATCATTAATGGGTATGACAGGGCTGTATTAAATAATGGTCGTTTACATCAGTTAATTCAAAACTACATTGATGATAACAAAGATGAAATTCAAGTTTACTTTAACCGTGAACAACCGGTAACTACAGTAGGACAATTAATAGATGCATTTAATCAGCAAAATCCCATGGATAAGCTGATTCATTTGCTCGAGAATTACTCTAAAGAACGTGCAAAAAAGGAAGAAATTTATCATTTATCCTGGTTTCCTCAATATACAAAAACAGAAAAGCAAAATGCTGTATCCCATCTGTTGAAAAAGCTCCAGGGAGAAGACGCTGAGGTTACCAAATACGACAGAGGTGCCTTGAATCAGGGAAGTCTTGGAAAAATGGTAAATGAATTCATTCGTAACTCTCATCAGTCTCTGGAAAAGCATTTGAATGCAGACCGCATCAAAAATCTGGATGATTTGATTGCAGCATGCGAGAAGAATCAAAGCAAACTGGCACTTGGAAAATAGTTAGACGGGGCTAAAAGACATCATCCTCAGATCCACGTCTCCTGAAAGCGGCATGGTGCCAGGCGTAGCCTTGATGCAGCGATAGCGCTGAGTGATCCTCTCATAATTTTAATCTCGTAAAAAGATGTAAATAAACAGGATGATCTTCGCAAGTAGCCCCTCCACCTCNGGGGGAGGGTGCCCGACAGGGTGGGTGGGGGGATCAAAAAGAAAACTTATTTAAGGTAAAAAGGTCTATTTGATAGAAACTCCTTTTTTGATCCCCCCATCCGCCCTGTCGGGCACCTTCCCCCGGAGAGGGGAAGGCGATTCTGCATAGTTCTGAGTGGTACTCAATATGAGAGGATCATTCAGAGCGATAGCGTAATCAAGGCTACAGTTTTTTTATGTATTTAAATCAATCGCTTATTCCTTAACTTAAAAGAGGTAACTATTGCCGCAAAAGTCTAAGATTTTTCACTGCCAGCGAAGGCTTCTTTGTCGAACGGTACGGATTAATGTCCAATCCACCTCGACGGGTATAACGTCCATAAACAGTCAATTCCTGTGGTTTACACTGAGCCATAATATCAACAAAAATTCGCTCAATGCATTGCTCATGAAATTCGTTATGATTGCGGAAAGACACTATATATTTCAAAAGACCTTCTCTATTGATTTTTGGTCCCTTATATTCAATTTGCACGCTTCCCCAGTCAGGTTGATAAGTCACCAGGCAATTGGATTTTAATAAATCAGAAGATAACACCTCTTCTACCACTTCATCTTCAGTAGTTAAAAGAGAAGGATCAACGGAGTACATAGAGCAAGTAACATCAAGATCATCGATACATTCACCTTTGAATGAAGTATCTAGAGGAAGCACGGCCCCCTTTCTTAATTGCTGAATTGCTACAGTCACTTCTCCTTCAACATTGTGAGATAAATCTTTAATAACAGTATTCTCAACATCAGCAACAGAAGCAAACTGAGTATTGTTAAAGGTATTAAAATAAAGTTTTAACGATTTGGATTCAATAATGTTCGGAGTGTGGCAGTCATAGATAATTTCGGCTGTCGCAACTACAGGCTTTCCTTTAGCATCAAGCCATGAGACTTCGTAATGATTCCATGCATCAAAGCCATAAAAAGGCGGACTCTGCGGATCGATTCCTATTTCAATACGCTTTTCAGCACGAGGAATAGGAAACAATTTTTCAGCGTTATAAATTGCTTTATACTCGGATTTTTTACCCAGCTCTAAATGTGCATTTTCCAGGCTCATATTCATCTCGCTCAAAACTTGATAGACATAAAAGGAGCACATTATACTCTATTTGTTATTATTTTCTCTATCAATGTTGGATTCTGTTCGTAGCCCGGTCTGCTTGCGGCCGGGAATGGATGCTTAGTGAGAGCGGATTCACGTCGTCCTGAGCGCGTCTTTTTGCGCGAAGGATCTCCAAATACTGTGGCACCATGCCGATTTCAGGAGATCCTTCGCGCAAAAAGACGCGCTCAGGACGACGTGTATCGAGGGCTAAAACCCCCGGTTCTAATAGCAATTTCTTGTCAGTTCGGAAAATTAAGATGATAATGAAATTTGACCAATGAAATGAGGAACTAATCCAAATGATATTTAATATCTTATTAGTGATTCATGTCCTTTGCGGCAGCTCATGTATGGTATTTTCCATAGCCGCCATAGCAACCCGGAAAGGAGGCAATAAGCACAGGCGTTATGGCCGATATTTTTTTTATGGGATGACAGGGATTTTTATCACCGCAATTCCCATGGCTCTTATTAAAACAAACACCTTTCTGTTGCTAATCGCACTGTTTAGCTATTATCTCGCCTACACTGGCTGGCGCTATGCCAGACGTCATGAATCGCTTATTCCGGTATCAGACTGGATAGTATGCCTGGCTATGATCCTGGCTTCATTCATCATGATAAGTATGGGATTATGGCACTTTAATCTTTCAAATGATGATTCGCTGATTTTGCTGGTTTTTGGCGTGTTAGGAGCAATTTTCAGCCTCAATGATGCGCTGCTTTATTACAAAGGAACAATACCCAGAGCCACACGAATTTCCAAACATCTGGGAGCAATGTTAGGCGGTACTATAGCGGTTTATACTGCTTTTCTGGTAACCAATGTACATTATGGCCCACCATTAATGCTCTGGTTAAGCCCCACCGTTATTATTACCCCCATAATTATCTACTGGACGAAAAAAGTAGAAAACAAAAAAGGCTCATTTCAATCGAAATAAGCCTTTAAACTGTGATGATTAACCTTGGCAGGAAAACAAATTTATTTCTTTACTTCATCAGCTGTTTTCTTAGCTTCCTGAACCAGGCTTAACATTGATTTTTCAAGAATCTGAAACGATTTTTGTAAATAATCCAAAGCTTTATGGCCATTTTCAACAGCAAGATTAATTTGCTTTTCCAGCATTTCTTCTGGCTTTTTAACATGAGCCAATTCTTCGGGCTTCAAATAGCTCAGACCTTGTAAGGTTTTAACATTTAATTCAGCAATGGCTTGGAAAGGCTCTTGTATTTTTTTAGCCATTTCGCTCCATTTTTCAAAATTTGGTTGATTCATGATTATCTCCGTTATGTTGCATTGCACAATTTAATAATAGACCCTAAGTACAGTACCTGTCAATGGATTTCATAAAAATATTTTTGCACTGCACAATCAGATGGGAGGATTATTACAGGCTCGCTTATTCGCCGGATTTACGTTGTCCCGGCAGCAAGCAGACCGGGCTACGCATTGTGCTATTTCGGATCAACGTCTCCCTGAATCCACAATGCTATCCTTTAAACAAATTCTGCCATTGCTGCATCATTTGTTGCATTTGTTCATTCCATGTTTCTGTTGCTTTTTGATACGGATTATTTTGCAATGGCTTATCCATAACATGGAACATTTGTTCCATCATGGATTTCAGCGATACATGCATGGGGTGATTCGCCAGAGAAATAATCTGGCGCAAAATTTCTGGCGACAGGAATTGAGTAGGTCCTGCCTCCATTTCTACTATAATTTGCAATAGAACCGTATTGGTGAGATCTTTCCCCGTTTCAGAATCTTCTATGCGAAACGCAATACCATCAACAACATAACGCTGTAACTGCTCAATAGTTATATATTGGCTTGTTTCAGTATCATAAAGTCTGCGGTTCTTATATTTCTTTATCAATCGGGTCATCATTCTCTCTGTTCATTGCTCATCAATTAATACATATGTAAGCCGCCGTTGATACTCAAATTGGCACCAGTAATATAACGAGCTTTGTCACTGATTAAATATTCAATTGCCCAGGCAATTTCCTCTGGCTCAGCTAACCTTTTTGCCGGAATCAGGGAGATAATACTGTCTAATATATCAGGCCTGATGCCTTGCATTAATCGCGTGTTCACATAACCCGGAGAAATGCTGTTTACTGTAATATTCTTACTCATTAATTCCTGAGCCAGACTTTTGGTAAAGCCATAAACACCGGCTTTTGAGGCAGCATAATTAGCCTGGGAAAATTGGCCTTTTTGGGCGTTAACAGAAGAAACATTGACGATTCTTCCTGATTCCTGTGCTTTCATGCCCTCTACTACCTGGCGGGTTACATTAAACATGCCATCCAGATTGACGCGCAATACTTCATCCCATTGCTGTTTGGTCATTTTGGTAAAGACTGCATCACGTGTAATCCCGGCGTTATTGATTAAGGTATCTACACGACCTAACTCCTTAATAATCAATCCTATAACTTCCTTACACTGATCAAAGTCAGTTACATCCATATGTCTGAATGTTATGTTCTTATAGCCCTCTTCGTTTAATTCCTTTTTCCAGGCATTGCCTTTCTCATCAGAAATCAAATCAAGAGCGATGACATGACTGTATATTGCATCCAGTTCTTTCGCAACTGCAGTCCCTATATCACCTGTTCCACCAGTAATTAATACAACCTTATTATTCGACATGAAGCTCTCTGCTCCTTATGTTTATACGCCCAATCGGTTAACCTGAACCCTCATACAAAAACAGATTGTTTTTGCTGAGCTCAGGTTTTTACATATATTGGCCACCGTTCACATCCAGATTCGCACCAGTGATAAAGGCACTGTCTGGAGAGCATAGAAAAGCAACCACATCAGCTACTTCTCCAGGGTATCCCAAACGACCCACTGGAATATTGGCAATAATTTCATTTAAAACTTCTTCTTTTACAGCCGCAAGCATTGGTGATTCTATATAACCTGGTGAAACAGTATTCACAGTTATGCCTTTACTTGCTACTTCCAAAGCAAGACTTTTGGTAAAACCAAATAAAGCTGCTTTTGTTGCTGCATAGTTGCATTGTCCAAATTGACCTTTGCGGCCATTAATTGAGGAAATGCTCACCACACGTCCATATCCCTTTTCCAACATTGCCGGGATTACATTGCGCGTCATATTAAATACGCTGGTCAAATTGGCATCGAGTACCTGTTGCCATTGTTGTGGAGACATTTTCTTCAGGCTTGAATCCTGAGTAATCCCTGCATTGTTTACCAAAACATCAATACGTCCATAACGTTCAAGAACCAGAGCAGTTAATTTTTCACAATCATTATACTGGGCAACATCTCCATAAACGATATCAATATCGTATCCCAGTTTTTTTTGTTCTTCCTGCCACTGTTTTGCCTCATCATGTTTACCATCCTTGAAATAACAGGCGACCACTTGAAAATCTTCAGACAGACGTTGGCATATAGCCGTTCCAATCCCACCGGTTCCTCCGGTTACAATTGCTACCATCCTTTCCATAAACAACTCCTTTGTTTTGAAATGATTAGTGGAGACACTACTACAAATTAAAATGCTTCACTTGTCAATGGCAAATCATATTTGCAATTGACTTTTCTGTGCTTTCTGACTTACAATTGCACATGACTTGACCAAATGATTCCAGAGGATTAAGGGATGAACACCTCCTTGCAACAATGGGAGCAAATCAATAAAAAAGAGCTGCAACCACCCCATACAGCCTGGCCCACCCTATTCCTCTTTGTTGTGGCAGTGAGTGTTTTTTTCGGATCAATTTATAGTACCATCCACGGAATTATTCCAGTTATTGCCGGATTTATTTTAAACGCTGTCGCTCAATTTACTTTATTCACTGTCTTACATGATGCCTCACACCGTTCGTTGTCACAAATACAATGGCTAAATGAAGGCCTTGGCTCGATTGCTTCTTTTATACTATCGCCCGTAGCAGGCATCCGCATATTTCGTTTTGTACACATGCAGCACCATAGGTTTACCAACGAAGGGAATGCTAATGATCCTGATGAATGGTGCGCAAAAGGTAATAAATGGACTTTGCCCTTACGCTGGGCAAGCCTTGATATCCACTATCTTTTTTGGTACGCCGGGAAATGGTCTGGTCGCCCTGAAAAGGAAAGGAGAGAATTGATTATCACAGCATTATTCAGCATCAGCCTGATTGCCTTGCTTGCATTTTTCGGCTATTTATACTGGGTTTTGGTTTTATGGTTAATTTCTGGTCGAGTGGCAGTGACCTGGCTGGCTTTGGCTTTTGATTTTCTCCCTCATTATCCTCATGACGTTAAAGCAAGTGAGAATGAATTCAAGGCAACCAATGTTAAGCCTGGCGCGTCACTTGTCATGACCCCCTTATTACTGTGTCAAAACTATCACTTGATTCATCACCTGTATCCAAGAATACCTTTTTACCGTTATCCCTGGGTATGGAAGACAGCACAAGGCCAGCTCAGAGAACAAGGGGCACGAATCATGAGCTGGAATGGAAAGGAAATAATGGAACAGGTTGACCTGACCACTGATTGCATTAAAAATTAATTGAAGATATCCTCATTTTCCCGATCTCAACCTAAATAAAATGAGGGTAACATGTTGAATAAGTTATTGGTTACAGGTTTTACCATAGTGTCTCTGTTTGTTCCTCACTATGCACTTGCCCAGGACGATTCCTGCGAGGTACAAGTTGCTGTTGCAAGTCCTCCAATTGGCCTCGATCAAAGCGTGGCTTTTAACGTCACTAACGATAATGGACTGAGTAAATCTATCATAATGAATGGCGGCGACAGGCCAAGAATCATAGGTAAACTGACTTGCTCACCCCTCCCATATAATATTAGCGCAACGGCGTACTTCACTCCTCAATACGAAGGCTTATCCGGCATAAGAAATCAACCCATTGGGGAATGTGTATTAAAAGCAGGCCCTGTTGTTTTGAACGGTTCTAATAACAGTGTTGCAGTAGTATTTCCTAATGATTTTATTTGCAATCATTAGACTTTAATGATGATCCAGCAATTCAATTTTGTCTTGGTATGATAACTGGTTGAATATCCCGGATTAGTGTCTAATCCGGGATTTTAAAGGCAGGCTAACTCAGGCAGATACAGGGACATAACCTTTTAACTGCTGAGCAAATTGTCTTAAAACCTCAAGACCGGATTCTTCCGCCTGGCGGCACCATTGCTGCAAAGCTTCTATCAATTCTTTCTGAGAAGATGCAGTCTTTAACCAGACGTTTTGTAAGGATTGTTTGTAGCTGTAGACAACACGTAACTGTTCACGCGCATCCAGCAGGCTTTGCAAGCGCGTTTTAGCCTTGTTGGTTAACAATTTATCTTCACGACGCAACAACCTTCCAGCACGTTGAAACAGTTTTTTATCTTCTTTAGTCTCAATGCTATTGTTCTTTTCATGTTGCAGGATGGGACGTATCACTGCTTTATAGTAATTGGACATTACCTGAAAACGGTTGGAAATGACCGCTTTTACAGTATCCAAATCTACCTGCAGTTTGCCTTCGTCCATAGCCAGCTTGGGTGGTAATTTTTTCACTTTGGCCAAACCCAGGAAAGAAAGAACACGTATGTACATCCAACCTATATCAAACTCCCACCATTTCACAGAAAATTTGGCAGAAGAAGCAAAAGTATGATGATTGTTATGCAGTTCTTCGCCACCAATCCAGAACCCCCAGGGGATAATGTTGGTTGCTGCATCTGGACATTCATAATTCCTGTAACCCCAATGATGGCCAATCCCGTTAATGACTCCAGCAGCATGCACGGGAATCCACATCATTTGAATTGCCCAGACAGTCAGGCCAAGAACGCCAAATAAAAACAAATCAATCAACAACATGAGCAAAATGCCTTTGGCTGAATGAGGAGAATATACTTTACGCTCTAACCAGTCTTTCGGAGTACCATGGGAGTATTTCTCAACCATGTCTTTATCTTTGCGCGCTTCCCTGTAGAGTTCAGCGCCCTGCCAGAATACTTTTTTAATTCCAAGAACAACCGGGCTGTGCGGATCGCCGTCCACATCGGTTGTCGCATGATGCTTACGATGAATAGCCACCCAATCAGCGGTCACCATCCCCGTAGTCATCCATAGCCAGAAACGGAAAAAATGGCTGACCACAGGATGTAAGGTCAACGCTCTATGCGTTTGGTTGCGATGCAGGTAAATAGTTACTGCCGCGATAGTGATTTGACAGAAGACTAAAGTGACAAGCACATATCCCCAAAATGACAGGTTTAAAAAACCGAAAACCATAATAACTCCGAGTTTTATACAAATAAAAAAAATAATACTACCCATAAGTATGAGTAATATTACATGAAATATCCATTAAAAAATATTATACCATATAGTATAATGATAACACATATTTATACATTACATTGCATGATTTCATTAAGTAAACGATAATTAGAGAATAACTTACTTCAGGACGACACAATGAGCGATAAATTGCAAAAAATTATAGAGAATGTAATTCCATTCATAGTGATAGGTGTGGGAATTGCAATTTTTATTGGCTTATTGTTCATGTTTTTCTATATTTTCATCTGGGGAGTCCTGATTGGTGGTGTGTTGTGGATTGCTGCGATTGCAAAAGAATATTTTTTCCCTTCCAAAGAAAAACCTGTCACCAAAGAACAAGGTCGAATTATTGAACATGATGATAAGAAGTAACAATGCCTGAATTACCTGAAGTAGAAACCACAAAAAAAGGAATCCAACCCCATCTGGATGGTCAAACTATAAAACAAGTAACCATCCGTAACCCCAGACTCAGATTACCTGTGCCCCTGGAACTTGATGATTTGTGTGCTGGAAAGAAAATAAAGACTGTCACCCGCAGAGCGAAGTATCTGTTACTTCATCTTACTCAAGGCTATATATTAATTCATTTGGGTATGTCAGGGCATTTGCGCATCGTGCCTAAAGAAACACCTCCTGAAAAGCATGATCATGTGGATATGCTGCTTGGTAATGATTCAATACTCAGATACTGTGATCCAAGGCGTTTCGGCCTATTTTTTTATATAGATGAAAATCCTTACCAGCATCCTCTTCTAGCCCATCTGGGGCCAGAACCTCTTTCGGAAGAATTTAATATCAATTATCTCAGCCAAAGGGCTAAAAATAAGAATCTACCCATCAAATCATTGATTATGAACAATGACGTTGTGGTGGGTGTGGGGAATATTTACGCAACAGAGAGCCTTTTTTTAGCGGGCATACATCCATTGACCGCAGCAAAGAATGTAAGCACAGACTCCCTTAATGTGCTCACAAACCATATCAAGCAAGTATTACAGGCTGCAATAGAGGCTGGAGGCACAACTTTGAAAGATTTTTATTCTTTTGAAGGCAAACCCGGATATTTCAGTATTGCTCTAAAAGTCTATGGACGTAAAAAACACCCCTGTTTTCAATGCAGTTCCCTCATTGATACTGTAGTTATTGGCGGACGCCATTCGGCATTTTGCCCACATTGCCAACCGCTCGGTTAGCATGGCTTTGCAAAAAGCCCAAGGCTAACCAGCATACCAACAAAAGGCCATAGTACTTATTTATTGAACAAAAAGTATTTCTCATGTAAGATTCTGCTTTTAAAAAATCACCCTGCAGGTATCCATAATGCTGCGTTTAAGAGTTGGAAAGCATTTTCTAAACCAATGCATGGAATGGGGAACAGTTTATCGTCCTGATTTCATTTGTTACGACATGGATAATCGTGAATATCAACAATTCTGGAATGAAATTAAGGATCACCCTAAAGGGCAATTATATACTGATGGTATTCAGGTTGTTAAAGTCAGTTGGCTGCGCTCCATTTTTGAAGCATTTAAAGGTTGGTTAGGCTTTGAAAACCATTGCCAGACAAACAAAGTTGAAATGACCCTGGCTAAAGTTGCCTATCATGGTTATTTAAAGGGATACCGCCCAAATACCTTCCAACAATTAAACCAGCCACTCATTTCAGACAGATTTCAATCTCTGGTGAATGCCGACAGAACTAATGCCAATTCAGCAGCAATCCAACACCTGCTGATGAGTTATTACATTAGCAACTCGGACTCAATATCGAATATACCAATAGAACGCACCTATCCTTTTGGACAAACATGGATTGATCATCACTACTATCAACTGGTACCTTCCCTTGATCCACAAGAACCAAGGGTAATTGCCGAAGCGATCAGAGGGCTGCATCATAGCTCGCTCCTTGCGGAAAGCAGCGACTATTTTCCTTCCAGTACTTTTGCTGCATCCTATGCGGACTATCTGACTGGCCAATCCAGATTTGAAGTGGCACTCCAATGGTCTCAACAAGTAAGATTTCTTTATAAAGAACAATACATCAGATTTTTCTTATCGCAGAGAAAAACTAATCCGCAGGCATTAAGCAATGCTATGGAACTGATTGCTGCCTTATCTTCTCAGGAAGAGAAACAGACTAAAGCACTTCATTACATCAAAGAACATTTTAGTTTTTCAGAGCAGGTGGAGTATACAGCGGCTTACCCAGAATTAAGAAAGAAACTGGCACAATCCTATTTAGTTGATGCCAAAGCTGAAAAAGACAGATTTGCTATTACCAAATTGTTCCTTGGTAATAAGGTGATTCCCCTGTTAACTCATGCACTGCGGCTTGTTCCGGATATATTAGCCCAAGATAACTCCATGCAGGAAATTGTTTTAAAAGAAGAATGGTTTATTTATCAGTTTAAAGAAGCAATTACAGAGCGCCGATTTACTGATGCCAAATCTATATTTGAAGCACATCCTGCTTTTAAATTTGATAAAAGTCATTTGATGCAGCTCAGATCTTCTTATTTGGAAGAAATGAATGCGAAACAAATATCTGTTAAAGCAGCGTTAGAACGAAGCGAATATCAGCTGGCAGAGGCTACAGCACTCGAAGTCTTGGTCGTTGCAAGGAAAATAGCCCTGATAACTCCTCAGGATGCGCCGGTTATCAATGCTACCATCGAATACGCAGCTACCCTGCTGGCCAGTGATGCAATACAGCATCCTGACAATAAAAATGCCAACATGGAAACCCTGGATAAGGCGCAGCAATTATTAAATAGCTGCTCAATTTCGGATAATTCTTCCCGATACAAGCAACTGTACAATGACTTATTACTGCGTAAAATTGAGTGTCTGAAGGAACAAATCAGAGTTCCCATTGATTTCAATGACAATCATTCGGTCAGAGCAGAATTTGTTCCACACATTCAGAGAAAGCTCGATTTATTCCAGCAGAATCTCAGTGCCTTTATTCGTCTGAATGAGAACAATAAAACACTGGAAATGCGTCAGGTTCTTGGCAGATTGTTGTATTTAAAAGGCGATGTAATTTACTTTTTTGCCCGCAACAAACAAGAAGCTCTCCCTCATTTCAAAAGGGCTGCAGAACTAATGCCGGAAAATCCCTATTATCGCTTTCGCTATTATGAGTGCGCAAATGATGAACGTCGCCATGCGGTCTGGACTGAAATAGAAGAAATTCGTTATTTGAATGGCATCCACTATAATATGTGGGAAACAGAGCGATGGAACGATGAGCGCGTTATGTCCGAAGGATTTGATATCCATAACATTCCGGCTGAAAACCGCGGAGTTTTTTCTACAATCAGCAGAATATTTAGCTGATAAATAATGGATTATTAAGGAAAAATATCATCTAGGCAATTTAATCGGCTTGCTGTATGATTACCCATCAATATACTAATTATCAAAACGATGAAAATAAGCCGATTAAGAACTGCCTGGATAGTTACTACCTTATTTTTTTATACAGCAATGGTCAGTTTGCGTTCTGTATGCAAATATTATTTCAGTAAACCCACCAGGCCGTGGGTTGATAAAACAATTCATCACTGGATAGATCAATTATTAAATGAAGTTAAAGTGCACTATACAGTGATTAACCCGCATGGTATTCAGCCTGAGCCGGGTAAAGCCACCATCCTTATGTGCAATCATTCCAGTGCTTATGATATCCCTTTAGGATTTAAGGCCTTTCCAGATCATTCCATACGCATGCTTGCAAAGCGCGAACTTTCAAAGGTTCCTCTTCTAGGAAAAGGTATGGTTGCTGCAGAGTTTCCTTTTGTAGACAGGAAAAATCGTTATCAGGCAATTAAAGATTTAGCTTATGCACGAGAACTCATGGAAAGCGGCATTATCATCTGGATTGCGCCTGAAGGAACCCGCTCAAAGGATGGCAAGCTCGCTCCGTTTAAAAAAGGAGCGTTTATTACGGCTATTGAGGCTCAGGCAACAATAATTCCTATCGGAATCAGGGGAGCTTTCGATATTTTGCCTGCCCGAACATTTCAAATTCATTTGAATCAAAAAGCGGAAATTCATATAGGACAGCCTATAGATGCATCTCAATATACCTTAGAAAATAAAGAAGAATTGATAGAGCGAACTTATCAGGCTGTCAAAGAATTGGTTGGGGAAGTTTAGGGTCTGTTGACATTCCTAGAACACGTCGTCCAGATGTGTCCGATCGACGTCGTCCTGAGCGCGTCTTTTTGCGCGAAGGATCTCCACATAATGGCACCATACCGCTTTCAGGAGATCCTTCGCGCAAAAAGACGCGCTCAGGACGACGTGCATTCCCTGAGACAGGTGTAATAACTGCGGCAAGTGTAATAAAAACCCCCAAGAACACTGACCTAATATTTCACCCCATATCCACCAGTCTTTTCCACCACTTTGGCAGCCAGGCCAATACCACGAGGATCAGAAGCTGCTGTTAACAGGTTGGTCTTTTTATCCCAGGTAATGGCTTGCATATCACCGTAATATTGCTCTAAGGGCATTAATTGATAGCCCATTGCCTTCAAGCCTTCCTGAAGAGCCAGGGGTAAAGAATCCGGTTCAAATTGAATCACATCAGGTAAATACTGGTGATGGAAGCGCATAGCCGAAACCATGCTGATGGCACCGTAACCGTCATTAAAAATTAATGATGCGATTAAAACCATGGTCGGTATGCGGCTCCCCCCAGGTGTGCCTAGAACAGCAACTCGTCCGGGTAACTCCAGAAAAGTTGGTGTCATACTGGATAAAGGTCTTTTTCCGGGTGCAATCGCGTTTTTATCGCTACCAACCAGACCAAACACATTTTGCACGCCTGCTTTGGTGGAAAAGTCATCCATTTGATCGTTGAGTAAAACACCAGTCCCCTTTGCCACCACACTGGAACCAAAAATGTAATTCACCGTCATTGTCGCAGCAACCCGATTTCCCTCGCCATCAATAATTGAAAAATGTGTCGTTGTAACCCCTTGCGGTTCCGCAGGTACTCCTTGCAACACTTTACTGGGAATTGCTTTATCAGCAGGAATTAAGCTGCTTAATTGTTTGGCGTTATCAGCAGAAATTAATTTCTCAACCGGAATTTTAACGAAATCCGGATCGCCTAAAAATTGATCTCTTTGCCAGTAGGCCAGGCGCATTGCTTCAACTACATAATGCATCCATTTCAATTTGTTCAAAGCAGACAATTCAAAATTCGATAACACATTGAGCATGGTCAACAAGGCAATGCCACCTGCTGAAGGTGGAGGCGCGGTCACGATTAACATATTATGATAGGCGCCGATCAAAGGCTCCCTCACTTTAATTTTATATTGAGCCAAATCATCCAGAGTCCAAACACCGCCTGCAGCCGTTATTCCCTGCACCAGCCGTAAGGCTGTTTCCCCGGAATAAAATCCTTTTTCACCTTGTTCAGCAATCAAGGTCAGTGTTTTAGCCAAATCAGCCTGAACCAGTAACTCACCCAGAGCATAAGGCTGGCCATCTTTTAAAAAAATGGCTGCGGTGGCTGGAAAACGCCGCAAACTCGCCAATCGGTCATCCATGGTAGAAAAATAGCGGAATTGCTTGTCTACAGGAAACCCGTCTTTCGCCAGTTTAATCGCAGGGGCAAGTGTTTTGCTTAAAGGAAGCTTGCCATAATGTTGTGCGACATAAACCATAGCTGCAGGCTGACCGGGAATAGCGGCAGATAAGCCTCCATTGAGCGATAAACCGGGAATAACATTCCCCTTCGCATCGAGATACATATCCTTTTTTGCCGCTTTGGGAGCGACTTCGCGGCCGTCTATGAAGATATTTTTACGTTCCTTTTCCTGATGCAATAGCCAAAAACCGCCACCACCGATACCGGAATGATAAGGGGCAACGACCGCCAAGGTAGCAGCGACTGCTACAGCTGCATCAAAAGCATTCCCGCCCTCTGCCAGTATTTTTAATCCTGCATTAGTAGCCAGGGGATGAGCGCTGGCAATCGCATAGCCGGGGGGAGTAGAATGAAATGGCTGAATGCTTTCACCAGTCCCCTGTGCATAAGCTCCAGAACATAGCAAAGCAATAACCGCATGTATTAATTTAGTTTTGTATTTCATTTTGTCTCTTACGTAGTTCTTCCTCTACTATTGCGGGAACAAATTGAGAAACATCGCCGTTTAAAGCGGAAATCTCCCGCACCAGAGTCGATGAAATAAACATCAGGTTTTCAGATGGGGTAAGGAATAACGTTTCGACTTTCGTAGAGAGTTTCCGGTTCATTCCTGCCAGTTGAAACTCATAGTCAAAATCAGATACGGCACGCAAGCCCCGTAAAATAATCCCTGCATTTTGCTCCAAAACAAAATCGACTAATAAACTGTCAAATCCAACTACTTTCACTCCTGGTAAATGTCCGACCACATGTTCTAAAAGATGAATTCTTCTTTCCAATGAAAGATAAGGCCGCTTGGCTTTATTAGTGGCAACAGCCACGATTAGCTCAGGAAAAATATTGGATGCACGCGTAATTAAATCAATGTGCCCATTTGTTACGGGATCAAAAGTTCCGGGATAAATTGCTTTATTTTTCATATTTTCTAACACTGATTGCATATGAAAGAAGTCTAGCGTATTGTTAATTGAAAAACTATATTAATGGACCAGAGGTGAGCAATGAATGCAATGAAACGTTTAACAGTTGTCTCTTTTTGTCTCCTGACCGCTTGCGCACCACCGCGCCCTGCGGAAGAATTACCCGTTAATAAAGTAGTCCCCCTGGAAAAGCGCAAGGCAGAAACAGCAACCATTTCTTCCTTTGAAATTAAAGGCGCTATGGCTGCAAAAACCAAGTCTAAAGGCTGGTCAGCTACCATGAACTGGGTACAACAGGGAGCGGGTTCATACCAAATTCGTTTAATGGGTCCTTTAGGCGGTGGCGCTGTAGCGATTAATAAATCAGGCGGTGTAGTGACGTTCAAGGATGGTCCTAAAACTGCAAGCTCCAGTAATGCTGACGAATTACTCTTGAAACAAACAGGAATTCGCCTGCCAGTAAATAATCTTTATTATTGGGTAAGAGGTTTACCAGCTCCTGGTGGCGTTCAATCAGAACAGCACGATCAATTCAATCATTTAACCCAGTTGAAACAAAGTGGTTATACCATTAACTTTACCAAGTATACCTCAGTAAAAGGCATCGACTTGCCTAGCATGATTCGTCTTGAAGGCAATGGGGTTATGGTTAAGGTTGTGATTAAAAACTGGATTGTGTAGCGCTGAGTGATCCTCTCATATTGAGTACCATTCAGAACTATGCAGGATCGCCTTCCCCTCTCCGGGGGAAGGTGCCCGACAGGGCGGATGGGGGGATCAAAAAAGGAGTTTCTATCAAATAGACCCTGTTATTTTAGACCTTTTACCTTAAATAAGTTCTCTTTTTGATCCCCCCACCCACCCTATCGGGCACCCTCCCCCGGAGGTGGAGGGGCTACTTGCGCTGATCATCCTGTTTATTTTACATCTTTTTACGAGATTAAAATTATGAGAGGATCACTCAGAGCGACAACGTAATCAAGGCTACAGTTTGATTAACCTTTACAAGGCTTCTTTGATAATTTCCATGGGCTCAATCAGTGCGAAATTATTAAATCGTCCCCAATAACGGGCAGTTGCCTTAATCATATCGGGTTGTAAATACTGGCGAATATCCTTTTGGCTGGTGTATGCTGCAATCATATTTTGCTTTTTATCTATGAATTTATCGATATTAATAAAAATATTGGGTCTGAAGTCAACCGTGCTTGAAGGCGAAAGATAACAGAAAAAATTAGGGACAGAACGCGCGGCAATAACTGCTGCCTGATAAGTGCTTCTGTGATCCTGATGATTATCAAAAATAGAATGGGTATAGACGTGAGTGGGTTTCACTTTGTTAATTATAGATTCAATAAATTGAATCGTTTCTATGCCATTATCAATCTTTGTATCATAAAAATCACCCAGAAAAAGATTGGCACCTAATAATTGTGCTGCTTTTTGTGCCTCTTTTTTTCTTATCTGAGGATCGCCACCGAAACCACCAAGACTAAGAGTCAGGATATTAATATCACAGCCTTCCGACTTTAATCTGGCGAGCGTTCCACCGCATCCAAATTCCACATCATCAGGATGCGCTCCTATAGCTAAAATCACTTTATTATTTTTGGCTTTTTTATTCTTCGATTCTGCAGCCAATTGCAAAACGCGTTTAACAAATTCTTTTTTATCCAATGGCTTAAAGAATAAACCATCGGCATGGTATTTCATGGCGGTGAGGATAAAATCGACTTTAATGTTTTCTGCAATGATGAGTATGGCAATGGATGGATTAGCCTTTTTTACCATTTGGGTGATATGCAGATCATTTACTTCTGAAAAATTAACGTCAGTAATTACTAAGTCCCATTCTTTAAGCATGGCATACTTTTTGGCGGCCCGATTATCGGTAATGTGTACTACCTCAGCCTTGCCTTTTAGCCATTCAATAATCGTTTTGCCTAATTGAAGATCTGGCTCAATCAGTAATACTTTGTAAATTTTCTTCAATTCTTCTTCCTACTTATCTTTATCAAAAAATAATTTCATCACTTCGCCATTACCCAGTGGAAACGTCGTTTCCTGAGTACGAAACTGCTGCATCCATTTTTTATCAGGGTTAAACCCATAAGTCAGACCCAATTGAAATGCTTTAAAAAATTGCCCATGTCCGACTGCGACCACATATCCTTCCATAGCTAATAATGAGTCATGAAAAGCAGCTACCCTTTGTAAAAAGCCAGCAAATGATTCTGTATCATCACCATCACAATAAAAAGGATCGGCTTTTTGCCAATACTCATTGATTTGTACTCGCCTTTCTTCCTGGCTCAATAAAGCCAGCCTTTGTGGCGATAAATACACAAACTCCTGGATCGCTACGTTTATTATAGCTGTGTCTGGCCATTTATTTATAAAGTATTGGCTTGTTTGCTGCGCACGAATTAACGGCGACACAAGAAACAAATCAGGCTTATGACGCACTTGCTCCGCTATTTTTTCAGCCTGTTCTTTACCTCGTGACGTCAGAACCGTGTCATTAGGATTTATACTCCAGACACCGCGATTTACTTCCGTTTCACCATGACGTACTAACCATAAATTTAAGGGCATAGCTGTTTCCATTCGTCGATTGCAATAAATTGCTCTGTCCAATAGCGGACGACCATTAATTCTTTAAAAGGAAGTAATTTATCGCCCAAATCCTGACCTTGCACATCCTTTATAAGTAATTGAGGAATATCAATGCCCGCTGCCGCCGTCAACGGTAAAGTACCAGGAAAACGTGGATTTATTTCCAGTAATTTGAACTCTCCGGCAGCATTCGCTTTAAATTGCACATTGGCAACATACGCTATTCCTACTGTTTTAATAATGGTTGCTGCCTTTTGCATCAGTTCATGATTATTTTTAGTCTGAGATGCAACAGCAATTCCAGAATCAATTTTCATGCGCAAACGCGGCACGGCTACGATACAGTGACCGGCACTGCTTACATAAGTATCAACAGAATATTCATCGCCAGTAAGCAATTCCTGGATCAGATAACTGCCATCTTTAGGCAATTGAGCCAATTCATGAATGCTGTTGATCACCATGACCCCATTTGAGCCCGAACCAATACGTGGTTTGGCGAAACAGGGAAAATCAAAGTCTGCATGATTCAATTGCTCATCATACAATTTAAAATAAGGAGTAATTCCGGTAGGTTCACAACACTCTAATAATTGGTATTTATCTCTGCACAAATCCAATGCCTGTACCGGACTTAAGGGAACTTTAATTCCTTTTTGGGAAAACTCTTCCTTATGCCGCGCAATTTTTGCTAATTCTGCATCCACAGTTGGGATGAGTAATTCTATATTGCGTTCATTACACGCTTTGAGTAATAAGTTAAGGTATTGAGGATCAGTACCACCGGGTATAATTAATCGATTTTCCGCAGGAACCAGATACAAGCCCGCAGCGCAGGGGTCCATATCCGCCATGAACAGTTCATGCTCCTGCCCCAGACTTTTCCAGACGCTGATTGCGGCAGCCCCTCCGGCACCTGTAATTAAAATTCTCATTGTGACTCCTTAAAATTACTCATCAACTCTGATTTTTCCCGTATTACGCTTCGCTAATACGGGCTAAGAATCAAAATAAAACTCTTTAAACTAAGCCCAATACACCCGCCAACCAGCGGTGATAAAGGTACTGCGATTAAAAAAGTAATGCGAGCATTGAGCAAGTAAAGCCTGGTTTTTAAATACGGGAACTACTAATCGCCCATGAACTTCCCAACTTTCTTGTTCTACTAAATAAGATGGACCAATGTCATAAAAGAAATGATTTAAATATTCCTTACTAAAATCTAATGCATAGGATGAATTAAAACCACCTATTTCCTGAAATGCCCAAAATCCTGTCGCAGTGACATTGAAAGGCCAGGAAGTATAGGCCGTAAAACCTGAGGAAATGAGTTGTGTATTCCATAAATCAGGAAAAATAAGTCTTAAACCGCCAAACCATTCCAGATTGTTCTTTAAAAACAAATTCGCCCCGCCATAAACCCGATTCTCAAAAGGCAAATGGTCATGCTGGCGCGCATCATAACTTAATTGCCAACCGTATTGTTGTGGCACGAGGCGCTGATAACCAAGCAGCAAGCTGTTATTGGGCAACAAGGTTGGGCCTGCGCCAAAATTACTTTCGATTTGTCGGGTATTATGGGTCGCGTAGATATTTAAGCCGTCAGTCGCGTTCAGATTACGAAAATAATTCAGGTTAAATCCGTTAGCCTGTTCAGGCGGTACGCTGTAATCGCCAATGGTAAAATCCAGAACATTTTTAGTCGCCAGATCCAGACGCTGCAAATCATCCTGTACTTGTTTGTTTTTAGGATCAACACGAAGCACCTGGTGGAACAGGCTACGCGCTTTATCAAAATCATAATTGGCCATATAGGTTTCACCCAGCCCGCCTAAAGCCTGTATGTTCCCTGGTGAAGAGGCAAGAATACGTTGATAAAGCTGCAATGCAGGTTGAATTTGGTATGAAAAGCGTAATACTCTCGCCTCACCCAGCAAGGCAGCCTGATTCTTCGGGTTTTTGGCTAAAAGAGAGCGGTACAATGCCAAAGCATTTTTAAAATTTCCCGCCCATTCATAAGTAACAGCCAATTCAAGGACCGGTGTATCCTCATTAGAGTTTTGCATGGCTTTGGTCAGCCATTGAATAGCACTTTGATAATCACCTGATTCTACAGCCAAATGTCGTGCCAGCAGGCCGTGCAACAGCAGATTTGCGGGTGCATCAGGGGTGTTTTTATCACAACGATTCAAAATTGACCTGATTTGCCCTAAAGGCAGGGGAATTTTATTGAGCAACATCAGTCCGGTATCAGCATCACATAAACTCATTCGAGGTGGTAATGTTGCAACCCCAGGGATTTTTGGAGGAATAATATTGCTGTCTTTTAAGCCTTGAATGGCCTCAACATTTTGTGCTTCCAGACTTAAGCTTTGCTGAAAGAATTTTTTAGCATCCTCTTTCTGGTTTTGTGCTAATGCTAACCATCCCATTCCATTTAACACATCAATATCCTTTGGGTTTTTAGCCAAAAGTTGTTGATAGATGGTATTGGCTTGCGCGTATTGTTTCAGAGCTTTAAAGTTTCGCGCCTCACCTAACAAGGCAATCCTGTTCTCCGGTGACTGGCTTAAAATATTTTGATAAACAAGCAAGGCCTTTTGTGGTTGGTTATCCCATTCATAAGTTGTTGCCAATTCAAAACTCGATCGTTGATTGGTCGCAGGAGAAGCCGCTACCGCTTTGTTTAACCAAAAAAGTGCGTTTTTATAGTCTTTGTTTTTTCTTGCTAATAATCCTTGTAAAAGAAAAGTATCCTGATTTTCAATGCCATTTTTAGTGCACTGCTGCAGAATTTCATTAATTTTTGCAGTGGGATCCACAGGTTGATTTAAAAAAATAAAACCCATTGCAGTATCACATAAAATCGGTGGCCCCTGCTGTTGTAATTCAGTGCGTTTAATTTCTTTTAATGCAGCCAAAGCTTCTGAATTTTCTGGTTGAATGGCCAGGGTTTGGTTGAAATAAGTACTTGCTTTGCTTAAATCATTTTGTGCCGCACTAATCCACCCCATGCCATTTAAGGCATCAGCATCTTGCGGATCGTGATCTAAAAATGCCTGGTAGATTTTTGCTGCAGGTTGGTATTGCTTTTCCAAACGCAATATTCTTGCCTCACCCAATAATGCGGCTCTGTTGTACGGATCATTGTTTACTATGAATTGATACGTTTCTAAAGCCTGTTGCCATTGTTTGGCCAACTCATAAGAAGTCGCCAACTCCATTATTATGGACACATTTTGTGGGGCAATCGTTCTCGCTTTTATTAACCATTGTATGGATTCTTCCAATTGGTTATTTTTTCTTGCAAACAAGGCATGCAATAACAAAACGGATGGCGCATTGGGTGAGACTTTGTCACAGGAATTCAAAATCATTTCGATTTGTGCAGCGGAATAATACTGTTTGTTAATTAACTTCAACCCATTTTCAGCATCACACAAAATAACAGGTTCCGCATGAGCAGAAACAAAGAGAAACAGAGATAAGATGCTTAATAATTTCATAAACGATTCAATAAAATAAAAAATAATGCGACCAGAACCAGGCTCATGATTTCCCGGCAAAAGAATTTATATTCACGTTGAATATCACGTTCCAGCGCTTTGTTAAAATCAAAAGGCTTCTCAGGCTGATGATGATTTCTGATTATCCGTTTCGAGGTTACTTTCTCGGTTTTATCCCAGCGAAGATTAGGCCGCTTGATTTCAGCGATATAGGCTGCAAGATTAATGGTGCATAAAAACGGTCCATACCCCACGATAATGAGTAAAAAGTTAGTAATTTTAGTTGAGACACCCATGTACTCCAAACGAAATACCATCCAGGCAAACAACATGCACAGCCCGGCCCAAGACTCCATAAACAGTAAAATATAATCATCCAGAAAATCAGCATTTTTAAGGTCAAAGATCACATTAATGGCATTAAAGAAAAAGTGGGGGTTAATGGAGAATAATAAAATGGATAAAGAAATCAGGCCGGGATAAACAATTCCCTCTTTCCAGGATAATCTGGAAGTACGTTTATCCGAGATAATAGCAAAAATGGTGGTATAAAGATAAACAAAGAGACTGACAGAGATCAGGTAAAAAAACACCTGAGTGGAATGGTTTTTATCTAAAAAATAAAGTCCGACCAAACCAATTGAAGAAACAATCATCATCACTGGGGTGAGCACCACACAAAACCAGATAAGACCAAAAAGATAGCTGCCTAAGCGCGAACTTTTGCCACGAAACCATACACTCCTGAAGGCTTTGGTAATTTGCAGGTTACCACGCGCCCAGCGAAATCGCTGTTTCCACACATCAATAATGGCAGTAGGTTCTTCTGCATAAACGAAGGCATTGCCTTCATAAATCACTTTTTTATCCATTTTTTGAGTAGACAGGGTAGTGTAGGTATCTTCCGCCAAAGTTGATGTATCTATATGACCACCTAAAGACTCTATATTGGCGCGGGTATGCAATTGCGCCCCTCCCGCCAGACAGGCAATCACTCCCATCACATTTTGCGCCCTTCTGGCAATGGATTGCGACACGATGTATTCATAACCTATAGTTCGGGTAATGTAATTGGTACTGCGATTTCCTACTTTAATGTAGGCTGTTACCGCCCCAACCTCAGGATCCTTAAGGTGTCTTGCCATACGCCTTAACGCATCTTTTTTGAATGAAATATCGGCATCAATAAGTAACACCGCTTCAGTCCATGGATCAGCAAGGGCAACATCCAGACCGTAGTTGACTGCATGAGCTTTTCCTTTACCACCACCCTCTTTACGAATATGAAAAACATTTTCCGGGTATTCTTCTTTTTTTCTGGCTAACAGTTCGGGCGTATCATCCGTACTGCCATCATCAATGATGTACAAGCGTAAAGCAGAGAGCGGGTAATCTATTTTTAATAAAATATCGATAGTGTGTTCAAGTACCAGCGCTTCATTCCATGCGGGAATGATAACCGCTACATTAGGGCAATAATCTTCGCATTTTCCATAATGATTCACAAAGGCATGTACTCCAGCCAGGTTGTGCTCTATAAAAAAAGTGATTACCGGTATTACACCGGTGAGCGCCATGCCCAGCAAAATATAATGAATGGTAAGAGCCCACCAATCTTTAGGATCAAAGTCAGAATCACGGTCAGAATGAGGCAAGTTGGCATCCAGCGATGTTTGCGCATCATGAGGTAGTTCGAGGGTTACAGTATCTTTTGCTGCTATGTGTCTGGCGCCCTTGTGCTGGGCATACACTAGTTGACAGGCGATAGAAAAAAATAATCCAAATAATAAAAACAGGGTCCATTTATTTAATTTAATATTTTTTATCACGTTAGAATTAATCATTTATTAAATAAAATAAAGTATTAGTTTTGGAATCTCCATTATCATATTCATCAGGCTTTGAATCTATAGCCTGTTGAAAAAAATGTAATTTTTCTTTTGCCATCATAACAGGCACTATCCCTTTAACCAAAATCCAGAACCAGGCTCGTTCTATAGCCCCAAACTGCCCTGAAATCAATTTTTTTATGGTTGGATGGGCGTTAATTAGCCATTCTTTATTGAGAAGGTAGGAAGTAATGGCGGTAAAAGGCAACATCTGCATACCAAAGGAATAATGTAAACCACAACGATAAGCCTCGGTACATTTAATAAAATAAGCATTTGCATCGACTTTGCTTGCCCATAAATTACCAATGACCTGATTCTCTTTTTTAAATGCCTCGCTATAAACTGGACTGTTAGCCGGGATTTGCCAATAAAGCTGGGCTGATTTTAATTCGCGGGACATGAGAAACTGTGCCCAATTATAGGTAGCGGAGTCATTCGTAGCCTTGGCATACAAAGCCAAAGCATAATACGCATTGACTGCTTCACTACTGGATTGTTCATTTTGCCCGGCAGCATCAGGAGTTAAACCGGATGCCCATGAATGACCCGCGTAATCATCCTGATGGCGCTGATAGGTAAAATAAGGATTATTGGGATCTTTATTGGCATAATCGAGGATGAGAAAATGAATCCATTCTTCAGGGGTAAATGGCTTATCCTGAAGTTTGGTTTTCAACCATTTGAGGTCAAATTTAGCCAGCACCGCAAAAGTATACACCCAATAGCCATAGTGATAATGATGATCATTATAATGTCGTGCGCCATAATTATCTTTACTGGGAATGATCCCTCCCCATGTTTGATCATATTGGAAAAACCAGGAATTTTGTCCTTGCATAAAATCAAGGAGAATCGATTGCGTATGGCTTATCATTTGTTGCCGCAACTCGGACATGCCAAGAAAATCAGCAATGAGAATAAGTCTGGCAATACGAGCCAGGCGTTTACCGGTTAGGTAGGGCCCTTCCTCAGGGAGTTTCTTTTCTTTTAAAAAAATTGCGGCTTCTTCTTCCAAAGCCTGAGCAAGAACATGGCGTTGTTGAGAAGATATATTTTTAGGTTCCAAAAACAGAATGGGAATCAGCGGTAATTCAACATTCCATGTTTGTTGTGCTTGCCCTTGCATTAATCCTTTGATGCCAGAGTATGAAACAGGCTGGGTTTGCATTAATGCATTACGTTGATGAGCAAGAGAAAGCATGAGCGGAGCCTGGTTGTTCTGTGTTTTCCAAGACCAGGAATACATCAGATTTTTATCAGTGGTGAAGTAATTTTGCTGATAATCCAGGGGAATAGTGGCACTGTATTGATCCAGAATGTTGGGATCATTATTTATTCCTCTGGCCGTATCGGCTTGCAACACTAATCTGACCCAACCTGAATAGGCATTTTTTGCCACCAGTTTTTCGCCTGCAGTGCTGGTAGTCCAGGTTAATTCGAGCGGATATTGGGTATAAAGAACCCATGTCTGCGTGTTTGTTTCGTCGAGTTGCAGAAGAATTTGATAACGATTGCTGGCAGGCATGGGAACATCTTGTGCCTGGTTATTAATGCTTAACCATTTATATCGGCTGGTTAATTGCGGCGTAGCCTGCGTAAAAAACTCTGTGAGATATGGTGAACCTTGCACCAGCGGTGCAGCTATTTTTTGTTGGGCTGCATTTTGCCATTTTAAATTGGCAATCAACCCTTTATAAGACTCCAGGCCATATTCAGTCATTGGCTCTAAACTGCCAAGATGAAGCTGGTCTTCGTATTGATAAAAAAGGGCTGAAATCTCAGCATAATTGCGTTCTTTATAAGTGTAGGGTGATGAATAACTTAAGCCTAAACCTTGTGGATTCACTTTTACAATATAGGGTGAGATATTAACCGGCTGGCTATTAGCAAAGAGAAAATTAATAAACCAGGCATTCGTGGGGTAAGGCTTTTTATTATCCAACCAATAGGATGTTGGAGAAAGTTCATTCGTTGTTACAGGAAATACCGTAGCGGGATCGGAGGCAGTACCTCCGACTTTTAAAAACAATAATCCGTACATCAAGGCTATTAATTTACCCACCAGGTCACTCATGTTATTTTTTTCGTTGTCGTAAATAAATGTACAGAGGCACAATGAACACCAATAGATAGATAAAAATTTGTGGGTGGTATTTCACATAGAACCACATATTTTTTGCAGAATTTTTCAGGTAACGCCACACCTGTGTACGAAGGGAAATATATTGGGTGTCCTCGCTGTTGATAGCATGTATCGATTGATCAGAATTGATTAATGCGATATTCCCATCTAATTTTAGCCTTGATTTGTCATTGGTAAATGCTCTTACAGCTCTTGACAAGCTGGCTTCATCCACACCACTAATTAAGAAGACTGCGGTTGTACTGTTCCATGGGGAAGAAACCAACTCCAGTAATCCGGTGAGTTTTTGGCCGCTGAGAACAAGATTTTTTTGCGGTAATGCCAGGCTGCGTCCATCCTTATTGACCAGTGCGAACGGTACATAGTTAAAGGCAAATTTAATCCAGCGATTTTTTGTTGTCCCATAGATAATCACATTGTTATTGCGCACATATTCCTCATCGACGGCAGAACTGTTAACAAAATTAAAGGGAATCACATGGCCACGCATTAATTTACCAAAAGTGAACATCAGTCTGGTCAAATTAGTGATGTCTCTGGCAGAGAGCTCATCCGGCACTATGAGAGTAATTTCACTATTAAAAGGCACTGGCAGCTGATTCAAAGTAGCTTTAGGAAATTCGTTTAAAAACAAAGTATTAAACTCTGTTTCTGAGTGAATGGTTGCCCAAACCTCATCAAGATCTTTGATGGTGCAGGACTCATTTTTGAGATGCAAATTGATTTGATATTCTAAAGTGTTTATTCCAGGTTTCATGGCATCCGGATCAATATCCACTTTCCACGCAGAATGTTCCTTGACCAGATCAAATGAGGATTGCTTTAAGCCATTAACTAAAAGTGTAATTTGCGAACGGTCCAGAGGGTTAAACCCCGGAGCAGTAATGTAGGTTTTCAGTGTCGAATTCACCGGAATAAGATCATTAGGCAGAGGAATAGTGTATATCAATTTGCTTTGGCCTAAACCCGAAACGGTCAGATCCTGATAGCCTAACTCTTTAAAGGTACTTTGATACCAATCCTTCCTGGACGTTGTCTGTGCAGTCTCATTAACATGATCTACTATGACCACCTGACCAGTGGCCATTTGTTTAAACTCAGGCAGGATGAGTGCGTCGATTGCTTTATTAAGTGCCTCATTAGTGTCTCCGCCAATGGTTAATAAACCAAACACTTCGTTGAAAAACGAAGGTTCCAGTTTAAGGAACCCTGCATCAGGAGCCTGCCGGGTCTTGAGGATAGGATCTGCAATAATAGAGGATGCAATTAAATGTTCCGTTGTTCCAATTAAAATAAAATTACGATCCTTTTCTGTATCAGTTAATTCATGAATATTTTTGGTATTCAAATTCATTGCACTATTATCAACCTTGGTTCCCAGATAAAAAGCAAGTTTTAAAGCAGCGAAGATTTCTTGCCGTGATGCTTGTTGCGGTAGCAAAAGCATTGGAGATATCGGATTTAAGCTGATTGGATTAATGAACAGCCCAGGCAATTGATTCAATGTTCCTGAAAATGGGGTGTTTAAGGTGGTTACTGTGATGCTGCTTGCTGGTGAAATATAAATCCATAGATTAGGATTGCATAATTGGTTGTTGTCAGCAAAATAGGCCATGAAATCCAGGGCTTGCCAATCGGTACTCAGTTCACTCAAAGGTAATTCGACATCAAAATTAAACTCCTGGGTAACATCTGCCGGCAAAGCAATCCGACGTAAAACAGTTTGGTTTAATTTTATGTCTAAACGGGTGTTTTCATTGAGCAAGGGCGAAAATTTGGCTTTTAAATGCAAAACAATCTTTTGTGGCCTGGTGTATTTAGCTATGGGCAAATAAAGCGTATGGCCGGGTTTGTAACCGTTCAAAGTAACGGAATTTTCCCAGCCCAAATCTTTAAAGGTGGCATTCATAATGTTCACTGTGCCAATGCTTATCATGTTTGATGCAATCGCAGTGGAATCAGGAGCCGCCGAAGTTGTTTCGACTAAGGTGCAAGACATAAAGGATGAAATCAGCAATAAAGAGATTATTCGACCCGTTATTTTTTTTATTCGATTTATTAAGCGCATAATATTTAATATTAGCCAATTCAATGCCTTATCTAACTTACCATAAGTGAGGTAGTTCGTATATGACCATATGCAACAGGCATTAATCCAGAATTGTAGCCCGGTCTGCTTGCAGCCGGGGTTTCTTTATCCCGGCCGCAAGCAGACCGGGCTACGATTCCCGTGTCTCTTTTCCCTGGCAAACTAAAAATTTGGACTATACTTAAGCATTGGACAATAAGTTAACGTACCAATCACACAATGAGAAGTGAATTTAAAGGAGATTTAAAATGGAAAGTTTAAATAAAAGTAAAGCCAGTAATGACAAAGCCAATGTAGGCGCAGCCGCTGCCGAGCTGTTGAAAGAAAGTAAAAAACTGGCCAATGAACTCTATGAAGAAGGACTGGGTAAAGTAAGCGACGTTGAAGAGAATGTAAAACAATATTCTGACCAACTGCTGAAAAAAGTACAGGAAAATCCACTGACTTCAGTATTAGTTGCCGGCGGAATTGGTTTTCTGTTATCCAAGATTCTGAGCAAGTAATGAAGGTACTTGAAGAAGCTGAAGGGTATGTTTCTGATAAATTAGGCGTCATAAAAAAACTGCTTTCTCTGATGAGAATGGAGGCGCAATTAGCCGGGCTAAGCGTTTACCCATTATTGCTCAATTTATGCGCCTTATTTATCGTATTCATTACCGTATGGCTTTTAGCCATGATTCTGATTGGGTATGGTATCTCCCTGGTTCTGGGTAATCTTTTATTGGTTGTGTTTTGTGTTTTTCTGCTTAATCTGGCTTGTTTACTAGGATTGCTTAAGTACCTGGCCTTTAATTTAAGAAATATGAGCTTTGAAAAAACCAGAAATTACTTTACCCAAAAAGAGAATAATAATTATGACCACCTCGAGAAAACAATTGATCGCAGACATCGCTCTGATGGAAAAGAAATTACAAATCCAGCGCAAAAGGATGGTTGATCATAAAAGATACGTCCTAAATACGATTAATTATAAAGCGGTATTAGTTGTTGCCCTGCTTGTGCCCCTGATTCTCTTCTGGAGCAGGAAAAGCAGCGCCCGCAAATGGCCGGCTGTGATTACAGGACAAATAGTCCAAATAGGTACAGCCGCTGTCTTGGCCTATATTCAAAAACAAGTGATGACCTTGATAAATAAGCCTTAAATCCTTATCCGGCCGACTCTTGGCGTACAATGTTATAAAATTTAATAATTAATTTGCTTTCTAAAGTTGACATCATCAAAAAAGAACTGCAAAATACGCAGCACATCGCAGGGATGAAAGCAGTTGTAATTCAAAGATGATTTAAAGAATCTACAAATTTTTAGGGGTGTCGCCAAGCGGTAAGGCACAGGGTTTTGATCCCTGCATACCTAGGTTCGAATCCTAGCACCCCTGCCATTTTCTTGTTGATTCAACCTGGAAAAACTTGAGTTCAGGTACAAGTAAACAGACGGCAGAAGATACCCTGGAAGGATGCGTTCTTCGTATCGCTCAAATAATAATAATATCTTTCTGGCTGTCTTCTGCTATGTGTTTAAGTTATGCGATTCACTAAAATCTAAAGGCTTTTTACACATGTCCACAATGATGATATTTACAGGGAATGCTAACCCGGAATTAGCACTTAAAATTTCCTCACATTTGCAGCTTCCCATTGGTCAGGCGACCGTTGGCACGTTCAGCGATGGCGAAACCATGGTTGAGATATTGGAAAATGTTCGCGGTAAAGATGTTTTCGTTCTGCAATCAACCTGTGCTCCTTCAAACAATAACCTGATGGAACTGCTCACCATGGCGGATGCCTTGCGACGCTCTTCTGCAGGCAGGATTACTGCTGTAGTGCCTTATTTTGGTTATGCTCGCCAGGACAGACGCGTTCGCTCTGCACGGGTTCCTATCACTGCGAAAGTAGTCGCAGATATGATGGCCTCTGTTGGTATTTGCCGTGTTCTCACTGTAGATTTACACGCGGATCAAATTCAGGGCTTTTTCTATATGCCTGTGGATAACGTATACGCAACACCCATACTGATTGAAGAAATTAAAAAGCAAAATCTGGATAACATCATGGTAGTGTCCCCTGATGTAGGTGGCGTGGTGAGAGCCAGAGCTGTTGCTAAACGGTTGGATGATGCAGAGTTATCTATTATTGATAAACGCCGTAGTGGCCCCAATAAATCAGAAGTGATGCATATTATTGGTGAGCCAGCAGATAAAAACTGTATTATTGTTGACGATATTGTGGATACTGCCGGAACGCTTTGTACTGCCGCACTTGAATTAAAGAGAAATGGGGCAAAAAGCGTGAGAGCATTTATCACCCACCCTGTATTATCAGGCCCAGCAGTGAAAAATATAAGACATTCTTGTCTTGATGAAGTAGTAGTAACAGATACTATCCCCTTATCCTCAGAAGCGCAAAGCTGCGAAAAAATTCGCGTAGTAAGCCTTGCCGATATGCTGGCTCAGGCCATCAAGCGAGTGAATGTAGAAGAATCTGTCAGCTCTATGTTTGCCGAATAAAGCATTCTCCTCATCTGGGATTGACTCCGACATCCCTCGGCTTGTCCGAGGGATCCATGGGTTCAGAGCAGAAACACTGTCCCTGCCAGTATCACTGTTCCGCTTCCTGACGGTCGCGGCTCGGTTTTCCTGCGTTCGTATTGACTTCATCGTGCACCGAAAACCGAGCCGCGACCGTCAGGAAGCGGAATTTTTGTTGCAGCACAGAGCTTGATTGAGACCGGGCTACAAAACCACCTTGACTTGTACAAAAAATACTCTATAACTAAGAGATAGAATACGTGGAGCGATTGTAAACTCTCTATGTTTTTACAACTCTCTAGAGATATCTTGACAGATTACAATTGTGCTCAGTAAAGGAAAGCCTATGATGGATCTGGAACTGTTAGCCTTACATGAACTAGACAGAAATGGAATTATTGTTTATTTGAAACCCAATACTCCAGGTGTAATGACCTCAAAGCTGATTGACGAAATAAGAACTCTTCAGGATTCGATTGCTAAAAAATACATCAACCAGCCTTTTGATACCTATTACGTCATTTGGTATTTACAAGAAGACATCGGTTTTTCCTGTTGTGACCTGGATTTTAGCTATATTCACGACTGCATTAAACAAAATAAAGAAGACAATCTTGAGCGCTATATAGACAGAGTATTTAATTTACTGTTTCTTAACTATATAGGCTTAGGGCTCCCTGTAATTAATTGTTCTATATTAACAAAATACTTATCCGGCTTATCGAAAGAATTCTTTTTGATGAGCAAAATATGTTTTATCTATCAAAGAAATTATAAGTGCTTGAATAAAATAGAACTTTACAATGAAATCTCTAAATTAAGCTTTAAAAAAGAATTGTATGATAAAAATAATTATTATTTTTATAATCCGATCCATGTGTTGCAGATGAAAAATATTATAGAGAATACTCCCTATGAAATACCTGACAATAAAGCAATTAACCTGATAAAAAATGAATTTGATTCCTTGAAAGAAGTTGCACTCTCGAGAATTTATACCCTTGCATCCAAGGATATTCATATTTTAGAGCGATTTAGCAAACGTTCTGTAAGGTAAGAATAATCATTTAAGAGGATGATAGCGACCTGGAGAAAGAATGTTATTAGGATCCAGCGCTTTCTTGATTTTTTCAACTAAATCATAATGCAATGAATCTCTGTACGCTATTAATTTTTGTTTTCCATAGACCGATTAATTTCTATTAAAGTCTCAGATCAATATCGGTTAATTTTAAAATCTAATTAATTATAGACCTGATGAGAGATGATATTTTAGAGTGCAAAAATGATCAAATATTGATCACTTTTGCCTTTTATGGACTATACTTATTTTTATTCTGTTACCAGGTCTGCGGAAGTCATATATCTATAAGTACTCTATAGAGGTGAGGCTATGAAGCAATCAAAGTGTGTTATTGTTAAACCACGAGACTTAACTAACCATCAAAAAGACGATATAGTTACCCTTCATCAGAAATACATCACTCTCAGCCGAAATTGCATACTCGAACTATTAAAGCCACGTGATAAAATTTATTTATATTATCATAAAGATACCAATCAACTTATCGCAACAGTTGGCATACAGTTTGTTCAATGTAAGAATAACATCCTTATATACGTGGGTAATACAGTCGTTGAAGATCAATACAAGCACGAAGGATGTCTACCCCATTCGCTATTTAAGTCCATGGCGTATCTTTTTTTAAAGCATCCATTTAAAAACAAATTCTGGTCCGCCCTTTCTTCCAGTTCAGGTTCGTTTTCATACGCCCAACACCATAAGCCTTGTTGGCCTAGTCCATATGAAACGACCCCTTCGGAAATTACCGATTTAATGGAACATTGCATAAAGGATATTGGTATAACAGAATATCGCATCATTGACGGCAACATTGTTACTTACGATTTGTGTAATAAGATAGAGGGTACATTTCATATAAAAGATAGAAAAGTAAAATCACCTATGTCGCGTTTTTTTTATAAACTAAACCCCAATGCACATCAAGGTGAGCAATTGTTTTTTATAAGTTCATTCAAAATATACAAGATAGTCACTGCTATAATATATTCCCTTCATCATAAATTGATTAAAAATCCAGCGTTGTACCATCGTCTCAAGAAAAGTAAAAATAGAAATCCAGTGGCCAGCTTATTGCTGATCTTTAACAATCTGATTTCCAAAAAAGTAAAATGGATTGCCTCATTATCCGGGGTAGCGATTGTATTCTCTCAGTTTATAGAGTACATACAATGAAATTGTCTAGAGAATGCCCAGCGTGTAGCCCTGCCATTATTCAGTGGATTCGTAGCCCGTATTAGCGGAGCGTAATACGGGAAAGTACCGCTGCGTTCCTGTATTACGCTTCGCTAATACAGGCTACAAAATCATTCTTATTGTATTGTCGCCGTATGAAGAATAACGACATTATTGTCAATGATGACACCGTGATTAGATATAAAGCCGGTATAGTTGGCTTATCGGTGTAATAAATTAAGGATAAAGAAATAAAGGGCGTTAAACCACCAAAAATTGCAAAACCAAAATTATAACTTACGGCAATTCCACTGTACCGGATGTTTGTAGGAAATAACTCACTGAGTAACCTTGGAATAATGCCCGCTGAAAAGCCAAGCAGAATAGCGCTGGCGATAAATGACAGGAAATAAAGCCCTGGATAGGAAACATAAATCAGAAATACAGGATAAGCCAGCAAAGCCGTCATTATCGCTAAAACCATGATTAAGCGTCTCACATTAAATACATCAGTCATGTAACCAAAAAATACCGTTAAAGACGAGCCGCACGCAATGGCTATAGTACGCTCCCAAATATAAGTATTAGCAGGCAAATGCAATACATTAGTAAAATAGGCCGGTATAAATAAGAAAAATGAGGTGATGATAACGGCACATAGTGCTGCCAGAAAAGCCCCTGCAATGACTGAACGAAATTGCTTCCTGAAAACCGTGATTACAGGAAACTTTTCAACGTCATGACCAATAGATAAAAATGAAGAGGATTCATGCAAATCTTTACGTAAAACATAACTTAATAAACCAAATATCCCACCCAGTGCAAACGGGATTCTCCAACCATAAGAGTTCATTTGTGTCTCAGAAAATAAACTAATGATGGAGGCATGTACTACAGATCCTAACACTACTCCTAAAGTCAGCGCACAGAAAATGATGCCGCAGGCCAGGCCTTTATACTCAGTAAATGATTCACTGACATAGGTAATTGCGCCAGGAATTTCTCCGCCGATGGACAGTCCTTGCAAAATGCGGCAAAAGATAACCAGAACAGGAGCTGTGATTCCTATAACGTCGTAGGTTGGGATACAGGCTATGCCTAATGTCGCCAGAGCCATAATTAATATAGACACGGTAAACGTTGCTTTGCGGCCTATACGGTCGCCAAAATGGCCGAATACAATACCCCCTAAAGGTCTTACCAGATAACCAATGGCAAAGGTAGCAAAGGTGATTAATAAACTGGCGAGCTCATTTGAAGCAGGAAAAAAAGCATTGGAGATGTATCCGGCGAACAAGGCAAAGATAATAAAATCATAAAACTCTAAAACGCCACCGAGACTGGAAAGTATTAATAGCTTACGTTGATCTTTGTGCACGGCTTTTTCCTTAAAATGAGCGTTGTGAATTTTATGCTTCAGACAATAAAAAAGGGAGCCAAGCTCCCTTTTTTATTACTGCAATTATTTAATCACGCGTACCAACATATTTGTCATCAAAATAACGGCGTAATTTAGTTCTTAAAGTTCCACGACTAATGCCCAGCATGATAGCAGCACGAGACTGATTGTACTTGCAATGTTCCATGACCGCTCTGAATAAAGGGGTCTCTATTTCTTCAAGCACAAACTGGTATAAGTCAACAGGATCAGTTCCCTTAAGCTCTGAAAAATATTTTTGCACTGAATGAGTTACGCTTTCGGCTAGTGACGCAGTAGTATCGCCTGCATCATTACTGATTGTTGTCATTATTATTAGCTCCTCCTTTTAAAAGCAGTATATTACCGAATTGAGCAATTCGAGACAAGGGTAGAACAAAAAAAACTGCGTTAAAATTCAATATTTAATAATCTGCGCTCTACTTTATTGACATTTGATTTTTATTGGGGAAAGGATAAGCCAAGATGGCTTATCCCTTAATTGAAGTGTGTATCAGAATTTTAACATGGATGGATCAAATGGCTTTCCATTAACAGAAACTTTACCTTGTTCCAGGTTCAGCTCAATAACATAGTCGGAACCATCAATGGTAATAAGGCCAGATTGCTCCAACGCTGCAATTTGCTTGTCAGTTTGCATTGCGGCTAACTGCTCTGTTGTTGGTGGAGTCTGGCTTGCCTGTGGCTGTGTGCTTTGCATTTGCTGAATCAGAGCTTGCTGCATGTCAGGTTGGTTTGACATCTGCTGCATTACTGATTGCTGCATTAATTGTTTTACTACAGCAGTAGGCATCTTCAATTTAGCATTACCCTGAACTTTTTGAATCAGTTCAAACGGGTTTGAGCTGTCACCTTTGGGTAAGGTAATCAGTAAATTACCGTCAATTGTTCCTTCTGGAATTTTAAGGCTAAGTTTTGATATTTCAAACTCAGCACCCTTGCTGAATAATTTAGGTAATTCGGGTAATAATGCCATCATTGCCTGTTGGCGTTGTGCATCACTGCCGTTTTGCATTGCTGTAGCCTGCTCATTTATTTTGGCTAATACATCAGCATCCAGATTTCTCAATGCAATCTCTAACTCACCTGGGCCATAAGACTGACCATTGGCTACTACTGATTTTAATTCAGCATTGAAATGAGTGCTAAACAGGCTGTCTTCGATGTCACTACTTGAACTGAGCAGAAAATCAGTGATTGAAAACATTTTTTGGTCTTTCACAAGAACATCAAAAGAAGGCAAGGTAAAACTTGCTTCGCCTAAAAGCAATCCGGCAGGGGTTTGATGTAAATCGTATTCACTGGTCACTTTACCTAAAGTGATTTTGGTATCATCTTTAGAAATGTTCATGCCATTGATTACAATATCCCCATCCACCTTATCAAGGTTTGAAGTCATTGCTGTAGAACTTTCCATACCCAGCCAGTCAAATTTGCCGTTACCTTCTTTAGCAATTAAATTGAATGAAGGCAGTGATAACTCAACGGTACTGTTATTGAAATAGTTTACAAAAATATTTAAATCCAGCTGAGGTTTTTTGGATTCGGCGGTAAACATGGAATCAAATTGCTGATTATATTGCTCAGGGAAAGGAAATACTGTTTCAGCGTATCCCATACCAAAACGCAATTTGTTATTGGCAAATATAAAAGGACCATGATGAATTACAATGGGCATATCCATCTGGTAATCCTGGGCTGCAACAGTTTGTGATTGACCATTAGCGTCTTTAACGATACGCTCAGGAACATGCAAACGCCATTTCACTTTAGCATCCGAGCTAAACCATCCTCGATTGTATTGCTCGATATCAGCAAAAAGGCCATTAGATTGATTAATAGCTTCTACATTCTTTTTAATCGTTCTTTCTGTCATTATTCCCATGCCATAATATCCGCCCAGGATTAAAACAGCCAGGATAATTACTAATCCTGTAAGTTTTTTCATTATTATCTCCATGTTAGTTTGCAAGCAGCGTTACTCTATTGCAGCAAGTCGCTGCGGAAAGTATAGCAGTAAATCATATAATAGTGTGAAAGAAGATTGAAATTTAAAGGAAAAATCATGATTTGTTGCTTAGTTTGAAGGTGAGTGCAAATAAAAGACAAGATAATAATTGATAGGTCGGCGTTGTCCTGAGCGCATTTTGGTTTTTGCCACGTCAATCCCGGCTGCAAGCAGACCGGGCTACACGCTACGTCGTTCCAGATCTACGTCGTCCTGAGCGCGTCTTTTTGCGCGAAGGATCTCCCGAAATCGGCATGGTGCCAGTATGGGGAGATCCTTCGCGCAAAAAGACGCGCTCAGGACGACGTGGATCTGTTATTGATGGAAGAGTTTTGGATGTAGCACAATGCCGTAGCCCGGTCTGCTTGCAGCCGGGATCGAAGTGGCAAACACCAAGATGGTCGGGCACAACATGCAAAGCATGTAAGCCTTTTCTAAATCCAGGGAGAGATGCAGTTGAATGGGCAGATTTGAGTGCAGGTTGGACGATCGGGTGGGGTGAAAAAAGCGGAGCATACATAAAGTATGTGAGCATTTTTTCACCCCACCCGATCGTTCAAGATGCACCAAATATGCCCATTCAACGGACGGGTTTGCAGTAGGTTTCCTTGACCGTGAAAGCAAGGATCAAAGCAACCAAAGAACATAAAGGCAATATTTTAAGACCCGCCTGAAAATCAGAAAGCAGCAATGTTTCTACATTATAAGCCCTTGATCCGGAAACCATATCAACCAATCGCCCGACTAATGGTTGCAACAAGGCTCCCACAAAAATAGAGGTCATGTTGGTAAACGCAATCGAAGTTCCTACAACATTCCGGTCGTGAAGTTCAGTGGACACCGCATAAGCTATAGCAACTCCTGTATTGGTCAAGCCAAAAACAAAGAAAAGAAGGTAAGCACTGGTTTGGCTTAAATTCGGTAAAAATACAAATAAAGTAGTAAAAACAACGCCAAAAGCGGCAGAAAGGATCATTAAAGGCTTACGGCGCCCCATCCTGTCAGACAGCCAGCCTGATAAAGGCCCGCTAATACCCCAACCAATAAAAATCAAACCAGTAGCAAATGCAGCCGCATGTGCCCCCAACCCACGGCCAAACTGCAAATAAGCAGGGCCTATTGCTTCGCCAATGACCGCAGTGGGGCCAAAAAGAAATCCGGCATACAGAGCATTCAACCAGGTTTGACGGCTGGATAATATGATCTTCAGGCTTTGCAGGATAGTAATGCGGTTAGTGGAGCGTACTTCATGACGATGCTCACCTGGCTTGTCTTGAATAAACTGATAAAGCAGACCAGCCAATGCAATGAATAAAAACGCAATGATAAGCATACTGTGGCGCCAGCCTACATTACTTACCAGGAAAGACACTGGTGCTTCACCCGCAGCAGCTCCTAACATCCCTAAAGCCTGAGTCAGCCCCGCTAATAAGCCTAACATGGTTGGAGGAAACCAGGATGTGGCCAGACGAAGCGAACAAACAAAAGCAAATGCAGCACTAAAGCCTATTAACATTCTACCTATTGATGCCATTAATAAACCATCTGCCAGGCCAAACACACAGCAGCCAAAGGCGGTTACTAAAGACATGGTTGTTAATAACCAGCGGATGCTTAAACGATCAACCGTTAATCCTACAGGGATCTGCATCAAAATATAGGGAATATAAAAAGATGCAGTCAGAATTCCAAAACCTGCCTCATTAATTCCAAAATCAATTTGCAAATAGCGGTGCATTACTCCTGGAGCAACACGCGCCATATAATCAGAAAAATAAAAAGCCGCAGCTAATCCCCAGACTAACCAGGCAAAACCCAGATAATTTTTACGATTACGTTCTTCAGCTTTAGAAGATGCATTTATTTTGTTCATAAGCTCTCTACTTATTATTACGGTCCAGATTCAATTCCCGGTTGGAATAGACGACCTTAAAATCTTCGTGTTGATCCTTGTATCCTGAATAAAACGGTGTGATATACAGCTGTAGTTGATTCAAGCCAAATCTGATTATCAAATGGTTTAGTCAAAACATACATGTTTCATGTCACAAAATAAAACAACAACAAAATACCATATTTATTAAAAAATGGTCAATATAATAGTAAAATCAACTATACATTATACTGCTGTAATCAGTTATTTCAACACATAGTGCGCTTACATTTTAAATTTTGCCATTACATCAATAGCATAGGGTTATATGCAGGGCAAGATCATATTATTTTGAATAGATATTGAGACATGTTTATCGCTTAGCTCCTGTCATTCCCGCGCAGGCGGGAATCCATTTTTCAAAGTGGCACCTCACTTTGTCTGTCAGATGGATCCCCGCCTACGCGGGGACGACACAGTTTGGATTTGTGATGAGCAAAGTATGCGTTTGCCCTGGGGTTATATGTACTAAAATGGTATTTCGGATTTGCTTGGTTTATAATCAATTTTTTTATTACAAGTCTGATATATGAACAGCCTGAATCAAGCCATTAAAGAAGCGATTGAAACTTCCGGAAACATGAAAGAAGCAAACAAAGCTTATCTTGAATTTATCAAAGCGAATTTTATTATTCCCGTAGAGCAAAATGCGGATAGTGAAGAACCTGAAGTGCTCTTCTTGCAAGATCAGGAACACATATTTCTTCCTGTTTTTACAGAAATGAGTTATCTCAATGCCTGGGCAACAGAAATAGCTGCAGATATAAAAATATTGAAATTATCTGGCGTTGATTTGCTTAAGGGACTTGGAGAAAACGTAACCGTTTGCCTTGACATAGGCAGCGATGTATATAAAGAATTCAATCCTTCTGAAACAGCAAGAATGCGATCAATGGTTTTAAAATTATTCAAAAATTAAACCATTACTTTTCTCTCAATACATCCTATTCAATTGAAGAAGCATTTTTGCTCATGCTCTTCAATTGAATGCGAACATCACGCTACCAGCTCCAATAATTGATAACCCACTATGGCTGACGCCGCTATCGCACCACTAATTTCAAAGACTAAAGATAAAAAGCTGTGTTTCTGACAATATTGCTGATCGTTTGCTGCAATTTCCTTTTCGAGTTGGATTTCTTCATTTTCGATGTTGCTTAAATCGAACAAAGGCTTTTCTCCATATGCCCCTGCCCACCAACCTTCCAGCCATTGTTCTGCTTCCTGAGAGCCTTCACGGAAAGGATTATCTTCCTCAGCTACTTCTGAAATAGCACATTCATAACCAAACATATAACACTCTTCATAACTTGGATGATCAATGTTAAATCTTAATTTGATGTGTGGTAATAAGGCTGTTGTATCGTTCATTTTAGTATCCTCTTTTTATGGATCAAAAATATAATTTCTACTATTCAACTGTACTTACTCCTGATTTAATTCATTAAAACAAAGTGCCGGATTCTTTTGCAAAGAGCCCTTAAATGTCGCACTTAAAACAATTTACGACTTAATTTTACCTGCTGCTTTCGAAGTTTAAATATTTACAATTTCTTCACAAAATTCTTTTAAGCTTCGAAATAAAATCAAGTTTACACAGATCTTTTTGATTCTAATTATAGAGGATGCAACTTCCAGGCCAACTTTTTCCATGGGTGGTAAATGCGAAAAAGAATTATCATTTTATTAATATAAATCAATTGGTTATGAGTTGTTATTTTTATTGGTATTAGCAAGTAACCACGTTAAGAGGGTTGATTTAAAATAGACGTAGCCTTGATTACGCTGTCGCTGCACCAAGACTACAGTTTTTATAGCTGGAAACATATCCGGCAAATTCTGCCGGTCAGGGAGCAAGCCTGCGGTGCAGCCAGTTGCCGTCTTGCCGGTAATAATGGATACGGTCATGCAGGCGATTGTCACGGCCTTGCCAAAACTCAATTTCATCAGGAATGACCATGTAGCCTCCCCAATGATTAGGCCTGACCACAGGTTCCTGGGCATGTAATTTAATTAATTCATTTAAACCATTTTCCAGTATGGTGCGATTAATAATTTCCTGGCTTTGGGGTGAAACTATAGCGCTTAACTGGCTTGTAACCGGACGTGAAGCAAAATAATCATCTGATTGGGCCGCGCTTACTTTCTTAACCCGTCCGCGAATTCGTACCTGTCTTGCCATTTGCGGCCAATAGAAGTTAAGGGCAGCATAGGGATTTTTCTGTAGCTGCATGGCCTTGGCACTCTGATAATTGGTGTAGAACAGAAAATTGCCGTCATCCAATCCTTTTAACAAGACAACCCGAGAATCAGGCAATCCTTTTTCATCCGAAGTGGATAATACCATGGCAGTGGGATCATTTTTTTCATTTTGCAGTACGTCTTCAAACCAGCTTTTAAATTGGGCAACAGGATCTGTTTGCGCAGAATCTTCGCTTAAACTCAATTCACCGTAATCGCGTCTGATATCTGAAAGGCTTCTGAAATTGCTCATGGCACGTCCTAATGGCAGAATAATGCCGTCATTATACGCCCAGGAAGTAATATATTGCGAGAGATGGGAATAAAAAATTAAGACCTGGCGGAAGAGCCCTTGCAAAGTGTAGCCCGTATTAGGCGCCAGCCGTAATACGGGAATGAGTTCATTGCCACTCCGATCCCGTATTACGGCTGGCGCCTAATACGGGCTACGAGCTCTGACTCTTCTACACATCTTTTCCATTCCCCGATCTACGTCGTCCTGAGCGCGTCTTTTGGCGCGAAGGATCTCCCGAAAGCGGCATGGTGCCAATATTGGGAGATCCTTCGCGCCAAAAGACGCGCTCAGGACGACGTAAATGGGAGTAATTTACCAGCCAGTTACTTCGGCGATTGCATCACCTAACTCTGCAGGTGAACGCACTGTTCTGACACCAGCTGCTTCAAGAGCTGCATATTTTTCTGCCGCAGTTCCCTTACCACCGGAAATAATAGCACCAGCATGCCCCATACGCTTGCCAGCAGGAGCAGTAACGCCCGCAATATAGGAAACAACAGGCTTTTTCACATGAGCTTTAATGTATTCAGCTGCTTCTTCTTCAGCAGATCCACCAATTTCACCAACCATAATAATGGCTTCAGTTTGTGGGTCTTTTTCAAATAAGGCCAGAGCATCAATGAAGTTAGTACCGGGAATAGGGTCACCACCTATACCAATGCAAGTACTTTGACCAAAGCCTTTATCAGTGGTTTGCTTCACTGCTTCATAAGTCAAGGTTCCGGAACGAGATACAATACCTACTTTACCAGGCAAATGAATAGAACCAGGCATAATACCGATTTTGCATTCGCCGGGGGTAATAATTCCAGGACAGTTAGGTCCAATTAAACGAGCATCCGTATTATTTTCAAGATAAACTTTCACTTGCAGCATGTCTAAAACAGGCACACCTTCAGTGATACAGACAATCAGTTTAATTCCAGCTTCTGCCGCTTCTAGAATAGAATCTTTACAAAACGGAGCAGGAACATAAATCACACTGGCATCTGCTTTGGTTTCTTCAACTGCTTCGCGCATGGTATTAAATACCGGCAATCCCAAATGCAATTGCCCCCCTTTACCTGGTGTCACACCACCCACCATTTTCGTGCCGTATTCAATTGCCTGCTCTGAATGGTAAGTACCTTGTTTTCCGGTAAACCCCTGGCACAGCACTTTGGTTTGTTTATTAACTAATACACTCATCGTTAACCTCGTCATTTTATGGCGTTGCCGCATCTTGTTCTATTTAAGTCGGGCCTATAAACCCGACATGGATGTTGAATTATTAAGCAACAGCTGCCACTATCTTTTTCGCAGCATCAGTAAGGCTGGTTGCAGCAATTACATTCAAATCACTCTTATTCAAAATGTCTGCGCCCAATTGAGCATTATTACCCTCAAGCCGGACTACAACAGGAATTTTTACATCCACTTCTTTCACTGCAGCAAGGATTCCATCAGCTATAAGATCGCAACGAACAATACCGCCGAAAATATTAACCAGGATACCTTTTACTTTTTCATCTGATAAAATAATTTTTAATGCTTCACTGACTCGCTCTTTGGTAGCACCACCACCAACGTCCAGGAAGTTTGCTGGCTCACCGCCGTGAAGTTTGATTACGTCCATGGTTGCCATGGCAAGACCCGCACCATTAACCATGCAACCAATCGTGCCATCTAAAGGAATGTAATTCAGCTCCCAATCACTGGCTCTGTTTTCACGCGCATCTTCTTGTGATGTATCGCGCATGCTTTTCAGTTTTGGCTGACGATACAGGGCATTGGCATCAATATTGATTTTACCGTCCAGGCAAATTAATTGTCCGCTTTTGGTTACAACCAAGGGGTTAATTTCTAACAGGCTTAAATCGCACTCAACAAACATTTTGCCCAGGCTCATCATTAAATGAGTGAACTGTTTGATTTGATCTTCTTTTAAGCCCAGTTTAAAACCAGTTTCACGGCATTGGAAAGGCATAACACCAACCAATGGATCTACAACGATTTTGAATATTTTTTCCGGAGTTTCTTCAGCAACTTTCTCAATTTCAACGCCGCCTTCAGTCGACGCCATGATCACAACACGGCGAGTTGCACGGTCAACCACTGCGCCAAGATAAAGTTCTCTGTCGATGTCACAGGTTTCTTCAACCAATACCGCATTTACAGGTTGGCCTTTAGCATCAGTCTGATAGGTAACCAAATGAGTACCGAGTAATGATTTGGCAACTGCAGCCAATTCATCTTTAGTAGAAACCAGTTTCACTCCACCAGCCTTGCCGCGGCCACCGGCATGAACCTGGGCTTTAACTACCCATCTTGGAGTAGATAATTGCGATGCTACCTGGATTGCATCTTCAACATTATATGCAACTTCTCCACGGGGAACAGGCAGATTATAGCTGGCAAATAATTGCTTGGCTTGGTATTCATGTAAGTTCATTGTAGTTACCTTTATAAAAAGCAAAACCCGTGAATACGGGTCTTGCAGTTAAATGTGATTATTAAACATTAAGTAAAAGACGAGCAGGATCTTCCAATAACTCTTTAACACTCACTAAAAATTGGACTGATTCTTTACCATCAATCAAACGGTGATCATAAGATAATGCAATGTACATCATCGGACGGATCACGATTTCACCCTTCTCTACAACAGGTCGGTCTTCAATTTTGTGCATTCCCAAAATACCTGTTTGCGGTGGGTTAATGATGGGTGTAGCAAGCAGAGAACCAAATACACCACCATTAGTGATAGTAAAAGTACCGCCTTGCATTTCTTCCATAGACAATTTGCCAGTTCTGGCTTTTGTTGCCGCATCATTAATAGCCATTTCAATTTCAGCCATACTCATTTGGTCTGCATCTCTGATAACAGGGACTACCAATCCACGCTCAGTAGATACCGCAATACCAATATCATAAAAGCCATGGTACACAATATCCTGACCATCTATAGAAGCGTTTACAGCAGGAAAACGCTTTAAAGACTCCGCAACTGCTTTAGTGAAAAAGGACATAAAGCCCAGTTTTACGCCATGCTTTTTCTCGAAATGGTCTTTGTATTGGGCGCGCATGTCCATGACGGCTTTTAAGTTCACTTCGTTAAAGGTAGTGAGCATTGCCGCATTATGCTGAGCCTGAACCAAACGCTCGGCAATTTTGGCTCTCAGGCGAGTCATAGGAACGCGTCGTTCTTCACGAGCTCCCATTGGCGCTAAAGCAACATTTGCTTGTTCTTTTTTAGTTTCAGCAGGCTTGGCTGATTTTTCCCTGTTGGATTCAATGTAGGAAATAACATCTTCTTTAGTAATGCGGCCGTCTTTTCCTGAACCTTGAATATCACCAGGCTGTAAATCATTCTCAGCCATCATACGGCGAACTACCGGACTGGTTGATTTATCTTCACTGGCACTGACAGGTGCTGCAACCTCAGCCTTTTTCTCTTCTTTAGCAGGCGTCGCTGCGGGCGCATCACCAGCGGTGATTCGTGCAAGCAACTCGCCCGATCCAACGGTATCACCCAGCTTGTAAATAATTTCACTGAGCACGCCGTCTGCAGGGGCTGGAACTTCCAGAACCACTTTATCAGTTTCCAGATCGACCAGATTTTCATCACGAGTTACTTTATCACCCACTTTCTTATGCCAGGCAGCTACCGTTGCATCAGCTACTGACTCGGGCAGAACAGGTACTTTGACTTCAATAGACATGGTTATACCTTCTCATTGCACGGGCTATAGGCATTAGAAATGCCTATAGCCCTTATTGTTTAAACTTATTTTCCTAGTAAGGCTTGTTCAACTAAAGCATTCTGCTGCTGCGCGTGCAAAGCAGGACTTCCCACCGCTGGTGCTGCTGCAGATTCTCTACCGGCATAAGACAAAGTTTGTTCTGCATTCAGACAATCTTTCATATTATGCTGAGATGAGTACCAAACCCCTTGATTTTGTGGTTCTTCCTGGCACCATACGACCGTCTTCGCTTGCGGGTATTTGGCCAGTTCAGCCATTAAGGCCTTCTTGGGGAATGGATACAATTGTTCAATACGCACTATAGCAACATGATTCAGTTTCTGATCACGACGCATTTGTAGCAGATCATAATAGACCTTGCCACAACATAAAACTACTTTTGTTACTTTTTGTGCCTCTAAATCATCAATTTCAGGAATTACCGTATGAAATTTGCCTTTTGTTAAATCTTCCAGAGGTGAAACTGCCAGTTTATGTCTTAACAGGCTTTTTGGCGTCATTACAATCAAGGGTTTTCTGAAGTTACGAATAACCTGTCTTCTTAATAAATGGAAAATCTGTGCCGGAGTCGTAGGGGTACATACTTGTATATTATGCTGGGCACAAAGCTGCATGTAACGCTCTAAACGGGCAGAAGAATGTTCCGGGCCTTGTCCTTCGTATCCATGAGGCAACAACATGACCAAACCACAGAGACGTCCCCATTTTTGTTCACCTGAACTAATGAATTGGTCAATAACTACCTGAGCACCATTAGCAAAATCACCAAATTGCGCTTCCCAAATCACCAGGAAAGAAGGTTCAGATGATGCGAAACCATATTCAAATGCCAACACCGCCTCTTCAGACAATACAGAATCAATTACACTAAAAGATCTAACCGGATTAGTAGAAATATGTTCTAAAGGAACAAAAGTCTCACCCGTTTCCGTATCGTGCAAAGCAGCATGTCTGTGAGCAAAAGTACCGCGGCCGCAATCTTGACCTGATAATCTGACCCCATAACCTTCTTCCAGCAAACTGGCATAAGCCATAGTCTCAGCGTACCCCCAGTTCATTGGGATTTCGCCGGCAGTCATTTTATCGCGTTCATTAAGTAGACGCTGTACAACAGGATGCAATTCGAATCCGTCAGGTAATTGATTTAATTGTTTTGTTAGCTTTTGTAATTCAGCTTTGGTTATTGTTGTAACGGCTTTATCTGTCCACTTGGCAGTCATGTACGGAGACCAGTCAATGGAGTATTTGCCATCATAGTTTTCATGCACTACTTCAACTACTGCTTTTCCTTGATCCAGGCCGTCACGATATGCCTCAACCATGACATCAAAATTGTTTTTTGTCAGCAAATTCGCAGCGATCAGTTGATCCGCGTAAATCTCACGCAGTGAGCGCATGGACTTAATTTTTTTGTACATTTCCGGTTGGGTTACTGCAGGTTCATCCGCCTCATTATGGCCATTTCGTCTGTAGCAAACCAAATCGATCACTACGTCGCGCTTGAATTTCATGCGGTAATCAAAAGCTATTTGTGTTGCAAACACTACCGCTTCAGGATCATCACCATTAACATGAAGAATTGGAGCCTGAACCATTTTAGCAACATCAGTACAATATAAGGTTGAGCGTGCATCTAAAGGATTGCTGGTTGTAAAACCAATTTGGTTGTTAATAACAATATGAATCGTACCACCCGTTGAGTAACCACGTGCCTGAGAAAAGTTAAAGGTTTCCATCACAACGCCCTGGCCTGCAAAGGCGGCATCGCCGTGAATCACAACAGGAACAACGGTGTCTTTCTTGACCAAATCATGGCGGCGACCCAATCTGGAACGGACAGAACCCTCAACCACTGGACCAATAATTTCCAGATGGGAGGGGTTAAATGCAAGTGCCAGGTGTACTATAGAACCTGATTCCGTTCTCACATCTGATGAAAAGCCCAAATGATATTTTACGTCACCAGTACGTTCGTATTTAACTTTGCCTTCAAATTCCTGGAATAATTGTCCAGGCTCTTTACCCAAAACGTTAACCAGCACGTTCAAACGGCCTCTATGAGCCATACCGATAACGATTTCCTTAACGCCGTCACTTCCGGCATGATTGATGATCTCTTTCATCATAGGAATCAGAGAATCGCCACCTTCCAGGGAAAATCGTTTTTGTCCTACATAGCGAGTACCTAAATAACGCTCCAGACCATCAGCCGCAATTAAATCTTTCAAAATAGCCAGTTTTTTTTCTGAGCTGAATTCAGGGCGTCCACGAACAGACTCCATTCGATATTGCAGCCATTCAATTTCTTCGGCACTGGAAATGTGCATGTATTCGATACCAATACTGCGGCAATAGGTGTCGCGCAGTGCTTTGTGTATTTCACCCAAAGGCATTTCTGGACCATTAAAACTGGTGCCTGCAAAAAAGCTGTGTTTGGGGTCAGTTTTATCCAGTTGATGATAAGCCAGTTCCAGACGAGATACCTGAGGACGCGGGGTCATATCCAGTGGATCAAGATGAGCCGCTAAATGCCCCATGGCTCTGAAGTCATTAATCAGACTGGCAACCTGATATTGTTGGCTGTCAGCAGATTGAACGATCTGAGGTGCTTTCTTTCCTGCATTTTGTAAAAAATGCTCACGAATTGCCTTATGGGACAGTTCAGTGGCTGTTCCATTCACCTTGGGCAGAGCACTAAATACAGCTTTCCAACCGGCAGAAACCGAATCCGGATCAGCGAGATAATCCTCATAAAGACTATCAACATACGCCATACTTCCACCTGATAAATAGGAAGAAGCCCATTCATTTTGCAGATTGGAACTGCTCATTTTTCTCTCCAAAGGGTTTTCTCTCGGACGCTTAGATGAAAACTGTTTCATTAAAACGCCCGTCTATAACATTTAGCGCATCTTGATGATTTATCAAGTTTCCTGCGACAACATTTGTGTTCTGATTTTTGCAATCGCTTGCGTTGGATTGAGTCCCTTCGGGCATACATTCGTGCAATTCATGATGGTTCGGCATCGGAATACACTGAACGGATCCTGTAATTTATCCAAACGGTGTTCGGTTGCCGTATCACGGCTGTCTGCCAAAAATCGTCTTGCCTGTAACAGTCCGGCAGGACCAATAAATTTTTCCGGATTCCACCAGAACGATGGACAAGAGCTGGTGCAGCAAGCGCATAAAATACACTCATAGAGGCCATCAAGCTGCGCGCGCTCTTCAGGACTTTGTAAACGTTCCTGAGCCGGAGCTACTTCATCATTCTGTAAATAGGGCTCGACCTTCTCGTATTGGTGATAAAACTGACTCATATCCACAGCCAAATCACGGATTACGGGAAATCCGGGCAGAGGGCGCAGAACTATTTTATCCGTATTTAACTGGGTTAAATGGGTAATACATGCCAACCCATTGGTTCCATTGATGTTCATACCATCAGAACCGCAAACGCCCTCGCGGCAAGATCGTCTATAGGTTATAGTCGGATCTTGTTCTGCTTTCAAACGTTCAAGTAAAGTGAGCACCATAGGATCACTTTTAGCCGGTATCTCTATCTCATAATCTTTCATGTAAGGTTTGGCATCCACCTCAGGATTATAGCGATAAATCGACAGGGTTATTTTTTTACTATCTGTCATTATGTATCCTCTTTAGTAAACGCGTACTTTCGGCTCAAATGGCTCGATATATTTAGGTGATGTGTTCACTGGACGATAGTCAATGACTTCACCTTCCTCAAAATACAAAGTATGTTTTATCCAGTTCGCATCATCTCTGTCTGGATAATCTTCCCGGCTGTGCGCACCACGGCTTTCAGTACGGGCGATAGCGGACTTGGCAGTTGCATAAGCTGTAGCCATCAGGTTATCCAGTTCCAGAGCGGAAACACGCTCTGTATTGAATATATGGCTTTTATCTTCCAACTTTGCATGAGCCAAACGCTCACGCAGTTCCTGCAGACGTTTCAAACCAGATTCCATCACCTCACCAGTACGGAATACGCCGAAATCTTCCTGCATCACTCTCTGCATGGCATCACGAATTACTGCCGGGCTTTCACCGTCTTTGGACTCTTCCCAACGCGTGTAACGAGCCATGGAAGCTGCGATGTCCTCATCGCTGATGTATGCCAGCTCAGGCATTTGGTTTGACTGCCATAATTCTTCAACATGCAAGCCAGCAGCGCGGCCAAAGACCACCAGATCCAACAGTGAGTTTCCGCCCAGGCGATTAGCGCCATGAACCGAGACACAGGCACACTCACCTACGGCATACAAGCCTTCTACCAGCTGTTCTTCGCCATTGGTTTTATTAATAACCTGGCCATACATGTTAGTAGGAATGCCTCCCATACTGTAATGGCAGGTAGGAACAACCGGAATTGGTTCTATAATGGGATCGACACCCGCGAATTTCATAGAAAGTTCACGTATTCCAGGCAGACGTGACATGATAAGATCAGCACCCAAATGATCCAGCTTCAGCTTCACGTGATCGACCCCCTGAGGATCAAAGCCTTTACCGGCCCTGATTTCCAAAGCCATGGAACGGGCAACAACGTCTCGTGACGCCAAATCTTTTACTCTTGGAGCATAACGCTCCATAAAGCGCTCACCGTCTTTATTGATTAAATAACCACCTTCACCGCGGCATCCTTCAGTAACCAAAGTTCCAGCGCCTGCGATTCCGGTAGGGTGAAATTGCCACATTTCCATGTCCTGCAAGGGAATCCCGGCTCTTAAAGCCATTCCAAAACCGTCCCCGGTATTAATGAAGGCATTGGTTGTGGATTGATAGATTCGTCCAGCACCACCTGTTGCAAGAATACATACACGTGTCTGGAAAAAGACCACTTCTCCGGATTCTATATTCATGGCAGTAACACCACAAATCTGGCCACGAGAATCTTTAACAAAATCAAGGGCATACCATTCACTGAATACGTGGGTTTTTGCTTTCACGTTTTGTTGGTACAAAGTATGTAGCAGTGCATGACCGGTTCTGTCAGCTGCAGCACAGGTTCGCGCTGCCTGTTCGCCACCAAAATTCTTGGATTGGCCGCCAAACTGGCGTTGATAGATTTTACCATTATCCATACGTGAAAAAGGTAACCCCATATGCTCCAGCTCATAAACTGCTTCGGGGCCTGTTTTACACAGATACTCGATACAATCCTGATCACCGATGTAATCAGCACCTTTTACAGTGTCGTACATGTGCCAGCGCCAATCATCAACATCAGAATTTCCTAAAGCAGCGGTAATCCCGCCCTGAGCGGAAACAGTATGCGAGCGTGTTGGGAATACTTTGGATAGCAAGGCTACTTTTAATCCCGAATTTGCCATCTGCAGTGCGGCACGCATTCCGGCGCCGCCAGCGCCAATAATTACTGCATCAAAGGTGTTACGTGCAATTGCCATACTCATTGTCCCCAAACGATCATTAAGCCCCAGATAAACTGACTAAGGAGCCATAAAGCGACTAGTAATTGTACTGATAATCGTATTACAGTGCATTTCATGTAGTCGGTAGTTACTGTCCAGATACCTATCCAGGCATGTAATGTAAGAGCCAGTAAAGCGATAGCAGTCGCAATCTGAAACAGCATATTGGCAAATAAAGCCTGCCATTGTTCAAAACCCAAATCCGGGTGTGCTATTAAAAAAACAAGGAGAAAGATGGAGTACACTGCAAAATAGACTGCAGTAACACGCTGAATCAGCCAATCCTTTAATCCGTTACCCGTTAAACTCGTGACATTAGTTACCATATCCAGATTCCTAGAAAAATAGTCGAAATAACAGCAAGAACTATAACCAGAATGGCAGTATGCCGACCTGTGTCAAGATGCTCACCAAAACCCATATCCATGAGAAGATGCCTGATTCCAGCCAACACATGATAAGCCAGTGCTGCGCTAAACGCCCATAAAATCAGTTTGTAAAAAGGGTTATCAATCATTATTTTCATTTGTGTAAACGCTTCTGCAGACTGCAGGGATTGGCTTAAGATAAATAACATAAAGGGTAACAATACAAATAAAAGAACTCCTGAAATCCTATGTAGTATTGACGCAATAGCCATAGGAGGAAATTTCAAACTACTTAAATCAAGATTAACCGGTCTTTTCTTGTTCACTATTAGTTTCTTCCTCATAAGAAAATGTTTTAAATACAGCTGAGTCCCAGAGACAACGCGCGCAAGCTACTTCATCACAATCCATTTTGATGAGTTTCGTGTAGCCCGGTTGCTTGCAACCGGGAACTGATGCTCGTTACACAACCAAAGTTCTAACCAAGTCTCCATTCCCGGCTGCAAGCAGACCGGGCTACAAAAACATCTTAAGCAAGTGCAGTTGCAAGCAATCGGGCTACGCCAAAATTCACTATACGCCTGCCAAGTATAACACTCTGTTTTTATCCCGCAAAGTTAAGTCGATAAGGAAAATGTCTACTTCGCTGGCCAATTAATAAAACCAGTACTATGATTAAATTAAATGCTCAAAAGGAGGTCTGTATGTTAGTAAAACGGCCAATATACAACCAACAATTAAAATGTGTCGCTTTCGAAATACTATCTTACCAAAATCTCAAATTAAATGAAGAATTAACCAACAGCCTTTTTGAACTAATTAATAATTCGGATACCCAATTGCCTTTGTTTATTCCATTTGCCCTCAAGGCCATGCTCGAACAATTTGAACCGCCCATTCAGAACCCTATTATTCTAAAGCTGCCTGCAGAGCAAATTGAATCAACCTATTCTCTGAATGAATTAAAAGAATCAATCTTTTCAATCGCCCTATTGATTGATACGCCTCAGCAATTAGCCTGGTTAAATTTTGCTGAATATATAGGATTAACCGACCAGCTAATGAGTCGGGCGGATGTAACCAAGGTAGTCCAGTACAGTAAAGCCAATCAACGCAAAGTCATTGCCTATGGTATTGCGCAGCCTATAAGTTTTGATAAATGCAAAGCAATGACTATGGATTATTATTGCGGTGATTTCCTTTTTAAGCCTGCAGAGGATGATCAAACTGAAATTGCAGCCAATAAATTAAATTTATTGCATCTTATCCAGACGCTGCAAAAAGAAGACTGCGATCTGTTTACCATTTCATCCATTATTCAAACGGATCCTTTATTAAGTTTCCAACTATTGAGAATAGCCAATTCAGTAGCATTTTCTGGCGGAACCTCTATAGATTCTATCGAACAGGCTGTAGCACGATTAGGGGTAATCAACCTGAAAAACTGGATCATGCTCTTTTCCATGAAAAATATTTCTGATAAGCCTGTTGAGATATTGGAATCAGGATTGATTAGAGCACATATGGCTGAAGAATTGGCCAAAGGCAACCCAGATATTACCACTCAAAGTGCTTACACTGCCGGATTATTATCAATACTGGATTGTTTATTAAACAAGCCTATGGTTGAATTGATTAATCAAATCACCTTGGCAGAAGAAATTAAAAACGCCCTGATGAACCAGACAGGGCCATTAGGAAAACTTCTTTCTTTGGTAGTAGCCTATGAAGAAGGGCATTGGGATGATGTGTCCCAACATCAGGTAAATGGCCATGATTTAAGTAAATTATATATAGACAGCCTTGCCTATGTGAGCAAAAGTTCAAAAGCAATGCATAGTTAGGACGATCAGAAAAAGTAAGTGGGAATTATGTTTTTTATAAGATATCTGGCAGCATTAAGTTATGATGCAATCATCATGATTGTTTTGTTTTTTGTTTTGACTGCATTCTTCTTACTATGTAATGGTGGCCATGCAATCCCTCCGGCAACCCTTTGGTACCAGCTCAGCCTGCTTGGTATAGCACTCTCTTACTATTACAGTTCCATACGATTTGGCGGCCAAACGCTGGGAATGCGGGCATGGCGGTTCAAACTGGCAGCCAAAACGCAGGAGCAGTTATCGCGTCCACAAATTTTAGGACGTATTCTTTATTTCATTCCCACCCTGCTCATCGCCCCCTTTTGTTTTAAAAGTCACTACGCTCTGCTCAACCACTGGACTAAAACCGAGTTCGTCAGGCAGTAAATTTAATAGAGAATGCTATGGTAGAAATTATTAATCTTAATAAAAAAAGAAAGGCTAAAATGCGCCTGGAAAAGGAAAAAAAGGCTTCTGAAAATCGCATTAAATTCGGCAGAACAAAAAAAGAAAAACTTAGGGATAAACAAGAGCAGGAACGTTTTGAACGGCATCTGGATGGCCACAAGCTGGACAAAAAAGAAGAGGAATAACAAGGAATTACGTAGCCCGGTCTGCTTGCAGCCGGGATCGTGCCACTTCGATCCCGGCTGCAAGCAGACCGGGCTACAAACTGTGCCAGGATTCAGTGGGATTTCCTTGCCTGTATTTAGCCGTAATAGAGCTCCACTCGCTGGCCACTCCCCAATCTACGTCGTCCTGAGCGCGTCTTTTTGCGCGAAGGATCTCCAAATAGTGGCACCATGCCGCACTCAGGACGACGTGAATCTTCCCTCTTGATTTTTGGCCTGTAGTGAGAAATGATCTTACAAAAAGGTCTATTATTTGATCTTTAATTATGCTATTATGCCGATATTAAATCACTAATGGTTTTTTGTGTTCATATAACGATGAATTAACATTTTGTATCCGGAGTCAATATGGGTTACGCCAAACTATCATATAAAAATACCCCTTTAAAATCTGGAGTAAAAAAACCTTTACTTATCGGGTGTAGCGGAGGGGCTGGACATAATGCAGCAATAACCGGAATACATGATTTTCTGCAGAAAAATACCACAGATACCCTTGTGTTGCGCTCCTACAATCCTGTTTCATATGAAAGAAAATCTCCTTCCCCAATCCGATCGCAAATTTCAAAAACCATTACTGCAATGGGGCTTTTTGCTGTAGGACCAGCGCTGAAGCTGGCTGTTTCTTTTACGCCTTATCCCGTATTGTGCGATAAACAAAGCCTGGCAAATGAAATAAAAGGGCTTTCCAGCAAGACAGCGCCTCGCCCATACATTGACATGTTACTTGATGTTTATCCAGCGGGTTATGAAAGTGCTGCGATTTGGAATGTGTTACAACGTAACGACAAAATAGATGATTTACGAAAACTGGTTGATTTACAGCATACTAACGATGCCGCTAATTATCAGCCTACCTATGACTATTTCCTGGAAAAATTAAAAGACGCAGCAATAAACAAAGAACCCTATACTGAACTTGTTAGTACACAAGCTATGGGTTTGCCTGCATTGTGTGATGTAGTCAGAAATTATAATGAATGGGTTGTAGCCGAAAAAATAAATGCTCCCAGAATAACCATTCATCAATACATGACTGATTTGGCGACCCCAGGTGCTGTCCACTTCTTCAATACCTTATCGCGATTAACCCCCGAACAACAAAGGCAAATGACGTTATATGGCGTTGGAATGAATAAGAAAATGAGCACTCAATTCTTCCCTCGTGGCGAACAATTTGATGCTGTTTATGATCTAGATACAAAAAACAACCCTATGGTAAGACCTGGCTTTATGACGCCCGCCTTAGACAACAGCCAAAAATACGCTACCGATGTTTCCATCGTTCTGGCTGGTAAACAGGGTCCGGAATCTTATGACATAAAAGCAAATGAACAAATCGCCTCTATCATGCTCGGCAGTCAGGCAGGTATATCCAGTACTGAGTATATAGAAACATTGCTGAACAATGGCATGGATAAAGTATTCGTTTTTGGCGGCCAAAATGGTGTTATAAAAGAACGAATTGATGAGCTTAGTGTAAATCCATTGTATAAAGACAGAATCATTGCCTTGCATAATCAGGGAGATAAAGAAATTGCAGCCCTCATGAGCCGAAGTAATTGCCTCATCATTCGCGGTGGTGGTTTGACGGTAATGGAACAGTTGGCTATGCAGCATAATCCACAACAGACTGTGTTAATTCATCATGCTGAATCAGGTCAGCCTGAATTGACATCAGGAATCAGCTGGGAAGATGAAAATGTCAACTTTATGATTAAAGAGCTGCAAAAGCAAAATGTTCACGCAGAGAAGACATCACCTCTTCGCGCCAAACGCCAAATACCTGAAGCACAGTTGATTGCTGCGGTAAAACGATTTGATGGCTCTCTACCTGTCGATACGAATGATGCCATTTCTCACATTCAAAATCTGTCTGATGTGAAATTAGCGTCTATTGTTGCTGAACTTAACGCTGCAAAAGCGGATCCAGCATTACCTGAATCATTCATTCTGTATATTCAGTCCCGTGAGAAAACGGCTCAGGAATACGTTGATCTGTTTGAAGAGAAACTCAGAAATGGAATTATTCACTTAAGAGAAATTATTGCCAAAGAAACTCCTGCAGATCCTGAAGCTGAACTTTCCTCAGAAGTGCGTTCAGCAAAAGCAAACTGCGAGGCGATGGAACAATTGCATGCTATTCTGGTGGATGAAAAGCTCTCTGCCGCTAGAAAATTAGAGAACTTTAAGACCCAATTTAACGATCCTGAGGTGAGTAAAGCATTTAATCAGAACAATGATGGATTAATTACGTACATCTTAAAACAAATAATCTATTATCTGGCTCAGTATTTCCCTTCTCTGGAAAAGAATTTAAGCTACCAGCAAGAGTTTAAACGACAAGTAGAGAATATTAAGGTTGAAAGCGAAGAAGATACCGTAGAGTTCTCCCCATCCGCTTAATTGCATACCTTGTGATGACATGTAACCCGTTTGCTCGCAAACGGGTTTTTCTTTACCCAAAATAAAACCACGTCGTCCTGAGCGCGTCTTTTTGCGCGAAGGATCTCCCGAAAAGAAGCATGGTGCCAATATTTGGAGATCCTTCGCGCAAAAAGACGCGCTCAGGACGACGTGAATTCGGAGGGAAGTTACTCCGAAATAGCACAGTGCGTAGCCCGGTCTGCTCGCAGCCGGGATCACAGTGGCAATGAGCCAATCCCCTTAAGAGTAGCACACCATGCCAAATCAGGGAGATCCTTCGCGCAAAAAGACGCGCTCAGGACGACGTGAATTCAGAGGAAAGTTGCTCCGAAATGGCACAATGCGTAGCCCGGTCTGCTCGCAGCCGGGATCGCAGTGGCACTGAGCTAATCAGCACGACGCAGACTCGAGAGATAATATGGTTTCGAGGATGACGTTGTTCTGTGATAATACTGATTTTTTAAATAAGAAAAAAACAAGAGCTCCCCTTCCTATACAAGAAAGGGGAAACTAAAGTAATTAGATCCTTGCACCCAACAAGGAAGCCACGTCATCTTCTTCTACTGCCGCATACTGCGGAGCTGTGGGATTATTTTTCTCGTTAATGAGTTGCGTTAATATAGCCACACTCGGGCGCGGAGTTCTATCTGCAGCAAAGAAACCAAAGGACTTTGTATTACCCTCATTCCACTCGTAATTATCCCAACCTGACCAAAAATAAACGCCAGGTATATCAATCCCCTCAGCGATTTTTCTTTTGATCACATCAAGATAAAGTGGTAGCAGCTGCTGACGCAATACATCACTTTGATCAGCAACTCCGGTTTCGGTAATATAAATCGGCTTACCCAAGCGAGCGACTTCATCAATAGCTTCTGCAAATCCATCAGCATCAAGGGGTAAGTACATATCTCCCATTACCTGGCCATCACGGCATGTTGGACCATATATATTTTTTCTGTTCGGCCCCACAATGGGATTAGCGTAAAAATTCAAACCAATAAAATCATTAGCATTCGGGGCGCGATCGTCTCGATAATGAACGCCACCTAGTCTGTAATCAAACCGGCCGGTTGCAAAGAATTCCATAACCAAATCATTGGTTATGCGATTAAACACATTAGTAAGTACATAGGCAATTGGATCAAACCGATATAAGGGCTTAAAACGTAAAAAATTATGGACTATACCAATTTGGGACTCCTGACCATTAGGCTGTGCCTTAAGCATTTCATAAGCGTCAACATGAGCTCGGAGAAAATTCTTAAGTACCTCTGCTGTTTGGGAAAAACTTAACTTGGTATGTGGGGGAAATTTACCAAGGAAATAGCCCATATAAGCTTGTACTGCAGGTTCATTGATGGTGCACCATAAAGAAACCTTGGGAGACAGAGCATTGAATACATGCCTGCAATAAGCTGTAAAATGAGCAATATTGGCTTGTTTTTCAAAGCTGCCAAGTTCTGTAAACCAACTGGGTTCATTAAAATGATAAAGCGTCAGCATGGGTTTAATACCACGTGCTATACACGCATCAATGAGTCGTTCATATTGCGCCAAAACTTCTGCATCAAATTGACCCTGAACCGGCTCAATATGGCTCCACTCAATGGATATTCTGTACGTTTCTGCACCGGCTCTTGCCATCAAATCCAAATCTGCTTCAAAATTATCCCAATGAGGTAGGGCTTGAGTTGAATCAGGAACATTCCCTATTCGAGCATCTTCAGTCCAGTTTGAATCCCCACAACGTGGTCCTGATGTTTGAAACATGGAACTGGCAAATCCGATAATAGGCTTTTCTTGTTTACTCTGCATAATGTCTCCGCATGAAAAAGGTAATCCAATTTAATACTAAAACTTGCATCAAATTGATATATTTGTTACAAACCGTAACTTAAAAGAGCAAAAATGGATACAACTTTTAAGCATGCTACACCATCCTAAGTCTATGCTTAAATTTCATTTTTACTCGAAATTATATTCCTTGTAACCTTTTTTATAGAGCGGCCTTAAACTCTGGCTCAGCAACTCTATTTTGCGGATTCCTTTCTACTGTTAAAATACATTGATCATCATTAGGTGCTACACCAGCCAAGGTCTGGTGATGTCTGTTCAAATATACTCTGTCTTCTGAATGAATAGTGTGAATCGTATTGTTCAAATGCATGGAGCGGTCGTGTTGTGCTGCAATATCATGCACCGTTTGAGCATATAGACCTAGCAAGTGGTCAGAGTCCATTGGAACAACCAAATTATCATCGAATCGTAACAGACTGAAATCAAAAACGGTGCCACAACGTTGCATAAATTCCACAATTCGATGGAACATAAGTATACTTTCAGTATTCACAGCACTCACTTTACCCTGATCCAGAGTAAAGGCGACAGCATCCTCATGTTTTCCTGGCATCACATCCACTTCAAAATGGCTAGTATCAGGCAATATGGGCAAAATGGGGGAAAAACCCATAAAACTGGGGCAAGGCCGATTGGTAAACAAAACAAGCATTTCACCTACATTATGACAAGCACCAAGATCGGCTACTTTTGACGAAAGAGTGGTTCTTGTTCCAAAAAACATATCCGCCTTGACGCTTCTCTGATAATTAACAGGAACAGGATCAAACCCTGCAACATTAATAGTTAATCGCGACCTGTCTATCTGATCCAATTCCATACAGGTCATAAATGCAACGATAGCCCCTCTGCTAAAGCCGTAAATATTTAAAACTATTGGCTCTTCACTGTTCTTCAGTTCTTGTTTCACTTGTCGGACTATTCTGGCGGCCTGGGCGCTTGAATGAAAACTGAAGACCAGATATAAATCACGAGGATCCCAGCTTTCCAACGCACATCCTTTAATACAAGTGGACATGCTATTCTCATTCCTGACGGTTAAATGATGAAGCAAGGTAGCAAGACTGATAGAGCCGTTTTGGGGTACTTCGTTTGAGTCCAACGTTCCATTGACGTACACGTTAATAATTTTAGTCATTTTTCACCTTAATCTGGTATGCATCTATGATTAATCAACCTATAGAACAAACTGCCCGTACAACTCCTTCGCCATTATTAGTCATTTCAATCCGTGATCCAAAATCAGCAATAATGTGCATTATATCGCCATTCTTCACTAAAATCGATACATTCTCACCAGGATTTAAATGCACGTTGTTAATTGATGCTGTTTTTATTTTCATGACACCGACTAATTCATTCTGGGCATCCTGAGTTTCTATAGTACATTTGGCATCCATAGTTCGATATAATGGATTTTCAATTCGGGTTGGAATTGAGGGGAAAAATACAAACTCCAGGCCAACAGCATTTACTACACTATTGGTTGACATTAATAATGTTGCTGTGATTAAAGCTTTTTTCTTACTGCTAAACATCATGATCATTCCTTATAAATTATCTCATTCTCCTCGGACTAAATATCTTATCATTGCCGAGGTGATTTCCTATGTATTTATCGTATAATCTGCTGCTTTAAATAGTACAGAAAGGGTATAAAATTGAAAATCGCTATTATAGGCGGCTCAATCGCTGGTTGTGCAGCAGCATTGTTATTAAAAGATAAATTTGAAGTTACTGTCTATGAACGCTCAAACAATTTAAAATCTCGCGGTGCAGGCATTACCATTTCAAAAGAATTGCTTGATACCCTGATATCTAAAAACCTTATTGACAAGGAAACAGTAGCATACTCATCCTCAGCACGAAGTTTTTACTGTCAATTACCCAGCAAACCTGACTACGGCCACAATATATGGCATCAGGACATATCAGTTGTCAGCCTTCACTGGGATACCCTGTTTCTTAATTTACGAAAGCGGATTCCTGATGAACTATATAAAAATGAATGTCGCATAGTCGATGTCACCCTTGCGAAAGAAAAACCTGGTCAAATCCTGTTTGAGTCTGGTGAAACCCAGGAATTTGATTTAATAATTTTCGCCGATGGTGCGCAATCTATGGGAAGAAAACTTATTTCTGAACGCTCTCAATTAACTTATTCTGGTTATGTAGCATGGCGAGGCGTAATCGATTTTGATTTGATTAAAGATAAATCTCCATTCATCAATGACGTTCCCTATTATTGTTTTAACAATGGTCACCTGCTGGCTTATCCCGTCAATCATGAGGGCGTTAAAAAATTAAACTGGGTATTTTATGAAAAATTAGACGCAGAAAACCTGGCTGATTTAGGCCATACAAGCCCAGGCAATTTTTCAGAAACAGCAACAAAACATTTACATCAATTAGCAGATTCAAAACTACCTAAAGTAATGGCTCAAATCATCATAGATACCCCACTACCCTTTATGCAAAAAGTGGTGGATGTCGGTGTTGAAAAACTGGTGTCCAAAGGAGCACTTTTACTGGGCGACGCAAGTGTTGTCTTACGCCCCCATGTAGGCAGTGGCGCATCACTGGCAATACAAGATGCATTAAATTTACAGGCACAACTCAATGTTTCTGATGATATGTCTCAGGCAATTGAGCGATGGGAAAAAAACACTCTAAGCAATCGATTGGCAACCTATGAACTCTCGAAACGAATGGGAGATGCTTTAGTATTAAATCCCCCTTTATGGCAAGGCATGGATCAAGAAAAAATGGACCGTTGGTGGCAACAAATCATCCTCGGAGAACAATGGTACACAACCAAGCCAGTGGCTCCGCAATGATATTAACAGGGTAGCCTTGATGCAGCGAAGCGTAATCAAGGTTTTCGTACTAAAAGTTGGACACAATGGAAACCTTGATTACGCTATCGCTGCATCAAGGCTACAGTTTAATATCAGCCCTTGGTTCTTGATAAAAAAGCAGTGCCCCAGGCTCCGTGCCTCAACAAAAATTCCGCTCCTTTACAGTCGCGGCTCGGTTTTCGATGCACGATGAAGTAAATACGAAAACACGAAAACCGAGCCGCGACCGTGAGGAAGCGGAACTTTGCTTTTGAATTCCTTGTAGCAAAAGGAAAAGAGCTATTTTAACTCGATCGAGTGAATAACAAATTTTAAATGACTATAATTTATATAAAACTACATTTTTTCATCCGTACAAGTGAAAAAAATAAGATTTATGTTATAATAAATAATAAATCATACATAAATTCACACGAGAATATGAAAAATAACCTGCCACATCAACAAATCGTCATTCTTGGTCAAGCTATTGAAAGGGAACGCAAGCGAAGACGGCTCACGCAAACCCAGTTGGCGGAACTATCCAATACCAGTATTAATTTTGTAAGTCAGATTGAACGGGGAAAAAAAACAGCTCAAATAGGCAAGATTATAGATGTCCTGCAGATTCTGGGATTACAGCTTGTGATAGAGCGAGGCTCATCAGGCTTGGTGAATCCAAATGAATAATTATAAAGACATCAACAAGTTAATTATTTTAAAAAATTCTGAATTTGCAGGAATTCTGCAAAGAACGAATCAAGGATGTGAATTTGAACTGAATCCCCATTTTATTCAGAATACTAAAGCACCTTATTTTTCATACTGCATTCCTAAAAACTCAGCCAATATAGTCATCCATGGTGATAATTTGCCGCCTTTTTTTGCAGGTTTGCTGCCTGAAGGAAGACGGCTTAATGCATTAATTAGCAAGATTAAAACGTCAAAAGATGATTTATTTTCTCTTTTTGCAGCAGTAGGTACTGATTGCGTAGGTGATATTTACGTTGAAGATCATGAGCGTACTGGCGTGAATGCTCCTCCAAGATTAGATGCCGTTAATTTTTACTCTTACTTTGAAGAAACAATAGCTCCTGATAGCTTGATCCTGGATACAAAATCATTAGCCGGAGTCCAAGAAAAAATCTCAGCGTCTATGATCAGTTTCCCTTTGAATATTGCAAAAAAAGATAAAACTTATATCTTGAAATTGAATCCGGAAGATAAAAATAATTTAATTCAAAATGAATTACAGTGTTTACTACTCGCAAAAAAATGTGGTTTTGATGTAGCAAAGGCTAAGATAGTCACTGATAAGGACAACAACAGTGGGCTATTAGTAGAAAGATTTGACAGGAATAACCAAATAAAATTACATCAAGAAGATGCCTGCCAATTTTTAAATCGTTATCCTGCTGATAAATATCGTATTTCTATTAATCAAATTGCCGATGCCTTAATGCAAATAACGAATGCCCCTCAACTGGAAATTTTAAATTTGCTTCGCCAGTACGTCTTTTCCTATCTTATATGCAACGGTGACTTGCACGCGAAAAATATCAGCTTACACACATTGGAAGATGGGACTATTACCCTAACCCCCCTGTATGATTTGATTTGCACCGCTATTTATAGTGACTTCAAAATGGCTCTTAAAATTGATGGGCGTGATGATAACATTAAGAGAAAAACATTTATCGATTTTGCGGAGCGTTATAAAATAAGCGCAAAGGCAATAAATACGACATTAGATAATCTTATAGCACGATTTGTAAATCATTATCAGAGTCTCTATTTAATCGATATGCCTGAAAATAAAAGGAATTTATTGCATCGCATGATTACAAAAAGAATTGGTGACTTACGAGCAACAAAATAACACTGAAGAGGGGCGACCGTTCTCAATAAGAGATAATTATGCTTTTGTAGCGCTGTCTCGAAGCCTTGGCATTGTACTGACTAGGCTATTGCCGCTCCTCAGCCAGGACAATGGGTTCGATATTAAGTTGCACATCATAGCTTTCTTTAATTTGAGCTTGTATCCACCCAGCAAATTCCAGTAATTCTGATTGACAAGCGCCCCCATAATTCACTAATACCAATGCTTGTTTTGAATAAACGCCTACATTGTCATGCCGCAATCCTTTAAGTCCTAAATTATCAATAAGCCAACCCGCAGAAATTTTAATGTACTCTGGATCTGGCGTGGGGAACTGAGGGAGTTTTGGATATTGAATAAGCAATTCCCGAACTTTTTTGGCTGGTAAAACAGGATTATGGAAAAAACTACCGGCATTTCCCAACTCTTGCGGATTGGGTAATTTACTTTGGCGGATATCAATAATTATTTTACGTAAGTCATAGGGAGTAGAATCATTAATGGCAGACATTCTTGCCGCCACATCTCCATAACTCAAATTAAGATTCGGTTGTGCAGATAATTTAAAACTAACGCTGATTACAATGTAACGTGAATTATTTTTTAATACACTGTTTCTATAAGTAAATTTACAGTCATCATTGCTTAGACTGAGGAGTTGTGCAGTTTGCAGGTCATAAACTAAAACTTCTTCAATAAAATCTTTTACCTCTACCCCATATGCGCCAATATTCTGAATTGGTGAAGCACCGACTGTACCTGGAATCAAACTGAGATTTTCTAACCCAAAAGCCCTATTTTCAGTGCAATAAGCCACAAACTCATCCCAATTTTCCCCAGCCATTGCCGTCACAATTCGATCTTGCCCGATTTGATTAATCGTGATGCCCCGCAATTGATTATGAATGACTAAACCTTGATATGCCGAGGGTACAATTAAATTACTTCCCCCTCCTAAAACAAAGAACTGCGAAAAGTCAGAGAGAACTGAACGAATTGCCTCTAACTGTTCGATTTGATTTAACACGACATAATGGGATGCAGTTGATTCTAGTTGCAATGTATTTAAGTGGGTTAAACTCACATTCTCTTGAAGGTTCATCATGTGCTGTTGATCAGTAGATTATGGATAATGATTATAATGCATTTTTCCTTATAAGTATTAACTTAACGCGAGTTATGGATAAGAAGATTGATTAAAATATATAAAAAACTGTAGCCTTGCTGCATGAAAACCTTGATTACGCTATCGCTGCATCAAGGCTACACTTATTTTAAATCACTCACCCTACGATCATTATCTGGCAGTTAACCCCGACTCTAAACCACCTCATTTCTGCGTGTGGCTATTTTTTTGCTATATTTAATTGAAATCACTTTGTTTGATTTTCTCACTATTAATTGGAAATACATCGTACACGCGATGAAAACGGACAGGAGTCTTATTCTATGAATACCATGCAACCCTTGAAATATCTGGATGCCGCACTTAATCAACTTCGTGATCTTAGTTTAGTTCCTGAAAAATCAAATGAGGCTCCCATTGTTGATTTAATCAATCAAATATCAGATCTCGATGAAGAAAAAACTCTGGCGATTGCTCGAACACTTAGCCAGGCATCGTTGTTTAACGAGGTGGTAAGAGAACAAATCAGCGGCATGCAACTGGGACAGCGCTATGAAGAGATTACCAATTCATTCAACAGTATTCGTGATGACGCGAAAAAAATGGTCATGCAGCTTGATGATGGTAAAATTGATACCATGGAGCGAATTTCCAATATCTGGATGAAGGTCTCACGAGGCGATATCTCTCAGCGTTTTGAAAAAATCAAACACACCTACCTTGATGTTGCTGCTGACTCGAAAGATCAAATTAAACGGGAACACGTCATTTTAAATGCCTATCAGGATTTTCGCGGCGCTCTGAAAGAGTCAGAGGTGTTGGCGCTGGACGTGTTAAAAAAAGCGGAAAAAGAATTGGCAAAAGCCAAGGCCGATCTTGAAAAAGCGGTGAAAGCGGTTGCTGATTTTAAAGGGGATGATTTGGCTGCGAGAGCGAAACTGGAATTGGCTCGTGATGAGAAAATAAGAGTTTTTCAGTATCATGATCGTCGCTATCAAATTGCTAAAGACTTATCCGATAACTTAACCATAAATTATCATTCCTCTGAAGTCATTATGGCTCGCTTATTACAAACTACTAATGCAAAAGAACGGGTTTATCAGCAGGCAATCAGCTTTTTTGGCACCAATGAAACGGTTCTGACGGCACTCAACGCTTCGTTTACCGGTTTGCATGGCTTGTATGAAAGCACTAAAACTTTAAATGCGATGAAAGAAGGCATTAGCAAAAGCATGGAAGATTTGGCTGAAATTGGTGGGAAAGTACAAGAAGAAGCCTTGAAAGCGGGTTATGGTCCTACGATTCGGGTGGATGCGGTCAAAAAGCTGGTGGATTCCGTCATCCGATACCAAGAGCACTCCTTTGAAATCATCAATGAAATGCGCACCCTAAGCACAAAAAACGCAGAAGAGATCCGCACGGCTGTGGAAGATGGAAAGCAGCGTCTGGCTCGATTGGTGGATGAAGGCAAAGCATTGCCGCTTGAATTCCCGCAGCAAAGCAAAGAGAGTAATGGATAAAACATGGCCGAGGATACTCAAGAGAAAGCTCCACTGGATGACATTATGTTGGCGATGGATGTCGTTGATACCCTGCGTTATCAACAGTTGTTAGTCGACAGGGAGCTGAATTCCGAAGATCGCGATAAACTAATGATTGAACGATTAAGACAAATCTATAGATCACAGGGCATCACGGTTCCGGATGAGGTGCTTGAACAAGGTGTTGAATCCTTAAAAGAAGGCCGGTTTGTTTATACACCGCCAGCGAAGAACTTCAATACCTGGTTGGCTTCACTCTATATCCGCAGGGGTAAGTGGGGTAAAATCGGGCTGGCAGGCCTGGCAGCCATCGTATTACTGTGGTGTCTGTACTTTTTCCTTGTCGTGAAACCTGCCGAACATAAATTCGCCGAATTGCCTCAGCAATTGGATGCTTATTATCAGCAAATCAAAACACAGACGAAAGTCCCTATGGCACTGGAAGAAGCCACCTCGTTACTTGAGCAAGGCAAGCTGGATCTGAGCAAAAAGGACAGTAAGTCTGCTACGGTTGCCCTGGAACAGATGAAACAATTGCTGGCGGATCTGAACAGTGAATACGTACTACGTATTGTATCCCGACAAGGAGAGCGCAGTGGGGTGTGGCGAATTCCCAATATTAACACTCAGGCAAGGAATTATTACATTATTGTGGAAGCCGTGACTCCCAAAGGCCAGGTGCTCACACTCCCTATTGTGAATGAAGAAGATGGCAAGACCTACTCCGTCAACAAATGGGGCATACGGGTGGATCAATCATTGTTTGATCGCATAGCCGCCGATAAAAAGGACGATGGCATCATTCAAAATAATATTTTTGGTATTAAAAAGAAAGGTTATCTGAAACCGGAATATCGTATGCAAACACCCGGCGGAACAATTACCTCATGGTAAGGAACGTGATCATGCAGAGTGGCAGTCAAATATTGTTGTCCATAGATAAAGGGATAGACGTGATTCACTCACAAATCCAGACTATTGACCAACAGAACAATACACAAAGCCAGAAACTCGTTGCGCTGCAAACCATGCAAGCCGAACGCTATAAACGCATGGCAAAAATTCGCCTGGATAACGTGTTAAGCGGTGAATTGTCGCTTGGCCTGGATAGGGTCAGCCAACGTGTCGATGAGATTTTGAAAGAGCGAGTCAAAGCCATCCACATGCTACAAGAGCAAATCAAGTCAACGAAAGTTCAAATGAACGATCATCATCAACAACGAGCCCAACTTCATGCCCTGACCATACAAGCAACGGAACGTCTGGACACCGCAGAAGCAGCAACGCAAAACCGCCTTAAAGGCGAACCTGCTTATCTGGCTCAGTTGGAGAAAGCAGAAACAGCGGCGCGCGTTGCCAAACATGCAGATGACAAAATGCAACAGGCACAATCAGCACGTGAACAAAAGGGTAAACCTTATGAAAATGAGCAGTTATTCATGTACTTATGGCAACGTAGCTATGGAACCAGTCAATACAAAGCCAACCCATTCATACGATTTCTGGACAAATGGGTAGCACGCTTGTGTGATTTTGATAAAGCCCGGCCAAATTATGCCATGTTGCTGGAAATACCCAAACGATTAAGCGAACATGCCCAGCGCTTACTTTCAGCAGCCGATCTGGCATTTGCTGAACTCATTGCTCTCGAAAAAAAAGCAGCGGAGGAGGATGGCATTCCAGAATTAAAAAAATCCATGCAGCAGGCTCAGGAAAAGCTCGATCAGTGCGATCATCAGATTGAAGATGCAGAAAAGCATTTACAGGCGCTGGAAATGGAGCAAAGCGCATTTTCTTCTGGGGATGATGCCCCTTTCAAGGAGGCAATTAAGATCTTAAGCAGCACATTTGAGCAGGAACCTGTTCAGGTCTTGCAGGATTATGCCCGAGCCACAACCACCACGGAAGACGATCTTCTGGTCCAGGAAATGGATGCCACCAAAGTGACAACGCAACAAATTCAGCAAAGTGTAACGGATAACAAACGGGTTCAGCAACGCTACCTGGAACGGATGCGGGAGCTGCAAGACATTCGAAACCGCTTCAAACAACAACATTTTGATAGCATTCACTCTGAATTTATCAATTCAGAAGGACTGGCGATGCAGTTAAACCAATTTCTTCAGGGAATGATCAGCGCAAGTATCCTGTGGAGCACCATACAACGGGAACAGCGTTACAGAAAAATAGAAGCAAACCCTGGTTTTGGCAGTGGCGGTTTTGAACAGCGCCAGGGAACCTGGCACTTTCCATTCCCGAGAAACTGGGGTGGTGGAACTTCACGCGGAAACGGCGGTGGCAGCAGTGATGGAGGATTCACAACAGGTGGTGGCTTTTAAAAGAAATCAATGAGCAGACCGGGCTACGTACTAAATCAGGCTTTGTGCCGCAACAAAAATTCCGCTTCCTCACGGTCGCGGCTCGGTTTCCGGTGCACGATGAAGTATATACGAACGCACGAAAACCGAGCCGCGACCGTCAGGAAGCGGAACAGTAATACTGGCTTCTGTCCTGATCCATTGATTTGTTCAAAACATGGTTAGATTATTTGATGCATTAAATTCTGCAGTGGGAATTGGATCTTCTGCCATGGGAAGCCAACGTTTCTTTAGCTCCCCTGACAAAATCACCATAAATAATGCGTTAAATGGTGTTTCTGCCAATCCTTTTGCATAAACTTTAATGGCAGCAATCTTTTCATCAACACGGTTAAGTGCATCGATTTTTTCTAATTCAAGCAGCACACGATCTATTGAAGAATCAATCATGGCTCTCCTGGCAATTAGTCCAGGGACAGCAGCATCACACACACTTGCGTAACGTTCCTGATCACTCCTGTGTTGGCAATATTTTCTGCAACGTTCTGCCGTTCTATTTAATAAAAGACCAAAAGCATCTTTCATTTTTATATATTGTTCTTCCGATGTATCATTTTGGAATAAACTATATTTTGCTAATAAACGCTCAGGTTTCATCAACTTCACTCCAGTGTTCGCAGAATCTACCTCTTTATAGATGCCGCATTGCACCCATAAGAAGTTAATATAATCACCTAATTATAATTTAAAAACACCGTGCGCTCAATAATTAAACAGAAAATAAAGGATTATGGTACGACTCGATTGATTTCCTGGTAACATCAATCAAAACCATTCCATTGATCCTTACATTTTAGTAATTGACGGATTATTGCAACTCACTTCCTGTCTGGATGAAAAGGAACTCTTTGAAAAGAACGTGAGCACTTTAGAAAAAAAGCCGAAAGAGTGTTCTTCAGGCAGTGCGCAACTATAGTACTCATCATATGACTTAAAAGAACAGCGTAATTCCTCTTTAACACTCTGCATTTTTATTTTATAAAAATCATCGTAATCAGTTAAAGTGCTTAAATATGCTATAAAAACTTCAGCTTCTTCCGCATAAATTTTTAATGCCTGCTCTGCTTTTGTTTTATCTTCCAGATTGTGTTGAACATTTTGTCGCAACATGGCAACCCGTTCTTGCATGGCATCAGGAATCAGGTCATGGTTTAAAACAAAACTAAACGCAGCAAATTCTTCAGCAGAATACTGATGAGCGGAATTCTTTAGGACATCACTGACCTGGTATAGTGTTTTTAAATATTCCCTGGATTGAATGGAAATACCTGAGAAAATCTGTAGGCTTTGCGGAAACCGGAATATTTGGCCGTGATGATTAATAATAAAAATAGTAGTTTTTAAATCACTTTGAGGTTGTTCTTGATTTTTGATACAAGTGCAGAAAATACTAAATTCTTTTGTTGCTTGAGAAAACCGTTCATGCCTGGTAGTTAACAAATAAGGATAACCCACTAAATATAGATTCATAAAAAAAGGTTTAGTTTCAATAGGAATAAGTTCGTTCATATAATTAATAACTTCATATTCGAACGTTTCTGGGGGAAATAACTCGAAATATCCCGAGTCAGTCATTTTTATACTAAAAACATTAGGACGTCGGCGAATTTCAATTCTATCCAGATAGTCTTTCATGTTCCCAATGGATATGTTCCTAAAATAAGAAGATGGCATAAACGCTATATTTAGTTTATCAATATCCAGAACAAGTTGAATTTTTTTCTCTCTAATCTGTTTTATATACTGATTAATTAAATCGCTATCCAGTTCCGCCATTATAAAATTAAGCTCTACTAAAGCCTTATCCAATGCATCTATATACCGCTCAGCACATTCAATGCTTTTTCTTTGAGCATATTCTTCTGCAATGGCCATGACATTCCTGTTTATGATCTCAGTCATTATTCGGGATTGATACTCTTTATGCATATGTCCAATAAGGTTAGAAATTACAATGAAGGGCTCAGGAATAGTAGGGGCTACACTATTAGTTGTAGTGCTTATTGCTAAATTAGTTGGAGCTAGATCTGGTAACATCGAAATTTTCCTCTCATTAACTATGGCTGTACTGACTTGATTCAAGACTTGCATCCGCAGCGGTACATCAATCCAGTGGCCATTTTATCTCAGGGGTGTATCTTATTTAATCGTGGTCATCCACGGATATTTAACCTTACTTTGCTTTTAATAGTATTTTTTTGCCCACACAACGAAGAGGAGTTCAAATTTCAAGGCATGACCCGAATAGCACTTAATGTTTTCGTAGCCCGGTCTGCTTGCAGCCGGGAATGGAGACTTAGTTAGAACTTCCTCTGTGTAACGAGCGTCAATTCCCGGCTGCAAGCAGGCCGGGCTACAAATAGAATAAAAAAACCTTAAGTAAGTGCTGAGCCCATACCTGTTTCAGTCTATTAATTGGTTTCTGAGACTCATTTATTGGGGAGTTTGGTATAAACTGTCCGGATCAACTTCAGTACCAAAAATCACAAATTTCTTCTTTCTGCTTTTCTCTCCATGCATCAGTTGAACCTTACTGGCTGGGACATGAAATTGTTTCGCTAAAAATTTCTGTAATGCATCATTCGCTCGTCCATCAATAGGTGGAGCATTTAATCTAATTTTTAGAGCGCCATCATGGATGCCAACAATTTCTGTCGATTTCGCACCTGGCTGAACATAAATGAATACCGTTAGCTCATCACTTTTTCTGATGTACCACATTTCTTCCTCTAAGTTCTACAATCAGGGTTGAATTATCTCAAAACAAGTAATACTGAGATAGCACCACTGCACATATTTTTATAATAGTCGAGCGAAATGGGAAGATGATTTAGCCAAAGTCCCAAAATTTGATTGAATTCCAAACAGTCAGCAAAGATAAACTTCACGACATAATTTTTTCTTAATCAAAAAATGTTATTATTACACTCTTGTCACTATGTGTTTTTCTATGTCAATTGATAAAGCTATGTGGAATACTACTAACTTTCAAGACATTCATTAGTATGATTTTAAATTGAACTTTAAACGTTGCCTTAACCATTTTTCTGTAATAGAAAATTCTAAATTCGAGTTGTACCTATGAGCCTTACACCACTTCTGCAAAAACATGTTTTGTTAACGATTATCAATGAGGGACTTTATTTAGCCCAAAAGTTCGGATTTGAAAAGGGCGTTGATGATTTAATTACATTGAAAGACAAGGTGTCAAAGCTGCCCCATGATGAAACAATATTGAAAAAGATTATAGAAGACCAAAAGGATATTGTATTTACTGGACTTGCAGTAGTTTTTGGAAATGATGATTACGCAAAACATCTGAGGCATTTGTTTGACTCAGACGATAAGGAAATAAAGAAAATCTTAAAGAAAGATGCAAAAGAGATTCAGAAAGCGCTTACACAACACACTCAAAACGAAGTAAATAATTTTATAAAGGATAAACTTAAAGTTAGTAAAAAATACATTACAGAGGCTCAGGACATTTTCAAAAAAAATATGGAGTTCTTTGTGGTTAATTTTGCAGAGATTGCCAAACTGTTAGCAATGAATGACTCTCCTCAGAACTTCAATCTTTACGGAGTTCAGATTAATAGTTTATATAAATTGATAAAAATCTTAAATGGAATTAACACTAAACAACTGGCTTTACAGTTTCTTCCTTATTTTGAACAAGAGACATTTAATCCCCTTATAGTTAAAGCATTTTTTAATGCTGAAAAAACTGATGGCTTTTGCCGTCATTCAACGCTCCTGATTTTAATAGGAGAATTATTAACTGAAAAACATCCCTCGTTCACAACCATTGTTTCTGATTTTATTAAAGCACTTCCTGCCTCCAGTACCAAGAGTGGAGCGCTTTTAGTAAAGAATGACGCGCTTACCAGAGAGGCATTTATAGCCTTGGTTGACGATATCTTAAAGTTAGTTGGTAATTTTGAACTCTGCTTAAAGAGTGCTGCACAAGTCCTGGAAAATAGAGAAGAGGTAATCCGGGCATTACATACAACACAGGATATTTTCCTTAAAACCTTTTTTTATTTTGGCTGTGTATCACCCATACTAAAAAAGATTGAGCAGAATCTGCCAGACAACTGGCCTCAACAAACATCTAAAATGCTGCGACTGGAATTATCCTTTGCTTTGGATATTGTCGTAGGTTTACAAACGCCACGTAGTCTGGAAAAAATAAAAACAAGCGGCGTACTTTGCCCTGCTCTTTTAGAATTATGTACCAGCACTGAGTTACAGGTGAAGTCAGAACAATCGTTTGAACCCTTTATTCAAAATGTAGAACTGGAGCGCCCTGCCGAATCGAGTTCCAGCCATCAGAGTCAACCTGATCCTGACGAAAAACCGGGCAAGATCACGCCTAAGGAACAGGAAACTGATGCAGAGAAACTGTCCTTCTCAATGCACGATCTTTATTCTCGAAAGAGAATAGTCCGTTTTTACTCGGGCGCTGATAGTGACGCAAAGAAAGTGAGTCATCAGAAAATAACTTCTACGCCACGACAAAGAAAAAATGTTCAGGTACTATTTAATAAAAATGAAGCCACAGCAAGTTCTGCTCCTGTCGCAGAAGAATCAGATTCTTTAACACCTCAATAGAAGTGGCAAATGCAGGCTTTGAAATTTGAATCAAAAACACATAAACGCGATATTCAATTAAAAATTCACGATTCTGCTGTTTATGAGGCAAAATAAACCTGATTTTCAAGCGGGTATTTATTTTGGAGGTAATTTTCTACTTAAAATTTTATCTCAGAATAAAACCCCAGCAATGGATTAATAAGGTAATTTTTCTATAAAGTAATTTTCATCTATAAAATATGTCCGATTAAATTACGGATTTATAAAAATTAGAACCTATTTACATTCAAATAATTAATCTGTTATATTGCAATCCAAATTATAAACAAGTGGGTTATAAAACAAAATGACTGGAATTAAAATAGACAACACAATATTACCGCAAACAGAAGAGAGCGATGTTAAACCAATGTCCTTTTTAATGAAAATGGCAATGAATGAGTTTTTAATATTGCTATTAAGTACTTTTCGAACACAAGAAGAAGTAGTTGGTTATATTGCTCAGCATAAGATTAATTTATCTTCTCCAACTGTAGAATTTCCTTTAAGTACCAAGATGTTAGCATCAATGAATGCAAGCGAAGAAGGGCTTAGTGATGTACTGGATCAAAATAATATTTCTTCCGATGAGAAAGAAAAAATATTGGCTAATTTTAGATTTTTTTCCAAAGCTCCCAAACCAAGTGAAACCACAGCAAATACTACTACAAACTCATTGTCATAAATCTGATATAAAAGATAAAGGCCTGAATTTAGCATAAGCGAAGATTCAGGTGTCATAAATTTTATCTTAAAAAATATTATTATAAGCATTCACATTGCAATAATCATCATGTAAATCTAAATTATGAAATGTCATTTTAATAATATAAAAAATCCAGAGAAATATTAATAATAAGAAGTTGGAGCTATATCTTAATATAATGTGAGTTATGGATAAGAAGCTTGATTTACCTCGATCCGTTCGGGCTGAGTCGTCTCGAAGCCTTAGTACCATGCCAAGGCTTCGAGACAGCGCTATCGCGCTTCCTCAGCCCGAACGGCATCGAAGTAACGATTCGATAAAACCATCTTTGCGATTTGTTTTTGATTGGCCATTTAATGGTTTAAGATACAACAGGCACGGTTTATTTTGCTCATGTTACAAACAAATTAAGCCAACAATCAAGTGGGATCATACCGTAAACACAGTCCCTGCCAGTATAACTGTTCCGCTTCCTGACGGTCGCGGCTCGGTTTTCGTGCGTTCGTATTGACTTCATCGTGCACCGGAAACCGAGCCGCGACCGTCAGGAAGCGGAATTTTTGTTGCGGCACAGAGCCTTATTTATCATTGGTGTAAGGCATAGAGAGGTGATCAAAAGACAGCTGCAAGCAGACCATGTTACAAATTGTATACCCTGCCTGATGGAAAAGATACTGAACACATCTTGCGCAATACTCAAAACATGCTATAACGCTACCAATTAAAATAACTACTCATCGGATTTATTTTGTTGAACAATAAAAAAGAAGATTACTTAATCAGGAATTAATTTTAAGATGTATTTTACCTATCATTACAAACAACCGGACGAATATCGTTTTAGTCTTGATTCAATTCACCTGGCTCGCTTTGTTGCAGGGCAATTGGAATCCCGTACTGATCTTGATTCATTAAAAGTATTGGATCTCTGCGCTGGTTGTGGCGTTATTGGTATTGAATTGTCCTGGCATCTGCGTGCAATTCGGCACTTTGAGTTTATCGAGATTCAGGATGTTTATACTGAATATTTTTATCAGAATGTGGCTCATGTTAATCGTCCTGAATTACAGTTTTTCTGGCATCTTTTAAATTATGATGCATTACATAGCCCAAGCTGGTCAGATAGGTTTGATTTGATTGTCAGTAACCCACCCTACTTCATGGAAGGTCATGGGATGCTTTCACCGTCCACTTTTAAAAATCGCTGTCGCTTTTATCTGGACAGTTCTTTTCACAATTACATCAAGGCACTGGAAAATTCCCTTGCTCCCAAAGGCCGTGCTTATTTTTTATTACGACCATCAGAACATCATGGTTTTGACTTATTTGCTGATGTGCAAAAAACAGTACAAAACGCTGCTGTAAGCGTGAAAAAGATAACCCACATCCGCGGTTCAGATGTGATTTTATTAGAAAAAAAATAGTTATATATCAAAAGTAGACTGGATGAAGCGCAGCGCTGAATGCTCCTCCTCTTTTACCCCTGTAAAAAGGATGCAAATAAACAGGATGATCAGTACAAGTCCCCCCCCTTCCAAGCCACGTCGTCCTTCGCGCAAAAAGACGCGCTCAGGACGACGTGATATGGGAGAGCGGTCAAGGGGCCGGGAAATGAACCCTTCAATCCTAGCGTTTAATTCCCGCAGAAGAAGGGTTATGTATTTGTTTGTAGGTTTCTCTAGGCGTTTCTGAAGGATAGCCATATCCTTTGTCTGCAATTCGTTTCACGTTTTGCAGATAGCGTTCGCCCCATGCACCAGGATCAAAGTTAGTTACCACCACGTTGTAACTCAAATTGATGACCGATTCAAAAGCTTTTCTTTGCGCAATTTCATGTCCACCGAAAGCGACCTGAACTTCATCTTCCCCACTTACTCCCCCTGATTTCATGCGCTCAACGAGAATATGGATCATTTTTTCAATAGTAAAGAATAATTTGCACATGGACATTCCAGCACTATACATGTCTTCACTTTTAGAGCACGATAATCTGGAGCCAAAATCATGAATAGGATAAACAAATTCCAGGTCATTACTGCCAGGTATAGGCTCTGGCGGAATAATAATAGGAGGAGAAATAGTGTCTATGTGTGGTGATATGATATAGATATGAAAATCCGCCCAATGCCACCAGATTTGGTACACTCGTTCAACCAGAGTAATAGGATCGTTTAAATCCAACTCCATCGCCAACTTGCGATCAGCAATGTTAGATTCCACAAAACCCGGTTTCCCCATCTCTTCAGAGTCAGCCATTTATTTACCCAAGTTTTCACAGTGATATGGTTATATTAGCGCAAAATAGCAGGATGAGCACGAAAGATGCTTTAATATTAGGTAAAAAAGCTGTAATCAAGGCTACAAATCAATTTATATATTGGTAATATTCCGGTGGAGTACGGCATTTGAAACAGGCGCTCTGACAGCTTGTTTTTTCCTGACACTTTCTTATGGCTCCTTTGCTCACCCAAATATCCAGCATGGGTTGCAAAGCGGAAAGCTCGAGACGAAATTCGCGCGTCAGCTGTTGGGTACTGACCACACCTTCCCGGCAAATGTAATTACGAATTTGCAGCAGCATCGTGCCTCCCCATATTCTGCCCACTATAACGAAATACAGTGACCACCAGGATTACGCTCATCACCATGGCCGCTATCCACAAAATGCTCTGTTGCGGATGAACGAACAATTGTGCAGCCTGATAAAAAACAACAGCAGCAGCATAAGCCACGACAAAGGACCAGATAACAGAAGTCCACATGAATTGCTTATTCGCTTCCTGACGAATAACTGCCATGGTGGAAACACAAGGGATATAGAGCAAAACAAAGAGCAAATAGGCATAGGCCCCAACCTGACCATCAAAACGTTGCGCCATCATGCCATAAACAGATTGCGATACATCACTCTCCGCAGCACTGGCTAACACTGGATTCCATAAAGCTGAGCCCAATTGGGAAAGGTTATGAGGAATAGACCACAAAGCCGATTGCATACCACCCCAGAAATCAAAATGCGCTGCCGCAGCTTCTCCCAGATGCCCAACTTGGGCATAAAGGGAGTTTAAAGTACCTACCACTACTTCTTTAGCCAACATTCCGGTTAATAAACCAACCGTTGCAGGCCAGTTATCCTGATGAATTCCCATAGGACTGAAGAAAGGGGTAATCCACTGTCCCATCAAAGAAAGCAGGGATTGAGTGCTGGCTTCGCCTGAATTAATTCCGCCATCTAAAGTAATAGCGTTCAAACCGCCTAAAATAATACAAACAGGAATAATTAGCTTTCCTGCCCGAAAAACAAAGAAACGTAAGCGCATTGATGTTTCTCTGATTAAACGCTTCAAAGAAGGTTTATGGTAGGCCGGCAACTCAAGAATTAGAGGAGAGGCATGCCCCTTCAGGCTGGTTTTACGCAGGATAAGCCCGGTCAAAACCGCCATCAAAATTCCCACCAGATATAAAGAAAAGACAACGTTCTGGCCACCTGTAGGAAAAAAAGCCGCTACAAATACAGCATAAATAGCCAAACGAGCGCTGCAGGACATAAAAGGGCTCATCATGACCGTCAGCAAGCGATCACGTTCCGAATCCAGGGTACGAGCAGCCATAATCGCAGGCACATTACAACCAAAGCCCACAATCATGGGTACAAAGGATTTACCTGGCAACCCCATAGCGCGCATGGCTTTATCGACTACAAAAGCAGCACGAGCCATGTAACCGGAAGTCTCCAGCAGCGATAAAAAGAAAAACATGGAAGCAATAACCGGAATAAAGGTTAAGGTCGTGTTAATCCCTTTGCCCACTCCATTCGCAATAAGGGCAATCAGCCAGAGAGGTGCGTGTAATTGCTGTAGTAACCAGGCGCTACCCTGAACAAAGACTGTATCGGTACCTATATCAAAAAAGTCCTGAAATGCTCCACCAATATTAATAGCGAATAAGAACATCAAATACATCATGGCGAAAAAGATGGGCAACGCAAAAAAACGGTGCAAGACGATACGATCCAGTTTTGCGGTAAAATGTTCACTGGCATCACTGCGCTTTTGCTGCACTCTACTGACTACATCATGGATTTTCTGATAACGGGCATCGGCTAATAAAACATCAATGCCTAAATCATTATTATCCAAATCGACTTGAAACGATTCGTCCGTTAATAAAGTATCCCCTTCAGCAAGGCGGCGGGAATAATAACAGGCAAGAGCCGGGCTGTAGCCTTTAGCGATTAATTTCTGCTCCAGCTGCTCCAGAGCATTGTGCACTGGTTCAGACAAAGGTAACATCCAGGGAGCTATCTGTTCGGGCAAATTGGTCAAAGCCTGTTGCAACGCAGCAACACCAATATTTTTATGTGCCTGAATGGAAATAACAGGGCAACCTAATTGTTGTTCCAAAGCATTAATATCAATGCTTATGCCACGCTGTTGGGCAATATCCATCATATTGAGCGCCACAATAACAGGCTTGCCTAATTCCAAAAGCTGGCTGGTTAAATACAAATGCCGTTCCAGATGGCTGGCATCTATCACGTTAATAATGCAATCAGAATCAAGGGTTACTATGGAGCGTGCGGCAATTTGCTCATCCTGGCTTACGCCTTCTGCATTGGCCACCAGAGAATAAATTCCTGGTAAATCAGTGACTTCAATCTGTTGATGAGCAACAGCCATTGTTCCTGTTTTCTTTTCAACAGTCACACCCGGCCAATTTCCTACGCGTTGATTATCACCAGTCAGGGCATTAAATAATGTGGTTTTACCGCAATTAGGATTACCTACTAATAAAACATGAGTCATAAACGCTCCAAAACCAGGTGACTCGCTTCTTCTTTACGTAAAGTCAGTGAAGTGCCTCTTACTTCAATTTGCACAGGACAACCCAAAGGTGCCATACGCACTACTGAAAACTCAACACCACGGGTTACGCCTAAGGATAAAAGCCTGCGTCTGTATTGCAGTTCAGTCGCACCGAAATCCACCAGACGGACTTTGTCACCTTGTTTTAGTTCAGTAATGTGCATGTTGTACAGTAAAAAATGATTCAATCAGGATATTTTACCACAAATGATATCGAGAATCATTCTCAATTGATAAAAAAATTATCACATCATGCCATGTCATGGACAACGCGGCGCGGATGGCGACTCAGATAATCTACAGACTGCATTTCAGCCAGACGGCTTAAGGTGCGTTTAAACGTGTCTTTCATTTCACCTTTAACATAGAGCTCATCAATAGGGACTGCTGCGGAAATAACAATCTTGATTCCCCGGTCATACATGACATCGATGAAATGAATAAACATGATGGTTTGCAAGGTATGTTTTTCTGTCAAACAAGGAAGACCACTGACAAAAATGGTATCGAAGCGCTCGGCCATTTCCAGATAATCCAGTTGGCTTCTGGGAGGATTGCACAACACATCGAAAGCAAACCATATAGTTCGGTCACTGCATTTGAGATAGGCTACCTCTCTGTTTTGCACTGTAATAACGCCATCAATGGCTACCTCAGTGACCAATGAATTAAATTGGCGTTCCATCACCTCGGCCGTATGAGCATTGAGAGGGTATAAATAAGCATCCAGTAAAGGCGTGTGTCCGATGCGGTAATCTTTGTTAATGTTGAGATAAATAACATCACAATCTTTTTTAATAAAGGCAATGGCAGGTAAAAACCGGTCGCGCTGGACGCCATTCAAATACAAATCATCAGGTTTAGTATTAGACGAAATAACCAAAATCACCCCATGACTCTGTAATGCCAAAAACAATTCAGCAAGGATCATGGCATACGCTACATCGTGGACTAAAAATTCATCAAAACACAATAAACGTGTTGATTTGGCAATTTCTTTGGCGATGAGGCGTAAGGGATCTTTTTGCCCTTGTAATTGCCTTAATTTAAAATCAATCTGCTGCATGAAATGATGAAAATGGAAGCGGGCTTTCTTAGGCTCGGAAACATAATGATAAAACATATCCACAAGATAGGTTTTACCAACGCCTACTGGTCCATAAATGTATAAACCTTTAATCGTTTTTTTACCCCAGCTGAACCATGAAGTCGGCTCAGCCAATTCATCGGCAAGACGCTGCATCTGCGCCAACAGTTCTTTTTGACTGGGATCATCATTAATTTCACCACGTTGAACCGCAGCTTCATAGGCCATTAATAAAGTCATGCTCAAACCTGAGTACGAACATAGGCGATCAGTTTTTCTTTAAGCTCTATTAATTTGCCATGAAAAAAGTGACCTGTATCAGCAAATTCAATCACGGGGATCACAGGACTAGCCTCTTGGGCAAAATCAAGTACAAGCTCTGCCGGTACTACTTCATCCGCATCGCCCTGAACGATGAGCCATGGATTGGGTGAGGGCTGAAATTCTTTATAATCGTAATGATGTACTGGCGGGGCAATAGTAATCAACACCCCCTGCCCACATTGAGATGCGGTTCGGTAGGCAACGTAAGAGCCAAAAGAAAAGCCTGCAAAGATCAGTTTGATCTCAGACCGTTCTTTTTGCCACGCCTTGACCAAAGCCAGCATGTCTTCACTTTCACCAATTCCGTCATCGTAAACACCCGCAGATTGCCCCACGCCTCTGAAATTGAAACGCAATGAAGGAATACCCAGCTCTTTAAAAACACGAGCCATGGTAGTCACGACTTTATTGCTCATCGTGCCACCCTGCAGGGAATGAGGGTGCCCCAGAAAAGCAACATGATCACTCTGAATTGTTTCCGGTACAGTCAGTACAGCGTCCAGTGAGCCCGCCAAACCTTGCAAAGACAGAGGATGCTCGCCGGCCTTGTTTAATTTATCAGTGAATTGCATAAAAAACCCGTTACGATACTGTTTAGGCAATGATACCGCAGATTGAGTGCAGATATAACTGCCAGAGATACAAAGAGAAATAATCTGATGACAAGACTCTTCCTTCCATGGGGCCAAGAGGAGTAAGATGGAATCATTTCGAAGAGACTCACTTCCTGACCTCAGGAAAAAGACAGTCCAATGCCAGATAAAGGATCAACAGAATGAATGAATTGCAAGAAGCGTCTACAACAACACCCATAGTCGTTGCTCCCGAAGAGCAACCACGTTCCAAACGCTTGATGCTCTTGGTTGGTGTCCCTGCTTTTGCCCTGTTAGTCATAACCATGATGTATTTAATGGGTGGACGTTATGTAGAGACCGAAAATGCTTATGTTAAAGCAGATAAAATCCCCATAAGTTCGCAGGTTTCTGGTGTCATTCAAGAAACTTTGGTGCGGGAAAACCAAAATGTTACCAAGGGTCAACTCCTGTATCGTCTGGATCAGGAGCCATTTAAAGTCGCTCTGGCCAAAGCCGAATCCAAATTATCCCAGGTGCGCATTGATATTCTGGCCCTTAAGGCAAGCTATCGTGAAAAGCAGGCAGAAATCGATTTGGCGCGAACCAAATATAATTTTTCACTACGCAACAAACAACGTCAGACCGATCTTGCTGCAAAACATTTTACTTCAATGTCCAGTCTTGACGATGCAAAAGAAGGTGCGGAAATTGCCGCACAACAAGTTACGACCGTACAATATGATTTAAAACGTTTGGCTGAGTCATTGGCGGGCAGCGTAAACGAACCAGTTGAAAAGCATCCCAGCTACTTAATGGCTAAAGCAGAACTGGATCAAGCCAAACTCGATTTAGCTCATACGGAAATCAGGGCTCCCATATCAGGGACAATCAATGCTCCCCCAAAGCCTGGCCAATTTATTGGCGCCGGCAACATCACCATGACTTTAGTTACTAACGATCATCCCTGGGTTGAAGCTAATTTTACTGAAAAGGAGCTTACTAATGTACGCCCAGGGCAACAGGTAATTGCTACCATTGACCTTTATCCCGGTAAAAAATGGAAGGGCGTGGTGGAAAGTTTAAGTCCAGCCACCGGCTCTGAGTTTTCCATTATTCCAGCTCAGAACGCGACAGGGAACTGGGTGAAAATAGCCCAAAGAGTAGCAGTCCGGATAAAACTGATACCAGAAGCTGGCAGCCCGCAACTCAGATCAGGCTTAAGTTCCTGGGTAAAAATCGATACAAAAGACACTAATACAGCTAAAACAACCTGAGTGAATTTAAATGTCGAATGTTTTTAAGACATACAAAACACAACCCTCATCACAGGCAGTCTTCATCACCCTGTCCGTGATGCTGGCAACCATTATGCAGGCATTGGACACCACTATAGCCAATGTGGCCTTGCCACACATGCAAGGAGATATGGGGGCTACTCAAGAACAAATATCCTGGGTACTGACTTCCTATATCGTGGCTGCCGCCATTTTCATGCCGCTCACCGGTTTTTTAAGTAATCGTTTTGGCCGCAAACGCCTGTTCATCTGGTCAGTGGTTGGATTTACCATTGCCTCCATGCTTTGTGGCGCCGCTCAAAGTTTACCGCAAATTGTTTTATTCCGTTTGCTGCAGGGTGTTTTTGGAGCCAGTCTGGTTCCTGTTTCCCAATCCGTACTGTTGGATTCTTATCCTCCTGAAAAACATGGTTCCGCTATGGCCATTTGGGGAATGGGAATCATGGTAGGTCCCATTCTTGGACCATCGCTTGGCGGATGGCTCACTGAATACTACAACTGGCGCTGGGTATTTTATATTAATTTGCCTTTTGGCTTACTTGCCTGGCTAGGGTTAAATACGTTCTTACCGCCAGACAAACTGGAAAAAGGAACTCATTTTGATTTAATGGGCTTCGCATTCTTAAGTATTGCCATTGGCTCTTTGCAATTATGCCTAGACCGCGGTGAATCGCTGGATTGGTTAAACAGTAACGAAATTATCATTGAAGGAATTATTTCCGTACTGTGCCTTTATCTGTTCATTGTCCACATTCTGACTGACAAAAAGCCATTTATTGACCCTGGCATGTTCAAAGACCGCAATTTCAGTGTAAGCCTGCTTTTTATCTTTATGATTGGCATTATTTTACTGGCCACCATGGCTTTACTGCCACCCTTTTTACAAAGCCTGATGAATTACCCGGTCATTGATGTGGGACTGGTATTGGCTCCTAGAGGTGTAGGAACTATGTTGTCCATGATGATCGTTGGAAAACTATCGGGTAAAGCAGATTCACGCCATCTCATTTTTGCAGGTTTAATACTCACCAGTTATTCTTTATGGCTCATGACTTTATTCAATACCAATATCAGCGATTCCACCATTGTGTTTACAGGCATACTCCAGGGATTTGGCCTTGGCTTTATCTTTGTACCTTTATCCACTCTGGCTTTTGCAACCTTACCGGTCAAATACCGCAACGATGGTCCGCCCCTGTTCAGCTTGTTGAGAAACATAGGCAGCAGCATTGGCATTTCAATAGTCATGACCAAACTGGCACAAAACCTTCAAGCCAATCATGCAGCCTTTGCCAATTTTATTACTCCCTTTAATTTGAGTTTAAGACAGGCGAATGAAATGGGTGTGATGAAAACCGACTCTCTCCTGGGTCTCGCTTCTCTTAATGCAGAAGTAACCCGCCAGGCAGCTACTCTTGCCTACTTGCAGGATTTTCGTTTTATGATGTGGTTAGTGATAGCAACAATACCTTTACTCCTGTTTTTGAAACCACCCCCCAAAAAAGACCATGCAGAAACCACTGAAAAACTGCCTGAATTTGAAATGTAACCATTAGAATTGAGGGTTCTGAAAACAACCCATGCAAAAAATACTATCAAAATGCAATAAACAGGAGTATTTCCCCATGTCACCCAGAAGGTACTACTCTTTATTGGCTCAATAGAGGCATTTAAGACGCCTTCCGTGTCATGAGGCAAACTACTCACAATCTGCCCATGAGGAGTGATGACAGAGGACAAACCACTATTATTAGCAACAATTTGATAACGTCCTGTTTGTAGTGAGCGCGCTTGAGCGATTTGTAATTGCTGGTACGGCTGTATCGTCTTGCCAAACAAAGCATCGTCACTTATTGAAACAATCCACTGACCTTCAGGCAATTGTGACCGTATCATATCTTCAAAGGCTAATTCAAAACAAATTAAACTGACAAAGGGTATTTGGTGTGCCCGAACTAATTTCTGCTGCACTCCCCCTGGAAAAAAATCTGCCGTAGACAATGGAAACCACTGAGTAAACCGGGTTAAATATTGGGGAATATATTCGCCAAATAACACCAGATGATGTTTTAAATGTTGCCCAGTTGCTTTACCAACAGCATAAAGTGCATTGGCATATGAGGTATTTTTAGAATTCTTTGTAGCAACAGGTATTCCAAGCAGCAAAGCAGAGTGATGTGCTATCGCCTTAGCTTCCAATTTTTTTATATAAGGATGGAGATATTGTACCGCAACAGAAATAGCGGTTTCTGGAAGAACAATTAAGTCTCGCCCCAGGCTTTGATCAATTTTAGCTTCTATATTTTTTAATGTGGTAACAAATGACTCCTGATCCCATTTATTCTCAGTTGATTGATTGGGTTGAATTACAGCTACAGATAAAGCAAGCTCTTCAGGTACCGATGAATTCAAAATCACTCCAGGAATACATATCAACATAAGAAAGCAGAACTTCAGAGTAAGAGTATTCAATTGCGCTATTGAAGCTGAAATGATACAGGCTAAAAAGCCAGCCCCATATATGCCGATGTAAGGAATCGTTAAAGCCAATAAAGTATCTACCTGCGCATAACCCAGCAACATCCAGGGAAATCCCCCCATAAAGCAGGAACGGATCATTTCAGACACTGTCCATAAGCTCGCAAACAGAATGGGCAATAAAATCTGATGCAGATTTTTTTTGAGAAGATTAAAAAATAAGCTAACCAGTGCGGTAAAAAGCGACAAGTACATAATGAGAAGCATTGTTAAAAACAAAGCAACGGTTACTGTTTCAAATAAAGTGTGCAAAGCTCTATAGAGCCAGTTCATTGACAGCCCAAAAAAGCAAAGCCCGTAAAGAAAGCCCAGCCCAAATGACGATTGCTTACTACCAAGCAAAATCCAATAAAACAAAGCCAGACTAACAAACAAACAGGGTGTGATATGAAAGGGAGCGAATCCCAATGGAAGCATCAGGCCTGAAAGAAGAAGCAGAATACAGCAGGCTTTGGGTTCCAGGAGATTTGAAAATGACACTGTAGTTTTCATAAAATTAAGCCGTCATTTAAAGATAAATAACGGCTTTTTTCGCTTTTAGTCTTGTTGTTGCACTTCAAAAGTCACGTCTATAGGTGCTGTATTTGCCCCCTGAATGGTCAGTCGCATGGGGCCCACAGAAATCGCCTCTTCGTCAGCAAAAAATCGAATCGAACAGGAAGCTCCAGGACTTAAACGTTTAGCAGGAAGAATATAACACGGGGTAACTGAAGGTGCGGGCATACTGGGGTCGTATTGAACATAAATTAAACTGTCTACAGGGGGAGGAAAGACTCCTATGGCCATGCCGTTAGGTGGGGCTTGAGTAACAATTATATTTAAAGCAGTTTCAAAAGCTGATTTATTAGTAATGATCACATCTGCAAAATCAGAATATTCTGTGCTTAGTGGTTTCAACAAGACAGAACATGCAAAATTAAAACAATGTGCTTTTCCGCTACCAGGACTTACCGTAAGAGTAGCATTATCAGCAAATGCCGCAAAAATCCAGTTAAAACACACGACGAATAACAATATCTTTTTCATGAGCTAATCCTTAATATTTTATTAACCTTAGTTAGGGCACCATACAACTAATAGCGATACCAGTAATCACAGGTACGTAATTTACAATGACAAGGCTCGTATTTTGAGTAACAAGCATTTGATTCTGTGTTTGTGTCTGAAAATCAACGACTATGCCTGTAGTGGGTATGATAATGTTAACGCTTGGAGTGGTTGTAGCCGGTTTCGATACGGGTTCAGACAGTGTTATAGTGCTTCTTTCAAGAAAGTGCGGATCTTGGGTTACATCAACAGTCACGTTCTTTTTAGGTGGTTCTGGATCGGGTTCCGATAAATTAAAAGCAGTTGCCAGTCTGCTCTGAGCATATTTATTGCTGTTATTTGATCCTGTAGCCAGCAGTGTATTTGACAGAAAGCAACCTGCAATAAAGGTCATGATTAAGTATTTATTAAGATTATTCATAGTATTTTATCCATTATTATGAAGCCAGGCTCCGTTAGTCCATAGAATAAGTCAGAGCTGCCGAGGTCTGATTACTTTCATAAATACGCCCCGAATTATAATATCGATACTGTAGAATTAAAGACAATTTGTTAGTAACGAATTTCACGCCCCCTCCTGCCTGATAACCATTTTTCATTGCATTCAATTGCGGCAAAGAGCCATTGATTGTGGTAATCAAAGGCTGAGCCACTGAGGAGTTAACTGACTGGATGAGCCCAGCTGCCACAAAAGGCGCCACTTTATCAGTGACATTATATGAAAGTTGCGCGTTTTCCATCAGCCAGCTTGATTTACTGTTCTCGGAGGCTATAGGTTGAATGGCTGTTGGAAAGCGGTAATGAATAAAGTCGGGGGTATTAGTATAACTGTACAGGAAACCTAAACTTCCCTGAAATGTAAGTGAACCACGCTTTTTGGTATAAAGCGCATTCAGATTAGCGAACCAGTTATCCAGATTACTCCTTGCATAACCTAATGTTTGCTCAGGGGTTCCGGGAAAGACAAAAAGACTGGAGTTGACCTGATTATGACCATAACCACCGGTGAAATTAGCCATCCATTCTGTGTTTAAAAATTTGCTGACAGAAGCAAACAGCGTGTTGTTTTTAACCGATTGAGTTTGACTGGTATGGATGCTCGGATTTAACTGTGTCTGCGAACTCACATCGGAGTCTACATGATATATCCCTAATGCAGCCAAAACATTGTTACTGACAAAAAAACTGCTGGCGCTCACGCCATAAAGATTCGCATGACCGTCAAAGCGTTGAAAATTAGTTCCCGCAGTTGAATCGTAACTAAAATCCGTATAGCTATAAAACAGGCTCGGCAACAGGCTGGCATTTCGAACAGTACCAGAATTACCCATTTTATCCTGACTTGACACGTGTCCATAAGCTAATTCATGGCTAAAAAGCACCAAAATCCCCAAACCAAGTGCATTACTTATTTTCATAAAAATCTGTCCTTTTTGAGGGCATGATACGAAAAAAAATATGAAGAAGCAATCACTTAATCTTTCCTGAAACGACTTTAAGCCTCATTCGTTCCATGCTTGTTACTGGTCTCGCAATGATGGAGATCTTTCTTTGGTTTGACGCGTTGGTTCTTGAATTTCCTGATTAAAAAACAAGGGTTTTACAAACAGTTGTCTGGTTGATTTTTCCTGTCCCCACCCTTTGCACAGATTCAGCAGATCAGCATGCGCTATACCGTTTTTAAATCCGGCTCTCAGCGTGTGAATAAAATTAATCCAGCGATTAAATTCGCCAAGCAACTCACTTCGTCCCGCTACAATGTCACTTAATTCAGATGGACGCTGTTGATAAGACAGTTCATAAGCCAGGTCTTGTGAAAATTCCGGCATTCTTTTGAGAAACGATATCAAATCAGTATGCATTGTAACGGCGACACCTGCTTGTTTTTTCTTTTTTAAAATAATTGCCTCCAAAATGTCACCGCATTTTTCCATTAAATTGCGATCAGCACTTTCTGCCGCTGCGGCAAAAAGTGCATCAATAAAACTGACAGGGCCATAATCTTCCGGGTGTTTACTCAAATGTTCTTTTAAGTTGGCATTCATTCCAATAGCTGAAAACAAGGTGGCAAGGCGGTTGTAGTGCTCTTTTTGAGCTCGCGGCATGTCTTCATAACGTAGCAATCGATTAACCGGGCCTGACTGAAGCACGCTAAAGAGCAAGAGGCCAAAATGATAATCACCCCCATCCTTTTCCTGGTTTAATAAATCAATAATATCCATGATGAAATATAAAGAAGGGAGGAACTGTTCTGTTGGTTGGGTGAGGACGAATAATTGCAAATATCCAACCAACTGACGACTTACATTAGTGATCCAGGTTAAAGCATATTTATTTTTGCCGCCAAGAGTAAAATCATTAACACTGGCAAAAATATAAAAGAGACGAGTCAAATGGTGCAGTTCATCTGCGACTAAAATCAGCTTGTCATGTTCAGTTGCCTGTTGATAACGATGAAACGATTGCTCAAAAAAGAAGAGGAACGGTTCGTGCTCAACAAAATATTCCTCGTTGAGGAGTAGCAATTGCAGATCAATATTATTTTTTTCATGGTATTGCTGTTCTTCGCCACTAAGCATTTTTTTCAATGCTTCTCCATGCCGTTCAGGATTATTCTTATCTCTGATTTTCAGTTTCAAATAACGACCTTCAAATTTTTTATCCAGAGTGCTTCGTAAATTGGAACAGATATCATTCAAAACTCCATGCCCATAAACCATTTCTTTTATTTGCTTAAGAAACCGGGGCAAATCAAGTTCAACATACAGAATTACCGCAACAAATTTTTTAACCAAATCTTTGTACATTACAGAGTCAGGAATAGCTTCAGATAAATGACTGAGCAGATAATCAGGCAATGATTGATTATCTACGGTAATAGAAAGAACTCCATCAGAAATCAAACCGTTAATTTTTAACTTAAAGGCGACTACTGGTAAAGTCAGCGGCCAATTGACACTGTTGTCACTGTCCGAAAGAGAGCTGCTGGTGTTTGAACTGGTGAGTTCAGTAATGAGCTTCCCCTGTTTTTTGGAAAGCATCATACGCGGGCTAAGAAATTTTTTCTCGTCAGGAAGACTGCGGCTTGAATCAGGACCGTCTTTATTATCAACCGTTTTAGGCAAGTTCAGCGAAAACGAAACACTTCGGGATCCTGTTTTTTTCATGTTTACATCCTTATAGTATCATTTTGTCCATGATCTGCGTTCGAGAAAGCAAAACCGTCGATCAAGCAAAACAAAATCATTATGGACAAAATAATAACATAAATAACAATCAAATTGCAATATTTTTGTTCAATTATGATTGAGAGATCCATCATTACCACCACACTTGGGTTGTAGCCCGGTCTGCTTGCAGCCGGGGGGGTGCTACTTCGATCCCGGCTGCAAGCAGACCGGGCTACAATCCCTGCCAGTATAACTGTTCCGCTTCCTAACGGTCGCGGCTCGGTTTTCGTGCGTTCGTATTGACTTCATCGTGCACCAGAAACCGAGCCGCGACCGTCAGGAAGCGGAATTTTTGTTGAGGCACAGAGTCTAATTTAGACTTCGTAGCCCGCATTAGTTAGGCGTAGCCATAATACGGGAATGAGTTCATTGCCACTCTGGCACAATCTCTCGGAAACCCCTTAACCTAAGCGGGTCTTTTAGGGCGTTGTGCGCAGGGACGCGCACACCGACCGCATGGATGCAGGTTTCCCTAAAAGACCCGCTTAGGTTAAGGGGTTTCTTGCTCAGGACTCGAACTTCTGGGAGTCATATTTAAAGTTCGTTGCCACTTCGATCCCGGCTGCAAGCAGACCGGGCTACGGCATTGTGCCCCGACCTGATTCATGTCGTGGACTTGCTGAACTTTTGGTTATATCATATTAAATGACGCGCTGACCTGCGGGCAGCGACTTTATTATTCTCATTTTTGGAGGACTTGATCCATGCGACAGGTACCTGAATCAAAGCGGTTCCCCTGTATTAATGCTATGTCTCTTTTTTCAGGGAGAGCAGCATGAAAATACATGATTTTAAAAGAAAAAAACAAGAACAAAGCAAAATTTCCATGCTAACCTGCTACGATTATCCTTCAGCCTGCATTGTGGCTGAATCAAATATCGATTGCGTTTTGGTTGGAGATTCTGTCGCCATGGCAGTACACGGCCATGAAACCACCATTATGGCCTCCATTGAAATGATGGTGCTGCATACTCAAGCGGTTGCACGCGGTTTGAAAACCCAGTTTTTAATTGCTGATTTACCTTTTTTAAGCCATAAAACCTCACATACCCAAACTATTGATCACGTTAAAGCATTATTACAGGCCGGTGCTCATGCGGTAAAAATTGAAGGCGCTGATGCAGATACCTGTAACACTATATCTTATCTGGTCAATGCAGGAATCCCCGTCATAGGCCATATTGGCTTGACACCACAATCCATCCACCAATTAGGCGGTTACAGGGTACAAGGAAAAAATCAGGAGCAGGCGGACAGCCTGTTACAGCAAGCTCGTGCCCTGGAACAAGCCGGATGCTTCGCTGTAGTCATTGAATGTGTCCCGCAACAATTGGCAAAAAGGATTACTGAGGCACTGGAAATACCCACAATAGGAATTGGTGCAGGTTCAGACACCGATGGCCAAGTGCTGGTATGGCACGACATGCTGGGTTTACAAACGTCATTCAATCCCAGATTTGTCAAACGATATGCCCAGGGGAAACAGGTTATCCTTGATGCCTTGAACACTTATGCTCAGGAAGTGCAGCAAGTGAATTTTCCTACCACTGATTACGCGTTTTAAAAGAGAGAATCATGCAAATTTTTCATAACCTTGAGGAATGGATAGCATTCCGTGCGACTCTTCCTGCCCAATGTACATTGGGCTTTGCTCCAACCATGGGCAACCTTCACGCCGGCCATGCGTCTTTGTTTTTAGCCAGCAGTAAAGAAAATGATTATACCGTTTCCAGCCTGTTTATTAACCCGACTCAATTTAATCGTCCTGATGATTTTGAACATTATCCAAGAACCTTGGAGGCAGATATTAAGCTCATGACTGATTCAGGTGTGGATTTTTGTATTTTGCCCAATGAAAAAGAAATCTATGCTGATGGCTACACTTATCAGGTACAGGAAAATAGCCTCTGTCAGTTAATGGAAGGCAAACACCGACCTGGCCATTTTAATGGGGTGTTAACCGTAGTAATGAAATTACTGAACTTGACCCGACCTACCACTGCTTATTTTGGTGAAAAAGATTATCAGCAATACCTATTGATTCGCGGCATGGCTCAGGCTTTATTCATGAATGTGGCCATAAAATCCTGCCCAACCATCCGGGAAGAAAGCGGCCTGGCATTCAGTTCACGCAATAATCGCCTGACTCCGGAACAAAAAATACTGGCAGAAGAATTTGCCAGGATATTCCATCAGGATAAAGCTTGTGCCATGATAATTGAAGAACTCAATGCACAGGGAATTAAAGTGGATTATATTGAAGAACATCAAGGCAGAAAATTCGCCGCAGTCATGATTGGCGACATTCGTTTAATTGATAATTATTCCCTCTGATGATCCAGACCAACTGGTATGTCATCACAGGAGCCCCTTCTTCTGGTAAAACGACTTTAATTAATCATTTAGCTAAGGCAGGTTACCAGACGGCTCCTGAAGTGGCCCGAGAATACATCAACGGCTTATTAGCCAATAATCATACTTTAGATGAACTGCGTCAGAATAACTGGAAATTACAAAGAGGAATTCTGGCTCTGGTTCTGAAAAGAGAACGGCGTCTTTCGCCTGATGAATTGATTTTTTTTGATAGAGGCACTCCCGACAGTTTAGGCTATTTTAGCTATTATCAACTTAAATCAGATCAAATCATTTCCAGTTGCCAGCGCACCCAATACAAAAAATTGTTTTTCTGCCATCAACTGCCTTTGGAGTATGATTCCGTGCGCGTAGAAGATAACATCAGCGCGCAACAAATTGGCCAACACATTTATGCAGCTTATAAACGATTGGGCTATGAATTGATTGAACTACCGGCAATCCCCATCCAGGAGCGCCTGGACATTATTTTTTCTCATCTGAACAATACGTAGCCCGGTCTGCTTGCAGCCAGGATGAAAAGTTCAATTGAAGCACCGATCCCGGTTGCGAGCAACCGGGCTACGATTAAGACAATTCTGGCATGCCTTCTTCATCATCGGTAGCAATCGGTTGAACCAGTTGCTGATAAGTATTGGTAACTAATGTCGATTGCGCCGGAATCCCGGACCATTTAAAAAAATTAATTCTCTTAAATTGAATCTTTTCCAATGCCCTGTTTTTGACTGTACATTGAAATTGCTGCAGCAATTACAGCTGCTTTATGTTGTGGAAGTGACTTATTAGAATATCTCAGCCATTCAGGATGTTCTTCAACCAAATTGGTAGTCAATTTTCCTTCTTTGAACTCTGTGGATTGAATCATTTCCAAATAATAGGGAATTGTGGTTTTAACGCCAAACATGCGCATTTCCTCAAGCGCACGGCGTGCCCGGCGCAATACTGAAGGCCAATCCAAAGCCCAAACCGTCAGTTTGGCACATAAGGAATCGTAATCAGGAGGAATGCTGTACCCGGTATAAATAGCACTGTCAGTGCGCACACCAGGCCCACCGGGAGCATAATAACGCGTAATACGTCCAAAGCTGGGTAAAAAATCATTTTGCGGATCTTCAGCATTAATACGAAACTCTATGGCATAACCCCTGTGCATGATCTCTTTCTGGGTCATAGCCAATTTCTCACCGTAGGCAATACGGATTTGCTCTTGAACTATATCAATACCTGTAATCTGTTCGGTTACGGGATGCTCCACCTGCAAACGCGTGTTCATCTCCATAAAGTAGGCTTGATTCTGTTGGTCTAAAATAAATTCTACGGTTCCCGCATTGGTATAACCGACCTGTTGTGCAGCTCTTACCGCATAATCAAAGAGCAACTGGCGAGTTGCATCATCTAACAAAGGTGATGGTGCAATTTCAACCAGCTTCTGATGACGGCGTTGCACAGAACAATCACGTTCAAATAAATGCACTACATTGCCGTGATGATCTGCCAAAATCTGCACCTCAATATGACGAGGATTTACAATAAATTGTTCCATGTACACATGAGCGTTGCCAAATGCCTTTTCAGCTTCAGATTGCACACGTGCAAATTGTTGTTTTACCTGAGTGTCATCATGACAGAGACGAATTCCTCGACCACCACCGCCAAAGGTGGCTTTCAACAACACGGGATAACCCAGCTTCTGAGCACAGGCCACAGCTTCATCTGTTGTTTCCAGATTGCCATCACTACCAGGAATAGTAGGTATGTTGGCTTTTTGCATCGCATCCCTTGCAGCAACCTTGGAACCCATAGCTGCAATCACAGCAGAAGAGGGGCCAATAAAAACAATCCCTGCGTCTTCACAGTCTTTGGCAAACTCGGGATTTTCTGACAAAAAACCATACCCAGGATGAATGGCTTCGCAACCTGCAGCCTTGGCGCATTCAATAATACGCCGGCCATTAAGATAGGCTTCTAACGGTTTTTTGCTCAGGCAATGTGAGTGAGAGGCGCGTTTTACATGTAAGGCAAATCGATCGGCTTCACTATGAATAGTCACAGCAGCAATACCCATTTCTTTACAGGCACGCACAATGCGCAAGGCGATTTCACCACGATTTGCTATCAGAATTTTTTTAAACATGTAATCCCTTTTTGTTTCTTGGTATTCCTAAAAAATTTCTTTGAGGAACAGTTCCATTGCCAGCCAGGAGCGCTCTGCAGCCAAGGCGTTATATACCAGGCCTGCCTGTGTATCATGTGCCTGGGGATTAGTGAATGCATGCTGTACATGTCCGTACATATGCACTTGCCAATCCGCCTTGGCTTCTGTCATTTCATGGCAAAATTCGTTGACTTGCTCCGGTTGTGCCATAGGATCATCATAACCATGCAACACCAGAATCCTGGCTTTAATTGTTTCAGGTTGCAAATCAGGCTTGCCTAGTAAACCATGGAAACTGACCGCTCCACGAAGTTCCGCACCACTGCGTGCCAAATCCAGAGCACATAAACCACCGAAACAAAACCCGATGACGGCAATACGATTTTTATCTACTTCAGGCATTGCTTTAACCGCATCAAAAGCAGCGCGAAGCCGATTCCTTAACAGCATTCTGTCATTAACCAAAGGGTGCATGAGTGCCGTTTTTTCTTCTGTGCTCTCTCCGAGACGACCCTGGCCATAAACATCAGAAGCAAAACCAATGTATCCCATTTCTGCCAGCTTTTTCGCTTTATCACAGGCAAATTCATTGCGACCACTCCAGTCATGGGCCACAATGACTGCTGGGCGAGGTGTTCCCGAATCTTTTTGAAAAGCTACAAAGCCATGTAGTTCTTCGCTCTCGTGATGATAAATATGATTTGATGTGTGCATGCACTATTCCCCAAAATTAAAATCTGTTGCAAATAGTCTAGGACAATTAAAAGAAAAGTCTACCCTAAACACTGATGAAGCTTTTTGAGAATTGTTGAAAAAAAACTACCCAATTCCTGAATTTCCAGTATTATGGGCTTTTTAATTACAACGAGATGGAATTCATGTGGGATTGGATAAAAAACTTTCTTAACAGACTTACGAGCCCTGATGATGAATCGCCTGCGGATAATCATCACGATATTGAACGTGGGACACCCCCACCCATCTTAAACAGAGATATCATCATCAGAGAGGAAACAACAAGAAAACGTAAAAGACATCAGCCTGATGTCATTCCTGATAAAACTGTTGCTGACAAAAAGGCTTTGGCTAAAAAAACAAAACTCGAGCAACAAAAAATACAACGGGAAAAAAGTGCAACACATTCAAATAGAGTGAATGAATACACCAATCTCGCCCAAACCTATGGCGGATTATTTTCTCTGGCAACCGCCATGTCTGCTGTCAGTAAAACCGCAGGTAGTGTGAATTTTGGCTGGGTATTTTTTCTGGGTGGAATAGTTAAAGGTTTTGGCAGCCTTGTTAATATATTCCGCGGTGATCGCTCCATTGCTGGTCCTTTGGGTTTGATAGAAGCCCCAATTGAAATGGTACTGGGTGCAGCGATGACAGCAATCAGCTCAATTTTACTTACAATGGATAGCGATGATCCTGCATACATGAGGCTGCAGATTACTAACGGTATTCTGGCAGCAATGATTACCGGCCTGTTATCAGTGGAGCAGGGGTACCATCGCATCAGAACAATGTTTGAGACAAAAAATGAAGCCTCTGCGCCAGGTATAAAAACAGCCAGCCTTGTAACAGATAAAGAGGCAGAAAAAGAAAAAGAACAATTAAGGCATAGAAAAATGTGTGCCCAAAGTTCGCATCAGGTGAATGATTACATCAACATGGCTCAAAGTTATGCCGGTCTTTTTTCCTTGTCTACCGCCATGAGCATGGGCAACCCAACAGCAGGCAGCGAAAACTATGGCTGGATTTTATTTCTTGGCGGCCTTATGAAAGGTTTTGGAAGTGGGGTTAACATTATTCGCGGAGACCGTTCCATTGCAGGGCCATTGGGGTTGATTGAAGCCCCCATTGAAATGCTTCTGGGAGCAGCGATGTTAGCTACAAGTTCGACATTGTTAACGATGAATCAGGATGACCCTTCCTATAATGCCCTGCAAATTACCAATGGTATTTTATCCGGTATGGCTTCGGGGTTACTCACTCTGGAACAAGGTTATCATAAAATCAGAACAGCTAACGAAGAGACACCAGCTCCGGCAATCTATTTAAAATAGTTCGGATTTAATTTTTCCTTCCCTTTTTAATTTTGGTCTAAACTAAAAATAAAGAATGCGAGGAATATCATCATGATGAGCAGCTCACTTGCAGAATTGAGGGATTTTTTACATGTACAGTTCTGCTATCAAATGTTTATCACCCCTGTCCATCTTCCAATGGAAAAGAAATACCGGCTCTTTGCCAAAATGGCCTGTGAATTTATGGAAGAAAAACGTAGTGAAGTAATTCATCAGGAAGTACCTCGTCATCACGTATTACACCGTTTCATACCAGCACATGTAGAAAATCCCAAAAAAATTCTGATTACCCACGGGTGGATGTCGCGAGCAGCCTACATGATACGCCTGATTCGAGCACTTCATCAGCAAGGTTATGAGGTCTATGCACTTGATTTTCCTGCTCATGGCGAGGCCAAGGGAGTACAATTGCCATGGACAGATGCTGTCGCTATTCTGAAAGAAACCATTAATACACACGGCCCTTTTTATGGAGTCATAGGTCATTCTTTTGGTGGCTCTATGCTGTTGAATACCTTAAATGTGGCAGGGCAGCTTCCCGAATGGCAGCTGAATTACAAACCTGAACGTGCTGTACTTATTGCATCTCCTACGCAAATGCGCAGCCCCGTCAATTCCATTGCACGGCGGTTTAAATTAAGCGGTCATGGGTATTTGCAATTACGTCAGGTCATTCTGCAACAAACAGTAATAGATCTCAAATGCATTCGCCTTCGTCAGTTTCTTTCGCAAAAGCCTGATACCCAATTTTTATGTATTCATGGCGAACAAGACGAGACAATAAATCCTAAAGAATCAATAAAGTTCTGTAATCAGTACAGTAATGCCAGATTGTCTTTGTTACCTGAAGCGGATCATGTCAGTGTGTTGATGGATGAGCGTGTGGAACAGTTGATTAGTGCGTTTTTAAACAAATCCGAGCCTCAGTGACTGTAATAGTACATCGAATAGTACGTCGTCCTGAGCGCGTCTTTTGGCGCGAAGGATCTCCCAATGCTGGCACCGTGCTGCTTTCGGGAGATCCTTCGCGCCAAAAGACGCGCTCAGGACGACGTGAATCGGACAACGTGGAGTCAGGAAGTTACCCTTCTATAAATTGACGTAATTTTTTCATGGCATTTTTTTCAAGCTGTCGGACTCGTTCAGCAGATACGCCGTATTTCTCGGCCAAATCATGTAAGGTCAATTTTTTTTCAGCCAACCAGCGTTGCTGCAGAATATCCTGACTGCGTTCATCCAATTGCTCTAAAGCAGCAAAGAGCTTTTCCCTGCCTTGATCGCCAGTATCTTCTTTCTCCAGCATAATAGCCGGATCATCATTGATATTAAATAAATAACGCTCAGGTGCTTTATAAGCATCATCATTATCATCCGCATCCGGAGCATCATAGGGGGAATCCATGACATTTAAACGTTGCTCCATAACGAGTACTTCTTCACGGCTCACGCCTAAATCTTTTGCTACCGCATCCACCTCTTCGTTGCTAAACCAACCCAGGCGATTTTTCATCTGACGCAGATTAAAAAATAATTTACGCTGCGCTTTAGTGGTTGCGACTTTAACAATACGCCAGTTGCGTAATACAAATTCATGAATTTCGGCTTTAATCCAGTGAACAGCAAAAGACACCAGACGCACACCCATTTTAGGGTCAAAACGTTTTACCGCTTTCATCAAACCCACGTTGCCTTCCTGAATTAAATCATTCAGCGGCAAACCATAACCTAAATAGCCACGAGCGACACGCACAACATAACGTAAATGGGCAAGAACCAAACGCCGTGCAGCCTCAATGTCTCCCTTTTCATGGAAATTTTCCGCGCAGGCAATTTCTTCTTCAAGAGTAAGCATCGGAATTTGATTTACCCTATGGATATAAGAATCCAGACTACCCACAGGTAAATTCATTGCGGCAAGTTGTAACTGTTGACTCATACTACTTCCTCCAGTCATCAGAACGTAAGTAAATGGTAACTGTCTGTCTCTCCGCGGGCTCTAAGCGAGCCGCGACCGTCAGGGAGCGGAACTATTGGACATCCAAAATCCCGCGTGCTTAGGCGCGGTCGGTAATGGGAAAAATGATCAGTTACTTTAAATCATTAATACCCTACATTATACATCAATTATAAGGTTCTATGAAAGCTAATTGGCGTTTTACCGAAAGGCGTGCCCCGATCCATCCCAGTATAATAGCAAATAGCACAAGTAGCAAGATCTGCCTTATTGACAACCCGGAAAGCGGATAGTGCATTTGATAGGCAACAGCCAATTGATTGACCACCACACCCAGGCTTAAAATAAAGATATTAACCAAAAACACCGCAACTACAGCACCCGCCATCCCATACCAGACACCAGAATACAGGAAAGGTCTGAGAATAAAGGGATCAGTAGCGCCAATAAGCTTTAAAATCTGAATTTCTTCCTGGCGGTTATGGATAGACAGACGTAAGGTATTACCAATAATCAAAATAACGGCTAATGCTAATAAAGCCATCAGTGCATTAGCCAAATTAGCAGCAAACCCTAAGATAGCATGCAAGCGTCCAATCCACTCCATATCCAGCTTGACTTGTTCTACTTCGGGAAGAGCCTGTAATTGCCTTGAGAGCAAGTCCAGTTTTGCTGGAGAATCAATCACCAAAGCGGGAACGACTTCAATAACAGCAGGTAATGGATTTTCGGGAAGATACTGCATGATATCGTGCATGCCTTCCTGTTGAGTTAATTCAGTCAACCCCTCTGCAGCCGATTTTAAAGAAGCCTGACCAACGCCTTCTGTTTCCTGTACTTTTTTCAGTAGTTGAACTTGTTCTGCTTCAGGAAGAGACGGTTTTAAATAAAGGGAAATATGACCACCGCGCTGCCAGCCAATGGTTAAATGACTTAAATTATCCGTAAACACCCAAAAAAGGGCTGGTAAAGCCAGAGCTATGGCAATGACAATCACAGTCATCATGGTAGCCAAAGGTTTTCGGCACATTAAATTCAGGCTATGCCCCGCAGCCTGTACGTGATATACCAAAAGTGATTGCGCCTTTTTCAACACAGCCGTCCTCCTTTAAGCATGACAATGCGATGTTTCATACGCGCGATCAAAGCCAAATCGTGAGTTGCAATCAAAATGCTTACCCCTACCTGATTAAATTGCTCAAAAATAGCCATGATTTCTGAAGACAATTTGGGATCAAGATTTCCTGTTGGCTCGTCTGCTAATAGTAATGCGGGCTTATGAACGACAGCACGGGCAAGACCTACCCTTTGTTGTTCACCGCCAGACAAATGCTGGGGTAACATTTTTTCTTTACTTAATAAACTCACCATATCCAAAGCAGCATGCACCCTTTTGGCAATCATGGGATAAGGCATGCCCTGTATTTGTAAAGGCAAGGCAACATTGTCAAAAACAGTTCGGTCATTGAGCAAATGGGGTGATTGGAAGGTAATACCTAATTGGCTTCTGTGGGCAGCAACATCACGCTTTTTAAGTTGATTAAGCCTTAAGCCATTAACCATCAACTGACCTGAAGTAGGCCATTCCAAAAGCGCAATCAATTTAAGGAAAGTACTTTTTCCAGCGCCAGAATGGCCGGTAAGAAAGGCCATTTCGCCCTTTTCCATAGAAAAATTTACCTGGCTTAAAGCCTCAAAGCCGCCAGGATAACGTTTACTGACTTGGTCAAATGTGATCATCATTGAATATTGCACCGACAAATTGCGCTGCATCAAAGGGCCGTAAATCTTCTATGCCCTCACCAACACCCAGATAACGAAATGGTATCCCCAAATCATTAGCTATAGCAAATAATATCCCGCCTTTGGCAGTTCCATCAAGTTTGGTCATGGTAATGCCTGTCAACTGCACTGCTTCATTAAACTGACGCGCCTGATTCAGGGCATTTTGTCCTATGCTGGCGTCTAATACCAACATGGTTTCATGGGGGGCAGCAGGATCAATTTTCTGCAACACCCTTTTCACTTTTTTCAATTCTTCCATCAGATTGTTTTGGGTATGTAAACGACCCGCAGTGTCCGCAATCAAGACATCAATTTTTCGTGCTTTGGCGGCTTGCAGCGCATCAAAAATCACTGAAGCACTGTCTGCACCAGTGTGCTGGGCTATCACTGGAATGTCGTTACGCTCGCCCCAGACATGTAATTGTTCCACAGCTGCTGCCCTGAACGTATCTCCAGCAGCCAGCATTACTTTCTTACCTTGGCGCTGAAATTGTTTCGCCAGTTTTCCAATTGTTGTTGTTTTTCCGGCACCATTCACCCCTACCATTAAAATAACAAAAGGTGATTTGTCTGTGGTTTCTGCAGTTAATGGTATTTCTTCGCCGAGAATCTTCTGTAGCTGTAACTTCAATGCCTCATAAACCGTATTGCCATCAGATAATTGTTTTCTTTCTAATTCATCGGTTAATTGTTTTAAAACAGCCTGAGTTGTCTCTATCCCTAAATCAGCACTGATCAATAAAGTTTCCAGTTCATCCAGCAAATCCTGGCTGATTTCCTTTTTACCCAAAAGCAAACGCCCAATGCCATCACCCAGCTGGTGGCGGGTTTTGCTCAAGCCCCGTTTAAAGCGGGCAAAAATACCTTCTTTAGTAGGCTCCTGCTCAACAACAGGCTCGATAACCTCTGGTATCATTTCCTGACTCTCTGGCAGATTATTTTGATTTTCTTCTGCTGCGGGAGGTCCTAAATCTTGATTTCGTTTAAACCATTTAATCATTTTAGTGTACAATTCCTGAGAAATATGAAATTCTATCAGCTTTTTAGTATCTGTCGACTTTTAGCGTTTCAACTCGCGAAAGTAGCAACAGGCTGTAGCCAAGAGGTTTATTTATGCGCAAAACACTCGTTATTTTATTTATGTTACTATCTTGCCAGACCTTTAGCCAAGTTCAAGAGTATACCTTGAATAATGGATTAAAAGTATTGGTTAAAGAAGATCACCGGGCTCCCATAGCCGTATCCATGATTTGGTATAACATCGGCTCTGCAGACGAACCCGTGGGCATAACTGGCGTTTCCCATGCTATAGAGCATATGATGTTTAAGGGAACCAAAAAATTTCCCTTAGGTGTTTTTTCCAAAACCATTGCCGCCCAGGGTGGCCAGGAAAATGCGTTTACCAATAATGATTACACCGCTTATTTCGAAAAAATCGATGCGTCACGTCTTGCTACCAGTTTTGAACTGGAAGCAGATCGGATGAACAATTTGCTCCTTGATGCCGATGAATTCGCAAAAGAAATCAAAGTGATTCAAGAGGAACGCCGCCTGCGCACTGATGACAATCCGCAAGCCCTTGCTTTTGAACGCTTTCTCGCGACAGCTCATTTAACAGCACCCTACAATCACCCGGTCATTGGCTGGATGAATGATTTGCAGCAAATGAAAGTCGAGGATCTCAAAACATGGTACCAAAGCTATTATGCTCCGAATAATGCGACACTGGTAGTGGTTGGTGATGTGAATCCCGAGAAGGTACACGCATTGGCAGAGCAGTATTTCGGTGCCATACCAGGCAAAGCTGTTGTCTCTCGTAAACCACAACAGGAACCGCCTGCTTTAGGTAAAAAATCAATAGTGGTCGAAGCGCCGGCGAAATTACCCATGCTGATGATAGGTTATACTGTTCCTGGTGTGAAAACAGCTAAAAATGCCTGGGAACCTTATGCACTGGAACTGATCGCAGGAATCCTTGATGCCGGTGAAAGTTCGCGTTTTGCCAAAAACCTGATCAGAGGCAGTCACGTAGCTACAGGTGCCGATGTTCATTATAACCTTTATGCCCGGTATCAAACTCAATTTATTGTCTACGGAGCGCCAAGCAAGAACGTATCAATGCCCGCTCTGCAAAAAAGTTTGCTTGCCGAACTGGATGCTTTAAAAGCCAAACCTGTAGAGGCACAAGAATTGCAACGCGTTAAAAATCAGATCATCGCTCAAAAAACCTTTGAAAAAGATTCTATTTTTGGCCAGGCAATGGAATTAGGGCTTTTGGAAACAGTAGGGATTGGCTGGAAAAATATTGATAATTACCCTCAAGCCATTAACAGCATCACTCCTGAACAAATTCAACAAACAGCACAACGCTATTTTCAGGATAAAAATCGGACTGAAGCGGAATTAAAACCCGTCCAACAAGATGAGGAAAAATCATGAGAATATTAAATGTATTGACCACTGCCCTGGTTATCAGTTTTTCTCAAAATGCATTATCTAATTCATTTAAAACAGAAAAATGGCTCACTCAAAAGGGAACTCAGGTTGTGTTCTACCAAGCCATGGAAGTGCCCATGCTGGATATTACGGTAGCCTTCGCTGCGGGTTCTGCCTATGATGGGAAACACTTTGGTTTAAGTGCCTTGACCACTCATCTGATGAATCAGGGAAATGCGGGTAAAGATGCAACAGCAATTGCGGAATCCCTAGCCAATACCGGTGCCCAGTTTGATGCAGAAACAAGTCGGGATATGACGGTATTTAATTTAAGGACTTTAACCGATAAAGCAGCACTTGAACAATCAACAAACACTTTTGCACAGATCCTAAGCCATCCTGATTTTCCAGACAGTTCTTTTGCCCGGGAAAAAAAGCAGCAACTCATGGCTATTGAACAAGTGGATGAATCTCCGGATGATGTTGCCAGCCTTAATTTCTTTACCACCTTGTATCATGACCATCCTTACGCCCATCCTGTTAACGGTACAAAAGACACAGTTAGCCAAATCAATAAAAAGCAGATTACTGATTTTTATAAACAATACTATGTTGCAAATAATGCTGTACTGGTTATGGTAGGAGCGATTGACAGCAAGACTGCGCATCAACTGGCGGAGCAATTAACCCATGATCTGGCTCAGGGCAAAACTGCTCATACCATTCCTAAAGCCTCACCATTAGGAGCTGCAGAAAAAGTAAACATTCCATTTCCTTCATCCCAAACCGTAGTGCGACTGGGACAAATAGGTATAGATCATCATAATCCCAATTATTTTCCTTTGATGGTAGGTAACTACATTCTGGGAGGAGGCTCTCTGGTTTCACGCCTCTCTACAGAGGTCAGGGAAAAGCGCGGTTTAACTTACGGAGTGGACAGCCAGTTTGTCCCTATGCCAGGTGAAGGGCCATTCATCATCAGCTTGTCTACCCGAAACGATCAGGCAGGCAATGCCCTTGATGTGACTCAAAATACTCTTAATGGCTTTATTGCTAAAGGTCCTGATAAAGAAGAATTAAATTCTGCCAAACAATACCTCACCGGCAGTTTTCCTTTGTCATTATCCAGTAACCGTACTATTGCGGCGCTGTTAATGCGGATGGCTTTTTATCATCTTCCTGACAATTATCTGGACACTTATGTCGCAAGGATTAATGCAGTAACCGACCAGCAAATAAAACAGGCGTTCAAGGAGCAGGTTAATCCTGAAAAATTATTACTGGTGACGGTAGGACAATCTTGAAACAGATCATTCGTATCATAGGCGGTCAATATCGCGGTAAAAAACTGTCGTTTCCCGAAGTAGAAGGATTAAGGCCCACTCCGGACAGGGTTCGTGAAACCCTGTTTAACTGGCTGATGAACGATGTCAGGGATGCACGCTGTCTGGATGCTTTTGCGGGCAGCGGCGCTCTGGGTTTAGAGGCATTTTCACGCGGGGCATCCCAGGTTGTGTTCATCGAGCAATCACCTCAGGCTCACGCCAATCTGCAAAAGATGATCACTCAGTTTAACAGTCCCAAATTAACGTTGATCAAGGCTGATACCCTGAATTATTTACAACAGAGTACGGAACAATTCGACCTTATTTTTTTAGACCCTCCTTTTGCGCAGAATTACATTCCCGATTGCCTCGATCATATAGTGAAAAACAAGCTCCTGGTGCAAGGCGGGCTTGTTTATATTGAGTCCCCAACACTTATTACACCTGACGAACACCAATGGCGGCAAATAAAATTAAAACAAGCAGGACAAGTAATTTACGGCCTCTTTGAAAAACTCTAGAAAACGATAATTATATCCCTTGACAATAAGTGCTCCTCCTGTTTCAATCAAACTAATACTCCTAAAATAAAAAGAACTTTGAATGAGTAACAAGATTGTCCTAATGCTTCTTGTGTCAGTCCTGCTTGGCGGCTGCACGGGTACATTTAGAAAGCCGCCTGTGAATAACCCCAGTGATGACGCCACAATCAAATTGGCTGAAGCTGCTGTGTCAGTGAGCGATTCCATGCTCGAAATGGCGCGCATTGAAAAAGTGATTACACCACCTAACAAAGACAATACCCTGACCATACCTAATGCCTATAATATGCAAGCTCGCGCCAGTGTTGACTGGTCAGGCCCTATTGAAGAGTTAACCGCAAGGATTGCCAAATCAGCACATTTTAAATTGCGTGTTCTGGGTACCGCTCCGGCAATACCTGTTTTAATCAGTTTAAGCGTTAAGGATGTAAGTTTAGCTGAACTTCTTCGTGATATTGATTACCAGGCTGGTAAAAAAGCCTATATTCACGTGTATCCTAACAGTCAGGTTGTTGAATTGCGCTATGCCAAAATTTATTCCTAGTGTGACCATTGTACTGTCAGCTTTGCTGATAGCCTGTTCTTCTTCCCGAAATTATGTCGGCGATACAGGCTCGCTGGCAGGTATTCAGGCCATGGGGGTCAGTAAGCACTCTCGAGTTCTGAATAAGAAAAAAATGGGTAAAATTCGCGAAATGGCACTGAAAGAAACCGCTCTGAGTTTAGGAGCCCAGGCAGGTCTTGCCTGGAGAGCAAAAATCATTGATGAAGGGCTGACCAAACAAACCAGAAATCTGGACACTATTTACGATTTTAACTCCCTGGTGCTGGAACATAACATCCTGCCCCCTGTTCTTCTTGAAGGACGAAACACATTAAATCTGGCTGATGCTCAAAGTATTCGCCTTTCAGACCGGACTTACAAGGTAGCCAAACAAGCACATTTTGTGACAACACCACCAAATTGGCGCCAATATCTGTGGCTGGATTATTTAAAACCGGAAATGCCTAATTCAACCTTACTCCCCAAGACCAAAGCTGAAAAGCAGATCTGGTGTATTTATACGGAAAAGGGCTGGAAAAACGGGATTGAACAAGCCAACACCATACTTGAAGAAAATATTGCCCGTCTAAAAGAAGATTTCGGCGGTATGATTCTCTACAGAAAATTGCTGGCCATGAATATTGTCTCACCTCCTTTCGTCTCTCACACCGACTTAGGCGTGACTGGTGATGGATCTGAAATTCATATTGATGACAGAGTATTAAGAATTACAGCCCTGCCTGCTCTTAATGTGAATAGTAATGAATGGAAAGCAGCTGTTGCCAAAGATGAAAACGCTCTGGAACAGTTCAAAAATATGGAAAAAGTAGCAAATCAGTCTAAAATTATCATAACGAACAAATCCTGGCAGCCCACTATAGCGCCAGTCAATTAATGATAAAAGTATGACCAATAATATTAATTTAATGCCCGATGAACCGACTCGTTTTACTCCGGTATTTATGGATAGAATGCTGGAGCATGCAGAGAGTCTGAATGCATCGGATATCACTATCCAGACTGGCGAGCCTATATTTGCCGAAGTTTACGGCAAATTGCTTAAAATAACCAATCGCCGCTTGTCCAATACGGAACTTGGGGATTTAATCAATGCGATTTATGGCCCCAACGCCACCACCCAATTGCTTTCAGGTAAAGATATAGATACCCATTATGAATTCCGCCCTAACCGCGGTGTTCGCTATCGTTACAGGGTAAACGGTACTGCATGCCTGGTTGAAGGCCATGATGCCATTCAGTTGACCTTGAGAACCATTCCTACTACCCCACCAAAACTGAGCACTATGAATCTCCCGGATAATATTCTGGAAGCCATTGCACCTCAGGAAGGGATTGTGTTCATCACAGGAGCTACGGGTTCTGGTAAGTCGACCTTACTGGCTTCAATTATCCGTGAACTCATAGAAACCAGTGATTCCAACAGAAAAGTTTTAACCTATGAATCACCAATCGAATTCGTTTATGATGAAATTGAAACGATTTCATCTGTGGTCAGCCAATCAGAAATTCCACGCCATTTACCCAACTTTGCTGATGGAGTTCGGAATGCTTTACGCCGCAAACCACGCTTGATCATGGTGGGAGAGTGCCGTGATGCTGAAACTATAAGCGCGGCTCTTGAAGCAGCATTAACAGGACATCCAGTGTACACCACCCTGCATACCTCAGGTGTTGCAGAAACAATGCGTCGCCTTGTGACCTCCTTTTCCGGAGAGGAGCGCTTGGGAAGAACAATAGATATTCTGGAAACCATCAGGTTATGTATCTGGCAAAAACTGGTGCCTACCGTAGATGAACGCCGTGTTGCTTTAAGAGAATATCTGGTTTTTGATGAAGAAGTCAGGGACATCCTTTTGGAAAGCGACCCAAACGATGTCACCTCCGCCACCCGTAAACTGGTAAGACAACGAGGCCAGCTAATGACACAGGATGCCCGCATGAAATTTGAGCAAGGCATCATCAGCGAACGCGTCTACAAACTGATTATTGCTGGTGCTAAAGATTATCAGCAATAATAACACCGACTTCAGAACCATTCATACACCTTGCTGATTGAGGCCTTTGGCTCTCCTGCCAATTAAAACACTAATACGCTTAGGTATCTTTGCAGCTATCGATCTTTTTCTGCTTATTGCTTCATAAATTTTTTCTATATCTATTTTCACATCCGCACTATCGGGCATATATTCAAATGTTTCATTTGCAGTAATAATAACGGCTCCAGCACAATCGGTTCCGAAGCGCTCTAAAAACTCGAAGGAACCATGTATGTGATGATCACGTTCCAATACGTCCCGCACATCACCCTCAGGAAGAAGATTCTCAAAGAAGGACAGCGTCACCTTATTATCAAAGGTTTGCTGAGATAGTGGCATAGCTAAACTCAAGGGAAAGCTATTTGGATTATTTTGCCACTTCTCATCATAAGTAAAAGAAGAAACAAGATTTTCATCTCGTGAATAAATGCCTACACGTTGGCTTTCGTAAAAAACATAAAGAGATTTCATACTTCCATCTCGAGTATTATTTTAAAACCCAAAATCTTCGACATCTTTAAAATTGTTGATAGTTGTACATCAGATTGGCCAAGCTCAATACGGCTAATACCATTATGAGAAAGGTCACACAGTTCAGCTAAAGATTTTTGAGTTATATTTAATTGATGCCTCCTCATTTTAAGGATTTTTGCTAAGTCTTCTGTATTGTTAACAATATTCTTATCCACACGCAAACCCTATTAATTCTCATTATAATAAGAATTATAGTGAATTTTAATTATTTTGCAAAAATTTCTTATTATAATGAGAATTTATGTGGAAAGTGAGTAATTATCTTCTTAAATACCCTTATAATGAGAATGGAGAGCTCTCCATTCTCAAACATATAATGACCTGTTAACCCAAGGCCATAGATAATTATTTCTGGCTTTTGACAATTCCCATAGCTGTTGCAATTAACCCCCCTAAATCGGCCAGATTGCCTGGTAAGATAAGTGTATTGCCCGCTTTGGCTACATTGGAAAAAGCATCGACATATTGTTCAGCCACTTTGAAATTAACCGCTTCCATACCTCCTGCTGATTGTATGGCTTCGGCTACCTGTTGAATTGCCTGGGCATTAGCCGAAGCAACCGCCTTGATGGCTTCGGCCTCACCTTGTGCGCGGTTAATTGCTGATTGTTTCTCCCCCTCTGAACGCTGAATGAATGCTTCACGCTCACCGGTAGCAATGTTGATTTGTTCTTGCTTGCGTCCTTCTGACGCGGCGATCAGTGCACGTTTTTCTCGCTCTGCGGTAATCTGTGCCTGCATGGCATGAATAATTTCTTTAGGTGGCGTTAAGTCTTTAATTTCGTAACGTAGTACTTTCACTCCCCAACTCGTAGCCGCCTCATCAAGTGCCGCAACGACCGCTGCGTTAATGTGATCGCGCTCTTCAAATGTCTTATCCAGTTCCATTTTCCCTATTACTGAACGCAAAGTAGTTTGAGCCAGCTGGGTGATCGCCAGCACATAATCACTGGTTCCGTAGGATGCAAGCTTGGGATCAGTGACCTGGAAATACAAAATACCATCTACCTGCAATTGTGTATTGTCTTTGGTAATACAAATCTGGCTAGGCACATCCAGAGGAATTTCCTTGAGTGAATGTTTGTATGCAACCCGATCAATGAAGGGGATGACCACATTTAATCCAGGTAATAAGGCGGCATGAAATTTACCCAATCGTTCAATAATCCAGGAATTTTGTTGCGGTACAACCTTGAGTGCCGTGACTATAAAAACAACAGCTACAATTAAAATAAACAATGCAATTTCCATAACGCCTCCAGACAATTAATCCACAAGTCAAACCGGTTTTTTATTGGTTAAAACAAGAGCTGAACCCCGCACGTCTTTAATGTAAAATGTACCTTTATGATCGCTGTCTTTAGCATCCAGCTCCGCATTCCATTCGCTACCGCGATAAAAAACCCGCGCAGTGCCATCAGCTTTCCAGGCTAAAATCTTGACGGGCTGGCCTACATCCAGATTTAGAACAGATGCATCAGAAGCATGCCCGCCCTTCATATGCCGCAACAGAATAATGCCTGTAACACCCGCCAAACCTGCTAATGCAAGTTGTATTGAAAACCCTATACCCAGCAGTGCAACAATGCCGCCAATAGCCATGGCAATAGCAATGATTAATAAATAAAAGGTTCCTGTCGCCATCTCAAGGCCAACCAGAATCAATGCCATTGAAAACCAATATACATATAATGACATGTGCGCCCCCTGGATAATTCAGTTGCATCATAGTAATCAACATAACATGATTATAGAATATTTATAAGGATACAGCTCCACGTCGTCCTGAGCGCGTCTTTTGGCGCGAAGGATCTCCTGAAAGTGGCATGGTGCTAATATAAGGAGATCCTTCGCGCCAAAAGACGCGCTCAGGACGACGTAGATCGGGGAATGGTCAACCATTTATGCCCCTTCTTTTTATTTTAAATCGAGACTGGTACTATTAATTCCTCTCTTGCTGCAACAGAATATTTTTGTAAAGGATTAATCTATGCTTTTTCACAATAAATGGCGTCACACTTTAATTTCTCTCATTGTGTTCAGCAGCTTAATCCCGATACCAATAAATCACGCCTCTGCACTATCATCCCAAACCGATCATGAAACCATCACGATAAAAATATTAGGGATTAATGATTTCCATGGACAAATCAGTACCGGCAGAATGTCAAAGAATAAACCCGTTGGCGGAGCTGCGGTACTGGCGGCCTATTTAAAACAGGCTCAGACCGGTATGGAAGACAGAACCTTAATTACCATCATGGGTGATCAGGTTGGCGCTTCGCCCCCTTCTTCTGGTTTACTTCATGATGAGCCCAGTATTTTGTTTACCAACAGTTTGGGTAATAAACACTGTACTAATGAAAATCGTATGAATCCTTTGTGTAATATCGTAGCTACTGTTGGAAATCATGAATTTGATAGAGGCCAAAGAGCGATGTTCGATTTGATTTATGGTACTGACAATCCTCCAACCGATGACTGGATTTCCTTACCCAATTATCCGGGTTCATCCTACCCTTATATTTCCGCCAACATAGTCGATGAAAAAACAGAAAAACCGCTGTTTCCTCCCTACTCGATTAAAGTGATAAATAATATCCGTATTGCTTTTATAGGTGCTGTTTTAAAAAATGCTGCTGACTCCATGTTTCCAGCCAATGCCGAGGGAGTAATATTTCTCGATGAGGCCAAGACCATTAATCACTACATTCCTGAAGTCAAGGCTAAAGGGGCGCAAATTATAGTAGTGCTTATCCATGAAGGCGGCAACCAGATACCCTATGAAGGGGAAACAAGAACCAATACCAAAGTTGAGGGCAGTATTAATGCCATTGTTGATCAGCTCGATGATGATATTGATGTGGTTATGGGTGGTCATACTCACCAGTTTCTTAATGCCTTTATCCCCAATCACAATGGAATAAATATTCTGGTCACTCAGGCAAACAGTTACAGTGCTTCCTTTGCTGAAGTCACACTTCAGATTGATGCAATAAGCCATAAGGTTAAAAAGAAATCGGCTCAAATCATCACTACTTATGCCGATCGCTGGCCCGGAAAAATACCCGATGAACAGACACAGAAATTGGTCCAATTAGCAGAAGATAAAGTAGCACCGATCATTAACAGCTATGTTGGAACGTCTCAAAACGCTTTATTGAGAAAAACGAACGCGCATGGAGAGTCCAATTTAGGAAATCTGGTTGCTGATGCCTTACGCACTGTAATGAATACGGACATTGGCATGACCAACCCGCATGGCATGAGGGATGATATTAGTCCTGGAACGATCACCTGGGGAAAAATATATTCAGTACTGCCCTTTTCCAATAATATCGTCTCGCTTAGCCTCTCGGGAGAGGATATTTATGATTTGCTGGAGCAACAGTGGATGGGATCCTATGCCAACATGTTACAAATTTCTGGCATAAATTACAGTTATGATTCCAGCCAACCGATAGGGCACCGAATCATTGCCATCCAACACAAGGGCAAACCGCTCAACAGAAAAAAAATCTATACCATAGCTGCACCAGACTTCCTGGCTAGTGGGAATGGCGTTTTTTCCGTGATGAAAAGAGCGAAAATACTGAGTGTCGGTGCCAATGATCATGACACGGTAATTCAATACCTAAGGCAGTTGCCACAACCATTCGAAGTGGTTATTGAAGGAAGGATTAAAATGAAGGACAACCTGTTTTAATATCAGGAAACCAGGAGCAACAGCCCCACTACCATTAAGTTAAGAAGTTCCGCCGTCCCGCGGCTTGTCCGCGGGATCCAGGAATCTCACTCCGAACTTAGATCTCTGGATACCGCGGACAAGCCGCGGTACGGTGGAGTAGCGCTTAACTTAAGGGCAGTGGGCAACAGACCCTAGGGTTTGTTTCCAATAATCCTGCGTCAAGAACCAGGATATTTCTGTTTATAAGTACTAAAATTATAAGTATGTATATGAAGTAAAAGGCTGTGCCATGAATTCGATTCAATTACTGGATGCGTCACTTCGAGATGGGGGACACCGTACCAATTTTCACTTTACGGACAGTGAATTGCAGGGAATTCTGATACCACTTGATAATTCTGGTGTGGAATACATTGAAATAGGCTACAGGAACAGTTCTGCGCACCCTGGAGACACTCTGGGTAGAGCAGGATATTGCGATAGAAATTATCTTCTTTTTTGCCAGTCACTTATTAAAAATTCAACTATTGCGGTTATGGCACATGCGAAAAACATTAATGAATCTGATCTTGTAGAATTAAAAGAATGTGGTGTAGGTTTATTGAGAATCTGCATCCCTAAAGGCGGACTTGCTGAAGCGGTGCCCATTATAAAAATGGCAAAACAATTGAATATGCTGGTATCCGTCAACTTCATCCTCATGACCAGCTATTCAGATGAAGAATTGGATCTGGTAGTTGAGCAAGTAAGCCATCATGATCCAGACATGATTTATTTTGCTGATTCAAATGGCAGCATTCTTCCGCATAGAATTAAAGCAATCTATGAACGATACACTCCTAACTATAAAGTCCCTTTTGGTTTTCACGCCCATGATAATATTGGCCTGGCACAAACTAATGCCCTCACTGCAATGAATTGTGGCGCTCAATTTATTGATGCTTCCCTTGCAGGAATGGGAAAAGGGACCGGTAATTTAAAAACAGAATTTTTCATTGCATTTTTGCATGCTAACAAGGTAAACAAATACGATTTACACTCTGCATTGTGTGCCTCAAATTACGTACGTAACGTATTGAAAATAGGGCATGAAGCAATTGAAATGGAGGAGTTTGTCAGAGGAATTTCTGATATTTCAAGTGCTGTGGATCTCAAAATGTATCACTTGAAATCCAAGGGTTTGTAGTTCGGGGAATAGTCTGCCAATTAAACTGTTGGGAAAAAAATATTGTTCAAAAAATATCTTTATGCTACCGTTTCCGGCTTACTGAACAGTGCAAGAGCCAATTTTAATGAATTTAAAAACTGAACATCCAATCTTTCTATTAGCAAGCCAGGGCAAATTGGCTGAACTTAAATCTATAATTGTTGAACGCAATGAGCTTTTTCATTTAAGAGCGAGCAATGGCTTTAATCTCATGGAATTTGCTGCTGAAAACGGTCATGTTCACGTCATGATGTGGTTATTTGAAAATAATGTCCCACTTACTCAAAAAGGAAGTACCTTTTGTAATTCCTTGCTATTGGCTGCGTCTAAAGGTCATTTGCCAGCAGTACAATGGTTAATATCGAAAAATCTTTCTTTGGATGAGCTAAATTCTGCTTTAATAGTGGCTGTAAATAATAATCACTGTGATGTTGTATCCAAACTGATTACTTCTGGTGCTTCTATTGATGTACTAAGCAGAAAAGGACAGCCTCTTGCGATGGAACCGGTAAGAAAAGGGTATTTAGAGATGTTAAAGTGCCTTTATCAAAATGGTGTTTCAATGGAATCGAAAAATAGCAATGGCCATACTTTATTAATGGAAGCTGCAAGTTACGGACATATGCCTATAGTTAAATGGCTAGTGCAGGAAAAGGTAAACATCAATACAAGCGAAGGCTCTAACTATACTGCCTTGATGTACGCCGCGCGCGATGGCAATTTTGAAATTTTAAAATATTTATATGAAAATGGGGCATTAATTACATCTTATGAAGTAAGAGATTACAATTACAACCGCCAAACTGTCAGTCCTATATCAATAGCCCTAGAGAATAATCATCCTGAAATAGCAGAGTTTGTATTTGAAAAAGCAGTGTTTTATCCATTACCCGGAGAGAGAAGAACTATTGAAGAACTGGAAAGAATTTATATTCCCAAAGACGCTACCAGCCTTGCAAAGGCTTGTGCAAAAAATACCAATATAATCGGCTCTCTTGATTCAGTTTACGTACCTGCGGAGCTACGTGCTATTTATTTACGTAATCAACAACTAAATAAATTGTATCATGATATTATAGCAATTATTGATCAAGCAGAAATAACCCCTTCACCAGATATATCAAAAATAGAGAAAAAAATTGGCGAAATGCTAAAATTACCCAATTTACCAACTCAATTCATTCAGTTGGAGTTAATTTATAAAAGAATGATAGGTATCTATATTAGTGCTGGTCAATTCGACAGGGCATTGGAATTACTGGAAAATTGTTCTGAAAAAGTGCTAAAGGATAAATTACGCCATGCAAATTTACTGGGAATTGCTATGGGATTCATGGGGCAACAACAGTTTTTTAAGGCTCTGAAAATTTTTGAAGACCTACCTTCTTCTGCTCTGGACGCCGATGCCCAGACATTACATTGGAGGTGTATGTTTGCTTTCATTATGGATAAAGAATATGATCATATCAACATAAATTTAAGAACTCTCGTTCACTGCATACCAGCGAAGATACGTGAACTGGAGAATAAATATCCTCATTGCTGGGTATTGATTCTTAATACATTAACTGCGCAATTCTATCACGAACACGGAGAAACTCTGTCAAGCACTTTGGAAGCTCTTACGGTGCTTTCTCATTTACCCAAAACCCCGGCTACCAGTCAACACGGCAGAACTCTGTTGCAATCAGCCCTTTCCAGTCCACAACAATCCTTAACAACAAGAACTGAATTGGGTAAAAACGTGTTTGATTTTATGTCTGATTATCCCGATTTAATTCAACTAACTCTCTCACGTTTCGTGTTATTACCTTCGGCTGAACAACAGGAAGCATTAAAAACCATCTCAAATGGAGTTTATCCTGGAGTATTATTTTATGCGGCATCAGAACAACCTCATTTATTTGCAGGACTAATTCGTTTGTTGCTAAGCCAAAAAGATTCAGCACTGCTATCAGACATACTTGATACTAAAGACAATACAGGAAGGGATGCACTTATTCTTGCTGCGCAAACAGGAACGTATGAGGTAATTCCTCAGCTTCAGAATTTAGGATTTTCCGTTCATTTCGCATTATATACAGCAGCATCCCTAGGCCTTGTTGACGCGCTACCTGGTTTGCTGGCTCATGGTGCATCTTTGGAAACCACCGATGAACAAGGATATACCGTGCTTTATCATGCCATTGAACAAAATCAGGAAAATGCTATTGATTTCCTGTTAAATGCTGGTGCTGACATTCGCCATCAAACGCAACAAGGAAAAGATGCTTTAGGCCTTTCAATCATGCATTTGCCTGCAATTCCTTTACCTATACTAAAACATGTTTCTATTTTACCAATTCCAGAGCAACTTGATGTACTGTATCAGGCAACGGGTAATCGTTCTAATTTACTGGCTTATTTACTGCCCCGCGACACCGGGCAACGATGTGAAGAACTGGTTAAATGGTGTTTTTCAGAACTATCTGCTGCCGACAATAGCGAAGAGCAAAAGGCCCTTCAAAATATTCGTTTTGATGCGTCATTTCATTCCATCCTCCTAAAATATCAACAAATGCGCGAAAAAAGTGTTCAAGGAAACGATAATTATGATCATGCTGTTTCTGCCGCAGAAATATTGCTTTGGAAGATTTACGAGGCAAGAATAAACTTTTTTTATGACATGTCTGCTTTGGAAACTAAAATTGAAGTGCTTCGCGATGCGTGCAACAATGCTATTGAAGAAGCAAGACCAGTCTTAAGCTACCATAGAGAATGGGATAAATTAATTGCAGGAGGAATACTTTTCCTGGCAGCACTCCCGGTATCTCTTCCTTTGTGGAGCTTAAATTTCTTCTCATTTAAACCTAAATCAACACAATTGCTCGATCAGATGCATGATGACCTGGCACGTCCAACAGCTTAATAGATTGAAATTAACCGTTATAGGGTAAACGTCCATGCCTTTGGTATAGACGTTTACTTGGTAATAGATCCATCGCTACCAAGAGTAATCTTACCCTAATTGACAAATTCATAAACATACCTTACCGTAGAAAACTACATAACTTATGGAGAAAAGCATGTCAAGGAAGAGTATCTACAAAGCAAATAAAAATTTTATTAAGAGTAATTATCTCATGTGCGCAGGCTTCGCAGTGGCGCCACTGGCTTTTTCTATGATGCTGGGGCTTTCAGGAAAAGGAACCGTGGCGGTGGGCGGGGGGAATCCGGCACTTGCTGCTGCCAGCCTTATTATAACAGCGCCGCTCACGGCAGTCACAGCAGCATTGGGCTTAGGTGGGGTATTAGTTAACAGCGTCTATGGTGCTGTTTCTATGCCATTATTGGCAGTAGTCAGTAAAATAAAATCAGGCAGTCACAAGGAAGCGGCCTCATCATCTGCGCAGCCAGAGCAATCATCCTCTACCAAACAGATACTACAGGCTATGCCTGCCAGCCAGGAACAACCAGAAGTTGACATGCCAAGAAAAAGAAGACAAGAGCACGCTGCGACAAAGCATAGAATCAATGAAGAACAGAATGAGGGACTCGAATTTACCTCGTTAAATATGAGATAGAACCATTAATTGCGAGCATGCGAGCACAATATGGACAACCCGGATTGATACTCGCAATACTTTTTGAAATTACTCCGCACCACCAGGGCCTTTACCACCAGATGGAGTCGAGTTAGGCCCTGTCGAAGATTGACTACCCTCACCACTGACATTACCCTTGCCACCCATAAGTTTACCAATACCGGATTTAACTCCACCAACCGCTTTCTGGCCATATCCGCCCAACTGCTTGTCCATCTGACCCTGAGCTTTCTGAGTTTCATCACCAGCACTTTTCACAGCCTGTTTGGCTTCATCACCCCACGAGGCTGAGTCTTTACCATAATCTTCTGCACTGCCACCTATCCAACGCAACACTCTGTCAGGCAAAAGTGAAATCAAAGTAAAGGCCTTTTGTACAATAATCAGATACATGGTGGTATACATCAAAATGGAGAAGAAATAGGCATAAATACCGGCCCACTCTGTATATTTACCGGAAGAATTTCCAGCCCCCTGCTGCTCGGTTAATGAATTGCTCCAATTGGGGTCATCAAGTTTAAACCCGCCAAATTTAGTCCCGCTTGTATCTTGCTGGATATTTCCCTGAATAAAACCAATCGCATGATCAAAGCCAGCGTTAAGAATCCAAACGCCAACATAAGACAAGGAGATTGCGGAAATATAACCAATAATCATCATCGATGGCCTTAAAAAGACGTTCATCAGAATCATAATAGCGTGTTCGCCTTTACCAAAAGCATCATGCCCTTCGGGGTGGGTTACACCCAATGCCACTATAGGAGCAGCAACCATGGCTTCTATCACGGCTATGAGCCACGCCAGGGTTCCAAAGGTAAAGATCATATACGGCAAGACCGGTATATAATATGCCGTAGTAAACCCTATCCCCACCATAATACCAATCCAGGCCATTAATAAGGGCATAGCCAGAGAAATCAGCGCGAAAATAAACACCCCAAATAATGGAATCAAAGCACTGACTACCGCAATATCCAGCAGCATTAACCATAAATTAGCGGAGAAGTTGATGTACATGGTTCCCATATTAGCCAAAGCCACGATCGGATTTACTCCGGGCGTCGAAATAGTCTTCAACCCCTCTTTGAAGATATCCGCCATTCCCTGTAGAGGGATCATCAAAAACGCCATAATGACCTGATTAATGATCTGGGCAAAAAGGGTCAGGAAGAAGTTATATATATATCTGAAAATATAGTTATAGAATAAATCGCCAAACATCTGTCCAAGGCAGAAAGAGAAGAACAGGATTTTAACCCGGCCACAATCAAAATTCTGGTGTTGTAAATAATACATTGTTGTATCAACACTAAAATTAATCATATTAGCAAACTGTAATGGTTGTAATCCGGGCTGTCCTGGTAACTGCACCATTACCGAGTTATTAATAAAGCCGTACACTGTTGATGATTCCTGACCAGAAACTAATTCACGTTTGGGATTAGGCTTTAAGTCAGGAGCTTTAACCGGATTATTATTCGCTATAGGCACCCCGTTTTTACTCGAAAGATAAGCACCATTAATCAACGATTGCACCGCATTCAAATAGCTGCTATTGCCTCCAAACCAGGTGCACAATTTAGCATATGTTCCCACACAGGAACCACCTTGACCAAATGAAGAAGTTAACTCGGTCAGATCAAAGCTGCTGGAATCCAGACCAGTATTCTTATCGAACTGGTCAGAATCTGTAACTGCATTCCCATTAAGGGTAACCAGGTCAAAGAAATAAGAACCAGCCATCATCCACCCCTGGGTGGTTGCATTGGCAATAAATTCTCTCGACTTATTGGCATTTGCAGCATCTGCTGTTTGCTTTATAAGGTTCAAGGTAGGCATCATAATACCATTGTAATCATTGATGGCCCCCAGAAACTCGGTACCGTTAAACAAGACACCGCTGTTTGTTCCTGATGGTGTAGCCAAAGGCCCCCAAATCTGACAGGTTTTATCGTAATTCGTACAAACAGTACCATTTGCCGTGTAAGGAACACCAAATTGCTGTGTTGCCACTAAAGAGTAATCTGAATTTCCGCTGTTAGGATTGGAAGAATTAGAGTATGCCGGATCATTATTGACCATCACCTGAGCAACCGCAGATAAATCAAGATACATTTGCTGAATGGCTATCGCTCTCGACATTTGAGCTGTTTCTAATTGAGCAGCAGTGATGTTGTTGATTCCACCTACAGAAGAGTTATTGCCTTGAGCTGGAGGAGAAGTCCCTAACAAAGTGGGGTCAATAGGATTCCAGGTTATTGTTCCGCAGATACCATTTAAAAAACTGTATGGGGAACTGGAATCAAAGTTAGGCATCGTGACGCTAAAATGGGTTGCATTTTTATTTTGATTTTGCACCGTTACCGCATTTACTGTAGTGATAAAATCAGGAACGGCAGTATTACAGAAATTAGCCATATCAGTGGAAGGAGTTCCTGCACAGGGGCCGGTGTTATTTTGTTTCGTATTTAAATAACTTTGCCTAATTGACTGTAATTGATTTTGCAAACCAAGCATACAGACCTGGCCGGAAAGTATGGTCATGGCACCACCAGACACTCCCGCGCTTGCCGCTTGGGTTAATGCTTTAGAGGGGTCAGTCTGCGACTGAATAATAACACCACCCCGATTTAAATAGCCTAAGGCCGCTTCCCATACTTTGTCAGCCGCCCCTACACCTTGTACCACTATCCACATTACAAAAATCTGCATCAGACAATAACCGGATGCTTTAGGAATCAGCAGCGCCAAACCCATGGTAGAACGAACAGGAATCCATATGGATGACCATTTTTGTCCGAGCATCTGCCCTTCATGGGCAGTATTCATCGTAGAAACCAGCAGGGTGTACATAATAATGATACCACCCAGAGCTAAAACTGCTGAGTTGAACACCCCAAACATGTTCCCCATAATCTGGCTGCCAGTGCCGTGTAAAACACCATCAACAACACCGAATAAATTTCCAAGAAAGATTACTGAATAATCACTGGCAGGAGGAGCAAAACTTAAAGAGCCATCGGCGGCTAAAACAAGCGCAGGAAATAAAACAAGAAGCACTGCAATAACAAGTTTATTCATTCTTTCTCACCCAGTAAACCTTGTCTATACCATTCCTGGATGGTACACCCCAATTTTCGTTCTTTAATCTGGAAGTACCAAAAGTGGTAACGAAAAGCTAAAACCAGTCCAATCATAGTGACGACCAGGCTAACTAATGCTGCTTTTAAATTACCATTAAAAAGATGATACCCCGAATAAATTAAAATCATAAATGACGCCACAGCCATGATAATACTCAAACGCAGTAAAGCATTTTGTTTAATTAACAAGTCCGCATCGGTTAATTTCAATTTGGATGCGGCTGTATCAAAGGATTCAGCTTTAGCGCTTTTTTGGGGTACGAATAAACGTTTAAAACCATTCACAAGAAATGAGGTAAAAGCCTTCATCCTGTCCCAATCGAACCATGCACGAATATTAATAATTCGCCTGAAAACCCTTCCAATTCGTGACCCAGATTTCTTTTTCATATTTTTTACTTTTTTAATAATGGACTTTTACCTTTCATAATATACTATAGTAGTATGTAGTGGATTCGTCCATCAATCAATCTCAGTAAAAAAAGAGTAAATAATGCCTGATCTAAGCCATGAAGCCTCCGCAAAATATTGGTTTGATTATTTAGACCCGATGATTTATCGGGTGATCACGTTTATGGAAAGTGTAGAGGATTGGACTTTGGATGGAAATCCAGAGTTTGAAGAAGCCATGAATCGACTGGGCAATGAGTTAGATGACATTGAAAAAATTGATTTGAGCTTATTGGCAGAAGAAGAAAAATTTATTCGTATTGTTGGAAACATTAAATCGGGCAGAGGGCTTCGTTTACTGCAAGCCATTGATACAGTTCATCCAGGCAGTGCTTCGCGCGTTTTGATCCATGCAGAGGAAACAAGTCTGGGCAGCCATGATCCTGCAGGATTTTTTCTGAAACGCAATATTGTATTTGAACGTTTACGTTTATTGTCTCGAGTTTTTTGCCAATATCGCTTAAAACTCGTTTTACGCGCACTTGAAGGGGATGAATAATGAAATTACTCTCACGATTTACTCTGATCAACTTGTTTTGTTTTACCTCACTTACTGCAGCAGCAGATGTCGGATATGAGACAGGCTATGGCCAGCAAACAAGTAGTAATACAGAAAACCTGGTTCAATATTTAGTGAATCTTGGACAATACCTGGGTTACGATTTAACCCAAAATCCCAATAGCAATAACCAAAATCCTCCATCTGCAGCACTCATAAATCCAACGCTGATGGCAATGACCCAAACTCTCGCGTACAGTACATTTTTAGGAGCTATTCCTGTTGATTTTGTGTCACAAGCTCTGGGTCAATTTTTACCCCCTAATATCCAAGGTGCTTCTGTACTTAATGAGCTCGCTAACAAAACATTCACCTATCAAAATTACCAAACACCTTCTGGTACCCAGAATGGCAATGTTACTGTCTCGAATTTGATTGATCAGCCATCATCTCAGACAGGATACTTAGGTGATCCCGTAAGCCAGGCTGTGTTTAATATTTTGGGAACACCTGATTATTCTTATTGTATGAATAACGATGGTACTCAATGGATAAGTAATTGCTCATTAATGTATCAAAATCTGGTAATGGAAAACGTTATCGGTCCTGTTCCCACAACCTACCAATTTTACACGTACCAATACAACCAACCCGTTATCAGCCAATTGAACAGTAATTCGCTGTTAGGTCCTTTACTTTATAATACGGATAGTAATCAGGGAATTACTACCGGAAGTCCCACTCCTAATACTCAAAATCCTGGATTAACGGCGCAAAATCAGGCGCAAACTGCAGCTAATTTTATCCGCTATGTCTCTGGAGCAGTAACACCTCCGTCATTACCCAAACTGCAGGATTATGATAATCTGTATAACATTGCTTATCCACCCAAAGGCAATACGCCCAATATTCCGCAACAAGCACAAGCGCAAGCCACTTTATCGGCTTATATCAATAACTTGCGTACTTATGCCGCTCAAAGTTCCGTCGGAATGAGTAATCTGTACTACATCTTATCAAAAAGATTACCGCAAAACCAAAATACCAGCAGCCCTATTACCAGCCAGGCAGTTAATGAATTTAATATGGCTACCTGGAGATTATTTACACCGACACAGGGCGACAATAGCCAAACAGCCAATAAGCAATGGATTGAAAAAATCAATACCGCCTCTCCAGGCACTGTTGAAAAAGAAATTGCCGTATTGCTTGCTGAAATCAATTACCAAATGTATCTGGACAGACAACTGCAGGAGCGTATTCTGTTAACGAATACTATTATGCTCATGCAGAACCTGAAAGCAGGGCAACCAACGGCTGACTTTTCAAGCCAAGGCTCAACCTCTTCTAATTAAAGAACAAATCGTAACCCGTATTGGGCGATAGCCGTAATACGGGAAATTACCACTGCGATCACGTAAGTGTTCAGCCCTATTGAAGGAACAGCCATATTTGGCTCATCTTGAGAGAAAAACCCGCGAAATGATGCTCACATAGCCACCTATGCTCCGCTCATTTCGCGGGTTTTTCTCTCAACCTGAGCTCAAATCTGGCTGTTCGAGTACACATAAGCCTATACCCCCTGAACGGTTACGCGATCCCGGCTGCAAGCAGACCGGGCTACACCTCGATCCACGTCGTCCTGAGCGCGTCTTTTTGCGCGAAGGATCTCCTGAACGTGGCATGGTGCCCGTATGAGGAGATCCTTCGCGCAAAAAGACGCGCTCAGGACGACGTGAATCTGAATTAAACTATTCGTCTACTCGCTTGTATAGATAAAAAACAAAATCCATGGTTCTCTTTGAGCTTAAGGCGTGTTCTTGCGGGATAAAGCCTGATTTCAAAACTGTTACCAACCGATAATCATCAAAAAAATGATTCTTTTCCAATAAATCAGTCAAATAATCACTTCTTGATTCTAACGGATAATAAAGGGTAATGACCCAGGCAGGTTTAATTTCCTGTTGCAAATGTTCTGCATAAAGATCCAAACGATGCAGGTATGGACTTTGTGTCAATTCAGGATTGTTCAAACATTGCATGTCTATAAACCGAAGATCATAGCGTGCACTGAAGGGAATGATTCCGCAATCATTCAGAAGTACCGTATCTCCTGATTTAGCCTCTTTGTTAAGGAATTCGACTATTTGCATCCGATTATGAGTTCGCTCCTGATAATGAAGCACTGCTTTCTGTAAAAAAGAAACATTATGACTGGGAATAAATAAAAAAGTCATAACAATAATAAGTACGGCACTCAACACTTCAGGATCGATTTTTAGCCTGATAAAATCCTGAATAAATTGCATTACGCCTAAAACAGGCAGTAAAGAGAAAAGAGCAAAAGGCCCCAGAAACAAACGCAAGTAATGCGTAATTACCGGATCTGCTTTCCACAGCATCACCGCGTATAAAACAGAAGGCAACCAAAGCAACCAATGCCAGCATCCTTTTTTTGCCAGGAGGAAAAAAGGTAAGGCAGCAATAATGAAGGGAAAGAGTACTTGTAAATAATCCTGGTCTACTACAAAAAACTGCCCGGAAGCCAGACTTTTGCAACGATAGCTGTTAGGAATCCAATGGCCGAAATAATACACTCGCCACGAAAAATAAAGTAGGTAAGGCAGAATAAAGCAAAGCAGCGTAATAAGAAGCCATCGGTACATTGTGCTTTTGTCTGGCTGGATTTTATTGATAAAGCGGACTCTTATCTGGCATGCCATAAAAACCGCAACGGGAATAACCCAGACCAAACCTTCAAAACGGGTCAATGCCAGTAAAAGCAAGCTTATGTTGCATAACAGCCATGACGTTGTGGAATAAATGGGGGCTTCCACCGTCCCGTGACTTGTCCACGGGACGGCGGAATTACTGACAATGCCCATAGCCCTGATACATTGCCAGACCAGCAATAAGGACAATGCGCAGTAAAACATGCTTTCTAATCCACTCACAGTCCACCAGACCACACCGATGTAATGACTAAACAGGAATACCGCCAGCATTGCAGCAAGAGGATTAAAAAAAGTTCTACCGATGCGATATAAGAAAAACATCCCTCCACCCAGGCTCACAATGGAAAACCATTTTACAGAAGCCAGTAAAGGCAATTGTAATTTCATGATCAAGGCAGAGAGGATAATCCACAAAAAATTGGAATACCCCTCAACAGGTGCTGGAGTGCCATGCCAAAGTAATCCCTGACCATTAATTAATTGCCGTGCATATACCCAGCTGATATAGGCATCATCGGTGGTGAATTGCCAGGCATGAGATAACGCGATGGCTAAATCATAAACGCAATAGAATCCTAAAAAGAAAGCCAGAAAATTCTGTTTTCTCATCGACAAATAATTCAAAATCATCCCTTACCATTCTGTTAACAGAGCACGCGACAAAAAGAACTCTTTTTAATCAAATTGATCTTATATTAAGAAATTAATAATTCCTTAATATAAAGTAACTTACAATCACTCAACCCTAACAGGACTGATTAAAATTGCCAATTAATTATATTAATTAATGTGGGTTATGGATAAGAAGCTTGATTTACCTCGATCCGTTCGGGCTGAGGAGAGGCGATAGCCTCGTCTCGAAGCCTTAGCACCATGCCAAGGCTTCGTGACAGCGCTATCGCGCTTCCTCAGCCCGAACGGCATCGAAGTAACGACGAGATAAAACAAGCTTCTTACTCCATAACCCACATTAATTAATAAAACAAAGGTGCAAAAAATAGCTGATATGATATTATTCGAACCAAATTAAATTATTTAATAGCTATTCAAGCCCAAGAGCCCAAGGGAATGAAAGAAATTCAGGATGATCTAACCCAAATGCCAGAGAACGATTCTATGTCCAAGCCCTATGTCTTTTTTATCAATGGGATGAGTTGCAGTAATTGCAGTGGTGCCATTGAAAGAGTAGTAAGAGCAAATAATGAATCCATAAGCATATTAAGTTTTAATGCGGATTTCACCACAGCAGATCCCAAAAGAACCACTATATTGATTGACGAACCATCAGATACATCAGAGGAAGCGCGCCAGGTCATCTGGACAAAACTCCGAAGCCTCATCGAAGATGTAGGGTTTAAGTGTGAAGACTATGATTATATGCCTGGTACAATAGCATCAGCGTCTACTACCACAACAGAAACACAGGAAGAGGTGAACCCAACAGGCTTCTTTGAAAACGTATTAACCTTGGGTCAAAACCTGTTAACATCCCACTGGTTTCTGGGGGCTCTTGGTTGCGGTACAGGGATAGCAATGCTCATTCTTTTTCTGACGACAGGTGGTTTGCCTCTTATTGCAATGCTCCCTCTGGCCGGCATAAGCACTTTGTTAACTCTGGTTTTAGGTGCACGCTCTTATTATGAAGCCTGGCAAAAGTTGATTAAAACACAAACCCTGACTATGGATACCCTGTTTGCGGTTAGTACTATATCAGTTCTTTTAGTATCCATTGCTTCATTTTTTGTACCATGGCTTCCTATGATGTTTGAGGCGGGTCTGCTGATTTATGGGTTCAGGCATATTGGCATCGCTATAGAAGAAACAATAAAAGAAAAAATAAGCTCAGCCAGGTTTCAGGACAGAGCCCCTCAAAAGGTATTGCTCTATTCAAAAACCGGGTCAAAGGATATTGAGTTAAGTGAGGTGAAGCCAAATGATATGATCATTATCAGCCCAGGAGAAATTATTCCTCTTGATGGTTATTGTGAAGAAAACAGCATTATTTATAACACCATTATCACCGGAGCCATTTTACCGCGTTTATTTAACAAAGGGGAAAAAGTACTGGCGGGAATGAAAGTAGCAGAAGATGCTGTTCCTTTAAAAATCCGCGTTTCAAGAACAGCTAAAGAATCCTATCTGGCTCGGCTGGACAAAGGTATTGCTGATTCCCTTGTTGAAAAAGCACCTCTTGAAATCAAAACTGCTCAATTATTGACTTATTTCATACCCACAGTCATCGGATTAGCCGTTCTTTCAGGAGTCATTATAGGAATCTTTTTTCCACCGGCACTCGCGATTCAATGCGCTGTTTCAGTTTTAGTATCCGCATGTCCCTGTACTCTGGGATTGATTATTCCTCTGGCAGTAAAAACAGGCATCCATAAGGGAGCAGAACATGGGGTGCAGTATAAAAATGCTAAAGTATTACAGGAAGCAGAACAAATAGATGCTGTAGTTTTTGATTTAAATGGCACTTTAACAACCGGGATTCCTGTAGTTAAAAAATGGGCGGTACTGGATAACACAGGATTTTCTCCTGACCAGTTCCTCGCTCATTGTGCCGCACTGGAATCCAAGTCAGCCCATCCAGTAGGAAAAGCGATTCATTCGTTTGCCATGAAAAACAGTAAGGAAACTGTTGTTGCGTCAAAGCCGAATGATTCACATCACTCAGGTATTTTTGGTCAGATTAACAATAAAGATTATACCATTGGCAGCGGCTCTTTAATGCGTGGCATTGGAGTTTCACTTACTGAAGTGGAACAGATTGAAAACATGCTGGGATTAGAAGCTGGAGACAGTCTTGTATTTCTGGCTCGGGAAGACAAGCTCATAGGCTACATGGTCATTACTGACCCGCTGCGCGACGATGCATTTCAAACGGTCAAAGCCTTGCAGGAGATGGGTAAAGAAGTGCATTTATGTACTGGCGCTGATGAAGCAACAGCACAGCGTTATGCAAAGGCTTTAAACATTAAAAATGTCTATGCGAATGCTGTCGCCACTTCTTTGGATTTAAATGACAGATCGAAACCGGTTTATATCAATGAACTACAGAAAAAAGGACTTAAAGTAGCTATGGTTGGAGACGCAGCCAATGACGCACAGGCGATAGCCGCAAGTGATTTCGGGATTGCCGTATTGTCGCAGAACAGCGATGAATTAACCCAGCAAAATGCAAGCGCCATTATTCAGAATGGAACTTTGTTGCCTATAGGCAGCGCCTTTGCCATATCCCAACAAACAGTAAGTAACATCAATCAAAATCTGCTGCTTAGCCTTGGCTACAACCTGGCAACAGTTTTAGTCGCAGGTGGATTATTGCTTGCTCTTGGATTCACCCTGAACCCAGGTGTTGGCGTGTTACTCATGGTAATGCAGGCTTGTTGTATCTTACTCAACGTATGGCGTTTTAAAGAGCAGTCTTTGCCTCATTTGGAAGGTGGAGTAAGTCCTGAAATCAAGGCAAGTGAAGAGCTGTCTTCCTATCAGCTGATGAGACAACATACGCCTAAATTTAGCTGTGACCTGGAAATAGGGTGTTGTGCCAATGAAACAACTGAAGCTCAGCCGAATGCAACACCATCGCTTTGGAATTCGTTGGTTCTTCCTGAGCAACAGGCTCCGTCAGTAGCTCAAAACATGAATCCATTCCAGGCACCATGTTAATCAGATTGTAGCCTGTATTAGCGGAGCGTAATACAGGATCGAAGTGGCAATTTCCCGTATTACGCTTCGCTAATACGGGCTACGGTTTTTCTCGCGTCACATCACAAATGTGGTATTCCACCCGACCACTGTAACCAGTTTTTATCCGGATAAGGCAAAGTCGTATCGACCAAATGCAAGGTATAAGCATGCCTGGATTTAGCAGATAAATTCGCCTTGCTTTTGTGAGGTACTCTCCCGTGTAACAAAATTAAGGTTCCCTTTTCCACGGGTAAAGGAATACTCTGTTCTTCCGGCCATGGTGATTTATCATAGTGCTCAAAATAAATCTCGTCCCCCTGACGAAACATACGTTGCTTTAAGGGAGTAGTGTCGGGGCTTGGAATCACTTCCAGGCATCCATTTTCCAAAGTGGCATCTTCAAGGGCAAACCAGAATCCCAGTGCGTCACTCTCTTGGCCAAAAATATAGGTACTGTCCTGATGGCAAAGAACTTCTGCACCTATACCAGGTTGTTTAAAAATGTACATGGATTGCACCAGGCCCAAAGACTTAAGTCCGAGCTGCAGGCCTATTTCTTTGATACGAGGATCACGTGAATGCTCTTTGAATACGGGATCCAGTTCATGCAATGCATGGCCAATTTTGTTAATGGACTGCTCAAAAGGACGAGTACTGTTTCCCTGTTCATCCAATGCATCTGGCTCAAAAAAGTAATGGATTTTATCCCCGGAATCGAGAAAATAACGCTTTTTTGCATGCTCATTAGTTTGGGTAGAAAAAACAGTCTGAGGAATAACATCCTGATTATTTTTAATAAGAAAATTAATACGCTCCCGCAAAGCATCACAGGTTTCTTTACTAAAAAAATCCTTTAATACCAAATAACCGTTAGTGAAAAAAAAATCACATTGTTGACTGGAAAGCTGCATTCCATGCTCCTTAAACCCATAAATTCGTAGTTTTGTAGCCCGTATTAACGAAGCGTAATACGGGACCGGGGCTCATTACCTGACATGGTTTAATAGATTTGACCCTGTCAACCACATCGATTCCCGTATTACGCTTCGCTAATACGGGCTACAACCTGCTATTCCCCGATCTACGTCGTCCTGAGCGCGTCTTTTTGCGCGAAGGATCTCCCGAAAGCGGCATGGTGCCAGATGCCAATTCGATCCCGGCTGCAAGCAGACCGGGCTACAAATCCTGCAATGTACCGCGTTAGTTCAAAACCAACGCCAATTTATCCATCACCTCGGCAACAGAAATAAGTTGCATCGCCTCATCCCCATGAACATGCCGCCCCCAAACTTTCTGCTTATTCTGCTCAAAAGACATGCCAAAGACCTTTTCAACAGCCTCAGGATAACGATTGACCACCAAATGCTGAAAAGTATAGGGTCCGGAAATAAAAGGATTAGTCACTGCATGCAAAGCCACAACAGGAGTATTTACTGCAGCAGACATATGCGAAGGTCCTGTATCAGGACAAAGTACAGCATCTGCTTTGCTAATCACTGCCAATAATTGCTTAGGCTTGGTTTTACCCACCAAATCAACTGCCGGAATCACTTGCAAAATCTGATCAGCCAGGACACGATCGTAGGCACCAGGACCACCAGTCAAGACAATCTGGGCATTCCACAACTCACGAGCTTGCTGTAAAACCGCAATATAACGATCCACAGGCCAACTGCGTTCAGGTTTGCTGGCCGCAGGATTAACCACTAAAACAGGCCCCTCATCCGACTTGGGCAGATGGGCATCAGCCCATTCATAATCTGCAGGGTTTATCGGCAAATCCCAACGAATCACTTTTTCTTTCACACCCAAAGGCTCTGCAAACTTTAAAAACCCTTCCAGGGTATGCTCAAGCCCAGGTGAAATGCTTTCTTTCACAAACCAGAGATGACAGTCATCGGCCCGGCGTGAATCATAGCCAATTTTTCTTTTGGCCTTAATCAAAGGATAAAGTAAATTGGATCCAAAACGGGCGTGCGGAGCCAACAATACGTCAAAATGCCTGTCCTTCATTAGTTTTCTAAACTGCAAAAAGCCAGTAAGGTTTTTCGGCTTATCAATACAAATAAATTCGACACCATCCATGCCTTCAACCAAATCAAAAGCAGGACGAGAGATGATCCAGGTTAATTGAGTATCGGGCAAGTAAGCCTGTAATGTTCTGACCAGGGGCACCATCATCAAAACATCACCCAGAGCAGAAAGCCTGGCAATACAAATTGATTTAATCATTCTGCAACACAAATCGTGAACCACAGTAAGGGCAGACTTCGACCCCGGTTTTTTCTATGGGCAAATACACTTTGGGATGGGCATTCCAAAGCTCCATGGCGTCAGTTGGGCAACTGAGCGGTAATTCGTTACGATGTACTACATAATTTTTTTTAGTACTCGCCGGTTCTTTCTTTTCTTTTAACATAATGTTCCTTGCGGCCCCAAATATTAAGAAGCCTCATTATCCAATATTTCCCTTGTTTTCGCTATAATCTGCTCGTTAAAAGTCGTATTTTGCGGATCATAAAACAAGGCATCATCCCAATGTCTGAGCCAGGTGAGTTGCCGTTTGGCCAATTGCCTTGTTGCTGCTATCCCTTTTTCACGCAGTGCAGCCAGATCATAATCTCCTTGCAAATGTTCAAGAACCTGCCTGTAACCGACACAGCGCATGGATGGCAAATTCATAGAAAGCTGCCATTTATCCAGCAATCCCTGCACCTCACGCACTAAACCATCATCAAGCATTTGATCAAAGCGTTGAGCTATACGCTGGTGCAGCCATGCCCTTTGCTCTGGAAAAAGGGCAAAATTAGCAAAACGATAGTTTACCCCTGATTTTTGTTTTGCCAAAAACTCCGATAAAGTGGTTCCAGTCAAATAATAAACCTCCAAAGCCCGTTGAATCCGTTGAGAATCGTGAGCATGAATCCGCTGCGCTGTGTCGGGATCAATTTCAGCCAGTCGCTGATGCAAAGCATCCAGACCATGCACTCTGGCTTCCTCTTCAAGACGCTGGCGCATTGCTTCATCTGCTTCAGGTAAAACAGACAGCCCTTTTTGCAAGGCATTAAAGTACATCATCGTTCCACCTGCCAGTAAAGGGATCTTGCCCCGCTGGAAAATCGAAGTGCAAAGTGCTGAAACATCAGTGCAGAATTGAGCCGCAGAATAAGATTCCGTGGGGTCTATAATGTCAATCAAATGATGAGGAGCTAATAACAATTCCTGATTGGAAGGTTTGGCGGTCCCAATATTCATATCGCGATAGATCATTGCAGAATCGACACTGATAATTTCAAATGGAAAATGACGTACCAATTCACAAGCCAAACCGGTTTTACCTGAGGCAGTAGGCCCCATCAAACAAAAAATTAAATCAGACATGGAGTAACATCCGGCAACGTTCAGGAGTAAGCGCCACAAACAACCCTTGATGGCTTCCTGTTTCAGGTAATAAATCAAGCAGCAATTGATTCAACACCTTACGCTCATCCACGCCTAAATAATTGAGATCCAAAAGTTGAGATTGGCTCAAAAGAAGCAGTAATTGTTCTGTTTGCAAAACGGGTGAATCAACAAGGTGATTTAAAAAAGTATGTATATCCAGATGCGGAACCTGAACAGGAACACTGCGAATCAGCATAGTGCCTGTTGCAGAACGCTCAGCATGAATTCCTAACTGCTCCAGCACTTTTTTTAATGCGTCAATCTTATTACTCTCAGTCAGCGATAGCGAATAATGTACAGGCACTAACAAGGGTCGGCTAGCCAATGGCAAATCACTTTGCTTTAACTGGCTGTATATCCATTGCTGCTGTAAAGCCAATGCATCAACGACATAGGGTTGTTGTTTCATTAATATCAGAACGTGTTGATGATTCAAAACAGTCCAGGATAATTCACTCTCCGAGGAATATGATTTATTTGCCGCAGTGATTTCGCGTCGCGGGCTCCAGGAGTCTATCGCATCACGCGGAACCTGGTGGCGCATCACAGGCTTCTGGAATTGCGTTGCGACTGAAGGAATAGTGTCCGATTGGGCGATATACGTTTCGCTAACCTCTTCAGCCTCTTCTCCGGAATAAGCCATAGGCTCATAAGTTTTTTCAAAATATTTTGCAGTGCTGGCCGCAAGGACTTTAGTTAATTGGGAGGTGAAAAAATCATGAACCAGCCGAGGTTGCTGAAACCGCACTTCATGCTTGGTCGGGTGAACATTGACATCTACCTCAGCACTACTCATGGTAAAATACAACAGGCAGGCAGGAAATCGACCAGGATGAAGTATGCCATCGTACGCTTGTTTTAATGCATGATTAATTAATTTATCCTTTACCATACGCTGGTTAATATAAACCCATTGCTTATCATTCTGACTGCGTTGGTATTCAGGGCTGCTCAACCATCCATAAAGCGCCATATTACCCAGTTTGACATCAAGATACAGGGCATTACTCATAAACGTACTACCCAGGATTTTACTCATGCGCGTCAATTTGGACTGTTCATTTAATGCTGGCGGCAGCGAGAAAATCAATTTGCCATTATGCTTTAAAGTTAAAGCGATATCAGGGGCACTGAGGGCAAACCGTTTCACCACCTGTTCTATAGCCTGAAACTCCAGTTTTTCCCCTTTTAAAAAACGCTTGCGTACAGGAGTATTGAAAAATAAATCGACCACATCAATAGTCGTTCCAATGTTGCGCGCACAAGGTGAAAGAGTTTGTTCAGAACCCTGTACACGCAACATCATTGCATGTTCCTGTGATGCAGGTCGTGAACTGATGGTGACTTTGGCTACAGAGGCAATACTGGCTAATGCTTCGCCTCTGAAGCCCATACTTTCAATGGCATATAAATCATCCAGTTTTGTAATTTTACTGGTTGCGTGGGCTGCAACAGCCAAAGGCAAGTCTTCAGCAACGATTCCGTAACCATTATCGCTGATTTTAATTTGATTCAAGCCGCCATAGCTTAATTCTATATTGATGCTGGTGGCACCAGCATCCAGAGAATTTTCCAATAACTCTTTAACAACAGATGCTGGCCGCTCGATTACCTCACCAGCAGCAATCTGATTTGCTACCACAGGAGGTAATTGCTGTATTCTCATGCCCATGCCGAAGGAATCACTAATTTTTGTCCCGGTCTTAAGGCCGCTCTGGCAGATAAGCCATTCATTGCCTGTAAGGCATTGACCGTTACATGATAACGGGCTGCAATTGAAGGGAGAGTATCTCCTGAACGGACTATGTGTATATGATTGGACACCATAGCTTCAATACGCGTACCATGCGGTGGATTATCCCAGAAATAATTTTTAATCCCTTGGAAAATGGCCTGGCTTAATCGGGATTGATACGCTGAACTGGTCAGGTTCCTTTCCTCACGCGGGTTAGAAATAAAGCCGGTTTCGACTAATATGGAAGGAATGTCCGGTGACTTCAATACCATGAAACGCGCCTGCTCCACTTTGTTATTATGGAGCGTGGTGAAATCATCCAACTGACTTAAAACCTTGCTTCCCATTTGCAAACCCGCATTAATGGTTGCTGTTTGCGATAAATCAATTAAAACAGAACGCACCACGCCATTGGTATCATCCAATTCACCAAGATTAACGCCGCCCAATTCTGAGTAGTTCTCTTTTTCTGCAATCCAGCGCGCCGCTTCACTGGTTGCCCCGCTTTGCGATAAGGCAAAAACAGAGGCGCCCTGAGAATGAGGATTATTAAAGGCATCTGCGTGGATGGATACGAATATATCACCATTGTATTTTCTTGCTATATCCAGGCGTTGCCTTAAACCGACATAATAATCACCAGAACGGGTTAACACTGCTTTCATTCCTGGCTGTCTGTCAATAAGCTGTTTTAGTTTAAGCGTGATGGCTAATACAACATGTTTTTCTTCACTGCGCCTCGGACCTCGCGCACCCGGATCTTTTCCACCATGTCCCGCATCCAGAACAACCACCACATCACGCAGATATTTATTAGACGGGCTATGAGGAACGGAAATAGGCTTGGTATGGACAATTCTTGGTTGATTTTGCTCTGTCACCTGGGCTTTGGCAGGTGATGCATTGCGACGAGTTACTGTGTTTTGCGGCGTATGGGGTAATGGTTTTTTTGCAACATGATGGGGGGTTACGCCAGAGCCTGACGCACTACTCAAAATATCTAACCTTAAACCTTTACGCTCCCAAGGGGCAGAACGCACTTGCACTTGTTGGCTTACATCAAACACCAGCCTTAAGGTTTTTGAATTGGATGAACCACTGCGCACTTGTTGAATCAACGAGTTGGTTAATCCGGCCTGATTCAGATTCACTTTTAAATCCGTGTTATTCAAATCCAATACAACTCTGGAGGGATTAGTTAACATAAACAATTTATGGGTAAAAGGACCATTAATTGTTATATAAAGCGATGTTTTACCCGCCTGTTGTTGCGATAGAGTTATATTATTTAATTGTGCAGAAAATGCAGCAAAAGAGCTAATCCACAAGAACAGACACAAACCACATGCTCGTATCATTATTGTTCACCTGCCAGGCAAGCTAAAATTCTTTTACCGGCAACGCTTGATGCAGTACCATGCAGTTCACGGCCAGCCCCTTTAATACTTAATTTAAAACGAATATCAACTGCAGGCAATGATTTTCCAGCATGCTCTGCCCATTCGATACAGCAAATACTTTGCGGGGTAAAATAATCCCTGAATCCTAAATAATCCAACTCATCTTCTGAATGAATGCGGTACAAATCAAAATGATGAACATCCATAACCCGGCACTGATAGCTTTCTACTAATGAAAAAGTAGGGCTTTTGATTGCAGATTCCACCCCCAGACTCCGCAACATGGCACGAATTATTGTTGTCTTGCCAGCACCTATTTCACCATGGAAGGTAATGATTAATGGAGCAAACAGACAAAGAGCCAATTGCTGTGCAAAATACACACTGCTTTTTTCATCAGGCAAATCATAGTTTAATATTTTATCATTTTCACTGTGTATCATAAATGGGTACAATTCAAAATTTTAGGCAATAGATCAAGTAAGTCACTAGCTAACAGTCCGGCTTCGCCAAAAGTTCTGGCTACTGCATCCCCCGCAACAGCATGAATCCACACGCCAAGCTTCGCTGCATCTGACAAAGATAATCCTTGAGCACAAAGTGCGGAAATAATACCACTTAATACATCTCCCATACCAGCACTAGCCATACCTGGATTGCCTTTAGGGCATACAAAAGTGTTTTTTTCGGCAGTTTGAATGATAGTGCCTGCTCCCTTCAATACCACAACACCGCCATATTGTTGCTGTATTGCAGTTGCAGAACCGTACCTGTCCATCTGCACATTTTGTGAGGAACAGGAAAGTAAACTTGCAGCCTCGCCCGGATGAGGGGTTAAAACCCAATTATCATCCAGCTGGGGATGCTCTGCCAGCAGCCTTAAAGCGGAAGCATCAATGACCATAGGTAATTGCGAGGTAATAGCCGCCAGAAAGAGATCTTTAGCCCAATCGCTTTCCCCAAGGCCTGGACCTATGACGCAGACAGATGCTTTTTCTAACAAGGGAGAAAGATCTTTTGCGGATTGAACACCCCATATCATTGCTTCAGGAATCAGAGGCAAAACGGTTTTGGCATGCTCAGGCCAGGTGGCAACACTGACCATTCCTGCTCCAGTTCGCATTGCGGCTTTGGCTACAAGGCTTACAGCACCAGGCATACCAGGTCCACCGCCAATGACCACTACATGACCATAATTTCCTTTATGCGAATTTTTTCTACGTGCAGGTAAGGGTAACGGCAGGGAGTGATTACTTAATAAAGAAGCATAGGGGGGTATTTTTTCCAGTATGTTTTTCAGCTGTAATGTTCTGCAATAAATATCACCGCAATAGTCAGGACCATCCAAAGTATACATGCCTGCTTTACGGGCTATAAAAGTGAGGGTCAACGTGGCTTCTACACAGAAATTTTCGACAAGACCTGTATCTGCATTTAATCCAGATGGGATATCCAAAGACAATACAGGAAGTTCGCTAGAGTTAATCTGGTTGATGGCCGTCGCAATTACCCCATGCACAGGCCCCTTTAATCCAATGCCAAGAAGAGCATCAATGATTAGTTCTACATCACTATCCAAAGGCTCATCTGCAGCCAGGCATTCTACTCCGGCCGCAACCGCCATTCTCGCCGCATATTCAGCCTCTAAAGGAAGTTCTTCCATTTCCTTGCACTGGTAAACAGTTACTGATAATCCCTGTTCATGCGCCAGACGTGCTAATACATAGCCATCACCGGCATTATTGCCTGCACCACAAAATACAGCAATGTGAGTCACTTTGGGAAACATTTTTTGCATGAACAGAAATGCCTCGGTACCTGCTCGAGACATTAATTCATTTTCATCTAATTGATATAAATCTACTGCGAGGCGTTCGCAGTTTCTGATTTGCTCACAACAATAAAGGATATTTTCTGGCTTGGTCACTTGTTGCTCCGAATTCATCAGATTCTTCTATTCGTAGCCCGGTTGCTTGCAACCGGGATCAACAAAACCGCAACTTCTTCATCCCGCCTGCAAGCAGACCGGGCTACAGACTCTACTCTACTAATTTTAATGAAGGTTTTTTTCTGGTACTCGTATCTGAATCAGGAGTAGGAGCGGGTGGAGGATCATTACTTTCTTCAATGGTAAAAGCAATGCCTCTTCCGTTTTCCTTGGCATAAATTTCTAATACCGCGTTGGGAAGAACAAAGATTTGCTCCGTTTGTCCAGAGAAACGGGCAGTAAATACAATGCGATCATTTTCCAACAAAAGCCCACGAGTGGCTGATGGCGAAATGTTTAAAACAATACGCTCATGACGTACATGTTCCTGAGGAACCTGTACGCCAGGATAGGTAGCGTCAACCAAAATATAAGGTGTTAATTCATTATCTACAATCCAATCATAGAATGCGCGAATCAAGTAGGGCTTATTTGATGTCATTACCATAGTTATGCAGCTCTTATTTTTATTATGCGGCTCTGATTTGTCGTTCAGCGTCAGTCAAACTCGTTTGGAACGATTCACGTTTGAATACACGCTGCATGTAAGCAATGATGCCTTTGTATTGTGGACCAATGTCTAATCCTAACTTAGGCAGGCGCCATAATAAAGGTGCCAAAGCACAATCGAGTAAAGAAAATTCATCACTCAAAAAGTAAGGTTTGTCAGCAAAAACAGGATCAAGGCTGGTCAGACTTTCCAACAGATTAGCACGAGCCTGCTCCGCATTGTCATCCCTTAAAATATAATTCATTAAATAATACCAGTCTTGCTCAATGCGATGCATCATTTTACGTGTTTCAGCACGTGCAACGGGGTAAACAGGTAATAATGGAGGATGCGGGAAACGCTCATCCAGGTATTCCATAATAATGCGCGCTTCATAAAGCACCAACTCTCTGTCAATCAGAGTAGGTACGGTCCCATAAGGATTCAGGGCTAACAAATCAGCGCCTGGCTCATCTTGCTTCACTGCCAGAATTTCAACATTAACGCCTTTTTCAGCTAATACGATTCGTACTTGATGACTGTAAACATCGTCAACATCAGAAAATAAAGACATTATGGTGCGCTTTGCAACAATTGCCATTAGCAACTCCTATAGATTCATGAAAGCCTGTAAAAATAGCTTTGATATTTTACATACAAAGAGCAACATTCTACCACATTTTTAACCTTCTGGGGGATTTTGATTAAAATCCAGTTAAATTTACTCAACCTTTTTTAATTGCTGCCAATAATTTTTCTTCAAACGATAGGCAACAATCAGAAAAATAAATAAAAATGCGATGACAAATCCCCCTAAACGATAGCGTACTAATTGAGCAGGCTCACCTACATAAGCTAAAAAGGTAACCAAATCCTGAATGGCACTGTCAAATTGTGCCGGATACATTTCCCCTGGTTTTATTAACAATAAACTCGCATCAGAGGTTTTATGGTTAGGATTTAAAACCATTTTGCCAATTAATGGCTCCAGAACGTTGGGCATAGCCACATCAGGCACCAAAAGATTATTGCTGCCAAAGGGTCTTGCATCATCACTGTAAAAACTTTTCAGGTAATTATAAATCCACGTAGTACCCCTCTCTCGTGCAGTGAGGGATAAATCTGGTGGTACTATTCCAAACCATTCTTTGGCATCAGTCGGAAGCATGGCAATTTGTATGGGATCGTTGATTGTTGCCTGGGTAAATATCAGGTTATTCTTTAACAAGTCTTCATCCAGTCGACCATCAAAAGTTGTCAGCCCCAAATCCTTAGCCATGCGGTTGTAACGCATGTACTTTAATGAATGACAGCCTGAACAGTAATTCATAAAAAGGCTGGCTCCTCGTTGTAATCGTTCTTTATCACGAATATCAACGGAAACAGTCTGCATGACAAACTCATTGGTCGACGCAGCTTCTAAAGATGGAGCTAGCAGATACAAAGCAATCACTATTAATCGCATCATCTTCATTATTATCCACCTATCCGTGCAGGTACTTGTCGAGAAGTTTCAAAACGACTGTAAAAGGGCATTAAAATAAAATAGGCAAAATAAACTACCGTACCAATTCGTGCCAAAATAAGTTTGGCCGGCGTCACAGGTGCCGTTCCCAGGTATCCCAAAAGCAGTACACTTAACACAAACAAGGTCAGGCTCATGCGCGAAAGTATTCCCTTGTAACGCATGGACCGTACCTTGCTTTTATCCAGCCAGGGCACAAAGAACAGTAATACGATAGCGGCCTGCATACAAAAAATTCCAAACAGCTTATCAGGAATAGCCCGTAAAATGGCATAGAATGGAGCCATATACCATACGGGGGCAATGTGGTCGGGGGTTACCATAGGATTGGCTGGAGCAAAATTAGCATGCTCAAGGAAATAGCCTCCCATTTCGGGAGCAAAAAATGCAACAGCAAAAAATAGGATCATAAAGACAATAATCCCCATAAAATCCTTCACCGAATAATAAGGATGCAAAGGGATGCCATCGACTGGCTTGCCGTGGGAGTCCACATTATGTTTAATTTCAATTCCTTCCGGATTGTTTGATCCTACTTTGTGTAAGGCAACTATATGTAAGAACACCAGAAAAATCATAAGAATAGGAATTCCAACCACATGTAAGGCAAAAAAACGCTGCAGGGTGGCATTCGCTACGGAATAATCTCCTCTCAACCATACGGCCAGACTTTTACCGATGTAAGGTACTGCCCCAAAGAGGGAAGTAATGACTTCTGCACCCCAGTAGGACATTTGCCCCCAAGGCAACAGGTAGCCAAAAAATGCTTCTGCCATTAAGAGCAAATAGAGAAACATACCAAGTAGCCACACTAATTCACGAGGTTTTTGATAGGAGCCGTATAACAGTCCCCGAAACATATGAAGGTAGATAACAATAAAAAATGCAGATGCCCCGGTTGAATGCATATAACGCAATAACCAGCCAAAGTTAATATCTCGCATAATGTATTCGACAGAAGAAAATGCTTGCTCAGCGCTTGGCGTATAGAACATAGTGAGCCATATGCCTGTAACGAGCTGATTCAACAACATCACCAAGGCTATTGACCCAAAAAAGTAGTAGAAATTTAGATTTTTGGGTGCATAGTAATTACTGAAATGATCGCGCCAGGTATTTATAAGCGGAAAGCGCGCATCCAACCAATTTACCAATCCATTCATGTTGTATCCTTTATTGTGCATCCTCGCCGATCACGATGGTCTGTTCATTAAGAAAGTGATACGGTGGTACTTCCAGGTTTATAGGTGCAGGCACGCCTTTAAAGACTCTGCCCGAAAGATCAAAGGTTGACCCATGGCAAGGGCAAAAAAATCCACCCGGCCAGTCAGGACCTAATTCCTGCAGACTGGGCTTATATTTGGGAGAGCAACCCAAATGGGTGCAAATGCCTATTAATACTAAATATTCCGGATTGATTGAGCGATGAAGATTTTGGGCATACGCGGGTTGTTGATCCGTCAAAGAATCAGGGTCACGTAACAAAGACGAATTGGCACTTAAATGATCAAGCATCTCTTTGGTACGCCGGATAATCCATACGGGTTTCCCTCGCCATTCAACAATGGCCTGTTCTCCGGGTTGCATTCTGCTTAAATCCACTTGAACAGGAGCACCAGCCGCCTGAGCTTTAGCACTAGGCAACCAGGATGAAACCAAAGGGGTCAAGGCACAGGCTGCACCTATTCCACCTAAAACACAAGTGCCCGTTAATAAAAACCGACGTCGTTCTTCATCTATTGAATCGCTTTGCTTCCCTTCTACATCCGGTTCAGTAATGTCACTCACAGTTATGTAATCCTGATTTATGCCAAAGATACTGCCTATAGTTATAACAAAGAAATGAGTATTTTCAAATGGATATCTGAAAGGACTTATGAAAAACTCTATTTATAAACGTAATCCTCAACAAAAATCTACGTCGTCCTGAGCGCGTCTTTTGGCGCGAAGGATCTCCCCATATTGGCACCATGCCGGTTTCAGGAGATCCTTCGCGCCAAAAGACGCGCTCAGGACGACGTGAATTCGGAGGGAAGTTGTTCCGGAATAGCACAGTGCGTAGCACTAAATCATGCTCTGTGCCGCAACAAAAATTCCGCTTCCTCACGGTCGCGGCTCGGTTTCCGGTGCACGATGAAGTAGATACGAACGCACGAAAACCGAGCCGCGACCGTCAGGAAGCGGAACAGTTATACTGGCAGGGACAGTGTTTTTGCCCTGATGCCTTAGCACCCTCGGACAAGACGAGGAGATAAATAAAAAACCCCGCAGTGCGGGGTTTTATAAACGAATAATTTAAATAATAAACTATTAACGTTTTGAGTACTGAGTAGCACGACGTGCTTTGTGCAGACCCACTTTCTTTCTTTCCACACGACGAGAGTCACGAGTCAACAGGCTGCGAGCACGTAACTTTCTACGGAATGAATTAGGATTAGGTTCAGCATCTTTAGCCAATCCAGCTTCATCATAAGCGACTAAAGCTCTGGCAATACCTAAACGAACTGCACCAGCCTGACCAGAAACACCACCACCAGCTACTGTGATGTAAATATCAAACTTATTAAGAACTTCTACAGTCTCTAAAGGTTGCATTACAACCATACAAGCTGTTTCACGGCAGAAATACTCTTTCAAAGTACGGTTATTTACTGTGATCGTACCTTTACCTGGACGTAAAAACACACGAGCTGTTGAACTTTTTCTACGGCCAGTGCCATAGTATTGCTTCATTTCAGCCATAATACTTATTCCTCAATCTCTAGTTGCTTGGGTTGCTGCGCAGTATGTGGATGCTCGCTACCAACATATACTTTCAGCTTACGGTACATCTCTCTGCCCAATGGGTTTTTTGGTAGCATGCCTTTTACAGCAAGTTCGATAATTTTTACAGGATTTCTACCCTGCATTTTTTCGAAAGTAACTGATTTGATACCACCTGGAAAACCAGTGTGATGATGATACATCTTGTTTTTGAACTTACGGCCAGTCACAGTGACTTTTTCCGCGTTAGTAACAATGATGTAATCTCCAGTATCAACATGGGGTGTATACTCAGCTTTATGTTTGCCACGTAAACGACGTGCAATCTCAGTAGCTAAGCGACCCAAAACTTTATCGCTGGCATCGACCACTAACCAGTCACGTTTGACTTCATGGCCTTTGGCACTAATTGTCTTCATTAATTAACTCCGAACCGCCTAAATTGGTAATCTTTCTATCATGGACGGGCGATTTTAACCAAAACAGAAACATCCTACAAGTAAAAAGGATAAAAATTTATTAACAATTAATTAAATCCATCTAAAAAAAGCACATTCTGCAATGAAACAGACACTTTCAACTGTTTTGAGGCGTAATCCCCAATTGATTGAAAGGCTACACTAAATACAGAATATTTTCCATTATTGTAACGAAAATTCTCAATACTTCGAGAAAAACCCGAGCCGCTACATCACATACACGTCGTCCTGAGCGCGTCTTTTTGCGCGAAGGATCTCCTGCAAGCGGCATGGTGCCAATCCTTCGCGCAAAAAGACGCGCTCAGGACGACGGAGCTTCGGAGTTTGTAGCCTGTATTAGCGAAGCGTAATACAGGATCGATATGGCACTTTCCCGTATTACGCTTCGCTAATACGGGCTACGAAATCCGCACCACACCCTACTCTCTATCGATTAACAGTTCCTCTACAGGTTCACCTGCAATGAGGTGCCCCTCAATGATTTGATCGATATCAGCGAAAGAAGAGTAAGCGTACCATACTCCTTCCGGATAGATCACAATACAAGGACCAGAACTGCAACGGCCAAGACAGCCCGATTTACTGACCCGAATCTTTCCAGGGCCATGTAATTCAAGTTCTAACAATTTGGATTTCATGTAATCAAAAAATTCTTCACCACCAGAATTGGCGCAACAGGTTTTGCCGCCCGGTTTCTGATTGGTGCATAATAAAACGTGCTTGTTATAATAATTCAACGAACTACTTTCCTATTGCTTCAATTTTAGTTTTTAATTTTAAACCAGGCTTGAAGGTTACCACCCTTCTGGCAACTACGGGTATTTCTTCACCAGTTTTCGGGTTTCGCCCTGGGCGTTGTGGTTTATCCCTTAAAGTAAAATTACCAAAACCGGATAATTTCACATGCTGACCATGCTCAAGCGCATGACGCAGCTCTTCAAAAAAATTCTCGACCATTTCCTTAGCCACAGGCTTCGCGAGTTTTAAGTCATCACACAAAGTTTCTGCCATTATTGCTTTGCTCAGTGCATTCACGATTATTCCCTCAATATGATTGAAAATTCATTTTCCAGTGTTTTGATTATAGCACTAATTAACAAATTGATCTCAGAATCAACCAATGTTCGACTGCTATCTTGCAAAGTCATCGCAACAGCCAGACTTTTCTTACCTTCGGGAATACCTTTACCCACATAAACATCGAATACATCAAAAGCCTTCAGCCAGTTGTCCTGAACCGCAGATTTTACTGCTGCTTCAATCTGTCTGGCTGTTATTTTTTTATCAACCAGAAAGGATAAATCCCTTCTTATTTGCGGATATTTGGAAATGGTTTTATATAAAGGTGATACAGGATTAATTAATGAGTGCAGATTTAATTCAAACAACAATACATCCTGATGCAAATCAAGTGCCGCTGACAGTCGAGGATGAAGAGTCCCCATCCATCCGACATGTTCACCATTAATGATTATTTCTGCTGATTGTCCGGGATGGAGTGCATCATGAACAGCTGGCTTAAATTCCACGTTGCCGAGCTTTAACATTGAAAACAGTGACTGCAAATCACCTTTCAAATCATAAAAATCAAAAAATCTCGTGCTTTCATTCCAGCTTAAGCCACCTTGTTCTCCCATGAGCAAACCGGCAATACAGGGACGCTCACTTAACTGCTGTTGCTGCACATCAAAAACCACACCTGTTTCAAAAAACTTAATCGCATTTTGTTGGCGATGGACGTTATAAATCATTGACGCAATCAAACCTGGCCACATCCCAATCCGCATTTGTGATAATTCAGATGAGATAGGATTAAGCAATTGCATAAACTCTTTACGCGGATAAAGTTCTTCCTGTAATTCAGGATCAACAAAACTGTAACTAATGGTTTCGTGATAACCTTTAGCCCTGAACCAGATAGCCAGTTGCGTTGCAATGTGTTCATTAGCACTGGCACAACCCGCCTGAACTTCTGTATTCATGGGCTGGGCAGTTAAATTATCATATCCATAAAGGCGAATAATTTCCTCTACCAAATCGACATCCTGCTGAATATCAAAGCGATGTGAAGGAACCTGTACATCAAAACAGTTATTCTCTTCCCGGGAAATAGTGATTCCCAGGCCTTCCAGCAAAGTTCTCATTTCAGCGAGAGAAATGGTAAGGCCGGTTAACTTTTTAACTTTATTGGTATCAAAGCGAAACGCAATTTTACCTGGCAAATGCTTCATGTCACAGGCTTCGATTACAGGACCTGCTTCTCCGCCAACAATGGACAGGATTAATGAAGTAGCCCGCTCCAGTGCTTTCATTTGTAAATAAGGATCCACACCCCGCTCATAGCGTTGTGAGGAATCACTGAATAAACCATAGCTTCTGGCCACACCTGCAATAACGATGGGATTGAAAAAAGCACTTTCCAGAAAGACATCTCGAGTATGTGCCTGGACAGCACTTGCAGCGCCCCCCATGATTCCAGCCATAGCCAAGGGTTTTTCCTCATCTGCTATCACCAGCACTTTTTCGCTTAAAGTAACATTCTGGCCATCGAGTAGTTCCAAATGCTCTGTATTAGTGCTAAAACGAACGTTGATATCACCCTTTAACGTAGCCAAGTCGAATGCGTGCATCGGTTGGCCTAATTCCAGCATGACATAATTCATAACATCGACTACCGGGTGCAGCACTCTTATCCCGCTGCGGCGTAAACGCTCGCTCATCCATAAAGGAGTTGTGGCCTCCGGATTAATATTGCGGATAACCCGTCCGCAGTAGCGTGAACAGGCTTCAGGATTTTTTAAGTTAATTGCCAGAACATCATCTATTACAGGAGTAACGGTCGCAACAAGTTGCTCGAGAAGCGGTAATTGATTCAGTACAGCAACCTCTCTTGCTATCCCCAGAACACTAAAACAATCAGCACGGTTAGGTGTTAAATCAACATCCAGTACATGATCATTTAAAGTAAGGTATTCGCGTATATCCATACCTACTGGAGCATCTTGTTCCAACTCCATGATTCCTTCTGAATGCTCAGCCAGGCCAAGCTCGGTGACAGAACACAGCATGCCCTGTGATAATTCGCCACGCAATCTGGATTCTTTAATCTGCAAACCACCGGGTAATTGAGCGCCAATCATAGCCAGAGCAACTTTTAATCCTGCACGTACGTTTGCAGCACCGCAGACTATTTTTAATGGTTTGTCAGTGTTGGCATTCACTTCACATAAAGTTAATTTGTCTGCGTCAGGGTGTGGTTTGGTACTGAGTACCTCTGCCACCACTACATGAGTAAATTCGCCGGCAACCGGGCTGACTGCGTCTACTTCAAGACCCGCCATAGTCAATTGATCTGCTAACTTTTGTTCAGTTAATGTGAAGTTAACCCATTCACGTAACCATAACTTACTTAATTTCATCTATAGTCCTTAAAACTGACTTAAAAAAGTTAAATCATTTTCAAACATCATTCGTAAATCATCTATTCCGTAATAGAGCATTGCAAGTCTGTCCATACCCATGCCAAAAGCCCAGCCCTGATATTCATCAGGGGATATGTTCACCGCTTTCAACACGTTTGGATGCACCATGCCACAACCCAAGACCTCAAGCCATCCGGTAAATTTACAGGAACGGCATCCCTTACCACTGCATTGAGTACATTCAATATCAACCTCAGCTGATGGTTCGGTAAAAGGGAAATAGGAAGGCCTGAATCTTAATGCCAGTTCACGGCCAAAGAAGTGAGCGAAAAAGTCTTGCAGCAAACCCTTTAAGCCCGCCAGAGTTGCCTGTTTATCGATCAATAAGCCTTCAACCTGATGAAACATGGGGGTATGGGTCACATCTGAATCACAACGATACACTCGGCCTGGTGCGATAAGGCGAAAGGGCGGTTTGCGTTGTTCCATTGTGCGGATTTGCACGGGTGATGTGTGTGTTCTGAGCAGGCGTCCGTCACCAAAATAGAAGGTATCATGCATGGCGCGGGCAGGATGATGCCCGGGAATATTCAATGCTTCAAAATTATAAAAATCAGTTTCAATCTCAGGACCATCGACGATGTCAAAACCCAGACGACTGAAAAATTCGTTAATACGATGCTTTACCTGCGTTACAGGATGCAGAGAGCCAGACGCTTTATAGCGGCCGGAAAGGGTCACATCAATTTGCTCAGCAGATAATTTTTCTGCCAGTTGCTTTTCTTTTAACTCCAGCATCTTGGTTTCAATCAGAGTACTGATGTCTCGTTTGGCCAGATTGACCAATTGCCCCACTTTGGGTTTTTCTTCAGCAGATAAATGAGCCAAGCCCTTCAAAATGTCGGTCAGTTTGCCCTTTTTACCTAAAAAATCTACGCGAATTAATTCAAGGGCAGCTACGTCTTGCGCCTTGCTGATTGCGTCAGCGGCTTGTTCTTGTATGGTGATTATATCCTGCATAGTGATACCCACAAGTAAAAAGGAGGCCTGAGCCTCCTCTATAATTTATTTTGCAGTCCATTTTCATGACTGCATCAGGGTTTTCTCAAAGTGTAACTATAAATCCAGTTACCTATTGATAAACCCATCTATCAGTTACATCAGTGACCTAACCAGCTAAAGCCGCTTTAGCTTTCTCAGCTATGGCAGCAAAAGCTACTTTGTCATGAATTGCCATGTCAGCTAATATTTTTCTATCCAGTTCAATTGATGCTTTTTTCAAGCCATCAATCAAACGGCTATATGACATACCGCATTCACGAGCTTGTGCGTTAATTCGAACGATCCATAAAGCACGGAATTGTCTTTTCTTCTGACGTCTATCACGATAAGCGTATTGGCCAGCTTTGATTACAGCTTGCTTGGCTACACGATAGGTCCGGCTTCTGGCACCGTAGTAACCTTTAGCTTGATCTAATATTTTCTTATGACGCGCTTTCGCGGTCACACCACGTTTAACTCTTGGCATCTTTCATTCTCCCCTTAACTACCGTGCAACATACGCTCTGCCAAACGCGCATCGCATGGCTTCAAAGTACTGGCACCTACGCGTAAATGACGTTTTTGCTTAGTAGACTTCTTGGTGAGGATATGATTCCTGTAAGCGCCGCGACGTTTGATCGCACCACTTGCTGTCTTGCGGAAGCGTTTAGCTGCTCCGCGATGTGATTTTAACTTCGGCATAACAATATACTCCGCATTTGTTACTTAGTTTTTTTGGGTGATAATACCATCAGTAATTGTCTTCCTTCACGTTTAGCATGCTGTTCTACAACCGCAAATTCGGCTGTGTCCAGTTGTATACGCTCAAGAATTTTCATACCGAGTTCTTGATGAGCCATTTCACGGCCACGAAAACGCAGTGTGATTTTGACCTTATCACCATGATTGAGGAAACGGATCAGGTTGCGTAGCTTGACCTGATAATCTCCATCTTCCGTCGTAGGACGGAATTTCAGTTCCTTGACCTGAATTTGCTTTTGCTTTTTCTTTGCTTCAGCTTGTTTTTTACTCAGTTCAAAGAGAAACTTACCATAATCCATGATGCGACATACAGGAGGTTTTGCTGTTGGTGATATTTCAACCAAATCCAAACCACCTTCTTCCGCAGCCCTCAGGGCTTCTCGTGTTGATACAATTCCTGCCTGGTTACCATCGACATCAATTAAGCGTACCTCAGGTACAGTGATCTGTTCATTAATTCTTGCGCGATCATTTTCACGCTTAGTCGGTGCACTAATGGTCAATTCTCCAGTTGGTTATTTTAAAGGGATCCTTTCCGGGCAATTTCCTGCGCCAAGGTATCACAAATTGCATCAATTGTCATTACGCCCAGATCTACTCCTTCACGCGAACGCACGGAGACCTGGCCATTTTCTACTTCCTTATCACCTATAACCAGCAGATAAGGAACTTTTTGTAACGTATGCTCACGAATTTTAAAGCCAATCTTCTCATTTCTCAAGTCAAAATGTGCACGAATACCTCTTTTTTGCAAAATTTTACTTACTTTTTCCGCATATTCGTTCTGTTTTTCACTAATAGTCAAGACAGCCGCCTGTACCGGAGACAACCATAAAGGTAATTTGCCAGCATAATGCTCGATTAAAATACCCATAAATCGTTCAAAGGATCCTAAAATCGCCCTGTGCAGCATGACAGGTATTTGTTTGCTGCCATCTTCTGCTACATAACTGGCTTCAAGACGAGAAGGCATGGAAAAATCAACCTGAATAGTACCGCATTGCCATATTCTGCCCAAACAATCAGATAAAGAGCATTCAATTTTAGGACCATAGAAAGCTCCTTCACCAGGAGCATCAATCCACTCTATATTCCGTCCCTTCATGGCCAGCTTTAAAGCACCTTCGGCTTTGTCCCAGACTTCATCGGAGCCAACTCTCTTTTCAGGACGCAGTGCCAAACGGTATTTTATTTCGCTAAAACCAAAGTCGGCATACACTGATTGCACCAACTCCAGCATCATATCCACTTCCGACTGAATTTGATTTTCGGTACAAAAAATATGAGCATCATCCTGAACCATATTGCGCACACGCATCAAGCCATGCAACGATCCAGAAGGTTCACAACGATGGCAATTGCCAAATTCGGACAATCTTAAAGGAAGATCCCTGTAACTTTTTAATCCCTGATTATACACCTGAACGTGGCAGGGGCAGTTCATTGGTTTTACAGCATAATGGCGGTTGTCAGTTTCAGTAACAAACATTTCATCTCTGAAATTTGCCCAGTGACCGGATTTTTCCCATAAGACTTTGTCTACCAATTGAGGCGTTTTAATTTCCTGATAGCCAAAATCTGCAAGACGGGCGCGCATGTAACGCTCCAGCTCCTGGTAAATAACCCAACCATTGGGGTGCCAGAACACCATTCCGGGCGCAATGTCCTGGAAGTGAAACAGATCCAGAGCCTTGCCTAATTTACGATGATCCCGCTTTTCAGCTTCTTCCATACGGAATAAATAGTCAGCCAGCGATTTTTTATCCGCCCAGGCTGTTCCATAAACACGCTGCAGCATTTCATTATTAGAATCGCCACGCCAGTAAGCCCCGGCTAATTTGGTCAGTTTAAATGCTTTTAAAAATCCGGTTGAAGGGACATGAGGGCCACGGCATAAATCTTCAAAGTCGCCTTGTTTGTAAAGGGACAATACTTCACCGGCAGGGATATCAGCAATAATTTTTGCTTTATATTCTTCACCTATGCTTTTGAAATATTTGATTGCTTCATCACGAGGCAGCTCTCTACGGGAGACGGGGTGATTGGCTTTAGCCAGCTCATACATTTTTGCCTCGATCGCTACCAAATCTTCAGGAGTAAATGGTCGTCCAAAAGCAAAGTCATAATAAAAACCATCGTCAATGACCGGGCCTATTGTTACTTGTGCTGTTGGAAAAAGGGTTTTTACAGCCTGTGCCAGCAAATGCGCTGTTGAATGTCGAATAACCTCCAGGCTCTCTTCCTGTTTTTCGGTGATGATGACCAGTGAGCAATCTGTTTCAAGAAGAAAAGAGGTGTCGACCATACGGCCATCAACACGTCCGGCCAAAGCAGCTTTTGCCAATCCTGGACTAATATGATGTGCTACATCATAAATAGTTAAAGGAGCTTCAAAATGTTTCACACTTCCATCAGGTAATTTAATGTTTGGCATAGTTCTATCCGTTTGCTGTACGTCCGGTATTTCATCTCAAAAAAAAACCCTGCATGGCAGGGTTAAACCTAAAATTCGATGCAGAGACTGAATCTGTTGATCTTTCTACTATATAGGGTGAAATGTCAAGAGAAATGAGTCTACTATGCTATTTAGAATGAATCATGGTAGGCACGAGTGGGATCGAACCACCGACCACCACCATGTCAAGGTGGTGCTCTACCACTGAGCTACGTGCCTAGAATTCGACCTGTATTCAAATTGGCTTGAATTATATAATGAAAGATTATTAGAAAGCAAATCATTTAGCATCTAATAAAGAAAGGCTTGAATGAGGGGGATCATTCAAGCCAGATTGTGCGAGGTTAACCGCTATGGTTTAACCACTTCCATCAATTGGACTGTTTGTGTGATAGCGGTTCCATCGCGTATCACTGCTTCCTTGTTGGACTGAGAAACGTTTCCGTTGTTTCGATGCGCATTATAATCTTTTGATTTCCTTTGTCAACAATTAATTTCCAAAAGAAACTTAAAGTTTCGTTATGTTTGTAAATTTGCAGGTTCAGTTGCCCTTTGTTACACTCTAGACAGTTTAAAATCATCAGGATTGCATCCAATGGAAAAAGTTAACTTAACAAAACAGTTTGCTTACCGTTTGCGTGATGCAATGATAGCGGCCGGATTTAACTCTCAACGTTCTACATCCGGTGTCTGCATTCATAAGTTAGCGGAAATAACTGGTTATTCGGTGCAAATCTGTCGCAAGTATCTTCGTGGTGAAGCCATACCAGAACCGGTTAAATTGGTAGAAATTGCAGCGAAACTTCATGTTTCTCCTGGTTGGCTTTTATTTGGGGATGCGCACAATGATCAGGGTCATTCGACAGATAAATTAACAATAAGCAGAAATTTGCTCCACTATATTTTCACAAGGGCAGCATGTCTATATAATGGCAACTTAACGGAAACAGAAGTGCCTGATTTTTTAATGGACTTGATCAATGACGTCAGTCTCATCAATGCCAACGAAGAACAGTCAAAGAAAATTATTGATCTGGCTTTATCTTCAGTGAAGCATTTTAGCCATCCGCATGGAACGTAAATAAGAACTACTCATGGAAAATAGCCGTAATTGTTTAGTGCTCCACCCGCAAATGCTGGAAGTACTTTTTGCTCATAAAAGCAAAGTGTCAAATGTATTCAGGGACATACTGGGAATTCATGAAATAAATCATATTTCCATAACTCGCATCAATAAGAATAATGAACTGTTGGTTTTGTCCTCTACTCCAGCCCTGGAATTTAATTTATTTAATGGATCTTTGTGGCATTACGATCAGTCTTATAGCCCCCGTTGGTTTCATCTTAAAGCTCAGGCTTACTGGCAGACTTTATATTCCCAGACACGCTACGATGAATTGTATTATCTGAAACAGATTAAGCATGGGTTACCTCTAGGTATATCCCTTGCCGCTCAAATAGACGATGCTTTTGTCATTTATTCACTAGCCAGCCAGAAGAATTGCGCCTCTACCCGCGAACTGTTTGCAACCCGACAGGAAGACTTTTACAAAATAGGTCAATATTGTTCCAATATGCTCAGTTCTATTTTTAATTCCTATGATTCTTCTGCATCAAACCCTTTATCCAGACAGGCACACTATGAAACATCAAAATAAAGTAATATCAGGCGGATTAATGGGTAATATTGTAGAAGCTTATGATATGTCCATTTGTTATTTTTTATCTTCTGAATTATCTCGCGTACTTCTTGGGGATACCAAAGGCAAACCGACAGTCATGCTGTCCTTGATTTTTATTGCTTATCTGGCAAAACCCATAGGTGCTTTCGTTCTGGGGTTGCTCTCTGATTTATATGGCCGTAAAAATGTTCTAATGGCATCGATACTGATCATGGGAGCGTCTACGGCATTAATAGGTGTTATTCCAGCTTATGAACATATTGGCTTATATGCAGTGGGATTATTGCTGGCCTTACGCATTATCCAAAGCATGGCTCTTGGCTCAGAATTTTTAAATTCCTCGTCACTGCTGGTAGAAAGTGGTGATACCAGTCAACGAGGATTTCGAGGGTGTTGGTCCTCTGTGGGGGTCAAGGCAGGTTATCTGCTTGCCTGCCTGGTTGCAGAAGGCTTTCATCATTATGCAAAAATCCATCCTGAATACTCCGACCTCTGGCGCATTCCCTTTTTATTCGCATTGCTCACTACATTGATTGGCTTTTACATTCGGGCAAAAATGCCGGAAAGCCTGGCTTATATTGTTTACTATGCCAACAGGGAAAAACCCACCACTCGCAGCATATACAAGCAATCGCTTACTTTTGTAAAAAAGCATCCGTTTATGTTTTATTTTGCTTTTTTTTCAGTATTCCTATCCGTTACAACAGGTTTCTTTTTTTATCTTTATATTCCACTTCACGCAATACAATATGCACACATCCCTCGATCACTCATCATGACATCTAATATTTTTTCCCTGGCTTTTGTCACCTTGCTTATTCCCTTTTTTGGCTGGTTATCTGACAAGCAGGATCGCTTAAAAATGTTAACGTTTGCAAGTTCTGGTCTCTTGATCATGGCCTATCCCTTTATGCACATAATCAACTATGGAAATGTCTGGTATTTCATTTTAATGCAATTAATTATCTCCATCCCATGCGCCTGTTATTACAGCGTGTCTACAGTATTGCTTACTGAATTATTTCCGCTGCAAATTCGCTGCACTGCGTTATCTATCGTCTATTCCATTGCCGCGAGTCTTGCTGCAGGGCTGCCTCCCTTGCTGTCGGATTATCTGGCTCGTAAAACCCATATGCCAAGCTCACCAAGCTGCATTATCATTGTTTTATCTACTGTAGTCCTGCTGAATATCAGGTTTCTGGCTCAGCGATATAGAAATGGCAGAAACAATTACAACATCAGTATGCTGGAAACAGAAAAGCCCGTTTTTTCCGTGCAGTACAGAAAGCCGGCGGAAATTTGAACATCAGAACCCGGATTCAGGACCTCGCTGCCATTAAGTTAACGTGAGTTTCGGATAAGAAGCTTGTTTTATCCAGTCGTTACTTCGATGCCGTTCGGGCTGAGGCTCAGAAGAAGCAAACGGCACGGTTCAGTCCCCTCGCCCGCGCTAGAAATTCATGTATAGAACTGTAGTTGAACGCGGGAGAGGGTTAGGGAGAGGGCCAATATCGGTCTTAACCCTCTCCCCAGCCCTCTCCCGCGATAAAAATATGATTATTAATATAATTCCTTTCGCGGGCGAGGGAGCCAGACCCTGCCACATTTTAAGTTTCGAGCCTTAGCCCGACGGCTATGCTTCCTCAGCCCGAACGGCATCGAAGTAACGACTGGATAAAACAAGCTTCTTATCCGAAATTCACGTTAAGTTAAGGAGTGGAGTAGCGCTTAACTTAATAGCAGTGATTCAGAGCCTCAGCTCAGAAAGAATGGATAAGATATTAGCTATTCATTGATGGGGAAATTTTAGAATTAAAATCATTAGCCAGTGTATCCAGTCCAGAACTGAACTTTTCTACCATACCATTTAAGGCTTGAAGCGCATCTTTACTATTAAGCGCCTGTTTTAATTCTTCATTTTCGCTGCCTAGTAATTCAACTAAAATATCCAGGTTACCGATTGCCTCACTTACCCCTGCCGCAAGATCGCTCAATTGCTGCGAGTGCTCATTATTATTTTCCTGTTGCACAATTTCATAGCGCAATTCCTTTAATTTTCGCATAAGTTGAGCAATATTCTCAAAGACAGCATCATTTTCAATTTCTTCTGCATCCATTAAGTGGCTCCGCCCTTGACTGTGCTTAATTAAATTCTAGTAGAAGTATGGTATTTCGCCATTTGTTTTAATAGTATTAGCCTTGTTTTTTGTTTTAGTAATAGTGAATCATATGCTGCTCCACTTTCTTTTCATTATGGGCATTTGTGTAGAAGCCATAACAGGTGCTTTAGCCGCTGGCCGGAAAAAAATGGATTTTTTTGGTGTGATGCTCATAGCCAATATAACAGCCTTAGGTGGGGGAACAGTACGGGATGCCCTGCTTAATACTTATCCTCTTACCTGGGTAGCCCATCCCGAATATTTGTTATATACCTCCATTTGCGCCTTTTTAACTATTTTTATTGCCCATTCATTAGTTAAAATAATGAAAGTGTTTTTAATATTAGATGCCTTGGGCTTATCCGCATTTGTGATTATTGGTACTCAAAAGGTACTGTCGCATGGGATGCCGCCCAGTGTTGCGGTTATCGGTGGCATGCTTACTGGTATTTGTGGCGGAATGTTACGCGATATATTATGCAATGACATTCCTCTGGTATTAAGAAAGGAACTTTATGCCGTCATTGCTCTGGCTGGAGCGTTACTGTTTATCATCCTGGGCTATTTTCATGTCCCCAAGAACATTAACATTATTATTACTTTAATCAGTATTTTTACCGCAAGGCTATTGGCTATTTTCTTTCATATTCAAATCCCTATTTTTGATTATTCAGAAAGCGTTAAAAAGCGGAAAAAATAATTGGACGAACAGAATGTAGCCCGGTCTGCTTGCAACTGCCTCTTCTACACATCTATGCCATCCCCCGATCCACGTCGTCCTGAGCGCGTCTTTTTGCGCGAAGGATCTCCTGAAAGCGGCATGGTGCCAGTATTGGGAGATCCTTCGCGCAAAAAGACGCGCTCAGGACGACGTGAATTTAATTTATGCTTCTTTTATTTCAAGAATACTGACCTCTTCAACGGGAACATCACCATGTCCCATACGTTGCGCTGTCTTTACTTTGGCAATGGCGTCTACAACATCCATACCCTCTGTTACTTCACCAAAAACACAATAACCAAATCCCTGAGGATGATCACCGCTGTAATTCAGAAAACCATTATCAGCAACATTAATAAAAAACTGGGCTGTTGCAGAATGAGGATCCATAGTACGCGCCATGGCTATAGTGCCACGCTTGTTAGGTTTTGCATTTTTTGCTTCATTCCTGACCGGCTCTTTAGTTGCTTTCTGTTCCATATCAGCAGTTAATCCACCGCCCTGAATCATAAATCCGTCAATAACACGATGGAAAATCGTATCATTATAAAAACCGTTACGTATATAATTCAGAAAATTCTCCGCTGTTGCGGGAGTATTTTCAGTATCAAGCTGCAGATGAATATCACCTTTAGATGTGCTAATTACAACCATTATCTCTCCTGATTATCTCTAAAATATAAAAAACTGATGTAATAAATTGTTAAGAATAACTCGACTGCGATGAATTGATCACCAAAGCGCGCATTTTATCACAAACATCGTGCAATACATGGATATTATGAATGCTTGCAAGGGCCGTGAATAAATTGGCTTTTCGTTTAAATAAATGATGCAAACAGGAACGTGAATAATTGCGGCAGGTGTAACAGGTACAGCTTGCCATAACAGGGGATAAATCATCAGCAAAACATGATTTTTTTATTTGAATGCGTTCATTTTCATAGTCACTTTTAAAACGCAACCAATCCCCATCAGGTACTAACCCACCACAATAAAGAGCACCATGCCGTGCATTGCGGGTTGGCGCCACGCAATCAAACATATCAATGCCCTCAGCAACAACCTCCAAAAGATCCTGAGGTGACATGCCAACCCCCATAGTGTAACGAGGTTTGTTTTCAGGGAGGTAATCACGAACCCAGCGTATGACATCAACCGTGGTTTTCATATCAAAACCTATTGTTTCACCGCCTATAGCAATGCCATCGGTATTCATAGACGCAACAAAATCCGCGCTTTCCTGGCGTAAATCTTCAAAAATACCGCCTTGCACTATGCCAAATAAGGCTTGCTGGTATCCATAACGAGAAAGAGGATGTTGCTGATGATAATTCATAGACTGGCGCAACCAACGATGGGTACGCGTCATGATATGCTGCACTTCTTCTTTGCTGCAGCTATCCGGAGTGCATTGATCAAAGGCCATAATAATATCTGCACCAATGATTTTTTGCGTCTCCAAAGACATTTCAGGCGTCATATGGATAAGTCCCTGGCTTCCGGGTAATTTAAAATGCGCCCCCTCTTCATCAATGGTACAAATTTCTTTGTTTTTAGACAGGCTAAAGACTTGAAAACCACCACTGTCGGTCAACATAGGGCTATGCCAATCCATAAACGGATGCATCCCGCCAGCCTTTTCTATAACACGCATCCCGGGAGCACATAACATGTGATAGGTATTCCCGCCTAAAATAATCTGACTTCCTGCTTCTTGCAATTCCTTTGCGGTCATATTATTAACACCCGCGCGCGTTCCCACAGGCATAAACACCGGTGTTATAAACTCCCCATGAGGGGTAGTAACGCGCGTAACCCGTGCTTTAGTAGCAGAATGTCGATAAAGCACTTCGCAAGAAAAGGTAGTCATGAATAGAATGGGCAATCAAAAAAGGAGCAATAATAGCCAAATCGAACCACTATTACCAGTAATTAAATTATTTATCTGGTGATAAGGCACGAGTCTGAAAATACAGGAACAAGCCGGAAACTATCATAAAAAGGAAATACAGCGCACTCCAGCCAGGCATGGAAATGCCCCACATGCTCCAGTCTACCTCAGCACAGTCACCAGCGCCCCATAATAAAGCATGAAGAACGGTTTGCCATGGAAAATAGTGAATCAAAACATCTAATCCTGGCATACAGGCGGGAGCCTGACCTGATGGCAAAGACTGCAACCATAAATGCCTTGAGGCAAAAAACAGTCCCGCCGTTGCAATAATGACTTGAATAAGGCTTACAATATGAGCCTTTCTTAAAGTGCCGAGACTTAAGCCCATGAGACCCAACAATAAGAAAACACAAATACGTTGCATGAGGCATAAAGGACAAGGTTGAAGCCCTACAGAATATTGCAGATAAAATGATGACAATAATACAACGACAGTAACCATTGCTAAAACGGACTGAATTTTCCTGTAAGTGATTTTCTTCATGATTTAGGCATCATATAAATTATTGCATCCTTGAGTTCTTCATCACTGCATTCAAAACAGGTTCCTTTAGCCGGCATGGCATTCAAACCCTTGATTGCAACGGCAAGCAGATCATCGATTTTTTTCCCTTGCATATGAGACTTCCAATCATTTGCATCACGGAATTTAGGCGCACCAGCCAAACCATCACGATGACAGATAATACAATACTGTTCGTAAGTTTCCTGGCCAGGTTCCTTTTTCACTGCAACTTCGGTTGCCGCCTTATTTTCAACGCCTGATGGAGACGAACTATCATTTTGATCTTCGACTCGCACTTTACCTACAGGTTGAATTCTCTGCTGTATTTGCAGTCGGTCCATATCTTCCAAGGCATATAAAGCAAAAGAAAATAAAGATAACAGCGCTACGATACTCAACCTCATGGTTGCGCCCTCTTTTTTGATAATTTAAAAATCATACCGGCAAGTGATGTTTTTTTCCAGCACTGGCAGTAAAAAAAGCAAGTAACTGTAAATTTGGATCACGTCAAGCCGGTGGTTGTGCTACACTGCATCCAATGGAAAGAAATCCGGCGTTAGGGATGACTAATCAAGAATACATTAAAAGCACTGAATCAGACGGTTGTAAATCAACGACAGACACCAATAACTATCCAGACTTCATTAATGAAGCGATAGCAAAGTATTTTGAAGAGCGTGTCAATAAATCCTGGCAAGGCAAGCATATCATGAATGGAAAGACACCTGAGTCTACCTCCCTGATCTTATCCAGTAACGACTATCTGCATATCAGCCGGCATCCCAAGTTACTCCATGCCCAGATTGAGGCAATGCAAAAACACGGCAACGGCCAAATGCAATCCGCTGTTTTTTTAAGTAATAACAGTCAATTGCTGGATACTTGTGAGCAGCAATTCAGTGAATTTCTCGGCTATCCTGCAAGCTTGCTTTGCCAATCGGGCTGGTGCGCTAATGTAGGACTGATTCAGGCCTTGACCAAACCTAATGTTCCTGTTTATCTCGATTTTTATACTCATATGTCCTTTTGGGCGGGAGTAAAGGCTGCGGGTGCCAAATCTGTACCGTTTCAGCATAATTCAATTGAGTCTTTGTGCAAACGCTTGCAACGACACGGCCCAGGGATTATTGCCATTGATTCTATTTATAGCACCACAGGAACTATTAGCCCGTTGCAAGAATATGTAAACATAGCTCGCCAGTACCAGTGTTTACTTATAGTTGATGAGTCGCATTCACTGGGAACACATGGGCCACAAGGTAAAGGTTTGGTTGCTGCTCTTGGTTTGTCAGACCAGGTAGATGTAATCACTGCAAGCCTGGCTAAGGCCTTTTCGGGTAGAGGAGGCCTGATTACAGGAAAAAATCAACTTATTGAATTTATTCGTTATTCTTCTCTTCCAGCGATATTCAGCTCTGCATTAGTCCCTCAGGATTTAGCGGGGTTCACAGCATCACTGGACATTATTTCCGATGAAGAGTGGCGCAGGGAAAAACTTCATGCCAATGCTGATTACTTACGAAAATCGCTTTTAAACCATGGGTTTTATCTGGGTAACAGCAATTCGCAAATTATCCCAATTATAGCCGGCACGGAAGCTAACACTATCTGGTTACGCAATGAACTGGAAAAAAGGGATATTTTTGGTGCCGTATTTTGCTCTCCAGCAACCCCAAAGAACAAAAGCCTGATTCGTTTATCGATTAGTGCACACCATGAAAACAATGATTTAAATCAAATCATTGATTGTTTTATTGAACTAGCCAGAAAAAAGCCGGATATGCCTTTTTTTGCAGGGAAATAATAGTTATTTATCAGCACTACCTCTTCTGTTTGCTTATGCTCTCATTACCTAAAGAAAACCGAGCCGCGACCGTGAGGGAGCGGAAATTTTGGATGTACACCTAATGAGTAATTCACAATGGAGTGCATCGAACTGTTCCGCTTCCTTACGGTCGCGGCTCGGTGTTCTTAGCATGATGCTCTTTTGTACTCTTGATTAGCGAATCACAATACAGGCTCAATTCTCCTGACTTACCCCCTCAAACGTTCACGATGTAAAGAAATAATTCGCTAATTAATAAACATTTCCTCAGCATCCAACTCTTCAAGATACTGGTGGTAAGAAAGAATTTTGTCCATACGGACATCAAACAAGACTGCACCTTGAACATAGGCATAGTAATAGGTTTCATCGGAAGTAAATTTATGGGCGGGAACCAGGCAGTTCGCCCACTCATTCCATTGTGGCGTTGGGGAACTGGCTTGCCAGAAACAAGGGATTTTCTCACCGCCAAGCAACTGATCCAATACTTCCTCATTGGCACCATTGTCCAAAGCCAAGTCATAATGCAGGCGCATATCCGCTTCATTTTTAACGATAAGGAAACTGATGTTGGCATCATCATCCAACATGAAAAAGCTGCCTGAATTATCCGCAAGATAAAATTCCACGATGCCCTTCTTTTTGCATAAATCCCAAAACAGCTCTGCAAATTTTTTATCATGCAGACAGCTTGGAGAAGTTACCGATAACATGCGGACAACCATATCAGACATGCTTTGGAAATAGTGCAATTGCAAATCATGGATGCCTTTAATGATCAAATTGGCTACATCAGGATCGCTCTTTTTGATGTATCTGTGGATTAATCCCTGGTTAAAGGCCTCAATAGCCAATTTTTCATCGGCTTGACCAGTTAACAAAATCTTTTTAATGTTAGTATCTTCAATTCTTCTGCAAAATTCCAATCCATCCATACCAGGCATGGCATAATCGACAACCACAACAGAAATTTCTGAAAAGCGCCTGGAATTGTATACCTCTGCATGAATAGCAGCTAAATCCAGGTTGATTGTATGATTAGTCAATGGACAGTTTTTTGCCTCTGTATATTCACTGATACATCGTTGACTTAATAATTCAAGTTCACATCGTTTTTTATGAATACAGTCCAAAGCATTGAAGGGCGAATCAAATACGCGATAGGCTAATCCTTCATCAAGCTGCAAAACAAAATTGAGCAGAAAGTCTCGACTGTCATCTACAAAAACAGCAGTACTTGGAAAGTAACAGGTAGGTATAGAAAAATGGTGCATAGCTCCTCCTGAGCTTAACGTTCCAGTAACACATCCTAAAACTGTTGTAATTATTCAGGCCCACCGAAATAGCATCATTTATATTTCTAAACAAGGGCTTACAACATGCCTATAAAATATCATGATTGCCTACTTTAGCCAAATTATTTACGGTTTATATGCATATTAAGGCGATAAGGCAATTCCTCGAGCGTCATCAAAACTCCCTCCAGAATTGACGCATTGCTCCAGATTACCATCAGGCCTGATCGCGCAAACAGCCACGGTATTGTCTGTAGAAATATAAGCTAAAGTTTCTGATCTGTTTAAAACAATGTCGCTGGGAACATCAAAAAATGCAGGCAGGGTGAACAAACGGCAACTGACCAAAGCGCCCTTAAACATTTGGCATACGGAAATTCCATATCCTGGAATCCCTTGATCCACTACATAGGCAATTGTATCGCTTTTATTGATGACTATCCCATTGGCAAAATTGAAGGTTGCCCCTACTCCAGAATCGATACAGGCACCAAAAGCGCCATTTGATTTGATGAAACATTTAATGACGGCATCACAACAGGTGACGTAGGCAAAAGTTCCTGCTGAATTCAAGGCAATTCCAAAAGGTGTGTTTGAGGAGGGAACCGTTCCTGCCACGACACAATTATTAAATGTACCATCAGGATTGAGCACACATTGTGAGACCTCGGTACTTGAAGCATTAGCCACGTAGGCAATACTGCCATCATGATTTAACACGATTCCTTCAGGAGATTCAAAAGGAACGCTGCCGCCAAAAAACTTGGTGCAGCTAACAAAACTTCCATCATTATCCATAGTACAACGCGAAACAGAATCACTTGATGAGTTAACCACATAAGCTATAGGTAAGGAAGGGTGAATGCTGATTTCTGCAGGTGTATCAAATTGCGCCCCCACCCCTGAATCAACACAAGAACTAAAGGTTCCATTTGCAGCAAGACTACATTTTGACACGGTGCCTGAAACAGCATTGCTTACATAAGCAATCTGAATAAAGGTAACATACAAACTATTGACTAATGAGGGCTGAGAACATAAAAAAGGATCGGCCGCACCATTGTTACTTTTACATACTACCGGTCCGCCGACATGTCCTTCCCTGGCAATTTGGTTGCCATGCACTTCAATGTGTAAGGAGCAGGATTGATTAGGTGCCAGAGTAAACTGTGCGGGGCAACTACCAGGCATATTCGTTTTCTGTACTACTCCTTTTTGCGGAGTAAGGGTCAAAGTACGGGTAATTTTTGTATTATTGGTCACCCGATAAATGACTTCTCCCGCCCCGACCTTAGTTATTTTGAGATGATTTTCCTGAGGCTCTAATGGAACAATAGAAAATTTAGGCCTGGCATCTGCATGCAATACACTGGAAATAAGGGTTAATACCATTAGGGTCAGACTGATTATTATCCTGAACTGCGCCATGGAGCCTTCCTTAATTTTAATTGAATACCAAACCTCCTCTATTAATCTCCCAAGAGATTCAACGTGTCAACAACCTTGGGGAAACTTAAAATAAACAGAGCATACTCCCCCTCACGGGATTCACAAATAATCGTGCCGCCAAAGCTCGTCATCACTAATTTACAAAATGACAGTCCAATGCCCGTTCCCATAAAAGTGGTGGTGTAGAAATGATTAAATAAACGCGATAGCTGTTGATTCGACATTCCTTTTGCGGTGTCTTTAAAATATAAATAATTCAGTTTCTCCCCTTCTTCAGCCCAAATGGTAATTTCACCCCGCCGCGCGGTAGCAATCGCATACAATGCATTTTTTATTAAATTAAACAAAATATGCTGCATTAATAATTTGGAGCCTCTAAATTGAAAATCACCATCCCAGTGAATCAAAGTTCGTTCTGCCGGCGACAAAAAAGGATATCGTGCTATTGCTTCGCTTAAACATTCAGCCATAGAACAGATTTCCAGAGCACAATGCTGCAACGAGTTTTCGCGCCCCGCCTTCACCAGCAACATGTCAATAATGGTATTGGCGTAATCAATTTCACTGACTATACGGTTACTGACTCCCTCCAGTTGATTTAAACGGCGATCTCTAAGCGGGGCAGAGATTAAGTCTTGTTCTTTGGCTAATTGATATCCTTCAAGCAAGCCGGGTAAATAATTTACCAAAGCCTGAGCGCCGCTTTTAATCCCAAGTAAGGGTGTACGTAACTCATGAGCAATCATGCCTGCGGCTGCTGCCATACCGGCTAATCTTTGCTGTTGCAACATGGCTGTTTTATAGTTGAGGGTAGACCCCGCAACTATGGTAAAAAAGATGACTAAAGCCATTTCTATGTGTTCCTCGCCAAAATACATTTGGGGAGCAAAACAATAATAACTGATTAAAGCCAAGCCAATGCCTAAACTCAAGACTATGGATAAGCTCAATAAATCAACAAGCAAGACGAGCAGGAAAATACTGCACAGCAGAGACATGGCGGAGATAACACTGGCTTGCGTCATCAAAAACATAAAGGTAAAAAAATAGGGCAGCGTGAATAAAAGCGTCAAAAACCAATACCAGGACAAATAATTCTTAAATTTAACTGGCCAATAAGGGGTTAACATGAGCCCCAAGCCCAAAAGACTCCCCAGTAACCGCAAGGATAAATTTTCATAAGATTGAGGAAACCAATAAACCCAAATCAGATAAAATAAAGGAAACCCCAGAAAAGCAATGGCACCTACAGCAACCAGCTGGTGAGTGGAATGAGATAAACTGCGCTGCATTGACTCATCCAAATGCCTCACTATTTTTTTAATTTGCCACATCTTTGCTCCTAGCCAGAATTTCAGTTGAATAATCTTCTTACCCAAAACAAATCAATGGTATCATGTCCTATTAGCCAACAAGTACCGTATCTTATGAATACCAGAACTATCCGTATTGCAACACGCCAAAGCCCTCTTGCCTTATGGCAAGCCAATCACGTCCGTGAGCAGCTATTAAAACAATGGCCGGGAATCGCTATAGAATTATTACCCATGGTAACCTCTGGAGATAAATTCCTTAAAGATAAATTATTAGTCGAGGGCGGGAAAGGTTTATTTGTTAAGGAACTGGAAGAAGCATTATTGGACAAAAGGGCAGATATTGCTGTCCATTCAACTAAAGACATGCCAGCGCAACTTCCAGAGGGTCTGTATCTTGCCGCGATCTGTAAACGACATAACCCTTTTGATGCCTTAATCAGCAAAAACCATTCCAGTCTTGCCGCCTTACCACAACAGGCAATTGTTGGAACTTCAAGTTTGCGGCGCCAATCACAATTACTGGCATACAGACCTGACCTGCACATTAAAACCTTACGAGGCAACATTAATACCAGACTGGCAAAGCTTGAAGCGGGAGAATACGATGCGATTATTCTTGCCGCGGCAGGCCTCGAACGTATGAATATGCAAGATGCTATTACAGAATACTTATCCGATGAAATGATGCTGCCTGCCTGCGGTCAGGGTGCTTTATGCATAGAATGCCGCACCGATGATCCGGAAATTCAACACATCATTAACAGCTTAAATGATCCTTTATCCGCTCTGTGCGTGCACGCGGAGCGGGAAGTTAATGCTCAATTAGGCGGCAATTGCCATGTTCCCTTAGCGGTATTTTGTACTGCCACATCAGAAAATACTCTTTTTTTAAGAGCCAGAATATTAAGTCTGGATGGTACGCAAACCCTGTTCGCCAGTCAGTCAGGCACGTTGAATGAAGCACAACAGATTGCAGATGCATGCACTCATGCTCTGATACAACAAGGTGCAATGAACTTACTTCACTCTATTCCCTTATGAAGCAATCACTTTGCGGTTTACGTATTTTAAATACACGTCCTCAAGGCCAGGCACAACAGCTTAGTCAGGAAATAACAGCGGCTGGCGGTGTAGCTATCGAATGCCCTGCGTTGGAACTGGCTGCCAGCGACACTGACTGGCTTGATTCACTACCTGACTTAAATCAGGTGCATCATGCCATTTTTGTCAGTCCAAATGCCGTACATTATGCTCTGAGCCAATTAGAGCAAAATAACATCAGGTGGCTTGGCCAAATCAATACTATTGCCATTGGCAAGGGAACAGCAAAGGCCTTGAATTCATTTCAAATTCAGGCTAATGATATCCCTGAGATGCCAGACAGTGAGCATCTGTTAGCCCTTGAAACACTAGAGCAACTAAAAAACCAAACCGTGCTATTATTTAAGGGAGAAGGAGGCAGGACACTCATTGAAGAAAGCCTTAGGGCTCGTGGGGCAGAATTATTTAGCCTGGTAGTGTACCAAAGAAAAATGCCAGTAATTCAGCCTCAATTGATTTATTCTTTATGGCATGATGATGCGGTGGATATTATACTGTTTACAAGTGAACAGTCGATGCGCAACCTTTTTAAGATGTTTGATCGGGAATCACATAACTGGTTGCGGCATAAGCCCTGTCTTGTTATCAGTGAACGTCTTGCCAGAGAAGCCTCTTTATTAGGCATGAAAAAAATTATTATTAGCCATCCGGATAGGATGATAAGTACGTTGTTTGATTATAAGGATTAATTCATGACCAATAACAACAAAGAAGAAAAAAAAGAAACAATGGAATCAGAACCAAATCCCATAATTGAATCCAATGAACCTCCTCAGGAACAAAAAAGCAGATCCTGTTCCAAAAGTTATTTAATTATTCCGGGTGTTGCCTGTATAGGAGCCCTTGCCGCAATTATCATCGCGCTATACAGTATCAATCTGAATAACTCTTTTCAAAATAATTTAATTACTGCAAATAAAAACCTGACGGCAGAAGTCGAAGAGTTAAAGCAAAAACATAACAGCGTCCAGGAAGACATAGCAACCAAAGCGCAATCCTTACAACACATGCAAAGCACATTGGAAAGTAAAGTCGATGGCCTGAATAAAGAGTTGCAAACAGCCATGCAGCAACGTCTGTACCAAAATCAGGATTGGCTACTCCTCAAAGCACGCTATTATCTTGAGCTGGCACAAATTAATGAGCATTGGAGTGATAATTTTAATGCCGCTATAGCATTACTGCAGGAAGCCGACAAATTACTGCAACAAATTAATACACCTAAAATATTTACAGTGCGTCAGGCCATAGCAAAAGAAATGGCACAGTTGAAAAGCGTGCCCAAGGTCGATATTGCAGGCTTACTCAGCCAATTGGATGCAGCACAAGTCAGCGTGAGTAATTTGACCATCCAGTCCACTATTGCCGAGAGTGGTGCATCAGCAGAAACGGAAACTCCCAAAGCGGCAACGCCTCAAGCCTGGCGTGCCCGTTTTCAGGACAGTCTCAATTTATTGGAAAAACTGGTGGTAATAAGACGCACCGATGAAGAAATCAAGCCGCTCATGTCGCCCTTATTTGAATCCATATTAAGGGAAAGTATTCGCCTTAATCTTCAGGAAGCACAATGGGCTATTCTCAATAATAATGATGCGGTATACCAAATGGCTCTCAAGCAGGCTATAGTGAACCTCAAAAGAACTTTTGATGAGCAAGAGCGTAATACCGCAGAATTAATCAAACAGTTGAATACACTGCAGCAGGTAAAATTACGTCAGGAAAAACCAATAACAGGATTAGCGCTTCCACTCCTCAATCAAATGATTGACAATAAAGAACTGCCTGGTAACCAGACAGATACTGGCGGAAAAGGAGAAAGCAAGCAATGATTAGAGTTTTGATTGCCTTTATTGTTTTATCAGGCGCTGTACTTCTGGGGATACAGCTCAACTATGATCCGGGTTATGTATTGATCGCCATAAACCATTGGACTGTAGAAACCACTCTATGGGTTGCCCTCTTTGGGTTGCTTTTTTTAGTGCTCCTTGTTCATCTGGTGTTGCAATTATTCCACAAAATAGCCAAAACCCCTGGTACGGTAAATAAATGGAATTCCAGACGTCTGGCGCAAAAAGCACAGGCAACTACCCGTAAAGGCTTGATAGAATACAGTGAAGGGTATTGGCAAAAGGCAAAAAATCATTTGATTCAGGCTTTACCCAATACTGATACTCCCTTATTGAATTATTTGACCGCTGCACGAGCGGCCCAGAAAATGGGGGACAGCCAACTGCGCGATCATTATTTACGTGAGGCGCAACAATCTATGCCTGAAGCTAAAATTGCTGTTGAATTAACCCAGGCTCAATTGCAATTGGCTAATCACCAATGGGAACAAGCCCTGGCAACCTTAAGGCATCTGCAAGATTTAGCCCCCCGCCATCCCTATGTATTAAAATTATTAATGCACCTCTATGAGGAAGTGAGAGATTGGCCTCAGCTTATTGCCCTGTTACCTGATTTAAAAAGACATAATGTGGTTTCTGACAATGCTTTTGAACAATTACAACAAAACACTTATTTACAGGCAATGATCGATTTTGCGAAACAAAATCAGACCGAATCAATAAACAAACTTTATCATTCGCTCCCCAAATCCTTGGTCAATAATCCGGAAATTGTTGCCGAATACGTGCGATTCCTTTGTAAGAATAGTGAGTATACTCAAGCGGAAAATACCTTAAGACGCTGTCTGCGCAAAGAATATAACCCAGAACTGATTAACCTTTATGGATTATTAGCCATTAATGAACAACAGTTGATTTTTGCTGAATCTTTACTGAAAAAAAATCCGCATTCTGCAGCCTTGTTTTTATGTTTGGGACGCTTGTGCATTGCTCAGCATTTATGGGGAAAGGCCAAACAATATCTTGAGCAATCCAACGAACTTATTCCCACTCCTGCCACCTTCCAGGAACTTGGCAAACTGTACGAAAAACTGAATGAACCCTTCCTGGCTTGCGATAGTTTTAGAATGGGGTTGGAATTAGCGACTACGCATGAATTTTGCTCTTCTCTGGAACAAAGAAGATGGGGAAGGCTGACCGATGAAGTCCAGGATGGGCCCAGCGACCGTCACGACTTGTACCATTCTCCGATCCACGTTAAAAAATATTAAATAACTCATTATCAAGTTATTTAAATATTCTCTAATGAAAGTACAATTAGCGATTGGTCACCTTGCCTAATGGCATTACATGGGGCATAACCAGTCTCCGATTAACGAGCTTTATGTCTCACATGCTCTCAAAATACAAGGTGTCTTCGTTGTAGGCTTCAATCCTTTTTAAGCGAATAGTTTTTATTTACGGGATGTATTTACAAAAAAACAACGCCTCGTGAGCGATGCGCTAAAAGAGCCTGTAGCGGACTTATTAAACCAAGTCAAAGCAAAGCCACTGTCATATGGATGAAACAGGGCATCGCCGCGACGGAGTGAATCAATGGCTTTGGGGAATGATGTCAGGATCGGCTAGTCGAACCTTCTCGTGGCAAGAAAGTCATTGACTTTTTAATGGGGGATTTTGAGGGCATTCTTGTGTCCAACCGCTATGCCGGATATAACTATTTTCCCAGCGATAAATGCTAAATCTGTTGGGCTCATTTAAAACGCATCACCAAACTTTCTGAGAAACAGCACAAACCAATAGCCCGCATAGGGAATGAGTTATTAAGAACCGACCTATTTGAATTGTGGCACCAATACAAGCAAGAATATTTCTCCCGATGGGAGCTCATACGACAAACTCAGCCCATCCGACAGAAGGTTGGCAAGCTTCTGGAGCAAGGAACTTATACCGATCCCAAATTAAGGAGCGTTCGGTTTTACAATAATCTATTAACCCATTTCAATGCTCTGTGGACTTTCATTTTTAATGAGAGCCAACCAACAATCATGCGGAACAATGCTTACGCCCTACAGTAATTTGGCGAAAAAATTATTTCGGAACACGCTCCGATCATGGTTCTGACTTTGTAGCCAGAACCATGTCTCTTCTTACTTCATGCAGATTACAAGCTAAAAGTGCTTATGATGTGTGCTCTCAAATCTTGACAGATCATTTTTCAGGGCAGAAATCCTTGGTTTTTGCTAACTCCCCGTGACCTTTTACACATTAATGTTCAACGTGTGCCAAATCATCTAGCCGGAAGCGATAAATCCGCGCGTCCGGCTCTGATGAGGAACCAGCAGAGCCAATCAACCCAAATTTATAAACTAAATTTGACTTGAATTACACTTCTAATAAACCGGCCACTGTTTTAGACTATTTACATTTAAGATTTAATCACCAAACCCCACGTTCTGCCTCACGTTGGTCTAACTTAAGCATAAACAACTTTTAAGCATGCCATTGAATATTGAAATTGAGCACTTTCCGGGACACCAAGAATGATTCTCTCTCCTTCATTTAATTCTCTATCTTTAAGAAATCGATCGAGTGTTATGTAAATTGAAGCAGAACCAACGTTACCAGTTTCAGTTAAAGAGGTGTAATATCTATTTTCTGGTAAATCCATATCATTTATTTTAAACTCTTGAATCAATTTATCATAAAAGTACATTGATGAAATATGTGGAAGAAAATAATTGATATCCTGTATACATAATTTATTTTTTTCTAAACAATATTTAAAGAACTCAGCACCTTTAGGTATTATATTTTCTAATATTCGTGTATCTTGTTTAACCGAAAACACTGTATTTTCTACCCACTGTTCAGGTGTCATTTCTTTCCATGAAATTAGTTTTCCATCATCAGTTCTTATACACCCCTCATACATGCAAGGCGGAAACTGATTAGCATATGAAACTGACTCAATCCATTCGATCTCTAAATTTAGACCTTTTACAGGTTTGTTACGTAATAAGAAGGCTCCAGCTCCGTCAGATAACATAAATCTCAAAAAATCTTTTTCAAAAGCCAATAATGCATTGTTATCCAGTTCATGCAATTTTTTATATTCAATTTCAAAAAAATCTGAGCGCAATATAGGGGATACTAATTCAGAGCCTGTAGCTATAGCATTCGACACTTTATTTTGTAACAAGGCCAGATAAGCGACCTCTAACGCATGCATGCTGGAACAGCAAACTCCAGACGTAGAATAAACTGAAATGCTAGAGCTATCTTTTAACAAACTATGAACCTGCATACCATGGGATGGAATCATATAATCAGGAGTAGATGTTCCAGAAGCAAGCAATTCCAACAAAGATAAATTAAACGTATCGTCTACTAACAAATTAATTGCTTCTAATGCCATTTGAGCATTTGTATGTGTGATTTGTCCTCTCTCATTTAATGCGTAATGTCTTTGTTTTATTTTGTTATTTCTCAAAACAATAGACTTAGCTCTAGAGCCTTTATCACCTATCTTCCCAAGATAATTTTCCATTTCATCATTGTTAACAACTTTATTAGGAAGAAAGTGCGCGGTCTTAGTTATAAAAGCACTCGATAACATAATGATATCTCCTTTATTGTTAGATGACCCCAATCACATGTAATAAAGTAAAGAACCTGTTTATTGAAATATGGTTGTCTTTATTGGATTTGTCAAGATACCGATCTCTCTGCTCTCAGAACAATCTTGTTGACAAAATACAGGGGTGGTCTATTTTTAACCATATACCCCCATTCAAACATAACTCTATGCCCCAAATGAAAGTAAAAAAGAATATCAACATTTATTTTGGAGGATTAATCATGGATTTAGAGCTTCTGGCTATGCATGAATTTGATAGAAACGGCATGATAGTTCATTTAAAACCAAATACTTCAACATTAATGACATTTAAGTTAGCTAGTGAAATCAGAGCGCTTCAAGATTCCTTGGCAAAAAAAATTATTGGTCAGTGTTTGGATAATTATTGCGTCATTTGGTATCTTCACAAAAGCAAAAATTTTTCTCGTTGCGGACTTGATTATAATTTTATTTTTAATTGTTTTAAAAACCACGATGAAAAAAAACTCGAAGAGTATATTGATAAAGTTTTTGACGTGCTCTTCCTAAATTATGTTGGGTTAGGGCTTCCAATTATTAATTGTTCGTTTCTCACCGATTACCTACCAGGATTGTCTAAAGAATTTTTTTTTATGAATAAGATAAGTTTTATTTACCAAAATAAATATAAATGTTTAAAAAAAATCAACCTAGTTAATGAGATAAAAAATTTGACGTTTAAAAAAGAAACTTATGATAAAAATCACTATTATTTTTACAATCCTATTCATATCAGACAAATGAAGGAAATTATAGAAAAAATTACTTATGAAATACCTGGTATAGAGGAAGTCAATGAAGTAAAGAATGATTTTGAAGCACTAAAAAAATTGATAGTGACGAGACTTTATAAGATAGCTTCACGGAATATTAATATCTTGGAGAGATTAGCTCGAAATGATAGGGAAGACGTATCTTATTAACCTTTCCTATTGTTCACATTTTATCTATATTTTGCAAAAAATAGTATATCTTTAATTAAGGAGTTCGTTATGAAAACAAATACTGAAGAAATAAAAGATGAGGTATGTGAGTTGTATTTTAAAAGAAAAGTACCAGTTAATGAAATTTGCAAATTAGTTGATGCAGGCTTTGTCTATGTAATTTCATGCATTCACCATTATAAACCTTACAACAATTCCGAACACTACATAGTTTATTAAAATAAACTTAAACTGGAGTATCAAATGGGCATAAAGTTAATTAATAGTTCTGCATATGTTCCGAAAAAAAAGGTACTCAACAGCTATTACGAACAAAAATTTGGCTTGTCCAGGGGGTGGATAGAACAACGGACAGGAATTCGCTGCAGACACCAAGCTGAATCAGATTTATTGGTTTCTGAATTGGCGGCCAACAGCGTGAAACTAGTGATACAAGAAGAGCTACCAATTGATTTTTTGATTTGTACAACATCAACGCCAGATTCGTTACTGCCGTCAACTGCGAACAAAATTGCAGCAATACTAAAAATTGAAAAAATTTTGTGTTTTGATTTAATGTCAGGGTGCGCTGGATTTTTACAAGCATTAATAGTCGCTAATAGTCTTTTGGAAAATGGTTATTATAAACGAGGTATAATAGTGGCCGCTGAGAAAATGAGTATTATTATTGATGAGGATGATCCTGTTTGTGCGCCTATATTCGGTGATGCTTCGTCAGCCTGGTTAGTTGAACACTCGTCTGAGCAAAATGTTAAGGCGAGCTACATCGATAATGACACAGATGGTGTACATTTTCTTTATATACCTACTTGCCATAATCTGGTAGATAAACAACAAATGTATTTTTCAAGTAAGGTTTTTATGGATGGAAAAAATGTTTTTAAATATGCCGTTAATTCTATGTGCACCTCTATTAGCGAGGTTCTAAATGCCGCACAAATGACAATGGACGATATTGATTATATAATCCCGCATCAAGCAAACCTGCGAATTATAAATGCTATTGCGAAACAGTCTAATATTAATTCAGACAAAGTCTTAACCGTAATACAAAATCATGGAAACATTGTGAATGCTAGTATTCCCCTGACTTTACATGTCTATAAAGAGTTACTACATAATAAAAATATATTAATGACAGCTTTCGGAGCTGGATTTAATTTTGGTGCAATGATAATTTCAAACTTTATAGCCAAGTCCTAATAAATTGATTATAAATGGTGTAATCGAAAATGCCCATCAATAGAACAAGGCTCTTTATGGGATCCGGGGTCTTTCGAAAGCAAGCCACAGTGGTTATATGGATGAATCAGGACATCGCCACGCGGGGTTAATCAATGGTTTGGGGGGAATGATGTCGGATTATCTGCATTTTTTTCTGTCGAACCTTCTCGTGATAAGAAAGTGATTGACTCTTTAATTGAGGGATTACCTCCTGATCTTATAAAAGAATAAAATCTGATACATAGGACGAATCTCGTGGGTGGGTAGTTAACCCCTAGGCTCATGACAGGCATCATTACAATCTGTATCCGTTCGTTCAGTTTGAATGGTGACATGCTGAATGCCAAATTCTTTTCTTAATTCTTCAACTAAATGTGCCCGGGACTCATCAGATAAAGAATCATCCGGCATATAAAGATGAACTGACATAGCATTTTCTTTGGTACTCATGGCCCAAATATGCAAATCATGAATGCCCTTAACGCCCGGTCGAGCCAGGAGAAACTCACTCACTGCTGCCCAGGAAATCCCTCGTGGCACCCCATCAATAATTAATCTGAAACTGTCGGCAAATAAAGACCAGGTTCCTTTGAGAATCACTAGTGCAATCAACAAACCGACTAAAGGATCTATCCATAACCAGCCAGTCCAATACAATAAGGCTGCAGATATAACCACTCCAACTGAAATCAATGCATCATAAAAAAGATGCAAGTAAGCACCGCGAATATTGAGATCTTCAGAGCCCCGCAAGAAAAGCAATGCCGTTGTACCGTTGACTATAATACCAATTCCTGCAACAACCATAACTGAAATTGCCTGGATTTCTGTAGGAGTAATCAGTTTATATACTGCTTCTGTGGCGATAATTCCACAGGTAAATACTAATAAGGCACCGTTAATTAATGCTGCCAGGATGGAAGTTTTCTTCAAACCATAAGTCGCTTTTTGAGTAGGTTTGCGCTTCATCAATCCCGTTGCAATCCATGCTAAAATTAAGCCCAGCACATCACCAAGATTGTGGAAAGCATCAGCTAACAAACTGGTAGAATTCGCAATATAGGCATAAATAATTTGCAATACAACAAAAATACTGTTTGCAACAATTGCTATTAAAAAGGCACGATCATAGGTAACGTCATCATGACTATGCGAATGGTGATTATGTCCTTCGTGTGAATGACCGGTCATGATTGCTGGCCATCTGTATAATAGTTTAAGCCGATTTTAATTCTGTCCCTGGTTTTTTGCCTGCGCCATGCATTGGTATCACGCAGGGAATAAACACAGCCACAATATTCCTGCTTGTAAAATTCTTCCCTCTTCGCTATTTCATACATACGTTCTGAACCGCCATTTTTACGCCAATTATAGGTCCAGTATTCCATATCAGGATAATGGCTCGCGGCACGAATTCCTGACTCATTAATCTGATTCATGTCTTTCCAGCGGGAAATGCCTAAAGAACTGCAAATAACCGGATACCCATGCTCATGCGCATACAGCGCTGTTCGCTCAAAACGCATATCAAAACACATAGTACAGCGTTTTCCACGCTCAGGCTCCCATTCCAGGCCCTTGGCACGCTCAAACCAATTATCCTTATCATAGTCCGCATCGATAAAAGGAATATTATGCTTTTCAGCAAACTTCACGTTTTCCTGCTTTCTAATCTCATATTCCTGCACTGGATGAATATTGGGATTATAGAAAAATATGGCGAATTCAATTTCTGAAAATACCAAGGCTTCCATTACCTCACCTGAACAGGGTGCACAGCAGGAATGCAGTAATAATTTATTTGCTCCATTAGGTAATTCCAATCGTTCTCTTTGAATCATTCTTTTACTTCCGGCAAATTAATAAAATGCTGGCGGTAATACACCAGTTCGTTAATTGAATCTTTAATATCATCTAAAGCAAGATGCTTGGATTCTTTAGTCAGGCCATTAAGTAAGGTAGGATGCCAGCGGATAGCTAGCTCTTTGAGTGTACTAACATCCAGGTTACGGTAATGGAAAAATGCCGCCAGTTCAGGCATGTATTTATATAAAAAGCGTCTGTCCTGGCAAATGCTGTTTCCGCACATAGGTGATTTACCTTTATCCAGGTACTGCTTTAAAAAATCAATAGTTAATTGTTCTGCCTCAGACTCACCAACCTGGCTTTCCAACACGCGCTTCACCAGGCCAGATTGATTATGTTGTCTGGTATTCCATGCGTCCATACCATCAATCAGGGATTGAGGTTGGGATACGGCGATTACCGGGCCTTCGGCCAAAATATTTAAATGAGGATCAGTCACTATAGTAGCTATTTCGATAATTCGATCCTGTTCTGGCTCAAGACCGGTCATTTCCAGATCTATCCAGATTAAATTATGATTATTTTTCATTTGCTTTCCACGCTTTAAGAATCAGTTCAACACAGGCCACGCGACGTTGATGCAGAGCCTCCTTTATTGCTTTACCTTCATAACCTTGAGCTATTAATTGTTGAGGGTTTACTTTAGCACATTCTGATAAGATAGTACTCCATAGCTGAGTCTGCATATAATCCACTTTTCGCCCACAACCCTCGGCATCCGCCTGACAGGCAAGAAGTAACTCATAAAACAAATGGGGTCTGCGAAATGCGTCCGTTCGGTCTAGCAAAGCAACAACTGTACTGGCACGTAACTCAAATAAACGGTGAATATTTAAATGGTGACGTGACACCATAACAGCAAGAGTTCTATAGTCATTAGGTATTCTCAGACGAGTACATAAATGTTCTACAATTGCGACCCCCCGCTCTTCATGGCCGTGATGTTTCGGCCAATCTCGAATCGGTGTCGCAGCCTTACCCAAATCATGCACCAACGCTGCAAAACGGGTCACAGGATTAGGGCTTAAAGCCACAGCGGCCTGTAACACCATTAATGTATGCACCCCGCTGTCTATTTCATGATGATACTTAACAGGGTTGGGAACGCCAAACAAAGCATTTAACTCGGGCAAAACAACCCTAAGTGCGTCGCAGGCACGTAAAGTAAGAATAAACTGCTCCGGATTTTTTTCAGTCAGGCTGCGTTGCATTTCCTGCCATACTCTCTCGGGAACCAAATGGGCCAATTCACCTCGTGTCACCATAGAATACATTAATGCGCGGGTTTCCTCTGCCAATCGAAAGCCCAGGGAATAAAACCGGGCAGCAAAGCGTGCAACACGTAACACGCGCACAGGGTCTTCAGCAAAGGCCGGTGAAACATGCCTTAATATTTTATCCTGAATGTCACGCTGGCCGTGATAAGGATCAATTAAATTGTCATGCTCATCCATAGCAATAGCATTGATTGTTAAATCACGGCGAGCCAAATCCTCTTCCAAAGTAACAGAAGTACTAAAATCACATTCAAAACCATAATAGCCAGATCCGGACTTTCGTTCCGTCCTGGCCAAGGCATATTCTTCATTGGTTTCAGGATGTAAAAATACGGGAAAATCTTTTCCAACCTGTCTGAACTTCTGACGCAACAAGTGCTCTGGTGTCGCTCCAACAACAACCCAATCCTTTTCATGGGCAGAAATACCTAATAATTTATCGCGAACTGCTCCACCTACCAAGTATACTTTCATTAAATAAGATTTACCTTCATACTGTATCATTAATAAATTGGGTTTGTTGCCCCACATTATAGTATAAATCGACACCATGAGTAAAAGACGAATCAATAAACAGCAATCCTCGCGCATAGAAAAAATACAGCAGACGTATCAGGATGCCAAAGAAAATCATGATGATTTAGCTGACGGTCTGGTTATTACTCGTTACAGCAGGCATGTTGAAATTGAAGATGAGCAAGGTAAGCGCATACGCTGTTCCATAAGACCTAACCTTGAAACTTTGGTCGCTGGGGACAGAGTTGTCTGGCAAACCGAGGGAAATGGGCAAGGAGTAGTTGTAAGCCTTTATCCCAGAGGCAGCATCCTGGCTCGCCCTACGAGCACTGGCTTAAAAAAACCTGTTGCAGCCAACATTACCCAACTCATTATTGTCATAGCTCCAAAACCGGAAATCAGCTGGCCTTTGCTGGACAGTTATTTAATTATGGCTGAAACACTGCGTTTGCATGCTGTAATTGTATTGAATAAAACAGACTTACCCTGCAATGAGCTAAAAGAACAGTTATTAGCTGATTACCTTACTTTGAATTATCCCGTCATTATGACCAGTAAAAATGAGTCGGATGGCGTTGTAAAACTTAAAGAAGCACTGAATCATCAAATCAGCGTTTTTGTAGGCCAATCAGGTGTAGGAAAATCATCGTTAATTTCCGCTGTACTACCTCATGAAGAAAATATAGCCACTAATGCCTTATCAGAAGGTTCTGAGCTGGGGCGGCATACCACCAGCAATTCCCGCTATTATCATTTACCCAGTGGCGGGGCATTAATAGACTCCCCGGGAGTGCGTGAATTTAATTTGTGGGATATGGACTCAGGCATGCTTGCCCAAGGTTATGCAGAATTCAAACCCTATATATCACTGTGTAAATTTCGAAATTGTACCCATATAGATACCCCCCACTGCGCTATTATAGACGCTTTAAATCAGGGCAAAATACCATTAAGACGCTATGAAAACTTCATTAAATTATGTGTTCAATTTAACAAATCAAAATTTTAGCTGTCTTTCATGTTAAAATAGACGTAGCCTTGATTACTATCGCTGCATCAAGGCTACAGTTTTTTATCTAGTTTAATCAATCCAGTCGTTACTTCGATGCCGTTCGGGCTGAGGAGAGGCGGTAGCCTCGTCTCGAAGCCTTAGCACCGTGCCAAGGCTTCGAGACAGCGCTATCGCGCTTCCTCAGCCCGAACGGCATCGAAGTAAACACTGGCTCAAACAACTTTCTTATCCGAAACTCACGTTAACTTAATAGCAGTAAGGCTATGTAGGCGCACCAAGATAATCTTTATGAGCGGCGCTGTTACGGGCAACATCAGTTTCCGCAACGGATAAAATCGGACGGCTTAGCCCGCGAAGATAAGTAAACATTTTATCAATCAGTTCACTACCAAGATGCAGTTCAGGAGCATGAAGACCTTGCTTGTAAGCCTCAATAATATCCCTGACCTGATATAAATCACCTTGTAAAAAGGGTAATTTTGAACTATCCAGTTTACGGACTGAAACAAAAAAATGGACGGGACTGTTCGCCTGTATACTACTTAACTGAGTCAGGCGATTGCCTATATGCGCACCACAATTACTTAAAAAAGCATCTTTACATTTTCCAGGATTGTACAGATTAATTAGTCTGTATAAATTTGTCTTATCATGTTCACTTAATTTCTTCATAAATCCAGAAAATAAAATGTTGACGCGAAAGGCCTTGAATAAATCACTCATATTTTGGGCATAAGTCTGAATGATATTATCTAAAAATATATTGATATGCTCATTCAGTGCGGTATCGCTGCTTTTAAAATGAAACAAGGCATCAAAGATTAATTCTGGTTCAAACCAATACACATCTATGGAAGAAAAATCTCCTCTATCTATCAGTTGTAGCCATTGTTTCAGTGAATTATGTTGGCTAAAAATGGATAAGAAACCGGAATCATTACTATTACGGTTATTAATATTTCTGATTATGGACTGATATACAGGAATCAGATTGGAAGATGATTCAGTTTCCAAAGCTTTTTCAAACAGCCGGTAGAACCCAGCCGCTTCAGAGGATACAGTATTACTGGCATCCCATAAATTAATACATACGCCTGCAAATGGCAGAAAATCAAAGCTTGACGTCATTAACGATACCACAGTACAACATGAGCGGTGTAATGAGGGATCGGAACTAATTTCAGAAACTCCATTGGCATCTTTTGCAATCAGACTTTTCTGCTTTTGATCGTCATAAAGTGCAACCAATTCCTTACGTGACGATTTTAATGCACTGTTGTACTGCTTTAACCAAAGAGCTAATACATTGAGTTCCCTATCAATTTCATAGCTTCTTGCCTGATTGATCGTAATTAAAAAATCTAATAAATAGAACTCTGACTCATAATAAGGAATCCGAACCCCATAGAAAAAGTTAGTATCATCTGTCTCGATGTGCAGCAGAGAACCAAAAAATACCTTAGCTGTATTTTTAAATAAAGTAAAATCAGCTCCAGTGCTTTTTAGCCTGTAGTATTCCTCAATTAAAGCCAGAAGTTGTGGTAACAAATTTAAAGGCATAGAGCCCTTCGTTTGAAGGTTAGGGAAAACCTTCTTTTGCATGAAATCCCAGAAGTTTATAAATTTTTCTTCCTTTATAGAAAACTCACCTTTTGCCTGCTGACATACTTTCAAGTGAGCCAATTCATCTACACTCAATGAACTCACCCTTTTCACCGACAAATCCCTGCAAGTAGACAATGAAAATTGATTATTAAGCAATCGTTCACATAGACCACGTTTTCTATACAAGGTCAGACCATCCTGATCCAAATAAAAATTATCAGGGCCTTCTGTTTCAGAAAGTTGGGATAAATTATTAAAATCTACTGTATTGGTGACTGTAGGAAAAAGAATTTGATAGTATTTTTTATCACAGCATAGAGCCAAATCTTTAGCGAACTGAATCCAGACGCGGTTAATACCGAGAGGATTAAGCGTATAGTCTAATGGTTTATTGAAGATCTCTGGCCATCGCTTCTTGTAACAGTCCAAGATAAATTGAATATCATTAAGGTCAAGCTCATCTCCGACACTGAAGTGCCTAAAATGGTTTTCCAAAGCAAGACAGAGCTGTTTATCTACAGGAATCTGGTCAGCGAACTCTTTTAAATTTTTAATAAATTGCAATACACTTTGGACTAACATTGGAATTAAATACCTTTAAAAAGACAAAATCAGGCATGAAGCAATTGTTTATTGAGCACTAACCCCTAATAATACCTTAAAACAAGCAAAAAGTATAAATTATATAGAATATTATATCGTTTCCATCATTCATAAGAACCTTCGTAGCCGTAGCCCGGTCTGCTTGCAACCGGGCTACCCCCTTATCGGATGTGGTGGGTCCCGTAGGTCCCGTAGCCTGTATTAGCGAAGCGTAATACAGGAAAGATGTGGCATAGTGCCAAACGTTATTTCCCGTATTACGCTTCGCTAATACGGGCTACGGTTTCTGCGCACAATCAGTTCCATATCATGGATTTCAGGCAAAAAAAAAGCGGCTATTAGCCGCTTTTCTGGAATAAAACCCTGGCGATGACCTACTTTCGCATGAGGAAGCCTCACACTATCATCGGCGCATGTTCGTTTCACTTCTGAGTTCGAGATGGGATCAGGTGGTTCCAAACCGCTATTGTCGCCAGGAAAACTGTTATCCTTTGGCTGTACGGTTTCTCGTAACCGTCTGAGCCTAAGGCCTGGTAAAGAGTCGAGGTAACACAAGTTACATTATTTGTAGCATTTCTTCAATAACCTGAAGTAACTCAGATTATATGGTCAAGACAATCAGCCAATTAGTACAAGTTAGCTTCACACATTACTGCGCTTCCAC
>NZ_KB892381.1:85351-261830 GCF_000373765.1 Legionella shakespearei DSM 23087 | reverse complement strand
ATAAGATAAGTGTTTTAATACTTCTGGCTTCCATTCGTATCCTCATTCTTTGGATGATAGGATTTGCAGCAGAAAAAAGGAAACTCCACCTTCATTTTCAGGCAAATACCATTCGTACTCATCGGGTGCTGTCTTTTATCTCGTTAGCCAAACAGCTCATAATTCACGGGTTTCCCCAGTTCAATATAAGAAAATTCAGCCGTATTATTACCTTGTTTCAGTTAGAATTTAATGAAAATTCCCCTTTTAATCACTTAATAAAAGGGGATTGAAAAAAATGAGAGGATCACTCAGAGCGATAGCGTAATCAAGGTTTTCCTTCACTTGCCGATCTTTAATTAAATAAGTAAACCTACGCCTATTTTAATAACTTAATGTCTATTTCAAGTAGAAAAGGGCTGTCCTCTTCTGCAACATACGCTGCAAAAGAGCGACAGCCCCTTACAAAAGCCCTTATTGATTAGTGGCTTTCTTCAGTAGCTTTTTGCTCTTCAGAACCAGCTGCTTTATCAGCATCGGTTGTAGTAGCATCAGTTGTAGTAGCGTCAGTTTTAGCAGCAGCATCATCAGCTTTTGGCTGTTCAACAACAGTACCAGTAGTTGTTGTGTCTTCGGCTGGCTTAGAAGAGCCGTTATCACCACAAGCAGTTAACATTAAAGCTAAAAATCCAGTTGCAGCAATTAAAGCGAAACGATTCATAACCATTCTCCCTGTTCATTTTAGATTTTATATAAAATCATATTAATTCTAGCAAATATTTACATTAAGTGAAGGACTTATCTTTATTCTCTGGAAAATAAAACCCTCGCCAGGACACACTTTGTTGATTTAACGAGCATAGATTCGGTTTTCGTAACCCGTAAGGGTTACACTTTCTGCCACTCTGGCACAATCTCTCGGAAACCCCTTGGCCTCGCTGGTCTTTTAGGGCGTTGCGCTTAGGACGCGCACACCGACCGCATGGATGCAGGTTTCCCTAAAAGACCAGCGAGGCCAAGGGGTTTCTTGCTCCGGACTTTTGCATGGGGGCTACTTAGGGTCATATCAAAGCTGATTGCCACTTCGATCCCGTATTACGGCTGGCGCCTAATACGGGCTACAGCAGACTGGCTACAAGCCCTCCATCGAAGGGAGTTTTCGTTGGTTCTAATTACTGACTTAGCAACACAGTTTTGTTAAGATCGCGGCAATCTTATTTATTTGTAATCATATGAATACATCACATACTCCCATGATGCAGCAATATCTACGCATTAAATCGAATTATCCTGACATGTTGCTGTTTTATCGCATGGGGGACTTCTATGAATTATTCTTTGATGATGCAAAACGAGCGGCACAGTTACTGGATTTGACCCTGACTCATCGCGGTCAATCTGCTGGCAAGCCCATTCCCATGGCAGGATTACCCTACCATGCAGTGGAAAATTATCTGGCAAGATTACTTAAAAAGGGAGAGTCAGTAGCCATATGTGAACAAACTGGCGACCCGGCAACAAGCAAAGGGCCAGTCGAACGACAGGTCACGCGCATCATGACACCAGGCACCGTAACAGATGAGGCGCTGCTTGATGCTAAAAAAGACAACCTTTTGCTTGCTATTCACCAACAAAAGCAAAACACTGGCCTGGCCTGGGTTGATTTGAGCAGCGGGCGTTTTCATTTGCTGGAATTAAAGGAAGGACAGCAATTAAGTGCTGAACTGACTCGTCTGCAACCAGCAGAAATATTAATAGCAGAAAACTCATCAGCATATGAATACTGCAATGGTTTTACGGTTAAAAGCAGGCCAGGCTGGGAATTCAGCGCAGACAGCGCCAATAAACTGGTACGAGAACAATTTTCAGTTACAGATTTATCTGCTTTTGGTGAACGGGAGCATCCTACAGCCCTGGTCGCAGCAGGAGCACTCCTGGCCTATTTACAGACGACACAAAAACAAGCCCTGCCACATCTCAATACCATTACCCTTGAAAATCCCGATGATTACTTGCAACTGGATTCCTCTACCCAAAAACATTTGGAACTTTTTGAAAATGTACAGGGGGGAAATACTCATTGCTTGCTGGGCATACTGGATAAAACAGCCTGCACTATGGGAAGCCGTTTATTAAAACGCTGGTTGGGTCGCCCCTTAAAACAGCAAAGCCTGATTCAGGAACGTCAGCAAAGTATTCAGGAAATTATCGCTCGACAACAGGATGCAGCAGTACATCACACACTGAAAGAATGTGCCGATATAGAACGTATCGTATCCCGTATAGCCTTGAAATCAGCCCGACCGCGCGATCTGGTCGCCTTACGCCATACCCTGACCTTACTCCCGGATTTAAACCAACTGATAATAAATAACAAAACCCCACTTATTGGCCAGTTAAGAAAGCAACTCAGTCCTATTCCTGCCCTGGAACAACTTCTGCAGGCGGCGATTATCGAAAATCCGCCTGTACTCATTCGTGATGGCGGGGTTATAGCCAAAGGTTTTGATGAAGAACTTGATGAACTGCGAATGCTAAGCACTCATGCTAATGAAACGCTGGCTCAGCTTGAGCAGGAAGAAAAGCAAAAGACAGGTTTATCCACCTTGAAATTCGGATTTAACAGTGTTCAGGGTTTTTATATTGAATTATCTAAAGCTCAGTCCGACAAGGCACCGCTCAACTATCAAAGAAAACAAACCCTGAAAAATGTAGAGCGTTATATCACACCAGAACTTAAAGTTTTTGAAGAAAAGGTGCTTTCAGCCCAGGTTAAAGCCTTAGCCAGGGAAAAATGGCTGTACGACAATTTATTGGAAGAAATGCAGAACTACATCAGTCTGCTCTCCCAGTTAGCCCGCGCATTGGCAGAGCTGGATGTATTGATGACCCTTGCAGAGCGGGCACAAAGCCTGAATTGGCAATGTCCCAAATTAGTCACTGAACCGGGAATTAGCATTCATGCTGGCCGCCATCCTGTAGTGGAACAACTGGTGCAAGAACAATTTATTGCCAATGACCTTGTCCTGAAGCCGGAACATAACATTCTATTGATTACAGGACCGAATATGGGAGGAAAATCGACCTATATGCGCCAAACTGCTTTAATTGTCCTTCTGGCCCATATTGGCAGTTTTGTCCCAGCACAAGGTTCCACCATTGGTCCTGTGGATCGAATTTTTACCCGTATTGGTGCCAGTGATGATTTGGCCTCTGGCCGTTCGACCTTCATGGTAGAAATGACGGAAACCGCTCATATTTTAAGACAGGCAACCCACGAAAGTCTGGTTCTTATTGATGAGATTGGCCGCGGAACAAGCACCTATGATGGTATGGCACTAGCCTACGCCAGTTGTGCTTTTCTTGCCAGATCCATTAAAGCCTATACCTTGTTCTCTACCCATTATTTTGAATTAACCAATCTTCCCCAGGAACTACCCTGCATCCGTAATGTCCACTTAAAGGCATCTCTTGATACAGGACGCATTATCTTTTTATACCGTGTGGAAGAAGGTGCAGCCAATAGAAGTTATGGGCTGGAAGTGGCCGAACTTGCCGGTATTCCCGCGGAAGTGTTAAAACTGGCCCATGATCATTTAAGTAACATGCAAAATAAAAAGCACTATCAATTATCAGAGCCTGAAATAAGAAAAGCACAGCCTTCCCGGCTGGCCCATGAATTAGCCCGAATTGATCCTGACCGTTTAACAGCCAGAGAAGCCCTGGATCTGATCTACAAATTAAAGCAAATGGAGGCAATCGATTCCTAGAATGCTGAATGTTTTGAAGAAGTGGACGTATACATTATTTATACTGTTGTTTTTTGTTGTTTGTGTTCCGACAATGGCAGACAATGCCAAGCCTGCAAGTCTGACGATTACCGGGATTAAAGGTAAAGTGCGGACTAATGTAAAAAAACGTCTGGAAGAATTGCAGCAATTAAAACCCTTGGGCGAAATGAGCCAGGATGAGTTACGTTCGCAAATCATAAAAGCCCTGCAGCCTTTTGGCTATTACAGAGCCCAGATAGAGCTTAGGCAAATCAACAATCAGCAGGTCAATATAGCCATATATCCTGGGGCACAGGTTCATATTTCCTCGCTGCGCGTGGAACTCAAGGGGGAAGGCCGGCAAAATCCGGCGTTAGTGAAAACAGTAAATGAATTGTCGCTGCACCGCAATGATCCCTTATTGACAGAACAATACAATCAAGCCAAACAGAATATGTTGAATACCGCCGAGAACCAGGGCTATTTGCATGCAACATTTCAAAAAGCAGAAATTTTAATTGATGAAGCCAATAATACGGCCGAAATCACCCTTATTCTTGATACAGGTCCCTTGTATTTTTTTGGTCAGATCCAATTTGATCCTACCAACATAAACCCTGAGTTATTACATCGCTTTGTTCCTTTTCGTCCCGGCCAGGCTTACTCAACTGATCAAATTCTCAAGTTGAATGATAATCTGTCAAACAGTGGTTATTTCAGTTCTGTATTGGTTAAACCCGATATAACAGACCAACAGACTGTCCCTGTAGCTGTCCACTTACAACCTGTGTCGAAATATTCATATACTATTGGGGCTGGTTATGGAACCGATACGGGTATAAGGGGTCGGGCTGGATTAAATATCACGCCGGTAAACCGCAGAGGGCACAAATTCAATGCTTTGGCCCAAGGTTCAATGGTTCAAAATGCAATCCAGGCGCAATACGTAGTACCTGGCGCTAATCCAGTCACCGACCAATACAGTCTGACAGGTAATTTTTCCAATCTGAACTACGACACGGGTTACAGTAACGCATACTTGTTGTCCTTAGGACAGCAGCACCGCCTGAATAACTTTCAACGTAATTTGTCCCTTAATGGTCTATATGAAAGCTTTAATTATTCCTTACAACCCAAGAATAATCAGTTTCTTTTGTATCCGAAAGCAACATTTACCTTATCAAAAACCCAAAGCCTGCTGTTTTCCCCTTCAGGATATAATGTCACGCTGAATGCTTTAGGGGCTAATAAACTGACCTTTTCCAATCTGAGTTTTGGCCAGCTTTCTTTTGATGCCAAAGCAGCAATTACCATAGATTCATTGAGACTGCGACTTTATGGCCATACGATTCAGGGGATTACTGCAACAGATAATATCAATCAACTCCCCTTAACTCTTGCCCTGCTTTTGGGAGGTAATGATAATTTGAAGGCCTACAGCTTTAACTCCATAGGCCCTGGACGCATTATCAGTTATGGCGGTTTTGAAATCCAAAAGGAAACGAAAAAGAACTGGTATCTTATCGGCTTTTATGATGCCGGAGATGTGTACAATCCAACTACTAAAAATTTTCAATACGATATAGGTGGAGGCCTGATGTGGGTTTCACCCATAGGGCCAATTAAAATAGGCCTGGCTCAGGCAGTGAACTACCGCCTGGAAAGAGCCAGCTCAAACCCGCGTCTGGTAATCAATATGGGGCCTGACTTATGATTAAGCTCATTACAAAAATAGTCTACATCATCCTCTTATTGCTGCTTGGCCTAATGTGTCTTGTGACCTTTTTAGTCAGCACCACACCCGGCTTATATACGACCATTAAGTTAAGTCAACTCTTTATTCCTGGCACATTTAAAGTACACCATTTAAAGGGACGTCTCATAGATAAGTTTTCTGCGGACGAATTAGAGTACGAATATCAGGATACCAAGGTAAAAATAACCGGATTTAAACTGAGCTGGACCTTTAAAACCCTTTTGCAGCACCAGTTACAAATCGATAGCCTGAAAGCCAAAAAAATCGAAATTGTCGGGTCGGAACTAAAACTGGAACAAGTAAAAGCTAAAATAGGGTTGACCAGGGAACAATTAAAAATTGAGTCCCTGCAATGCGACGCATTAAGTCATCATGTGGACAGTCAGTTACGAATAGAGACTCAGGCTCCCCATACCCTTCTGGGAATCATAAAGCTCAATTCCAACAGCAAAAATCAATCACTTCCCAAGGGTACTATCAACATTGGTGGAGATCTGGAGCAGTTGCACTGGACAGGTGATATCAGCGGACCGGCGCAATTGTCATTACATGGGAGTATTAAAAACCAGACAGAACTCGACCAAATCATCAAATGGCGTCATTTTAACTGGCAAGATGAACAGGGAAAAGGCTTAAGCAGTCCTGAAGGACGTGTAAAAATCTCCGGTAAGCTGCCCCATTTAAACATTCAGTTGGCAACTAAAATAAACAGTCCTCAGCAAGATAACTGGCAAATCACCTCTGCTATTGAAGGCACTATCCCCTGGCAATGGGATTTTACCATCAATGCATCTCAAGCGTTTGATACCAAATCCAGGCGCGAGGGGCTGTACACTCAACTCGCCCTCAAAGGTGCTATTAAAGAGAAAGACACAGGCTCATTTACCCTGACCATTGCTCCAGGGCATTATCAACTGCCTGAAGACAGTATCCTTTCCTCATTACAGTTTATGGGAGGCACTTTAAAGGGAACACTTTCACCGAAACAATTTGCCGGAAAAGGCTCCCTGACCATTGATAAGGATACAAAAATAAAACTGGATTTCAATCTTCCCGAGTTTAATCCCGCTCAGGGCATATCCGGTAATCAGGTTGTTTCAGCTGAGCTGTCACTATTGTTTAACTCCTTCGATTTTTTAAAAAATCTGAGCCCGGAAATCAGTAATCCCAAGGGACAATTAGTTGCATCACTCAAAACCAGCGGCACCCTGAGTAAACCACGAATAGAAAGTCAAGTACATTTATCTAAAGCAAGTGTCAGTTTTCCTCAATTAGGCCTTGCTCTGAATGATATAGACCTGACCGTTATTGGCAAAAAGAAACATTGGGAAACAACAGGCTCCATAAGCTCTGGCAGCAAAAAGCTCCTTATTAAAGGACGAGGGCCACTGGATGCAGCCATAAATGGCAACCTGTCAGTAGAAGGGAATGATTTTCCTCTAATCAATACTAAAGAATACCAGATTAATATCTCACCTCAGCTTAAATTGGATTTTACCCCTGAACACCTGAATATTTCAGGCTCTGTTTTGGTGCCCTTTGCACAAATTAAACCGCAATCGTTTTCCAACAGCATTACTGTTCCTGATGATGTGGTCTTTAAAAGCAAGAAAAAGGTGGATGAGCCCTCTCCTTCTCTGTTTAATACTTCTATGGACATTCAGGTTGTCATGGGTGAAAACGTTGAAATTAATGCCAAGGGATTGCATGCAATTCTGACTGGTGCGGTTAATTTAAAACAATTGCCCAAGGGACCTGTAAATGCCAACGGCGAATTAAATGTGCAAAAAGGTGAATACAAAGCTTATGGACAAGATCTTGCCATAGCCCAGGGAGAATTAATTTTTACCGGTGGAAGACTGGATAATCCTGGCATCAACCTGCGGGCTGAAAAGAAAATAGATACCTCAACAGGCACGCTTACCAGCTCCAACCAACTCTTCGATTTTAACAGTAATAATCTGCAAAATGCGAACATTCGCGGTAACATCATTGTAGGTGTTGAAGTATCCGGACGATTAACCAATCCGAAAATACAGCTGTTTTCCAATCCAGCCATACTGTCACAAGCAGACATTTTGTCCATGCTGGTTTTAGGCAGACCAGCAAGTCAAGCCAACAAGGCAGGAGGACAACTGCTTCTGGCGGCTATTTCATCGATGAACCTTGGCTCAGGAACTAATGGAACCCAACTATTGGAACAGTTGAAAGAAAACCTTGGTTTTGATTTTAATGTACAAAGCAGTAGCAATTACAATCTGGTAACCAACCAGGTAAGTGATTCCACCGCTCTGGTAGTGGGGAAATCACTGTCCAAACGCATTTATTTAAGTTATAACGTTGGCTTATCGCAAGCGGATCCCAACGTACTTACACTTAAGTACTTGTTAAATAAGTTTTTAAGCATACAAGTCAGTAGCAGTGATACCGGAAATGGTATCGATTTTCTATATACATCAAGCAAGTGAGCAATGAAACATGAGTGAATATAACCTACCCTTGAGATTAACCCGGTTAAGAAGAAGTCCTATGTCACGGGCGTTGATGCGAGAAACCCGTTTACATCCACAACAGTTTATTGCTCCTTTGTTCATCAGCGAAGAACTGAGCGAAGCTAAAGAAATTAAGGCCATGCCTGGCCAATTTCAACTACCGCTTGATTCTTTATCTGAAGAAATTCAGACCTTAAGCAGTTTGGGTATTCCTGCCGTCTTACTGTTCGGTATACCGGCCCATAAGGATGCTTGCGGCAGTGAGTCATTTAATGATCATGGAATTATTCAAAAGGCAGTCAAAAAAATTCGTTCGGTAAATAAAGATATAGTGATTATTACTGATCTTTGCTTTTGTGAATACACCGACCATGGACACTGTGGCGTATTACAAGGTGAACGTATAGATAATGACAAAACTCTGGATTTATTAGGAAAGCAAGCCGTGAGCCATGCCAAGGCAGGTGCTGATTGGGTAGCCCCTAGTGGTATGACGGATGGAATGGTTGCAGCAATCAGGGCTGCTTTGGATAATGCAGGATATCAGCACATCCCTATTCTAAGCTACAGCGCCAAATACTGCTCTTGTCTTTATGGTCCATTCAGGGAGGCAGCTCAGGGCGCCCCTCAATTTGGCGACCGTAAAGCCTATCAAATGGATCCTGCCAACAGCGAAGAAGCCGTTCGTGAAACGGCTCTGGATCTGGAAGAAGGGGCTGACATGATCATGGTAAAGCCTGCCGGATTTTATTTGGATATCATCAGCAAACTGAAACAGCAGTTTACTGAAATCCCTCTTTGCGCTTATCAGGTAAGCGGTGAGTATTCCATGATAAAATGTGCGGCAGAAAATCATCTTATCAATGAAGATCAAGCTATTTTAGAGAGCTTAACGGCGATAAAAAGAGCTGGAGCTGATTTTATTATCACTTATTTTGCCAAGGACGTTGCTCGATTATTGATGCAATAATGGACAATAATAACTCATTGTGCAACAAATAAAAACCACAAAACACCTTCTGCAAGTCTTTTGTCTTGCCGAAGGAAGCACAATCCCCTATAGTTAAAAAGATTTGTCTTAAATTAATTATTATAATATCGATGGAGAACTGAATGAATTCAATGCTTAAAAGTATATCGGCTTTAGCTTTAAGTCTAAGTGCCGCCAGCGCTTTGGCAGTTCCAGCTTTTTTAACTACTCATAACAATACTGATGTTGAATCCAATGCCTACGTTGCAGGCACTATTCCATCACCTCATCCCACCAAGGCACATTCAACCCGTCAGGTTCCCTGGAATATGGTTCGAATAGCCTGTTATGGACACACCTCTGCAGGCAAATGCTCTGCATTAATTAAAATGGCTACTAATACTGCTACGCCAGTGGATATAGGTTATGTTTCAATGCATCTGGATAGTGGAACAATCACTCCTCAAAAGATATCTGGAAATGGTTACACTTTGACCGTTAATGGTCCTGGTGAAGCAACTATTACTAAAGATGCGGAATAAGATTTTTCCTAAGAGCACAACAAGAAGTGAGCGTAGCCCGGTCTGCTTGCAGCCGGGAATTGTGCCACTTTGATCCCGGCTGCAAGCAGACCGGGCTACGCACTAAATCAGGCTCTGTGCCGCAACAAAAATTCCGCTTCCTGACGGTCGCGGCTCGGTTTTCGTGCGTTCGTATTGACTTCATCGTGCACCGAAAACCGAGCCGCGACCGTCAGGAAGCGGAACAGTTATACTGGCAGGGACTGTGTTTCTTTCCTGAAGCCCTGGATCCCTCGGACAAGCTGAGGAAGGTGGGAGTCAATCCCAGATTGTGTTCTCAGAGATGTGTAGAAGAGGGAGCTGCTTGCTGCCGGGATGAGTGCCACTTCGATCCCGGCTGCAAGCAGACCGGGCTACATCTGCTGTCTCTTCTGCCTATCTTAACCCTTACCCGATCTACGTCGTCCTGAGCGCGTCTTTTTGTGCGAAGGATCTCCAAATATTGGCACAATACCGCGCTCAGGACGACGTAGATCGGAGTGTGTAGAAAGCTCAATTGCAAGCAACTGGCTTGCAGCATAATTAATTAGCAAAAAAAACCACGCATCAGCGTGGTTTTTTTTACTTACTACTAAAGTTACTTGGTTGGTTGTGGCATTACGTGATCCATAGTCCACACTGCTTGTATACCAACCAGATCAGCTCTTGCTTTGCCATCAGCTACTACACCATAACTAGATGTTGAGGTAATTGCATCCGTTTTATTAATAGTAGGATTGCTTGCTGCGAACAAATGGGTATATCCGACATCAATACCAATATTTGGCTTCATCTGATAATGGGCACCAACAGAAAGAGCCCAACGATCAGTATCAGGTAAACGCACGTCTCTGTCAACGTCATTAGTAGGCGTAGCATCATAACCACCACCGACTCTCAACATCCACTGAGGATTCAGATGATAGTTCGCACCCACTGCAAAACGCCACGCGTCTTTATAATTTTGTGTTGAAGTAGAATTAGCATGTGCTTGACTCAAAGTCCCCAAAGGAGTGATCGCACCATTAGAAACAGCAGGAGCCTGAACATTATTCAACTGAATTGTCTTGAACACTCCCCAGCCTGTGTATACCACAGAGCCTAATAACGCCAGTTTCTCATTCACATCACGGTAAGCACTCAAAGTAACTACATCAGGCAATTCTATATTGTTACTTGTTAGTTCATTAGAACGGCTAATAGAGGTAGGATCAAGAGTAGCTGGCATAAAAACATTACCACTAGTACCAGCCAAACGCCCACTCAGACGGCTATAACCATGAAAGGTATGTTTCATTTTGGATTGGTAATTCAAACCAACACGAGTGTGCTTGTCGGTAGACATAGCCAAAACACCTGCATGAAAACCCACACCAAAGGAATGACCTTTATTGTAACTCAAGGAATCAGCTCCCATAGCACTACTGCTTTCAGGAATAGCTAACGGATTTCCATAAAGAGTAGGCAGACCCAGTACGCGATTGAATTTAACACGCGCAAATTGCAAATCCAGACCAGCTCCCAGAGAGAAATTCTCAGTCAATTTTCCACCAATTTCAGGAGAAACGTTAGTAGTAATCAACTCCGTATAAGTAGCCTGATAACGTACTGGTGAATCAATTCCCCAGTCTGTAGATAGACCAAAAGGAGAAACCATACTTAAACCAAAAGTGGCATTTTCACCTAAAGGTAATGCGTAATGGAACGCTGGAACAAAGGCGTTTTCTCCACCATTAAGGCCGGTGAATGACTGGGTGTACGCTGGCAAATTAGCTGCGGGACCACGGAAAGTACTAACACCACTTAATTCCGCTTTAGGGAACACACCAACACCACCAAAGACAGCTTGTTGTTCCTGAATCAGGACCAGACCAGCAGGGTTATACCATCCAATAGATGCATCTCCACCTTCAGCAGCAATACCTGCGCCAAAGTTTCCTGTTGCAGCGGGGCTGCTCTCGGTATACAAAGAAAAACCACCGGCATGGGCGGCACTGGTAGCCAGAACTCCAATAACAGCAGCACTGACAAGCGTTCTTAGGGGTTTGTGCATGTTTTCACTCCACACTCGTTAATTTAAAAATTGTAATTCAAAAACAATTACTGTTTGAAAAGCTACATTCGATAATAAAGTAATTTAATCTTAATTCAAATGTTTCTTGACAATTTTTTGTTAATAGATTCAATAAGTAATGATATTTAAACCACAGTGACCTCAATAAGGCCATCATGCCCATTTAATACCGACAGGTTATCCACATTTAATCTGTAGTTGATGTAAAATATTGATTTCTGAGCCATAACTCAACTTAACTACTTGTACAGACACTTTAGTCCATGCTACTGTGTTTTAATTTTGAGCGGAAATTTATTATGCAACATATAGTGACGAAATTTGGCGGCACCAGTGTTTCTACCAGGAGCACCTGGAACAATATTGCTGCAATTACCAAAAAGCACCTTACAACAGGAGTGCAGCCGGTAATTGTCTGTTCCGCTTTGACCCAAATTTCGAACAAACTTGAAAAAGCGATAGAAGCCGCTCTGTTAGATGAACATCAAGGCATTTATACCGATATACGCAACAGTCACCTGAATCTTGCTGAATCTCTGGAAGTCAATCCTGAACTTATTGCCCAGGATCTGCATCAACTGCAACAATGGCTCACCGGAATAGCTCTGTTGAAACAGGCACCGGCTAAAACCCATGCCCAGATTTTGAGTATGGGAGAGTTGATGATGACCAGACTTGGCCATGAGTTTCTAAACAATCGGGGAATCCATTGCCTTTGGCAAGATGCCCGGGAGCTTTTAGTCAGCACCCCTGCTCTTGGCGGCGAAGCAGTAAATTATCTCTCCGCCCGCTGCGACAGCGAATATGATTCACAATTAGTTGAGAAGTTTTTAAGCAGTGGGGCACAGGCCGTCATCACCCAAGGTTTTTTCGCATCCAACCCACATGGTGAAACCGTTTTGTTAGGCCGTGGAGGTTCAGATACCTCAGCCGCCCTTCTGGCAGGAAAATTACAGGCAGCATCCTGTGAAATATGGACTGATGTTCCTGGCATTTATACAGCCAATCCTCATCAACTGCCGCATGCGCGCTTATTAAAACAACTGAATTATGATGAGGCTCAGGAAATTGCTTCGATGGGGGCAAAAGTACTTCACCCTAATTGTATTCCGCCGGTGCGCCGCGCCAATATCCCCATGTCAGTAAAATTTACTCAAATGCCAGAACATTCAGGAACGCTGATTACCAAAGATATTGATGAATCAGCTCCTTTGATTAAATCCATTCAGGTAAAACACAGTATTTTACTTATCTCTATAGATACCCTGAACATGTGGCAACAGGTTGGCTTCCTGGCTGACGTCTTCGCCTCCTTTAAAAAGCATGGTTTTTCGGTTGACTTGCTTTCATCCTCTGAATTTAACGTCACCATGTCGCTGGATAATAACGTAAAGCTGCATGACCGTGCCGCCATTAATGTGTTGCTCGAAGAACTGAATCAGTTCGGTCGTGCCAAACTGATAGAACCCTGTAGTGCAGTCAGTCTGGTTGGACATCATATCAGAACCGTTCTGCCTCATCTTGGCCCAGCTTTGGAAGTTTTTGATGCAAAGCAAGTGTATCTGATGTCCCTGGCTTCTAATGATTTAAACCTGACGTTTGTGGTGGACGAATCTCAGGCAGACAAACTCTGTCAAAAGCTGCATCACCTGCTGATAGAAAGTAACCCACAAATTTTTTATTACTCAAAAAGCTGGCATGAAGAATTCGGTAAACCCAGTGCACGTCCTGTTCCCTGGTGGGAAACCGAACGCGATCGTCTGCTTACGACCAGCAGCATGCATTCGCCCTGTTATGTCTATCATAGCCCTACTCAGGCTAATAGAGCCAGACAATTAGCTGCTTTGAAGTCTATTGATTCACTGTTTTATGCGATTAAGGCCAATCCCTATCCTTCCATTTTAAAAACCCTGGAACAGGAGGGGATAGGCTTTGAGTGTGTTTCTATTCAGGAATTAAATCTGGTGTTGGAGCTTTTCCCCAACATAGATAGAAAGCGTATTTTATTCACCCCCAATTTTGCTCCGAAAACAGAATATGAATATGCGCTTTCTGTAGGATGCTATGTCACTATAGACAGCCTTTATCCTCTGGAATATTGGCCTGAACTCTTTAAGAACCGTGATGTGATTGTACGCATTGATCCAGGTACTGGTGCCGGCCATCACAAGCATGTATCAACGGGTGGTAATGAATCGAAATTTGGTATCACGCAAGCTGATATTGGACAGATCCTGTCCCTGACACAGCAGCATAACATTAAGGTTATCGGACTGCACGCTCACTCAGGAAGCGGGATCTTAACCCCTGAACTCTGGCAACAAACCGCATTGATGCTGGCATCCCTGACCGATCAATTTACAGAAGTACACTCAATTAATCTGGGTGGCGGTTTGGGTATTGTTGAAAAACCAGGCCAGCACCCTTTGGATTTTGCTTCTCTGGATGCATCCCTGCTGGCAGTAAAGGCACGTTATCCTCACTTACAAATCTGGCTTGAACCAGGACGATATTTTGTGGCAGAAAGCGGCGTCATTCTGGCAAAAGTAACCCAATGCAAAGAAAAAGGCAAAGTGAAATTTATCGGTATTGATACTGGAATGAACTCACTGATCAGACCTTCTTTGTATGGTGCCTATCATGAGATTGTTAATCTAAGCCGTCTTCATGACGAAAAAGTAGGCTTTTCGCATATTGTAGGGCCTATTTGTGAGTCTGGAGATACGCTGGGATACGACAGATTATTGCCAGTCACCAAAGAAGGCGACATTCTGTTAATTGCCAATACCGGAGCTTATGGCCATTGCATGAGTTCGCATTACAATTTGAGGCCACCGGCGGAAGAAGTGGTTCTGGACTGATTACATGACACTGATTGATGGAGAGCAAAGGAGCCTGGCTACTGACCCAGGCTCTTCTTTTATAGTTCAGGCACCGGCCGGTTCTGGTAAAACGGAAATACTGACCCAACGCTATTTGCGCCTGTTAAGTACGGTGACTGCCCCCGAGCAAATCGTTGCTTTGACCTTTACCCGTAAAGCAGCCAGCGAAATGCGCGAACGGATTGTGATCGCCTTACAACAGGCTGCAAGCAATCACCAGGCTGCAAGTCCTCATCAGCAAAAAACTCTGGATTTTGCAGGTCAGGCTCTTAAACGCAGTGAGGCCTTTAACTGGGATTTGCTGCAGCAACCCAATAGACTGAAAATTATTACCATCGATTCCCTTTGCCAGATGATTAACCAGGCTATTCCTTTACTGGAAAAGCAAATTGCCTATTCACAGATTACCGATAAGCCAGATAACTATTATGTCAGAGCAGCACGCCAATGCATTAGCTTTGCTATAGAAACACCTGAATACCAACAGGCGATAAAAACCCTGCTCTTACACCTGGATAACAGGCAAGATCGCTTAATATCCCTGTTCAAAAACCTCCTGAGCCAAAGAGATCAATGGCTGTCGCCTTTATTTCAGGCCAAAGCGCAAGATAAAGCGCTGTTTGAGCAGGCATTGCGTCATATCGAACAACACGAATTAAATCGTTTTAAAAAAAGCCTTCCTGTAAATCTGGCAGCTGAACTGGTGCAACTGTCGCGAGAACTGGCGACCATAGAAAATAAGCCGGATTCGAAGCGATACCTATTGAAAGACTGGTATGATTTCCAACAATCAAATCAGGATACAGCAAAAGCCCTTTGCCATTTGGTGCTTGGTAGTGATAACGGTTTGCGCAAGAGTTTTGATCATCATGTAGGTTTAAATAAAAGCGACTGTTCTGCTGAAGAATTCAAACGCTTAAAATCAGAAAGTAGTGCGCTGCTGGAACAATTAAACGAATACCCTGAATTTCTTGATGCCTTGTTACAAACCAGCAATCTGCCAAACCCTGAATACGATCCCGGGCAATGGGATGTCTTACAGGCACTTTTTCTTTTGCTTCCCCTGTTAGTAGGCCATCTGCACCTGATTTTCAGCGAACAGAATGAAATTGATTTTACAGGTATAGCGCAACAGGCGCTTTCCGCATTGGGTGATGCTGATAATCCTGCCGATTTGGCTCTGTATCTGGATAATGCCATCCATCATTTATTAGTGGATGAATTTCAGGACACGTCCATCACCCAATTTGAATTACTGGAAAAATTGGTTCAAGGCTGGCAAAACGATGATGGAAAGACGCTGTTTATCGTAGGCGACCCCATGCAATCCATTTACCGCTTCCGCCAGGCTGAGGTAGGGTTGTTTTTCCGTGCTAAAGAACAGGGCATAGGTCCAGTCCGTTTACAATCGCTTGAGTTGCGTTGCAATTTCCGCTCTACAGAAACTATAGTCAATTGGGTCAACGCCCAGTTCAGCAAAGTATTTCCCCAACAGGTTGATATTGAATCCGGAGCCGTTTCTTTTCATCCTTCAGTCAATATAATTAAAGGCGATGAACACTCTGCCATTCATGCGGTGGCATTTAAAAGCAAAGAACAGGAAGCGCAATGCATCATTCAGCTTATAGAACATGAATTAACAACAAATCCGCAACAAAGTCTGGCTATTTTAGTGCGCTCGCGCACTCAGCTGGTTGATATTATCACCCTTCTTCGCCAAAACAATATTCCCTATCAAGGTTCTGATATTGATTTACTGGCGAATCTGGTTCACCTGCGAGATGTCTGGTCTTTGACTCAGGCTTTGTTGAATCCGGGCAACAGATTGTCCTGGTTGTCAGTTTTGCGCGGGCCTTATTGTGGCCTTGGAATAACGGATCTTCATTTAATTGCCCAGCATAACCAATACAAATCAATATACAGCTCTTTATTGCAACTGGAACACATTGCAGGTTTAAGCGATGAGGGCAGAACACGGGCACGTTTTTTTACTCAGGTCATGCATCAGGCGTTGACCCAGCGTTACCAGACTCGCTTGTCCGAGTGGGTACTCAACACCTTGAAACAACTGCATGCAGATAAAATTTTAAACCATTACCAGCGTGTTGATCTGGAACAATTATGGGTATTGCTTGACCGTTACGAACTGAATGGTCGTTTGCCCGATATGAACGAGTTCGTTAGCGAATTGAATAAATTGTATTCACAACAAGTCACCCCCTCCCCTGTGCAGATCATGACCATTCATAAATCCAAAGGACTGGAGTTTGATACTGTATTTTTACCAGGCTTAGGCTCGCGGCAAAATCAAAGTGACGAATCCATGCTGCGGTGGCTCAAATTACCCACTGAACATCAGGATAGCCTATTACTGGTTTCTCCTCTCAAAGGAGCTCATCAGGAACACTGTCCTTTGTATGATTATCTGACACAACTGGATGAAGAAAAAAATAATTATGAAGCGCAAAGAGTGCTTTATGTAGCAGCAACGCGTGCCAAATCGCGCCTGTATTTATTTGACAGCTCGGGAAGAAACTCTAAAAATTCGTTCCGCTGCATGTTAAAGCATCAGGAGTTTAGCCAACATGATGCGGAAGAAACTGCAGAACTCACGGAAAACTCACTGCCTGCACTCAGTAAACTACCCCTGGATTTTTATCAAAATATTCCTGTGGCTTTGAATTTTAATCCCAACAAACAAAAGATCGATGTAAAAACGGGGATATCACGCGAAACCGGAATCATTTGCCATCGGCTTTTGCAGTGGATTTGTGACCATCATCCTGCAAGTCTGGAGCAAATTCCCTGGAATCTGGTCCAGCAGGAATGCATCAGCCTCGGCTTTGATAATGAAAGCCAGGGATTAATCCTGGAACAGATTAAAGACCAGATTACCCGTATGTTTCGAGACCCTCGAGGTTTATGGATACTTTCAAAACATGAACAAGAATGCAATGAATATGAGTTACTGGTAGCGCATCAAAATAAATTAGCCACTCGAATCCTCGACAGGGTTTTTGAAGATCAGGGCAAGTTCTGGATTATTGATTTCAAAACAGGTAAAGAAGATCAGGAGTCTTTGGAACAACATCAAATGCAACTCAATGAATATGGCTACTATTTATCAGAACGAACCAGGCTCCCTATCCATTGCGGCCTTTATTACCTGACCAATAATCATTGGCATAGTTGGGAATATCAAATGGAAGCTACAGCAGACCTGCCATTAAGTTAAGCGCTACTCCGCCGTCCCGCGGCTTGTCCGCGGGATCCAGAGATCTAAGCTCAGAGTGACATTCCTGGATCCCGCGGACAAGCCGCGGGACGGTGGAACTCCTTAACTTAATGGCAGTGGCTACAGCAGAGTCTGTTGATATTTAGCTAGTTTAGGATCGCTTCCTGCGTTATTATTGCCAATTTTTACCTAGGGGAGAAGCAGATGATGGTTGAAAACAAGGTGATACACCTGATAGATAACCTGGCAGATCCCTTTCTTGGCCTCAATGGCAAGGAAATGAATCTGGCCTATAAGATAGACAGTACGCCCACTGCTCTCAATGTCACTATTACTGCCGGCTTTCCTGCGCATTTATTAGAAAATGATTATAAAAAACTGGTGCAGGAAGTATTAAAGACGCACTTTCCTGACCATCAGATTGAACTTACTATAAACCAGTTTATCAAAGCCCATAAAACCCAGCTCGTTGGTAAAGGCTTAAGAGGCGTAAAAAATACCATTGCGGTAGCGTCTGGCAAAGGAGGTGTGGGTAAATCAACAGTAACAGTTAATCTTGCAACAGCTCTGGCTCGCGCCGGTGCCCGGGTTGGTATACTCGATGCCGATATCTATGGCCCAAGCATGCCTTTAATGCTGGGAAAAACAGAGCCAGTGCAATTACAAGGTGATCGTTATGTTCCTGTGCAGGCTCATGGTGTACAGGCTATGTCTATAGGTTACCTGACCAATACGGAGCAAGCTTTGATCTGGCGCGGCCCGATGCTTGCCAAGTCCTTAATTCAAATGCTGGATATTACCCTCTGGGATGAGCTGGATTATTTATTTATAGATTTACCGCCAGGTACTGGTGACATTCAACTGACGCTGGTTCAGAAAATTCCCCTGACTGCGGCAATCGTAGTGACTACACCACAAAACGTAGCCACTCTGGATGCACAAAAAGCCCTGTCTATGTTCGAACGCACCGGCATTGATGTGCTGGGGGTTGTAGAGAACATGTCTACTCATATCTGCAGCCAATGCGGCCATACGGATGCAATATTTGGTGAAGGAGGAGCAAAGAACTTGTGCGAATCGCACCATAGCCTTTTACTGGGGCAACTCCCTCTCAATGGGACTATCAGACAACAATGTGATGAGGGATTCCCCACGGCCTGCCATCCTCGCAATGAATTAACGGATACCTTTATTAAAACAGCCTTACGTAGCGCTATAGAATTGAGTAAAAGACCCATAAATTATGCCGATAAATTCCCTCCAATTGTGGTGGAATGATTGGGCTAAAAATCAAAGGGGTAAAGCAGTGCATTTTAAAGGATCTTGGGTATAATACTGGAAAAAAGTGCAAGAGACATGGCCATGTGCAGATTATTTATAATAACAATCAGTATCTTATACTCCAGCCTGACCCTGGCTAAATCCAGTTACCAGATTGATCTCATCCTCTTTGCCCATCCGCAAAAAGCCTCTGCGAGCAGTGACCTGGATAACTCAGGACTGATTCCTTTTAGTAAGAATGCAATAGCACTGAAAAGCGGGGGAAAATCATCCAGACCTTACAATTTACTCCCCCCTTCCCAAGCCGGATTAGGAGATGAATATTATCAGTTAACCCACAGGTCGCGCTATCCGGTACTAGGCCGTTACTCCTGGATACAACCCGCCAGTAATAAAAGCACCGTATCTTTACCCCTTATCAATAATAAAGGATGGGAAATACAGGGAACTATACGAGTAGAGCAAAGCAATTACTACACATTTAATGCAGAGTTGCACTGTTCCCCGCCATCTAACCCTCAAGGCTCATTTACCGTATCCCAAAATCAGCGCTTAAAGGCAGGTACCGTGTACTACCTCGACAATCCACAAATTGGAATGCTGGTAAAGGTTCACAAATTAAAACTGTAGCCCATATCAGGCACCAGCCGTAATACATCCCGTATTACGGCTACGGCACTTAATTACAGATTTAAAATAGACAGATACTCTCTAAACAACTCTGTGGGTAGATGAACACCGCCTGTTTGATTTAAACCTAAAGGTTTAAAAATACGATTTGCCAGTTCATTACCAATAAAATGACCGGTGACCTGCTCAATGATCATGCCAAGGAGAACTGTATTGGTATTCGAGTAATGCCAACTGCTACCAGGACTAAAATAAACAGGATTGGCACTAGCAAAATCAACAAGCTCCTGGGGCAACCATGCTCTTAACAAATCCGCAGCAAATTCCTGAATAAACGTTGCATCAGCACTGTAATTAAAAATACCGCTACGCATGTCAGCCAGCTCACCCAGGGTAGCATTGTCATTTTGAACAGCAATGTCAAACTCACTGAGGGGATCGTTTAAATTCAAACGGCCTTCCTGAGCTAATTGCAAGATAATCGTTGTAGTAAAAGATTTGGTAATACTGGCTATGTGAAAATGATCTGCTGTCGATATCGGTCTGTTCGTACTTAAATCAGCAACACCATCCTCTATAATCAAATCCCCCTGACCAGGTATCCATATTCCCGCCAGCACCCCAGGTATTGCATATTGTTGTTGATAAGAACGAGTTATAGCTCTTATTTGTTGTTCTTTTAATGAATTAAGGCAGGTCGATGAGGTGCAAGAGATAATTTTTACATTCAGGTTATCCTTTTCCGCTGGCCGGGAACACAAGAAAGGATCGGGAGTTTTATTCGCATTTGCTTTGCAAATCACAGGTCCGGTAGTAACCCCTGCCCCCATTTGCGATGCAATTAGCGTAATATTTAAAAGGCATGACTTCCCGGGAGTCAAGGTAAAAGGATTAGAACAGGCATTTGGACCTGCGGGATTCTGAATCACCCCCTGAATGGGGCTTAACATTAAAGTACGTGTGACCTTGGTATTGTTGGTTACAAGATACTGAGTGGATAAAATACGATTCGCCATTAATACTTTCGGTATTGAGGTCTGTGCGACAATGCTGAATTTCGGCACATTCTGAGCGTTTACATTGAGATTACTTACAAGGAAAATAATAAAAGCATAAATAAAATATTTGTTCATAGTTATTTGATCTGTTTTGTAATACCTGAAGAGAATACTGCAAAATGAAATAAATGAACATCTTCAATTATTATCGATTCTGCTTAAAATTGATCTGTAGCAATGCTTCAATAATTTTGACAATCAGGGCTGCGATTGCATGCAGACATCGAGCTTTCGGCGATCCGGGACGCCAGAATAAAGCCAGAGTTCGTGATGGTGCTGGTGGGTTAAACGGAATATAGCTTAATAAATCTGAAGGTTCGCTATAAATTGCTAAAGCTGGAAGCAAGGTAACCCCCATCCCCGCCTGAACCATCAATCTTAATGTTTCCAGACTGGTAGCTGTAAAGTCAGCGAATTCACTCGCTTTCGCCATCTGGCACACAGCCATAGCCTGTTCACGTAAACAATGCCCTTCCTCCAAAAGCAGAATGGATTGATTATTCAAATCGTTGACAGCAATAGCTTTGGATTTTGCTAAAGGATGAGAAACACTGCAGGCAAAATAAAAGGCTTCCTGGAATAAAGTCTGATGTGCAAAAGAACCATCAACAGGCAAAGCCATAATTGCAGCATCAATCTCCCCTCCTTCCAGTTTCACCAACAAGCGTTGCGTTTGATCTTCAATTAACCATACTTTCAAATCAGGAAAATTGCTCTTGATATCTGGCATCACTAAAGGAAGTAAATAAGGCGCTACGGTAGGAATAACCCCAAGGCGCAAATCTCCAGTAAAAGGATCTGTCGCATGACGGGCCAAATCTTTCATTTCTTCAATTAACATCAAAACCTTTTTTGCTCTGGATAATAAAGCGCTCCCCTGGTCGGTCAGAAAAACCTGCTTATTGTTCCGTTCAAATAAAACAACCCCCAGAGTTTCTTCCAGCTTTTTAATTTGCATGCTTAAAGTAGGCTGGCTGACAAAACAACGCTTTGCGGCCTCACCAAAATGTTTTACTTCTGCAAGAACTGTAAAATAATGTAAATCCCTTAAATTCATCAGCATGCTACTATGATTGGTTGTATTTATTATTATACATAATATATTTACTATGTACCTATCGATAAGCAGTAGTTCTCTTAATGGAGTGAACAGTAACAGTTCTAATGAGCTACTATCTTGACTTAATGTTCTCTTAATGATGGTATGCTAGGATGCCCATCCTACATATATAAAGGGGGTATATCAAATGGCCAGGTTTCCTAATAAAACTCTATACGAACTTCGAACTTATTTTATGGGATTGGACTTAACCCAATTAACCAAGATAAATCATGCCTATGGCGACCATTTTGTACGTCTTGAATTAAGATTGGAACGGGTAAATAACCAACTTGCCAAATACACGTCACAACTTCTGACTATCAGGAGGAACATCAACGAACTGGATGCCCAGGAACCTCTCATTCAACAACAGGAAGAAGAATATTCGCGTTCTGTTGCAAGTATGATGGAATCATCAAGTGGTGCTGAGTTCTATTTGGCACGTCAAGCTCTCGGAGCATCTCCTGCTGATCGCCATAAGGCGGATTCAGCCAGTTTAAAAACAGAACTTATTCAGACAACAGACATGATATTTGCCTTAAATACTGAATTGGAACATACCGAATCATCCAAATCACGTGCAGTTGATGAGTTGAGATTACTCAATCGAATAATCGATGATAAAAAACAAATTGCCGGTATTGAATTCGCTCCAGCTGCTCCTTCTCTCTGATACTTTCAAAAAGAGCGCCCAAACAAGGCGCTCACCACACACATAATTTTTTAGCGCACTAAACCTGGAAACGACCGTAGCCCGGTCTGCTCACCTCCGGCTGCGAGCAGACAGGGCTACGCAACGGGATACGGCTGTTCGAGCAAGAAGCAAGCCCCCCGACCTTACAGTTTTTTATTTTTTCGCCTAGGAATAAATAAAAAAATTTACACTCACTCGCCTATCCTATATATTCTGTTTCTTTAAATGAAGCGAATAACGTTGACACAGCACACTACAACAAAAACCATCATCTGGCTAATAGGCGTATTTTTTTTATTGTTCCAGTTTTTTTTACAACTCTCATCAGGAATAGTTGTGGGTGCAATCATGCACGAGCAAAATCTTTCTGCCCTTACCGCAGGCTTGCTCAGCAGTTCGTTTTACTATGTGTACACCACCCTGCAAATACCAGTAGGTATGCTTTTTGATCGCTATAACACACGAACACTTCTGTATGGGAATGCCGCATTGTGTGCTTTGGGCTGTTTCATTTTTGCTACAGCACCCACCCTGCCCCTGCTTTTCTTAGGCCGATTAGTTATTGGTGCCGGTTCAGCCTTTGCTTTTGTGGGGTTATCTCACTTACTGCGTGAACACTATCCCTTAAGACAATATGCTTTTATGATCGGAGCTTCAGAAACGCTGGGCTTCACAATAACCGTATTTGGCATGATCGGCATGGGCTCATTCATCAGCTCTTTTGGTTGGCGCTATTTTATTGGCGGAGCCGGGTTTATTGGCCTCCTCATTGCCTTTTTATGCTGGAATTTTATCCCCGACAGTAGGCCAGAGCGCAGCACTAATCACCATTACAAACAACAATTATTGGCAATTATAAAAAACAAACTGGCCTGGATTAACGGCCTGTTCGTCTGCCTCGAATTTTCTGTCATCACCGTTTTTGGTGCCATGTGGGCGGTGCCCTTTTTGCAACTAAAACTCAATTGTGGTATTGAAGCAGCAAGCATACTCACCTCAATGATACTCTTGGGTGCAGGAGTAAGCTGCCCTGTTTTGGGGCAAATATCGATACGTCTTTCCAAACGCAAGCCGCTTATTCATGCCTCCTGTCTGTCCACCACAGTGTTGGTGCTTATCACTTTATTCTTACCGACCAAAAGTATGGCTTTAATGGGTTTTTTACTGTTCGCTATAGGACTATGTTGCGGAGCGTACATGCTCGCCTTTTCTATTGCCAATGAGCTGGCTCCGGCAGAATCTTTATCCACTTGTACCGGGTTTACCAATACTTTGGCTATGCTGTCTGCCCCCTTATTACAACCTTTGGTCGGCTATATACTGGATATGTCCAATGCAAGTCCGGGCCAGCATACTCTCGGTGATTACCAATTTGCACTGCTCATCATTCCCTTCTCTCTGGTTTTAGCCAGTTTATTAGCTCATTTTCTTCCTGAAAAATCGCAATAGGAGGATCAGAGGCTTCGATCCCATAATAACTACGTCGTCCTGAGCGCGTCTTTTTGCGTGAAGGATCTCCAAATATTGGCACCATGCCGTCTTCGGGAGATCCTTCGCGCAAAAAGACGCGCTCAGGACGACGTGCTTCCGTAAATAGCACCCTGCCAGGATTCAGATTTCGTATTAGCGCAGCGTAATACGGGAAAGGTTAAGCTGTTGCAGAAACTACTGTCAGGGCAGATTCTTTAATCTGAGCGAAGGATTGATTGGTGATAAAACAAAAGCCTTTATGCTGATCGTTAGAAAAACCAGCAACAGACAGAGGAGCAGTTTGATCAGACGTCAAAGTATTCCGTACTTTTAAATTTAATTTGGGCAAAGCCAGACTGAGTACACATTGGTTATTATCCAGCGACTTCATAGAAATAAATTGTGACATTTTCACTTTATTTCCAGTGGCATCTCGCCATCCAGCTACAGCAGCACTCGTGGCATCAGCCTCTTTAAGATTGGCTGAATAAAAGCCATTATCATTGTTCAATCTGCAAAACGTGGTACTAATGTCATGAGAAGAAGCTTGTTCCTTGCTAAACCATACTTTGCCAAACCAGGCGTTATTACCGGTTACAAATTGCTCTTTGGAATCGCTGCCGGTTTGCACATGCCCATTCAACCTGCTGGTCTGTAATGCCTGTAATTCCACTCCAGGCCTTAATACCAGAGTTTGCTTGTCTTCGGCCTGCTTTAGCATGTCTACTTTAAAGTTAAAGCCTTTCTCATCGTCTGTTTTTACCCCAAAAATCCAACTGTCATTGATAGGGTTATAACGTATAAAAGAATGTCCCACATGCCAATTGAGTTGGGTGGATTTTTCTATTTTCTCATCACTTTCGTAAAAGAAAATCAGCGTGTTTGTCTGTCCGTCAATAAGAGCGGTTTTTGCATGAAAGTCCGAACCTTGTCTTTGCATTTGAAAAAAATAACCATAGCGGTCACCGCTTTCATTAGTCACCATACCAGAAAAAGCCCAGCTCCCAACTAAAGGTTCTACCGGTTGCAGAGCCTCGATGACTTCTTCGCCATCAGCTGCGTACACCGTCGCACTGACAGACACAATAATTGAGAGTAAAACGGACCGAATTCGTTTTGGTATCATATCAGCAATAACCTTGTAAATGTTTATGTGACCATAATGCGTCCCAAAACGCATCGTTCAACCTGGCTTCTACAGGTAAATAATACATTTTTTCATTCATAAAAGAACGGCATTTTACGGCATCCTTTTCCGTCATAATAATAAGGGATTCTGAATAATCAAAATCTCCGGATTGAAACTGGTAGTGATCAGGATAAGAATATGGCGTGAATTCTATCCCTAATTGACTCAAAGTGGAATAAAAACGTTGTGGATTTCCAATGGCTGCTACAGCAGCAATGTCGCCCTGCAATAAATCAGGCTCTGCTTCTTCTCGTGAAAGCTGTTGAACCGGTTTACCAGGCTTTAAATTCATCTCAAAAGCATTTATCCAGCTGCCTTCATTAACCACAAGAAAATCAACCTGCTTTAAGCGTGCATCAGGCTCTCTCAAGGGTCCTGCAGGCAAGCAAAAACCATTGCCCAAGCCTCTGGTACCATCAATTACAGCTATTTCTACGGCACGTCCCATTTTATAATGCTGTAAACCATCATCACTGATAATAATCTGCGGAGAATGCTTTTCCAGAAGAAATTGAATGGCCTGAGTTCGTTGGGGAGCAATGACGACAGGGCAGCCCGTTTTATGTGCGATTAATAAAGGTTCATCGCCAACCTGTTCTGTAGAATCATCTGGCTGCACTTCATAAGGAAAATTGCGGACTTTGGCACCATAGCCCCGGCTGACTATTCCCACACGTAAACCTTTTTGTTGTGCTTTTTTAGCAATTTCAATCACCAGAGGCGTCTTCCCTACCCCACCTACGGTTATATTGCCCACAACAATAATGGGCACCTCATAATGCGATTGGCAATAGCGTTGCAAATACCATCGTCTGGTTCGCACCACAGCACTGTAACACCAGGAAAATGGCAGCAGAGTCCATTGTAATGGATGCTTGCCATACCATAATTTATCAATGACAAAGGACATTAAGCAATTGCTTCCTCTAGAATCATGCCGGATTGTTGCACTTTATATAACTGAGCGTAATGGCCATTTAAATGCAGCAATTCCAGATGCGAACCCTCTTCAACAATACGCCCCTGTTGCATGACCACAATTTTATCCGCATTTTTTATAGTGGATAAGCGATGGGCAATCACCAGTGTGGTTCTATTTTTCATCACCTGTTCCAAAGCAGCCTGAATGTATCGCTCCGACTCGGAATCCAGTGCTGAAGTGGCTTCATCAAGAATGAGTATGGGAGCGTCTTTCAAAATGGCGCGGGCAATGGCGATGCGCTGCCTTTGTCCTCCCGACAGTAAAATACCGTTTTCACCCACGCGTGTGTCATAACCATTGGGTAATAAGGAAATGAACTCATCGGCGTATGCCAGTTTTGCAGCATGAACAATCTGTTCACGGGTAAAATGAGAAGTACCATAAGCAATATTATTTGCCAAAGTATCATTAAACAAGGTCACGTTTTGACTCACCAGAGCCAATTGCTGGCGCAGGCTTGATAAATTTATTTCATTGATTGAAACGCCATCCAGGGAAATGGCTCCCTGCGATACATCATAAAAACGCGGTAATAAGCTGGCAATGGTGGTTTTACCACTCCCGGAATGTCCGACCAGAGCAACGGAGGTTCCCGCTTCTATGGTAAAACTGACATCATGCAGAACATGGGCACTCTGTCTGTATCCATAAGAAACATGGTTAAATTCAATTTTACCTTTCGCTTTTTGTTCCAGCACCATACCGGAATCGTTCTCTATAGGCATATCAAGAAGATTAAAGACACTTTCAGCCCCGGCAAGCCCTCTCTGAATGGTAGCATTCAAAGTAGTTAATGTTTTCATAGGCTTAATTAATTGCAGCATGGCAGCAATGATTGCCAGAAAAGAGCCTGCGCTGACCGTAATGACCGTGGATAACTGAATAGCAGCGAAAATAATCATCGCAATACCCAGGGCAATGACAAATTGTACACCAGAAACATTCAGTGCTTTGCTCACTGCTACCTTCATATCATTGTGGCGTGAATTCTCGGTTGCCTGATTAAATTTACCTGTTTCGTAGCGTTCACCACCAAAAATGCGTACTACTTTATAACCTTCAATCGCCTCACTTGCGATTTCAGTAACTTCACCCATAGTCATCTGTACTTTATGGCTGATGCGTCTGACCCGTTTATTGGTGTAGTTTACTATAATGCCAACAAAAGGGACGGTTAATAAAAACATCAGCGACAATTGCCAGCAAATAACCATCATCACGGTTAAAAGCCCGATAACCAGGCAGACGTTCTGGACAAAATCAGTTAAAGCATCAGCACTCACCTGAGCCACCTGCTCTACATCATAAAGAATTTTTGACAGCATTTGTCCGGAAGTTGCTTCATCATAAAAATCAGCGGGAAGACGAATGATATGCGCGAATACCCTTTGCCTTAGCACTTTTACTACGGAGCGGGCAACCCAGGTCATGCAGTAACTGCCTAGTGAACTGATTAAGCCTCTCAAGGTAATACCTATTAAAACAATGAGAGGAATTTTTTTCACAAAGTCCAAATCAATATTGATAAACCCTTTATCCATAAAAATTTTGGTCATGTAGGTAAATCCGGCATCTATAGCCGAATAACAGATGTTGGCAAAAATTCCTAACAGCAGTATAGGCCAGAAGGGTTTCACATAAGTAAACAAGCGTTTGTATAAAACACTGGTTTTAACCATGGTATGGTTTTTCATTAATTATCGCAGCTCTCAAGTAAGCAAATGGCTCTGATTGTAACTCTTATTCACATAAAGTGCCAAGTTTTACCCTTTTATTCAATTATTCTTTATGCAATGATTCGATGTCGCCCCCAAGATCCACGTCGTCCTGAGCGCGTCTTTTTGCGCGAAGGATCTCCCGAAATCGGCACGGTGCCAGTACATGGAGATCCTTCGCGCAAAAAGACGCGCTCAGGACGACGTAGATTTGGGAGAGGATTGCCGTCTTGGGGCTTGTCCGCAGGATCTAAACTCGGAGTGATATCGCTGGATACCGCGGACAAGCCGAGAGACGGAGGAATTAGTACTTGAATTAACGTGAGTTCGGAATAAGAAGATTGATTTATCCAGTCGTTACTTCGATGCCGTTCGGGCTGAGGAAGCGCGTAGCGCTGTCTCGAAGCCTTGGCATGGTGCAAAGGCTTCGTGACCTGAAGTATCCCCACGAAAATGATTTATTTATCAGCACTACCTCTTCTGTTTCCTTATGCTCTTATTACCTAAAGAAAACCGAGCCGCGACCGTAAGGGAGCGGAAATTTTGGATGTACACCTAATGAATAAGCAACAATGGAGTGCATCGAACTGTTCCGCTTCCTTACGGTCGCGGCTCTGTCGTCTTAGTATTCCGCCGTACCGCGGCTTGTCCGCGGTATCCAGAGATCTCTAGATTCCTGGATACCGCGGACAAGCCGCGGTACGGCGGAATAGTGCATAAATTACTGTTCCAAAATCATTTTGATACGCGTATAAGCACTGCGAAACCCTGCTTTTTGCACATTCAAATCGAAGACAAAATCCGGCTCTGTCGTCATAGTACTCCGCCGTACCGCGGCTTGTCCGCGGTATCCAGAGATCTCTCCTCGAACTTAGATTCCTGGATACCGCGGACAAGCCGCGGTACGGCGGAATAGTGCATAAATTACTGTTCCAAAGTCATTTTGATACGCGTGTAAGCACTGCGAAATCCCGCTTTTTGTACATTCAAATCAGAAACAGAGCCTGGCTCTGTCGTCACGGTAGCGATTTCCATATTATTTTGACTGGCAAAATTCAGGCGCGCTGCAATCAGTTTTTTTTGTAATCCTTTCCCCCTGTACAGAGGCAAAGTACTGGTCACTCCCAAATCACAGACAGAACCATGCATGGCGATAGTTGCGCCCGCGACTATCTGTCCGTTGTCATAAACAGCAAATGCAGAACTCCCCCGCGCATTGATGTAATGAAAAAATTGTTCCTGAGCTTCAGGGTAGCCAAAGCCCTTGGCGATTCGTTTTGACCACTCTGTAAATTCATCTGGAGAGATTTTTTGAATAGTGAACTGCTCTTCATCCAGTTCAATCCATTGCCATTTCGTCACATCCAAAGCTGAAATGTTATTTAATTCACTGATTTTATAACCGCGTTGACTTAAAAAAGCCCCCAATTGCTGACCTGTATAAGGGCATAATTCAATATCGACGCGCTTGTGGTTTAGGGAGTGATAAAAATGTTCTATACGCTCAATTTCTGCTTTCATTTCTTTTGCTTTAGTTGCAAAGCCCCAGCCTACAACCTGCGACAAAAAGGAATCAAAGCCTGAAAAGCAGGCAGCGCCCCCATTGATTTCCAATAAGGTTCCATGGGAGTACTGTCTGGTGACTTCAATATGGGTCTGTTTGATACAGGCTTCCATTCGCGCTGCCAATGCTTTGGTAATCAGCATTAATTACTTCCACCGCTACTCATCAAACCTGTTGCCAGTTGATGAACCAATCCCGGTCCCTTGTAAATCAAACCACTGTACACCTGTACCAATGAAGCACCCGCATTAATCTTTTCCTGGGCACTGGCACAATCATCAATACCCCCTACGCCGATCAAAGTCACCTCATCGCCGATGTATTGTTTTAATAACCGTAAACAACGAGTCGATTGTCCCAGCAAGGGTTTGCCACTTAAACCGCCCTGCTCTTCTCCATGAGGCAAATGACTGACCAAATCCCGTGAGCAGGTAGTATTGGTAGCAATAATTCCTTCTATGCCATGAGCAAGAATCGCTTCTGTCATTTGCTTCAGCTGTTCATCAGTTTCATCTGGAGACACTTTTACTACTAAAGGAACATGGCGTTGAAACTGGTCTTGCAGTGTTTTCTGTTCCTGCTGCAGCTTTGACAGCAAATCTGCGAAATAATCGCCCTGCTGCAATTTGCGCAAATCAGGAGTATTAGGGGATGAAATATTGATAGTAACGTAAGAAGCATGTTGATATACCTTACGTAAACAATAAAGGTAGTCTTCTGCTGCATTATCCAGAGCGGTATCTTTATTTTTGCCAATGTTAATACCGAGGATCCCTTTGTAGGCCGAATTGCGCACATTATTGACTAAGGCATCGACCCCATGGTTATTAAACCCCATCCTGTTAATAATGGCCTCAGCTTTTGGCAGACGAAATAATCGGGGCTGAGGATTTCCCACTTGAGACCTAGGCGTGACGGTGCCTAACTCGATGAAGGAAAAACCCATTTTGGCCAGACCATCAAGGTACTCACCGTTTTTATCCAGCCCTGCGGCAAGGCCAACAGCATGAGGAAAGGTTAAGCCCATAGCTTTAATTTCTTTAGTTACCGGCTTTTTAAAACACAACTGAGGAACATAATTCAACAGGGATAAACTCAAATGATGGGCCTGTTCTGCTTCAAGTCCGAAAAGTAAAGGGCGCACTAATGAATACATAAATACCCCTAAACAACACACTGTTGCGCCCAGACTCTCAGCATTGCATTACCGGTTTTATGGAGATGAAAGTCAACTTCCCTTACTTCAACACCATAATTGTCCTGTTGCAAACCAAGTAGTACCGGACCTAAAAATTCCGAGGTATTTCCTTCCCTGTCAATTAAAGGAAAAATACGCACTTCTTTGGCAACCCTGGCCAATTCACGAATGACTGTCAAATGGAATTCTACTGTCTGATCATCCAAATCGGCGAACAAATAATGGGAACTTAAGGCAAAATCAAAAGTAAAATCAGCAAAAGGTAAATGATAATCAGTGATACCAAGATATCGTTCTTCTTTTTTACCCTGTTCGTAATCGGCAAAAAACTGCTTCATACCTTCCTGGCGCTCAGCGATCAGGTGCTTAAGACTGCCGCTGCGGCTGAAATCAAAACGCGCCTGTTCACTCGTCACCTCGTCAACCATACCAGAAAAAATCATCACCGCTTTGGATGATAACGTGTCTTTGTCCAGTACGAATAAAGGATCACAACTGACTACCTGATGTTTACGGCTGGCTTGCTGGGCATTAACTGCGCTAGGACCGCAGCCATATTCTAAAATTCGGGAATTCATCTCATCTGGAGACAAATCAAACATTTCCCGATATTCATCGGCATTATGTCCCCACAGTACTAATTTACGCATGAGCAACTCTCCTATGTATAAAAAACCGGAAACAGATCGCGAAAAACAAATTCCGGATAAAACCTATACGCTCGGCTTAAGGTTAGGTTATTTTTTAAACGAGGTAAAGTATCAATAAAAAAATAGCTTGCCAAGATGTGTGTCAGTGAATAGACAAGGTTAACGTGTTTGGGTATAGTCTTTGGAATTTTGTAAAAAACAGGACGTCATCCATGCACAGCAGCTTACACTATCAACTGGGTGAAACTTATGACATGCTCAGAGACAGCGTCAGTCATTTTGCCCGTACCGAAATCGCTCCATTAGCCGCACAAATTGATGAAAGTAATACCTTCCCCAACCATTTATGGCAAAAACTTGGGGATATGGGATTGCTGGGCATTACCGTCAGTGAAGAATATGGCGGAGCCAATATGGGTTATCTCGCCCATGCCATAGCAATGGAAGAAATTTCCAGAGCCTCGGCTTCTGTGGGCCTGAGTTATGGCGCCCATTCCAATTTATGCGTCAACCAAATCTATTTAAACGGAAACAGTACGCAAAAACAAAAATATTTGCCTAAACTGATTAGCGGGGAATTCATTGGCGCTTTGGCCATGAGTGAACCTAACTCAGGCTCTGATGTTGTCAGTATGCAACTTCATGCACGCGCCTCTGGTGATACATTTATCCTCAACGGTACAAAAATGTGGATCACCAATGGCCCTGATGCTGATGTACTGGTAGTTTATGCCAAAACCGATAAACAGGCAGGCAGTAAAGGCATCACTGCTTTTCTGATTGAAAAAGGAATGCCCGGATTCAAGACAGCGCAAAAACTGGATAAACTGGGAATGCGCGGTTCCAATACCTGTGAATTAGTCTTTGAAGAATGTGTAGTTCCGGCAGAAAACGTACTGGGCGAAATGAACAAGGGCGTCAAAGTATTAATGAGCGGCCTTGATTATGAGCGCACTATTCTGGCAGCAGGTCCAGTGGGAATAATGCAATCCTGCATGGATGTAGTGCTCCCTTACGTGCATGAACGCAAGCAGTTCAACCAGCCTATAGGTGAATTTCAATTCATCCAGGGCAAACTGGCTGACATGTATACTGAGTTAAGTGCCTGCAGGGCGTACCTGTACTCAGTCGCCAAAGCCTGTGACCTGGGCATGGTAAGCCGTAAAGATGCAGCAGGAGTCATTTTATATGCTGCTGAAAAAGCGACACAAATGGCACTGCAAACAATACAAATTCTGGGGGGTAATGGCTACATCAATGAATTCCCTGCCGGACGTTTATTAAGAGATGCAAAGTTGTATGAAATTGGGGCCGGCACTTCTGAAATCAGAAGAATGCTGATAGGACGTGAACTTTTTAACGAAACAGCATAAGGAACTAAAGACATGGAACATAATGATGTAGTTATTGTTGCAGCAAAACGTACACCTATGGGTGGAATGCTGGGCAGTCTGTCCGCATTGTCAGCTCCCGAATTAGGCGCAATAGCTCATACAGCAGCCCTGGCTCAATCAGGCATCGCTGCAGCAGAAATAGATGAAGTCATTACCGGTTGTGTGTTGCAGGCAGGTATTGGACAAGCACCCGGAAGACAAGCGGCTATTAAAGCAGGAATTCCCAACTCTGCTGGTGCAACAACAATTAATAAAATGTGCGGATCAGGTATGAAAGCAGCAATGCTCGCTCACGACCTGATTCTTGCCGGCTCTGCCAATGTAATACTGGCCAGTGGTATGGAAAGCATGAGTAATGCACCCTACCTGCTCACCAAGGCACGCTCAGGTTACCGATTAGGCCACGGAGAATTAAAAGATCATATGTTCCTTGATGGCCTTGAAGATGCCTATGACAGAGGACAACTCATGGGATGTTTTGCTGAAGCAACTGCCAAACATTTCCAGTTCAGCCGTGAACAACAAGATGAATACGCCATTCAATCAATGACCAAAGCATTGAAAGCTATTGAAAGCGATGCCTTTAAGGATGAAATTGTTCCGGTTACTTTAAGCACTCGCAAAGGGGATGTCACTGTAGATACTGATGAAGGCCCTGATGCAGGTAAATTGAGCAAAATAGCGCAATTAAAACCTGCTTTCCAGGCTGATGGTACAGTAACTGCTGCAAACTCCAGCTCTATTTCCGATGGCGCAGCCAGTCTGATTTTAATGAGTGCTGCCAATGCCGAGAAGCGTGGAGTTACGCCTTTAGCACGTATTGTTGCACATGCAAGCCATGCACAGGCGCCACAATGGTTTACCACAGCACCAGTTGATGCAATTCGTAAAGTAATGAATAAAGCATCATGGAACCAGGGTGATGTTGATCTTTATGAAATTAACGAAGCCTTTGCCGTAGTTGCTATGGCTGCCATTCATCAGCTTGAACTGAATCCTGAACAAGTCAATATTTTTGGCGGTGCCTGTGCACTGGGCCATCCTATTGGTGCCTCAGGTGCACGTATTCTGGTTACTTTAATGAATGCATTAAAGCATCAGGGCAAAAAGCGCGGTATTGCGTCTTTATGCATAGGTGGCGGTGAAGCTACAGCGATGGCTATAGAACTATTATAATTGCTATGAAATGTAGCCCGGTTGCTTGCAACCGGGATCCCACGTTCTTTTCCCGGTTGCAAGCAACCGGGCTACCACAAAACCATGCACCTTATCCCATACACGATGGCAGATCGATGCAAATTAATATAAAATAAGAAAAGCTCACCTGTCCCCTCCCGGGACGCAGACATTAAGTTAAGCGATACTCCGCCGTCCCGCGGCTTGTCCGCGGGATCCAGGGATCTAAGCTCAGAGTGAGATCTCTGGATCCCGCGGACAAGCCGCGGGACGGCGGAATTAACTTAATGGCAGCCCCTTGGGAGTAAAGGCAGGAATAGGAAATACAAAGAAAAATAATAATAAAGGATATACATGTTACGACAAATTCTCATTTATCTGCTGCTTAGTATACTTGTAGTAGTTTTCTCGAAATACGCCCATTTGCTCATTGTTTATATCGATATGTTTTTTACTTACGTCAGTGTCAAAATGACTCCTATATTCAGCCCTACAGGTTGGGGACTGGTGATTAGAAAAGTATTGGTACTTATGATCATCCCAATAATCATTACGGCAATTCCTGCATTAATTTACAGAGCCATTAAAGGCCGTGAAATGCCCCATTTTATCGCTACTACCTGGGTAATATGGACTGTTATTGTTTTAAGCGACATTTTGATTCGATAAGGATGCACAGTCATGACCCGATTAAGCAGCCAAATCAATACTGCCAGCCAGGAATTTAAAGACAACCAGGCAGCAATGCAGACACTGGTGGATGAACTCCAGACTCGAGTAAACCAAATCGCACTCGGCGGCGATGAAAAAGCACGCGCCCGACATTTGCAACATGGCAAATTACTCCCTCGCGAGCGTTTGCAACAATTACTCGACCCAGGCAGCCCATTTCTGGAACTCTCACAACTGGCTGCATGGAACGTATATGATGATGTACTCCCTGCTGCAGGAATAATAGCCGGTATAGGACGAGTTGCCGGTACTGAATGCGTCATTGTGGTCAATGACGCTACTGTAAAAGGCGGCACTTACTATCCATTAACGGTTAAAAAGCACATCAGAGCACAGGAAATTGCCCTGGCAAACCATTTGCCCTGTATTTATCTGGTTGATTCTGGCGGTGCATTTTTACCTTTGCAAGACGAAGTATTCCCCGACAAGGATCATTTCGGGCGTATTTTCTATAATCAGGCGCAAATGTCAGCTCAGAACATACCGCAAATAGCAGTAGTCATGGGCTCCTGCACGGCTGGAGGTGCTTATGTTCCGGCTATGGCTGATGAATCCATTATGGTAAAAAATCAGGCCACTATTTTTCTAGGCGGCCCTCCTCTGGTTAAAGCAGCTACCGGAGAAGTCATTTCAGCTGAAGAACTGGGTGGGGCAGAAGTTCATTGCCGTCATTCTGGTGTTTCGGATCACTATGCAGACAGTGATGCCCATGCCTTGCATCTGGCACGAACAGCAGTCAGCAATCTCAACCGCAAAAAAATTGAAACCATCAAACGCATTGAGACTGTTGAGCCTCTTTATGATGTTCAGGAACTGAATGGAATAGTACCCGTTGATCCCAGAAAGCCCTTCGATATTCGTGAAATCATTGCTCGCCTTGTTGATGGCTCAGAATTCGATGAATTCAAAGCATTGTTTGGCACCACATTAGTCTGCGGCTTTGCTCATTTATATGGTTATCCCGTTGGCATCATTGCCAATAATGGTATTTTATTCAGTGAAAGTGCTTTAAAAGCCAGCCATTTTATTGAACTCTGCTGTCAGCGTAAAATTCCCTTGATATTCCTGCAGAACATCACCGGCTTTATGGTGGGTTCCAAGTATGAGGCCTCTGGAATTGCCAAGCATGGGGCTAAAATGGTCACTGCAGTAGCCAATGCCAATGTCCCCAAATTTACCGTCATTGTTGGCGGCAGTTTTGGTGCAGGAAATTATGCCATGTGTGGACGCGCCTACAATGCGCGCTTCATCTGGACCTGGCCTAACTCCCGTATTTCAGTTATGGGAGGAGAACAGGCTGCGAATGTATTGGCCCAGGTGAACAGAGAAAAATACAGCAAACAGGGAATAGAATGGTCCGAGCAAGAAGAAACCCTGTTTAAAGAACAAATGCGTTCTCAATACGAAACTCAGGGTAATCCTTACTATGCCAGCGCCCGCTTGTGGGATGATGGAGTAATAGCACCTCAGGACACACGCAGAATTCTGGGGCTGGGATTATCTGCTGCATTAAACGCACCTATTGAAGCAACACGTTTCGGCGTGTTCCGCATGTAACAAGAGGCCAAAGCGATGAGTGATTTATTAAGTGAAATTCAGGACAAAGTATGCTTTCTTACCATCAACAGAGTAAGTAAAAACAATGCGTTTGACAATCATCTCCTGACTGAAATGGACAACCAGCTGCAATCAGCTATTGAAAATCCCCAAGTACGGGTCATTGTCCTGAAAGCTAATGGCAAGCATTTTTGTGCCGGTGCAGATTTGGCCTGGATGCAACGCATGGCTGATTTTAGTGAAGAAGAAAATCTTAAAGACACCATGGTGCTGGGCAATCTGATGTTTCATTTACACCAAAGCCCAAAACCTACTATTGCCATGATACATGGCGCAGCCTTTGGTGGTGGCGCAGGTCTTGCTGCAGCATGTGACATTGCCATAGCAACCAGCTCAGCCCGCTTTTGTTTTTCGGAGGCAAAACTAGGCTTGATCCCGGCCGTGATAAGCCCCTATGTAGTTAAGGCCATAGGCGAACGAATCGCTCAGATGCTGTTTATGAGTGGTGAAGTATTTGATGCTCCGCGAGCCATGTCTATGAATCTGGTGCAACATTGTGTGCCTGAAGACAGCCTGCTGGATTTTACAATCAATTATGCCCAACAAATCGCGAATAATGCGCCCGAAGCTGTAATACAGTCTAAAGCGCTCGCTCGTTATGTTGCAGATAAGACAATTAATGAAGAACTGGTGTATCACACTGCGTCACTTATAGCACATAAGAGAATCTCTGCTGAAGGACAAAAAGGCCTTAAGGCATTTTTAAATAAAGAAACTCCTAACTGGAACTAGAGGCTTGCATGTTTAATAAAATTCTTATTGCCAACCGCGGCGAAATTGCCTGCAGAATCATTAAAACAGCACGTTCCATGGGCATACACTCAGTCGCTATTTATTCTTCTGTGGATAAAGACAGCCTGCACGTGCAACTGGCTGACAGCGCTTTTTATGTAGGAGAGGCGGCTGCTAAAGACAGTTATTTGAATATTGACCATATTATTAAGGCTGCCCGGGAAAGTGGTGCTCAAGCCATTCATCCAGGATATGGCTTTTTATCTGAAAACCCCAAATTTGCCAAAGCCTGTGAAGAGGCAGGTATTGTGTTCATAGGTCCCTCTATCGAAGCAATGGATGCTATGGCTTCAAAACAATTAGCCAAGCAAATGCTGGAAAAAACCAAGGTCCCATTGACTCCGGGATATCACGGCAGCGATCAGTCCGAAGCAAGGCTGCTTGATGAGGCAAAAAAAATAGGTTTTCCCGTTTTAATAAAAGCCGCGAATGGGGGTGGCGGAAAAGGAATGCGCGCTGTTCACAACGAGTCTGAGTTTAGTGATGCGTTAGCAGGTGCCAAAAGAGAATCCATAGCCAGCTTTGCTGATGACACGATGATCATAGAAAAACTGGTACTCAACCCACGCCATGTTGAATTACAAATTATGGCAGACAATCATGGCAACGTAGTTCATCTCTTTGAAAGGGATTGCTCTATTCAACGCCGGCATCAGAAAATAATTGAAGAAGCACCGGCACCTGATTTATCTCCTGAGATACGACAACGCCTGGCTGAAGCGGCTTGTGAAGTAGCTCGCTCCATTAATTACAGGGGGGCAGGTACTGTTGAATTTTTAGTAGATGGAGCCGAGCATTTCTATTTCATGGAAATGAATACCCGCTTACAGGTAGAGCATCCGGTCACTGAAATGATTACAGGACTTGATCTGGTCGCATGGCAATTAAAAATTGCAGCTAACGAGCCACTTCCTTTGTCACAGGAGGAAATTCAAGCCTGGGGGCATGCGATAGAATGCCGTATTTATGCCGAAGACCCGCGCAATGGCTTTATTCCATCCATTGGCCACTTGAACTTTCTGCAAGAACCTAGTGGTGACGGACTTCGTATTGATACCGGAGTGACCCTCTCTTCACAAATCACTATGTATTATGACCCAATGATAGCGAAACTCATTGCCTGGGGTGAAAACAGAGAAGAAGCATTACAGCGTCTGGAGCAGGCTCTGTCGCATTACTTTATTGGCGGAGTAAAAACCAATATTCCGTTTTTACAGGCTATTTGCAAACATCCTGAATTCAGGCAAGCCCATCTTAGTACGGATTTTTTGACTAAAGAACACATTCAACTGGAAAGTCCGGATAAAACCGCGGCTCTCATTATGGCTGCAAGCTTTGATTATCTGGCTGTGGTCAACAGCATTACAGATCCCTTATTACAAGAAACTTTTGCCTGGCAAATGCATGTGCCAACTCATTGGATATGGCGCTATCTGCATGAGGAGCAAACCATTGAACTCAAGATAACGCCTGTAAATAAAAATCAGTTTAAACTGCAGTTAGCCTCATCCCCTGATTCTTTACACGGTAACGAGCAGTTACTAAAATTAAATAAAGAACAGCTTATCAGTGCCCATCTGACGAATGGAACGCTAAGGCTTACATCAGAAGAATACAATTGCCGCGCCTGGGTAGATGACAAAGAACAAGAGCTTGTTTTATTCACTGAACAGGGTTCAGTAAGCATAGAACGATTTAGCTGGAATAAACAAAATTCGCAAGCAGCTTCTCATAAAGGCCAATTAACCGCCCCTATGCCCGCGACAGTAGTCGCTGTTCTGAAAAACATAGGAGAACAGGTTAAGGCAGGTGAACGCCTGATCGTACTGGAAGCGATGAAAATGGAACACACCATACATGCACCAATGGATGGCGTGTTGTCGGATATTTTTTATTCCGTAGGGTCACAGGTAAGTGAAGGTGCAGAATTGCTTTCACTCAGCGAAACTGATTCTTAAATGAGATAATTATGGACTATCCAAAACATGTGACACTAATAGAAGTAGGCCCCCGCGATGGTCTGCAAAATGAGTCATCTTTTGTGTCCACTGAAGCTAAAATTGAATTAATTAATTTGCTCAGCCAATCCGGATTGAAGCATATAGAAGCAACCAGTTTTGTTTCTGCTAAAGCGATACCACAACTGGCAGATAACGAACAGGTATTTAATTCCATTGTGAAAACCCCTTCAGTATCTTATTCAGCCCTGGTGCCTAATGAACGGGGAATGATAAAGGCACTGGAAGTTGGGGTTAAAGAAATTGCCGTATTTACCGCCGCCAGCGAACAATTCAATCAGCGCAATATTAATTGTACCATTGACGAAAGTATAGAGCGCTTCAAGCCAGTAATGGCTCTTGCCAAAGATAATGGCATTAAAGTAAGAGGCTATATTTCCTGTGTTTTAGGTTGTCCTTATCAGGGTGAAATCAAGCCCCAACTGGTTGCTGATGTCATTCAAAAACTGCTGGATCTTGGCGTGGATGAAATTTCCCTGGGAGATACTATTGGTGTAGGCACCCCCAGACAAACCCGTTTACTGTTGGACAAAGCTTTGGGCTTATTATCACTCAATCAGTTAGCCATGCACTTTCACGACACTTATGGACAAGCCATAGCCAATATTTATGCCTCACTGGACTACGGCGTACATCGCTTTGACAGCTCGGTTGCAGGCCTGGGCGGCTGCCCTTATGCGCGCGGAGCCAGTGGTAATGTGGCTACAGAAGACGTGCTTTATCTGATGCACGGCTTAGGTATTGAGACCGGAGTTGATATTTTCAAAATTGTTGCGGCCGGTGACATGATTTGTAAAGTCTTAGGTAAAAAGAACCAATCAAAAGTTGCCAATGCATTATTGGCAAATCCCTGTACTTAAAGAGAATGATTCATGAATGACATAGTGTGGACACCAAAACAGCCCAAACAAACCAGAATGTGGCAATTTATGATTTTTGCCGCAGAAAAGAATGGCCAGGATTTTAAACACTATGAAGATTTGCATACCTGGTCCGTCAGGCATCCCGAATCATTCTGGCAAAGCTTATGTGATTTTTTCGGTTTAACTTTTGATACACCTCCACAGCAAATTCTCAATGATTATGATGATATGTTAAACGCTCGCTGGTTTAATGGTGCCCGCTTCAATTTCGCTCAAAAATTATTAAATCGCCGTGATGCTCATCCTGCTTTAGTCAGTATCGCTGAAGACAATAACAAATCGGTTCTAAGCTATGCGCAGTTATACAACGAAGTAGCACAATGTGCTGCTGGACTTAAGGCAATTGGTATAACCGTTGGTGACCGGGTTGCTGCTTTAATGCCCAATACGCCATTGACCATTATTGCCATGCTGGCAACTGCATCCTTGGGAGCAACCTGGTCCTCCTGCTCCCCTGATTTTGGTGCACAGGCAGCAATAGACAGGTTGGGACAGGTTGAACCTAAAGTATTGTTCATCTGTGATGGCCATCAGTATCAAGGCAAAAAACACAGCGGTGCTGAAAAAATTGCTCAATTAAGTACGGCCATTCCGTCATTGGAACAAGTAGTCATTTGCCCCAATATCAATGTACAGATAGACACATCACGTTTAAAGAACGCCCTGTATTGGAATGACTTTATAAAAGAAGCCAGTGATTGTGATTTTGTGTCCCTTCCCTTTGATCATCCTTTATATATTTTATTTTCTTCAGGTACTACGGGTAAACCTAAATGTATTATTCATGGCGCAGGCGGCACGCTCATCCAACACCTGAAGGAATTAGGATTACATACTGATTTGAGCGCTGAAGACAATTTATGTTTTTACACCACCTGCGGCTGGATGATGTGGAACTGGACCGTTTCAGCTTTAGCTCTTGGAGCTACCTTGACTTTATATGAAGGCTCCCCTACCTATCCTGAGTCTGACCGATTATTCAGATTGATTGACGAAGAAAAAGTGACTGTATTTGGAACAAGTGCCAAATTTATTTCTTCTATTGAAAAAGCTGGCGTAACACCGAAAGAACAATTTAATTGTTCACATCTGCGCTGCATTCTGTCAACCGGATCGCCTTTGCTGCCGAAAAATTATGACTTTGTGTACGAACAAATCAAAAAAGACATACAACTCAGTTCTATTTCAGGAGGTACTGATATTATATCCTGTTTTGCCCTGGGGAATCCGATTCTGCCTGTTTATAGGGGTGAATTACAATGCATTGGTTTGGGAATGGACGTTGATGTATTTAATGAAGAAGGCGTTTCCGTTCGGCAAGAGCGTGGTGAACTGGTATGTACCAGCCCCTTTCCTTCCATGCCAGTAGGTTTTTGGAATGATAAAGAGCGAACCGCGTATACTCATGCTTATTTTGAACGCTTTTCCGGGATCTGGGCCCATGGCGATTTTGCTGAAATAACAGCCCATCATGGTTTGGTTATTTACGGCCGTTCTGATGCCGTATTAAATCCTGGTGGAGTACGCATAGGCACTGCGGAAATATACAGGCAGGTTGAAAAAGTTGATGCCGTAATTGATAGCATAGTAATAGGTCAGGATTGGCAAGACGATGTGCGCATTGTATTGTTCGTTAAATTGCGTGAAGGAAAAGTACTCGATGAAGCATTAATTAACACCATAAAACATACCATTCGCCAGAACGCCTCCCCAAGACATGTGCCAGCCAAAATTCTGCAGGTAAATGACATTCCAAGAACAATCAGCGGCAAAATTGTCGAAATTGCCGTACGGCAAGTAGTGCATGGGCAGACAGTAAACAATTTACAATCACTAGCCAACCCTTCCGCATTGGATTATTTTAAAAACAGGGAAGAGTTAAGAAGTTAATTTTCCATATGTAGCACCATGCCGCTTTCGGGAGATCCTTCGCGCCAAAAGACGCGCTCAGGACGACGTGCTTTCGGGAATGGCACAGTCCCGTAGCCCGGCCTGCTTGCAGCCGGGATCGAAGTAGCACCATCCCGGCTGCAAGCAGACCGGGCTACGGACCGTGCCAAGATTCAGTTTTACACTCCCTGCCACCGGCACAATCTCTCGGAAACCCCTTGACCCAAGCCTGTCTTTTAGGGCGTTGTGCGCAGGGATGCGCACATCGACCGCATGGATGCAGGTTTCCCTAAAAGACAGGCTTGGGTCAAGGGGTTTCTTGCTCCGGACTATATGCTCATGGCCACTTCGATCCCGGTTGCAAGCAACCGAGCTACACTCCCTGCCACATCTCAAACTGGTTCATCAATAAACATGCCTATAAAAAACACATTTCTCTTTGTGAAGCGCATTATTTTGTGTATACTAGATTCTAAGCGTCGATTTGAAAACTCAGCTTGCGGACGCTCAAAAGAGTTATCTTTTTTGAAAATACGGCTAAAGCGGGCAGTGTCTCCTATCCCCTTAAGCCTTCCGCAGCCATAATCAGGTTATTACATAATGATAGAACTGTGTGGATTACATAAATCCTTTGCGGGTAAGGCCGTCCTGAAAGATGTTAATTTGTTTATTCAGGAAGGTGAGATTTTCGGCATTATAGGAAAAAGTGGTGCGGGAAAATCTACCCTTTTGCGCTGCATCAATTTATTAGAACGCCCTGAACAGGGTGATGTCGTTATTGATGGCCAGTATCTGACCGAGTTATCCAGAAAAGAACTTGCAATAGCACGCCATAAAATTGCCATGATTTTCCAGCATTTTAATTTATTAAACTCAAAAAATGTCTACGACAATATTGCCCTGCCCATGCGAATCCAGGGCATAGATGAAGAGTCCATCAAACAAAAAATTGACGAACTGCTTCCCGTTGTAGAACTTGAAGACAAAAGACATGCCTATCCATCACAACTGAGCGGCGGCCAGAAACAAAGAGTCGCCATAGCCCGTGCATTGAGCTGTTCTCCCAAAATATTACTCTGCGATGAAGCAACATCCGCACTTGATCCGGAAACTACTGATGCCATCCTGGCTTTGTTAAAAAAGATTAATCTTCTATACGGGATAACAATAGTCATTATCACCCATGAAATGGACGTAGTAAAAAAAATCTGTAAACGTTTGTCTGTGATGGTGGATGGTACTATGGCAGAAACAACGGCCCTGTCGAATGTATTTAACAAAGAAGACAGTCTGGCGCGTTCCATGCTCTACGCCAAATTAAGCCCGGAATTACCTCCGTGCCTTACCAGCAGGCTTGCTGACTATGCAACGAATAAGCCTTTATTACGCCTGTTCTTTCAGGGTGAAGAAGCAACAGTTCCCTTTATCAGCCAGACTAGCCGTGAATTAAACGTCGACATTAACATTCTATTGGCCAATATTGATCGTTTTGACTCAGTGACCTGTGGTGTAGTAGTCATAGAGTTAACCGCCAACCCTTTATTACTGGATGCCTTTGTGGAACGCTGCAAACAAGCCAATTTAACAGTGGAGATTTTAGGATATGTCCTTCCCGATGGTATATGATTTACTTAACGCAACTGGCGAAACACTCTATATGGTGTTTATCAGTACTTTTTTTGCAGTGCTGCTTGGCTTGCCTTTGGGCATTTTACTCTATTCGTCCAAACGCATTAAACCCAATCCCAAGCTTCACAAAGCCTTGTCGGCATTGATTAATATTTTCCGCTCCATCCCCTTTATTATTTTATTAGTGGCGATTATTCCCCTAACCCGACTCATAGTAGGCACGTCCATAGGCATGAATGCCGCCATAGTACCTTTGACTCTGGGTGCAACCCCATTTTTCGCGCGACTCGTTGATAACGTGTTTCAGTCTTTACCTTCCGGCCTGATAGAAACAGGATATGCAATGGGTGCCAGTACCAGGCAAATTATCCGTCACATTATCTTGCCTGAAGCAAAGCCAGGCATCATTCACGCAATCACAGTAACAGCAATCACTCTGGTCAATTACTCGGCCATGGCGGGTACTGTGGGGGCTGGCGGTCTGGGAACTTTAGCAATAAACTATGGTTATCAACGATTTAACGCTGGAATTATGATAGCAACCGTTGTAGTGTTAATTGTTTTAGTTCAGCTCATGCAAATGAGTGGTGATTATTTAGCAAAGCGTTTTGTACATAACTAGGCCTGTTGTCATTTGCCAGTTTGGCAAAAACAAAAAACAGTCCCATAATTGGAGCCCTTAATGCGAATCCTCAGTTATCTGCTTTTAATACTTAGTCTGGTGGCCTGCAGCAGCAAACCATCACCTAACACTCTGGTTATAGGAACCATCGCAGGCCCCGAGACGGAACTTATAGAAACAGCGAAACAAGTCGCTGAAGAAGAGTACGGCTTAACCATCAAGATTGTAGAGTTTAACGATTACAATCTGCCCAATGAAGCCTTGCAAGATGGAAGTCTGGACGCTAACGTCTATCAGCATTTGCCTTATCTGAAAGCCGCTATCCTTACCCATGGTTATAATTTACAGGCCATAGGAAGAACTTTCGTTTATCCCATGGGAATTTATTCTAAAAAATATAAATCGCTGGAAGACCTGCCAGAAAATGGTGTGATCGCTGTACCCAATGATCCCAGCAATGAAATGCGCGCCTTCCTGCTTCTGGAAGAATCCAAGCTCATCACTTTAAAGGATGCTACCAATACAGGCATGCCTACTTTGGAAAGTAATCCTAAAAACTTAAAATTCAAGGAAATGGACGCAGCTCAGTTACCCCGTGCTTTACCCGATGTTGACGCAGCGGTCATCAACACAACTTTTGCCCTGCCCGCAGGCTTAAGCCCTTTAAAAGATGCTCTGTTTACGGAAGGGAAAGATTCCCCCTATGCCAATATTATAGTAATTCGTAAAGACACCCAGAAACGGCCGCAACTTGAGTTACTTGTTAAAGCCTTGAACTCTGAAGAAGTAAAAGCCAAAGCCAAAGAATTGTTTGGTGATGCGGCTATCCCTGCCTGGTAAGCGATTTGTAGCCCGTATTAGGCATCAGCCGTAATACGGGAAATGACCTCTTTGCTACTCCGATCCCGTATTACGGCTGACGCCTAATACGGGCTACAATTGCGATACTACTGGAATACCTTAGTGCTTTCTTTGCACTTTCTTGATAATCAACCCTGAAAAATCATAATTTTATCTTAACCAAAAGATGTTATACTTTATTTAACTCATTTCCATGTGGTGAACGATATGCCTTTCTATAACGATATCCCTCTAATCGGTAAATACCTGAGATCACAAGCCTTGCTTAACTCAATCTCACCTGAAAAGCAAAAAGCACTGGAGGCCGAATACAGAGAGGCAATAGGATTAGGAGATAACGTTTCTTTTGGTTCTGGTGCATTCAACGCACTGGATGCTGCACGAATTAGCGATTACCATGGTTTTGAAAATACTAAAGGTCCCGGTGGTGCTTCTCTTTTTAAAAAGTTTAATGCGAATGATGATGCAGCTAAAGCAGTTCGAGCAGGCATAGCGCAAGCCTTGGAGACAACTCCGGAATACCAAAAAGCAAAAGCGGAGTACGCGGAATCAGCAGCCACATTTAAAGAGCTGGTAAAAAAAGTGCCAGGAACTTTTTCAGCACAAGCATTAATCACTACCATGCAAGAGAATAGAGATGAGGCACGAGCGGCTATTGTCACTCAGCAAACTCATGAAAAAGAATCCCTGGAAGAGCAATTTAAAAACAAGGATTTTATCGGACATTTGATGACGACTCTGGATATTCCTGGAAATCCTGAAGATGCTGAAGCAAAAAAATCGGTTGAGTTAGTAAAAAATGCCTTAATGAAGGATCTTTCTGAATCTCACAAGAAGCAACTTCAGGAGTTTGATAAGTCAACTTCAGACGCATTAAGCAAATTACATGGCTCTTCGGCAGAAGAGAACAAACAAATTGCCTTTATCGCACATCTTGCTCGACTCGATGATACAAATCGTAAACAAATTGAAGCAATTGCTGAGGAAATGAGGAAAAAGAAAGGGATAGAAAATCCCGAGCACCGAACAGGTGTAGACGTCAATTTTGATGAAGACAAGACCAGGATTACCGGGATAAAAATATCAGACCTGCCTCACTTTAAAACCTTGACGGGTAAGACAATAGTACAAAACCCTCCAGGCACCTTTAGTATAGAAATGCCCAGAATTGATCCGCTTTATTATCAGGATCCCCGACAAAAGCCACTGGCTGATATGTCACAAATCGCTATGGCAGTTAAAGCATCTGGCTATGACACCATTACCATGAATGTGAATTTTAAAGGCGAGCTTGGTATGGAGCGAGGCAGACAAGCTTATGAAGCATGTATCAATCAAGGGTTTGATCCAGATAAAATAATTATCAAGGTAAATGGTAAAGAAATGAAACCTGATGAACTCTTTAAAGAACACGCGGAGACATATCAGAAATTACATGGAAAAGCATCGCAGTTAGCTGCTGACAGAAAAGCTGATAAACAGCCAGAAAATGCTCCTGGAGATACGGCTGTAGTCAGAGCTGCTATGGCGAAACAGCGTGAGATTAATGCTGCCAAAACAGAAGTACCAGAGGAACCGAAATCTGGGCCACAAGCAACGCTTTGAAATTAAACGTAGCCCGGCTGCTTACAGCTGACTCTACACACCTTTGCTATTACCCGATCCACGTCGTCCTGAGCGCGTCTTTTTGCGCGAAGGATCTCCCGAAAGCGGCATGGTGCCAGTATTTGGAGATCCTTCGCGCAAAAAGACGCGCTCAGGACGACGTGAGAATTTGCTGCGTGCTAATACGAGCTACATTTAATTAAATGTCCCACCTGCTCAAAAAATTCCACTATTCCTCAACCCCAAATTCTGTTATTTTAAACGGGTAAAATATTCGTATCATACTGTTGACATTTCGCTGTATATCAACAGCCCCTAAATGGAGTTAACGGGTTAGCTAAGGAGACGGCTATGAGTACTCGTGGTTATGATGACTTTGACAATGATATAGAAGAAATAAATGATGCACCAACGGTAATACCAGAGGCCAGTCCCTCTACCAAGTTAGAACGTCGCCGTAAGATTGAAGATTTGTTTGAAGAAAAAAGATTAAGGGAAGAGTTGGAAGATTTTGCTTAATAGCTGCAAAGCATTTTTAAATAGTGTAGCCTTGATGCAGCGCCAGCGTAATCAAGGTTTTCCTTTGTAATTGGCCTTTTTCAACAATGAAAATCTTGATTACGCTGGCGCTGCATCAAGGCTACAGTTTTTATACTTTGACGGAAAGTAAATATCGAATCGTACGGTTTTACCCTCAACGCTTAAGTCAGGCTTTAACAAGGTTTTAACCTTTTGCGGCCATTTCACCACCACCCTTTGCTTCACTCTGGAAATTGCCATTTCAATCAACTGTAACGCGTCTTCATCAGCACCAATCATCTGCTGCAAAGCTTGCATGTCCTTTTTTACCAACGCGGATTTTTGTCGCTCAGGATGCATGGGATCTATATAAACAATATCAGGGTATTCTTCTTCTGATAGAGTGCTTAAAAAAGAATAAGCATCCGTTTCTTTCAGGGATAGTTTCAATTTTTGCTGGTCGGATTCTGTCTGATGGCTTAAGGCATCGGCTAATAAAGAGGCCATCACCGGATGACGTTCTAATAACAACACCTCCGCACCAAAGCTTGCTAAAACAGCCCCATCTCTACCCCAGCCTGCGGTTGCATCAATAATTTTCAAACCTTCAGCAGGCTTGCAGGCACGAACTAATCCCTGCTTTTTCCCCTCACCTCGTCTTTTACTCCATGTAGCTGCACTAAAATCTGCATAAAGAGGAGAAAAGCCAGGTATTTTCAAAGCCAGCCGTTCAGCAGAAATAAACAGACAGGAAGCAGCCTCTTTATCCAGACTAAAATCTAATCGCTGTGCAAGTTCCTGCGCTTCAGTATACAGTTCGTCACTGGCATAACCCACAGCAGCCACTACAGAGTTCATGAGCTTACCAAAAGATGATCCACATATTCTGCCAGAGAAGAAAAGACAGGCACTTGCGGGTACTCTTTCAATCCCTCACGATCAGTCATGGCTGATAAAATCATCACCGGACTCGCTCCTGCAGCAAGAGCTGCCTGTATGTCGGAAACTCGGTCACCAATAAAGGGTACGGATTCAAGCGAACAATTAAAACGCCTGGCCAGGGCAAAGAGCATGCCTGGCTGTGGCTTACGGCAGGCGCAAAGCTCTTGAGGCAAATGAGTGCAATACTCAATAGCATCAATAGCTCCGCCTGCTGCCAGAACGGCCTGATTTAATTTGTCGTGAATCAAAGCCAATTCATTTTCAGTATAAAGCCCTCTGGACACACCAGACTGATTGGTAGCCAGACCTATGGTATAACCGGCAGCTTTTAAACGGGCAATAGCCTCTATACTGCCTGGAATGAAGAGAAACTCGTCAACATTTTTAATATAATGCAAAGAGTCGTGATTAATCACTCCATCCCTGTCTAATAAAATTAATCGTGTCATGTAAGTTGTAACATCGATATATCAGCAACACCTTGTAATAAAACTTTAAGGCGAGCCAAAATGGCCAAACGATTCCTTTTTACCGCAACATCATCCACCATAACCATGACGTTATCAAAAAATGCATCCACTGGCTCTTTAAGACTGGCCAGACATTTTAATAAAGCACCATAATCTGCATCACGATATAAAGGCTCAACTGCTTCTGTTATTTGTTTGATATGAGTATAAAGCGCTTTTTCCGCCCCCTCTTCTATCAATTCCTCATTTATTTCTGCACTCAAATCAGTGCTCGCAACATTACTCAATAAATTATTGACCCGTTTGCATGCAGCAGAAAGTGATGCCGCTTCAGGCATGGTGACAAAAATGCTCAAAGCATTCAGGCGTTTATCCAAATCGTACAGCCACTCATCCTGGCGCGCACGAACAGCCTGCACCAAATCGGCATTAACCCCCAATCCCAGATAATAAGACTGTAACCGTTCAAGAATGAACGGTTTTAATTCACTAATCAGTGATTTTTCTACTGGAAGTATCTGCGTATATTGAGCAACAGCGACATCTATAAGGGAACTTAAATGAAGTGCCTGTGGACTTGCAATAAGTAAGCGTACAACAGCCAAAGCATGACGACGCAATTTAAAAGGATCTTTTACTCCGGAAGGCTTCTGGCCAATGGCAAAAATACCTGTTAAAGTATCTACTCTATCCGCCAGAGAGAGCGCACAACCTAAAACGGACTGTGGTAAATTGTCCGCAGCGTACCTCGGCATGTATTGTTCATTTAATGCATGAGCAACCTGTTCGTCCTCTCCGTCATTCAATGCATAGTAATAACCCATTAGCCCTTGTAATTCGGGAAATTCACCAACCATACCGGTAAGCAAATCACATTTGCTTAATAAAGTTGCCCGTTCAGCCAGTTGCAAAGACAAATCCAGCTCTTTGCTTAAATACTTCATCAATGCGTTCACACGGTTCGTTTTATCTTGCAAACTGCCAAGTTTTACTTGAAATACTACTTGTCCGGTAGCCGCTATATGCTGACTTAGGGGTGACTTTTTATCTTGCCTGAAAAAGAAGGCTGCATCACTCAGGCGCGCTCGCATCACCTTTTCATTTCCGGCCACTACCTGTTGCGGTTTCGTACTGGAAATATTGGCAACCGTGATAAAATAAGGCAACAATTTATCTTCTTTGTCTTTCAGGGCAAAACATTTTTGATGTGACTGCATTGAGGCAATAAGAGCTTCGGCAGGAACATCCAGAAACTCCTTTTCAAAACCCGCAATCAAAGCTTCGGGCCATTCCACTATAGAAGTCACTTCATCAACCAACTCATCTGGCATGACTACAATTGCATGCAGGGGTGCGGCCAATTGCTTTATCTGATCTTTAATCATCTGGCGTCTGGCAGCAAAATCAGCAATAACAAAAGCTTCTTTCATCTGGGATTCATAGCTCGCTGCTGAGAAAATACTGACTTCCTGAGGATGATGGAAACGGTGTCCCCTGCTCAAACGACCTGTTTTAACCCCTAAAACCTCATGCTTTAGCACTTCATCACCGTAAAGCATCACCGCCCAGTGAACGGGTCTTGCAAATTCATCATCACCACTACCCCATCGCATGGGTTTGGCAATAGGTAAAGCAGCCAGTGATTGGCTCACCAGTTCAGGCATCAGTTGCTTTGTTGCAACACCGGCACTCAGTGCCTCATAAACCATCCAGTCACCTTTATCGGTTTGAATCCGTGTTAATTCATCAACGCTTACACCGCATGACTTGGCAAAACCTGCCAAAGCTTGAGTTGGCTTGCCTTCCTGATCAAATGCAGCAACAGCTGCAGGTCCTTTTCGCGTGATCGTCTGACTGGGTTGTTCAGCCTGTAACTCTTTAATAACTACAGCGATACGTCTTGGTGTGGCAAATCGTTTTACTTCACCATAGCTTAATTTCGCTTTATCCAAAGCGGCTGAGAGGTGTTTGGCAAGTTCATCAGCCAGCGGCCAGACAGCTGCAGAAGGAAGCTCTTCACATCCTAATTCGAAAATAAAATCATTGACCATTACACACCTTTTTGCATAGGGAAACCCAAAGCTTCGCGGGCTTCATAATAAGCCTGAGCTACAGCTCTCGATAATTGTCTTACACGTAAAATAAACCGCTGTCGCTCGGTAACTGATATGGCCTTACGTGCATCAAGTAAATTAAATGAATGAGATGCTTTCATTACCATTTCATAGGCGGGAAGAGGCAATTGCAACCCAATCAGTTTCTGCGCTTCGCTCTCATAATAATCGAACTGTCTGAACAATTCGTCAACATTGGCATGTTCAAAATTATAGGCTGACATTTCCACTTCATTTTGATGGAACACGTCCCCATAAGTTACTACACCAGCAGCAGTCCTGCACCAGGGTAAATCAAACAGATTGTCTACGCCCAGCACATACATTGAAATTCGTTCCAATCCATAGGTTAACTCCCCGGTCACTGGCTTGCACACCAGGCCACCCACCTGCTGGAAATAAGTGAATTGAGATACTTCCATGCCATTTTGCCAGACTTCCCAGCCTAAACCCCAGGCTCCCAGGGTAGGTGATTCCCAGTTGTCTTCAACAAAGCGTATGTCATCAGCCAGCGGATCTACTCCCAGCGCACGCAATGAATCCAGGTATTTGTCCTGAATGTCTAAAGGTGAAGGCTTTAATACCACCTGAAACTGATAGTAATGCTGGACACGGTTAGGGTTTTCACCGTAACGACCGTCGGTAGGTCTTCTGGACGGTTGTACATAAGCAGCCGACCAGGGCTCAGGGCCAATCGCTCGCAGGAACGTTGCAGGATGAAAAGTACCTGCTCCAACTTCCATATCGAGTGGTTGTAAAATAACGCAACCTTGTGCAGACCAATAGTGCTGCAAAGTTAAAATGATGTCCTGAAATGTAGTTGGTTTTGTCATGAAAGTCTCAAAATTAGCGATTTTTATTCAATACCGTTTCCATTGGTTTTTTGATTGAGGGAGTTGGGTCAGGAAAAAACAGGATCCCGCTCACCTCATATTCCGTTACTATTTTAGAACCATAGGGTCTGTTGAGATTTCGCTAGTTTGAGCCAAAATGGGTAGATTTTTGAGCACCGAAGCGCAGCATACATGAAGTATGTGAGCATCGGAGCGTAGAAAATCTGCCCATTTTGGCCAAAATAGTAGAAATGTCAACTGACCCTAGTTGCCAGCGGCTTTTTTGATCATCTCTTGTAATGATTCTTCACTTGCAGCACCAGGAACAAATGAAGGTTCACTTCCTGCTTTAAACTTGCCATCTGGAGTAGAGGCAACGATAAAGGCTGGAGTACCCATCAGATGTAACTTTTCAGCCAATTGACGGTTAGCATCCAACATATCAGTTACTTCCTGGCTGTCCATGTCTTTCTTTAATTTATTCATGTCCAGGCCTACTGACTTAGCCAAATCCATAACGATCTGATTGTCGAGTCTTTTTTCAGTTGTAATCAAAGCATTATGCATGGCTTGATACTTACCTTGCATGCCAGCAGCCAAAGCAGCTCTGGAAGCTGTTTCAGAGCTCTTGCCGAAAATTGGGAACTCTTTGTAAATTACTCTTAATCCACTGTCCTTTTTAATCAGACTATCCAGTGTAGGGGACATTTTTTTGCAATGTATGCACTGATAATCAAAGAATTCAACTATAGTAACAGCACCTTTAGGATTACCCACGGTAGTCAATTTACCCTGGAACAATTGATCCGCATTTTCCTGAATTGCCGATTGAGCCTGTTGCTGCATGTTTTGTTGTTGTTTTTGCTGCAGAGCTTGTGATGCTTCCAGTAAAACCTCAGGATTACTTATCAGGTAGTCATGAATTACTTTTTCAATTTCTTTTTTTTGTACATCAGACATAGGAGCAACAGTAGCAGCATCAGCGGCCATAATTGCGGGTGATACCAGAGAAGTTGCCAGCGCTCCTGCCGTTAATAAATTTGTAAATTTCACACAATTCCCCTTATAAATTAATCAATAGTTTAATAAATTTGGCAGTCAAGCCTAAATCAGAACAAAGTTCTGATGAACACTACCCTAATTACTTTTAGTCAGACGCACCCTAGCATTGACTTAAGAAAAATTCAACAAGACTTGCGAAAAAATCCCAAAATATCAACTACAAGCCTTTGAAATTTCAAAAATGGGAGCACTCTCCAACTACAGTTAAATTAGCATAGGCCAGAACCAGCCATTTTACACCATGTTCGCTGAATTTAACCTGAACACGTGTATGCGCCCCACTTCCTTCCATAGCCAGAATAACGCCCTGGCCAAATTTGGCATGAACCACGGCTTGTCCCAATGGCATCCCCGTATTTTCAGCAACTGAAGGTGCTTTGTTGCGGAATGCCGGGGATGGAGCAGACTGATAGCGGGCCTGAACACGAACCTGATCAAGTAATTGCTCGGGTAACTCGCGTAAAAAACGTGATGGCCTGTGGTATTCTTCACGGCCATATTGCCGTCTGACTTCCGCATAGGAAATTACCAGCTTGCGCATGGCTCGTGTCATTCCCACATAACACAAGCGCCGCTCTTCTTCCAGACGACCTGGCTCCTCCAGAGATTGTTTGCCGGGAAAGACCCCTTCTTCCATCCCTACCAGAAACACTATTGGGAATTCAAGGCCTTTTGCCGCATGCAAGGTCATGAGATGGACTGACCGCTCGTATTCTTCCGCCTGCATTTCCCCAGCTTCCAGAGAGGCATGGGCAAGGAAAGCATTGACCAGAGGAAGCTCGTCTTCTTCGTCCTGCTCATAACGAAACTGTTTGGCCGCGTTAATCAATTCTTGCAGGTTATCCAGTCGGGATTCTGATTTATCCCCTTTTATTTTGGCAAAATGCGCGTATAAACCACTTGATTGAATGACATCACTGATTTGCCCATCCAGTTCCATACCCGCTGTTCTGACCTGCATTTGCTCCATCAAGGCAATAAAACGAGCTAATGCCGAACCTGCTCTTTGCGCCATATCACCTGTGCCTAACAATGCCTTTGCGGCTTGCCATAAGGACGTCTGTTCTGCTTTCGCATAATGGCGCACATCATCCAGAGTCTTTTCACCTATGCCACGCGTAGGAAAATTAACAATTCGCTCAAAGGCGGTATCGTCATCAGGGTTAATCAGCAAGCGCAAATAAGCCAGAGTATCTTTAATCTCAGCCCGGTCGAAGAATCGGACTCCTCCGTAGATCCTGTAGGCTATACCGGCACGTAGCAACGCTTCTTCTATAACTCGAGACTGAGCATTTGAACGATATAAAACAGCTATTTCTTCAGCGCTGCCTCCCTGGTTAATTTCCATCATAATCCGTTCGCAGACAAACCGCGCTTCTTCGATCTCGTTAAAGGCACTGTAGATCAGAATTTTTTCACCAGATGTTCCGGCAGTCCACAAATCTTTCCCCATGCGTGAACTGTTGTTGGTAATTAACGCATTAGCCGCTTCAAGTATGGTCGCTGTGGAACGATAGTTTTGTTCCAGCCTTATGATTTTTGTATTTTTAAAATCTTTGGAAAACTGTTGAATATTTTCTACCTTGGCACCGCGCCAGCCATAAATAGACTGATCGTCATCGCCTACTGCAAATACAGCGGCGTGTTCACCGGCAAGAAGCTGGATCCAGGCATACTGGATGGTATTGGTGTCCTGAAACTCATCGACCAGTATGGCCTGAAAGCGCTGGCGATAATGAGCAAGGATATCCGGATTATCGCGCAATAACTCATGAGTCCTCAATAATAACTCGGCAAAATCAATTACCCCGGCTACCTGACAAGCCTGTTCGTAAGCGCTGTAAATAGCAAGCAGGGTTCTGGTCGGTCCATAATTCAATGCATGAACATGCTGCGGGCGAAGCCCCTCATCCTTGCGCGCATTAATAAAGGATTGCGACTGCTTTACCGTCCATTGTTCAGGATCCAGATTTAATGAAGCAATTACCCTTTTAATCACTCGTGCCTGATCTTCGGAATCAAGGATATGGAACTGTTCAGGAAGCCTGGCTTCCTGAAAATGACGGCGTAGTAAACGATGACAGAGTCCATGGAACGTCCCAACCCACAAACCCATAACGGGTGTAGACAATATAGAACTCAGACGACTTCTCATTTCACCCGCAGCTTTATTAGTAAAGGTTACCGCTAAAATAGCATGAGGAGACAATTGCTGTTGTTCAATTAACCAGGCAATACGGCTTACCAGAACTTTGGTTTTTCCACTGCCGGCACCTGCCAGAATCAAGGTATTACCCAATTCGGAGGTAACCGCTTCATATTGTTTGTCATTCAATCCATTAAGAAGTCCGGTCATGCTCATATTTTTAATTCCAACAAAATAAATTGACTGCATTATCTTCAATTTAACTGCTAAAGACAAAGAGTTTATGAGCTAAAATCACTTCTCAATAAACCTGAATATGATATAAAATGCCAATATGTCTTAATTAAAGTATACTCGATTAAATCAGAGTTACCTTTAAACTACCTAACGAACGTTACACCAATAAAGGATTACTATGCATTCCCTATATCCAGCTATTAAGCCTTATGCGCAACATGAGTTAAAAGTGAGTGAGCCTCATCTGCTCTATATAGAAGAAACTGGAAACCCCAAGGGATTGCCTGTAATCGTACTTCATCCCGGGCCAGGTGCAGAAGCCGACCCGCACCTGAGACGTTTTTTTGATCCTCAGCGTTACAGAATAATTCTTTTTGATCAACGCGGTTGTGGACGTTCTACCCCTCATCTGGAAATCAGCGAAAACAATACCCAATTATTGCTGGATGACATTGATGCCATCAGAGATTATTTAGGGCTTTCCGAGTTTATCCTCTGTGGTGGTGGCTGGGGTTCTCTTTTAGCGCTTCTTTATGCCGAAAAATTTCCACAGCAGATTAAAGCGCTTTTGTTGCACCAGATTTTTTTAGGAAGGCAAAAAGATATTGACTGGTTTTATAAACACGGCGCCAGCCTGGTTTATCCGGATTACTGGCAGGAGTTCGTGAGCCTGGTTCCTGAAAATATGCGGGCTAATATTCCTCAATTCTATGCAGATTGTTTACAAGGCTCTAATGAATTGGCGCGCATGAGTGCTGCGAAAAACTGGGCGCTCTGGCAGGCTCGTTGCAGCAGTTTACAACCGCATCTCTACGTCATAGACCAATACAGTGATCCTCATTTTGCCCTGGCACTTGCCACTCTGGAGTCTCATTTTATCAATAACCATTACTTTATTGAGGAAAATCAGGTTTTGGCTAATGTGAATAAAATCAGGCACATTCCTGCTTACATAGTGCACGGCCGCTTTGATTTGGTTACTCCGTTGGCGAATGCCTGGGAACTTCATCAGGCCATACCGGCTTCAAATCTGAGAATCGTGCGGGATGCCGGACACTCTGACCGTGAGTCAGGAATTATTGATGCCTTGATTTATGCTACCAAAGAAATATCCAAACAGGGGCTGGATGCATGCTAACTGTAGTACAGCGTGTCAGCGAAGCGAGAGTCGATGTTGACTCTCGTACTGTAGGAAAAATCAGTCAGGGCTTAATGATACTCTGTGGTTTTGAACCTCAGGATACAGAGCAGAATTTAAAACGCATGTTGGACAAGTGCATCAATTACCGCATTTTTTCTGACAGCCAGGGAAAAATGAATTTAAGCCTTAAAGAGGTTAACGGCGGTTTATTATTGGTACCACAATTTACGTTAATGGCTGATACCCAAAAAGGCTTGCGCCCCAGTTTTTCACGAGCAGCTCCGCCCGAATTGGGTAAAACACTTTTTGATCAGTTATGTACCCTTGCACAACAACTGCACCCACAGGTGCAGACTGGCTGTTTTGGTGCTGACATGCAAGTTTATCTTTGTAATGATGGTCCGGTTACCTTTTTACTGCAATTTTGAACTGTCGGGATTACCTGGCATTCAGAATTGTCACACTTCCCGTTTTCAAGTGGCATAAACTGGTGTAACATCATCCGTAAGTCTCTAAATAATTAGAAAAATATGCGCTTAAATGTAACGTTTGCAACTCTGGTCAGTTCCTTATTGTTAACAGGATGTGCTCATAGAGGGACAAATCCGGTTGACCCCTATGAACCCTTTAACCGCAAAGTACATAATTTTAATATGGCCTTTGACGCGACTATGTTAAAGCCAGTAGCTACTGTATATGTCAAAGTGGTTCCGCGCCTGGTTCGTAAAGGGGTGAATAATGCCTTCAATAACCTGGACATGCTTCCTACAGTAGCGAATGACCTGCTTCAGGCTAAAGGAAAATGGGCAATCCGAGACACCTGGCGTTTTGCCATTAACTCCACTCTGGGTGTTGCGGGTATCTTTGACGTTGCAGAAAAATTTGGCCTGCCTCCCCATTACAATGATTTGGGACTTACCTTTGCAAAATGGGGTGACAAGAAGTCGCCTTATCTGGTTATTCCTCTCATAGGACCAAGCACCATACGTGACGGTTCTGGGTGGTTATTCCAATTTGCGCTTTGGAGTCCTTATGTATACATCGATAATGCACCGCTGGCCTATGGATTGGTAGGACTCAGATATCTGGATTTACGCTCACAACTTTTTGATTCAGAGCGTTTGATGAATGAAGCATTGGATAAATACAGCTTTGTAAGGGATGCTTATCTGCAACATAGAAATTATCTGATCAGCGGCGCTGAGCAGGATAATGGTGCTCTTTATGCCCAGGATATGGCTGTGGACCAGGAAGCTGCGGCTGCTGATTATGTAGATGAATAACGTAGCCCGGTCTGCTTGCAGCCGGGATCACACCCTGCATATACCATCCCCGATCTACGTCGTCCTGAGCGCGTCTTTTGGCGCGAAGGATCTCCTGAACGTGGCATGGTGCTAAATATTTTGAGATCCTTCGCGCAAAAAGACGCGCTCAGGACGACGTGAATCGGCTATCCACAATAGTGATCAATAAAATTGGAATTATATTAACCACTGTGATATCATTTTAAACTCAATTTAATATCTAAAATTAACTGCCGTGAAAGACTCTGAAGGTAACATCATTGAAATAACTCTGTTTGAAAGCTATCTCGCTAAATACCTTATCGAACATCCCGAATTTTTTACCCCTGTATACGAAAAAATACTTAAGGGTTTGGAAGCGATACACGAATTAAACAAGTCTGATAGAAATTATGATCGGATTATGTATAGCCTTCATACTGTGATGAAGGATGAATATAAAGAATTTAAAGGACTGCAATTTCTTAAAGATAGCCCCGATCTTTTTAAAATAAACTATTTTCTAAAACTGTATTGCGACTATTTTTTAAAAGCAGACAAAATTAAACATGTTCCAGAAGCACCTAAGTCGCACATTCCAACGCTTACTGAATTATGCCTCTACTCATTATTTAAATCTCAATCCGGCCGTAAGTCATTGGCTTCCCATTTGAGACCCAAAGAATTATTTCATGAAAATAATCGCGGAGCCAAGTCAACTGAATCAGACAATTTGCAAACAACCAGAAAATTGGGAATAACAACCATAGAAAATACACCACAGGATCTCAATGCGTATTTCCCTGAATCCTATTCACCCGCCCAATTTGAATACAAACCCGACAGGAACAGTAATGTTGGTCGATGGATGACGCAGCGGAATTTCCCGATCATTTCTGGATCCTCTGGCTCGGCCTGTGACTATTTAAGTTATCTCATTACAGCCATTCCACTTGAGCCCAGGGAAATAAAACTGTTATTTGTATCAGTGGCAGCAACTCTTATAGCCAAAGGTCATCATTCCTATTTTGAAGTTATGATATTACTTGATCGTTTTGGCTTTAAACTGCATGATGCAGAGGATTTCTATTCGTTTTATGAGCAAATGTTGCCCAAAGAGATTGTCTCAAGTGAATCCTACCAGGAATTTAAACATTCTGCAGTAGGTGCACGATTGTTAGAAGGGATTCATTTCGAGCCAGAGGAAAACAGACCATCCAGAATGTTGCCTGAGCTGTTTATTGCCACTTCCTAAGTAATCATGATAGGGCACGGCTGATTTAAAATAGGCTACAGTTTTTTATATATTTATTACTCCTGACTTGATTTGCTCCAGACAACGCATGTAATCTCCTGCTATGTCCAGGCCTGTTTCAGCACTGATTTCTTGCACACAGGTTGGGCTGGTGACATTAATTTCGGTTAGATAATTACCGATCACATCGATACCGACAAAATATAAGCCCTTTGCTTTTAGAGTAGGTGCCAGTTGTGCACAAATCCATCGATCCCTGTCCGTGATGGGTACCACTACACCTGTAGCTCCAGCGGCTAAATTACCACGTAATTCCCCTTTGGCGGGAATTCGCGCCAAAGCATAGGGAACAGGTTCTCCATTGATGATAAGGACACGTTTATCCCCTGCTGTGCTTATCTCGGGTATGTAAGTCTGAGCCATAATAGTAACCGTTTGGCTTTTAGTCAGTACTTCCAAAATAACGGATAAATTTCTACCCTGCTCATCGACATGGAAAACAGCATTCCCTCCCATGCCCTCCAATGGTTTAAAGATGACATTGGAATGCTTTTTCCAAAAAGCTTTTAATCTGTTAATGTCTCTGGAAACCAAAGTCTCTGGACAGCACTGGGGGAAATTCAAAGTAAAGAATTTTTCATTAGCGTCACGAAGGCTTTGCGGCTTGTTGGCTATTAATACACCATCCCGCTCAGCAAGATCGAGTGCATAGGTGGCGTAAATATATTCCATGTCAAAAGGAGGATCTTTACGCATTAAAATAATATCAAAATTACTTAATGGCTGCTCACCCAAATCTGTTGTTGTTGCCCAACCACTGCTATGTACATCACCAACAGTGATGTCATGAGCGCGAGCATAAGCCTTACCTTCGCGGCAGAACAAATCTTCCAAAGTAAAATACGCACAAGACCAGCCTAATGCTCTGGCACTGCGTATCATCGCAACCGTAGAATCCTTATAAGGTTTCAAATGATGTATTGGATCCATCAATACCGCAAGTTTCATCACTCTTCTCCCGCAGCCCTGATTTCTCTTGCAGCTGCCAATGCAGCCAATCGGGCAATAACACCATACACATAAAAACGGTTAGGATAATCAATCACTTCAAGTTCATCACAGGGCATATTACAGGCCTGGGCAAAAGCCAAAGGCTCAAAGTGCATTCCGGGGGCATTTAAATTTTCATCTATTCCCCTTCCCTGATGTACCCGATAAAATCCGCCCACGACAAATTGACCAATCATGTACACTACCGGCTCGGCAACTGCTCCATCAGGCATGGTTTCAAAAGTATAGACACCTTCCTGAATCATGACTCTGTCTACTTTACGGCTTCCTTTGGTCGCAGACATTTTAGTACGTTGTTTTCGGTTCAATTGACGGATTTGCTCCCCATCATGAACCATCATCACGCTCATACCATAAGTACCATTATCCGCTTTGACTACGACAAAGGGTTTGTCTTCTATACCATAAGTGGCGTATTTATCTCGTGTTAAAGCTAAAATTTTATCTACTTCAAGCGCCAATTGCTCTACTCCTTCCTGAGCCATAAAATCAACGCCATCTATAGCACTGAAATAGGGATCAATGAGCCAGGGATCCATATCGATTAAAGCGGCGAACTCCTGAGCTACTTCATCAAAAAACTGAAAATGACTGGATTTCAAGCGCGATGCCCATCCCAGTTTAGCGGTGGGCCTGATGGGTTGCTGTATGCCTTCCAAAATAGGGGGGATGCCAGATGACAAATCGTTATTCAATAAAAGGAAACAAGGACTAAAACCATCCAGCCCTACCCTGTCACCTTGCCTTTGCAAGGGTTCAATCAACACACTCTCGCCGTGCTCCAATTCCATTTCAACAGGATCTTTCAATTCCGGATCCAGGCTGCCAATGCGGACAATGAAACCCGCTTTAACCAGGATGGTGCGTATCACATTTAAACTTTGTAAATAAAATTTATTGCGAGTATGGCTTTCAGGTAAAATCAGAATTTTAGTACATCCTGGAATATTATCAATCAACACGGACTGAGCTGCCTGAATGCATAAAGGAAGAAAATCCGGATTCAGGTTATTAAAACCGGCAGGAAAAAGATTGGTATCCACCGGTGCCAGTTTAAATCCTGCATGGCGCAAATCCACTGAAGAAGTCAATGGGGCCGGGGTTTCCTTCCATTTTTTCCTGAACCAGGCTTCGATAACTGCAACATGGTTTAAAATGACTTTTTCCACATGATGCAAGGGACCCGAATGAGCTGTAGTCAAATGTGGAACCGGGATTTCATTAAGATTCATGCTCTTTCCCTAAAAAATTTAATGCCTCGATGTTACCGATGTTAATGATAAAATGGAAGTTCTTATCTGTGAAAGCCCTGCATCTTATAGTTAATTTATTTATAGGATGGCATAATGGCTCAACCTTTATCTCTCAATTTATCAGACCAGCCTATGACTCACTTCAAATCCATTAAAGCAATACTGCTGCTGATTGTATTAGGCTTTATTTGGGGTTCGGGCTATACATTAGCCAAATTTGCCATGACTAATGGAGTGCCGCTCTTAGGTTACGCATTCTGGCAATCACTGGGACCAGCAGTATTGCTCACCCTTATTTGTCTCATGGATAAAAAATCCACTTTATTTTCTCCTGCTCACTGGCCTTATTTTTTGATTTGCGGACTGGTTGGAATCGCAATACCCAATACGAATATCTATTTCATTTCCAGCCATATACCAGCAGGTTTACTGGCTGTTTTAGTCAATACAGTTCCCTTGCTTGTTTACCCGCTTGCCATTTTATCCGGACAGGAGAAAATCGACCTGTGGCGATTTTTAGCATTGGTTCTGGGCATGGCGGGCATACTGTTGATCGTTGGGATTAATACTGTCGGCCTCTATTCAGGATGGGCGTTACTGGCCATGCTTAGCCCCTTAAGTTTTGCTCTTTGTTCTATCTATATAGGAGCAAGACAGCCACAACAAATTAATGCATTACAAGCCGCCAGCGGCATGCTGCTGGCCGCCACCCTGATGCTCATCCCTCTGGTCATCAGTCAGAATTCTTTTTATTCTTTATCAGGGCCATTTACTCTGGTAAAACAGGTGGTTGTTTTGGAAATAGTCCTCTCAAGCCTTGGCTATTTACTTTTTTTCATCTTGATTCGACTGGCAGGCCCGGTATTTTACAGTTTAACTGGCGGCGTTGTTGCATTAACCGGCCTGTTTTGGGGATATGCAGTGTTTGATGAAGCACCTACACTGAACCAAAGTCTGGCCATTGCTTTAGTTATTTCGGCTATTTTTCTGTTATCATGGAGACAATCAAAGCAGCCATTAGGAGCCTGAACCATGCTGGGTGAGTTAGCACAACAATATGGAAGCCAAATTCAAACCTTTTTTTATCTTATCATGATAATCAATGGTATTTTGCATTTCATTTTTGCCGGAGCAGTTGCCCGCGATGCTGGAAATTTATATAGACTGGGGTTAAAACCGGTTTTAGTTTCTGCGCCAACCTGGGCTTTTGCTACTTTAATCGGTGGTGTATTCACTGCGACCATTTATTGGCTGCTCCATCATTCTACTTTAACCCGACCTGCTATGAGAGAAACCCGTTATGACAAAGCATAATATTAAAACTGTAGACGTCCATGAACTTAAAACCAAAATGGATGCACAACCGGATTTGTGTTTAATTGATGTACGTGAGCTTGAAGAATGGCAAGATATAAGGATTCCTGGTGCGCTGCATATGCCGAAAGATGAAATTGCTGGCTCTATACATGCAAAAATTGCAGACAAAACCCATCCGATTTATCTGCACTGCCGTGGTGGCGTCCGCTCTTTATATGCAGCCCAGAGTCTGATGGACATAGGATATGAGACTGTTTATTCCGTTGATGGCGGAATAGTTGAGTGGGCTATGTATGGATACCCGGTAGAACAGTAACAATATTGCATTTCTGGTGTTATCACAAGATTGATAACACCAGAAAAAGGCCGTTTGCTTACTGAGGACCAGCTGTTACTACTGCTGCTTCTTCCTTTTTAGCTTTATGTTTGCTGCTGGTAGTGCCAGTAGCGCCACCACCAAAAAGACCACCTAAAATACCCGTAGATGCTTTAGGCTTTAATTGTTGCTGGCGCTTTTCTTCAGCAGCGTCAACTAATTCAACTTCTACATCGCGTACTTTTTTAATAAGTGTCTTGATGTCTGCTAAAACGTCATAACCTTCCAGAGCAAAAGGCTGGTCTCCCATATAACCTTTTCTGGGGTCGGCATGAATATAAACATGCTGTTTAAAGAAATGAATCAATTCTCCGTACATATCAACCAAATCATTTTTACCAGGCTGATTCTCTTTAGTCAGCTCCAGGGCGGTAGTTAATGAGGTGTAAAAATTACTTCGCTCGCTACTTACCAATGGGTTGTAACTGTTTTTGTAAGAATCATCGATTTTCTGATGGATGAAATAACATAGTGCATTTAATACACGAGATTTCACTGTCATGTCGACAGTTTTATCCAAGAGTTCAATTGTTTTTAACAATAAGAGTGCCTGAGATTTTCTTTCGATAGGCAGATCTTTAACTGCTTCTTCTAATTTCTCAGGATTGATTTTTTGATCTTTATTGTGATGCAGAACCAATGTCTTAACACTTTCCCTAACACTAGTCTTTAACTTATCATAAGCTACCAATTCAAAAGACATCTTTATTCTCCTTAAACTCCATGAACAGGATTTAGAATCTGTTGCCAGATTCTAGTGAATTTCTTTCACCGGACTCAGTTTAAACTAATTCATTATGTTCGTCATGTGTTTTCTTTTTACTATCTAATTAATTTTCAAGCGTTTGATTTTTATAAATAAAAATTAGATTTTTTATTGGTTTTTTAGCTCGGCCTGTTAGCAACAGTCTCTTCGATCCCTCCCCCGATCCACGTCGTCCTGAACGCGTCTTTTGGCATGAAGGATCTCCAAGTACTGGCACCATGCCGCTTTCGGGAGATCCTTCGCGCCAAAAGACGCGCTCAGGACGACGTGGATCGGAGGGGGAGAAAATGGGTTCGTAGTCCGGTCTGCTTGCAGCCGGGATCGAAGTGGCACAATTCCCGGCTGCAAGCAGACCGGGCTACATGGGGTTGTCCTGTTTATGCGAACAGCCTTGTTTCTGTGGTCACTTTCATCGAGATTTCATTGCTTTCAACCTCTGGTTTGATGTAATTTACGCACTAATTCATTTTTTAGAATGAGTGACCTCATATGAAACAGATTTTTGTCGGTTCTTTACTTTCTTTGCTCTCCCTTTGGAGCCATGCTGAAAACAGCCAACCCAAATTGATAGTCCAGCTTGTTGTGGATCAATTGCGTGGCGATTTAATTCACAAACACCAACAGCAATTTGGCCCATCAGGTTTTAATTATTTACTCGCGCATGGCATTGATTATCATAATGCGCATCACCCACATGCCAACACGACTACTTGCGCTGGCCATGCCACTATTGCTACGGGAAGTTATCCGGCCCTACATGGTGTTGTGGATAATGACTGGTATGACAGAAAAACAAAAAAATTGACTTATTGCATGGCTGATCAAAAATCTGCCCTACTGCCTACCCCCCATACCAAAACGGTGATTGAGGGACGTTCGCCACGTAATTTAAAAGCATCGACCCTGAGTGATGAGATAGTACTTGCCAATAAAGGAAAAGCATTTGCCGTATCTCTGAAAGACAGAGCAGCCATTACTTTGGCAGGACATGCAGGTAAAGCGTTCTGGTTTGATAAAACCAATGGCGGATTTGTAACCAGCACCTATTATTATTCCCAATATCCATTGTGGGTGCAGAATTGGAACAAGCAATATAAGCCTGAAGCCTACGACTGGAATCTCAGCCTGCCAAAAACCAGCTATCAAAATGCCAATAACCCTCCCTTTAAACACGATTATGGCAATTTCGGCCAAACCTTCCCTCATCACATCATGAATCCTCCATCAGAGGCCTATTTCAAATCACTGTCCCGTTCACCCAAGGCGGACCAACTGACGGCTGATTTTGCAGAGCAGCTTTTAGTTGAGGAACATATTGGTGTATCCGATAAAAATACTGACTATCTGGCAATCAGCTTTTCTGCAGTTGACGCTATAGGTCATCAGTTTGGTCCCAACAGTGTGGAAGCGGAAGATAATTTACTGCAACTTGATAAGACTTTAGCCCATCTGTTTTCTGTAATAGATAAGCAAGTAGGTCTTGAAAACACGCTTATCATCCTGACTGCTGACCATGGGGTCAGTGATACTCCTTCTTATCTGAAAGCGCATCATATTGCTGAAATCAAACCGGTAAATAGCGCTCAGGCAGAAAGAACGATTCGGGTGTATTTGAGAGAAAAATATCAGCTTCCTGAGCAGACGTTGATGTCTATCACACCACCTTATGTTTATTTGGATCACCAGATTATTAATGAGCATAAACTGAATTTAACTGAAGTCAGCAATTCTGTTGCCAATGCATTGAATCATCAGCCTGGCGTATTTAAAGCCTTTGTATTGCCAATGGCTAATACCGAAAAAGATTGGCTCAGCGCTAAAGTGGATAAGATGGCTTATCCTTATCGTTCTGGAGATGTCTACATAGTTCAACCTCCTTATCAATCTCACGGAGCGCAGAATGAAGACAGAGTTGCTCATGGCAGCCCCTGGCAATATGACAGCTATGTTCCCATGCTTTTTGCCAATCCAGGATTTAAGGCAAAGCGCCTTGCCAGGCCGGTCTATACCACGGATATAGCAGCAACTTTGTCTGCCTTGTTATTAATTAAGTCACCTTCAGCAACAGTTGGCAAACCCTTGCCTGAGGTTTTAAATGCGTTTAAGTCAGGTTTTGACGTTTAAAGTGTAAAGTGACTGAATAACAGCTTCAAAATTCCTTTTTTTAATGCGGCGCGTTCGTGGTAGAAATCCAGGTCACGAACGCGAAGGGATAGTTTTTCAAGAAACAAATTTTATTTCCCCTCCACTGCTCCGCCTGGTTCCGCTTTCAGCTATCTCTTTCATATCAATGAGCAAATCCCTGGTTCTCACTTACTTCTCGTCACACTGGTATATAATTACTCATAAGAGTCTTTTTTAACCCCTGTTAACGGTCAATTAATAATGAGTATTTACAGTACTGTAGCCCAGTTGCTTGCAACCGGGAATACCGACTAAACTGACTTACTCCCAATCTCGCATTAACTTAACTTATAAGATTGAATTTAACGCAGAATAGCTTTACCATTTGCACAAATTTTTTAACGATATCATTATGACTAAACAAGCGATAATAATTGGAATTTCTGGCCCATCTGCGTCAGGCAAAAGTCTCTTGGCAAATACCATAGTAAGCGAACTGGGATCTGATCAGGTTGTTGTTATATCAGAGGATGCCTACTATAAAGACAATGGGCATTTACCTTTTGCTGAACGGGAAAAAATTAACTACGATCATCCAGAATCATTCGACCATGCCCTGCTCTGCGATCATCTACGCCAACTGCGGCAGGGAAAATCTGTTGAAATTCCTGTTTACTCACATTCAAAGCATCAACGCATGTCTGAAACCAGAACGGTTGGACAACATGCCATTATTGTTCTGGAAGGAATTCTGCTTTTTACAGATAAAGCATTAAGAGAGGTGATGGACATTCGTATTTTCATGTCTACCCCACTTGATATTTGTCTGACTCGCCGCTTGAAGCGAGACGTTGTGGAGCGTCACAGGACTTTCGAATCTGTAGTGCACCAATATGAAACTACGGTCAGGCCTATGTATTTGCAATTTATTGAGCCCTCAAGCCGTTATGCAGATATAATCGTTCCACGCGGTGGTGAAAACAGGATTGCTATTGAAATGATCCAGGCAAAAATGCGTGAATTATTAGCAACACACACCAAAGAATAACAGCAAGGAGAACACTGTGGGTTTTTTAACAGGAAAAAAGGCATTAATTATTGGATTGGCAAGTAATCGTTCCATAGCATACGGTATTGCAAAGGCATTCCATGCTCAAGGAGCTGAACTGGCTTTTACCTATCAAAATGAAAAATTACAATCTCGTGTAGAAACCATGGCGGCTGAATTTAATTCAACCCTCACCTTTCCCTGTGATGTAGCACGTGATGAAGACATTAATAACCTTTTTCAAGATCTGGGCAAGCATTGGGATAAACTGGATGTACTCATTCATTCTGTAGCCTTTGCACCAGCGGATCAAATCAGTGGTGATTTTATTGAATGCTCTAATAGAGAAGGCTTCAGAATTGCTCATGATATCAGTGCTTACAGTCTGGTCGGCTTGGCACAGGCTGCTTTACCGATGATGGAAGAGACACAGGGCTCCATCCTTACTTTAAGCTACTATGGCGCCGAAAAAGCGGTACCTAACTATAATGTGATGGGAATAGCAAAAGCGAGTCTGGAAGCGTCTGTACGCTATTTGGCAGCGAGCTTAGGCCCAAGAGGTTTGAGAGTCAATGCCATATCAGCAGGCCCAATTAAAACTCTTGCCGCCGCTGGCATCAAAGATTTTCGTAAAATTCAGGCTGCATACGCCAACATCACACCGATGCAAAGAAACGTGACGGCGGATGAAGTAGGTAATGCTGCTGCGTTCCTATGCTCAGATTTAGCCTCTGGTATCACTGGTGAAGTGGTTCATGTAGATGCTGGTTATCATGCTGTGTCTACTATGAGTGATTTAGGTTAAGTTTTGCTGTGTGGCCCGGTCTGCTGTAGCCCGGTCTGCTTGCAGCCGGGATCGAAGTGGCAACGAACTTTATAAGCAGTACCCGCTGAAATAGTGCTTGTTTGATCCCGGCTGCAACACATCTCTGAGAACACAATCCGGGATTGATTCCGACCTCCCTCGGCTTGTCCGAGGGAACCAGGTGGTCAGGGCAGAAACACTGTCCTTTTGCCAGTATAACTGTTCCGCTCCCTCACGGTCGCGGCTCGGTTTCCGGTGCACGATGAAGTATCTACGAATGCACGAAAACCGAGCCGCGACCGTGAGGGAGCGGAACAGTTCGATGTACTCCAGTGTTGATTATTCACCTTAAACCTCTTATTCATTCGCAGATCAATGGGGTTCTTTTGTTCTGAAACTTATTGAATTCGTTACCACTTCGATCCCGGCTGCAAGCAGACCGGGCTACAACCCAGCAAGGATTTATTGCTTTCGATTCCCACCTCACTTCTTACTGTTTGTAGCCTTGATGTAGCGATAGATTAATCAAGGTTTTTACAATTCATTTGGGCATGTTGAGAAAATCTATTTTATCGACTCAAATTGATCAATTTTTAACATCATGGTATAATTTTGAACTCAAATTTCAATATAATTAATCCTGAGGAATAAAATGGAAGAACATATACGGTTAGTTAAATTAGTGAGACATTTTCAAGACAGATTGGCTAATCTGTTAAATCCTGAATATAAAAATAAAGTTGCTAATAAGCTTTGTCCTGAGCTCGCTCTAAGCTTTGAAGCGATGAGAAACGATAGTGTAGAGAAAATCATTGAAGAACTAAATGCTACATTCAGAACATTAAATGCTGAGAATCAAGAGTTACTCTTGTATTTAGTAGATAAAAATATAATTGAATCAGTTACAAGCCATGAAGCATTTTATGGATACCTGCATGGGGAGGATGCATCTACCAAAGGCCCCGACTCTCCCTGGTATAAAACTTACTTCAATTTGATGATTCTGCTCTACAGTTCTTATCCAAAATTAGCTACAGGTGGAGATAAAGGTGACTATGAGTATGGCAGCAAAGATAATTGCATCCGATTTTTTGAATCATTCCTCTTTCATAATTCGACAACAAAAGAAGATTTGGTGAACGTATTAAGCATACAAGCAATACAAAACACCGTTTTCGCAAAGAAAGAATTTGGTCGCTTTAATTATCAGGAACGCACATTCTGGAATCCTTACAATAGAGCTCCTTTCGCAAAGCAAGAAGCTCCACCAGAAGCTCTTAAAGAAATAATCTATCAAAGTATCGAGAAGTATGAAGCAAGTCAGGTAAATGCGTTCACTTTCTTTGGAGGCTTTATAGAGGGAGCAGGAGAAAGCTTAAAAGGATTAGGAACATATATAGCAAGCTTCGGAAGCCAGTTGTAAAATGTAGCCTTGAGGTGGTCTAATAAATTTGACCACACCTCCCGGTCGCAAGCAGCTGTCTCTTCTACACCTCTCTGAGAACACAATCCGGGATTGATTCCGACATCCCTCGGCTTGTTCCGAGAGCTCCAGGGATTCAGGGCAGAAACGCTGACCCTGCCAGTATAACTGTTCCGCTCCCTCACGGTCGCGGCTCGGTTTCCGGTGCTCGATGAACTACGAATGCACGAAAACCGAGCCGCGACCGTGAGGGAGCGGAACAGTTCGATGTACTCCAGTGTTGATTATTCACCTTAAACCTCTTATTCATTCGCAGATCAATGGGTTTCTTTTGCTCCGAACTTTTACTCTGAAACTTATTGAATTCGTTACCACTTCGATCCCAGCTGCAAGCAGACCGGGCTACAACCCAGCAAGTTAGTGTAGCCTTGATGCAGCGTAATCAAGGTTTTTCTTTTTGGTTCTTTGAATATGAAAACCTTGATTACGCTGTCGCTGCATCAAGGCTACATTAATTTGAATGGGGACTAGTACTCTCCCATTTATGGGAGAGTGGCTTATATTGAAATTTAATGGCGTACTATTTGTGCGTGGTTTACTAAACTATTGACATACAGGTCATAGTCCATCATACCATAGCTGGCTTCTATTTGTTGAATCAGGCTGTCTCTTTGCTCTTTATCGAGAGAACTTAACTTGCCATCATTGATATGCTTGAGTCTGACAACAACAAAGTCACCATTTTCCAGAACAACACCATCACGGCTTTCAGGGCGTAACAGGTTAAAAGCCAAGTCATTAATCAAAGCACCCGATTTATCGTTGTCCCTTGATGCTTGAGTTACCGATTGCCAAATCAGTTTATGCGCTGCAATGAGCTCTTGTTGCTGTTTGTCTTCAACAGGATTTAATAAACCAGTACCTATCTCTTTGGCTTTGGCATCAGCAAGCTGTTTGGCCAAAGTAGATTTAATTTGCTGTTGAACTTCAGCAAGACTCTGCTGTTTGGAGGGAATATGCTGATTTACACGCAATACAACAACAGCATCATTATCCAGTTGCACGGGCTCACTATTATTACTCAAGGCAAGAACATCATGACTAAAGGCTGCATTGATGATTTGCTTGTTTTTTGTAAGCTCCGTAGTTCCGCCTGCACGTGAAAAAGGTTCAGACTGCTGTACTTTTAATTTAAGCGCGTCAGCCACAGGGCTTAATGAATCTGGAGTTTGATAGCTTAAATCAGATAATTGCTCTAATGCATGAGCGTATTGATTTTGCACCATATCAGATAAAAGCTGCTCTTTAATAGTCGCCTGAACTTCGCTTAATGATTTGGTGGTCACTGGTTTGTACGCAACTAATTTGAAGATCTCAAAACCATGCTTTGTACGGACTGGTTCAGAAATCTGACCGGGTTCAGTGAGGTCAGACAGATATTTATCATAACCATTTTGGCCTGCAGTAATCCAAGGCAGAACGCCTTTATCCGCTACAGATAATTTATCATCGGAATGCGAAGAAACCAGTTTGGTAAAATCTTCTGGAGCTTTTTGCAGTTGACTGTAAGCATCGTCCGCCTTCTTTTGAACTTCTTGCATTTCATCATGAGTTGCACCTTCTGGAACGGCAAAAAGTATGTGTGCCACTTGCCATTGCGCAGGAGTTAAATAATTACTTTTATTCTCTTCATAATAACGTTGGATGTCTTGTTCAGAGATTTTTATTTTTGATTTAATTTCATTTGTAGAAAGAACAACATAATCCAGAGAAACCTTTTCTGGAGACATGAATTCTTTTTTATGTGCCTTATAATAAGTATTAATATCTTCTTCTGATACGTTTACCTTACTCAGGAAAGGTGCAGAGGATACTGTTATATAATCATAATCGCGTGATTGCATGTACAGTCTGACGAAACGCCTGATTTCATCAGGCAATGCAAAAGAGCTGCCCATAAACGCAAAGCGTTGCTGGTTAAGCAACATGCCCTGCCTTACTTCTTTTTGGAATGTTTCCGGAGTAAACATGGCGCCATTTAACGCCTGTTGGTATTTTTCACTGGAAAAATGACCGTCTTCCTGAAACTGGGGAATACTCACTATGGCTGCATTTGCTTGATTCGGACTTACTTCGAATCCGTATTTTCGTGCAGATTGCATACTGACTTCATTAGTAATCATTTGATTTAACACTTGGGCTTGCAGATTTTTTTCATCTGCAGCAGTCATTTGCGCTAAATCCTGCTGCGCTCGGGCGCGTCTGTAATTTATTTCAAAAGCCTGGTCGGTTATAGGCTGATCATTAACCATTGCCCTTGCGTTAGAGGTCTGATGTGATTGCATATAATAATCAACACCAAAAAGAGTGAATGTAATAGCGATTAATATTATGACTAACCAGGCTACAACACCTTGTATGCGTTCATTTAACTTCTGCAGCATGTCCCGAGATCCATTTTTATAAATAAAGTTTGATGAAGCGAAATTGTAACATAAGCTGATAAAAAAAACGCGCCTTTCGGCGCGCTAATTTTGGCGGAGTGGACGGGGCTCGAACCCGCGACCCCCGGCGTGACAGGCCGGTATTCTAACCAACTGAACTACCACTCCAATTCATGGTGGGTGCTGTAGGGATCGAACCTACGACCCTCGCCTTGTAAGGGCGATGCTCTCCCAGCTGAGCTAAGCACCCTGAAAACTTAAGCTTCTTGTACAGCTTCTTTCAGGTTTTTACCCGCTTTGAACTTGGCTACTCGTGATGCTTTGATCTGAATAGTTTTTCCAGTTTGTGGGTTTCTACCAGTTCTTGCAGAACGATTACCTGTTGAAAAAGAACCAAATCCAGGTATTACAACTTGATCGCCACTTTTCAAGGCGTCAGTAACAGTAGACGTAAATGCTTCAAGAACAGTGCTAGCAACAGCTTTTGTTAACCCTGCACCACTTGCAATCGCATCAACTAATTCACTCTTATTCATCGTTTCCCCTTTACAGTTAATCATCCATATTCCGGAGCTGATTTAAACAGATTTAACGACTCCAGTCAAGTTCATACATCCTTGCAGTGCCCGCCAGTGGCGGGCTACGAAGAGAAATATACCCGGTATTAATGTGCATGTAAATCATTATTTTTAATTTTTTTTGATCTCTTACTCACTAACACTTCAGATTGTACATTTGTTGTATTATCTACCCAAGGACTGCGTTGTAAAGCCAGATCCAAGACCTGTTCTATGGTCTTAACCGGATGAATTGTGAGCTTCCGTAAAACATTATCCGGGATCTCTTCCAGGTCTTTTACGTTGTCTTCAGGGATAAGAACATGCTTAATTCCACCACGATGAGCCGCTAATAATTTTTCTTTTAAGCCGCCTATGGGTAAAACTTGTCCACGCAAGGTAATTTCACCTGTCATTGCCACATCAGCCTTAACCGGTATTTGCGTTACAACAGACACTAATACGGTACACATACCAATACCGGCACTAGGTCCATCCTTAGGTGTAGCCCCTTCAGGAACGTGCACATGGAAATCATTCTTTTCATAAAAATCGTCAGTAAGGCCAAATTTCTTTGCACGACTGCGTACAACAGTCATTGCTGCATGAATAGATTCCTGCATGACCTCACCTAATTGTCCGGTATGGGTTACCTTACCTTTTCCTGGCATCATTGATGCTTCGAGGGTAAGTAACTCGCCGCCTACACTTGTCCAGGCCAATCCAGTGACTTGTCCTACCTGATCAAATTCCTCTGCCAAACCATAGCGGTACTTTTTCACACCAAGATATTTTTCAATATTTGATACGGTGACAGTGAGTTTTTTGACTTTTTTATTGGAAAGAATTTCTTTCACCACCTTTCTGCAGACATTGGCAATATCTCTTTCAAGATTACGAACTCCTGCTTCCCGGGTGTAATGGCGAATGATTTCTCTGATTGCCCCCTCACTGATATGGATTTCATCATTATTTAATCCATTCAATACAATTTGTTTGGGTACTAAATATTGCTCCGCAATACTTACCTTCTCATCTTCGGTATATCCTGCCAGACGAATGACTTCCATCCTGTCTAATAATGGAGCGGGAATTTCCAGGGAGTTGGCCGTTGCAATAAACATTACGTCACTCAAATCGTAATCCACTTCGAGATAATGGTCACTAAAGGTATGGTTTTGCTCCGGATCTAATACTTCCAAAAGTGCTGATGCGGGATCACCACGGAAATCCATAGCCATTTTATCCACTTCATCAAGCATGATCAGAGGATTTTTAACCCCGGCCTTACTCAATTTCTGAATAATTTTTCCTGGCATGGATCCTATGTAGGTTCTTCTATGGCCGCGGATTTCAGCTTCATCCCTCACACCGCCTAAGGCGATTCGAATAAAAGTTCTTCCGGTAGCATTTGCTATTGATTGACCTAAAGAAGTTTTACCAACTCCCGGTGGTCCTACCAGACATAAAATAGGGCCTTTCAGACGTTTTACTCGTTGTTGCACTGCCAGATATTCAATAATACGCTCTTTCACCTGCTCCAGACCATGATGTTCTTTATCTAAAAGCTTTTCTGCTTTAAGTAAATCAAACTGGATTTTATTTCTCTTTTTCCAGGGAACCATTAACATCCAGTCGAGGTAGTTACGAATAACTGTGGCCTCAGCAGACATGGGAGACATCATTTTTAATTTATGCAGTTCAGCTAAAGATTTTTCTTTGGCTTCTTTGGGCATTCCGGCTTTATTAATTGAATTTTCCAATTGTTCAATTTCGTTGCCTTCTTCACCCATTTCGCCCAATTCTTTTTGAATAGCTTTAATTTGTTCATTAAGATAATATTCGCGCTGACTTTTCTCCATTTGTCGCTTTACCCGTCCTCTGACGCGCTTTTCAACATGGAGTAAATCAATTTCGTTTTCAATAGCAGCCATTAAGCGCTCAAGACGTGTTCCTACATCTACAGTTTCAAGTAATTCCTGTTTGTCATCTACTTTAAGGGTTAAATGCGCGGAAATAGTATCTGCCAAACGCCCTGGCTCCTCTATACTGGCTAATGGAGACAAAACTTCCGGGGGAATTTTTTTATTTAATTTAATGTACTGCTCAAATTGCGACATCAGAGAACGCATTAAAATACCAACTTCCGGCTCCTGTAATGCAGAACTCACCTCTTCAACAGGTTCCAATGATGCTTCCAGATACCCTTTTTCCTGATTGTATTGTTTAGCGCGAGCTCTTTGCTCTCCTTCTACCAATACTTTTACAGTACCATCAGGAAGTTTTAATAGCTGCAATACACTGGACAGGGTTCCTACCTGATAAATATCCTCAGCAGAGGGATCATCATTAGCAGATTTGCGTTGGGCAACCAGAAAAATTTGCTTGCTATCAACCATTGCCGCTTCCAGCGCTTTAATTGATTTTCCTCTGCCAACAAAGAGCGGAATTACCATATGAGGGTAAACCACAACATCCCTTAATGGCAGTACAGGGACGTTAGACAGTTTTACACTCTCATCCGATATCATTTCATTTTCAGTAGACATAATGAACCCTTATTCAAACGAAAAGCCTTAATTATAATTTTGTATAATAACTCGCTTAAAACGGTAATACTTCACAAAATAGTAAACATTACAGTGTTAAACAAATCACTACTTTTTTGCTACGTTTCATACGAGTATACATACATTAGTGTAAGTGGACAATTCGATAAATAACGTCAGTTTCGGATAAGAAGCTTGTTTTATCTCTTCGTTACTTCGATGCCGTTCGGGCTGAGGAAGCGCGATAGCGCTGTCTCGAAGCCTTGGCATGGTGCTAAGGCTTCGAGACGAGGCTACCGCCTCTCCTCAGCCCGAACGGCATCGAAGTAACGACTGGATAAAAAAAGCTTCTTATCCGAAACTCAGGTTAAATAAGACTCGAGTTATTGGTTTTCGAATATTACAAGCAGCTTTCTGACAGTAAATAATACAAGAAAATCAAATGCCATAACTACATAGCCGGCCAACAGACCCTAATATAAGAGATGAAGACAAGAATCCCACAGCAACGAAACAATACTGTGGAACTCTTGAGATACGAAGGGTTACAACAACTTATTCTTTACCGCCAACAGCACTCTTCATCTCATCGTGTTCGTATATGAGAATAGGCTTGGATGAATTATTTACTACACTCTCATCGATTACCACCTTATTCACACCTTCCAGGGAAGGTAATTCATACATGGTGTCTAAAAGAATATTTTCAAGTATAGATCTCAAACCGCGAGCACCCATTTTTCTTTCAAGAGCTTTTTTAGCGATAGCGACAAGGGCTTCATCACGAAACTCCAGTTCTACATCTTCCATCTTGAAAAGAGCCTGGAACTGTTTGGTCAACGCATTTTTAGGATTAGACAGAATATCAATCAATGCAGCCTCATCCAATTCATGCAGAGTAGCAACTACAGGCAGACGCCCAACAAACTCGGGGATTAAGCCGTATTTGACCAAATCATCGGATTCAAGCTGACTAAGTATTTTGGATACTTGCTCACTACTGTCTTTCTTGTTTTTCAATTGAGCCGAAAAACCAATACCGGATTTATCGCTCCTGTCTCTAATGACTTTTTCCAGACCTGCAAAAGCACCACCGCAAATAAACAGAATATTGGATGTATCAACCTGCAAAAATTCCTGTTGCGGATGCTTTCGTCCTCCTTGAGGAGGAACTGAGGCGATAGTACCTTCTATTAACTTGAGTAATGCCTGTTGAACCCCTTCGCCAGAGACATCACGAGTAATAGAAGGATTATCAGATTTTCGCGAAATTTTATCGATTTCATCGATGTATACAATTCCGTGCTGCGCTTTATCGACATCATAATCGCATTTTTGCAGCAGCTTCTGGATAATGTTTTCTACATCCTCACCAACATAACCTGCTTCAGTAAGTGTTGTTGCATCAGCCATAGCAAAAGGTACATTAAGAATTCGTGCCAAGGTCTGAGCTAACAGGGTTTTACCACTACCTGTCGGGCCAATAAGCAAAATATTACTTTTACCCAGTTCAACGCCGTCTTCGCTTTTGTGTTGCAGACGTTTGTAATGGTTATATACCGCAACAGACAGAACTTTCTTGGCATGAGGCTGTCCAATGACATATTCATCGAGAAAGCTGGAAATTTCTTTAGGAGGGGGTAGACGAGCTTCTGACTCTTCCTGAACCTCGTGTGTTTCTTCGCGAATGATGTCATTACATAGTTCAACACATTCATCGCATACAAATACTGATGGGCCTGCAATCAGTTTTTTTACTTCATGTTGACTCTTGCCACAAAAAGAGCAATACAGAACTTTGTCTCCACTTCCGCTACCGGATTTACTCATAAAAAACCCCTTCTTACAGCTATTACCAGGATCTGTTGATTTTCTGCTATCAGGGCTTTCCAGCTCAAGCTAATCGAAATAGGAACAGCTCCTAACTAATAAGTAATATACATGTAAAATTTTAGTCAATCAGAAAAAGATACGCCAATTTAATTTGCCCGTTTGGCTCAAAGAATGAAAACATACGGGCAAAAAAGTGTTACTTAATTTTATTACTCAGTTGCACTGATTATCAATTCTCTATCATAGAGTACTTTATCAATCAGCCCGTAGTCAGCTGCCTGCGATGCACTCATGAAATTATCCCGCTCCGTATCACGCATAATTTGATCAGGCGTTTTTTTGGTGTGTTTTGCCATAATACTGTTCAGGCGCTCTCTCACAGCCAAAGTTTCACGGGCATGGATTTCAATATCTGTAGCCTGGCCTCTGTAACCACCCAGAGGTTGATGGATCATCACTCGAGAATTAGGAAGGCAGAATCGTTTGCCCTCAGCTCCAGCGCAAAGCAAGAGAGCAGCCGCACTGGCTGCCTGTCCTATACATAGGGTGCTGACATCAGGCTTAATAAACTGCATCGTGTCATAAATTGCAAGACCCGCAGTTACTACGCCTCCAGGTGAGTTGATATATATGGATATATCTTTCTCAGGATTTTCGGACTCAAGAAACAACAATTGGGCAACCACTAAATTAGCCATATGGTCTTCAACTTCACCCAAAAGAAAGATAATGCGTTCTTTCAGTAATCTTGAGTAAATATCATACGAGCGCTCCCCGCGGGAAGTTTGCTCAATAACCATAGGAACTAAACCACTAGCACTGCGTATTATGTTATCTGAATAGCCCGACATACTTACTCTCCTTTGTTCTCAGTGCCTTTCTTAGGATTCATTACTGAATCATAATCCATATTTTTGTGTTTGATTTTCGCATCTGCTGCTATTTTATCAGCAACCATTTCTTCCATTACTATTGCTTCTATTTCAGCCATGTGCTCTTTGCTGGACTGATACCATGCACGAAGCTCATCAGGACTTTCGTAAGCACTGGCGAACTTATCAATCATAGCATTAACTTTATCCTTGTCAGCAACTATTTCATGCTTTTTAACATATTCGGCAAAGAGTAAACCAAGATGTACACGACGCTTGGCCTGTTCTTCAAACAGTTCCCTTGGGAAATCAGGGATTTGCTCGTTTTCTTTATGCTCATGACCAAACAGGCGATGATACATATCATGTTTCAAATGTTCGATTTCCTTATCAATCAACGCTACTGGTAAATCAATTTTGTTAGCTTCCATTAATTTGTCAAACAGTTTCTCTCTGTTCATCATGCCAACACGTCGCTCCAATTCACGAACCATGTTGTCTTTAATGTCCTTTTTCAGACCTTCGATACCGTCTTTTTTGATATTGAACTTTTCTGCAAAAGCTTCATCAAGTTCAGGCAATTTGCCGGTAAACACTTTATGAACAGTGATTTTAAAAGTTGCTTCCTTATCAGCCAAATCTTTATGGCCATAATCAGCAGGGAATTTTACTTTAATATCAAAAGGCTTATCTATTTTTCCGCCAATAATTCCGTCTTCAAAGCCAGGAATCATGGAGCCAGAACCTATAACCAGTTCATGGCCTTCAGCTTTTCCACCCGCAAAAGGTTCGTCACCTAAAAAGCCTTCAAAATCAATTACAACTTTATCGCCTTTTTTAACTGCGTGATTTGCTTCATGCCATTCTTTGTTTTGCTCACGTAATTTTTCCATCATGTCACTGACGTCTTTGTCAGTCACTTCGGAACGTGTTAATTCAACAGCAGCCTGGTTTAGTTCAGCCACTTCAAATACGGGCATTACTTCAAAGGTTGCGGTATATCTGAAATCTTTACCTGGCTCAACTTGCTCAGGTTCTACGTAGGGGTATCCTGCAGGTACTAACTGGTTGGTTTGCAGTGCTTCGAATAAAGTCGATTGAACCATTTCTCTGGCAACTTCTTCACGTACGCTATCAGAATAACGACTTTTGACTACATGCATGGGAACTTTACCGGGACGGAAACCGTCAACTTTAACCTTGCGAGCAAGATTCTTGAGACGCAAGCTCACTTCTTCCTCAACTTTCTCTGTAGGTACAGAAACTGTTACCTTACGTTCCAAACCATTTAGGGTCTCAACAGAAACTTGCATTAATTCACCTCTTGGATATTTTCATGAAATGGTGCGAAAGGAGAGACTCGAACTCTCACGGGTCACCCCGCTGGAACCTAAATCCAGTGCGTCTACCAATTCCGCCACTTTCGCAATCAGGTTGGATTATCAATCAGTAATTTAATATTGTAAAGACTTGGACTTAATCTTTAGCGTAAGACATTAAATTATTTACAAATGGGGTGAACGATGGGACTCGAACCCACGACAACCGGGATCACAACCCGGGGCTCTACCAACTGAGCTACGCTCACCATAATATTTCCAGCTTTGTGTAAAACTTGACGGCTGGCACGCCCGACAGGATTCGAACCTGTTACCCTCGGCTTAGAAGGCCGATGCTCTATCCAGATGAGCTACGGGCGCAAATTTGGTCGGGGAGGAGGGATTCGAACCCCCGACATCCTGCTCCCAAAGCAGGCGCGCTACCAGACTGCGCTACACCCCGTTACCCGTCCAAGGACAGAGCGCACATAATACTAGCTGATATCACGCAGGTCAATATCCTGAATCAATAATTTTCTATTCATTTTTCATAGAAAATCAAATGTTAAACTAATTGAACGCATAGAAAACATTTCTAAATAATCAGGCTTACGATCCGGACGTAAAAATAGTTCCTGTAGGTCCCGCTGTCTTTTCACCACCACTGCCAAACATCGTAGATCCTGTAACACCTAAGATGGAAGGGAGAAACAATAACGCTGCTGCGATGAAAACCAAAGCTATTGGAGTGCCAATAGGAATTTGTGTCGGGTTATCTTTATGTTGCTTGAATTTCATAATTGCCCCGATAGAAAATGCCAGTCCTGCCAAATAAGATCCGGCAGTAATCAATTTCGTCAGAGAAGTAAAGGAGTCGGTGACATGAGCAGCAACTACGCCAATTCCATCGCCGGTATTCATCATTCCAGCAAAGCAATCCTGACTCATCAGTAAAACCAATGAAATTAAAACTAATTGCTTAAACCTGTGATAAAAATCAAATTTAAAGACATTAGTCATGATAAATTTCTCTTATGTTTTAATGGTCTCCTTAAAAGTATAATGCAAATCGGGAAGTATATTAGAAATATATTCATTATTGTTTTAATCTAGCGTTTTCAGCTAACATAGCTACAATCAGTGTTCATCTCATCCATGATAAAAATATGAAATACGCATTACTTCCATTATTTGACAATCTGACTCACCTTCATAAAAATCATGTGCATGTGGTACTGCCTGATCCACGCTTTTATCATGATTTCAGCTATACACTCAGTTTTCTGAAAAGTTACACAGGCAGTCAGGGAACGTTTAACAGTTACAGAAGGGAAGCGGAACGTTTGCTGCAATGGGCCTGGTTGATTAAAGACAGTACCATCGATGAATTAAAGCGTGATGATATCGAACAGTACATTCATTTTTGTCAAAATCCCCCAAAATCCTGGATTAGCCTGAAAAAAGTTCCCCGATTTATTGAAAAGGAAGGAAAGCGTATCCCTAATGAAGAATGGCGTCCTTTTGTTGTGACCATCAGCAAATCTGCGGTCAAGAATGGCCAGACTGCCAATATCGATCAATTCAGTCTGTCTCAAGGGGCTACTCAGGAAATATTTGCAATTTTAAGTACTTTGTTTAATTTTCTGATTGCTGAGGAATATCTGGTTTCAAATCCGGTAGCGCTTATCCGGCAAAAAAGTAAATTTATCCGTAAGCGCCAGCAAAATGCGCCTATCCGCCGCTTGAGCCTGATTCAATGGGAAGCCGTTTTGCAGGCGTCTGAAACCCTGGCAGAAGACTCGCCTGAAATGCATGAGCGTACCCGTTTTATGTTAAGCCTTTTATTTGGGATGTATTTGCGCATTTCAGAACTCGCGGCCAGCGATCGCTGGATTCCCAGCATGAATGATTTTGCCAAAGACAGTAATGGCCATTGGTGGTTTACGACTGTAGGAAAAGGAAATAAAGAGCGTCAGGTTGCTGTGAGTGAGGCAATGCTGGAAAGCCTTACTCGCTGGCGCTTGTTCCTGGGACTTACTCCCCTTCCCTCCCCTGCTGATAATTCGCCGCTGATTCCCAGAATTCGCGGGAATGGTCCAATGAGTGATACCGCCCCGATTCGCAGAATCATTCAGCGCTGTTTTGATTTGGCCGGGGAAAGCCTCCGTCACAAAGGCTTGGCGGAAGAAGCTGATACACTTTCTGAAGCTACAGTCCACTGGCTAAGGCATACTGGAATATCGGAGGATGTAAAAACTCGCCCCAGAGAACATGTGCGTGATGATGCGGGTCATAGTTCCAGCGCCACCACGGATCGTTATATTGATATTGAAAAGCAGGCTCGATATCAATCGGCACGAAAGAAATCTATAGAACCAGAATCTTCATCTTAGAGTAATTGCATCTGAATGGGGATTTGTAGCCCGTATTAGGCGCCAGCCGTAATACGGGATCGAAGTGGCAACGAACTCATTCCCGTATTACGGCTAGCGCCTAATACGGGCTACGATCCGGTGAGTTATTACTAAATATATGATAATATCCCGTCCTTCTTTTTAGATGGTTGATGGTTTAACATGCTTACCCTGCGTCAGGTCAGTTTATCACGAGGCAATAAGGTTTTATTGGATAAAGCCAGTGTCAGTCTCTACGAAAAACAAAAAATAGGCCTTATCGGCCATAATGGCTGTGGTAAATCCACGCTGTTTGATTTCTTGCTGGGAAAATTAGTAGCAGACACCGGCGAATATTTAATTAACCCTCAGTTGAACATCAGCCATTTATCACAACAACTGCCTGACAGTAATGAAAAAGCGCTTGATTTCGTGCTTGGCGGCGATGATGAATATATTAAGTTACTGCAGCGTTTGGCTAAAGCCGAGCAAACAGGTAATGATGCTGAGGTCTTGGCTTGTCACGAAGAACTTACCCACTCTGGTGGTTACAGCAAACCCGCTCAGGCTGCTACTATTATGTCTGGTTTAGGTTTCAGAGGTGATCAACAGCAAGCCACTGTTAACAGTTTTTCGGGAGGCTGGCGAATGCGCCTGAGCCTGGCTCGTTGCCTGATGAAACCCGCTGAATTACTTTTACTGGATGAGCCAACCAACCATCTGGATATGGAAGCAATTTTCTGGCTGGAGCGATTTTTAAAACAAAGCCCCAGCACTATTATTTTAATTTCGCATGACCGGGAGTTTCTCGATGCGTTTGTAACTCATATTTTACATATAGAAAAACAAACTCTTACTCTATATAGTGGTGATTACAGTTGTTTTGAAAAAACTCATGCCCAGCAATTGGCTTTACAACAAATCATGCATGAAAGGCAACAGGCAAAAATCAGCCATATGATGGCTTTTGTTAACCGTTTTAAAGCCAAAGCAACCAAAGCAAAGCAGGCACAGAGCAGAGTTAAGGCAATAGAAAAGATGGAAATTATTGCAGCAGCACAGGCTGATTCTCCCTTTTCTTTTGATTTTTTCCCCTGCCCTCGTGCCGGAAACCCATTGCTCCAGTGTACTTTAGTGGATGCAGGTTACTCTAACCAGCAGCCTACACTGAAAAAAATTAATCTGTCACTAAATCCTGGAGACAGACTAGCTTTGCTTGGCCCTAATGGCGAAGGTAAATCGACACTGATTAAAACATTAACTGGTGCTTTACCTGCGCTGAGCGGGACGATTCACCGTTCTCCTCATTTAAAGATTGGCTATTATGCTCAGCATCAGTTGGAACAGCTTGATTGTAAATTAAGCCCGGTAGAAACCATACAGCTGCTATCCCCAGAAGCACGTGAACAAACTATTCGTGATTTTCTCGGTGGCTTCAATTTTATTGGTGATATGGCAGTGCAGGCCATCCATCATTTTTCAGGTGGCGAAAAGGCACGTCTGGCATTGGCCAAGTTAGTCTGGCTGAAACCCAATTTATTATTACTGGATGAGCCAACCAACCATTTGGATCTTGGCATGCGTTCGGCCATTGAGCTGGCCTTGCAGAGTTATGAGGGCGCATTGATCCTGATTTCTCACGATCGTCATATGTTAAAGACCAGTGTGGATGATTTTTATCTGGTTTATCAGCAAAAGGTGCAGCCATTTAACGGTGATTTAGACGATTATTATACCTGGCTACAAACTAAAGATGCTGTAAAGGAATCTGTTACACCACAAAATGCATCAAATGGTTATAAAGAAAAAAAGGTTCTGCAAAATCGTCTGAAGAAACTGGAGCAACTTATTGAGCAATATCAGACAGAAATTCAAAAGCTTGATCACCAACTGGCTGATGTGACGCTTTATGAAGACAGTAGTCAGAAGAAGAAACTCGATAAATTGTTGCAAGACAGAGATGTCGCTCACTCTTCTCTGAATAAAGCTGAAGAGGAATGGATGGAAGTCTGTAGTGTTTTGGAAGGGGCTTAATATTATAAGCGATTGATTTAAATATATAAAAACTGTATCAGCGATAGCGTAATCAAGGCTACACCTACTGTTTGCTTATGCTCTCATTACCTAAAGAAAACCGAGCCGCGACCGTAAGGGAGCGGAAATTTTGGATGTACACCTAATGAGTAATCAACAATGGAGTGCAGCGAACTGTTCCGCTTCCTTACGGTCGCGGCTCGGTTTTCTTAACATTATGATCTTTTGTATTCTTTGATTAACCCTTGCTTTGTAATTGCTTTAACAATGATCGAGCCGCCAATTGTTCTGCTTTTCTTCGGTTTGAACCTTCACCATGAGTTGTTTTATGAATTCCTTCAACGCGGCAGGTGACATAAAAAATTTGATCGTGCTCGTCACCGACTACTTTGGTCAGGGTATATTCTGGTAAAGCGTATTTTTCAGCCTGTAAATATTCCTGTAATTGTGTTTTGGCATCCTTAAGACAATCATTTAAATGGGGATCTTTTAATCTTGATTGATATAAACGCAAAATAACTTCTTGCGCGGCGTTAAACCCGCCATCCAGAAAAATAGCAGCAAAAATAGCTTCCAAAGCATCAGCCAATATTGATGCACGGCGAAAGCCACCGCTTTTTAACTCGCCCTGACCTAAATAAAGAAAATCGCCCAATGACAACTCTTTGGCAATTTCAGCTAACATTTCCCCCTTCACCAGAAAGGAACGCAAGCGGCTAAGCTGCCCTTCACTTTGTAAGGGAAAATGCCGAAACAATTCGTTAGCAATGACAAAACTTAAGATGGAATCACCGAGAAATTCAAAGCGCTCGTAATTATCACTACCAGCGCTTCTATGTGTCAGGGCCTGCCTTAAATAAGCAGGATTTTGAAATGTATATTTTAAGCGTCTACACAGGCGTTCAAGATCAATTTTCACTACCAACTGTTACCTCATATAATTCATCAAAATCAAACAATAATTTCATATTATACACCAGGGGCCGAACAACCTGATATTTTAATTTGACTTTGTACTTTTTAGGCCCTGATGGCACAATGCTTATCTGATTAGGTTTAAGATCTTCAACACCATTAATATCAAGCCGTTTGTCAAGACTCTTTCTTAACTCCATAGTATCCAATGCCGGATCTCCGGACAATGATAATTCAGGTGTCGTACTCAGCGATTTTATGGAGTCAACTATAGAATAATGCTGCAAATAAACCGGTACTATCCGCATTATAATCACTGCTGTAATCACTACTACTGCTGCGGTTAACAGCATACCAATCAAAGTCATCCCTTTTTGCTTATGCATGATTATAATCCCTTAGTTAATAAATCTTCCTATTTTAGACCAACGTAAACTATCGGTTTTACCATTCCAGCTCATCCAAACCAGGAAGGCTTTGCCCCGCAGGTAATCTTCAGGAACAAATCCCCAAAAACGGCTATCCGCACTGTCATCACGATTATCACCCATCATGAAATAGTTTCCTTCTGGCACAACAATATCAAAATCTACTCCCGGTACATCAGATCGAATGAAAATATCGTGAACCACACCATTCAGATTTTCCTTATATTTTGCAACTGCTTTTCCAGAGCTCTCATCAATAGTGTACTCAACAAAGGTTTGTTTTGCCTCCTGACCATTAATCGTTAACTTCTTGTCATGGTAACTGATACGATCACCTGGCACACCAATTACTCTTTTAATGTAATCATAATTTGGAGCTGGAGGCCAACGAAATACCGCAATTTGTCCCGTTTCAGGATTAGCAACGGGTATAACCTTTTTTTCCCACACCGGCAATCTTAAACCATAAGCATACTTGTTAACGGCAACAAAATCCCCAACCAGTAAGGTTGGCTCTAACGAACCAGAGGGTATGCGAAAAGGCTCTATTAAAAAGGAACGTAATAACAATACAATGAAAAACACCGGGAAAAAAGAACGCGAGTATTCAATAATACGTCCGGGCTTTTGATCCGGTCCACGCTTTTTAGCCCAGAAGATGAGATCCAGTAAATAGATAAATCCACTGACAAAAGATAATACGACTAATATTAGAGCAAAATTCATAACTTAAATCCTAAAGTAATTGATTTTGTGGCTATTTAACGAGTTACTCAACCTGCAGATAATCCGTCCACTTGATTGAAACGAAGTCCATTGAGGTGACAAAGTGCTTCTATCAGGAGATCCTTCGTTTCACTCAGGATGACGTACCTCGTGCAGGGTAGTGTATTCCAAATCTATTTCTTTCTATCGGTCTGGAATACAGCCATAAATGCCTCTTGAGGTATTTCTACATGACCAACCTGCTTCATCCGTTTTTTACCCGCTTTTTGTTTGTCCAATAGTTTTCGCTTACGCGACACGTCGCCGCCATAACATTTTGCTGTGACGTTCTTGCGCAATGCCTTCACTGTTTGTCTGGCAATAATATGACTGCCCAGGGCGGCCTGGATGGCTACATCAAACATTTGTCGGGGGATAAGTTCCTGCATCTTCTCAGCAATTAACTTTCCTCGGCTTTGGGCTGAAGAACGATGGACAATAACAGAAAGAGCATCCACTTTTTCACTGTTAATCAATACATCCATCTTCACTAAATCAGCAGGGTCAAAGCGCAGAAAATTATAATCAAGTGATGCGTAACCACGGCTTACTGATTTTAAACGGTCAAAGAAATCTGAAACCACTTCACTCATGGGAATGTCGTAGGACACTGAAACCTGACGCCCACTGTAAGTCATACTGACCTGAACACCGCGACGCTCAACACACAAGCTGATAATAGCCCCCAGATAATCTTGTGGCACTAAAATGTTTGCCCTGACTATAGGCTCATACATTTCCTTGATTTGCGGTGAAGGTGGCAAATGGGATGGATTATCAATCAGGTGCGTTTCACCTTTTGCCGTTACAATTTGATACACCACTGTAGGCGCTGTAGAAATCAGATCAAGATTGTATTCCCGCTCCAGGCGTTCCTGGACAATTTCCATATGCAGCATTCCCAGAAAACCGCAACGGAAACCAAAGCCCAGAGCTTCAGATGATTCAGGCTCATAAAAGAGCGACGCATCATTCAGACTTAATTTGGCCAGCGCTTCCCGAAACGCTTCAAAATCGTCAGAGCTGATAGGAAATAAACCAGCATATACCTGGGGTTTTACCCGTTGAAACCCGGGGAGTACACCTTCTGCCGGATTTCTGTCCAATGTTAATGTATCCCCAACAGGAGCCCCTTGAATTTCTTTAATGCCTGCAACAACATAGCCCACTTCACCGGCATTCAGTGCTTCAAGTTTTGTTCTTTTAGGAGTGAAAACGCCCACCTGATCGACTTCATAAGTTCTGCCTGTGGACATAACACGCATCTTATCGCCCTTACGAATGGAGCCATTGACGATGCGTACGAGAGAAACCACGCCCAGATAACTGTCAAACCATGAGTCGATAATTAATGCCTGTAAGGGGGCATCAATAGTTCCTTCTGGTGGGGGGATATGCTCAACCAGAGCTTCAAGTACATCCTCTACACCAAGGCCACTTTTGGCACTTACCCTGATTGCATCATGCGCATCAACACCAATAATATCTTCTATCTCGGCAATGACACGTTCTGGCTCTGCCTGAGGTAGGTCAATTTTATTCAATACAGGCAGCACAGAAAGCGATTGATCAATTGCTGTATAACACACCGCAACAGTCTGCGCCTCAACACCCTGAGCCGCATCAACAACCAGAATGGCTCCTTCGCAGGCAGCCAGAGAACGAGAAACCTCGTAGCTAAAATCCACATGCCCGGGGGTATCAATGAAGTTCAGCAAGTAGGTTTTGCCATCTTTTGCCGTATAATTGAGGGAAACGCACTGCGCTTTGATGGTAATGCCTCTTTCCCGTTCTATATCCATAGAATCAAGGACTTGTGAACTCATTTCACGCTCAGACAAACCACCACAAATCTGGATAAACCGATCAGCCAAAGTCGATTTACCATGATCGATATGAGCAATGATTGAAAAATTACGAATACGCTTTAAATCACTCAACGGAGATAACCCTTTTTTACAAAATTGCATAAGTCTAACTTAAATGTTGACGTGCAGAAAGTAGTCACTGCTAATTCTGTTATTTTTGTGTACTAATTGATTCATTATGTAAAGAAAATTTGCTAATAACGCATATTTTTACTAGAATCTCCGCTTTCGCTTCAATACTTAGGATACATAATGCGACGAATCAGCTGGTTTGGTTTTACTGTATTTCTTTTCTTATCATTTTCCTCTTATTCGGATACCGCCTTTGTTCAACGCAAAGACGTACAGCAATTTATTAAGAGTATGGTAAAAGAACACCAGTTCAACGCTAAAGAACTGACGCAAACTTTAAATCAGGTGCAATTGCAGCCACAAATTATTGAATCCATGGAAAAACCTTACGAAAAGAAAAACTGGGATGTGTACCGAGCCATATTCATGACGCCCCAACGTGTACAGGGTGGTCTGGATTTTTGGGCTGCGAACAGGGCAACACTGGAAAGAGCTCAGAAAAGGTATGGTGTTCCGCCAGAAATTATTATCGCCATTTTAGGTGTTGAAACTTTATACGGTGAACGTCAGGGTGATCATCGAGTTTTGGATGCACTGGCTACTCTGGCCTTTAATTATCCCAAACGCGCCCCATTTTTTACCAAGGAACTAAAAGAATATTTACTTCTTTGCCGTGAGCATGGTGTTCCTGCAACCCAATACAAAGGTTCTTACGCTGGGGCAATAGGCAAGCCTCAATTTATGCCCAGCAGCTATCGTTATTATGCTGTAGACTTTAACAATAAAGGCCGAAGAGATTTAGTAAATAATGATGCCGACTCTATTGGAAGTATTGCCAATTATTTCCACAAACATGGCTGGAGATTAAATGGCGGCATCGCACAACCTGCTAAAGTAGCTGGATGGAAAGCCAAGCGAATTCATACCAACCCTAAAACCGCAAATTATAATTATGCTCAGTTAATCGCTGCGGGAATCAAGCCAATTACTGCATCACAATACCATCCAACTCGCGCAGGTGTGATTGAACTGATGACCGATGAAGGCAAGGAATATTGGTTGGCTTATCCTAATTTCTTTGTCATTACCCGTTACAATTCAAGCCCGCAATACGCATTGGTTGTTTATTTGTTGTCGCAACAGCTAAAGCAGCAATGGGTAGCACAAAACGCAAAAAAGCATAGGGCTTATGCTTAACCCCAACGTACCGCGGCTTGTCCGCGGTACGTTGGCATTGGCGTACGATGCCAACACCCATCACGACGCACCAAACGGATTTAGATAGATCACTTCTCCCCTCTCATATATACTAATAAATTCAACGGCAAACGGATAAAACTTGGCTCATGGATAAATGTTTCCTTTTTACCAGACATCTCGATGAAAACGGTTGTTTTTGCTTAAAGCTATCTCAGGATGGTTCTGTTATTGCCCCTCCTGCCCAACGTACTTTTGCCGATATTAAAATCTTACAGGCTGAGAGCGCTACTCTCATCGTTGAAACGGCAGCAAGTGCCAGTATTCTGGATTTAGAGTTGCCCTGGTTACCCGATCGTAAAGCCCGAATTGCCATACCTTATGCACTTGAAGACAAACTGGCACAACCATTGGATGAACTGCATTTTGCCTTTGACAAAGCCCGCTATCAAAATGCCCATTATCTGATTACGGTAATTGGTAAACAGAGGCTTCAATATTTAATGCATCAGCTTGATGGTGAAAATATTGAATTCGAAGCAATTACTCTCGATTGGTTTGCAACCCGTTTCGAACAATTAGTGGTCACCGAATCCACGGTACTTGTTAATGATACTGATTTTAAAGGGGCTTTGTCTGGTGATTTAGCCTTATCTTATATAAAAAAACATCCTTTGGCTCAGTTGTTTTTATTCGAAGACAGTCTGATTGCAGCAGATCCCACTATACCGAAATCTAATGAATCATCGCACCTTTGGATTGCCAGACAGTTGATGGATTCCAAACCGTTAAATTTATGCCAGGGAGACATGCAACACGGTAATACATCTGATTGGATTAAAAAAGGCTACCTGTATGTTGGTGCTTTATGTGGCCTTTGGCTGATATCGCTTTTAGTGGTTAATGCGATCAATGTATATTTGCTCAATAAACAAATTAAGCAGGTAGATGAACAAATTGCTGTTATTTACCATGAGTTTTTTCCTGAGGCGAAACAGGTTATTAGCCCTAAATTTCGTATCAGCCAGGTACTGGGGGATACGTCAGCCGATGGCCAGACTCGCTTTTGGTTTTTATTAAATCAATTTGCCAAAGCAATGAAGGAAGAACAAATAACAGTAGAAAATCTTCGTTATCAGAATAAAACATTGTCGGTAACTGTCATCAGCACTGATTTCGCCAAGCTGGAAGATATAGAAAATAAATTAAGAACATTACAGCTGAACGTGAAGCAAACGCAGGCCGCCAGCCGTGATCAACATGTTGTCGCTACTTTGGAGCTTACGTGAAATCTTATTGGAATTCTTTAAATGAGCGGGAACGATGGATGGTAATTATCGCCGCGGTCGCGGTTTTTATTTATTTATATTATTTGGCTCTTTATGCGCCGTTGAGTGATAGCGTGGCCTTAAAATCAACCCAGTTAGTAGAGAAAACAGAAACTTTGGCCTGGATGAATAAAGTCAGGCATCAGGATCATTCATCAAAAACCAGACAATCAGTGACCAACAGCCAGTTATTAACACTGCTGGCCACCCAGCTCAAAGACAATGAAACCCTGAAATTTCCTTATCAACTGCAACAGACTGGTTCAGGTGATATTCAACTTACTTTTGATGCGGTGCCTTTCACTTTGTTTATGAAATGGCTGGCAAAAATTAATGAGAAATATACCCTTACTTTGAAGCAATTGGATGTGCAGCAAACGGAAACTCCGGGAGTAGCTAAATTGATGATCATTATCAGTGGGGCAGTTTAAATAATTCACGTCGTCCTGAGCGCGTCTTTTTGCGCGAAGGATCTCCAAATACTGGCACCATGCCACGTTCGGGAGATCCTTCGCGCAAAAAGACGCGCTCAGGACGACGTGAATTCAGAGAAAAATTGCTCCGAAATAGCACAGTGCGTAGCCTTGATACAGCGATAGCGTAATCAAGGTTTTCATGCATCCAAGGCTAAGAGACCACAGGAAAACCTTGATTACGCTATCGCTGCATCAAGGCTACCGTTTTTTATATATTTAAAGCAACCGACTCCAGGCAGGAATCACACCATGGACTATTCATTCAAATTACTTTGCACACTTCCCCAGCTTTTAATTCCGGCGCCTTGCTTGATTTCAGCGGGTAATGCATCCAATGCTTTCTGAGCAGCCTCAGGGCTGTCATAAGTACCATACACCCCTTTGTAATACGCTTTGCCGTTGCGCTGATATTTTATTTGCGCCATGCGATCATTCTTGGGTGTTTTATATAATTTCTGCGCTACTTGCGATGCTTTCTCGCCCTCGCCTACTTCTATAGTGTATCCCTGTGGATTTTGGCTGCTTACCCAATTTCTATCCCGATCTTTAAATGAAACGGGAGAATGGAATTCACCTACATGGTAGGAATCCGGCACAGAAACACTTCCCTGGCTACTGGGAGGATTTTGATAACCGTAATTCGTAAGGCGATAATCATTCTGCGGGTAGAGTTGGTATTGATCGTAAGCATAAGTCTGATAGCTGGTATAATTATCATCGTATGCCATACAAGACGATAAACCCAAAGCACATAAGCCTATCCCCATCAATTTAATTTTATTATTCATCACAACACCCCCCTGATTTATAATTTTTATGTGGTCACCCCACTATTGACCGAAAATATTTTAAACAGTATGAATGGATTCCAGTCTTATTGTTGTTATCTACCGAAACTGAAAAAACTTTAGAAACTTCAGGACTTACGAAATGACCAGACTGCAAGATGCTATCAGCTCTCTACTGGAGACCTGTGGCATTTTAGGTTAAAGTATTGCGGATATAGTGTTATTCGGTGGTGAATTTTATGTGGACTCATAGACGCTCAGGCCAAACCAATCAAAGGGGATCCCAAGATCACCGCGATCCTTACGAACGGGACAGGACTCGGGTGATTCATTGCCCTGCGTTCAGACGCCTGCAAAGAAAAACCCAGATTCTGGGTACTGATGAGGGGGATTTTCATCGCACCCGATTAACCCATTCTCTTGAGGTAGATTCAATTGGCCGAAGTATAGTGCGTAATCTGATCACCAATCAGGATCAACAAATGCTCTTGCCAAGTCTCCTGCCCAATGATGATCTCATTAGCGTCATTTGTCTCTTGCATGACATAGGTCATCCTCCTTTTGGCCATGGTGGTGAGGTAGCGTTGAATTACATGATGCGTCATTATGGCGGTTTCGAAGGTAATGGCCAGACCCTGCGTCTGCTTACTAAAGTAGAAAACAGCTATGGGGGCTTTGGTCTTGATCTGACAAGAAGAGCGTTACTGGGGATTTTAAAATATCCGGTGCGACGTTCCAAGGTAGTAGCAACGAAACAACCTCCCATTCATGAGTCAATTCACAAGACCATCAAAATTAATGACTGGCTTCCGCCCAAAGCGTATTTTGATTGCGAACAACCTGAGGTGGACTGGCTGCTTTCCCCTTTTTCAGACAATGACAGAGCTTTGTTTCAGTCTTTGTCCAGACAACCCAAAGACACCCAGGCAGGTAAATCCGCCTACCATAGTTTTGATTGTTCTATTATGGATACAGCAGATGATATTGCTTACGGTGTTCATGATTTGGAAGATGCCATTCATTTAAAATTAATTAATCCATCGCATCTTGATACTAAGGAATTCAGACATTTGCTCGCTAATACTATTATGGATAAACAGCAAGATCGTCTGATCAACTCCTTATTCTCGGAAGATGTGTTTTTAAGAAAACAGACTATTGGTGAAATGGTTAATTATTTTATTACGTCCACTCAAATTATTACCGTCAATGAAGCTTTTGAAAACAATATCCTGAAATACAATATAGCTCTGACTCCTGAAGCAGATGCCCTGTTAAAATATTTGATGCGCTGTATTTTTCAAAATGTGATTGATTCTCAGGAAGCACGTACTTTTGAATATGGTGGCCAAACTGTGGTACTGCGGTTGTTTGATGCCATCAGCTCCAATCCTGCAAGCTTGCTGGATAATAAAAACAGAGAATTATTTAAGCAAGCTGAAGACGAAACATCAGCATTTCGGGTAGTCTGCGACTATCTGGCCAATATGACTGATGAATATGCTTACAGAATGCATGAGCGTTTGTTTGGTTTTAATACACGGACTATATTTGAACGATTGTAATTTTCGTCACGAACAAGATTCGTGGCTCGATTGGTGGAAATTGCCACTTCGATCCCGGCTGCGAGCAGACCGGGCTACACACTGTTCCACTGGCGTCGAAAAACTGAGCCGCGACTGTAAAGGAGCGGAATTTTTATTGTGGTAATTTGGATAAACGAGCGATTATTTGATGTGGTGATGATTGAGCCATTAGAATAATGGCGTCCCCAAGGGGATTCGAACCCCTGTTACCGCCGTGAAAGGGCAGTGTCCTAGGCCTCTAGACGATGGGGACCTGGAACTTATTATACTACTTTATTATAACCAATTTACTGCATAATACCAAATTAATGGCGTCCCCAAGGGGATTCGAACCCCTGTTACCGCCGTGAAAGGGCAGTGTCCTGGGCCTCTAGACGATGGGGACCCGGAACGTTTTCTCCATCAACATCCATGATGTTGATGGTGGAGCTAGGCGGGATCGAACCGCCGACCTCTTGCATGCCATGCAAGCGCTCTCCCAGCTGAGCTATAACCCCCAAATTTAAGTCTCGCAGTTTAATGAGCTACCTCAATACTGTCAAGTGGTTTTTAATGATTCTGTAAATTTTGATGAAACAGTGTCTCTTCTACACTCCCCGATCCACGTCGTCCTTCGCGCCAAAAGACGCGCTCAGGACGACGTAGTTCCGGGAATAGCACAGGCCCGTAGCCCGGTCTGCTTGCAGCCGGGATCGCAGTGGCACAATTCCCGGCTGCAAGCAGACCGGGCTACGCATTGTGCCACCTCTGTAATCAGGCGGTAAAATCAGCCCTGTTGAGTGAATCCTCAATTTCCTCTTCGAACTCCTGAGTTTTAGGTTTTGCAAAGAAAAAGGACTGATTAAAGGACATGGGCTTATTTTGATTTGAAACCTCAATGGCATGGCATATAACCTTGAACAGAATAGCAAGCAAGCCAATTCCGGTCAGCGCTATCAGAATATTGGCAACTATCGGTTTCCACTGTTCCCGGTGTTCGTGCATGATCAGGTCTTTACTATGCAGCAAGGCACTAAAAGAAGATTTAAACTGAGTAATGTTCTTTTCAGTCAGATCCGTTTCCAAAAGAAAATGCGTTAATTTATTTTCCAGGGCTTCTGCCAATTCAACCGCGGTATTCCCTTTCCCAATCCCCAAATCTGCAAGGCTTTTGCCATAGTTTTTCATTTTTTGGATTTTCATTAACAAATCAGGTTGTTCCGGAGCCTGTTTTTTAACCGCAGGTGTACCAACTGAGGAAGGAACATTAATCCTTAAACTCTGTAAATTAAGCAAAGGATTATAAAGATTGAGAAAGCGCAGGCCGGTTTGGGACAGGACTATACACTCATTGGGCTTATAAATTGAAATATCGGGGTTAGTGTCCGGCCCATCAACCTCGGTTGTAAAAACACAAACATCTGCAGGCGCCATACCAATTGCATCATCGAAAGTCAGTGCCTCATCTTCTATTGCCTCATATCCAAAGCGTTTTACCGGTTTGTCGCTGGCTATAATGGTGCTACTAATCCCCTGTGCAGCGAACTCACGTGCTAATCTGTGAGCAAAACTGTTGTCAGTACCCTGAGCATCCACTGCTGCGTAACAAATGCAGAGCAGTAAGATGATATGGTTTCCCTTTTGCAGTCCTGCTTCTAGAATAGAACTCACCAGCTCACCTGGGCCTCTTTCTATTTGTTGATTAAACGCTGTTTCAACTCCCTTCAGATCATCCAGATTAACATAACTGCCTTCTATGCCTTCACTGTGAGGGCTTCCATGACCTGTGATAACCAGCATGGTATTATCAGAAACGCGCCCTTTCAATACGGAGTTAATTTCTTCTCTTTTTCCTTCAGAACGAATGACTGCAAAAGGAGCATGAAGTGCTTTAGCCATTGCAAAACCAGTATGTCCATCCCCACGATACTGCAAACCAGGATTGTTCCTGGCAAACTCATCCAATTGCTCTGCTGTCACAGCGACTTTCTTTTTGTCCAGACTCTGAATGCTCAAAACAGCACGATTTTGTTCTGGTATTCTATCCAGCTTTTCTTTAAATTTTTGCCAGGCAATCTTGTTCTGCACGCGTTCCCAACGTATTTGGGCATAATGAGTCAACTCACCATATTCTTCATTCACTCCTTGCGAATTGTGATACAGCTTGAACTCAGGGCAATCTTCTTGAGGCGACTCTATCAGTAAATGACCAAAAACACCGGTTTCCCAATTATAAGTATCCAGGGCATAGAATTCGTCAACGCTTGACTTGCGGATGATAAAAGGAACGCCAAGATGTTCTTTCAGGAATGATTCAGCAGCGTTACGATCAAAATCAAAATGAAAAACAGCAGCGGGAATATCGGGACTGATGGATCTTATTGCTTCTTGTAACAATTTTTCAATTGGATTACTCATCGTGACAAGCCCTTAAATCATGCATGGAAACACTTTTGCTCAAAAATAGCGCCTAATTGTAATATATTTAAGCATTTTATGAAAGAATAAATTGAATTACCTCCCTTACGTCACTGCCATTAAGTTAAGGTACCTCTTTACGTCTGTACAATAAACGCTGGCTTCAATATATTATGACAATCAGTGAGCGTTTCTGGTCGATTCGTGCACTATTCCATCTGCAATGAATGCAGAACAGAAAAAAAGGATGTTTAATGAATGCTGATAATTCGCTCCAGAAAAACCTGGACAGTCGTTTACTGGGAATGATTACTCTTGGAGGCTCTGTCGGCACAGGAATCTTTCTGGCCAGTGGTAATGTCCTTTCCAAAGCAGGCCCTGGAGGGACATTACTGGCCTACCTGTTCATGGGGATCCTGATTTATTTTCTGATGACCAGTCTGGGTGAAATGGCTGCCTTTATGCCCTCCTCCGGCTCCTTTTATCATTATGCTGCCCAATTCATAGACCCTTCTTTTGGCTATGCATTAGGCTGGAATTACTGGTACAGCTGGGCAATCACTATTGCTGCAGAAATAGCAGCATCCTCTATCTTAATGCAATTTTGGTTTCCTCACAGCCCAGGGTGGCTTTGGTCGGGTGCTTTTCTCTTATTGATTCTTGGTTTTAATGCCATCTCGACTAAAGTGTTTGGTGAAATTGAATATTGGTTTTCTGTAATTAAAATCAGCGTCATCGGCCTGTTCATTATCCTGGGTTTTGCAATGATCATTGGCATTACCTCCCATCATTCTGTAGGCTTTGCTAACTGGCGTATCGGTGATGCTCCCTTCCATAATGGCTGGGTAGGGATATTCAGTGCCATTATGTTGGCAGGATTCTCATTTCAGGGCACTGAACTCATAGGAATCGCCGCAGGGGAAAGTAAAAACCCGGCAGAAACGGTTCCCAAAGCGATTAAAATGGTGTTCTGGCGGATTTTTCTGTTCTTCGTCCTGTCGTTACTGATAATTGGTTTTCTCGTTCCTTACACCTCAGCAGAGAACATGAACAATGACATTATGATGAGCCCATTTACTCAGGCATTTGCTCTTTTTGATCTGAAGACAGCAGCCTATATTATGAACGCGGTCATATTGATTGCCATTCTTTCCACAGCTAACTCAGGAATGTATGTAGCCAGCAGAATGCTCTGGTTTTTAGCCAGTCAAGGGCATATTCCTGCTCGCTTTTCCCAGGTAAATAAAAAAGGAGTACCTCTTTATGCCCTGGCAGCAACAGGCAGTATTTCCTTTATTGCTTTTCTGACCTCGGTCTTTGGCCATGATTCTATCTATCTCTGGCTGGTGAATGCAGGTGGTTTAGCAGGATTTATAGCCTGGATGGGGATTGCGATTAGCCATTATCGCTTCCGTAAAGCCTACATTCACCAAGGGAAAGATTTGGCCTCATTGCCCTATATAGCCAAAGGTTATCCTTTTGTCCCATTAGCAGTGTTTGCCTTATGTATTTTTATCATTGCCGGCCATAATATCTTTGCCTATCTTCATCAGGAACTGAGCTGGCAGGAGCTGCTTATTTCTTACATAGGCCTACCTTTATTCTTGCTGGTCTGGTGTGTTAACAAATACACAAGTAAAAGCCGGTTAATTCATTTAAGCCAATGTAATTTTAATTAAGAACTTTTTAAAAAATACCGGCTATTATTTAAGATAACTGGTGGAACAACTTGATACAGGAGTGCCATGTCGTGACAGAAGAAATAACAACTCGTTCATGGTTAAGCCGCTTAAAAGATGCTCTTATTGGAATTCTCATTGGGATTGGCATGATTATAGGTGCTGTAGTGCTCATTTTCTGGAATGAAAAACACAGCCTGCATACAGCTCAATCGCTTGCACAAACGCAGAAAGTCGTCATCTCTGTCCCTGACTCCCCAATCAATCAGGAAAATAATTTAAAAGTTGTCTATTTAAATGGCCAGGCTTCGACACAAGATCAATTAACCGACTCCCAGTTAGGTGTGACAGTAACCGCCATTAGCCTCAAGCGCAAAGTAGAAATGTATCAATGGCAAGAAAAAACAGAAACCAAAACTGAATCACAATTGGGCGGTTCAGAAAAACAAACCAAAACCTATACCTACAGCAAGGTCTGGTCAGGAAGCCTTATTAACAGTGTCAATTTCAGAGACCCTGAAGGACACCAGAACCCTGCCGCCATGCCCATTCAGTCTCAAACCCAATACGCTCCAACAGTAACCCTGGGTGATTTTACCCTGCCAGATACCTTAATTACCCAGATCAATATAAGCCAGCCTGTAGACTTATCAAAAGTAAATAAAGAATCATTGCATACCGAATTAAATAAGCCGGTTACGCTCATGAATGATGAGTTGTATCTGGGTAAAGATGCCCAAAACCCACAAACCGGAGACTTGCGCATTAGCCTCAGCGCTGTTTACCCTCAGGATGTCAGCATTATTGCGCAACAAACCGGAACCACCCTGCAAGCCTATCTCGCACCTGCCGGGGAAACAGTAATGTTATTGTCCACGGGAATACACTCTCCAGAGCAAATGATTGCAGAGGCACAATCAGAAAATAAAATGATAACCTGGATTTTACGACTGGTCAGTTTCATTATGCTCTTCGCCGGATTTTCGCTCATTCTGAACCCCTTAGTTGTTCTGGCAGATGTTATTCCATTTTTAGGCAGCATTGTTAATTTCGGTACCGGATTTATCGCCTTTCTTTGCGGGCTATGTGTATGGATAGTTGCAACAGCTATTGCCTGGTTTTTCACCAGGCCTTTATTGTCTTTTGGCTTGATAGCCGTTGCCGCCATTGTGAGTTATTTATTGATAAAAATGCGTTCCAAAAAACTTCCGCCACCACCACCGACTGAGACATTAGATGGATCGCCTTAGCGTTTATCCCAGAATCACGTCGTAGATCCAGTCCCGGAATGGCACCGTGTCGTAGCCCGTATTAGCGAAGCGTAATACGGGAAATTACCACTTCGATCCTGTATTACGCTCCGCTAATACAGGCTACAAACCCAAGTCTCGGTGTCCATGGTTTAGTTCATAGTTGCAACGGGTTGTTCATTTGCGTTAACTTCTTCCGGATAAATTAATTTCTCGGAGGCTTTGCGACTTTTACCCTTGAAAACTCCAAACTCACCTAATTCATTAGCATATAAATTGACAGGAACAGCATGAACTTCATCCCGTAAATACGCTTTGATAAAATTAGAAATATCTTTAATAATCTGATCTGTGGGCTCAAATCTGTGGCTCTTCTTCACTTTTCTGATTGCCGCACTAAACTCACTGCTATTAGAGAAAGCCTGGTCATCACCACTGTATTTTTTACGTGCTTTTAACAAAGCGTTAAGGACATCTTCAGTTAACGAGTCATCATTAAGACTCAGAATATGCCTCAATTTAGAAAGTCTGCTTTCATGAGTATACGCATGATCTTCTATTCGTGCACCTTCTGGAAGATTACCTCCTGCACTAAGCATGTGATAAATGTTCTGAAACTTCTGGAATTCTTCCGCGTTTTCAAACACTGGCTTATCATGTTTGTATTTGTATACAGCTACAGCAGGAGACAAACCAACAGCCATTGCCAGCAATGCCCCTTCAGCCACCTTTCTGACTACAAAAACACTGCCAGTAACTGGCAATATAAACAGTACAGCGCCAACATAACCGCCCGCTCCCAGGACTTTATTAATTGTTTTGCGCTCATCACTGGCTATTCCACCTAACAAACGACGACCTATGGCTCCATTGACCATTGAACTGCCTGATTTAAATGTAGATTTAATACTATTACCGGTAACCCAGACACTATAAAAAGCAGGAACGGTAACTGCCGCAAGTACAGCACCTGGTATGCTGGCCAGGTATTTGTCCTTTTTAGTGCTGTCCTCAGACCAGGTTTCTTTGGTTATTGGCTTACTTAATACCGGATTTATCAATGCCGCATTTATGTTAATAAAACGCTTTTTGCTATTCCCTAATATATCAGCATTTATTATTTTACTTAGTGCTACTCCTGAAGCATACCCGAAACCACCTACTACATAGGTAAGCATGAAACCTCTATCAGGATAAGAAGGCTTCCCATCATAGTCTTTGCTGAACTTTTCATCAGCCTCAGTATAGGAAAGGCCATTTTCCTTAACACCGCGGAGGAATAAACTACCCACTAAAGTAACCGGCGAAAAAGCAACACCGCCCATAAAACCCAAAACACCAAAACCGTATATTTCTTTAAAATCGCGACTGTCATTGGCAATGGTGTCGTTAAAATCAGTAAGCGCTACGTTAGTAACCCTCTTTTGAATCTGAATAAAGGTTATTCCAGAATTTACCAATACTGGTTTAACCGCTTTAATCCCTTTATATAATCCTCTGCCAGCCAGATAGGCCACACCGATGGCTCCGCCAACCGGAGCGCCAGCCCTGCCCAGAAATACAGCTACTGGAGTTCGCTGTTTATGATCTTTCTCATGTTGTTTGAGGCCTGCTTTAGCAAGAAGATCATGATAAGTTTCTCTGGCGGTTACTACACTATTGTCTGCAGTCATATGAACAATTGCGGTCACAGCACCAATAGGATAACCGGCAACACCAAGAAATCTGGCATAGTTACTGCGCGATTCATTATCAGGATTTGCTTCCTCAGAATTAATTTTTGCATCGATATAATCAAAAGTTTTCTCAGCATTCTTTTTGGTATTTTTGACCACTCGGGCTCCGGTGGTTACCAGGGATAATCCCAGACCTATACATGCTCCGGCCGCGTGACCTATTATTCCATAAGCATTTTGCCAAACCTCCAACTCGCCCTTGCCGAAGTGGAATTTTTCAGTATCCTCACAATCCCAATAAGCAAGGTTACCTGCGTTATTAGTAGTTTTTAAGGTGGCTTTGGCTCCGTAATATACCATTGGTGTCACGCTCACTGAGGCTGCACGTGCGGCAATCACCAGCGGAAATAAGGCTACCTGTCCGAAGACATTTAATTCACCTGGTTCAGGCGCTGATTTATCTAAATTCGGCACTGAATGTTTTCCCCAACCGCGATGATGCGCACGGGCAGTATCAACTGAAAAAGTACCTATTTTTCGTGCCGGTTTAACTACGGCTTTTGCTGCCCGAACTACAGCAGAAGACGCGGCACTGACTATTGGACGTATAACTCTTGGCATCTTAACTCTCCCTTTCTATAGATTGAGTCCACATGCTATAGAGATAAATTTCCTTTTTCTACTGTATAAAATACTGTATTGGTAACTTATTTTTCCACGTCAGAAATGCTGCAAATATTAACAAAAGGGATGAGAAGTATTACTATGTCGCTCTTTGACGTCTTTTATCGGGTATTCAATGAATCACATTAAACGTGGCATCAGCACTGTAATTTTTATGGGCAGATGGCTGCAACTTCCTCTTTATCTGGGACTTATTTTAATTTTAGCAGCTTATGTTTATCGCTTTATAGGTGAATTGTTTGAATTAATTATTCATCTGAATGGCTTTGATGATACCCACATTATGTTAGGGGTATTAGACCTTATTGATGTGGTGATGATTGCCAATTTGCTGATTATGGTGGTTATGGGAGGTTATGAGACCTTTGTTTCCCACCTGCAGTTAGATACCCATCCGGATCAGCCTGAATGGCTGGATCATCTGGATGCGGGAGCTATGAAAATTAAACTTGCCCTGTCATTAATTGGAATCTCTTCAATTCACTTGCTCAGAACCTTTATTGATCCAACAAAAATGAGTAATTTCTCAGTGATGTGGCAGGTTATCATTCATGTTACTTTAATCGTTTCTGCTTTAGCTATTGCTTATACCAACAGATTAATGGAGCCCAAGTCAACGCCTAAATAAACTGTTATTGGACCGTGTCGTCATCCACTAAAATAGGCGTAGCCTTGATTACGCTATAGCTACGCTTATTTTAAATCATTACTATTGAAGATTAAAAAAAACAATGACTGGCTGAAAATTATTCGATAGAATCGAATGGATTCGCCAGGGTCTGTTGACCCTTGGTTGAATGTTGTCAACGTATACTATAAGGATAGAGATAATGACAGATACCACTGAAATCAAAAATGAAGCCAACGGAATGGATCCTGATAACTCATCCAATAACCCGAAACTTAAAACAATTAAAGAAAGCCTGGAACAGTTCGAATCCACTCAGCAAAATATCAAAGAAATAAGAAAACACATCAATTCCATCATTGATGCTATAGCGCAAAACAGAAGCATACTCGCCCGGGCAGCGCAATTTTGGTCAAAAATGCCCCTTTGGCAAAAAATTGGTTTAGGTTTATTAATTACTGTACCCATCCTGGCGTTGGCCATAGCATTCAATCTATTCATGCTGTACGTAGCTTTTGCCCTCACTCTGGCCACTTATATTGCCGGTAGTTACATACTTGATAACCATAGCGAGCATGAGGAAAAAATTACAGACCGTTTAAAAGATGGTATGGTTGATTTGGCTGACGCTCTGGAAAGCGTAATCCAGTCATTAGATGTGCTCCGTGATGAATTATCCAGTGAAATCGGAGTAATGCATGAGAAAAATGAGCATTTGGAAGTTAAAGTTACAGATCTCTGTACGCAAGTCGAACGCTTAACAGAGCAAGGGCTAAAACTGAAACAGACGGCACAGGAACTTGTAGCGATTAGGCTTGAACTGGAGCAAAAAACAGTTTCACTAGGCGAAAATATTGAAGAGCAAAAAGAGTTGTTACGAATTAACGAGGAAGAACTGGAACAAATTCACGAAGAGATGAACCAGAATCAAGAGGAATTATCTAAAACTATAGGTGAATTAGCCCAGGTAAGGAAAGAACTGGGTGCAGAAATAAAAAGAGTAAACACGATTGCCAGTGGACTTCAAAAAACCGTCAAAGAGATGTCTGACGAAGCAATTACTGATGAAGAGCAACGTCTCGCATTTCAGGCGAAGCTGGAAGAGTTTATTAAAAATAAAGAGGAAAGTTTCACAAAAATTGCCGATCGTATTTTTGCAACCGAACGTGAGCTTGCTTTGGTCAAGGATGAGTTGAATCGTAATAACAAGCGAAATCGTGACCTCCTTGAACGACAAGAGAAGCAAATAGACAGAATAGAAAAAACTTCTGCTCAATGCACATCAGCACTACCTCCTAAATCAGCGCAAATGCTGAAGATGCTGGGTTTGTATGCTTCTGACGAAAATGTGTACGAATCCCCCATAGTAGGAGAGCCTGTTCAGGCAATGACGGCTTGACAGGATTTTGATACGTAGTAGACGGACTACGCCAGATCCACGTCGTCCTACGCGCCAAAAGACGCGCTCAGGACGACGTAGATCCAATCCGAGCCGCGACCGTGAGGAAGCGGAACAGTTCGATGCATTCCGATATCCGTTTTAATATTCTTATTCACCCGTAAGCGTCCCTACACTCGCAACTCGGTTTCGCCTTCAACACGAACTGGCATTTTCAAAAATGAAGGTAACTCCTCTCCTCTGGCCTCAATTAATTTGCACCTATAGAACAGCGGATTAAAACAAAGCCCAGGCTCAAAGGTGTAATCATGCGTTAAAATATTCCTGAGCTTATCCAACATCTTTTCAAAAAGTTTCAGCTCCCCCACCGCTATGCGGTGTTCCTCTCGGTGAGTGAGCACCCAATGTAACAAGAGTTGAATCGATCTTTGCAAAGGATAGGTCGTATCATTGAAAACAATGACGGGTACAAGTTGTCTATCGATGTAATGTTCTTGCAATTGTTGGAACAGTTCCTTGTAATCCCGAATTTGATTCAAATTAATTACGTCCCCTTTAAAAGGCTGGATGCGATAAGACATACAATCAAGGCGTTCATTTCCAGGCGGAATGAATTCAGAATTAAAAAAGCGGAAGATATCAGTACTGAAAATCAACGATTGTCTCTGTGCCGAATCTTTAACACGTAAAATCGTTGTAAAAATTGGAGCAACTACATCAGCGGCAACTAATATCTGATTACTTTCTGAGGACATAGTCAAATCAGTCAAAAACAGCCCCATAAAAGGTATAGCATCAGGAAAGCTGCTTATTGCCATTCGCAGGAATGGAAAATTCCCCTTCTGGCTGACTAAAGCGTTTAATTCAACAATTGCAGAAGCATCCTTTGGATCCAATCCGGCATTCAGGTTCATCAGTCTGCTAACAGGCGAACTGTCTAAAGCGCTGGATATGACCATCAATGAATTCAAATCAGGACCATCCTCATGGCCTGCCAGCTCACAAGAAAGTTCCACCATGAAATTTAGCGAATTATTAATATTATTTGCCCCCTGAGACAAAATGATAAAGGCAAAATAATTGCTGAGATAATTAAAGAGTTTTGTCGCTAATACTATATTAGGCGATTTGGTCGCCTTTTGATCTTTCTGCCAGGCACCTCGTTCAAACTCATCCAAAGAGATATGCTGAAAATAATAAAGCGACAGCTTTCTTAATTCAGCAGCAATCTGCTTTATTTCTCCTGTTCTATCGTTCAAAGGCTTATTTAAAGCAGCATGAACCAGATGATCAAAAGAACATTCTTCTGCCACCTGTAAGGTGGGTTCATAAAGTAACCAGTTATTTAATTTTCCATAATTTACGACTGCAGGATGGTCCAGGAAGGTATGCTTTAATGCAATTAATTCATTCATCAACTCTTTATATTGCAATCCATCCTGCGCCAGTCCTGTATCAGGATGAATATTTTGCTCCAGAAAACATCGTAAAGTAAGCGCACATGTCTCAAGTCCCGCTTTCGAATTCACTGTCAGGATAAGTTCCTTGACAATAAAACCGGCAATTAATTTTTGATAACGATCAAAATGGGGAAACAACTGAATGAATGCCCTTATGATGTTTTTTAAAGAAATACCACTCTGAATACCCAGGATTAACCGACTTAATTCCTTTTTGTCAAAATACCTGTCCTTTTTAGTTAAAGTACACAAGTTCCAAATCTCACAAGCCAGCTCTTGCTGTGCTGCATCACCAGGATAAATACTTGTAAAATCAGGCTTTGTAACGCTTTTTCTATAACATTCGACCAAGCCATTATCATACAATGATCTGTTAATGGCGTTACTTTTTTGATTCAGACTAAATACCAGATCAGTACTCAAAGCCGATACCCGCTGATGCAAACTGATACAGGCCAATTGAATGACCTCTCTTGCTCTTTCCCTGTGATTGAGATAATCCTTTAAAACTTTTTTTCTGGTACCTGCATGCTCCAGATCAGCATAGGCAAGAATGGTGTTAAATCTTCGCTGCGTATCTACTGACATCTGCTCATCACCAAATGCACAAGCACTGACAGCCTGAAAAAAAGCCTGTATAACCAGCGGTCGACCTAAATAATTCGTTATGTTAGGTTCTCGACCTGCTTGTAAATAGCGCTCCAAAGCAGATACATCAGAATTTAATAAGTTCCTGACCAAATCAGAGGAATTAGTGAGTGCTGTTTTGGCAAGATCGGATGTGCTGGTTGTAGTAGTCGTAGTCGTTGTCGATGCACCTTCTGACATTGACAGATCTTCAGATGTTCGCAGGCTTCCACCATTGGAACTTCTAGAGGAACTGCTCGATAAAGGACTGCCACTTCTTACAATTGGCGGAAAACTTTTGAAGATGGTTTTCGGAAACGGATTGCGTGACAGTTCCATTTCACTGCTACTTGATAGTGAAGGCTCTGATTTTTGCGGAAAAGAACTTCCGCCTTTAGGTGAAGAACCAGTGCTTTTTGGCGAAGAACCGGTGCTTTTAGGTGAATCATTGAGACCGGCCCTTGATTTGGAAGCAGAATGATTCCTTAAAAAAAGATGAGGGAACATAAGGGCTAATTTATTTTGTGCACGGGGAGCTGTCGTTCTCTCAGCAGGATCAATAGCAGGAAATACTTTCAATACGTCCAGTCCAGTATCCATTCGCAAATTTTTATATTTGGAATCGTCAGAAAAATAGGCTCTGCTGGCTGGTTTGAGCTTAGGATTTAGCTCACGCAATTGGGGAAGTTTATATTTTGCATCCAGAATCGCTTCAATAGCCCAGGTATTTTCGTTGATTATAGCGGTATCAAGTGCAGTATCACCTCGCTCATTAGTACTGTTGAATAGTACAGGTAATGTGCGTAAAACCATTTCAAGGAGTTCTGAATGATCTTGTTCTTTGCCCACTATCAAGTGCAGCACGGTTCTGCCCAACCTGTCCGTGTGCAATGCACAATGTTGAAACCGTTCATCTGTTAAAATAATACACTCAAAAAGAACAGGTAAATTATGTATGACCAGAAAATGGAATAAAGTACGATTAAAAGTGTAAGGTCCCATCAGTAAATCAAGCGTTAATTGCGGCTCTAATTGCTCATATTTTTCTTCTTCAGTCATATCGGCTGAAGCAATAAATGCAAGTATATTTTCTTTTGTAAGACGTATTTCTTTACCCATTATTCTTCCTAAATGATTTGGACTTTTCATTAAAACCAACCCGTAACTCTCTGGGTTTTAAACCGTGCTCAAGCCAATAAACACGGAGATCAGCAAGCCAAATTACAGAAACAGGACGAGTCTGAAACAGGGAAAATTGCAGCTGTCTTTTAATGAATTCATACAGTTTTAAGTGCTCAAATTATATTCAAATGCATAATAATGTTCAATATGAAAAATTAATAAACTCAAAATAAGTTTATTTAAATCATTTGAAATCATCAGCTTAGATAAAAAATTAATAAATTCGGTGTAGCCCGGTCTGCTTGCAGCCGGGATCAACTGGATACCATCCCGGCTGCAAGCAGACCGGGCTACGCACTGTGCTATTGCGGAACAACTTCACCCCAATCCACATCGTCCTGAGCGCGTCTTTTTGCGCGAAGGATCTCCTGAAATTGGCATGGTGCCTGCATTTGGAGATCCTTCGCGCAAAAAGACGCGCTCAGGACGACGTGAATCAGTTACGACAAAGAGATGTAGACTGGATTGATTAATGTTTACTGGGCGAATCTGGATATAACTGCTGCTTCAGTTCATCAATGCGTTGCTCTATCATCCTGGTGGCTGCCTTACCAGACAACAGAGCTAATTCCTTATATCGGCGACTGAGTTCCTGTTGAGCCATTGCCTCTTTTTCTGACGTTACAAACTGCTCAAACAAACCGGGAAACCGGTCAAGAACTGATCTTTTCCAGAAATAATAATTATCATGATCGAACAAATACTCAAAACTGCCATAGGGTGCGGAATTTTCGTCTTGTTCTGGTAAAAAAATGGTGAGATTATATGAAAAAGCAGTGTCTCCTGCTTCAGTTATGTATGCAGTCTTTTCTATTCTATAAAGTGAATTGGCTTTTTCTGTAATGGAGGTGAGAACCTCAAGTTTGGTTCTGCTGAGAATTTGGCTGATAAGCACAATATTTTCATGGTTAGTGCTTGATGAGCCTAAATGAAAGGAAATATTCATTTTTACCTCCATGTATTTACTTGAGGATACATGTGTCAAAATAAATCGCCTTGATGACACAACAACAATTTATTCCTCTACTGTATAATATTCTATCACTTTTAAGCTAAAAATACAATTTCAACCCTCATTTTAGACCTAAAACTGATGTTTTTCACTTAAAATTGCCATAAAAATCACAAAAGCACCTGTCTTAAGTGACAACGAATTTCCCTAAAATCAATCAAATATGCAAATGCGAAAACGTAAAGTTTGCTGTGAACACGATTTATGACGCTCAGGGCAAAGGGCATAAAGTGGAACTTGAATTTCGGGCAGCACCACAAACTGGCAACCAAGATGATGGCACCTGATGGGAACTGGTTAAAGTAAGGTGTGAGGATACTGAAGTCAGATGCATTGGCACAGGAATTATTGTATTTAATGGTTCAGAATAAGGAGCAACAAAGGATGCTTGATCCTTCCATATAAAAAAACACCATCTGAACGGTTGAAGCATCCAACATTGAAACGGATTGGCGCCCCTCATAAAAACTCAGTCTATGTTGTTGATTATCAGGAGCAGCAATTTTTGTTGGCCGAGAATCAAAACGCACTGACACTTCCCCCCTTAAACGAGGTTAAGTCACAGCATGAAGAATAAATATGCTCAAAGACTTTATGCTCAAACAGACCCGTGAAAAAGATATGAAAGTCATTTTAGAACTGGCCAAAGAACCCATGCCAGCATCTGCGCTGGAAATCAAACTCTATCAATTAATTCCCGCATTTTTACTCAGCGAATTGCAAACTGCATTTCAGATTGGCTTTATGATTTTTTTACCCTTTTTACTGGTGGATTTGATCGTATCAGGCATCCTGATGACCATGGGAATGATGATGATGCCTCCTATGAGTATTTCCTTGCCAGTGAAGATATTGCTTTTTATTTTGATCGATGGCTGGGATTTGGTGATACAGGCATTAGCGGGGAGCTTTCATTAGTTGAATGGCGTTCCCGGATCCACTGCCATTAAGTTAAGGAGTACCGCCGTCCCGCGGACAAGCCGCGGGACGGTGGAGTAGCGCTTAACTTAATGACAGTATCGTAGCCCGTATTAGCGGAGCGTAATACGGGAAATTGCCACTTCCATCCTGTATTACGCTCCGCTAATACAGGCTACAAACTATAACCAGGCTCCGTGCCACAACAAAAATTATGCTCCTTTACAGTCGCGGCTCGGTTTTCTTTTTTAATTGACAAATCCTGGCAAGATTTCCACAACCTGAGCCAGCCATTTTTTGTTATCTGCTTTTATGAGCGTATTTTTACGACCATATAATGTGCTGTTTAAAGTGCAATGGGTTAACGAGGCTAATAATTCATTGCATTTTATCGCAAAATAACTGCGGCCTGTACTCACTACGTTTACCTGATTATCAGACAATAAGGTACCGAAGGGTATGTTGGTGTTTAATACATCGTTGATTAGTTTAGTTGGCAACTCATTAAAGTTGATGGTGATAAAAGCCAATTCTACAATCATTGTTTCATTTTTCTTTTGTGCCCACTGTGGATTATTTCTGTCTTTACGTTTGTCCACAAACATAAGAATAGCCCGAAAATACGTATTATCACTCGTGTTCCTTGCCGCATAAAGAGTTCGAATCAGCGGAATGCGTTGGTAATAAGTCTCTATTCCTTTGGTCATTAAGGGTTGCAGTAACAGGTAGTTATACGGAACGGGTAAGCTGTCTTTATTGACCTCAGGGCTTTGTTGCACCATGTAAGAGAGCTTTTGCACCTCCTCCTGAATACTCTGCTGTCCTTTTTCAGTAAATGACAAAGCGGTTGATGCATTCAATATATTGATTACAAAACAAAAAAGAAGAATTGTTCTAATCATTAGTTCTCGTTATGGATTAGCGGATTGTTATCTGTGCTTAGCTTGAGGGTTGAGCGCTATTAAATCAAGATTGAAATTAAAATATGTTGTTCCCGGCTGCAAGCAGGCCGGGCTACATCAAGGCAATGATGTGGTTTTGTAGCCCGGCCTGCTTGCAGCCGGGATCGAAGTGGCAAAAACTAACTCCCATATTACGGCCAAGCCTATTTAGGTATAACAAACTGCCTGCAAACCTTCGGAGCTTAAATTCATCAGATTGATTTGGGTTCCTGATTCGGCACTGACCGAAATACTGCTGTTATTGCCCACAGTAACCATTGTGGTTTGGCCGGTAGACAGGTTTTTGCCATTCACTTTGCCACTGTTTTTTAAGACGCTGATTTTAATCTTGCTTTTCTTTTGGCTGGTGTTTTGCACCGTACAGGTTGCATTTAAGGTCCATAAAGTACTGTTGGTTAATACTTTGGTTTCATTAGGATTAAGTTTAATTGTCTTTTGTGCGTAGGTCTGTGAACTTACAAATCCTAATAAAACGATAACTGTTAAAGTAAACATCTTAAACATAGTAGTTCCCTGATAATTTATATAGAAAGAGATACACGTTAAGTCGCGCAAACTGTATATATTATATACAAAATTAATTAAGGTTTTATTAAGAGAGGGGTTGATTTAAACAGGCGTAGCACTTAATTTGACTGTACTTTGCCAATTAAATCATTTAGGATGATTTTAAATAATTCATTAATGCTCTTTTTGGAGCACTCAACTGTCTTAGTATATGTTTTTAAGAGTAAACCGAGCATTTTTTGCCAGAAATCGCATCAGAGAAAAAGATTTTGGTGATATTTTTAATAAAACCTCCAAAGGAATAACTAATATTATGCCTTTGATTATCACCATATTTTTTGCACCAGTGCTCATCACCACCAGCCTGTTTTCCAAAGAAATTATTTTAATTCTGGCCAATCTTTCCCTGAGCCTGGGTTATGTAGGCAATTTTATTTATCGCTTGTACCAAAACGAAGTAAGTAAAGCTGAATTACTGATTACGGTACTGACACTGGTCGCCCTGCTCGCACTGGCTTATGTCTTGTTCCCCCCGCTTGCTTCATTGTCCTTTATTAGCCTGCTTTGTGCGGTGAACCAAGTGGCTGTTACAGTGAACCTGTTTTTTTTAATTAAAGATGTCTTTATACCGCCCTGTAAAAAGTTTATTGAAAATGTGGCGCAATGGCTGGGTTTTGATATTGCCACCCACTATTATTCCAAACCGCCACTCACTTTGGAAAAAGATCGTTACATCATCGATCAACTCCTTAAAAAATCATACGACCATGACAGTTATTCACCCGATTTTTCCCAGGAAGAACTCGCCAGGCTTAATCATTTATTGACCAAATTAAGCCGTTACATTGATAAATATGACGAATCAGTTCTGGGTTATATTTACAACAGAGATGCCATTGCAGATTTGGAACAACAAATTGCCCAATTGATTACCCAGGGAAATCCTGACTCCAGCTATACCTTCATTCGCAAGAAAATAGGTTTTAAAACGACCAAAATCCAAATGCTGCAAGAAGCAGAAAAAAATGTATTAACTGCTTTGCAAGATCCTGCTTCTGATGCCACCTCTACCCTTCAGTTTTTTAAAGGTATAGACAATAACGAAATTGAGAAAAACAGAGAAGAAGTTTTGCATTCCGGGCTTGAATGTCTGCAAAGTGAAATCCAAAGGCAAAAAGCCAAAATTGAATCATTAGAGGCATGCTTGCCACGGACTGTATTACAATAAAATACTCACCCTGATGCGCCGCCGGAATGCAAATAAAACCAACAAAAAGCCATTATTTCAGGCGACAACATCTAATTCTTAACATTCTGTTAATCTTTTCTTGTTACAATGAGGTTCCAAGAGTCTAATCCAAGAATGAAGCATGGCAAAAAAGCGTAACCTGAAAAGACAACTCTATACTTTCAGCAAAACAGATGATGGATACGCCATTGTTGCCCCTAAACACAAAGGATTGGTATTAAGTGGTGGCGGAGCCAAAGGCATAGCCTATGTCGGCATGATTAAAGCCATGACTGAAACCGGGTTTCTTAAAGATTTAACCCATATCAGCGGAGCATCCGCTGGATCCATAACAGCCAGTATTATGGCTATGGGCATGAAACCAGAACATGCAGAAAAACTGGTTATTGGCCTGGATGTTATAAACCTTTTAGATAATAAAGGGTTCAGATTACGTGCCAAAGGTGAACGATTTCGTAGTATCCTTGAAATTGTTTACATGTATCAATTCAAGGAACATCTGAACGCTGTCCAACTGCCTGTCCCTAAAGAACTTCAACTGGATTATGCAATCCTCAAACAGAAAGTTGTCCTGTATGAGTCTGCGTTGTCGCGTCAAGGTATTACCATTAATAGTGTCGACGACATTCTTGAATTATCCCACTCAGTCGAACGTTTAACGAACATGGATCGCGCTTTTCAATCCATTCCCACCATCATTAAAAACAGAGATGGTGAACAGCTTGAAAATCCACGCTTCAGTTTTCATGACATGGCACGATTAAGGTCTCTTCTGCCCGAAGACCAACAACATCTCATTAAAAAATTATCCGTTGTTACTACCAACCAGACAAAAAGAGAACTGGAAATACATAATGAGGAATATGGTGCGAATGGTTCTATTGCAGAAAAGGTGCAACACTCCAGTGCTCATCCATTCATATTTACTCCAGCGGTAAACGATGCCGGTGAACATATTGCTGACGGTGGTATTTTAGACAATTTGCCCATCATAGCCCTCAAAAAATTAGGCCTTCATAAAGAAGAGATTTTATGTGTCAAGCTTGAGTCACACTCTTCGTTTGCAGACAGAATTGCTAATGCGGCATCCCATATCCCTGAAGCGATTACCTCATTCACCCGATGGGTTGATGATGGAATGGAGCATCTGATTGGCGGCCGATTATTTACCGCACGCGCCAGCACCCGCAATCGGGAAAAGATCTTTCATAATCTGGGTAACATGCTTTACTTGAATACAGGCAGTATTGATACCACCACTATGTACCCGACTCTACAAGAAAAACAAGATGTCATTGATGCATCTTATCGCAGCACAAGAAAACTGCTTGGCAGTCATTCCCGTATTTTTGATAATCCCTTAATTGCCATGGTTTATTTAGGAAAAGATAAACTTGACCATACCTTGATTCACGAAACTGATGAAGAGGAACTGTTCCAATACGCCGCCTATGCGAAAATGATATTTCTCCTGCAAAACCAACTGGCTAAAGAGATTAAGGATAATGATTTTTATTCGGTTGAGAATTATCTGCTGCAAATTGATGACATTCTGCGAAAAGATTCAGGTTTGAATGAAACCCAGCAAGATCAAATCATGTCCCTGTGCCTCAAACAGATTGATTTTTATACCGAAGGACAGCTTGAACAGCACATCATGCAAAAAATTGCTAAGGAACAGGACGCTCATAAAGTCAGTTGGTTTACCTGGCTATTGAAATTATTATGGAAACCCATCGAATGGGTTTTATCATTCATTTCAAGCCCGAAACCCGAACAAACTGCAGAAGAAAACGTTCAGGAATCAGAAGATCCTATAGCTCCTGTGAGACTATATGGTTTGTTTGCGCAGACTATTCACTCAACCCGACTGGTTAAAGATGATTTGTCCTTTGATGAAGATTCTGCCTCAAATGACTGCTGCTCTATCCTGTCCTAGCGTACATTTTATGCAAAATCGCCAACAAGAGACTTGCGGATAAGAAACTGTGATGTTATGTTGGAAATAAGGGATTTAGAAGTGGAGTCAAAAAAATGGAATCAATGATTGATTTAGTAGGATATATAGCTTCTTCTTTGGTTTTCGCTACCTTTTATGTCAAACGGATTTTGACGTTACGCCTTATCGCGATTGGTAGTAATATTGCCTTTATTCTGTATGCTTTTGAATGTCATCTACACCCTATCTTTATATTGCATTCGCTGTTATTGCCGTTGAATTTATATCGGATACTTGAACTAAAAAGAAATGAGCAAAGCTATTCGTTGTTTAGACGAGTCGATTTAAAAGCGTCCAGATAATCGCTTTGGCGGCAGCCGTAATGTGAGAATGAGTTCCTTGCCACATCACTCCCATAGTACGGCTGCCACCTAATACGGCTACACATCTACACGCTGGTTTGGAATTGCCTTTTTAATCCTTTAACTTTATACTTGCTGGCGTTTTCATGACCAATCTCTGCTTTTACATAGCCATATCAGGAACTAGCAATGAACAATCAAACAGTACAGGACAAATTAACTCGTCACTTATCTTTTCTTGAGCAAGATCAAACCAATTTAAATCTGTTGGTTGAAATCAGTGATTTATATCTGGAATTGGATGATATTGAATCAGCTCAAAATTATCTGGATAAAGCTACAGTTATTGATCGTGAGGCCTGCCTCGCTCAACAAGGCTTACTTTATTTGAATCAAGGGCAATTTACACAGGCTCAAGAATGTTTCAGCGAAGCCTTGACACATGAGGATACTCCTGCTTTGCGCTACAACCTTGGAATTACCTACTTTATTAATTATGAGCTGGAGGAAGCCTGGGAAACATTGTCACCCCTGCTTGATGGCGATCACCATCCGGACGCTGAGTTATTAATGGCGCGAATCCTTCATCGTCAGGGATCATTGGAAGAGGCTATTAGCCTTGTAGAGAATGTATTGGAACATAACGCTGACGATACCGATGCACTGGGATTACATTCCCTTTTATATTTTGATTTGAATGAAGAAGAACTGGCTGCCCAATCCAGCGCACGGGCTTTGGAACTCAATCCAGAAAATTACGATGCCCGACTGGTGAGCATTATGCTTCGTTTAATGACGATGGAAACTACAGTCGAAGAAATAGAAGAACTGTTGCAAATTAATCCTCACGACAGCCGTTTGTGGTTTGCTTTGGGTAATACTTATATGAGCCAGGGTGATTTGGAAACCGCAGAAGAGACCTTGAAAAAGGCTGTAGAAATTTACCCTGAATTTTATGATTGCCACATAGCCTTGGCCTGGTGCCAATTATTAAATGATCATGTTTCAGAAGCGCATGAGACCTATCAGGACGCGGCAGAGCTTGTTGAAGAACTGGCTGATGCCTGGGGGGGATTGGCTTTAATTCATGCCTTACAGGAAGATTTTGCGCAGGCCGAATTGTTGATTAATAAATCTAATGAGTTGAATCCCACCTGTTTTCTGACAGAACTTGCCAGATCGGTTTACATGATTCATCAAAATCCGCAAAAAGCCAAAGAGCATTTGTTAAATGCCCTGCAAAGCAGCGAAACCCCGATCAGTGAAAAACTGGCTCTGTTAATGGAAGAGTTTAGTACTCAGGAAACCTTGCATTAATCGGGTTTTGGGTATGAATGGATGCACGTCATCCTTCGCGCAAAAAGACGCGCTCAGGACGCCGTGGATCCGGGAATAGCCATTCTTATAACCCATATTAACGAAGTATAATGCGGGAAATTGCCACTTCGATCCTGTATTACGCTTCGCTAATACAGGCTACAAATTTGTGTGGTATTAATCATCGAGGACTTCAAATTCTTTTCTGAAAAACGCTTCTCTTTTCCTGCCGCTTACTTCATCTCGAGTAAACTCAATAGCATCCCTGTTGGCTATACAGCGCCAATTTTGCATGTGAGCTATGTATTGCCCATCTTTTGTTTGAAATACTTGTGGTGTAAATAGTGCCACATTTTTACCAAAATTCTGACATCTTGCAGAGGCAAAAATAAATCCTTCGATACCCTCCTCCCTCATTTCAGTACCTAACTTTTGGCTGTGCTCATAGGTGGTTTTATTTGATATTTTATCCTGATATTTTTTAAATGGCGGTGCTGTCAAATCAATACCATGTTCAGTTTTTATGTAGGCCTTGAATGCCGTCATAGGAATATCAATATAGTCCAGAGAGGCTGAGGTATCATCAAAAAATTTTAATCGATAAAACGCCACTTCGGCCAGTGTAGTATGCAGGTTTATAGAGCCATACCAAAGTGAAGGCTCAAAAATACTGCCGAATCGGGATCCATATGCTAAAGGCGGGTAACGAAAAGGAGTAAAAATCAAATAGTGCTTCTGATCAGGGATTTGAGGTTTTGAGCTCTCCAGCAGTTGTTCCAGAAGATCGTGCTCTTCCCTGCTGTCCACCAAGTCTCTGGAACTTGAAATATGTTGTGCTTCAACCATTCTCCATGGTTCCAGATTAATTAATTTCTGAAATTTTTTACCATCACACTCACTCCAAATGCTCATAGTTTCCCGCGCATCGCATCCAGATAATGAAGTACAGCAATGAGACCAGAGATGGATTTCATCTCTTCTATGGGTTTATTACAAAAATATTTATTTTGGCTATTAAGCCATAATCGGGCTTTTTCGTGATTATTACCCACCATAGCATTTAAACTTCTGTATATTCTTACTAATAAAAGCGCAAGCTCGCCTTCTTTGGTATGGGGGGAAATTAATTTCGCACCTTGATTGATACGAGATACGCCTGATTCGCTAATACCAATAATTCTGCTTAAGTCCTTGCCAGACAGGGAATAAAATTTTGACACATTGTTTATGGCTTTGGTCAAAACCAGCTCTTCATTATGATGTACACTATTGGATGCTTTCATGATTCACATCTCCTTTTCATTTGAAATTATAGTAAACAATTTTTTCAAATGCAAGAATATGCCGTATATCGTCCGTCCTCCCAGATCCACGTCGTCCTGAGCGCGTCTTTTTGCGCGAAGGATCTCCCGAAAGCGGCATAGTACCAGTATTTGGAGATCCTTCGCGCAAAAAGACGCGCTCAGGACGACGGGGAGCTGGGAGAGGCTACAATCACTCCCTGCTTCTGCAATAAGTTTCCTCAATTAGTAACAGAAGAATTAAAGCCAGCGCCAGAGAACCAGGTAAAAGCAACAGGGCAAGATGATAAGCCTGTAGTGAAAATTGATGCATGCCATTCACTACAGTTCCATCCCAGCTCCAATCAAGGACTATACCCACTAAAGGTTCAAATAAGGCCTCAAATACCGCATTGAAGGTATTCATAATGCCCAATACTGTAGCAACAAGAATCAGGGGAAACAATTCGCGGATCATGGCAAAGCTGGTAAAAAATCCGCTGGCTCCAAAGCCGAATATAAATAAGAGGACGGTTAATAAGGATAAACTAAAACTGGTACTGTACAAAACTGCTGACAAGCACAATAAGGCGACGAAGGTTCCAGTGAACAAGACGGGCTTTCTGCGACGTATGTAATCTGAAAACCATCCCCAAAAAGGTGCACCAGCTGCAAATCCGATGAAAATAAACGACACAGCAAGGGCTGAGTCAGTACGTGAAAAACCATAAGCTTTTTCCAGAAAGGGTACGCCCCACAATCCACCAAATACTGAAACGGGAGCAAAAGCTAATCCGCTGTATAAAGACAGTGCCCAAGCCTGGCGGTTGGTGATAATTTTTCGCAAAAGATGGCTGATTTTTTCCTTAGGATGGGTTTCCTGTACGGTTTTTGCTTTTTTATCCCTCAAAACAAGGTAATAAACCACACCAAGAATAATGCCCATAAAACTTACAACCTGAAGGGCAGAACGCCACCCTACATGCTGAACCAAAAGAGCCAGGGGCATTTGACCACCAACAGCACCCAACATGGCGGCTGTCATGAACATTCCTGAAATCAGAGCAAAACGTTTTGGTGAAAACCAAAGTGCCGCTATTTTAAAGCAGGATACGGCGGCAAAAGCAGCCCCCATTCCCATGAGCGCCCTGCTGGTACAAGCCAACCATAGGCTATCAGTCTGGGAAAAAATAAAAGTGCTTACACTGCAGAGGAAAATAGCACTTGTTGTCAACAATCGCGGACTGTATCTATCCAGCATCACGCCAACCGGAACTTGCATGATCAGATAAGAATAAAAATAAAAGGCAGATAAATTACCAAGTCCCGCAGCATTGACCCCAAAGGCTTGCATCAAATCACCAGTCATCACACTGGGTGAAACCTGGATCAAATATTTATAGAAGAAGAAACTGGCCGCTATTGTCCAGATAATCCAGGGATAGATTGCCCTGAACCATTGATTTTTTATTTGAAAAGTATTCACCTGAACTCCTAATTCTCTGTATCAGAAACAGCCATTTTCTTTCAGCCTGAACCATGCAGTTGATGAGAGTGGCTTAATTTTTATATCTGCCGGAAACTTCGCCCTGAGGCGGGGCAGATATTCAGGAGGCAGGCCGGCTCAGAGCTAGGGAATGGGTAACACTGACCACGACGACTACATTGAACACTACAGAATTTAAAGACACAGCCGATTGCACAGTATTCGAAATACTGTGGTAAGGAGAGCCAAGGCTATCTGTACTCAATCGGTTGAAACTCATTGTACACACTGCTTTAATCACAATTAAGTCTTGATGTTAACTTTTTGGGCACAACATTGTCAATACTTTATCTTTTAATTGACTTTCATGATCACATTTAATACAATAAGACTCTTTTTTCGCAAGGGGACTAATGATGTTTGAGCTCTTTTATAATGCGGCATTAAAAGCAAATGATCCGAAAGCATTACAAGATAATCTGGTTCAGTTAGCTCTGAACGCAAGAGAACCCACTCCCCCCTTTTTCACCCTCGCAGGAAAACTGGCCTCACAAAATAAAGTTCAGGCTGCAGAAAATCTTCGTATTGCAGGGGCTGACCCAACATCTGTTGCGACGGGTTTCGCTTTTGCTGGAAACCATGACATGGTGCTTCATTATGAACAGCAATATGAAGCAGAACTTGGCCCAATTGTCTTTGGCTATGCCATGGCAAATAACCATGAGAAAGTCGAAGAATACAGAGCCTATGTTGATATTAATTTCATAGTTCAGGGTTATGTTTTTGCTGGTAATCATGACAAAGTAAAAGAATGTTATAAAATGTATCAGGCTCATGTTGATGCAATTGCTTCCGCTTATGCCATGGCAGGTTATCATGATAAAGCAGAAGAATACCGCGTTGAATATGGAGCAAACGTTAACGAAATTGCCAGAGGTTACGCCTTTGCTAATAACCACAAAAAGGTCGAGGAATATCGGTTTAATCATGATGCCAATATCGTTATTATTGCTAACGGTTATGGCTTCCGGGGACACAACACACCACCTTTTTATCAGGCAGTCAACCTCTTAAAAGCACAAGGCAAAATCGGTGACCCCATTATTGACTCAATGCTTCGTTTGCAAAAAGGGCAAGATCAATTCTGGAATCCTTACTGGATAAACAGTGATGTGAAACTGGATGCTATTGTTAAAGCAGTACTCTCATTGCAGGAAACGGACAACATCGAGGACTTGATTAAGGATGAAAACTCGGAACTTTACAAAGCACTCAACATGCAACGTCTGGCACCAATCACGTTCCTCGGCCGCCTTGGCTTTTATCATGCCAAAACATTGATGAATGTGAGTGAAGCAGTAGACAATGAGCCATCGCAACCCTCCATCATAAGTTAATATTTGTAGCCCGTATTAGCGAAGCGTAATACGGGGAATGAGTTCATCTTTACTTCGATCCCGTATTACGCTTCGCTAATACGGGCTACACAATTCCCCCTATAATTATGATATTGAAGAATATTTCATCAACAGTCTAGTGTCGCACTCAATCTTAAAGTAAAATGGTTGATTCATTAGTGCTGACGGATTGAATAAAAAGAATGACACTACAAAAAATCATTTCCAGCGTTAAATCGAAATCTGCGGCATTGCTGCTTGCAACTTGCACAATGAATTCTTTCAGTTATGCCGATACGTCACCATCAAAAAATACATGGAAAGACAGATGGCATCCTGTTTTTGCTCTAGGTACGGGAGTTTCTACTGCCCCACATATAGGTGTATCCCAATATTTCCCTATTCGCGATCCTATCGTTGACGAATTTTATATTTACTCATCAAGCCAAAAAAACCAAAGCTCAGGTTTTTGGGATTTGCTGTTGGCTGCTGAATGGAATATTAATCAGGACTGGATGGGACAAGCGGGGCTTGATTACAATCAAACCGCTCCTTTTAAAGTCAATGGCACCTTTACTCAAGGTGCGGATATGCAATCAGCAGATACTTTTTCGTATCAATACAAAGTATTGACCAAACAGTTATTAGTCAATGGAAAATTACTTTACACCCTTAAAAATTACGTTCACCCTTACCTTTCTGCTGGTTTAGGCACAGCGTTTAACAAGGCCTATCACTATTACACTAATGTACCGGCTAATCTGACTTTTACCCGGATGCATCTGGATCATACCAATACTTCGTTGAGCTATGCGCTGGGTATTGGTATTGACACTGACATCAACAAAAATCTGCGCGCAGGTATAGGTTATCGCTTTACTGATTTGGGCACTGTGCAACTTGGCAAAGCCTTTATTGATACCTCACTGGTGTCGGGGACACTTGCCAATTCGAATTTTCAAACCAATGAAGTATTGATACAGTTGACCTGGGTTTTTAATTAAGGCCTGGGTTCGAGTGATATGTCCTTAATTTAACGTGAGTTTCGGATAAGAAACTTTTTTTATCCAGTCGTTACTTCGATGCCGTTCGGGCTGAGGAGAGGCGGTAGCCTCGTCTCGAAGCCTTAGCACCATGCCAAGGCTTCGAGACAGCGCTAACGCGCTTCCTCAGCCCGAACGGATCGAGGTAAACAATGGCTCAAACAACTTTCTTATCCGAAATTCACGTTTATTTAGAGTACAATGAATGACTGTGCTGAAAAAAAGTACTACTCAAACACCTCTTACTGCACTGGTCCTGGTAACCATTGCAGTAGGAATCAGCTCTGGCCTGTTGGGTATGTTGCTGGCTTTGCTGCTGCACTGGATACAGCATATTGCTTTCGGTTACAGTCCTTTTCATATCATCAGCAATGAAAGTTTTCTTGAAGGAGTCAGTGCTTCGTCACCAGAACGGCGCATCAGCATTCTTGTTCTTTGCGGACTGATAGCCGGTTTGGGCTGGGCATGCATCTATCGTTTTTGTAAACCTTTGGTCAGTATTGCTGATGCTATAAAAACGGACAAACGTATGCCAGGACTTGCTACCACCTTACACGCCCTCTTACAGATCATTACTATTGCTTTGGGTTCGCCTTTGGGACGTGAAGTAGCCCCGCGGGAATTAAGTGCTGTCTTTGCATCCTGGCTTTCAGATAAGGTGGGTCTGAGTATAAAAGAAACCAAAATAATGCTGGCCTGTGGCGCTGGTGCAGGTTTGGCTGCTGTCTATAATGTGCCCTTTGGTGGTGCCCTGTTCATTCTGGAAGTATTACTCTGTACGGCCAGTTGGACTGTAGTGCTTCCAGCTATTACTACTTCAGCTATTGCTGTGGTTGTCTCCTGGTGGGGATTAGGTAATGAACCCTTGTATTATATGCCCCATTTGTCTATCAGCTATTCTTTGGTTATCTGGGCACTGGTTGCAGGTCCGATTTTTGGTTTTACTGCCTTTTGGTTTATTGATATTGCAACAAGACAAAGAGCGAATGCGCAGCATGGCTGGATTATGATTGTGTCTTGTCTGGTTAATTTTACCTTTATAGGTTTGTTATCTGTCTATTTCCCCGCGTTATTGGGTAATGGAAAAAGTCCGGCACAAATGGAATTTGCGGAATCAGTGGGACTTGCATTGACTAGTATCTTACTGGTTTTAAGATGTCTTATTACCTGGTCGAGTTTGCGTGCAGGTGCTCAGGGGGGATTGTTGACGCCCTCTTTGGCTAATGGCGCATTGTTGGGAGTACTATTGGGCTATTTCTGGAATTTGTTTTGCCCTTCTTCACCTTATGAAGCTTTCGCGGTTATAGGTGCTACAGCCTTTCTTGCCTCAGCGCAAAAGATGCCTTTGACAGCTATAGTCCTTATTTTTGAACTCACCCGGATCAATTCAAGCTTCCTTATTCCTATTATGCTTGCCATAGCGGGGTCTGTGGGGACCTGGCATTTGACCAGAAATTATTTTACTGCGAATTAAGATGCCGCTTCTTAAAGTGCCTGGGAGCCAGTATTAGTGCATAGACTTCAAGAAATAGGTTCCAAGTTATTGATAAATTGACCGGTTTTCTTAGCCACTCTACCTCAGTGCGAGGGTGCAGTGCGATTAAGAATCGTCTTCCCCCTCTCAAATCCACGTCGTCCTGAGCGCGTCTTTTGGCGCGAAGGATCTCCTGAAAGCGGCATGGTGCCAATATTTGGAGATCCTTCGCGCCAAAAGACGCGCTCAGGACGACGTGGATCCTACGAATGGAGAAAAATAAAACAATTAACTGCTATAATTATTTTATAGGGACATGAAATGGAATTTTATCATGAGCACTGACCATACCGATCTTTCTCAGCTTCAATCCAGAGAAGAATGCCTGAAATTACTCTCCGCATCCAGCATCAGCGCCATGAGGTTAAGAAAACTGGGCGATAATCATAGTGCTTATCCCAAGCAGATAGCTTCTCTTGCGGAGGTATGTGCTCATTTAATGACGGTTTATTCAGAAGAACCCCAATCCATAGTAGCAAAAATGGAAGAATCTTTAGTTACAGAACTGCAAAAGGAACGTCAGTTCATAGACAGTGAAATAACGACGTTGTTTGAACGCAGAAAAAGATTTACTGCCAATACCATGTATGGGGAAAAAGAAATTGTGGATTTGACAGTGCAGATAAGTACTTTGGAACGGCGAAGGTCCATGCCTATGGGGGAGCTTGTACAAAAGGTAATTTGCGATACCTTAAACCAGATATGCGTAGATCATGGTTCAAGTATGTTGGGTACCATTGATCCTGATCATTATGAATATCATGACGATACGGTAAATCAATCATCGGAGCAATCCGATCCTCATTCGATAACGCCTAAGTAGACCGGGCTACGAGACTGTGCCATTCCCGGAACCACGTCGTCATGAGCGCGTCTTTTTGCGCGAAGGATCTCCTGAACGCACCATGCCACTTGCAGGAGATCCTTTGCGCAAATTATACAGTCAATTATGTGTAATTTACGTTAAGTAATTTCACCTTAACTTGTAGCCCGTATTAGGCGTAGCCGTAATACGGGAATGAGTTCATGGCCACTTCGATCCCGTATTACGGCTGACGCCTAATACGGGCTACAAGACCTCCATCATCCTAAAGACAATCCTCTACGAAATGTACTTCGTTATTTCTGCCGCCGTAAATCAGGGTCACCACTTTTCCATCAGTTTCAAAGCGGATGGCTCTATCTTTTGCTGTATCGATGAGGGTTAAATAGTTGCCTTTTTCATCATAGCGATGGGTTTCAACCTGCAACTTGTTATTATATAAATTTTGTACCTGACTCTCAGTGTCTCCAATTTTGGCTCCTGTACTGGTCTTGTATGCCGCTGAACTGAGATTGACGCGGACAATTTTACCATCAGAGACCATAAACGAAACATCATCGAGCCCTTTTAACGTGACGTAATGACAACTTTCATCTTCAGCCTGATCCGGGTCAGGTTTGGTTGAATTAAAAGTTAAACCACTGGCCTGTTCCGCTTCTTTCAAAGTCATATTAATTTGAATGGGGCCAAATCCTTCTGGAGACAGAGTCCAGTTTTTATCGTCAGCAGCAAACAAACCGGTTGAAAGAGCCAGCGTCACAAAGAAAGAAAATACTAAAGTTGCAGATTTCATTTTTATTCCTTAATTCGTCCTGAATATGCTTCATTATAGAACAAATTTAACTACAAATTCATTTCAGTATGTCATCAGGGGCGATAGAGTGCCATACTGTTTGCAGGCACTAAGCAAAAGTCTGTGCCAGTGCTTCGAGACGGCGCAAAAAGCCGCGCCTCCTCAGCACGAACGGATTGTGCCTGGGCAAAAAAGATTACGGTGTTATTCAGAACTGATGTAAACTCGACATAAGGGGTTTATCATCCCATCCCACCCACCGAACCGTTCGTGCTGAGGAGGGGTGGGAACCCCGTCTCGAAGCATCCACCAGGGCAAAAAATCTGTGCCAGTGCTTCGAGACGGCGCAAAAAGACGCGCCTCCTCAGCACGAACGGATTGTGCGGGGGCCAAAAAGGTTGCGGTGTTATTGAGAACTCATGTGAACCCGAACATAAGGTTTTATTAGCCCATCCCACCCACCGGCCCGTTCGTGCTGAGGAGGGGTGGGAACCCCATCTCGAAGCATCCACCAGGACAAAAAATCTGTGCCAGTGCTTCGAGACGGCGCAAAAACACGCGCCTCCTCAGCACGAACGGATTGTGCTAGGGCAAAAAAAGTTATGGTGTTATTCAGAACCGATGTGAACTCGGACATAAGGTTTTAGTTAGCCCATCCCACTCACCGACCCGTTCGTGCTGAGGAGGGGTGGGAACCCCGTCTCGAAGCAGGCACAAGGCAAAAATCCTCTGCCAGTGCTTCGAGACGGCGCAAAAAGCCGCGCCTCCTCAGCACGAACGGATTGTGCGTGGGCAAAAAAGGTTACGGGTTTATTGAGAACTCATGTTCCACCCACCACCCAAAGCCTTAATCAACCCCACCGCCGCAGTCATCTGTAATCCATTCACATCATTCGCTGCTTTTTGAGCGTTATAAGCCAAAACCTGGGACGCAAGTACATCAATATAAGCCACTGTTCCTGCTTTGTACTGATTTAGCACCAGTTTCAAGGCTAACTGCGCACTTGCTGCCGCTTTGTTTTGCACAATGCTTTGCTCTTTGAGAATACGCAAGGCAATAAGCATGTCTTCTACATCCTGAAAGGCAGTAAGCACAGTCTGTCTGTAAGCAGCGACCTGCGCCATATAGGCTGATTTTGCTGCATTTACAGTTGCCCTGCGAAAACCGCCATCAAAAAAGGTTTGTGCCAATTGTAAGCCAGTGGACCAGCCAATAGTCGGTGTATTGATTAAATCTTTGAAACTGCGGGCAGCAGCACTGGCCGTAGCCGTCAAGGTCAGATTGGGATAATACGCAGCAATCGCCACGCCAATCAGTGCGCTGGTATTTTGTACCAGGCGTTCAGCTTGTGCGATGTCAGGACGTCTCTCCAGCCAAACTGAGGGAATTTCAACCGGAATAGCAGGTACTTTTAATTTCAAAGGCATAAATTTAAGAGAAAAATAGGCAGGAGGACGACCAATAAGCACGGCAATAGCATGTTCATACTGCCCTCTTAAAATGCCATTATTTAATGCCTGCGCCTGAGCTGTTTCCAATTGGCTTTGTGCCTGAACTATATCTGCACGCGATGCCACCCCTGATTTATAGCGGTTTCGGGTCATATCCAAAGTCTTTTTATAAGCAAGAACCGTATCATCCAACAGCTTCTGATTACTGTCCAAAGTGCGTAATTCAAAATAATATTGCGCCAGTGAACCCTGCGCTGATAAACGAGTGACCGCTACCAAAGCCGCATTGGATTGGGCAACAGCAAGATTGGCTTCAACCGTGCGGCGGACGAGCCCCCAGATATCAGGCTCCCAGGTGGCATTAAGAACCGCACCATAATTGGTCGTAGTTGGTCGACTCACTGCAGAAGAATCGGTTGTAGCCACACCGGTAGTGGTTACCCCACCTGACGTACTGATAAAAGGAGTTGCCCCTCCCCCCTGTTTTTGCCGCGATACGTTAAACACCCCCGCCAGATTAGGGAAATAACTGGCTCTTGCCTCATCAACGATGGCAAGCGACTGGCGATAATTCGCTTCGGCATTGGCAATATTCTGGTTATAAATATTTAATTGCGTTTCCAGATCATTAAGCAGAGGATCCTGAAAAACCTTCCACCATTCGCCCCGGTCTAAAGCATCGCAGGGTTTTATAGGTTGCCATTTGGTTGCAACTACAGGAGCGGTTTTAAGCGTTCCCTTGGCTTCTTTAAACTTCGGAGGGACGACAACTGGGGGCTTTACATAATCAGGCCCTACCGTGCAGGAAGAAACCAGGAAACTGCTCATCAAACCCACTGATACTGTTTTAAAAAAACTAGGAATGGCCATGAATACCTCGAAGAAATTTGAGCCTGGAAAAGAAACGGCGGCAGCGGATACTCACACGTTCCATTGCAAGGTAAATAACGGGTGTTGTGTAAAGAGTTAACATTTGACTGACAATTAAACCACCAACTATAGCGATACCAAGAGGTCTTCTTAATTCTGAGCCAACACCAAAACCTATCATTAAAGGCAAAGCCCCGAACAAAGCAGCCATAGTCGTCATCAGGATGGGGCGAAAGCGTAATAAAGCCGCCTCATAAATGGCTTCCCGCGATGATTTCTGCTCCTTTCGCTCCGCATCAAGGGCAAAATCGATCATCATAATCGCATTTTTCTTCACAATACCAATCAATAAAATCAAACCGATAAGGGCAATGATACTCAATTCAGTACCGCAAATTAACAAAGCCAGCAAAGCCCCAAGACCAGCCGATGGCAAAGTAGACAAGATAGTAATGGGATGAATAAGGCTCTCATAAAGCATACCCAGCACTATGTAAACAGCCAACAAGGCAGCCATGATCAAATATTTCTGATTGGCGAATGACTCCTGAAATGCCTGTGCTGTCCCCTGAAATGAACCGCGTACATCTGGCGGCAAATTCAGTTTTTTGACAATAGAGCTGATTATATCCACCGCCTCACCTATAGAAGTACCTGGCACCAGATTAAAAGAGATGGTTGAAGAAGGTGTCTGACTCTGGTGGTTTACTGACAATAAAGCCGATCCGGGATCAAAGCGGGCAAATGCAGACAAAGGCACTTCCTGCCCTGTTGATGACTGAACATAAATATCATTCAGCGTTTCTGGATATTGCCAGTATTTGGGAGCAACTTCCATCACTACCCTGTATTGGTTCATGGGCATATAAATGGTTGAAATCTGGCTTTGGCCAAAAGCACTATACAATACACTATCTATTTTTTCAGGGGTAATGCCAAAGCGTGATGCCCGGTCATGATCGACATGGACGTATATTTTTAAACCATGGGTTAACTGATCACTGTTTAAATCAGAAATGCCAGGGACTGTTGCCAGTTGATCCATAATTCTCGGCGTCCAGAGGTTCAAATCCTGCAAAGTGGCAGCAGAAATAGTGTATTGAAACTGGGCCCGGCTTGAACGGCCGCCAACCGTCAAATCCTGTGCTGCCTGCATGTACAAAGTCGCCCCGGAAATCACCGAAAGTTTATTGCGCAAACGGGCAATAATCCCCATAGTAGATAAGGTACGCTCTTTTGCTGATTTGAGAATCACAAAGATAGTCCCGGTATTGGACGTATTACCGCCAGGTCCCCCACCGCCAATAAAAGCAGCGACGTTTTCGACTGCAGGATCCTCTTGAATTAAAGCCACAAACTGATTCATTTTACTCTTCATCGCCTGAAAAGAAATGTTCTGATCTGCCTGCAGTGACGCGACAATCCGCTCGCCATCCTGCTGCGGGAAGAAACCTTTGGGCACGATAATGAATAAATACGCCGTTAAAATAATAGTTGCAACAGTAAGGGAAAGCATCAACGACGGATGCAGTAATGCCCATTTTAAACTTCGGCCATAGCGAAGTCGCGTACGCTCTATAAAACGCATAAATGCAGTAGGCTTTCCCTCTTCTTCATACAGCATCCTTGAACACATCATAGGCGTCAGGGTCAGGGAAATGATCAGGGAAATTAATATAGCGACCGACAAAGTCACCACAAACTCACGGAAAAGCCGCCCTATCAATCCTCCCATGAATAAGATGGGTATGAATACAGCAATCAGGGAAAGACTCATGGACACCACAGTAAAACCAATTTCTCTGGAACCATCGATTGCAGCCTGACGCCTGTTCTTGCCCATGGCAATATGGCGTACCACATTTTCCAGAACGACCACTGCATCATCCACTACAAAGCCTGTGGAAATGGTTAAGGCCATTAATGACAGATTGTCCAAGCTGTAATTCAGCAACTTCATTACCGCAAAAGTACCCAGCAAGGACAAAGGCACAGTAATTCCGGGAATCATCATGGCGCGAAAGCTGCCTAAGAACAAATAGGTGACTAAAATAACCAACAGCATGGCAATGACCAGAGTCAACTCCACATCATGCAAGGAACTGCGGATGGTTGTTGTCCGGTCTAATAAAACATCCAGCTTAATGTCGCTGGATATAGAAGCTTTAAGCTGAGGCAAAATACTTTTGACGTAATCCACAGTTTTAATGACATTAGCGCCCGGCTGCTTAAATAAGACCAGCAGAACTGCGGGTTTCCCATTAGCAAGACCCGCGTTATTAATATCAGCGACTGAATCCACCACCTCAGCCACATCAGAAACACGCACTGCCTGATTATTATGATAAGAAAGGATAAGTGGCGCGTATTCTGCAGCACTGACCATTTGATCGTTATTTTTAATGACGGAACGCGTACCATCAATATGAGTTAATTGTCCTTTGGCCTGATTCTTATTTGCCGCAACAATTGTTCTTGACGCCTCATCCAAACCTATGCCGTATTTACTCAGTGCTGTAGGGTTAAGCTCAATACGCACCGCAGGCAGCGAACCGCCGCCTACGTTCACCTGACCTATCCCATCGATACGCAGAATTTTTTGCTGCAAAATGGTTGAGGCCACATCATACATTTGTCCCGGGCTGAATTTATCTGAAGTTAAGGCCAGAATCATAATCGGCGCGTCAGCAGGATTTACTTTGCGGTAGGTTGGATTGTTGGTCAGATTTGCAGGCAATTGACTTAAAGAAGCATTAATCGCAGCTTGCACGTCACGTGCGGCTCCATCAATGTCCCGCGACAAATCAAATTGAATCATCACAGAAGTCTGGCCTAAAGTGCTTGCGGAAGTAATTTGGGTGATCCCAGCTATGCGCCCTAACTGCCTTTCCAGTGGAGTAGCGACTGAAGTTGCCATGACTTCAGGGCTTGCACCCGGCAACGCTGCCTGAACTGTGATTGTGGGAAAATCGACCTGTGGTAAAGGGGCTACGGGCAAGAGGTTGAAAGCCAGTATCCCTGCAAGCATAAGTCCCAGTGTTAATAAACTGGTCGCTATGGGTCGGTTAATAAACAATAAAGATAAATTCACACCCCGGCCTCTCTATCTTTATGCTCTGCATCTGCGGCCTTGCCTAAACTCATAAGCTTTCGTAACAGCTTGTCAAAAGTGAGATAAATAACGGGCGTAGTATAAAGGGTTATTAACTGACTGATGATAAGGCCACCAATAATAGCAATACCTAAAGGCCTTCGTAATTCCCCACCGATACTAAAGCTTAAGGCTAAAGGTATGGCACCAAGCATGGATGCCATGGTTGTCATTAATATAGGCCTGAAACGCAATAGCGCCGCCTGAAAGATAGCGTCCCGGGGTTCCTTGTGATAAACCCGTTCCTGTTCCAGGGCAAAATCTATCATCATAATCGCGTTTTTCAGCACCAGACCAATCAAGAGGATAATGGCAATCAGGGCAATAATGCTCAAATGATTATCAGTCAGGTATAAAGCCAGCAAAGCCCCCATGCAGGCGGAAGGCAAGGTGGATAATATGGTCAGGGGATGAATGTAACTTTCATACAAAACTCCGAGCACTATATAGACTACCAGGATGGCTGCAAACACCAGCCAGCCTTCATTAGCCAATGCGCTCTGGAAACTTTTGGCTGAGCCCTGGAAGTCTGTCTGTACACTAAGCGGTACCTTAAGATCCTCCTTCACCTTATCAATGGAGCTGACAGCCGCACCCAAAGAGGCATGTTCCACCAGATTAAACGATAAGGTCGCGGAAGGAAACTGGTCTTTACGGGTAATTTCCAAGGGGCCAACCGTCTGGGAAATACTGGCAATGGTTCTTAAAGGAACAGATCCGCTGCTTGTTACGTTCAGGGAAGAATTTGTGGGATCCGTATTAGTCACCGAAGAATTAATATAAATGTTTTCAAAGGCTGAAAGCGCCCTTTGTAAGACAGGAAATACTTCCAGAACTACCCGATACTGATTGCGCTGGGTAAACATGATTGAGATTTGGCGCTGGCCAAAGGAATCATACAAAATGTCATCGATCATTTGCATGCTAATTCCCAATCGGGATGCGGTGTCGCGATCTACATTGATAAAAGTAACCGGCCCGTGATTTTGCTGATCACTGTTCACATCACGTAACAGCGGATTTTTTTGCAGTTCATCCAGGAACAATCGCGACCATTTTTTTACTTCATTCCCATCAGGAGCGCTGATGCTGTACTGGTATTGAGTGCGGCTGGCCAAAGTATCTATAGTCAAATCCTGCACAGGCTGCATATACAATGAAGCACCCACAACAGACTGCAGATTATTTTGGATGCGTGTCATTACCTCTTCTATTCCCGGGCGTTCTTCCATAGGTTTAAGGGTAATTAAAATCCGGCCATTATTTAAAGTTTTATTAATGCCATCGATGCCAATAAAGGAAGAAATATTTTCCACGGCAGGATCAGCCAGAACAACCCGAGCCAGAGCCTGCTGCCTTTCAGCCATTGCTGGAAATGAAATGCTTTGCGAGGCTTCAGATATGCCTTGAATTACTCCTGAATCCTGCAAAGGGAAAAAACCTTTGGGAATCCAGACAATCAGGGTAGCGCTAATCAAAATAGTAATGAAAAAGGCCAGCAGGACAAACGGTTGATGCGATAAAACCCAGTCGAGTGATCTCTTGTAGCGATCAATCAAATAATTCAGGCCGTCTTCCAGTTTTTTTTCAAAACGATTCGTCTGACTCATGCTTTGGCGACGCAAAATGCGAGAACACAACATGGGAGTCAACGTTAAGGAAATAAAGGCTGAAATGATAATAGTAATCGTCAGGGTAAGAGCAAATTCCCGAAATAAACGCCCAACCACATCCCCCATAAACAACAGAGGGATGAGTACGGCAATAAGAGATACGGACAGAGAGAGAATCGTAAAACCAATTTGCGCAGCCCCTTTATGTGATGCAACTACCGGGTCCTCGCCCGCCTCTATATAACGCATGATGTTTTCTATCATGACAATAGCATCGTCCACCACGAAACCTGCTGCTATGGTTAATCCCATTAACGTCAGATTGTTGAGACTAAACCCCAGCAGGTACATTAATCCCAGGGTACCAACCAGGGTCAACGGTACGGCTATGCTGGGAATAAGGGTTGCGGGCAGTTTGCGTAAAAACAGAAAAATAACCAGTACCACCAGAAGCACCGATAAAAGTAATTCAAGCTGGACATTATGTACGGAAGAACGGATGCTTACCGTTCTGTCGGTCAGAACTTCCAGGTGAATGTCATCAGGAATAGTGCTTTTTAACTGGATGAGCAATTCCTTTATCCTGTCAGCCACGGCGATAACATTGGCACCAGGTTGGCGCTGAATATTCAGAATAACTGCAGGTTCTTCATTGACCCAGGCGGCCTGCATGTTGTTTTCAGCACCGTCTTCCACCACCGCGACATCAGACAAGCGCACCGGAGCGCCATTTTTATAGCTAATAATTAAAGGACGGTATTCTGCCGCAGAAAGCAGCTGATCATTAGTGTTAATGGTATAGGATAAGCGCGGGCCATCGAAATTACCTTTAGCCGCATTGACATTGGATGCCATGACCATGGCACGGACGTTCTCCATGGTTAATCCGTAAGCAGACAAAGCATCCGGATTTGCCTGAATGCGTACTGCAGGACGCTGCCCTCCTCCGATGCTGACCAGGCCCACTCCGGTAAGTTGTGACAACTTGGGTACCAGACGGGTATCGGCAAAATCCTCAACTTGCGGTAATGGCAGTGTTTTCGAAGTTAAAGCCAGAGTAATAATGGGAGTATCAGCCGGATTCACCTTACTGTAAATCGGCGGGTACGGTAAACCATCGGGCAAAAAACTGCTGGCGGCGTTAATCGATTGCTGCACCTCCTGCTCGGCTACATCAAGGCTTGTAGTGAGATGAAATTGCAGGGTAATCACTGAAGCGCCATAAGAACTGCTCGAAGTCATTTGATCAAGGCCTGGCATCTGGCCAAACTGGCGCTCCAGTGGTGCAGTAATGGATGAGGCCATTACATCAGGGCTGGCTCCAGGGTAAAAAGTAGACACCTGAATGGTTGGATAATCAACATCAGGTAAGGACGAAACCGGCAACAGTTGATAAGCAAGAATACCACTCAGAAAAATAGCAAGCATTAAAAGGGAAGTAGCAATTGCTCTTGCTATAAAAGGACCGGAAATACTCATACGACACTACGCGTTACTGAGTGTTTTAATGAAGTCTGGACTGGTACCAAAGCTGAGGATGGTTTCTGTACCTCCACTTTGGCTCCATCTTTCAGTTTATCAGTCCCCTCGGTAATAACCTCCTGTCCAGGCTTGAGCCCTTGCATAATTACCGTTTCATTACCGCTGGCAGGTCCTGCAACTACAGGTTGCACAGTGACGGTTTGATCCGGACGCAGCAAATAGACAAAATCACTGGCGAGATGATGCTGGATTGCTTGCGTAGGCACCAGAGTTGCCTTAGTTAAAGTCTGAACTAATAACTTTACATTCACGAACTGATTAGGAAATAAGGTATTTTCCTTATTATCAAAAGTAGCTCTGAGCCTTACTGTTCCGGTACTGGGATCAATATGATTGTCTATGGTTAATAAAGTCCCTGTCGCCAGTAATTTGTTCTGTTGTCTGTCATAAGCCTGAACTTCAAGGGTCTTGTCCGCATACACCTGCGGTATGATCTGAGGTACATTATCTTCAGGGAGCGCAAAGATGACGGTAATAGGATTTAAAGTCGTGATCTCGGCTAAGCCCGTAGTGTCACCGGTTTGAACCACATTCCCTGCATCGACCAGGCGCAGACCAATACGCCCATCTATGGGGGATATAATGCGGCAATAAATCAGGCTTACTTTAGTGCTTTGAATCAAGCCTTCATCAATTTTGATTGCGCCCTCATATTGTTCGACCAGGGCTTGTTGAGTAGCCAAAGTCTGCTGGGCTATGGAATCTTGCCGCCACAGAGTTTGGTAACGTTTTAAATCAATTTTTGCGTTCGCGAGTAACGCCTTGTCCCTTTTTAAATTTCCTTCGTACTGAGTCAACAGGGCTTCATAGGGGCGGGGGTCAATTTGTGCCAGTAAATCACCGGTTTTGACTAATTGCCCTTCTTTAAACAAGACTTGCTGCAGGATGCCATTAATTTGTGTTTTGACGGTAACTTTATAGGTTGGCGTCACATTGCCCAGGGCAGACAGATACACAGGAACATCACGGCTTGTGGCCTTGGCAGAAACTACCGCAAGAGGTTTGGGACTGTTTTCCTTTGGCTGGCGCATGGCATAGAAAAACCAGATGAGGCTGAGCACCATGACAATTAAACTGACAATAAGCCAAAAATCACTTGAAGTGTATGGCTTTTTTAATTGTTGCTTTGTCTGTATCGATGCCTTTTCTCCAGCATCTGATGCGTCATTTGCGTCCATGAGATAAGGACATCCTTTATCAATTTAGGTAAATAATCATGAGCCTGTTGGCGACAAACCCTAACATTTTATGATAACGAGTTTTGTGATGAGTAGCAAAGGAAAAGATTGCTTGTATGACGTACTTTCCGTTTCCTGTAAAGGGCATAGCCAAGAGTTAATAAAAAAATCACATAGACTAATTTTTGATCTATAATTAAATTAATGCAGAGTATCTCTATTACTCAACATCATTTTATCACTAATTCAGGAGACTGCCATGGTCGATAGAAGAACCAGAGATGAAAAAATTGCAGCAACTGGCAGGCGCACGCTCCTGGAGGGAGATCAGGCAAGAGATGTGCATAGAGCTGGTACGAGAGCAAGCCATCAGGCATATATGGATCAAATGGCTGAAAAATATGAATTGCGGGGCAAGAAAAGACAGGAAGGCGTTGATTACAGCCGTGAAGCGATGAACAGACGTTCCGATCAAGCAGGACGAAAGGCCGAAAATGCCACTGCCTATGAAAAGCATAAAGAAAATTGGATGAATTGGGGAAGCGATTTGTGGAAAACAGCAGCGGAGACATACAATTCAACTGCTGCATCGGTTTCAGCAACTTACAAAGCAGCAGCAGACTATGTGGTTGATAAGGTAACTGTTTCATCTGAAAAAGCGACCACTTCAAAAGAAGATGCGGTTCGCTATGCGCAATCCAAAGGATTTGCTAAAGACTCTCCCAATTCTGCTGACTTGATCAGGGAAAAGAGTGAAGCCGGAGTCAAAAAATCCGTCCAATGTCTGGGGCAAGGAAAGTTTAAAGATGCCATCCGCGAAATGCGTGAGACTGACAAAAAAGTAGGTCAGGTCATAGAAAGAGAAGAAGGCTATCGCAATAGAGGCCCAGGCTAAAACAAAAAATTCTCGCAAATCGATCTGCTGTATCTAATTGCTGTCCCGGTTGCTGTAGCCCGGTCTACTTGCAGCCGGGATCGAAGTAGCACAATCCCCGGTTGCAAGCAAACCGGGCTACACCTCTTTCCATTCCCCGATCCACGTCAATAAAAAATACAAAAACCGAGCCGCGACCGTAAGGGAGCGGAACAGTTCGATGCACTCCATTATTGATTACTCATTAGGTGTACATCCAAAATTTCCGCTCCCTTACGGTCGCGGCTCGGTTTTCTTTAGGTAATGTAGTGCTCATAAATAAATCATTTTCGTGGGGATACATCAGCTCAGGACAACGTGAAAACCGAGCGACAAACTGCCATGTTCAATACACTTAACCTTGTTTGCACTCCAATTCAGGCCTGAATTTCTGCCACTCGCACAAGGGTGAAACCTCCGGATTTGCCATTTTATTCACAGGCAGATAAAAGGTTTGCTCCAAAAGATATTGTCCGCTCAATGCAGCGTGGGACACATGATCGGTAAACACTATCCAGGTGCTTTGTGAGGGGAAATCAATCCGGATTTTATTCGCTTTGGCCTGATAATGATCATCCCTTTTCATTTTATCGTGCAAATGCAGCATGTAATGATCATAAGGGGAACGCAGAGTCTTGGTCGTTTTAACCAGTTTCAACACGCGTGCCGTCAGTTTGCTATAAGATCTTATTCTAGGGGCAAATTGATTCAATACCTCGGTAAAAGGTTCCCCAACATGCCAGACTCTCGGTTCCTGATTAGGATTAATGTTACAGAATACTCGTAAAATGCGTAAACCATTGACCGGGCTTGCAGAGAAGGAATCCACATGAAGGCGCGTATCATCTTTGCGTCTTGATGTAGCCCGCTCATTGATTTGTGCGGGCCTGTAACTGGTTCTTCCCCATTGCAGATGCGGAACATAGGAAGGCAACGCGCTCTGGATTAATTGCAAAGCAAATTCAGCATAACTGCTCATTAATTGGGTCAATTGCCCATCAAGGCCAGCAATGGCTTGATTGTAGACACCCAGTTTGCTGCGTTTGTAATCATAACTGACATTTTTATGCGTTTTGTGCAAAATGGATTCGGACATTAAAGACGAATCAACTGAACCAAAATAGTGCCCCGGGAAAAACAGGATTTTACCCGATTCCAAATCATGGATACTATTCTGTTGATCAATCTGCTCAATGCTTTGCGTCAATAAATACGAGTTCATTAGTCACTCTGCTGTGAAGATTGAGAACAGTGTATCAAATTATCTGTGGAAAATGTATGTATGAAACGCTCTACGTCGTCCTGAGCGCGGCATGGTGCCAATATTTGGAGATCCTTCGCGCAAAAAGACGCGCTCAGGACGACGTAGATCTGGGTGACAGGATGGATTGGAAGACGATGCGGAGTAGGATCAGGATTCACTGCCATCAAGTTAAGCACTACTCCGCCGTCCCGCGGCTTGTCCGCGGGATCCAGAGATCTAAGCTCAGAGTGACATTCCTGGATCCCGCGGACGAGCCGCGGGACGGCGGAACTCTGCAACTGGCTCTTTTCACATCATTGTATTACTCCGATCTACGTCGTCCTGAGCGCGTCTTTTGGCGCGAAGGATCTCCAAATATTGGCACCATGCTTCGTTCGGGAGATCCTTCGCGCCAAAAGACGCGCTCAGGACGACGGGGATCCGGGTGACAGGATGGATTGGAAGACGATACGTATCGGATCAGGATTCAGGCTTCACCATATCCGGATAATATTCATCCCACATCCGATTACAATAAGCGACTACATTGGGTAATTTCAACGCGTGTTCTTGCAAAAGATTCGTTCCAGGAGACCAGATGACATTCGCTAAAAAGGCAAAAGCAGTAGCGTCAATACTGGTTGGCTTATCCTCCAGAATATAATGTTTGTCTCCTAAAATAACGGCCAGGCTATCCAGGGTTTTGATGCCTAATGCAACTACTTCCAGCATACTGTGCCGCCCTATTCCCTGACAATACAACGCTTTAATAGTCTGTTTGCGCACCATATTGGGTATCAATAATCGGGAAACAAAGGGCAATTTGCCAAACATGGTTTTTTTAAGGTGCATCCAACCGGAGTGTTCCTGCCAACGCAGATAAACCAAAACCCAATACAAACGCTCGCAACAGGCAAGATCAACCAATTGAGCTATAGCTTTTTTTTCTGGTGATAAGTCTTTATCCAGTTCATCACCAAAGCGTTTTTTTAAGGCATCAATAATGAACTCACTGTCAGGATACAGCACCCCATCTATCTTAAGGCAAGGCAATTTTCCTTTAGGGCTTTTCCGCGGATCATTAACAAATTTGTTTTCATAAGGCAGTTTTGCCATACGTAAATAGGTTTCCAGTTTCATACAAAAAGGACTGGCATTCGGTAATCCCCAAATTCGGTAAAACTGAAATAATGTCATCATGGTGGGTCCCTTCCCAAAGATTGAACTTTCAGGCATCTTGAGTATAATCCAATAGACTTAAATCATTGACAGGCAGCCTATGTTACTTTGTCCCTGTGGTTCACAAAACGCTTACGAACACTGTTGTGGATTATACCTGGATAAAGCGCAAAAACCACAAACACCTGAGCAATTGATGCGTTCAAGATATACTGCATACAGTTTAGCCAAAATTGAGTATATTACCAGTACCATGAAAGGAAAAGCGCTGCTTGGCTTCAATCAGCCAGAAGCAAAAACCTGGGCCGAACGACTGGTCTGGCTTGGTTTGAAAGTAATCCAATCTTATCAGGAAACACCTGCCAAGGGCTTTGTAGAGTTTAGAGCTACCTTTCTTGACCGTAACCAGGTGCAGGAAATTCATGAACTCAGCGAATTTCATAAAGAACAGGACACCTGGTTTTATGTTGACGGGGTAAACAGACAAATACCCGGAAAGAATTACAAACAAAAAATCGCCCGTAACAGTTCCTGCCCCTGTGGCAGTGGTAAAAAATTTAAAAACTGTCACGAAAAATAATACATCGTCATTGGGTTTGCATCATGAATGAACACCTGCTTTTAAATGTTTTTATCTTTCTTGCAGCAGCAAGTATCATGGTTCCGTTAGCCAGCCGCTTTAAACTGGGATCGGTGCTGGGCTATCTTGTGGTGGGAATACTGATTGGCCCCTTTGGCTTTAAACTGATTGGCAATGCCGAACAAATCATGCATTTTGCTGAATTTGGCGTGGTGATGATGCTGTTTTTAATTGGTTTGGAACTGGAACCAGCCATGCTCTGGAAGCTCCGAAAATTAATCGTTGGCCTTGGCGGTCTTCAGGTTATCCTTACTACAGCGGCACTGACCGCAATTGGGGTATTAATGGGCTACGACTGGCGAGCCAGCTTTGCCATCAGCATGTCCCTGGCCTTGTCTTCCACCGCGCTGGTTCTGCAAATGCTGCAGGAAAAAAACCTGTTGAAAACCGCAGAGGGTGAAACTTCCTTTGCGGTCTTGTTATTTCAGGATATCGCCGTTATCCCGATTCTGATCATCATGCCACTTCTGGCACAACATGCAGGCGTTATCAATACACATGAGGCTGTCTTTACCGATCACATGCCTAAATGGATGCATGCCTTGCTGGTCACCGGCGTTATAGGCGCTGTCATCTTGACCGGACATTATTTGTCTCGTCATTTGTTTTTAATTATTGCCAAAACCAATTTACCTGAAGTATTTACCGCCTTTTCCCTGGCTTTGGTTGTCGGAATTACCTTACTCATGGAATCCATAGGCGTCTCGCCGGCACTTGGCGCGTTTATCGCGGGTGTAGTGCTGGCAAACTCACAATACAAACGGACTGTTGAGGCAGACATTCAACCCTTCAAAGGATTATTGCTCGGCTTATTTTTTATTTCCGTAGGCATGGGCATGAATTTTAATCTGTTGTCGCAACAGATGACACTCATTATTGCTGCGGTTTTAGGATTAATGCTCTGCAAGGCAGCTATTTTATTCTGCCTGGGCCGTTCTTTTTCGCTAACCAATATCCAGACCATTGGTTTTGCCTTAGGTCTCTCTCAGGGGGGCGAATTCGCTTTTGTACTTTTTCAATATGCCAGTGAATCCAGGGTGATTTCGGCAGATACGCGCGCATTTTTTACTTTGGTAGTTGCCTTGTCCATGCTTGCGACTCCCTTTTTAATGCTCCTCTACCATAAATTTGTGGTGCCCAAATTAATGAGCATGCTCCCCAAACACAACTATGATGCCATTAATGAAAAGAATGGAATCATTCTCGCCGGATACGGTCGTTTTGGCCAAATCATTGGCCGCTTTTTAAATGGCGAACATGTAAAAGTAACTGTTCTGGAAAAAAATCCGGAGCAAATCGAACTGTTGAGAAAATTCGGTTACAAAGGGTACTTTGGGGATGCTAACCGTCTTGACCTTCTGAAAAGTGCTGGCGCAGATCATGCCAAATTGTTGATTGTCACCGTAGGAAATGCTGATGTGAATCTCGCCATAGTAAAATTGGCCAAGCAGGAGTTTCCTCATCTCAAAATTTTCGCCAGAGCACGAAACCGCCGCCACGCTTATGAACTACACAGAGCTGGAGTGGATTATTTCAAACGGGAATTATTTGATTCATCCCTGACTATGACTAAGGAAGTATTGAAATTCCTGAATTACAAGCCAGAAGACATTGAGAAAAAAGCCCAAGCCTTCCAGAAACACGACGAAGCCTCACTGTATCAATCATTCGAGTTTTTTGAAAAAGAAACAGACTTGATCAATTTCGCCCGTCAGGCCAAGGGAGAGTTGGAGCGAATTCTGCAAAGCAGTTAATTAATTTGCTCTAAACGACACCACAAAAAAAACCAATAAGCTCAATTTAAGATAAAGTTGCACTATAATTTACTAAAAGGCATAGTGAATTTATAGGTAACATATGTTTCATTTTAGAGTATTAGCCTGGAATGCCGGTTATAAAGAAGGCAGCTATTCAAAATCAATTAACAGGACGCTGTTTGGGGGAAGCCCGGGACATAGTGCAGCTGAATTAGTAATTCCTGTCTCTGAAGAAAACAGACAACTTATCAAGGAAGTTAATAAAAATAACAAACTTTTAGTCCAGGAGACAACAACTCTAATCACTCGCCCTATTGATAAAGAACCCTTTTATGAAGCAGTAGAAGTACCTTGTTTCAAGGTGTACTTCAGTTTTTGGGGGGATGTGAGCACAAAAAAAACAACTGAACACCATCGAATGCTCGATTTGACAAAAGACCGTATCGAAGAAGGACAAGGTATCCCTCAACAATATTCAGAAAAAGGGAAACAAATATTAGGAAATCAGGAAACAGAATGGCATGGTCTAATAGGAAAAATAAAAGGTTCATCAGGAATAGAATACATTCAACATCTTGCTGGTCTTACTGAAGAACAGATTAAAATCTCCAAAGAAAAAATGGAGCAGTTGAAATCAATTGAGCAAGAAAAAGAGCTTTTATTATGGCAGGTAAAGGAAATATCAGGGCATCTTCAAAAATTAAAAACTGAAGAACAAAAACAATCTTATATAAGCTCAGAAAGAGTTCAGGAAATTCTAGCCGTTCACGAAGTCCATTCAATAGAAGAATTGCAATCAAAACTGTCCGGCATGTCTGCTGCACTAAGTACTTTGCGTAAAGATCTTTCTGATTTGGGCGTGGAATTCGGAGCAAGTCCAGACGAAATTATTCACTTTTCAATCGATCCTGAACATCAACAAGAATTCAGCCTTGATTATAAAGAGATTCTTAAAGAGATGGGGGAAATAGCTAATGGTGTAGTGCCATACCATGCTTTAAAAATGAATTGCTGCACTGCAACAATGAAAATTATAAATGCTGGAATTAGTCCTGAACTTAGAGGAGCACTTCAAGAATCCGGCTATAGCCTTCCCACTTCAAATTTGTTTTTTGAAACGCCTCAATCAGTTTTTGATTTCTCTTTAAAATTAGAGAGTACCTTATCAAGGGCTAATTCACATATTAAAGACACAAAGCCAGGATTATTAGCCCGATTTGCTTCAAGTGTACATCAAGCCTATGTAGATATTACATCTAAAATATTTAAACCAAGTAAAAAACAACAATTATTCAATCAAAGAGCAGAATATATTGAGCATGTTGTAAATACTAAGGAAGGATTGAAACAATTAGAAAAAGAGTTTTCTTCTGGCAAGATTGAGCAAAAATCTTATGAACAATTAAAAGCAAATGCAAATGATTTAATTGAGTTTCATAAGAATAAAGTTATAGATACTGAGAAAATATTGTTAGCAGAAGGATATATTGAAAGAACCAGTGATTATGACTCCCAAATAAAAGAATTTTTAGAGACTTTACCCTATGCTCAATATGAAGCGATAACCAAACTTGAATCCGATACACAAATAATAGATGTTATAGATAAAATTTCTTCACATATCTATTCCAATCTTAAAGGACAAGAAATTTATGGCGACATTTCCCAAAAGGATATTACAAAAGCAGTCGCCAGTCATTTTGAAAAAACAGTTAATAATCATAGGATTGCTTTAGAAAAATTCGATTATGAATCTGCTAAAAATATTGAAAACTCGAAAAAACTTACAGTCAATATACAACAAACTTTAAATAGAGAAATTCAGCCTGAAAAAATAATGGTTGATAGAGATGTTGCTAATCTATTTTTAGAGTCTTATGAAAAAAACCTGGAAAGTTTAAAAAGAAAAGCCCAAACCTACGAAAGAAATCTACAAAAGCAAAAAGATCCTGCCAGCAAAACTGCAGAAACAATGCAACGTTTGTTATCGGAGACACAAGCATCCATCCTGGTACAAGAGGAAGCTATTGAAAAAATTAAAAATGGTCACGAAGATCGAATTGAAATAGTATTTCCACCTATATCAAAAATTAAGGACATGAGCCTCCATCAAATGCAGGCGTACTCTTCTTTACTTGCAACAAAACCTGATACAAAAAACGCAGCAGGAGACCTTGGAGCCGAACTATATAAAAATATAAGAATAGTAAACAAACTACAAGAAAAAATAGTTGAATCTACTAGTAAAATAAAACCTGATTACTATGATTTTAATACTATTGAACAAATTAGATCGAGTTTTACTGGCGGCCCATTTGCCAAACAAACATCAGAAATTATTTTGGAAAAATTAGCACAAAATTTGATTGAGGATCTGGATAAACAGGCACTAAAAGTACCTTTAACTACTGATGCCAGGAATGCCATTATTTCTTATTTAAATTTCAAGAAATATATAGAAACAGAAGGCAGTAAAATATCAAATGCATCAAAATTAAGTGACATTTTATCCCATCAAGATCCCGAGCAATTAAAACAAGTTTTGGATGATCATGATAAAGTGATGCGTTTTTCTCAGAGAAGCCAGAGAAGTAACCAACCCTCTTTAATAAGTAAGCACCTTACACATGAAGAACATCGATTTATTTATTTGTATCATAAGATTGTTACAAGCAAAGATGAATGCAGTCACCAGGAACGGGTTGAGCTTTCTATGATGATTGAGAAAAATATTGGTAACATGGATTTAAATAAACGAGTGGGATTATTTGAAAAAGAGAAACATCCTCTTATCGAGAAATATCAGCTTACCATTCCAGATATGAAATATTTAATGTTTAAAACAAAACTCTTTAAATTGAACGATGCTCTTCTTGATAAATCTGAGAAAGCACTAGAGGTAATGGAGAAAGGAGAGGCTCTGGATTTAGAAAGCCAATTAACTTTATTTGAGTTAGGCAGATTAGATGATCTGGCTAAACTCAAACCCATTCTTGATAATCTTGATTCACTAGGATTAATTGAATCAAGTAGTAAATTGAAAAAACTTCATGAACAAGCTACTCATGCAGCAGAAATAATAGGAAAAATAGAAGAAAAAATAGCAGATGAACCTATGTTGGAGAGTGGTGATTTAGTGATGAACCATTCGAAAAAATCACTTGCTTTGAAAAATAAATCAGCAGATAGAGAAGTTGCCTTAACACATACATTTATTTCAAAATATGGGCATGCTGCACAAGTGTATATAGATCCAGAAACAAACAAACCTACTTTTTCTCATATTTGGGGAGAGCATCAAACAGATAGGGTTAAAGTAGTTGATATAGCAATAAGTGACACGTTCCGAGTAGATGTAACCAGGTTAATTTCACCTGAGATGCAAGAAAAATTAGAGAATCACTATAAAGCAAAGGGTTTGGATTGGAAAGAAGAAGTCAGAAAACAATTCAAAGAGAATGCTCAAAGGCTACTTGTTGAGTCAAAAGAACGTTTTGAAGGTGTAAAAAATGATAAAGCAGCAAGATTTCAGGCTGGATGGGCTAATTTTGGATTGTATGGAGGACATCATGATAAAGATGCGGTTGATAGGCGAGAGGTGCATGACGCTATGTATGGAAAAGGAGAATATCAGATAAAAGATAAAATGATTTGTTCTGAGTTTGTTGCAAAAAGTGTCGTTGCAGCAATATATGAAACGAATGAATCATTACATGAACAAATGGTGAAAGAGGGCGTTATAGAATCCTCAGATAATATCATAAGAATCCCTCTTGAAAGGGAACGATTAGAAAGAGTTCCTCCTCAACGTTTAATAGATTTACTCAAAAAAGAAGGATGTTTAGAGCAAGTAAACCAATCTTCTTTCTTGAAAAAATTGGTAAATCAAAAACAACTGTATGATAAAGTCGAGCTTAAAAGTGTGAAAAGTCCAGGGGTAATATTTTATGAGCAATTACTCGAATTAGCTCATACAACCCCAAATAAACAGGAGTTTATTAGTCAAGCGACTGAAGCGTGTAAAACATATGCTGAAGACGAGCATCTGGATATTGAGTTCGAGAATCCTGGAATGCAGGCTTACCTGGAAAAAAGCTTTTCTTTTGTTCATGATAGAATACACGACAACCCAAATTGTGTTGTCAAATTTTTTAGGAGCCTGGCAAATAGGTTAGGCTTTGAAAGTGAAGCTAAAGAAAAAATTAAAAGCACTGTCTCTGAACTAGAAAAAATCCAGAATGAATCCATTTTGGACAATTATCGCTCTAAAACTGATAAGACCGTTGAACGATTCTCATCGATTAAAGAGAGAAACAAATCAATAGTATTGGAGCAAGAAGAACCATTACAAGAACAAATTAGTACTACCTCACTACCTTCGTCGATCTAAGTATTTATTCAACCTCAAAATGAATAAATATTGTACAAAAATGCACAATAAAGTATAATATCTCTCTTTTGGATAATTTAGAGTTTAATCCTTATGCCTAAAGTCATCTTATTAGGAGATTCAACGCTTGATAATTATTATTGGGTGCAAAATGAGCTTACTGTAACTGACCATTTGTCGAGTATATTAAGCAATATGCAAGTGATTAATTATGCTGTAGATGGATTTACCACTAATTCCATTTTATACGGTGAGTATAAGGATTTTGAAGTAATATCACCACGACATACTCATGAGTATTTTAAACCGCTTGAAACCTTAAAAAAAGAACAGGACGTAGAGCATATTGTTTTAAGTGTTCTCGGTAATGATTTTCGTGTTGAATTAAGTGAGTTAATTTTTATGGAACCTGAAGCTCGATTACAGGCCATTAATCAACTGATTGCTCGCATAACAAGTAACTATGTCCGAGTTGTGGAAGAAATTAAAGAAGTACAACCAAATGCAAAATTAAGTCTTGTACTTCAATACACTCCTTATTTAAAAAGCGATCCCTATCTTATTTATTTCCTGATGGATAAACTCAGTCGTAAAGAGTCAGTTTCCAAGGGCTTATTATCATATATACAAATTAAGTATTATTCCTTATTTGGGTTAAATAACGAAAGACAGCGAGAAGCAATACACTTATTACAAGAGCTAATGGCAAAAATTTATCGAAACATTTTTAATGAACTTGGTAAACAGATGAGTCAAGAGTCTTTTGCTATTATTGACTTATCAAGCAGTTTTGATTATCGAGATAGTGATTCTTATAAATCTCAAATAGAGCCAAGCGAAAAAGGGGGTAAATTAATTGCTTCTTTAATCTCTCATGCAATTACTCGTCATGATTTTAAAAGCGAATCGATGCTTTATGCACAACATCCATCACAGTCTATTCCAGTAACATTAGAGATTCCATTAGCCCAACTTAAAAACGTTTGGTTTCCTGGTAGTATTTTTACAAATAAAGAACAAGCATTGAGTGTATTTAAACAAGCGTACCAGGAACAGTTAAGCAGGGATAAAGCTTCTTTTTGTGGATTATATGGTTTTTTTGCACGAAGCAATGTGAATTTTGAACATATAACCTTAGAAGAGTTATTATCACATGCACAAAGTTGTTTTACCAAAAAAACAGGATTCAGAACATTAAGAGTAATGCAAAATCTTGGTTGGCTAACTGAGCAAGGAGATATTAAAGAAGAAAGTGGACTGGGAAGATTATTAGTAAGTGTTCAGGACGACGTGGATCGGGGAATGGCAGCTACTTAAAATGTTTTTGTAGCCCGGTCTGCTTGCAGCCGGGATGGTGCTACTTCGATCCCGGCTGCGAGCAGACCGGGCTACGGAACTGTGCCATTCCCGGGCAGCGACCGGGCTACAAGAGAATTTATCCTTGAGGGCTCATCACAGGTTTGATTGCATGACGCTCATTGGCAGCTTGGACAAACTCGCGGAAAAAGGTGTGTCCCGTTTTACCGTTATGGTTGATGAGCTCTTCCAGATTCACGATATGCCCATTAGGTTCATATGGGTGATTATTAATCATTTTTCGTTCTTTAAATCGATTTCTTTCTGATTCTAAAGCCGCAATTTCCTTATCCAGTTCCATCGTATTATCCGCCCCATTTTGCTTTTTTGCCTCTTGCTTTGCTTTAATAAGCGTATCAAGTTCTGCTTTTTTCGCTTGGCGCTCATCCTTTAACGCGGCATGAATGGATGTATAATGCGGAATTACCGGATCATCCAGGACACTCTCATTCCGGCCTGCCTTATTCGTTCGGACCACAATATATTCTTTATATTCATCCGGAATTGCTTTAAACGCGCTTTCCGCATCAATTTCCCATTGGGTCAAAGAAACAAGCACTTTAATTATGGGTTTTAATATCCATCCCAAAATCTTTTTGCCCAGGCTTTCCTGATGCCCTGTTTCACTGTCAGAGGTACGAATCTGTCCCACCAGGAAATTGGTAATGGAAGAAAAGGAACGGCAATTAAAGATATTGACCGGTTTATCCTGTTGATGAAAATGATGGGCTACCAGGGAAGCAATCCCGGCCCCCAGAGAGTTTCCTTTCAGAGTAATGTTTTGTGGAGAAACACCCTGATCAAGCAAACGCTGCACCTGGGCAATTCCGTCAGTCACCAAATCATCTTTTGATTTTGCACGACCACTACTGTGATTTACTCCTCTGAAATTAAAACCGACTACATTACACTGTAAAGCCTGAGCATCCCCTTGCATGTCATCAATCGTATTTTCATAGGCACTGGCATTGCCTACAAAGCTGATAATGTATTTTTGATATTGAGCCTCTGTGTCTTTCTGGGCAGCATGCTTTATTTCCAGAGTATCCAGTTCAGCCCCGTCAGAGGTTACAATGGTGTGTCGTTCATGGGTTAAATTTTTTTTATCCAGAGCGCTGACATTGTTGATATGTGCACGGGAAAAATCGATATCCTGAGCAGGCAAAACCAGTCTCCCCACTGTTTCACCAAGGAGCGCATTGACGGCTTTTTTCGATAAATCCCAAAGTAATACAGGTGGGAAAAGGACGCGAGCCGCAATGGTTTTAGTCCATTGCCAGGTAGTGTATTCAGCTGGTTTTATTACATATTTAGACAAGATTGTGATCCAAATAAAAATCAATGCGCAAATATTATACACACAAATGTCCGATTTGCCTAGAGCATTACAAACGAATCGTGGTGTTATCAAATCGTGAACGTTCACAATGTAAAGAATTCGAAACAAATGTACTCTATACTGTATATAATCTTATAGAATATGACTTCATATGATAAAACAATTACAACAGGCATTAGGTCGAACCCTGTTAGGAAAAGATGAGGTGATTCGGCTCGGGGTGAGTTGTTTATTGGCTAATGGCCATTTGCTCCTTGAAGACATTCCCGGCATGGGAAAAACTACATTTAGCCATGCTCTGGCGCAATTTACCGGAATGCAGTACAGGCGTATTCAGTTTACCAGCGATTTGCTGCCCAGCGATCTCCTGGGTGTGTCGGTTTTTGACACACAACAGCATTCATTTCACTTTCACAAAGGCCCCATATTCTCACAATTGATTCTGGCGGATGAAATTAACCGTGCTACACCTAAAACCCAGAGTGCGTTACTGGAAGCCATGGAAGAGCGTCAGGTCACAACAGATGAAGGTACTGAACCGCTGCCCAATCCCTTTTTTGTGATTGCCACCCAAAACCCCTCTTACCATACCGGAACCTATCCTTTGCCTGAATCGCAACTGGATCGCTTCCTGATGCGTCTGGTTATAGGGTACCCACCGCCTGATGCAGAACGCAAACTGTTACGCTCCCCTGAGATGAATGACCGGTTAATGAAACTGGAGCCCATCATAACTCCTGAGCAGTTGCTGGAATTGCAAAGAGAAAGCCAAAGCGTCACGGTTTCTGATTTAGTGCTGGATTACGTACAATCGCTGCTTCTGGCCAGCCGCAATCAGGGATGGTTCCATCATGGGCTGAGCCCAAGGGCGGGCATAGGCCTGATTCGTGCCGCTCAGGCTTACGCCAGAACGGATGAACGTGATTTTATTCGCCCTGATGACATACAGGCCGTGATGCCTGCGGTGGTAAACCATCGTTTGATTATTAAAAAAGCTCAGATTCAATTGTCAGCAACGGAATTGTTAATGAATGAAGTTGAGGTTCCAGTGTGATCACTTATCTAAAGACCAAGGGCTTTAATTATTGGAATCAATGGATTAAAAAAAGAAAAACAGTGGGTAATCCGCAAATCCTTGAAGCGAACAAGGTGTATATTTTACCTTCTGGCTTTGGCTGCGCTTATGGTTTTCTCCTGCTTACCCTCTTTTCAGGGGCAATTAATTATCAAATCAGCACCGTCTTCCTCATGACCTTTCTTCTCGCCGTCATTGGCCTGGTAAGCGCCTGGGAAGCACATGCCAATCTTAAGGAGTTGTCCATTAAACTGATTGCGATAAAAGACGCGCAAAGCGGTACACCGGCACAAATCACTGTGCTGATTCAGGGTAATCACAAAATGCGTTATGGTCTTGAATTCAAACTGGCCAATCAGCCCGCAAGCCGTCTGGAAAAGATTCCGCCAGAAGGCATACAATATGTCTTACCTATAGAAACATCACAGCGCGGTTGTTTTCCCCTGCCCCGCATTGTGATATCCAGCCTTTTTCCTTTTGGTATTTTCCGGGTTTGGGGCTATGCCAGTTTCGATGCGCATTATTACGTTTATCCTGAACCTGTTTCTCCTGAATTCTGGCCATCCCCCGTTTCTTTGCATCAGGCACGTAAAAGAGACATACCAGGAGATGATGAAATTTATGATTTGAAACAAGTGGAAGATCCCTGGAGCCAACCCAATCTTATTGCCTGGAAAATCGCAGCCAAAGGACAAGGCTGGTATCTTAAAACCAGAAATAACAGTGAGGGGGATTATTGGCTGTTCCGCTTAAATGATTTACCTGCGGACAATCTGGAGTCAAGACTTGCGCATTTGAGTTACTGGCTTGTTAACGCAGAAGCAGACAATCGCATTTATGGTCTGGAATTAGGCCACTACTCCAGTCCATTTGCTCAAGGCGAAGAGCATTTGCAGGCTTGTCTGCGCCAATTGGCAACCTACTAATGAACAGTGCCCCTTCTCAACACACCCTCATGATGGTGACACGTCATGCCCTGTTCGTCATGTTCATTTGTTATCTTCCCCATTTTGCAACAGCTCCCTGGTGGTTGTTTCTTTTGGTTTTATCGGCCATTGGATACAGGCTGATAGCAGATTATTATTGCATTCCCTTGCTTAGTGCCTGGATACGTTTTTCCTTAGTAGTGCTCTGCATGATTTTATTGAAAATTCAATACGGCACTATTATCTCCAGTGGTTTTTTTGTAGGCTTTTTGCTGACCTTTATAGGGTTAAAAACCATAGAAACACATACCATACGCGATTTGAAAGTACTGACACTCTGCAATTTTTACCTTATTTTTTCAGCATTAATTGTCACACAGGAATTGTGGATCATCATTTACATGCTTATTGCTGTCGTTGCCAATTTGTCTTTAATGCTGAAACTCAGCGCCAATCAGGCCTCCCTGAAGCAAATCGGTAGCAGGAGCGTAAAGCAGGTACTGATTGCCATCCCTTTGAGTATCCTGCTTTTTTATATTTTTCCCCGCATCGCTAATCCTTTATGGCAAGTGCCTTCTCTGGGGCAGAGTCAAACCGGTTTTAGTGAAAAAATGAGCCCTGGCTCCATTATTGACTTATTTAGCGATGACAGCACCGCCCTTCGCGTTACTTTTCATAACAAACCCGTTTTGAATGGCTATTGGCAGGGTTTGATTTTAAGCTTTTACAATGGCATAAGCTGGAATCCCGTTGACCGCCCTGCTACAGAGTTCACTCCTTTACCCAACATACCAGCAGATTCAGTACCTGATTATGAAGTAATATTAGAACCGCACCAAAAGAAATGGTTGTTCTATCTTGGTTATCCTGTGGCAGGTGGCCCTGATTTATTGTTTTCATCTGATTCGGGATTAATCAGTAAAAATAAGGAAATAATTGGCCAGCGTTTTGCGTATCAGGTCAAGTCGCACACTCCTCCCTATCAGGATTTAACGCCAAGAGAACTTCTCCAGAATACCCAATTTCCTAAAACAATGAATCCGCGCATCAAAGCCTGGGCCCAAGCGCAATTTGCGCGGCTTAATAACAACCCGGAATCTTTTATTGCTTTTTTACGCACCTACATCAACCAGCAACCTTATTGGTATACTTTAAGCCCTCCGGCATTGCCTAATTCGAACCATCAAATGGACAATTTCTGGTTTGATACCCGCAAGGGCTTTTGTGAACATTACGCCAGTGCTGTCACGCTTATCTTGCGCTCGGCAGGCATCCCTGCGCGGGTCATCGTGGGATATCAGGGTGGTGAATGGAATCCTGTGGCGCACTATATGACAGTGAAACAAAGTGATGCCCATGCCTGGCTGGAATATTGGCAGAAAGGCGTGGGGTGGAAACCGTTGGATCCTACATCGTTTATAGCTGCCGAGCGTATTGATCAACAAATTCTTGATGCCCAGGCCTCTCGCCTGAATCAAAGTGACCATGTGGATACCTCTGGTATGTCATGGTTTGCCCGCACCCGATTATTTCTGGAGTCAGCCCAATTTTTTGCTGAGCGCTGGTTATTGTTTTACAACCAGGAGACACAGAAAGAGTTGCTGTCAAAAGCCGGTTTGGGTGAATGGAGGATGGGACAATTACTGCAGGCAGCCGTCGCCCTGTCACTGCTGTTTCTCGTTTTTTTCGGTTTGTTTTATCAATGGCGGCAAAAAAGGTCTCAGGATCCTTTATTAATTGAATACCATCGCCTGCAAAAAGAGTTCAGACGTTTTAATGTTCCTGTTGAACCCTCAAGCACCCTGAAGCAACAATGTCGGTCATTGAGTGAGAAAGCGCCCGACCTAGCTCCTGAACTCTCTTCGTTCTTGTCTCGTTATGAGGAACTGCGTTTGAAGCCTGAAAAAGAGACGGATACATCGGATGATAAGAAAAATACAGTGAGGTTGTTCAAAAGCTTAAGATTACTTTTGAGTAAAAACAAAGCATCTTTAATTAAAAAACCAAGGCTGAAATGAAGGTAGAATGAGGAAGACAAAAAATTCCGCTTCCTGACGGTCGCGGCTCGGTTTCCGGTGCCCGATGAAGTATCTAAGAACGCACGAAAACCGAGCCGCGACCGTCAGGAAGCGGAACAGTTATACTGGCAGGGACTGTGTTTCTNCCCTGGACCCCTCGGACAAGCCAAGGAATGTCGGAATCAATGCCAGATAGCCCGTATTAGGCGCCAGCCGTAATACGGGGATTAACCTATTGCTACATCGATCCCGGCTGCAAGCAGACCGGGCTACGCACTGTGCTATTCCGGATCAATTTCACCCAGATTCACGTCGTCCTGAGCGCGTCTTTTTGCGCGAAGGATCTCCAAATACTGGCACCATGCCGCTTTCAGGAGATCCTTCGTGCAAAAAGACGCGCTCAGGACGACGTAGTTCAGTGTGTATTGCCTAAATGTGCGGTGAGGTGTATAAATCGCCCACGATAAATTAAAGCAGCCGATAAGCATATGATCCATTTTCAGGAAATCTCTTTAAACACTTTTCTCAGCGAATACTGGCAAAAAAAACCGCTGGTCATCCGTAATGCCATACCCGATTTTATCAATGCCTTATCACCCGATGAGCTGGCAGGCCTTGCCCTCGAAGACGACATGGAAAGCCGAATTGTTTCAGAAACACCAGAGCAAACCACCCAATGGCATTTAAAAAGAGGGCCTTTTACAGACGAAGACTTCGCAGAGCTGCCCGAAAGCCATTGGACCTTGCTGGTTCAGGGCGTTGACAGAGTCGTTCCCGAAATCTATGGTTTGCTTGAGCATTTTGATTTTATTCCGCAATGGCGTATTGATGACGTCATGATAAGTTATGCCACCATGAAGGGTTCTGTTGGACCGCATTATGATAATTATGATGTCTTTTTATATCAGGCTAAAGGACGGCGTGAATGGTCTTTAACCTCGCAAAAATGCACTCCTGAAAATTACATTAAAGATCTTGAACTGCGCATCATGGATGAATTTAACATTGAAGAGCAATTCGTTCTTGAAGAAGGGGATATGCTCTATTTACCCCCGCACATAGGCCATTATGGCATTTCCTTATCCGATGAATGCATGACCTATTCCTTCGGCTATCGCAGCTACCAGGGGCAGGAAATACTGGATAGTTTAAGTGATTACCTCTCGGAAAAGGAATCCTTCAAAGCCTTATACCGCGATCCGGACTGGAGTCATCAGCAACACAGTTCTGAACTGCCTGATGCGGCATGGCAGCAGGCAAAAAAATTAATCCAGCAGTTACTGGACGACGATAAAACCATGAAATCCTGGTTTGGCTGTTTTGCTACCCGGCTTGATCAGCAGGCTGAACAGCAATTATCCATGCCTTTGGAAGAAGAGGAACTCATTTCTTTGGAAGAGTTTGTTGCTGAACTGTCAGAATCGCCAGGCCTGGTGCGAGATCCATCCTGCCGTTTTGCATATCAGTCTTCAGATAAGGCTGAGTATCAATTGTATGTTAATGGCTGTGAATGGGATATTGACGGTGTTTCACCGGAATTATTAAGCCTGATTGCCAATAATCGCTTTATAAGAGAACAACACATTCATTCTTATCTCTCCAGTGAAGACAATCAGATTTTTCTTTATGAATTGTGGAAATTACAATGGCTGCTCATTCTGGAAGAATAATTCCGCTTAAACCTGTCACTGGACAAGGAGCACTGTTCTGGTTCATGATAGAAAGTTGATTTAATGGAATTAACCTGACAAAAGGATCAAGGATGATTAAATTCAATATAAAAGCTATAAGCTGTGCTGTACTCACATCGATTAGCCTCCAGTCTTTTGCTGAAGAAACCATTAAGGTTACCGTAAAAACCAATGACAAAAGAGCGGCGGCAATTGGTTTTTCAGTGGAAAAGAAAAATTCAGGGTCGTTGGGTAACAGTCATACAGGCAGAGGACCAAAAGATAAGTCCTACCAGTTTGGTTACAAGCTGGACTCTATTTTCGGCCCCAGCATAGATTGCGGCTTTCTTGTATTGACCCGAGACAGTGTGGTAACGCTGATTAAAGACGGCGGCAAGTGTCAGGGTATTTTGGATTAATCCTCATTCCGATCCACGTCGTCCTGAGCGCAGCATGTGCCAATAGAACTGTTCCGCTTCCTGACGGTCGCGGCTCGGTTTCCGTGCGTTTGTATTGACTTTATCGTGCATCAGAAAACCGAGCCGCGACTGTTAAGGAGCGGAATTTTTGTTGCGGATTAAGCGAGTGTAGCCCGTATTTAGGCGTCAGCCGTAATACGGGATCGAAGTGGCAATGAGCTAATTCCCGTATTACGGCTGACGCCTAATACGGGCTACAATTTTTATAAAATCAAAACGATTGGCTAAATCAAAAAACATGGCGTATATTTAAAATACATAACAAAGCAAGGATAGGCGATGAAAAAAATAATATTGGCCTTAGCTGTAATCACTGCAGCAGCATTATGCAGTAGTTGTGCATCGAATTGCTGCCCTCCCCCGCCTCCATCAAATTCATGCTGCGGTGGCTCTGGCAGTTACAGTGGAAACTGGTATTAGCCCTTAGCAAATGAAAAAACACAGTTATCTTGGTGTCTCTGATGAGGGATTCCATAATATTGCCTACACAGAATGGGGAAGTTCAGAACTCGAACTTCCTACTGTAATCTGTGTGCATGGATATTTGCGCAACTCTCGCGACTTTGATGCTTTGGCTTATCACCTGAGCATGAACGGGCGCCATGTGTTTTGTCCTGATGTGGCAGGACGAGGTGACAGTTCCTGGTTTGCCCAACCTCATCATTATAATTTCACCCAATATGTATCAGACATGACCAGCATGATTGCGCGGACGCATGCCCAACAGATTGACTGGATAGGCACGTCAATGGGAGGACTAATCGGCATGATGCTCGCAGCCCTGCCTAATTCTCCAATCAAACGTCTGGTATTGAATGATATTGGCCCACAAGTGCCTCTTTTTGGTCTGAAAAGAATAGCCAAGTATGCAGACACCCGACGCGAATTTAAAAGCGTAACGGAAGCCAAGGAATATTTTAAATTAAATTATGCCCAATTTGGCCCTTTGACTGAAAAGCAATGGGATACCTTCACTGCCAATAGTATTGAACAACGTGCTGACAATCTGTACGTTGGCCGAGTTGATCCTGGTGTAAAGACCCCCAAATCAACCACCCAGGTTATTTCCGAGTTTTTTCATCACCCGCACAAAGCACTGGAAGGAATTTTATATGACATTGATCTCTGGCCTATCTGGCAAAAGGTGAGATGTCCCGTGTTGGTCATCCACGGCGCACAGTCAGATTTACTGACCACTCAGATTATCAAGAAAATGCAACGAATTCATGAAAACACTCACGTCTACACAGTGGAAGATGCAGGCCATGCACCTGCCCTTCTCAATACAATCGATCATGAACTCATTGAAGCCTGGCTCAATTCAGATTTATAAACCGCTGTAAGTGAACGTGAATTATGGATAAGAAGCGTGTTTTATCCGAAACTGACGTTAACTTAATGACTGACTGCGGAATAAACGGTATTTAATTTGCTCCAGATTAATTTTATGGCTAAACAGGGTAATTAAAGCGCCGGCAAGAACAAACACGATACCCAAAGCATGCCAGGGTTTTAATTCTTCACCCAGCAACAATACCCCGAAAATCACCACAAAAACAGGTTCGAGAACCGACAAGATGGATGCTTTTTCAGAACTGATGTATTTCAAACTATGTAACATCAGCAAAATAGGCACTACTGTCGCAACAATGCCTATACCCAATAAATTAATCCAGACCGGAAAAGTTGTCGGAACCGTAAAGCTGTGACTAAAAAAAGAAACCAGCAAACTGGTCGTCATGCACCCGAGACATACCATCAAGGTTGAAACATCAGGAGACAGCGTGTTTCTCTTGCTGGCAACAAGATAACAGGCATAACAAAATGCCGATGCCAAACCAAGCAATATCCCTGATAAGTCAAAAGCTATCTCATTCATGTCAATGAGCAGCATCATACCTATCAGGATTATAGCCGTAGCCAGATAGTAAATTCGAGGAATAAACTGGCCATAAAAAAAGTAATTCAAGAGCATAATAATGACCGGATAAGTGAAAAAGATCACCATGGCAAGACCGGAGCCAATGTAGCCTGAAGAATAGAAATAAAGTAAGGTGGAAATACCGTAATACAAGGCTCCACTCATGAATGCAATGAACATGCTTTTGTAGGAATCATTTACTTTCCTGATTTTGGGTAGCAAGAGAATCAGAATCACCACGCTGGAAATTAAAAAGCGCCAGAACAGCATGGTACTTGCAGACAAATTGCCATTCATCGCGCTTAAACCAAAATAGCCTATAAATCCATATAAAAACCCTGATAATATAGCGTAAAGCGATCCTTTTTGTTCTTGAGATTTCATGATATAAACGCCTGAAAATGTTCACCCTGATGGTGACGCGATTATATCAGAAATAAATTGACAACAAAATAGACACAATGTATCATGTGCACACCTAGATTTCAGGCCTTTGCTCATGCGTTTCTGGATTTTTCTCGCTGTATTTGTAGCAATTAGTCCTTCTGCTTTCGCAGAAACCTCCCCATGTAAAGAACATCAATGCATTGCCGTAGTGGATGCCGGAAGTACAGGCTCAAGATTACATGTTTTTGCATACGATACAGACGACACCAATTCCCCAGTTGATATCCATGAAATATGGAACAAAAGAATCACACCCGGTTTTGCCAGCATAGAGCCTAATGCGAACACGATTAATGTGTATTTAGGCACTCTTTTGGCCGGTGCGCCCCCAGAGCATGTTCCCGTCTACTTTTATGCAACGGCTGGAATGCGCCTGTTACCGGCATCCAAGCAAAAAAGATATTACGATGAACTGAGTTCATGGTTCTCGCGACAATCCCAATGGCGTCTTATTGAAGCAAAAACCATTATGGGCAGTGATGAAGCCTTATACGATTGGCTTTCTGTAAACTATCACCTCGGAACGCTACAAACAGCACAAACTCAATCCGTTGGTGTTATGGACATGGGGGGTGCTTCGGTGCAAATCGTTTTCCCCATCAGGAAAAACTCGGCTACCAATTCCAGATCACAGGTGGAAATGGATCTGTATGGACAGCATTTTAATTTGTATGTACAAAGCTTTCTCGGATTGGGACAAACGGAAATGTCACATCATTTCCTTAATTCCCCATCCTGTTTTTCCAATAATTATCCTCTGCCTGACGGTGATGCAGGCCAGGGAAATGCGTTTTCCTGTGAACAGGAAGTGTCCAAATTAATGACGGAAGTACATAAAGTAAATAACCAGATTCAACCTTTGCTTGCCGCAAATCCTGTTGATTCATGGTACAGCATTGGCGGGATATCAAACCTTGCTGACAGCAGCTTCTTTCATTTTGAAAACAGCCAGCTAACCAATCAAAACCTGATTCAGCAAGCGGACCTGGAAATTTGTCATCAGCAATGGGATGAGATTAACCAACGTTTTCCTGAAGATGACTACGTCTCTCAGTATTGCCTGTTTTCCGCTTATTATTATGCGTTAATGGTCGAAGGATACGGACTTTATCCAGATCAGACCATTAATTACATCCCCAAAGATGAAAACCTGGACTGGACTCTTGGGGTGGTATTGCAAAAACATTCAGATCAAAATATTAAAGAGAATTAATGCAAAATGCCTGGCTGTTTAATTCAGCCGGGGTCTGATAGAAAGAACTTAGAGCATTGCGAAAACGCTCTGCACGCGGTGATAAACCTTTTTTGCAATAGTCCATTACCTGTTGGTATACAGCCTGTTTAAAGGCTTCGGTGTCGGATTCAGCCCCATTCAGATTATCCACACTGACTCGAAACTTATGCCCGGCAGCGACAGAAAGAATCCACTCCATGGCCTGTGGCTTGACCTCAACCTGTTGAAATAAAGCCTGTTGTTCTGCATTACGTCCATCAGGCATGTACCAATAACCAAAATCAACCTGTTTTCTGCGTTCTTCACCTGCTATCAGCCAATGGGAGCACTCATGCAAGGCACTGCTGTAAAAGCCATGGGCAAAATAGATGGCATGATAAGGCCGCGTCTCATCAGCAGGCAAATAAATCGGCTCGTCATCGCCCTTAATCAGGCGAGTGTTGTAATCCGGAACAAAACAGGCATCAAAAATGGCGATTAAATCCTGATATTGGTGCATTAAAAACTGACTCCACAACATAAGATTAAGATACAAATAACAGTATGAACTAAAGGCGAGGCGTCATGCCAAGGCTCGAAACTTAAAATATGGCACAGAGCAGTTCCCACTGCCATTAAGTTAAGGAGTTCCGCCGTCCCGCGGCTTGTCCGCGGGATCCAGGAATCTCAGTTCGCACTTAGATCTCTGGATACCGCGGACAAGCCGCGGTACGGCGGAGTAGCGCTTAACTTAATGGCAGTGGGAACTGCTCTGTGCCATATTTTAAGTTTCGAGCCTTACTTGAAGTCTTCCCCCTAAAGAGAAGAGGATTATCTTTGGTTCAGTCTGTTAATTCAAAGGCTATTTTATACCATTTTTCAAAATACCGAACTCCCATTTTTTGCCATACAGCAAACTTACAGGGTCGTTCTGATTTAATTGCTTGTATTGCGCATTATTCAGAGTGAACGCCATAACGTTCAAACCATCCGGATCCGCATAACGGCTTAAGGTAAATTGCTGCTTGCCTATGGTTAACACGGGTAAACTGTCCATCACCGGAAAAGGAATGATACTGGAAAGCTCAATTTCAATTGCTGATTGGCTTGATAAACCCTTTTTGACCCGAATTACTTTAAATGAATTGAGTCCGGCAGGAACCGTTATGTGTTCCATACTAGCCAAGATTGTTTGTTCAGACCTGGCGGTCACATGGGGCAATCTAGGTTTATCGAAAGTACCGCCCAGGCCAATTTGCCCGTTTGCTTCAATATTGGCAAAATACAATTCACCCGTTTCGGTCAGATCAAAAATAAACTGCACGGCATGAATTCTGGCTAAATCAATATTTTTAAAATCTGCCAGACGAATTCGCACTGTCTGAAACACCGGATTTGAATGATTGTCTTTATTATTTAACAAAGCATAATGACTCACCGGAAAAGCATCTGAGACTGTGCCGGAGGCATCTTCAAGACGGATACTGAAATCAGTAGCGGCACTTGTGTTGAGCTTGCTCCTGGTACGGCCTATGCGCAAATCCAGCGTTTTGAAATCGCTTAAATCAATCCCCTCTCCATCAGCGGCAACAACAGCATTGAAATACGTCTCTTTACCTGCCATCTGCCAGACTATATATCCAGCCCGTTGTTTTCGTTTCAGCCGTTCGTGTTTCATCTCAATGCCAGACAAACGATTCAGATGACCGGAACTGTTTGTCCCTGTTTCCTGGTCAAAACGCTCGAGAATCACATTCTCTTCCGGCTCATGACTAGGGCTGAATTCTCTGTCTACCTGAGTAATCTGAGTCACGACCTCAGGTGAGGAATACAGAGAATTAAATAACTGGTTCAGGCCTGAATCTTCCTTTTGCCCCATATGGCTTTGGAAAAAGGCAAACACACTGGCTTTAGCTATATTTTGCTGCTCAACAGACTCACTCTTGTCGGGGTCAAAAATGGGGGTTCCCACCGAGCAACGCCAGGCATCACTGGTTTGCCATTGGGTATTGAAATAATTATGATTAGCCCCCCAAACCTCGTACAAGGACTTTTGTACTTTAGTAGTTTTCTCATCATTAGCCAGCATACGCTCAAAAGGAAAACGGCCGGAAAGATCAGACACATCACCATCACACATGGGTAATAATTGATTCCACACAACCCCCTCAGCATCCAGCAAGCGAGAGGATAAACCGTCCGTAGCACCCACTTCAAAAAGCGCCTTAATCACCAGACCAGGAATCTTTTCAGGCCAGGGACTGCACTCGTCTTTATAAAAATTGTACGCGGCACGTATGCCCTCACCGCCCCGGGAATGACCAAACAAGCCTACGGAACCAAAATCCAGTTGGCCTATCAATCCCTCTTTTCCAAGGCCAATTGACGTTGGGGCATCGCCGGTAGCAGACCATTGGTGTAACAATTGCAGATGTTTCAAAATCAACCTGCCACGAGCCAGAATCAAACCGTAATCCTCGTCAGATCCTCCACCACAGGTGATGCCGCGATTGGCATTAATGCTCACGACCCAATATCCCCAGGAGGCTAAATGATTGGCCAGATAATCATAGCCTTCATGATTGGGTGTCACCGTGTACCCTTCAGGACAAGTTCCTGAGTGCGTGTAAGTGCAACTGTTGTCATAACGCGGGTTGCTGCCTGTGCCGCAAGTCCCGTGGTTGCCATGCAGCATAACGATTAAGGGAGCCTTCTCTCCAGTTCTGAACTCAGGGTAATACATTTTTCCCCAAACTTCAGTGGCCTCAGATTCCAATACGTCAGGATCCACCGTGGCCGGTAATTTGTATTCCCCGACAGCGACAGAATAAGGTCCAGGTGCGGTAGGATCAACAGAGTTCTGATGGGTTTGACTTTCAGCAGAAAAACCATTGAACGCAAGAACAAAAAAAATAAAAAATACGCTTTTACGTCGATAATTCCCTTTCATGTGTTGCATTAATGCTTCCCCAAAGAATAACGTTGATAGTCCCTTTCCAGACATGTTTTTAATTTATCTTCATTCTCAATACCTATTTGATCGATAAAAGTCAATGTCCTCTTAATATGAATTGCTTTTGCTTTGGTCTTTTGCAAAGTAATAACCTGTTCCGCATTGTCCGGATTTTCGCTGGCAACCAATAAATCCCTTTTCTCAGCCTTATCCTCTTCTTCCGGTAAAAATTCCTTGTCTTTCAGTACGCAGCGTATCGCTTTGTAGTAGTTATTTAACTCTTTATAAGTCAGATCGACCTCTATTTTATTGTCAACATTATAAATATCCATTTCCTGATTTCTGGGAAGTTTGGGATCATGCAGTTCGGCATATTCTTTATCTTGTTCTTTATCAGATTGAAAAATGGCAGTGATTAAAGCCGGAGTCGCCAAAAGCGCCCCACCAAGCAACAAACAGGCAGTTGCCGTCAAGGCAAACACGGGTGATATAAGGCTTAGAGCTCCGAGGATGGCTAAAACAGAGGCGCCTAAAGCGGCTAATACAAGCGGTATCACGATTAATTTATGATCGAGGGTAAAAAGAACAGCCGGACGAATGACATAAGTTATTGGAATAATACCCAGATAATAAATGGCACTGCGCGCCAGGCTATACAACCAGAAATTGCGCGCTTTACGTTTGGAATTTTCGTCTTCCGGTGACAAATGGGAAAATGATGTGTCTGCAAATCCGGCACAATTCATGATGTGATCCAGAAAGAAAAAAGGACCACGCTTTTCCTCGGGAGGCTCTATCCATAATAAATCCCAGTCAAGTTTCCATATTCCAAACAAGGATACGGGGTCATTCCCTTGCTGCTGCACCACAACACGAGGTTTAAATTGTAAATCATCCCAACGGTCATAGGGGCTTTGATTCAGGTATTCGTGTAGTCCCGCCGGATTCATTGCATCAACCCGATGGAGCAGATCACCAAAATCCATTGCCAGCAACAAACTTAAAGAGCCCCCAAGACTTACACCACAGACATTCACTTTATAATTCTGTTCTAACAGCCATTCCCGGATTTTGGTACGGCCACTTACGTATAAGGAAGTTCCTACTGTTTCAAAAGCTTCTAAATCGGTTTTAACCTGAGGAACAAAACCCTGGCCTGCGGGATAGGTGGTGCCCATGAAGATTAACTGAGAGCGTGCGTTGGGATTGCTGACAGGCTCAAGGCCGTAAGCAAAAACACGGTCATGATCACGAGGTTTTCCCCGGGCATGTGAGGTCAATTCAATAGGCGTGACACTGAATTCAACGAATTCCCATTTATTGCCTGTGTATTGTGGAATTTTAATGGATTCATAAGGGGTTAAATCAGAATAAGGCAGCAGGCTCATGCAGTTACTTAAATAAATCTGTATCTGCTCCATTTGTTCTTCATTGAACTGCTTGCCGTCAAGCTGGGTAAACAGGTGTTCAAACCCCTGCTGGAAGGCAAGGCGAAATTCTTTTAATAATTCAGGATCACGCTTGATAAAGACGGCTTTTAAATTGTTTAAAGAAAACAGTTGACTCCATGACGAAGACCAGCCCATCATTAATAAGCGTAAGGCATTACACACGGTGATTGCATTATGCTCTTCAGGAGCTCTGTTTTCTAAAGATTCAAATTCAGCCTGGGGTAAAAATTTTAAATCCACCCCCCCTTTAAATGTCTTTTTTTCAGGCACAGCAAGCTCCTATTGATTCCATCTCGCACACATGAAGTTCAATATTATACCATATTGTCTAATAAAAGCGTATCGTTCGTTGCAGATCCTGTTCAATTTCTTTAACCAGAGTCATGGTTGCAGATTCCCTTTTAAAGAATGCATCCCAAAAGTAAGTCTTTCGCAATTGATTCAAGACTGTTTTATGTTCCTGTTTCCATGACTGAATGCTGACTAACAGTTTATTTAAAGAGAGTTCCTTTTGTGGTCCAGTTATCTCATTGTATAAATCTTTCAGGCAATTAAATTTATTTGCTGTCTGTAATGAATCCCCTTCTGTCAGAAGTAATTCTTCCATTCGGTGATACAGTTTTTTGATAATTTTGAGCTTCACGTCTCCTAAATCAGGATAAGCCAGGGGAGATGGGGGCAAGACATAAAAGGGGATATCCCTGGTTGGCACCCCAAATTTCAATTGGGTTCCATAAGGCAGATTAATAAAAAACTCAGAGGAAACCTGAGATGATATACGCTCCTGCTGTATTTCTTCAATCAGCTTTATAGCCGTGTGGCGACAGGTATTATCTATAGATAATTCATCCGTTTCTCCTTTCAGACACGCTTTCGCAGGATCAGGGGGGTAAATACACTCACTCGTTTTTTCCAGTACTACGTTATCACCGTCACTTTCTATTGGTTTATAACAAGGAAAGGCATTCTCTTCTGTCTGCTGGTTTTCCAACAAGCGGATAAAGTTCAGATACTGTTCATAACTTGCTTCATAGGCCTGATAACTGATGGGGATATTGCCCTCTTTGTTGCGAAACGTCCGTTCATTCGTCAGTCTGGCTTTAACACTGGAAAAAAAGGCGCTGAAGAGACGCCTGGTAAAAAGAAGGCATCCATTACTGTCAGGCTCATCCTCTTCAGCAACAAACTTCCCTACCCTGCACAGCAAATGGTTTACCTGGTTCTGGTCATAAATCCCGAACATGATGAAGGAATGATCCACTTCCTTGGCAATGGCTATAAAAAATTTATCGGTTTTTTTATTTATAAAAATAGGCATTTTTATTCTTCATTAGTTATGGAATATCGGATTAAGATGCAAATAAACATGATGATCTTCGCAAGTAGCCCCTCCACCTCCGGGGGAGGGTGCCCGACAGGGCGGGTGGGGGGATCAAAAAAACAACTCAAGCTCTAAAACAGCATGGTCTAACTGATAAAAAAATCTTTTTTGATCCCCCCATCCGCCCTGTCGGGCACCTTCCCCCTGTGAGGGGAAGGCGATCCTGCATCGATCTGAGTGTTACTGATTATACCCTTTAACTACACCGTAAATCAGGATACAGATCAATAATACTGTTGTACAATTTTATATTTTCTGCAGCAATCTGGTTACCTAATTCGGATGACTCCTTCCCTTCTCCGCCCTTACTATTAAGGGCAACTACAGTGATCACTTCATTGCAGGGATTCCACAAATACATCACGCGAAACCCCAGGGTACTTCCCTGATAAGTCCAGAAACGTTGTTTGGATTGTTCATCATAATGATAACCAACACCTAATCCAAAGGCACTGGGATCTTCAGCGGTAACCGTAGCAATGGGAAGCCCTGTTTTCATAGAAACCACTGACTCGAGTTCTGCCAATGCTTTTTCGCGATGTTCAGGATGAAGCAAAGTGCCATGATAAAGTAACTGCACCCAACGCACTACATCTTCCGTATTGGCAACAATAGCCCCTGCCGCTCCTGCCCAGGACAGGCTGTTGTCAAAGGTGTCGTACATTATTTTAGTGTCTTCATCATAAAAATAATTATGTAACTTTTTGCTCTCGATTGCTTTTTGCACTTCTGAGCCACCGGGCCCTGCAGGATAATATGAATGATGCAAATGGTCTTTAACAATACGTTTTTGTAACTGATTTTCAAAAGTATCCTGGGTTACCTTTTCTATAACCAGGCCAGCAAGAATGTAGTTCGTATTACTGTAATCAAAGGGGTTATTTTCGTTGTATTCTATGGGCCTCTCTGGATGAGCGTGGGCTATCAGCTCTTCATCCGTCCATACGCGGGTTAAATCATCCATCATCTTTTGTTCAAACTCGTGATCTGCCGAGTAATTGGGGATGCCACTGGTCATATTCAGTAAGCGTCGCAGGGTGACTTCTTTCCACTCTTCGTATTGGGGTAACCATTTGCCTAAGGGATCATCCAGGGATAATTTACCTTCGGCCTGTAGCTGCAATAAAATAAGGGCAGTGAATGACTTGGTGATACTGCCTATGTCAAACAAATCGTCTTTGGTGATTAATTGGTTGAACGGAGGATGCCCCATAGTGCCAGCAACTACGGTGGTTGTGTCTTCAGGTTCGTTGTGTTTTCCGTGGGGGATAAATGCAGAGACGGCTATGGCCGTGAACAATTCTTTTTTAGAGTATTCATTATAATATTCCTCTGCCGACTTTTGCAGCACGTCTTTTAAAGCGGGTTTCTCGGGAGAAGCAGCACAAAGTGTGGATGAACTTAAAAGAGAAGTCAGAGCTACAGCACACAAGCGGTTATTAATCTTCATGACTTATGATCCATTTTTTGAATGAAGAGGCATGATATCACATCGTCCTGAGCGCGTCTTTTTGCGCGAAGGACGACGTGCAGTGAGGAAAAGACAACTGCTTGCAACCGGGATTGTTCTTACACGCTGCCGGCTCGTGTTCTGATGATATCCAGGGCTTCTGCCATGCGGCTTATCACTTTTGCTTTGCCTAAAAGAGCCAGGGTCATATCGATTGAGGGTGACATGCCTGCACCGGTTACGGCGACCCGTAAAGGCTGGGCTATCTTGCCCATGTTCATGTCGAACTGTGCGCTCACATCATTAATGCATTCCTGAATCGCATCTTTTTCCCAGAGCTCAAGACTGTTAAACCGCTCATAAAGTGCTGTTAAAGGCTCAAGCACTACAGGGCGTAAATGCTTTTTCACCGCATCCACATCGTATTCAATGTTTTCGATATAAAAATAAAGGCTCATCTGACACATTTCCGCCAGATTTTTACAGCGCTCAGCCTGAACCGCAACCAAATCACTTAAAGCGGGACCATTCTTCACATCAATACCAATAAGTTCAAATTGCCAGAGCAAGGCTTGTGCGACAGATTCAGGCGAATCACTTTTCTGATAATGCTGATTTAACCAATACAACTTATCGTAGTTAAAACTGGACACCCCACGGCTAACGTTTTTCAAATCAAAACAGGAGATCATCTCATCGCGGCTGAAAATTTCCTGATCCCCATGAGACCAGCCCAAACGTACCAGATAATTTAACAGCGCATGCGGTAAAACCCCGGCTTCCCTGAATTGCAACACACTCACTGCACCATGTCGTTTGGACAAACGCTTGCCATCATCCCCCAAAATCATAGGCAAATGAGCAAAGGTCGGAATAGGCGCATTCAAGGCTTTAAACAGATTAATCTGCCTTGGCGTATTATTAATGTGATCATCACCGCGAATAACATGGGTAATCTTCATATCCAAATCATCAATAACCACAGCGAAATTATAAGTAGGATGACCGTCTGAACGAACCAGAATCAAATCATCCAGTTCATTATTATCCACGTGAATGTCACCATAGACTTCATCTTTAAAAGACACAATACCGCTGTCAGGATTTTTAAAACGAATGACAAAAGGCGCATCCCCGGCAGGTAGGTTTTTATTGCGGCAATGGCCATCATAACGAGGCTTTTCTTTTGCTGCCATCTGGCTTTCACGCAAAGCTTCAAGACGTTCTTTACTGCATTCACAGCGATAGGCTTTACCTTCCTGTAAAAATTGCTCTGCTACTTCATTATAACGGGCGTACCGGTCAGTCTGGTAAATTGGACCTTCATCATAATCCAGCCCCAGCCAGGCCATGCCATCAAGAATTGCCTGCACTGACTCTTGTGTTGAACGCTCTCTGTCCGTGTCCTCTATACGCAATACAAACTGGCCTTTATGGCGTTTAGCATACAGCCAGGAAAATAAAGCAGTTCGCACCCCTCCTACGTGTAAAAAACCAGTGGGGCTGGGAGCAAATCGAGTTCGTACAGTCATGATATCTTCCGTTGTAAGCTATAAAATAATCGGGCTATAATAGCTGACTTTACCAGCAACGCAAAGATTCCCATTGAAAAGTATTGGCATAAAATATCAGCTTAGAATTACAACCCTGATCCCGGCCTTTCTGGTCGCCCTCTTATTTGCCGTGTTTTACAATGGCCAATTCGGCAAGGATTTAAAACAGCACATGTCCCGTTTGGGAGAAGCCTACATAAGGCAGCTGCTTCCCGCGGCGCAATTTGCTTTATTACGCCATGATGACCGCACCTTGCAAGGTTTGATTAATGCCTCAACCATTAACCCCGAAGTCAAAGCCCTTGCTTTTTATAATGCCAGCGGACAATTACTTGCTTATCGCGGGGGAAAACATTCCATCCATAAACCCTTTAATCCGCCGGATTTCACTGGGGATTATATTGAAAGCAAACAAATCGATCCCTTTACCATTAATTTTATCGCCCCCATTACCATTCCCAAATTTAACCTCTACTCCAATACTCTTTTTAAACACATACCCAGCCCGGTAGCCTTTCAGGCAGACGATATTCTCGGTTGGTTGTCTATAGATATTGATACCCAATCCATGCTTATCAAGCGTTACCAGATGATGATAGTCACTATTTTTATTACCTTGTTTGGCTTGCTGATGGGATTGACTATTCATTACTTCCTGTCAAAGCGCATCTATTTGCCTATTTCCAGATTACGCCGCAGTATGAAACAAATTTTAAGCAATGAATTTGAAACGGAAATCAGGGTAAACAGCCAGGGGGAATTGGGAACGATAGAAAAAGGTTGTGCCCATTTACAGAAAAAATATTTAAGCACCATTAAAGATTTAAATCACCATATTGAAGTAGCCACTGAAGATTTACAACAAAGCCTCGAACTTCTCGAAGAAAAAAACATAGAACTGTCACTGGAAAAGAAAAAGACCGAAGAGAAAAGCCGGCAAAAGTCAGAATTCATTGCCAATATGAGTCATGAAATCCGCACCCCGATGAATGGTGTCATTGGCTTTACCAATGTCTTGCTGGAAAGCAAACTGGATCCGCTGCAGCTTGATTATGTGAAAACGATTAAGTCCTCAGCACAGGATCTGTTGGGAATCATTAACGACATCCTCGATTTCTCCAAAATTGATGCCGGTAAATTGCATCTGGATTGTATTCCCCTGGATATTCGTGCCTGCATTGATGAGGTTTTGGCTCTTGCCAGTCCGGCAGCACATAAGAAAGGGATAGATTTAATTCCGGTTACTGACATTAATGTTCCAAGAACCATTCTTGGCGACCCCTTCCGAATAAAACAGATTATCAGCAATCTCATCACCAATGCAGTGAAATTTACTGACCATGGCTATGTGTTAATTCGCACTAAAATCGAGCAGGAAACCGATAAGGATTACACCCTTCTGTTCAATATCAGCGATACAGGTATAGGTATTTCGCCAGAAGATCAAACCAAACTGTTTACCGCCTTTAACCAGGCAGATACTAGCATTACCAGACGCTACGGCGGCTCGGGTTTGGGTTTGGTTATTTGTAAAAAACTCTGTGAAGAAATGCACGGCCGTATCAGCCTGACCAGTGAACTCAATAAAGGTTCGACTTTTTCTGCCCGTATCAAGGTTGAAAAACTGCTGGCCTATGAAATCGAAAAAAATCAGACGCATCGCTTCGCCCATTTAAAAATACTCTGCTTTGATGATAATCCCCTGCATCTCGAAGCCTTGTGCAATGGTTTGGGTTATTGGGGCATCGAATGCATTTCAGTAAGTTTATTCAATAAATTACCCCAGGCTCTGGATAAAAATAAAGACTGTAAAATTGCCTTTATCAATGTGAATCAGGGTTGTGAACATCAGGTGGCTGAATTAATTGCCAAACACAATCATATTCCTTATGTGCTCATTTCCAAATGGCCCATTAATGATTATGAAGCTTTGGGTGCACAAGGCTTTTTGTATAAGCCTATCAGCATCCAAAAATTACAGGATCTGATTGAGTCGCTGAACGATAAAGACAATTCAGCCAAAACAGTAAATCACGAGCTGGATGGTTTGCGAGAGCAACTGCGCTTTTTGCACCCTGAACTGCTGATTGCAGAAGATAATCCGGTTAACAAAATGTTGTTGCATTCGCTTTTGGGTGACAACGCTGCAGTGATGTCCGTTGATGATGGCAAAATGGCTGTAGCAGTCTGCAATGACAAAAAATTTAATCTGATTCTGCTTGATCTGCAAATGCCAAAAATTAATGGCCTTGATGCCGCAAAAATGATTCGTCAGCAATCATTACTGAACAAGCATACCCCAATTGTATTGATCAGCGCCAACAGCAGCGACTTGAGCAGCATGGACTTGAAAAAATCGGGTATAGATTTTTGCCTGCAAAAGCCTATTGATGAAAAACAATTGCTGATTCAAATCCTGCGTATTGCGGATAAGGCAGCGCATGCGGCTATTGATTGGCAATTGTGTGTACAAAAGGTTTCAGGCAATCAGGCCTTGGCTGAAGAGTTTCTTGCCAAGTTTATCGAAGAACTTTATAAAAACCGGGAAGAGTTTCTCCAGTTAATGCATGATAAAGACGTTCAAGGCTTAGGCAGCCTCGCCCATAAGCTCCATGGCGCTTGCTGTTTTTGTGGCGTGCCCTTGTTACAAAAGAAAGTCATGCAATTGGAAAAACTGGCTCTACATACGGCAAAAGCCGATGATCTGGCCGGTGTTTTTGCAGAATTAATGCAGAGTATTGATGCGGTAATTAGTGAGTATGAGAATCAGTATACATAGTACGGGAAGGATGCGAATAACCAGTATGAGCAACGCAGGATCGCCTTCTCCCTCCGGGGGAAGGTGCCCGACAGGGCGGATGGGGGGATTAAAAGAGTGTTTTACATTTTTAACAAGTTTAAATTATTTTGATTCTTCAAGGAATGATTACTTTTTAATCCCCCCACCCACCCTGTCGGGCACCCTCCCCCTGAGGTGGAGGGGCGATCCTGCGCAGATCTTACAAGTAATTTGTAGTTAATTCTTTTGTAGCCTGTATTAGCGAAGCGTAATACAGGATCGAAGTGGCACTTTCCTGTATTACGCTTCGCTAATACAGGCTACAGAATCCAGGTAGATTTAAAAACAAAAATTCATGTGGAGAAAAAATGACAGTTAAAAATGCAATCTACGCCCAATCCGGCGGTGTAACCGCTGTAATTAATGCCTCAGCCTGTGGGGTCATCCAAACAGCGAAGCTGTATCCTGAGCAGATAGGCACTGTCTATGCAGCGAAAAATGGCATTATAGGCGCTTTGAACGAAGAGCTCATTGATACCTCTTTGGAATCTGATGCCGATATTGCCAAATTAATGCAAACTCCTTCTGGAGCCTTCGGTTCCTGCCGTTATAAATTAAAAAATGATGGCGATGAATACCAGCGTTTAATTGAAGTCTTCAAAGCGCATAATATCGGTTATTTCTTCTACAACGGCGGTGGCGATTCGCAGGATACGGCACATAAAGTATCTCAATTGGGTAAGACCATGGGTTATCCTATTACCTGCATCGGAATCCCTAAGACTGTAGACAACGATCTCCCCTTTACAGATGCATGTCCAGGTTTTGGTTCTGTGGCCAAATACGTTGCTATTTCAACAAAGGAAGCAGGTTTTGATGTGGCTTCCATGGCCGCTTCGTCTACCAAAGTATTTATTCTTGAAGTGATGGGACGTCATGCCGGATGGATTGCAGCAGCCAGTGCTTTGGCAGGACAAGATCGTTCCGAACCTCCGCATATCATTTTATTACCTGAAGTGACGTTTAATCCTGAAAAATTCCTGAAGAAAGTCTCTGAGTGCGTGAACTCTTTTGGTTATTGCGTGGTGGTTGTATCGGAAGGGATTCGTAATAGCGAAGGCAAATTTTTAAGTGACGCCGGCTTGCGTGATGCTTTTGGCCATGCACAATTAGGCGGTGTTGCACCGGTGATTGCCCAGTTAATTAAAGCGGAGCTAGGATATAAGTATCATTGGGCTGTTGCGGATTATCTGCAGCGCGCTGCTCGTCACATATCCTCGCAGGTGGATGTGGATCAGGCTTATGCTCTGGGCAAAGCAGCAGTGGAATATGCGGTTAAAGGCCATAATGCGATTATGCCCATCATTATCCGTGAACAGGATGAGCCTTATCAATGGTCTATAGGCCAGGTTCCTTTAGCCGATGTAGCCAATCAGGAAAAGGCAATGCCCGCGGAGTATATTGCCGAAGACGGTATGGGAATAACGGAGGCATGCCGTCGTTATTTAGCGCCTTTAATTCAGGGTGAAGCGTATCCGACTTATGTTAATGGTATGCCGGATTATGTCCGATTGAAAAATCAATTGGTTGAGAAAAAGCTGAAGTAAGTACCGATCCCGGTTGCGAGCAACCGGGCTACCCCTCACTCCGATTCGTAACCCGATCCACGTCGTCCTGAGCGCGTCTTTTTGCGCGAAGGATCTCCTGAAATCGGCACAGTGCCAGCATTTGGAGGTCCTTCACGCAAAAAGACGCGCTCAGGACGACGTGGCTCGGGGATCGGTCTCACATCACCTGCCCGTGATACATGTTTTTCTCCAGGATAAAAATGGGATCTTTAGAAGACTCACCGGTTAAACTATTCCTCATGCTCAAAGCTAGTGCTTCGACCAAATCCTCAAATTCAGTTGAAGCGGGATTTAGCCCCATTTTTAATGATAGGTCCATCATGATATCTCTGACTACATGCCACATAATGGTATGCGCACAATAATGCACAAATGGAGTTATATGAATACTTTGCTGCAAAAGGTCCAGTTTTTCATCCTGAGTTTTCCTAACATACAACAGGCCTTTTTTGTAATGTGAATAAAGCCTGTCAAACCAGGAAAATTCTTTTTGTAAGCGTACTTTCAAGCCCTCTTCTATCTTTGTCCCTAAACTCTTTTTCTGTTCAGCACAGGAATAAGAAGGCTTATCCAATAAAGCAACAACACACGCAACGACATCATCTGGTGAGGCAGGTACATTGTCTTTTAATTCATCTGCATGAGCCAATAAACTCTCAATTACTATTGAGTTTTTGGTCAAAGGAATTGCGGGAAATTTATCCTTGAGCATGCTTGCAATCACCCTGAACTCCATTACACTCATTTTATCAACTGCATCCAGAAACAATCTAAATAAACACACATCATTGTCGGAAAGGTCTGGCGAGCGACTTAGAAAATCAGCAAATTCTTGTTGTAACACAGGCAAAGTAATGAGTTCTATAGTATCTGAAAAATCAAATCTGGAATAAACCAACATAGCGTAGCACTGTTTAATCCCTGCAATATCACTTAGCTTTTTAAGATTGGCGGAGTCAAGTGACATGCAATGATAAAAAAGAAATTTGAATCCGTCCTTGTTCGAACCAAAAAGAGCTGCACGAGACTCAGGAGGCAATGCCAGAATTGCAGGAGCAAGGTTTGATATTAAATCAACATCCCGGGCTTGCGTTTTGAACATCCAATACAGCGAAAGTATCAGTTGGCCGTTCTGAGCAAAGGCCGCGCTCAACGCTTTGTGGTCAATCGATACCGAATTTTGGGGATGCAGCAAATGATGGATGTTTTCTGAATTTAATTCGGAGTGCAGGCAAGGCAACGTGCCAGTAATAGTGCGACTTTTCGTAGTAAACTCGTTCCATAAGTACTCATATTTGTAAGATATCACCACTGATTGGTCTTCACGAAAAGAAGTACCAATACAAACAGGCAAATGACTTTTAGCTAATTTCATAGAAACATCTTTTACATTAGGATTTTTATTGAGAAACTCCGCTATATCCAAAAAGAGATTATTACTCCCATGGTGGTGTTTACCGACAACGCGCAGACTTACTAAAGTTTTATGTCCTTGTAAATGGGACAAGTAAGATGCAATGCTGTTATCATTACACTTACATTCAATAGTAACTTTAATTAAATTCGTATTTTTTTGCAAAAAAAGTGCTAACTCTTCCGGGGTATTGGCTTTATATTCCATAAGCATTTCCGGAAAGCCCGCCTTTTTCAGACAAAGGCTGATTATCGTATGATATAAAATATCAATATCTGCAGAACCTGGACACATGCCAAAAAGCATAACGGCTACTTCGCTAAATTGTTTCGCTATAAGGTTGGAATAACGGGCGAAAGCAAAAGCAGCTATTTTATCTTCCGATAGTTCTGGATCAGCAAGCAGTGAAAATTGTGCCGCCATCCTCTTCATATGATCGTTAACCTTTCGTAACAGGATCTTTTCTGGTGATTCAGCAAGAGGCACCTCTGCAAGCTTATAAAAATCTGCGTCAGGTGCACTAATGGGTTTATTTAAAGAGGTTAACAGGGAACCCCTGGCATCACTCTGATCCAGTAAGGTTGTAACTGATACGAGACGTGAGGTGCCAAACACCGCTTCAAATCTCTTCTTTAAAAGAGGATGCTCGCCAATGCGAAGTATTTGCTGTGGACTATAAAAAGGTAATTTTCTTTGAATAATGCGGCAGGTAAGATTTAAAGGATCTGCTTTTAAAACTTCGGATAAAACCTGTTGTATTTCTTCCAAAGCTACAATTCTGAACGTTTGATCATTGGCATCAGGCAAGAAAAAAGCTCTTGCCTCGCGTTCAATTGCTACACGTTCCTCAGCGCTTAGCTCGAGAAAATGACGTGTGGCTAAAAACAGATAATAGCTCCAATAAGTAGTTTCTGAATCAAAAGAAGAAGCCATTTTTACAAAGGGAGCTCTGTGCCTGATTATCACACGCTGAGTTTCTTTATCCTCACGCGTGCGCTCCTCATCCTTTAACCACCAGTTCTCATGAGCCATGTATTGGCTTGCCGCAACCAAATCTCCCGTTTTAATATAACGTAGACACAGCTCACGCTTTATAGTACCTGCCCACTCTGCATTGCCTGTTCCCAACAGTTCATGATACATATAAATAGCCAGAGTATGGTCTTCCAGATTTTTTATATAATTCAAGCCAAACGCCAAGTCTTGATGAGATTTATTATTGGGGGAAATGTTGAGTATGGCTGCCTTATTTTCCGCGGCATCTACCAGTTCAGGACAATCCTGGCGCAGATTCAATAAATGCATCACTGGAATTATATGGACTTGTTTCAATAATAAGGCCATTCTTTGAAGTGTCGCCAGATCGTTAATGTAACTTAAGTCGATTTCCAAAAACTGCAAGCCCCAACAGGAATAGATAAATTCAACACAGGCGGTCATTGCCGCTTCATTTTCAAAGTGCAAACCGGTAAAGGTCAGATTTTTTACCCCTTTTGCCGATTTTTTCTTTAGCTTTTGAATAGTTTCGGAATCAATACCACCTTTAAGATGTACGTTTTCTGGCAGAACATCATTTGTCTGGGAAATAAAATCACGAAGGGACAGGGAAAAATGCATCAAAATCATCCAAAGACTAAAATTAAGGCATTATAGTCTTTAGATGATCAAGTTATCTGGTTAATAAAGGACAAGTTTTAGTTACTGAAGGACATAATGACATTAAGGCCGACAAATAGCAGGCCTGTATTTGCTGGCCAGAGTGCCGCCCTTACAGTCCCAGGTTAAGGCTCTGACAGGATCGAGGGCGGGAACAAGAAGAATGGTGCCACCACCAGCATTGGGAGTGTAGGTGATGGTAATAATGCCCTGGGCCCCAATGGTTATTGAAGCGACATTGGGTGTCGCTGCTGGAGAGATATAACCTGTTTCTGCCTGTGAAGCAGGAAAAGAACTGTTATCAAAAGTGGTTTCTGCAACGGCTAACTGGGCAGGAAAGGCCATGTTAAAGCCTTCTGAAACACGTGCTCTGATGCTGTAATCAAGATAAGCCGGTATGGCGATAGCAGCCAGCAATCCAATGATAGCTACTACTATCATCAGCTCTATCAGAGTAAAGCCTTTAGCTATCATATTAATCTCGAGCCCGGTATTTACTATTTATAAGGCATATATGATGCCAACTGTGTTGGTATGAACGAAAGACCTACACCGTCCCGCGGCTTGTCCGCGGGATCCAGAGTTTGTAGCCTGTATTAGCGGAGCGTAATACAGGATCGAAGTGGCAACTTCCCGTATTACGCTCCGCTAATACGGGCTACGACACTGCCATTAAGTTAAGCGCTACTCCGCCGTACCGCGGCTTGTCCGCGGTATCCAGAGATCTAAGTTCGGAATGAGATTCCTGGATCCCGCGGACAAGCCGCGGGACGGCGGAACTCCATAACTTAATGGCAGTGGCCCGACAGGGTGGGTGGGGGGATCAAAAAGAGAACTTATTTAAGGTAAAAAAGTCTAAAATAACATGGCCTATTTGATAGAAACTCCTTTTTTGATCCCCCATCCGCCCTGTCGGGCACCTTCCCCCGGAGAGGGAAAGGCGATCCTGCATAGTTCTGAGTGGTACTCAATATGAGAGGATCACTCAGCGCTGTCGCTGCATCAAGGCTACAGTTTTTTATATATTTTTTCCTTTACTTAATGGCATGTCTCCTGCCATATTTTAAGTACTTAGCCTGACCCCACAAAATAAAAAACCGCCCTTAAGGGCGGTTTGAGAGTTACAGCTATCTGTTATCTGCAACTTGCTGGACGATATTTAGCTAATAAAGTACCGCCAGTACAATCCCAAGTCACATCACCATTAGCTTGCAATGTTGGATCCATAATAATGGTTCCACCACCTGCTGCTGCAGTATAAGTAATCGTAATATCACCACCTGCACCAACAACAATTGAAGTAACGTTATCTGTAGCAGCTGGAGAAACATAACCAGTTTCAGCTTGTGTTGTTGGCAATGCGTTGTTAGTAATGGCTGTTTCAGATACAGCCAGTTTAGCTGATGAAGCCAGGTTCAAACCTTCTGTAACCCTTGCTCTAATGGTGTAGTCCTGGTAAGCAGGAATAGCAATTGCAGCAAGAATACCAATAATGGCTACCACAATCATCAGTTCGATTAATGTAAAACCCTTTTGTCTCATGGCTGTCTCCGAAGTTTAATTACAATTTATGCTATGCAAGTGAAATGCCAATTAGGCTATTTTGTTCTCTAAAGATAAAAATATTCGCAAAAAGATCAATATAAAATCAGAACTATTTTCGGAATTATACTCCTTATCTTGGTTATAACTTACTGAATTAATGTAAGAAATACCAGTATTTGTTGTCCCGGTCTCATTACTAACTGCAACACAATATTTTAAAAAGCCCCCTATTCTTTTTGGAAACTCCCGGCAAAATTCGAATCGCCAAAGCCCCTGAATGAAGAAAAACAGTTATAATGATTCATCCAGTGTGAGCCACAGTATAAACGACAAAAAGACCCAATTAGTTACAATATGACAATTTTTGTCACATCGTGACGCGACTTAGGTCATATGACAAGCAGTGATCAAAAGCGTATAATTTGCTGTTTATCCTAAGTCAACCGAGTTAATCATGTCCCGAAAAGAACGCATAGAAGAGCAATTAAGCATCCATCTTTCCCCTGTCTTTTTAAACGTGGAAGATGAATCGGGAAATCATCATGTACCAGAAGGTGCGCAAACCCATTTTAAAGTGACGGCTGTTTCAGCCCAATTTAAAGATTTAAGCCGGGTTGCAAGGCATAGGCTGGTGAATGATCTGTTAAAAGCCGAGTTTACCACAGGTTTACATGCCTTGAGCATGCATTTGTATACCGCGGAAGAATGGGAACTTAAAAAGGATGGCGTGTTGAAGTCACCTGCATGTAAAGATGGGTATAAGAATGGATAGATGAGTAACCCGGCAACAGGGCTACCCAGCTGCGGATTTCGTCGCTTTGTAGCCGATCCACATCGTCCTGAGCGCGTCTTTTGGCGCGAAGGATCTCCAAGTATTTAGCACCATGCCACGTTGAGGAGATCCTTCGCGCCAAAAGACGCGCTCAGGACGACGTGGATCTGTTATTAATGGAAGAGTTTTGGATAAAGCACAATGCCGTAGCCCGGCCTGCTTGCAGCCGGGAAAGCATATCCATGTACCGATCCCGGTTGCAAGCAAACCGAGCTACGGTGCTGTATTAACGATTAAATTACTATTTTACGTAATCTTATTTCTACTATAGAACCTAGTGCTGATGCCGCTTTCTTTAAGCTACGCATTGTCAAATTCTTTCCAGACTCCAAACGTTGGTAACTCTGGTAAGATACTCCCATGGTTCTTGCCACATCAGCCATAGTGCGATTGTTTTGCTCTCTGATTATATGAAGCAATGCAGGAGCAGCCACTTCAGGGCTTACTGCAATAGCTAACTCTCCATTTTTAAAAGCAGTGGGTAATATAATTTCTTCATTTTTTTCCAATCTGTCCAAAAGCATTAAATCCAATACTTCCTGAGCATTAAATATGGCTTCTTCTAAAGTTTCGCCATAAGTAAACGCATTCTCAATGTCACGAAAAGTAACCAAAAACCCATTGCCATCAGGCTCTACTTTTGCCCCATAAGTTAAATCAAGAATATCTTTCATAACTCACCTCTAAGTTAATTTTACACCGGTTTGCTTTTCAATGGCCTTCAAACTCCCAAATCTCTTGTGCCATGAACTGGAACAGGTACAGATCGAAATCCCTCTTTCTCCATTTTATAATGGCTACCTCTCGTAGAGGTATGATGCCAACCGTGCTGTTTTAGAATTGCTATGACTTCTTTTCCATTCACTTAAATTCAATCCACAATTTATATATTGTATATTATAGCTCAATTTGATACAAAACAACATATAAATTGTGTAATCAAATAAGAATTCATAATCCTGGAAAAAGAAGATATAATGTATATCTTTTTGTCTAATAGAAGAAACAATGAAAAACTGGTCGTCTGAAAAAATTTCTGTTCTCGCTTTAGTCTTGTTGATCACAGGAGCAATTGACAGCATCAGGAATTTACCAGGCACAGCCTTGTTTGGTTCTACCTTGATTTTCTTCTTTATTTTTTCCGCCATTGTCTTTTTAATCCCTGTCGCATTAGTCGCTGCTGAGCTTTCTTCAACCTGGTCTGAGGAGGAAGGAGGTATTTACAGTTGGGTGAAACATGCCTTTGGGGAAAATACCGCCTTTTTTACCATTTGGCTGCAGTGGATTAATACCCTGGTCTGGTATCCCACTATCCTGTCTTTTATTGCAGGTACCATGGCTTATCTGATCAACCCTGAACTGGCGCAAAATAAATACTACCTAATCAGCGTCATTTTAGTCATTTTCTGGTCTTTAACTTTGGTAGGTCTTTCAGGCCTCAGGGCATCGGCTGCTTTTGCCGGGTTCTGTGCGATGCTGGGGATGATCTTGCCCATGGGGTTTATTATTCTCCTCGCAGTGATTTGGATCATTAAGGGGAACCCCATTGCGATCAACATGGGCTGGTCTCATTTACTCCCTCAATGGACTGATAGCCAATCCTGGGTGTCTTTAACCGCAATTATGACTTCTTTCCTTGGTATGGAACTGGCAGCAGTTCATGTGCGCAATGTTAAAGATCCACAAAAGAACTTTCCTAAAGCCATGTTTTTCTCAGTATTGCTGATTTTATTCACCATGATTTTAGGTTCTTTAGCTATTGCTTTCGTTTTGCCAAAAGAAAAAATCAGTCTGGTCGATGGGGTTATGCGTGCTTTTGATAACTTTTTCCAGGCTTATCATTTAAGTTACCTGATGCCTTTGTTAGTTGGCCTGCTTCTGTTAGGCAGTCTGGGCAGTATGATTAACTGGATTATTTCTCCTGCCAAAGGCTTGTTAATGGCAGCGCACCATGATTTTCTGCCTAAATCCATGTGTAAATTAAACAAGCATGGCGTGGCTTCGCGTATTTTGATTTTGCAGGCAGTTTTGGTTACTTGCCTGTGTAGTGGCTTTTTGCTGTTTCCTTCAGTTAATGCGATTTACTGGCTGTTTACTGATTTGAGTACTGAACTCTATATTATGATGTATGTCCTGATGTTCATCGCGGCATGGAATCTGAAAAGAAAATTTGCTGATGTAAAAAGGCCCTTTGCCATACCTGGAGGCAAAATGGGTTATTACCTGACCTGTATACTGGGTTTATTGGGATGCACCCTTACCCTGATTGTCGGATTTATTCCACCGGAGCAAAGCATGGATGTGGGCGGTGCCTCGCATTTTCGTATGGTCTTTTCTCTGGGCATTCTTATCATGCTAACCCCTGCGTTTTTGCTCTATCTGCGCAAGAAAATTATAACTAAAAGATAACACCTGAGTTGGCACAGTCCGTAGCCACGTCGTCCTGAGCGCGTCTTTTTGCACGAAGGATCTCCAAATACTGGCACCATGCCGCTTTCAGGAGATCCTTCGCGCAAAAAGACGCGCTCAGGACGACGTAGATCGGTTAATTCCACAGAGAACCAACCTATTCAATATTTACCAATCGCTATGCTAATATTAAGATAAACTGTTATTCATGATTGCTGGTGCTACAAACAGAATAAAAAGGAGAACATCATGAAAGAATGCCAGAGTATTTTATTTGTCAGTCATGGAACTCATGATGAAACAGAAGCCCTGCACTCAGCCATAGAACTTGCCAAAAATTACAAGGCAAAGCTTGATGTGCTGATTATCTATCCTCTTTTCCCCAGCTCTCATGATGATTATAAAAAATCCTATGAACTGTTTCTGGTGGATAATATCAATAAGGCCATTGCTGCCGCCAAAACCAGAATGGCGATAAAAGTAGATATTGATGCTGGAGATACACCGGATATCCTTATTATTCAACGCGTGATCCGCCATTCTTATGATGTGCTGATTAAAGCCGTAGAACCCCATGACAGCAAGGGCTTTAAGGCTCTGGATATGGCTTTGCTGCGCAAATGCCCATGCCCTGTCTTTTTACATCGCCCTTTTAAGCACACTAAAAAATTACATATAGCAGTGGCAATTGATGTTAAGGATGATGAACCCGCTGGTCATGATTTTGCGCTGGAACTGTTAAACCTGTCTTATTCACTTACCCAGCACTGCAAGGGAACTTTGAGCATTATCTCCTGCTGGGATTTCGTCCTGGAACATTATCTGCGTAATAGCATCCTGATGGATATTACTCCGGGTGATCTGGATAAAATGGTGATGGATGAAAGCAATCTTAGCTATAACAAGCTGGAAAAACTTATTCAGGAATCAGTTATAGATGAGGATAAACCCAATATCCTCCATATCAAAGGCAAACCTACCGAAATCATTCCTGCACTCCTCACAGAAAAGAACATTGATATTTTAATCATGGGCACCGTAGCAAGAACAGGCATCTCAGGCTTTATTATAGGGAATACGGCAGAAAACATTCTGCAAAATCTGGATTGCTCCCTCTGGGCACTTAAGCCATCAGGTTTTGTTTCTCCGGTGAAGGCTTATTGAAATTTTGCCGCCTCGTGTCATTTAAAAGAAACTGTTCCGCTCCCTCACGGTCGCGGCTCGGTTTCCGTGCGTTTGTATCTACTTTATCGTGCACCAGAAATCCGAGCCGCGACTGTTAAGGAGCGGAATTTTTGTCGGGGCACTGGCCTGGTATAGTTCGAGCTATGTA
>NZ_KB892381.1:73810-84771 GCF_000373765.1 Legionella shakespearei DSM 23087 | reverse complement strand
GGTATAGTTCGAGCTATGTATTGGTGCAGGAAATAAAGTACGTGACAGTATAACTGTTCCGCTTCCTGACGGTCGCGGCTCGGTTTCCGTGCGTTTGTATCTACTTTATCGTGCACCAGAAATCTGAGCCGCGACTGTTAAGGAGCGGAATTTTTGTCGGGGCACTGGCCTGGTATAGTTCGAGCTATGTATTGGTGCAGGAAATAAAGTACGTGACGGTATAACTGTTCCGCTTCCTGACGGTCGCGGCTCGGTTTCCGTGCGTTTGTATCTACTTTATCGTGCACCGAAAACCGAGCCGCGACTGTTAAGGAGCGGAATTTTTGTCGGGCATCGTTTCCTTTAGTTAAGGTGAGTTAATGAATGTGAGAGCAAGCTTAAGATTTGTTGTCTTGAGGAAGCCCTTTTTAATTGGCACAATGAACAAACAACGGTCTAATTTAACGCTATTGACATTTAAATTGTAAATTTTTGTGATTTTTTAAACTATTAATGATACAAAGAAAGTAAGTTTTACATCAGTTTTGACAGGTGTTTCAATGAGTAAATCAACGGAAGATTTAATCAGTTTATTAACAATACAAAAAAACATGGAATGTAAAGACCTAAGTAAAACCATGCGAAGCAGAACGGTTCGCAGACCAGTTATCATTGTTGAAGAACCAACAGAAGAAGAACGCAAACAGGAAGAAAGTGCTGTGCAACGGATTGATTCTTTATACCTGAAATTGGAGCAATGCATTCAAACCATGCCTTCATTTCTTCCTGTCGTAATACCCAATGCCCTTCGTCAGGATTTTATCCTTAAATCAGCCATCCCCGATTATCATCAGGCTATAGAGGAACGTGACAGACTCATTAGCACCGCACAAAAGAAAATGCGTATATGGCATGACCAGTCGGGTTATCATACGGACTTGGAAAAATTGTTGGTTCATACTTTAAACACCTTAACAGAATTGGAGAGTAAACTTGTCTTTCTGTATCCGAAAATAAAAGAAAGGCTTAATCTTATAGCACCTCAATCCCTGACACCTCAGCATCTCACCACAGCACAAGAACAATTCAAAAACTCGCTAGAGTGTTTTTTACTTTCGTTTTGCTCTATTGATTTAAGTGATAACAACTGCGCCCATACTCAATTGTGTAAAAATCAAATGGGGGCTTTTAGCAAAGAATTAATCGGCGACCTTTATAAACCAGAGATGTGTCTGAATCCTGATTCAGTAAAAAAGCTGGATCTTCATCTGCGTCAACACTTGAGTTTACTCTCAATACCAGAGCGAATATTTACTGGGGCCAGAGAGCAATCTATCAAGCCTACAGAAATAGAACCCTTGATAAAGGATTTAATTGCCGCACAGCCGGCACACTTTAATGCTATAAAGGCCGCAAGACAACTGGCAGAACTTTATAATCTGATCGCGAAAATTGAAGCCTACCCCATTCATCAACTTATAGAAATCAGCACTCTGGCATCCAGCCAAAAAGCACAGGACAGGGAAATTAACCAGCGCTATGAAATGCTGGAACGAGCTCTGAATGACATTTATGTAGCACTGAATAGAGAGCTGTCTCTTTTTACAGGTTACACGCACCGAACTAATTCAAGAGTTAAAAATGCCCGTACCCTGTTGCATCAGATAGAACTAAATCGTAATCAACTGTCTGTGCTGATGACTGAGTTTAAAAAGGAGGTTGAGCAATGTGAATCGCTTCATACCCCCTTGCAACGTCTGGATCACCTTACATCAAAACAACAGAACTTCTTACAGCAATTAAAGGACATGCAACAACAAATGGTGACGCAATCTGAAGAAGTGCAACAGCATATCGAAATATTGCAAGAGCATTACAGGGACTGCCGTTTTGATTTAAGCCATCAGTTGCAAACAGCGATTACCCAGACCAGGCTCGCGCTGCAAAATCAAACGCCCAGCCTGCATGAGGAAGAAATAGCGCAGATTGAGCAGTTGCTTCCCTGGATCAATGATTTTGCCAATCAATGTGATTTAAGTTCATTAGAAACCAGAACCAAATATCGCATCAGTCAACTTGAAAAATTGGTGCGGGATTTTAAAAATGATTTGAAAGTGTATTGGGCAACTGTGATACGTGCTTTTCTTGCCCCGGACATGCCTGCTGATTTAATCAAACAGGGTACGGAGCTGAAATATACTTCTATTCTTTTGCACAGCTATAAAATGACCTGGCAAAATGCTGAATTGAATAAGCTCAATCCTTTCAAGCCTTTACTTGAAGAATTTGGTCGTTTGGCTGATAAGCAAATATCCGACTTGATTGATGAGTTCTCTTTTCTGAGTCAGACTAAAGAAGAATATCTCCACAGCTGGATTATCGCAATGCAGCAGCACAGTGAAATCACGCAATTGATTGTGTCCAAAAGGACTGATTTGCTCTGCAATGCAGAATTTATTGAGAAGCGGCTGGCGAGTAAGCCCTATTTGACCTGCGTCCAGAGTATGAAAATTCTTGAGGCGGCGTTTATTAAAATCTTTAACGCGAATATAGATTTTGCGATATCACAAAATAAAAACTGGTCTCAAAAACTGTCTGATTTAAAACAACACCCTTATGCGGTGATAAGACGAACCATTATGAGTAAGGAATCGGCTGCTTTGTTGAATCTGGTAGATAACCGTCTGATGTTATTGTTCCATTTACATACAAAGCTGGGATTTTTAAATGAAGAATACATTAATAGAAATACCGAACTATGCAGTGATGAGGCCTATGCTCATCATTTATTCAAAATTGCAGCAGAGGGTGATGAGTTATTGGTGGCTATGGAAAAAAGGAATAATCAGTTTGTTGGTTGGGTCAGGGACACGATTCTGCAACCGTTACAACAATACAATCCCCCATCCTGCCATTCCCTGTTTTTTGCCCCAGCCAAGGATGAGCTGACGACCAGGCTGGATGATCATCTGGAAGCTGTTTTTATGCGGATGGCGAGGCAGTAAAATGACTGTAGCCCGGTCTGCTTTCAGCCAGGAAAGCATTTCCATGCACCGATCCCGGTTGCGAGCAAACCGGGCTACCCCTCACTTCGATTGGTATCCGGCCTGCTTGCAGCTGTCTCTTAATCACATCTTTGCTATTACCCAATTCACGTCGTCCTGAGCGCGTCTTTTTGCGCGAAGGATCTCCTGAAAGTGGCATAGTGCCAGTGGAATGGAGATCCTTCGCGCAAAAAGACGCGCTCAGGACGACGTGGATCTGTGAGGGAGAGAGGGAAGAGTTTTGGATGTAGCACAATGCCGTAGCCCGGTCTACTTGCAGCCGGGATCGAAGTGGCACAATTCCCGGCTGCAAGCAGACCGGGCTACACAAACATCTTAAATGCAAGCAACCGGGCTACGATTTATGAAGGATTGAACTGTAGCTGTTTTCATCTCCACCCACGGGAGTTTCGAAGATACCAGAATCATTAAAAATGAAGACAACATTGGCCTGGATTTCTCCTAAAGCAAAGGTATCAAGCACCTTATGCATGTCCGTTTTTGTTCCTATAGGTACGTTGTTCATATGACCGAGTAAAAATCTGACTTTTTCTATATCAGAAAGAAATGGAGCAAATTGAAAGTATCCGGAAGCCAGTGGCCCTAACTCTAAAGTAACCTCGTTGTTGGTATTCCTCCTGAGGGTTAATACCGGAGGGGCGTAACTTAAAAAGAAGGACAATTCATTTTCAAAATGTACTGTCAGAATATTGTTGATAACACGTATTGTTCTCATTAATGTATCTTGCGTTGGTCGATAAGTGGAGTCGATTGTAAAATAAAAGTCTACTTTACACAATATTTGCCCTCACCGATCCCGGTTGCAAGCAACCGGGCTACGCTACTACATAAACTTTGGGTTAACTTCAGGGCTGTAGCCCGTATTAGGCGCCAGCCGTAATACGGGGAAGCTCTTTGCCACTTCGATCCCGTATTACGGCTGGCGCCTAATACGGGCTACACCCAGGCCCACTCAGGCTGAGATGCTCCACTCAAAGAACAGACGTCGCTAAAAGCTGCTTTGCTGTGAGCAAATCTTCTTTGGTGTTAATGTCTTGCAATGGTTCAACGCAAGCCACATCTACTTTAATCGCATGCCCTGACCATAAAACACGTAATTGCTCCAACGCTTCGGATTGTTCCAGTTCACACACTGGCCAGGTGACAAAATCAAGTAAAAAGGCGGCTCTGTACGCGTACAAACCTATATGACGAAAGGTATTGCCATAAGATTGGCTATCATCCCTGTTCGCCGGGATGGCGCTTCGTGAAAAATATAAGGCATGATTGTCGCGGGTTCGTACTACCTTAACCACATTAGGATTATGCAACATCTCCAGATTCGCAATAGGCCAGCATAGGGTGGACATAGGCGCATGACTCATAGCCAGGCCTTTAGCCACCTGACGGATTAACTGTGGATCAATAAAGGGCTCATCCCCCTGAACATTGACTATAACATCATCGGCCGCGTAATTGCCTTTGGCGACCACTTCCGCAATGCGATCCGTTCCTGATTGATGCGAAGGCAAGGTCATGACCACCTCCGCGCCAAAGGAGCGGGCATGATGCGCAATTTCTTCATGATCAGTTGCAATAACCACAGTCTGCGGCTGTGCCAGAAGCGCTTGTCTATATACACGCTCAAGGACAGTCAGGCCATTCAAATCCTGTAACAATTTTCCCGGAAAACGGGTGGATTGATAACGTGCAGGAATCACTACATGAAAATTGGTGTTCATAATTTTTCTTTTTCTTCTAAAGTAATAATGCGTGCCTCATGTTCCAGCATGACAGGAATATCATCACGAACAGGGAAGGCCAAGCGGTCAAAACGGCAAATCAATTCCTTCTTTTTCAGTAATAACTTTCCCTTACATAAAGGGCAAACTAATAAATCCAATAATTTTCTATCCACGCGCATCTCCTTGGGTTACCTGATTTCGCACATATACAGGTTGTGCTTCTGCTACTGGAACCGGTTTTATATGGGTGTTTTGCACTAAACGAATCATTGCCCCGGCATTGGGAAACTGCTCCAGCCTGGTACTGATTTGTGACTTTATCTTCTCTGAAAATCCATCCCAATACAAATCAATCCCCACGCCGGCAAGAACAACCGATTCGTCCACGGGCAAAGATATATCCTGCACTGGATTAACAGCAGCCACAGCTTCTGACTGACCTGCGGGAAAATAACTCCAGTACATTTCCTGCATGCGGGCGTCCAGAACGGTCAAGACAGAAGAATGGGCACATTCTTTCTGTTCACGAACAGACCAGGCAATAGCAGCCAGGCTGCTTACCGGAATTAAATCCAGATCATGGGCAAAGGCTATTCCTTTGGCCATGCTGCAGGCAATACGCAAACCAGTAAAACTGCCCGGCCCGCAACCAAAAATAATACCATCTAACTGGTTCAGTTTAATGCCGGCATGAACCATTTGCCGGTCTATCATAGGCAATAATAATTGGGCATGAGTTCTTTGGCTGTCCAGCACTTCACAGGACAGTTCATCACCCGCCAGCAAGGCAACGCTTGCTCGTTCGGTTGAGGTATCAATCGCTAACAGTTTCATAATCCAGAGCCAACTCTTCAATAAAATTTAATACTTTAGACGCGTCACGAGTCCTTGGTATTTGCGGCAAACTCGCCAGTATATGCCGGCCATATTCTCGTCCACTCAAGCGCGGGTCAGCAATCATCAACACTCCTTTATCCGTGACATCACGAATCAGGCGCCCTACTCCCTGCTTCAAAGCAATAACTGCGTTGGGTAAAGACAATTCATCAAACCCGGAAAGCCCTCTGTCTTTTAAATAAGCCATTCTGCCGCGCGTCACCGGATCAACAGGACTGGCAAAGGGTAATTTATCGATGATAACACAGGAAAGCGCCTCCCCTTTTACATCCACCCCTTCCCAAAAGGTTGCCGTGCCTAATAAAACAGCATTCCCTAATTGCCTGAATCGCTCCAGCAATATAGGCTTTGCTTCATCCCCCTGCACCAAAAGCGGGTAGTTTAAAGTATTGCTCAGCATTTGTGCAACAAGTTTTAAGGCTTTATGACTGGTGAAGAGGAAAAAACAACGCCCGCCACAGGCTTCAATAACGGGTAAAGCCCTTTGTAAAAGAGCCGTATAATAAGCGGAGTCTTTGGGATCTGGTATGCCGCGCGGTAAATAAAGTAATGCCTGTTGCTGATAATCAAAGGGGCTTGGCAATAACAGGGTCTGTGCCTTTTCTAATCCTAAAGGCTTACAAAAACAGTCAAAGGAAGAAGCCATGGTCAGAGTTGCCGAAGTAAACACATAAGTACAAGACTGGCTCTTGAGCAACTGGCTAAAGGGTTCAGCAACGTCATAAGGTGTGGCGTGAAAGACCAGAGTATGTTTAAAGCGTTCGAGCCAGCGAATCTTATCTTTTGTGGCCTGATTAAAAGACAAGAGGATTTTATCCAGGTCTTCCAGGCGTTCCTTGCAACGCGATAAACCAGGTACTTCAGCAACGGTCTCATCACTCAGGCAGGCCATTAATTCATCTTTTAAGGTCAGCCAGTTATCCCAGGCTTGTATGAATGCTTTATTACGCCTGATATCCTCCCATCCCATACGCTCTTCGCGGACAGGCAATGAGCTGACTAATTCATCCATCAACTGGTCTGCCTTGTGGCTCAAGGCTTTCAGGGGTTGATTGGCTAAATCCAGAACTGGCCACTCATTAATGACGTCATTCAATAAGTCAGTAAACTGGCGTGTTCCTATGCGCTCGCCATTAAAATTGGTGGCTATTTCTGCAAGCTGGTGTGCCTCATCAAAAATGACCACGTCCACACCGGGCAAAAGTTCACCAAATCCATCCTGTTTCAAACGTGAATCAGCAAAGAACAGGTGATGGTTGATCACCACGATATCAGCATCCAACGCCCGCTTGCGCGCTTTAACGAGAAAACAGGTTTCATATTCAGGACATTCCGCCCCCAGGCAATTCTCTGTTGTTGACGTCACATAACTCCAAACCGGAGAATCTTCACTGATTTCGGGTAATTCAGAGCGTTCACCATCTTTCATTTGCGACAATTTATCCCTGACATGCAAGACTTCATGAGCGCATTGCGGGCTTTGAAACTGCCCCTCTTCCGCATGCAAAGCCACCCGATGCTGGCAAATGTAATTGGCACGCCCTTTTAAATTCTGAATGCGTGCAGACAAGCCTAAAGCGCGGACCAGCGTGGGTAAATCTTTTTGGAATAATTGATCTTGCAAGGTTTTAGTCGCAGTGGATATAAGCGCTTTCTTACCGCTTAATAAACAGGGCAGCAGATAGGCAAAGGTTTTTCCCGTACCCGTACCTGCTTCAGCAACCAATGTGGATTTGTTGGCTATGGCCTCTGCAATGGCTACAGCCAAATCAGACTGGGGTGCTCGGGCTATAAATCCGGGGATTGCGGTAGACAGTCGCCCCTTGTCACTAAGAATTCGCCGACAGGATTCAGCGAGCGAGGTTATTTCGTCCACTCTTTTTGCAGGTATTGTAATTTGTCTTTAACATCTTCCCAGTCCTTGGCATCTGCGGGGGCTTCTTTCAGGGCAGTAATATTGGGCCATTTCTGGGACAGTTCCGCATTGAGCTCTTTAAACTGCTGCTGATCAGGAGTTAAATCATCTTCAGAAACAATGGCATTAACCGGGCACTCTGGTTCACAAAGGGCACAGTCTATGCATTCATCGGGGTGAATAACCAGAAAATTGGGGCCTTCATAAAAGCAATCTACGGGACATACTTCAACGCAATCTGTAAATTTACATTTGATACAGCTTTCTGTAACTACAAAAGTCATAGTATACCCTCAATATAATCAGGAAAAATAAGGGATATTAAACCATAAAACACCCCTTTGAGGCTAGAGTTCGGGACGAATTCTCTGACCTTGAGGAATGGTAGAACCGTAGCCCGTATTAGCGAAGCGTAATACGGGAAACTGCCACGTCGATCCTGTATTACGCTTCGCTAATACAGGCTACGAGCCTGGCACCATTCCTGCCTTCAGGAGATCCTTCGCGCAAAAAGACGCGCTCAGGACGACGTGGATCAGGGGGACGATGTTTATCCGAAGTTCACATTGGTCTAATCATTCTCTCCGCACAATGACATTCATCAATAGACAAATGATCTAAAAATAAACATAACGACCACAATGTAACTTGAAAGCCAATTCATTTTGTGTTATTTTTGATCAAATTTAATTAGATAACACAAATTCTAAATTCAGGTTAATCCCTCGCTAAGGTTCAGTTAAGGATCTTGTAATAGAATTAACCTTTTGAACTTTAGCTGTACAAATCAGTGCTACCTATTAATCAATTGATTTAATTAGTTTTTCTGGAGTAAAAAATGGTATTGCAATTACCACCACAACGTTTTAAAGATCTGCTGGCTCTTGTTAATCAATACAATACAACACCAGAAGACGATCCTGTCCAGCGCCTCTTTTATCTGCAAAAGATCAACTACGTGCTTGCCAATACCGCTTTAAATGAAGATTTATATGCATGGATAAATGAAAGTGGCGAAGGCAGCTGGCAACAGCATTTAGAGACTTATAATATCAATCCCAATGCTTCATTCTTTCTTAAAGGCATCCAGTTTGCTCAAGCCATTGCTGCAACAATTAAAGACAAGCCCGCTTATGACATTGAAGGAATTCCGGCTAATGACAGAGAATATCCCTTACTGCAAGAAAGAGATGTTCTTTTAAAAGAAGGCGCTTTCGCGACCTGCCGTGATCAATACATTGCCGTCAATTTGAAACTTGATGCACTGGTTCACACCGATAACAGGATTAAGCAGTTAGTTGAAGAGCATTCTCTGATTTTAAAAAATGTCCATGTCAAACTGGAGGCTATTAAAGGCAAGGAACAAACCGAACCCCTCAAAGCCGAAGATCAGGTTAAAATTCATGTTGCCTACAAAACAGAGGAACTTGGTAATCAGGTAAATAATTTCAATTTTAAATTCGAGATGGGAGGGTGGGAAAAGCCCTTTGTATTCCGAGTGGAAGACAGACCAGAACTGGGGCTGGAACAGAAGCTTCATTCTTATCCTGTCGCCAAATATTTTATTGAAGACTTTGCTGTATTCATGATGCAATTTAAAGGTGAAGAATCGCCGGTAGAATACAAACCTGTAGTACTAAGCCAATTTGCTAATAAAGGGAATCTGGCGGACGTGGCCAGAAGACTGCAAAACAAAAAGCCCGTGCATATTGCTAGTCAGACGAATTTTTATTTTACCCAACTCGCTGATTTCTGCCTCAAGCTTATAGTAGCCAAAGCCTATCATCCTGATATAAAACTGACTAACTTCCTGGTTAATGACAATTTAATACGGGTCAGTGATAGAAAAACAATTGTTGAAAATGGAACACCCAAAGCCAAAGACATACGCAGCAGCCCGCTTTATGCGCCGGAAGAGTATTTAAAATGTATCTCTCCCCAAATGACATTTAATTCGAATGCCTATAAAACCACCATTAACATGGAACAATTTATGGCCTTCCAATTAGGTATTGCCCTAAAAGAGTTCCTGGTCTTGACTCAAATGAACGAACTGCCTGATGATTTCAGAAATCCTGATCGCAGTGCCGCATCTTATTTTACATCACCACCAAGACAAATTATCAATTTATCTTTATTGGTTCAGGAATTAACGCGTAGTGAACCTGAAAAACGGATGACTATTGCCCAGTTTCAGGAACTGTTGGTTTATCATATAAGAGAACCTGAAGCTTTCTACCGACAAGTAGAACGAGTATTACCCTCTTCTACTTTGGGTTTACAGGAAGATCTGGATGAAATAAAAGCACTGCTTGAAAATGACTTCAGTAATGATGAGCTTCTGGCCCGATCGAATATAATCTTTAAAAAGATTTCAGACAGTGATCCTAAAGAAACCCGTTTAACCCGAGTGGCGGAAAAACTGGCTAAAAAATGTTTCCTGCAATGTTCAAAAGAGTATTTTCATGACTGCTCAAAAGAAATTGAACAAGCCTTACCTGTTGCTAATTGGAATGAGGCTCCCTGGTACAGAAAACTCTTGTATTGGGTGACGTTCGGCTATTATGACGTTGATCCGGTAACAGATTATACCAAGGTCAAAATTGATCGCGATTTAAAAGGCAGCGAATTTCAAACCCACTTCCCACAACTTGAATTCCTTCCTGCTGACGAACTGAATTATCTTGGTGAAGCGGAAAGCCTTCATTTTAAAGATTTCATATATGATCATGTGGTTCAAATTCTCGAAGAAGAATCAGAAAGTAAAACATCATCTGATACAAGCCCTGCGGAATCAGGCAGTGAAGACACTGGCCCTACTTTGGCTGATAGTGTCAAACTGGATTCAGGTACTATTGTAATAAGTACTATTGTTATAAAAGATCAGGAAGAACCTGCTTCATTGCTTGAAAATGCAGGAGATCTGGACGCAGCAAGTGTTGTAGTAAAGGATAGCCCGGTTGCGTCTTTAGCAGATACTGGACCGCTTGAATCGGGAACGATTGTTGTCAATGAAGATGCAGAAAAAGAGAACGGTTATCCAGAAGCGTTAAAAAGACATAGCTTTTTTGCAACACCGAAACCAAGTGCTGTTCCTGTAAAACTGAAACCGGAATTACAAAAGGTAGACAGTGTCAGAACAGCACTGTTCAGAGGCGATTGGAGCAATCGTCGTGGAAACCAATTTAAGAGAGGTGCGTTGGCCGATGTGAACTGGCAGCCGCCAGGTGGTGAGCCAAACTCGGAGCTAGCATCTCCGGCACCTTAAGGCATTATTAGCCGCTCTACGTCGTCCTGAGCGCGTCTTTTTGCGCGAAGGATCTCCTGAATGTGGCATGGTGCCAATTTGTAGCCCGTATTAGGCGCCAGCCGTAATACGGG
>NZ_KB892381.1:0-72986 GCF_000373765.1 Legionella shakespearei DSM 23087 | reverse complement strand
CCAGCCGTAATACGGGAGCGAAGTGGCAATCAACTCATTCCCGTATTACGGCTTCGCCTAATACGGACTACAAAACTGTGCCATTCCCAGATTCACCGACGTGAATCGCGCTACATTCCCAACGAAGGACGCACATCCTCTGCCAAATCCCTAAGCTTGTTACTGTGCCGGTACATTATAACCGCTGCCTTTTCTGCGCTGGTTTGAGCATCCAAAGGTAATAACTCATCTGCCGCCTTGCGGCAATAGCTCTTCATCTCAATTACAGACTGCAATCGAAATGGATTACTTAAGCTCAACCCCCTGCCAAAATAAGCATTATTTATTGCTTCCTGTGAATGCGGTTCGGAAAGTGCTGCCAAATGAAGAAACTTCCAACACAGCTGAAAAGCCGCGGCACTCTGTTCCTCAAGCCTCATTTGCTGATAACGCAAAGCCAATTGCATGTATCCATTCGCCAAGGCCAAATATCCCGGGCATTGTTGCAATTTGGCAAAGGCTTCCAGGTTGTATAAAAAACCGGCTGTACGCTGCAAATCCTCTTCCGTAGCATGGTTCAATTCAGTATAAATCTGATGCAATTGACGACGCACGCTGTATATAGACGGATAACCTCCCTTCGCATCCTTTGCTTCCAAGTCCAGAAGAAATGATACATAACCAATCACCAGCTCAACATCTTTGATGCCCGGCTGAGCCATAAAACGAAAATCCGGGCTACCGGGTATACGCAGCTTGTCTCGCCACGCTTCCCAAAAATCATCAAACTCAGGTTCTTTCAAGTGATCTATAGCGTGCGGGTAGTGCAATTGAAACTCGGCAAGCTGCTCAGAATTCCACGCCCTCATATGCTTTATCACTTCAGAAAAATTAGCGTCATCCAAAAAAGTGGCCACTGTTTTATATTCCGTCAGCTTTTCCTGCATTGATTTCTCCAAAAAAAATTGCGTCATTTTTTTCTCAATAGGTCAAACACTGTCTATAGTTATAGGTAAGTCTAGTTGATCCTATAAGGAAATGGCGAGTGGACGCAGAACAAAAAAAACGAATTATCAAGCGCTATATAAAGGAAAAAAGTGCAAATCCCGAAGCAGTCAATCTGGGTGATGATGCTCTGGCGCCTTACGCAGCCCTGGACGGGCTTCTTGATTACATTGATGGCAATAACCGTGGCTTATTTGATTTGGCCACTTTTGAAGCCAATCAGGGACAGTGGGAACAATTTACGGACATACTCAACTATGCCAGCACATTTACTGCCGGCTCTCCCCCTGCCCTTACTAAAATCAGTCTGCGCAGTGCCGATTTTGGTTTACAATACTGGCGCAATGCGCGTGACATCAATGCCTTGCCCAAAGATAATTATTATGCACGCCCTACCAGCAAACCCGCAGTGGCCGATGCCGATCTGGATCAAAAAATACAGGGCAGTCGTGCCAAATTATATGCACTTACCCAGACATTTCCACAAGCTACTGCGTTTGATCCTGCGAATACAGAACAGGTAAAAACCCGAATTGCTACTTTAAATCAGCAAATGAAACCCTTACAAGACGGCACCGTGCAAAAAGCTGCCTTGCAAAAGCAATTGAATATATTGCTCGATTTAAACAAAGTAAATCAGTTGGAACGCATCACTATCCCTCAGGATAACGGCGCCCCCCTCACCTTCTGTACTCTGGCAGAAGCGGCAGGCGGGGTGACGGAAAAAGTATCCTTAATCGGTTTGGCAAAAGTAAAAACCCAATTGGGGCAGCTCTGCGCTCGCAATAACCTCACCGTAGATCTCTATGACACGGAAAGAGGACAATACAAATTAAACACTGAGGCAATCATTAAACTGCCGAAACATGGTGAGATTAAGGAAGTCCAGCATGAAGCGCTGGCTCTCAATATTTCCCGAATGCTGGGACTTAATACTACAGCCTCCACTTCCATATCTTATAACGGACACCCGGCTTTGTTTGTTCCTTTTGATGACATACGCCTGTTAAGCGATTTTGCTACAGGCAAGACTTTTACTGCAGGTTTGGGCTTTAGTGGCCAGACTTACACCCATTATTCGACGATTAATCCTGTGGGAGATGGAATACAGGCAGATCGCTTTGTTGATGACTTTGGCACAGCACTTGGCCTGCTTTATTTGAGCAGCGATACGGATGCTGTAGGCGGATATTGTCAAAATAAAGCCTTACAGAACTGTAAGTCTCTATTTATTTTTGATCAGGTCATCATGGATAGCGATAAATTTGCCCTTGACTCGCGTTTAAGCCTGCAACCAGACCAATTTTTTGTGAAACATTTGCGTCACGGAAAAGGTCGCAACAGAACACTTATTGAAGATTCACCCATGACGACAAAATACGCCAGTCTCATGCAATTAAAAGAGGACAGCGGTAAAATCCTGCAATACCTCAGTCATGTTGCATGGCAGCACCACAACAGGGGCGAAGTAATTAAACAGCAGCTTAAAGGGCAAATCACTAAAGAAGTTCGAGACCAGTTAAATGCGGAATTAAAAGACGTGCAAATTCTTGAGAAAGATGCAGAAACACTTAAGAGTAAAATTCAGGCGCGTATTAAAAAAATTGACGAAATCTTACCCAAAGTAACAGGGGCAGTAAGCGCCAACGAAGTAAGGCAAGTATTAATCCTTGAAAAACTACTGCATAACCCTGTTTTATTTAGTGATGACGGACGTCCTTACAAAAATCCCTGGACGACCCGGCAAGATAATCCCGCCCAATCGGTCACTGATTTAAATAACGGCAGTGTGGAAATCACATTCAAAAATAAAGTATCCCCTGAAATGCTTGCCTTTATTAAACGACAAGGCGGTGGCGACTCGTTAACCCTGACCTCGCCCAAAGTAATTACCGTCAGTAAAGCGCATCTTAATGCCCTCAGTGAGGGGATGTTGCATCCGGAACATACCGTAAACCTGAATGCCAATGCCCATTATCTGGATGCCGCAGATTTGGCACAAATCAAAGATGCTTACACGGATGGGCACAGAACACGTATCATCAGTGCCATAGCAGACTATCAGGCGGTGATGAATAACAGAGCCAAGAGTACCCCTGATAAAATGGCATGTCTTGTTAAAACAGAAGCGGATCTTAAAGCATTCATCCAGACAGCAAAAGATAAAGGTTTTGGTCTGCATGTTTTGAAAAAATTTCATTTTGATGAGCAACAAAGATTGCAGGCATTGATGAATCCGGCACTCATCCCGGCCAATTTAAATCAGGCCTTTGCAGCCGCGTTAAAGCTGGACAGAGTTTCTGAATTTAATGAAGTCGTCCGTGAAGCCATTACTCATAATAAACTGACTGATGCTCAGTTCACTGGTTTTTTGGCATCCTGCATTCAAAAAGAAGCACTGGCGACCAATCACAGTACCGCCCAAAGGGAAAGTCTGGCTCTGTCCCAGGATGCACAAAGAGTTATGGCTCATTTGAAATTACCTGTTGCGCCACTCATCGTTCAGTTAGGAGGCCCTGTCATGCCTGATGACAGATTAGCCCGAATTGACCCTATTGCTGCTCTGGAGGCAGATTTACAGGTCGAACATGATTTACTGATTTCCCGAGCAATTACAGTAAGCCCATCAACATCGCCAGTTGCAGCAGTTGATGATAAAGTTAATGAACAAATTGCCGTTAAGATTTAATATCAGAGTCAACAGGTCCTGCAAAGGACTCATGGAGCGAATATGCCAGTACATGAAAGGCGTCAACATTTTCGTATCGATGATCATCTCTATTTTGATTATCGGATTCTTGCGCCAGGAGAATTTTGTTCTGATTTGTCTATAACAAATCAGCTTCTTGGTGAAAATGGTCAAAAATATATGGAAGCGGCGCAATATTTTCAAAATATTGACTACGAACTTTCCGAACTGACTCAAGCCATTGGAATAAAAGAACCAGCACTGGCTCATTATCTGAATTTGCTTAATGCAAAAATCGATTATCTGTCGCGTCAGATGCTGATGTCTGGAAAAATCCAGATGCGCAAGGTTAATATAAGCCTTGGGGGTATGGCCTTTAAAACTCCTGAACTCATTAAAGAAAAGACCAATCTGAAAATTGTTATCTATACCAAACCCAAAATGGTTCCCATTATTGTGGATGCGGTGGTAGTGTATAGCCAGTACATCAGTGAAACCCATTATCGTACGGCCGTTTCCTTTAATGAACTGACGAATGAACAGGAACAGCTGCTCTCTCAGCATATTTTGCAGGCACAGGTAAAAAATCGCTCCGATTAATGCAGCAGAGTGCTTGGAGTAGTACCCGGATTGGCGCATAATGTGCTTTTTTGAAAGTAGATGAGGTACCAGATGAGCAGAACCGTATTTTGTTGCAAACTACAACAGGAAGCAGAAGGCATGCAAAAACCACCCTTTCCAGGAGCCTTGGGTGAGAAAATTTTTAATGAAGTGTCAAAACAGGCCTGGAATATGTGGTTATCTCATCAAACCATGTTGATTAATGAATACCGTCTAAATCTGATTGAAGCAAAATCCCGCGATTTCTTAAAAGAAGAAATGCAAAAATATTTTTTCGGTGAAGGCTCTGCAAAACCCGCAGGTTTCACCGCTAAAGAATAAGTGCACAAATTCGTAGCCCGTATTAGCGAAGCGTAATACGGGAAATTGCCACTTCGATCCTGTATTACGCTCCGCTAATACAGGCTACGAGATCCGAGCCGCGGCCATAAGAAGTGCGAAGCAAGCTGCAGCAGTATTTGGACACTGAATCAATCTAAAGGATAACACTATGTTCCATGAATTATTGCAAATTAATGATGAAGTTTTGGAAGCAATGGAGAGCCGCAAACCTATAGTCGCCCTTGAATCCACCATTATTTCGCATGGCATGCCCTACCCTGATAACCTGACCACCGCATTAAAGGTTGAAGACATTATCCGCGAACAAGGTGCAGTTCCCGCGACTATAGCCCTTTATCAGGGTAAAATTCACATTGGTCTGACGCAGAAAACCATGGAACATCTTGCAGAACATACAGAAGTAATGAAAGCATCACGCAGAGATATTGCCTTTGTATTAAGCAGACGCATGACCGCCAGTACTACAGTCGCGGCAACTATGTTTTGTGCCCACATGGCTGGCTTACCCTTATTCGTTACCGGCGGTATCGGCGGCGTTCATCAGGAAGTAGGAAGCAGCTTTGATATTTCGGCAGATCTGATTGAGCTGGCCAATACACCAGTAACCGTTGTCTGTTCCGGTGCGAAATCCATTCTTGATTTACCTAAAACACTGGAAATGCTCGAAACCCATGGCGTGGCGGTAATTGGCTATGCAACCGATGAATTTCCAGCATTCTACAGCCGCTCCAGTGGCATCCCAATGCTTCACCGTTTAAATACTCCCAAAGAAATAGCAAAGCTAATGATGTTTCAACGAACCCTCAAAATGGACAATGGCATCGTCATTGCTAACCCCATCCCCTCTGAAGCAGAAATTTCCGATGATGAAATCATGCCCTTCATTCAGCAAGCCCATAGGGAAGCAGAAGAAATAAAAGGCCAGGCATTAACACCCTTTTTATTAAAACGCATTGCTGAACTGACTGCAGGAAGAAGCCTGGCTGCCAATATTGAATTAATAAAGAACAACGCCATTCTGGGTGCAGAAATCGCTGTCGCTTATCAGGAAAAATTATTTTCAAAAAAAATGTAAAGAGTTCTTGACTCAAACTCGTTCTCGGAGTTTAATAGCAACCCATTGGGGCCAGATAGCTCAGTCGGTAGAGCAGAGGATTGAAAATCCTCGTGTCGGCGGTTCGATTCCGTCTCTGGCCACCATGTAAATCAAGAACTTACGTGGTGGTTACCCAAATATCTGAAATCGCATGTAGACTCAATGTAGACAGTTAATTCTGATTTAAAGGATTTTCCCAAATATTTTCTCCAGTGTTATATCCCTTTAATCCACATACCTCTAGATATCCATTTCTAAACAATAAATAATACCGCGAAGAAGCACCTTCAGCTTTATATGTCATATAAACAAATGTTCTGAATGGATTTTCATCTGTTTTTTCAAAAATCGGCTCTCCACATAATTGTTTAACTTCTTCAATACTAGTTCCGGCCTCTACAAGCTGTCCTTGACAACGCATTTTATCAAAACGATAAGATGAAAAAGCTAATATAGGCAATAATAAAAACAACAAAAAGATTAATTTTTTCATAAAAATCCTTTTAAATTGGTTTTTATACATTATAGTAGAACTTTCTAATATATGTTCTTTTTTAAACCATCAACAGGAGTTAATGGATAGCACAAAAAAGTGAAAGGGGAAATTTCTTATCAAACTAATTGAGCATATCTGAAATGGGTTGTTATGGTTTCTTATTCAAACTCCATGTAAAGATGGGAGCAGTATCCTCGATATATAGATTCCACTCCCCTGTGTCACTGCTTCCAGCAGTGACGCAGGAATATCTGACATTACTAACCCTCCAACACTAAGCCTTAAAAGACCATTTGTCCTGACGCACCAAATAAGATAGGACAAAATATTTCCTGCAATGGTATTGCTCCCAGATCTGCACTTTGCTATTTTTTAAATGAAGCATGACTGATGAGTCGGTGAAAATCCGATGAAACGCTTAGGCGTCTTATGCTAAGCCACTCTCATTCCCTAACCTTGTGGCTGGACGTATAGTCGGGAAACCCTTCAGGAACCTTTACCGTTCGGTAAGGGGAGTTCTTCGGAACTCTAAGTCATTTCGTTTGACCATGGATTAGAGATAAAGCCCCGCTTTATCACTTTCATTTACTTTATTTTATTAAGGAGAAAAACTCACCAGAAAAACTATAGCAGTACTGGCTATATCGTTTGCCTTATAACGATTGATTTGCCCCCTTCTTCGAGCTTTACAGCTTTTGCCGGGTTTCAACAGAGAGTGAACCGCTCGACCAACACTAAACACTACACAGGGCAAATTCTTTTATTAATAACTTTTGCGGATGGAAAGATGCGTACACAATCCTTGAGACAATTCGCTAATCGACAAATCAAACAGGATAGGCAAGGTAAATACCTGTACCGGAAACACCGTGCCTATGTCATTCATAAAATGATTGATGATTTATTTGTTATTCGACAAGTGCCGCCATCGTGGCAGGCATTGCAGTCTGAGCAAATACACAAACTCGTGCGTTATTGGAAAAAACAGGATATCAATCCAGTTACTATCATGCGTTATATGACCATTATTCGCCGGTTTTTACAGATGAGTGATTGTTCCATTGCCAATATAGATAATCAATCACTTGAGTTAGAAAGGCCGAAAGCCAGAAACAGGAGGAAAAAAATAATTTCTCCCGATATCTGGAAGTCTTTTACTGATCCAGTAGCCAGAGTGATTATGGGGTTACAAACTGAGTTTGGACTTACTTTCAAGGAGTCCATCCTGATTAAGCCAAATATCCAGGTTAGAGAAGCCGATCTTTGGATAACTCGTGATATTGCTTTTAATTCTACCGACCGTGCCATACCAATTAGAACTGAAAACCAGAAAGCAGTGCTCCATCTTTTTAATTGGCTCGTGCAGGGCCACGGTAATCTTTTGCAAATAAAATCTTACGAAGCGCTGCGCATTATATGGCGTAGTGCCTTAACACCGCACCGTTTATCTACTACCAAAAGTTGGCGTTATTTGTATGCAAAGCAAATGTACGCTTTCCTATTGCCTGAATATGAAAATTACAAGACTTGTTTGCTGTTACGTGATGAGATGGGAATTAAATCAAGGAATACGCTGTGGTTATATCTCAAAAATTAACGGGGACAATTGGGACATGCGGGACAGCCCATAAATACTGGCTTGTAGTGGTCCCATTATGTCCCACAACTTAAAAATTATGGGACAAATTCTACTTTCCTATTCACCACTCCAGATTTTATCAGTAAACATATAAACTCTCGGTGTTCCCACTCCCCTGATGCGTGGTTTATGAGTAGGTAATCCATCTGCTGCTGGCTTTAACCAGCCCTCATTAATTAAAACTCGAGCAACCGTGCGAGATTCAAATCCCTGACATAATTCTTTTTTGAATACTTCGGTTAATACCATATATACCCGAAACCCTGCATCATCGGTGTAATAAAATCCTGCACGATTTTGCAACCTTTCATTATTTGGTGTTTTGATGTTATCAAATCGGCTGGCACCATGAGACTCAAAAAAGGATCGAACTTGCGCTAATATTGTCCTGTCTTCTCTATTACCTTCTGCACCAAAATGATCCAGCCATGCTTGGTAGCACTGATAACCAGCGCGAATAGATTCACCGTCCTTCCATCCCGTCAATCCATACTCAGTAGCTAATTCACCAGCAACTGCAACCAAGGCAAACCGACGTGCTACCCGAATAATTTGTCCCGTTGAATCTGGCAAGACAACACTACTCACAAAGGCTTGTAATGTATCAGCAATGTTCGTGGCAATAGTTTGTTGGTTTGCCACTACTTTTTGCAACCAAGCCATGCCTACAGCACCATAATATTTACTGGCGTATTCTTTTAAAGATAAGGCCATGGTTGCAGGGCTAAGCTGATTATGAGTTGTTTCAAATATCCCCATGTTTAAGCCCGCATCGGCCTCAATATCAGCCAATCGAATCTCCTGACCAGCATTGGTTTTCTGTCCGGCTCTGGCCATCAGAGAGACTAAAGATTCTTCTCCAGCAGACAAAAAGAATAATGACCAGCGCGAAGATGGTTTAACTGTTCCATGTCGAGATGCTCGGGTTTTTCCTTGACCATTAGCCAACAAATAAGCAGCGTCTCCCGCTTCTTTGGGTTCTAGCTGACTTAATTCATCCAGAATTAATAAACCATCATTATGTAAAGCAGCCAAGCCTTCAAGACCATTCGTGGTACTGCGCCATAATCGGCAATAGGACTGTGGATTACCCCAAACGGAAGCCGCTACTTTCAAGGCTGTACTTTTACCACTTGAGGAAGCACCTCTGAAATGAAATCCCCCTGAATCCTCCCCAGCAATCTTTGCCAATGCTGGCGCAAAAGCAGTTGCGATAGCAAAAACTAAACGGGAATTTCCAGCAGCGAGTTGACCTATTGATTCTCGCCAGTCGTTTACCGTACCTGATACCGACATAGCAGACTCAACAGCGTGGCTATTTTGAAAAACGATTTTCTCTGAGGAATGGCCAATGGTTTGTGAAGCCGTAACAAAGAGGTTTTCATGCCAACCAAGTTTATCGACACAACGTGCTCGATTTTCTACTGGAAAGACCTGCAAATAAGTGGCTAGTAAATCACGGGCAAGTTTGTTAGGAGATATACTCAACCCAAGACTAGCCAATTCCCGTCTTACTTCTGAAGCATCCCCTTGAAGCAAAGCCAAGGGCATTGCCCATTGATGTATAATTCCGTCATCATCTTGCCATTCAAGTAATCGACCCCACTCGCCACTTTTAGCATCACGCGTTTTCGCCACTACCTGTAAAGGGGAACAAATCCAGCGTGGTGCCATGGAATTGCCATCCTTGTCTTTTCCAATAAAAGACACGCCCTGTTCATTTAATTTAAAACAACCACCAGCGTATTCACACATAACAGGCTCTGTTTTATTTAACGTAATAATTTGTTTTTGCTGCATCACTTTTTCTCCAACAACGTTCAGGAGGATAGAAATCTATCTGTTTATTGATTGACTACTGAAAGTACTTGTCCTTCGTCACAGGTAGAGCGATAGATTTTCTGTTGTTGCAGAAAAGACAACACATCATTTTTGCGATACAACACTTTACGACCTATTTTTAGATAGGGCACGCCTTTGCCTTCCCAGCGATTACGTTCCAAAAGCTGGGTAGAGCAATCCAAAACAGCCGCCAAAGTCTGTTGATTAAACAAGGCAGAATTGGGTGCAGACTCAAACTCATTGAGTAGTTGTAAACGTGATATTTTTTTATTCATATGGAACCTCATCAAATGATTATTCATTCAGCTTAATGCCGACGGTTTGCGTCCTGCGCGATGAATACCAGTTGACTGTCCGGCCGGTTCCCTGTGTTAGGGATAAAGTCGTGATATTTCATTTTTCCTTTGCTGTTACAGTACCGTTAACCTGTAAAAGCGTAGAGCTCGTGAGAAGTATTGCGTGTAATTTAAAAGGGTGTCAAGCGCTTTCAGGGCTTGAGATCTGATTGATATTAAATGAAATTAAATGATACTGAAAAAATTTTTATGACAGGATTTGTCCCATGTGTCCCAATTGAAAAATTAGATATTGGGACACCTAAAACCCTGTGTTTATAAAGTTGTCCCACTTGTCCCAAATGTCCCATCAGATTTTGTATCACTTTGTTAAGATTGATTTCTTTTTAATAATTCAGCTTTAAGCGCAAGCCCTTTCTCTGTGAGGTAATACTTTTGTTGACTACTCTTAGGTTTATCCGGAATTGTCATAGCAATCAAGCTCGCTTCTAAAGCTGGGATTAAGTAGGCATGTCGAAAGTGATCTTCATGACGTAATCCTAGCGCTTCTTGGATTTCTATGCGTTTCATCTTCCCATTGATTACCAATATGGCGCGTTCAACTTCCCCGGTGACTTCCCCGGTGACTTCCCCGGTGACTTCCCCGGTGATTTGGACATTTACTGTTTTCTTCTTGCGCCAAAGCGTTGTTAAAAATCCATCAGATATAGAAAATTGAGGTTCAGGCAACCCGACTTCTCGACATCGACGAATCATGTCGCCAGTACCTGTTCCCATACGTTCGATGTATTTAGTTAAATACAGGGGTTCTGCCAACAATGGGTTATGAGGAACTGAACCATGTGAGTGACGAAGCTTCTCAAGTGTGAGTGAAGGAGGTAATGTTCCAGGATTCCATATTTCGAGCCTGTCAGCAAACAGCATGACTTGCACGCTGCCATTGCTGGTATAATCACGATGAGCTACCGCATTGACAATAGCTTCAACGACAACTTCACGCGGAATTTCATATTTCACAGGCACTTGCGTCTCTGATTCTCTTGTACCAACCCATAAATTAATTTTGGATAAGACAAAATCCACTGCTTGATCAACCAAATCAAACACCGTGCCTTTATAGACCTGATAAGAGGGTATTGGTTTTGCAACCTCTATTCCATGATAATGAGCACATTTAATTTCTGAAGAGATTAAGAATCGTTGTGGTTGTTTTCCGAATAGCAAAACTGCTGCATGGGTTGGTCTTTTATCATCTAATAAATTCAAATGAGTCAACAATTCAATAGGTGTTGCACCTTCCAATAAAGGAAATCCACGTGCTTGACGAGCGTGGCGTATAAAAGCAGTCATTTTATCTTTATCAAGATCATCTACGGAGGCATTACGGCATGGGGCAGCATCAAATGGTCCATTACGAATGAGTTCCTGATCTTCCAAATATTGCACTAAAGCAGTATAAACATTGCTGATCAATTCAGGTATAGCGTTATACCGGCGGCGAACTAATTCATTCCCAGCTCGCAGGACTAATGCTTGCATCTTTGGATGCCGCTTTTGATCATCTGATCCTTTGATAAAAATCAGTCTATTTTTTCGATGTTTTGTCGCTTCATTAAATTCATATTCAGTCGGTGAAAAACCGTCTTGATCTTCGTGACCATAATCATTACCAAATAATCCTATATAAAGATCGCTTTTGGCAATTTCGCTCAAATAAATTTCACGGCTATCACGATCAATGGCGGGCAGTTCTTCAAATAGGAAAGGTTCAAAAAAACGCCGCATTAATGGATCGCTAATTAACCAATTGCGAAGAGCCATCCGATCATCAGCAAGTTCTTTTTGTACGCTGCTGATAAAAATACGCAAAGTTTTCATTTTCATTTTTCCTAATTTAAAAATAATCCATTAATGCCGCGTCTTTAATCTGCATTTGTTCTAGCAAAAAATCTGAAATACGTTGCAATGGTTTCCTTAATCGCTCCACATCTCGCATTATATAACCAGCCGTTACATCATGGTTCATTTTATGATTTAACAAACGCTTTAAGGCGTAAGCAGGTAAATCCAGACTTTCAGCTGTTGTAGCAAAAGTGCGTCTTAAGTCGTGCACCGTAAATGATACACCAGATAACTCAGCTACCCTAAGCATTGCTTTTCTGGGTTCCATTAAATGGCCTGTTTTGCTCGGTGCTGGAAAAACAAATTCATTAATTCTAAATTGCTTTCTTCTTTGAAATAACTCAAATAGAAAGTTGGTCATAGGCAAGGTATGTATTTCCCTGTTTTTAGTATTTTGAATAGTGAATGTTTTTGCCTTAAAATCAATATCAGCCCAACATAATGAGGCTGCTTCCATTCGTCGTAAACCCGTAAATAAAATTAAGAGGAAATAATCTTTCCACATCATTGCCTGAGGGTAATCCTCTTGTGTACCCAACCGCTCTAAACCTTCACACCATACAGCAAGCTGGTGGCTTTTAATCATAGTATTTTTGCGATCCACGCGATACCAGCTTCGAGTATGAGATAAATATTCCACTGGATTAACTGCGATAATTGGCTGGCCATCCTCCAATTGATATTCATGAACAGCAAAATTAAAAACTGCTCTTAGTACACGCATGGCATAATTGGCACGCGCCTTACTGTTTGTCTGCCCATATTGTACATGGCGCTTGGCAATCATTTCTCTGGTTATATTAATTAAGGGTTTATCAAGCCAATCTAGCATCACCTGCCTCAAAATGCCTTGATAGTCTTTAATAGTAAGAGCCTTCAAATCCTTGCGTGCTTTTAGATAATCATTAAATACCTCTTTTAAGGTCAAGTGCTTTATCTTATTCGCTTTCTTTTCCGCAATTGGATTATCACCCCTGGCTATTTTACCTAATAAGTGCTTGGCCTGTTTCCGAGCTTCTTCAGCGGTGATTTGGCCGTACTTACCCAGAGTTACCCGCTTTACTTTACCGGCAATTCGAGTTTCAACCACAAAGCTTTTAATACCATTGGACGTGACTCGAAGCGCAAATCCTTTTAATTGTTCATCTCGATAAAATACCTGATCTTTTCCTTCAAATAGTTTGATTTTATCGATGAACGATTTGGTCAGTTTGATTGCTTTATTACTTTCCATAAATATATCCTCTCAAATCCCATGTAGACACCATGTAGACAGATTATTTAAAACTTAATAAAAATATAAAAATCTGAATGATGGCTAATATACTTGATTTAAAAGGGATATTAAAGAGATTTAAGATTAAATAAGAGGTATTAAAAACATATTAATTAGGATTGAAAATCCTCGTGTCGGCGGTTCGATTCCGTCTCTGGCCACCATGATCTCTATTTAAAAATTTTCCCCAAATATCAAGACCCTTTTTCAATTACCTGTCCCTCGATCACATCTTAGTATACGCCAGGCGGTTGTCCCTTAGGTATCTACACTAATGCTATACCAGGCTCCGTGCCTCAACAAAAATTCCGCTCCTTAACAGTCGCGGCTCGGTTTTCTGCTACACGAAAAAGTAAATTCGAAAGCACGAAAACCGAGCCGCGACCGTGAGGAAGCGGAACAGTTAAATGAGCAGGCATTTTATTCTTGCACTGATACACAGATTGAAATCAAAGGGCTCAGGATCGATTGATATTGGAGAAAACTCAATGAATAAAATCGTCGGATAAGCGCCGGATGTTACCAGCCGGTGCTTATCCGACGACTCTCCCCTTTTGATTTTCTTATCACCTGAATATCTCTCCCTCCTCAACCAAAAACTACCTCACCAACCCGAGGAACCAACTCCTCATTTGAATCTCATATGGATTATTCGGAATATCACTGTGGATTTTTCGGGTTATTGTATTGGATAATTCGGGTTTTACTATTGGATTTCTCGGGTTATTCTTGGCTATTTATCAAGAAATGTTATATATTGAAACTATGTTATATATATGAATCCCTATGTTTGAAAGAAAATTAACTCCCATTATTACTGAGCTACTAGCTGAATTCAGAATTGTTTATTTAACCGGCCCACGACAGGCTGGAAAAACGACTTTAACAAAAATAATTGCTCAAAATGGGGAGTTTGAATATATTTCTTTTGATAATCAAACCATTCTTCAATCAGCTCAAAACGATCCCATTGGTTTTATAAATTCCTTTCATGATAAAAAAGTCGTTTTGGATGAGTTTCAATATATACCTGAATTAATACCAGCCATAAAACACGCATCAGATAACCTGCCATCGAATGTGAAAGGAAAGTTCCTTTTAACCGGATCAGCAGATATTTTTCGCTCAGGTAAAACACAGGAGGCCTTACCTGGACATATGGCAAGATTAGAACTCTATCCACTGTCATTATCAGAAAAATATGAAGTTGATTATAATATTATCGATCTACTATGTAATGAACATTTTAATTCAAACAACCTTACGTTGCTTACTCGCACTGACTTAGCCAATTTAATTCTCGCAGGTGGATATCCAGAGATTCAAGATAAAAGTCCAAGGGCAAAACAAATATGGTACAAATCTTATATAGAAGGCCGTCTTTTTAAAGATTTCGAGACGCTATATCATGCTAAAGGTAACTATCGTTCTAAACTTGAAGCGCTTATTCCTTATTTGGCTGGAATCTCGGGAAATCTGCTTAAATATTCAAATATTTCAAATAACTTAGGTGAAGATGATAAACTAGTCAAAGCATATATCGAAGTTTTAGAATTGATGTTTATTATTAAAAGAGTCCCTGCTTACTTAAAAAATAAAGCAAAACGACAAGCAATTACAATGCCTAAGCTCCAAACAATAGACACCGGGCTTGCCTGTAGCCTTTTAGGTATAAAAAATGAAGAGCAATTACTTAATAGTCCTCACTATGGTGGGCTTTTAGAAAATTTAATCTATATGGAATTACTCAAGCAAAACAGTTGGTCAGAAGAGAAGGTAGAATTATTACATTTTCGAGATAAATATCAAAATGAAGTGGATATCGTCTTAGAGAGGGATAATCATAAGATCATTGGCGTTGAAATCAAAGCATCTGCAACTTTAAATATGCACGACTTTAAAGGATTAATAAAGTTAGCAGAGTTTAATCCTGCAAAATTTCAATATGGTGTCATTTTCTATTCTGGTAAAGAAATCTTACCGTTCTCTCAAAATGGCATTAAATTATTTGCCTTACCAATAGGTGTGTTTATCAAGTCAAGTTTGATAGTATAAACATTGGAAAACTATAATTGGTGATTATTGCCATACATTCCTAACACTAAAATTATGTATTAATCATTCTAAGGATTCACTGAGGTTTATAATCGTGAAAAGACATTCTACTAAGCGTGATTTACCGCGGGCTCAGGCTTTGGCAGAACGAGCTTTTGCTTCAATTGAGCGTTTTCTACATATCGAGGCTGTAAGCGGTATTGTCCTACTCATGGCGGCAGCGATAGCATTGATATGGGTTAATTCTCCCTTGGCTGATAGTTATCAGAATGTTTGGCACGCCCCTTTTTCTATCGGACTAGGAACGTTTGAGTTTTCTCGGTCTCTACATTTTTGGATCAATGATGCTCTGATGACTTTTTTCTTTCTCGTGGTTGGAATGGAAATTCGTCGCGAAATTCACGAAGGCTCGTTAAATAATATCAGACAAGCGATGCTTCCAATGATTGCTGCATTGGGTGGTGCTGTTGTACCTGCATTAATTTTTCTCGGATTCAATTCTCAACCAATTCAGCAAAATGGTTGGGCTATACCGACAGCTACTGATATTGCATTTGCAGTCGGTGTGCTTGCATTACTGGGACGCTCTATTCCTGGAAATATTCGCATATTCTTGCTGACTCTGGCTATCATTGACGACATCATTGCTGTTCTTATTATTGCATTGTTCTATTCTGGCGGTCTTAATTATGCAGGCTTCCTGATTGCAGGTTTAGGCATCATGTTGGTTCTGGGCTTTCAGCGCATCGGTATTGGTTCGGCATTTGGTTATATTATCCCGGGAGCAATTATCTGGATTGGAATGTTAATGACAGGTGCTCACCCTACTTTGGCAGGAGTTGTGCTGGGTTTAATGACACCGGTGGTGTCGGTACGTATGTCTGAGCGTCCACTAGATATATTGTCTCGAATTGCTAACGAACTCACCGGTCAAGATATAAAAATGGAAGACGAACATAAGTTGGCGCATTCTCTTCGAAAGCTCCAGCTTGCCCAGAGGGAATTGTTACCGCCGGTTGTGCGGGTACAAAAGGCTTTACACCCATGGGTTGCTTATGGGGTAATGCCGTTATTTGCGTTAGCCAATGCTGGGGTGAGCATGAGTAGTGGCACTTTCGCTGCTGAAAATGAGCTACGAATTATCATTGGTGTTGTTATAGCCTTGGTGATTGGAAAGCCTCTCGGGATCATAGGTATGAGCTGGGTTTCTGTGAAGATGAGATGGTGTCAATTGTCGCCTGATGTAAATTGGAAGGGCATCGCGTTGGTAGGTCTTCTTGCTGGTATCGGATTTACTATGTCTATTTTCATTGCAATGTTGGCTTTTGCCGATGAGAGCTTGCTAAATGCAGCAAAGCTGGGTGTATTGCTTGGTTCGCTCACTGCTGCTGTATTAGGACTCGCATGGGGTAAGATTTACATCAAACAGATGACATAGCGTTAGTGGTGTTAATAAAGGAATGGTACAATGAATAATGGAATGAAAAAAAATGCAATTAATCATAATATTGCTTTGCTGGCTATTATTCTTTTGATCTCTTCATTGGGACAAGTGACCTCAGATTTGTATTTACCTTCATTGCCAAGTATGGCTAAAAGTCTTTCTGTAGATATTAACTGGATTCAGTTTACCATTGCCATCTTTATGGCGGGGTTTAGTATATCACAGTTAGTTTATGGACCATGGTCGGATGCCATTGGCAGACGTTCTCCTTTATTAATTGGTTTATCTATTAATCTCATTGGTAGTTTGATCTGCTGGTTATCTCCGAATATTTATCTTCTATTTCTAGGTAGGTTTATTCAAGGTTTAGGCGTTGGGGCTGGCTATTCATTAGCACGGCCTATGTTAAGAGACCTTTTTGAAAAGGAAACATTGGCTATTTATAACTCCTATTTGGCAGTGTCAACAGTGGTTATATTAACTACAGCGCCAATACTTGGTGGATATATTCAGCAATATGCTGGATGGCGTTATAATTTTTTGTTTCTTAGTATCTATGGCTTTCTTATTCTATACTTTTTTTATCATAAGACTCCTGAGACCAGTAGGTTTCATCACAAAGATAATTTGAAAATTAAAATTATATTAACAAATACAAAAATTTTAATTAAGAGTCCAATTTTTTTGCGGTTTTCATTATGTCCTTTATTAACTTATGCCGGGATTTTGGCCTGGATTACTGCAGCACCTATTGTATTACAAGAAAAAGTTGGTCTTAATCCTGTGCAATTTGGCTGGATTTATATTTTTTCCGGTATTGGATTTGCTGCAGGTGGATTCTTAAATATGAGATTTGTCACAAGACTTGGTATTGATCGTATGATGAACATCGGTTTTTTGTGTCAACTTTGCGCAGGCTTAATAATGTTGTCTTTTTACTTGCTTGGATATATTAATACTTATGTCATTGTTGCCCCCATTCTACTTTTTATGATGGGTTCAAGTTTAGTCTTCCCTAATTCCTCGGCAGGTGCTCTAACTCCTTTTCCAAAAATTGCTGGAACAGCAGGTGCCCTATTTGGTTTTGTGCAAATATTGGGAGGAGCAATCTCAAGTAGTATAGTGGCACTCTCCCATGATAAAAACCAGTTACCCATCGCAATAGCCTTCATTATTACTGCCTTGTTGTCCATACTGAGTTTTCGCACCCTTAAATCTAAGATCTGAACATCTTAGTTCCCCATTGATTTTGTGATTTTGAAGTGTCATGAGTTGAATTCAAATTCCTGAGTAACAACATAGTCATTGTCAAAACTTGAAATGAAGTCACACATAGACTCGAATAACGCGATTAAGCAAACAACAGGAACGGCAGTAATAGCAATTGCCATAGCAGGAGCCAAGGTTAACAACCCTACAGACAGCTCAAGTACGCATATTGGTAATGCCTGTATTGCAGCTATTATGCAAACGACAGGAAGTAACATAAATGATAATAAAAGCGCTCCAAGAAATTCAGCAATACCTTGTTCTTCAGGAAACATTTGTTCCAAAAATAAAGCTATGATTTGCGAAGCAAATAACGATGAATATTTCAGAGCAAAGCATTCAAAAGAAAATCGTAACGGAGCCGTAGCATAAAAAAATGTTGCGTTACTCAGCTCAAATGTATTTTCATTTTGTTTCATTAGAGAGACCCTTCATACTGGCAAATTGGCCAAAATAATAACATAAGCGCTTAAAATTGAAAATGATTAATCACTTGCTATACTCAATCCATAATCAATAGAGTCTTACCACTGATCATGCAGGAGAGCTATGATGACTACAGTCAAAACTAAAGATGGAATTGAAATTTTTTATAAAGATTGGGGGAAAGGACAACCGGTCGTTTTTAGTCATGGCTGGCCTTTATCAGCTGATGATTGGGATGCACAAATGATGTTTTTCCTTAATCATGGCTATCGTGTCATCGCTCATGACAGGCGCGGGCATGGCCGCTCTACCCAAACCAGTGAAGGTCATGATATGGATCATTATGCCGACGACTTAGCGGTACTGGTCGCTCATCTCGATCTTAAAGATGCCATCCATATTGGCCATTCAACTGGCGGAGGTGAAGTAGTCCACTATCTGGCTCGTCATGGTGAAAGTCGGGCGGTAAAAGCCGTAATGATTAATGCTGTACCACCCTTAATGGTAAAAACTGCCAGTAATCCGGGTGGCCTGCCCAAAGAGGTGTTTGATGATTTTCAAACCCAGGTTGCCAACAATCGTGCCCAATTTTACTACGATGTACCAGCAGGTCCTTTTTATGGCTATAACAAGCCGGGTGCGAAACCTGATGCAGGAGTTATCTGGAATTGGTGGCGCCAAGGCATGATGGGCAGTGCAAAGGCACATTATGATGGTATCGTTGCTTTTTCTCAGACTGATTTTACGGAAGATTTGAAGAAAATAACATTGCCCGTTTTGGTCATGCACAGTGAGGCAGATCAGATTGTACCTTATGCTGATTCAGGCCCTTTATCCGCGAAATTATTAAAAAATGGTACATTAAAAACGTATAAAGACTTTCCTCATGGTATGCCAACGACCGAAGCGAAAACGATTAATGAAGACATACTCAAGTTTATCAAATCCTGAATAGCAAATGCAGGCAGACCGGGCTAGAACTGTAAAGAAGCGAATGGTTTCGTAGCCCGGTCTGCTTGCAGCCGGGAATGGAGACAGGGTTTACAAGATCTTAAAGTTATAAGAAGCACTAGAGCTCCATTGAATGAATGAGTTCACTCTGCTCTAATAAATGCTTACATCGCTTCATGACAATTTCCTGATATTTCTTTAAATATTTTGCTTCTTTATCATTAATCAAAATAAGGCTGATTTCTTCTTGCAAAGCAACAGATAGCTTGCCAATCAAATATTTTAAACGTTTGGCTACTAATAATCTTGGCAACTGGCATGTATCTGCAAAATCAGCTAACTGATAAGCATTGATATTATTCTCTTCAAATTCATCTCCTAATGCCATCGCCAAGGCATGCTCAAATTCAGGATACATTTTTATATTAACCAAATCATAAAATGGTGCGAGAGAAATGCCGTTAGCCCCAACAAAAAAACTTAGATTTTTACCGTGAGCATCGCAATTAAATATCAAAATATTAAATAAAACCCAATCGAGTATTTGTTGCTTGGTTTTTGCAGGATTGATGCATTGATTTGCAAAATCAAATAGCTTAGGCAAACTTACCCCATCTCTTATATTGGCCACATCTCGGCTATTTCCAAAATTCTGTTCATATTTATATTCCGGGGGTAAATTCAATGCCTGACAACCGTCTATTAAGTGACGTCTTTGCACTATATTAGTGGCAATCATTTTCCTATCAAAACGCTCCACCAATAAAGCAGGATGCTGACCAAAACGTTTCATCTGGACATTAGCAACATTCAATGAACAGCGTTTAGCGAGCTGCATACTCAGATATTCATTTAAAACCAAATAAGATAGTTTTTGTTTTTCAAATTTAAGAATATGGGTAGAACACAAGCTACCTTCTCCAAAACCAAGTTGCTCTTCTTTATTGAACACCACGTTAATTTTATCTTGTACTCCGGCAACTGAAAGACGTGGTTTTCCATCCCAAACCATTAAACTATGGAGATCACGATTATTTAAACGCTCTTCTAACTCCTCATGAGTTATCAGTCGAAAATTCGCATGATTAGGAATTTCTTGATTTGATGGCAATATCACTAATGATCCGGGTGTATCCAATCCTAAAGCTTGAATAAGTCCAAATGTATTGTATTTACTTAAATGAAAAATATTAACTAATACCTCTAAAGGATTTCCTTCGGGTAATAAATTTCGCAGAAATCGCTGCACGTTCAATGGTGGAATATCTTCATACAAAGGTAAGTGTGGAGAAACAGCATAACCTGTCTTTTGCCAATTGGCATTATAACTCCAATACAATTGATCCTCGATAAGCGTGATATGGGCTATTTGATATTCTCCCTGATAAACATCCAAGACCTGCTTATCTCCAATCATTTTCATCCTCACCATTATCCATCCATGGCTTTATGTACAGACTTATTCCTAAACCGGAACAAATCTGTAATACACTTGCCAATTGACAACTCGATTGCCCATGCTCGATTTTCATAAAGGTTTCTTTGGCTACACCACACAAAGCAGCCGCATCCTCTAGCCGTAAATCACTTTGGGTTCGGCGTGCTTTAATGACTTCCCCTAACAACTCTGCGGTTAACGGTTGTTGAAGATTAGGCGTCTTTAATTTTTTAATTTGCTTGGCCATATAATCCTACTGGAGTAGACTTAATATAAGAACTTCGATTTAATTATTAATTAATCCTATTATGGTAGGATTAAATTTAAAAATACAATAACAACCGATTAAAATCCTAATACAATAGGATTATAGTAAAGTAATCGCAGACTCGCACGTACTTAAGATGTTTTTGTAGCCCGGTCTGCTTGCAGCCAGGAAACTAATGCTCGTTACACTGCCGAAGTTCTAACTAAACCTCCATTCCCGGCTGCAAGCAGACCGGGCTACACAAACAGCTACCGAATTTATTCAAGCATCCGTACAACACCACGATAAAAAATAAAACCAATTAGTCTAAAATAGACCAACTAATTTTTGGAAATAATGAGGGTAAATCAATGATAAAGTCGGCTTATCAGAAAATACTAAGATGCTTATGGTTAACAGATAGTGGTTATGAAATCGAGCCGGATGAGTCTTCTATCAGACTTTCATTAGATGAAAATGCTAAAGAGGTTTATAATGAGGACTGTACGGGTGCAACTACAGATCAGGATTTAAACCTTGCGCCAGATGTGATTAATACAGCAGTTATATACGACCCAGAAATTAGTGCGTTCTTCGATGAGAATTGTGTTTGTATTTCTTTTAATAGAAGTATCATGGCAAGTACCCCAGAAAATTACCCCACCGTCATTACTGCCATATTACAGCATCCGGTGTTCATAAAATATGATAAAGAGACCCTGGGCCATCTTCTGGAAGATGGCATCGATTTCAATCGATGGGATAGCGAAGCCACACATGCAATTGAAGATTATAGTCAGCGTGTTTTTGGTGAGCCTTATCTCACTGCATCCACAAGATCTTTGTTGGTTATTCACGCTGCTAAAAGTTGTCACGAGCAACTATGCTCTTTGGATTTGGTGCAGAATGTTTATGAATCTCTGGGGCGCCCTGTTCTGTGTAAAATAGACTTCATCACCAATTTAAATGCTCATCACTGGTTTATGCATGCCGATGTAGCTTTACAAAATTTTCTGCGTCAATGTCAATTTGGAGTGCTCAAAGAAGACCACCCAAACACAGGACACATAAATAATATTGTGCAGCAATTGTTAGGGAGCAAACAAATCTCTGAGGTAGCAGAAAATACACCTGAATACGGAAGCAGTCCCAAATAGGACTTACTTAAAGTTTTTAATTCGATTCGTAGCCCGGTCTGCTCGCAGCCACTGCCATTAGGTTAAGCAATACTCCGCCGTCCCGCGGCTTGTCCGCGGGATCCAGGGATCTACGTTCGGAGTGAGATTTCTGGATCCCGCGGACAAGCCGCGGGACGGCGGAGTTCCTGCTTGCAGCCGGGGAGCTGACGATCGTTACACAGCCGAAGTTCTAACCAAGTCTCCATTCCCGGCTGCAAGCAGACCGGGCTACAAAAACATCTTAAATACCGTGAGTTATGGATAAGAAGAGTGTTTTATCCAGTCGTTACTTCGATGCCGTTCGGGCTGAGGAGAGGCGATAGCCTCGTCTCAAAGCCTTAGCACCATGCCAAAAATTCGAGACAGCGCAAAAGCAAAAATTGTCCGATAATAACTACCAATTGTCTTTTTAAAACCATACTATTCAACTCTTTTTTAGTACACTAAACACATTTAATTTACACCAATAATCATAGTGAACTGATGACAATATTAGGCTTCCGAACCGAATAATCATCTATTTTCAGGCAGGTGCCGAGCGGTTAAGGAAATGTAATTAAAAAAACTTGTTCCTGCTGATTTTTAATTTTTTATGGAGATTTCATGTTTAACTATAACAGTTTCTTTGGTTCGTTTATCTCCTCTTTACCATCTTCTTATGCAATGCGACATTTGACGATAGTCCTTGGAGTCATGTCTGCAGTTACAGCCACCAAATACAAAGACAGTTGCGCATGCTATGCCAATAACTCTATCTGCCGTTGTTGGGTTGAATGGGAATGTGATGCTAAAGAGTTGTGTTATTCTGTAACTCGCTCCCGAAATGACATGTATGAATTAGCAAATACTAACTTTGAGATAGTCCAAAGATCGAATTTAACTACCGATGCTGAAAAGTCAGCTTATTTCAAGTCTCTAATGGATGAAGCTTTAGAAAGTGTAAAAGAAAAATATAAACGCCCCAAAGATGCTTGTACGTCCAAAAGCACTTCACCAGCGGCAACTTTAACTTGGGGCGGAGATGATTGGGGATTTTCCATATCAACTGATTTATCATCTTCTATGATTTTGGGATTGATGGGTGCATTTAGCCAGGATGAGCAAATTAATTTAGAAGATACTCAAATGCTTTCCATGTAAACGTTATTTATAATTTTCTCAATGAGAGTGATGGTAGCGATTTGTATTCCTTACCAAGCGATAGCCGTAAGTATGAACTGTCCCGTATTACGGCTATCGCCTAATACGGGCTACGGCACCTATTTCTACTAAGTCGTAGCCCTTATTAAATTAAGCGATACTCCGCCGTCCCGCGGCTTGTCCGCGGGATCCAGGATTCTAAGCCCCATTGATTTAGAAAACTCATCACTAATTTTTAGATTCAACTCTCAATTCATTGTGACTATTCCCTTTCCACCCTACCTAAATTATGCATACGTCCATAAATACGGTATTATCAGACATCATAAACGCTACCGGATCACTCCATGAGCTTATTACCCAACTGTCCAAAATGTAATTCAGAATATACCTATGAAGATGCCTTGCTTTTAATTTGTCCCGAATGCATGCACGAATGGTCCAAAGAAGACCAGGATAACCCGCATAGTGTCAAGATTTTTAAAGACGCGAATGGTAATCTGCTTCAGGATGGAGATAATGTCACCGTCATTAAAGATTTAAAAATAAAAGGCTCATCTCTGGTAGTAAAAGTAGGAACAAAAGTGAAAAACATTCGCCTGGTGGACGGGGATCATGACATCGATTGTAAAATTGACGGCATTGGCCCCATGAAATTAAAGTCTCAATTTGTGAAGAAAATCTAATCGAATAAGATCGATCCCGGCTGCAAGCAGCCAACTCGTCTAGACATCTTTGAGAACACAATCAGGTATTGATTCCGACATCCCTCGGTTTGTCCGAGGGATCCATGGGTTCAGAGCAGAAATACTGTCCCTGCCATTATAACTGTTCCGCTTCCTGACGGTCGCGGCTCGGTTTTCGTGCGTTCGTATTGACTTCATCGTGCACCGGAAACCGAGCCGCGACCGTCAGGAAGCGGAACTTTTGTTGAGGTACAGAGTCTGATTTAGCATTGGTCTAGGGCATAGACTAAGGGGTGATCAAGAGTCAGCTGCTTGCGGCCGTGATTTGTAGTAGCTCGATCCCGGCTGCAAGCAGGCCGGGCTACGACATCTCCAGACGAGTCTCAACAGGACTTTTATCGTCTGACCTCATCCCCAATCGAGGTGACAGAAAATGGAATCGATTTAATCCTCCATAGACTAAAGGAAGTCGCCATTGAACAAACATTTTTTGCAAAGCTGTCTCACCCTTTTGAAGAAAAAAGGTTTCAAGTAGTTCCATCGGTATAGTTGACAGATTTCTTTCTTCCCTTTGTTGGTTAAGCTGCCAAAAACATGCTACTTTTTTATCGATAGCATCAGCCGATAGCTCTAATTGATAATGGTTGAAACTTGCATAAATATAACTTTTAAAACCGGGTAAATTACGAAAGAGCATTTTAATAGAATCAAAACTAAAACCATTCTCCTGATAGGTACAGAATAATTTTAATGTTTTTAAATTTGAAAAATTATCCAGAGTAAAACAATCCCAATCCAAGCATGAAAAATCTCCATAGCATAGGTATAGATATTCCAATGTTCCAGGTAATTTGGAAAATATCAGCCTGAATTGTTCTTTAGAGTAAAACACGGGTCCATTGCCGGTAATATTTAGCCTTTTAAGAGTTCTTGGGAAAGAAGCAAATACTAGCCCCAGATTTTCATTTTTATGCCTATTTAATTGGTTCATGTATACGTTTAACTCTTCCAGCTCTGGAGGAAGAGAACAGAAAAGATGTGTAATTTTGTCAAGTGGAAGAAGTCCTAAATCACTAAAGCGCAATTCTATGTGTTTGACCGTTCGGGGAATTGCCCCAAAAAAACATTTAATATCATCCAGGGAAAATCCTTTAAAGCAATGATCACTTAAATCAAGGATTGTAATATGCGGAGGTATTGCCGCCAGTAATTGCGACCATTGTTGAACGTTTGGCGCTTTTCCAGCCTCTAGTTTACTTAAGTCAAGTTGATATTCGCTTAAAGGAAGTGTTTGAATTTTTTGGATTTGAGCCTGAAACTGTGCGTCATTCATAAATCAGCCTGAATATTAGTAATAAATTATCTATAGAAGAGCGTATTGTACATTATAAAACCAAATAAATACGGTCATAATAAGACAATCGGCGGTTATAAAAGGACAAAATGAATATAAAACGATAATTTGACCTGCAATATGGTCATGATGGACTAATTTTTAGCTAACAGCTGGCTTGTTTACAACCGTCTCTTGATCACCTCTTGGTTTATGCCCTACACCAATACTAAATCATGCTCTGTGCCGCAACAAAAATTCCGCTTCCTGACGGTCGCGGCTCGGTTTCCGGTGCACGATGAAGTCAATACGAACGCACGAAAACCGAGCCGCGACCGTGAGGAAGCGGAACAGTTATCCTGGCAGGGATTGTAGCCCGGGGGTAATAGGTTCAATTCCATACCTGAAATATATGGATATCATTAATCAAGTGATTCATACTTCTATTGGATAGATTCAAAATTTGCGATATTCTTGTTCTACAAGGTTGCTTTTTAAAAGGAAAACTGAACATGCGCCATAGTTGGAATATTTTATGCTGTTTCATCGTCTTAAGCATGGGGATCAATGCTTACGCTGCCCCCACATCTTTCTTTTCTATCACAAAACAATACCTTTTATCCCCCAACAAACCTGTATCCATGACACTGCCAACACGAATGAGTACTTTATGCACTCTCAGGATGGAAAATACCCATTATTTGCTGATTAAAGTTTTAAAAGGCAATGCAGTGATCAATAACAGCACTTTAAGTAAAGGACAAAGCACGACTGCAATGGTATTTGATCAGAAGACCATTGGTGTTGTCGCTAACGCGGACACAACAGTTGAATTCACGAATTTGGGAAGAACAATTATTCAAGCCACTTGCAGCAACTAAATTCAGGCAATGAATGTTAAACAAGGAGTTGGAATGGCAGGTTTAAACGCTGCAGAACGTATACGCATGTATGGAGTAGTGCCTGCCATTTAAGAAAAAACCTTGATTACGCCTATGAGGCTGCATCAAGGCTACTATTGTATGTCTAGCTACAAAAGCTTACCTAAGATGTTTTCCTAGCCCGATCTACGTCGTCTTGAGCGCGTCTTTTGGCGCGAAGGATCTCCAAATACTGGCACCCTGCCGCTTTCAGGAGATCCTTCGCGCCAAAAGACGCGCTCAGGACGACGTGGTTCGGGAAGGGAGACTTGGTCAGAACTTCGGATGTGTAACGAGCGTCAGTTCCCGGCTGAACGCAGCTGTCTTTTGATCACATCTTGGTCTATGCCTTACACCAATGCTAAATCATGCTCTGTGCCGCAATAAAAATTCCGCTTCCTAACGGTCGCGGCTCGGTTTTCGTGCGTTCGTATATACTTCATCATGCGCCGGAAACCGAGCCGCGACCGTTAGGAAGCGGAACAGTTATACTGGCAGGAACAGTGTTTCTGACCATTCTGGAGCAACTTCCCCCGACAATTATATTTTCAAGATTTGCATGTACCAGGCCTCACGACTTTCATTTATTTTCTCAAAATCGCTTTCTTCAAGAAAAACAAGCTCTCCTAAATATTTAAACTCATCGTTGGAAATATCGGGTAATAGAACCAGAACTGCATAGGCAAGAAAATAACTAAAACAGAGTTGTTTACTCGAACCTATTCCTAACTCCACCAGTCCCGAACTAAAATCCTTGAAGAAATCAGATGCACTTTTCAAATCAGCCTTTTCTTCCAACAAGCGAAGTACACTATTTATTTCAGCGACAGTAAGCCAGTCTTTTATTCCGGCTATGTACTTTTCAGGGAAATGATGTACGGAAGGTAATAACCTTAATGAGGGTTCATCTGATGAGCTGAAAAACATCTTTAATCCTGATTAATAAAAGGTCTTATTTTAACTATAAAGTCATTAAAAAGTCCAACTTTATCACTTTTGAAGCGTTGAAAGGCGGAGAGCCGTATTACACTCATGATTTGCATAGGGTGATTGAATAACGACACATTTCTATACTCATATTGCCTTTTTGGTCAATATTTTAACGGCAGCAGTACCCAAAAGATCCAACAGGGTTTAAAGTCAAATCATAGCGACCATGTCAGTGACAAAAAACCAAAAAGTCAAAAAAAGAAAGCGCCGGTGGTGGTTAACGCCTGGTGGAATGAAGTATCCAGTTCCTCTGAGGCCTCAGAGGGATGCTCTGATGAACATCAAGAAAATAAAATGCGGTTAAATTAATTGCATCTTTTACGTTTAATAAGTTCTCTTATTAATCCCACCGGAGGGCACTGCTATTAGTTAAGGTGAGTTCGGGATAAGAAGATTGATTTAAATATAAAAAACTGTAGCCTTGATGCAGCGATAGCGTAATCAAGGTTTTCCTATGGTCTTTTAGCCTTTCTGGATGAAAACCTTGATTACGCTATCGCTGCATCAAGGCTACGCCTATTTTAAATTAATTCTTTTAACTTAATGGCAATATCAAGGAATTCCGCCGTCCCGTCTTGGTTATTTTGCCACATAAATAATATGCAGGTATTATTTACGAACAATTAACATAAGCGAGGAAATAACTTCTAATGAAAAATAAGATGATAGTGTTTATTGTTGTATTAATGAGTAGTTTCATCCTGTTTACCCCTACCCTTGCAGCAACTATTGAGGCTAATGAACATATGGATATATCGTACACTGATTCAGGAAAAGGTACTCCACTCATTCTAATCCATGCATTTCCTACGGATAAAGATCTTTGGATGCCACAAAGAGAAGAGTTAAAAAAACATTTTCGGGTGATCACTCTGGATTTATGGGGTTTTGGACTATCAGCACCTGTTGATGGGCAAGCCGTCACCATGTCAGATTACGCCGATGAAGTAAATCAGTTGCTTGAGCGTTTAAATATTAATAAAGCTATTGTTGGCGGTGAGTCTATGGGAGGTTATGTAACATTAGCCTTTCTGGAGAAATACCCCAATAAAGTAGAAGGACTGATACTTTCGGATACACAATCTATTCCTGACACCGATGAAGCAAAAACGAAGCGGGAATCATCGGCACTTGATGTACTCGACAATGGCACAGCCAAATTTATTGAAGGCTTTCTGCCTAAAGCCCTTTCCCCTTCGAGCTCCGAAGACACCAGGAATTTTTTACGCACGCTTTTAGAAAAGCAACCGGCACAAGCTTATGCATCTGCTTTACGTGGTATGGCGCTGCGCAGTGATACGTCACAACTTCTCGCTAATTCAAGCTTACCCATCCTGATTATCTCAGGTGAAGAAGATATGGTGATTAACAAACAACAAAGCCTGAACATGCATGCGTTAGCTAAAAACAGCAGCCTGGTATTGATCAAAGATGCTGGACATTTATCCAGCCTCGAACAACCTGAAGAATGGAATAAGGCAGTTATTGCCAGGTTCACGTCGTCCTGAGCGCATCTTTTTTGCGCGAAGAAACGGCGTGGATCGGGGCGAATCTGAATCCTGGCAGGGTGTGTAGCCCGTATTAGGCGTAGCCGTAATACGGGAATGTGGTTATTGCTAATTCGATCCCGTATTACGGCTGGCGCCTAATACGGGCTACGCACCCTGCCAGGATTTAGCCTGTGTTAGCGGCTCATGACCTTATTAAAAATCAGTACCATTAAAATAACCGTGGGTACCTTGAGCAACTACAGCCTCTTCATATCTTTTTAAGGCATGAATATAGGCTGCTGTGCGCATGTCTGTTTTATAAAATTCGATTAATTGGTACACATTGGTAAATTCTCGTGACATTATTTCCTGTAGTTGATGATGAATTTTCTCCAACGCCCAATAGTACCCCGTTTTGTTTTGTACCCATTCAAAATAACTCACGGTCACGCCACCTGCATTTGCTAAAATGTCAGGTACGACTAAAATACCCTTTTCTTTTAAAATTAAATCAGCATCTACTGTAGTCGGTCCATTGGCAATTTCGACAATGACAGGAGCTTTTATGTTCGCTGCATTTTTTAAAGTGATCTGATTTTCAAGTGCGGCTGGAATTAAAATATCAACATCTAACTCCAATAGCTCTTCATTACTGATATGAGTCGCTTCAACCAATTCACAGACTGACCCTTTGCAATATACGGCCTTGACCTGTCTGGAACTGTTTTTGACATGAATGATGCTTGGGACATCGAGTCCCTGAGTTCTATATATTCCACCTTTTGAGTCACTGATGGCCACCACCTTATAACCGTCCTTATATAACAATTCGGCGATATGTTGCCCTGCATTCCCAAAACCCTGAATGGCAACGCGCATGTCTTTAGCCTGCCATTGCCTTATTTTCTCTAACTCTTTAATGCAATAAAACGCACCGCGGCCTGTTGCATCATCACGGCCTTGACTACCGCCCAGGGGAATGGGTTTGCCTGTAATCACAGCCGGCGCATCGTGACGGACAATTTTAGAGTATTCATCCATCATCCACCCCATAATCATCGAGTTGGTATAAACATCAGGGGCTGGAATATCCACATCAGGGCCGATAAAATCAGCAATTGCCGAAATATAACTTCGGCTTAAGCGTTCCAACTCCAAGCGTGATAATTGTTTCGGATCAATAATAATGCCCCCCTTTCCGCCACCAAAAGGAACTCCGACTACCGCACACTTAAGGGTCATCCAAAATGCCAGAGTCTGTATTTCAGGAAGAGTAACAGCAGGGTGAAAACGAATCCCGCCTTTAGCAGGACCTCGTGCATCATTGTAATGCACACGATAACCCGTATAAATGTTTAAACTGCCATCATCCATGCGCACGGGTACAGCAACCTCAAGGCAGGCTTTAGCATGTTTCAATTGTTCAATGGCTTCGGGATCAATATTAGCTATTGATGAGGCTTCATCAAGTCGTGATAATGCGTCTGTGTAAATTGTAGCGCTCATTTATTATTCCCTTATCTGATTCTGATGTTGGGGCTTTAGTCTCCTAAAGTATAGTAAGGAGAATCAGAAAATGAATTGAATAAGCGCTAAATAAGCAGTGCTCTTTTACCAGTTTCTCATAACTGGTCTGGCTCTTTCTGACACCCAATCCAGAATGTCCTGATTATTCGAATTTTTTGCCATGGTTTCCAGCAGCTCCAAAGCTCGGCTCTCTTGTATTTCTCCAAAATACACCGGTTATTAAAGGACAATTACTTGTTATAAGAGGACAAAATAAATTTAAACTATGAGAGTCTGGTAGCTACTTATCCTATCCCAGATCAGACAACATAAGCTTTTCTCCTGTTTTTACACAGTCAATTCCCTTCTTTAGCGCCACAAACAGGACATTGAATTTTTTCAAATTCATATACTACACTACATAACTGGTTGAAAAGCCGGTTTGTTGTGTTGCTTTATTCCAACCATGATTTAAGCAAGCACTACAATAGGGATAGTCAGTTTTTTTAACTTTATTATACGGAGATATTCAATGAAGCATTATCTACATGCTCTGGGTTTGGTCTGTGCGTTAAGTTCAGGATTTGCATACAGTGGCAGTTATCAACAAATGAACAGCGTAACGCCTACGATTGCAGGTTCTCCTTTGTTCCAGGACAGCTTTGGACAAGTGATACATAGCAATGGTGATTACCTGTTTGTTGCTGCCCCTATAGCACGCCCTGATCCTGCCAAACAAGCTGAAGGTGCTGTTTATGTATATAAAAAGCAAGGCAATTCCTGGGTATTCTCGCAAGTATTGACTACCAGTGGTTGGAGTGATCATTTAGGCGTGTTCCGCCTGGCAACAGTAGGTAAATGGTTATTTGTGTCTGGTATTGGTACACCCATAGGACCAAACAGACCTGACGGACAACCCGATGAAGCAACAAATCAGGATTTTACTGGCTCAATTCAGATTTATAAAAGAAATAATGCAGGTCAATACCAATTTTCACAAGCGCTTGACCGCACAACACCTGGATTGGAACAGTTAAGTGTTATTGATCCGGCAGCATTGGAAAACCCTCAACTTCCACCCAGATCGCATGAATCAGGGGCTGCTTTTGGAATGTACTTTGATGTGGATAAAAATGGCAAGCGCTTGCTGGTGAGTGCATCTGGACAAGAATTTGCTGACGTGTCTGGTACAATGATTAACGCAGGGGCTATTTATTCCTTTGAAATGAAAAATAATAAATGGGTATTAAAGCAAACCCTGCGTCACCCTGTCGCTATCAGTACCAATGGCAGCTTCGGCGGCCGCGTCAGAATTGCTGGTAACTTTGCGGTTATCAGTGATACTGATACGTTGCAAAACCTGAAACTGGATCACAACTCCAGTGTATTCCTCTATAAATATAATTCCAATACACACCAATGGAATCATATTGATACAGTACATGGTGATCAACCTGCAAATGGCTTGTTGGCTGCTTCATCCTTTGTATTCGGTGGCGTTACTGATCCTAATATTATGGTTGGTGATAACTTCGGTGGTTCTCTTGCGTTCGCTAATAAATGGGTTCTGGTTGGTGCACCTTATGAAAACCTGTCCTCTGATAAACCACACGGTGCTGCTTACATGTACCACATTGAAAAGGTAAATGGCCAGCATAAATTAGTATTTAAGAAAAAATTCGTTTCTGATGATCCTGATTCACTGTTAACCGGTATCAACGTATCAGTGAGCAATAAAGTGGCACTGGTTGGTGATCCCGCTCATTCAGGCCCCAATGGCGAGACAGCACAAGGTGCAGTGATGGTTTACGAACGTCATGGTAATAATTGGTCTAAAGATGCGAACTTGTTCGATCAAAATGGTTCTGCTTACCAAATGTTCGGAAATGGTACAGAAATTCATGGTAATAAATTGTATGGCGGTACAGGAACTGCAGTATTCACATTGAATATGGCATTCTTGTTTACTCCTGCGTATTTACCTAACGTTCCTGTGCCTTTACAGGCAAACAAAGTGGTTGAGTGGAAAAGAAGTGGTAATTAATTGTCGCTGACAATTAATTACTTAAGTTTTTTAATTCTATCACTCCCGGCTGCAAGCAGACCGGGCTACGAATCGGAGTGAGGAGTAGCCCGGTTGCTCGCAACCGGGATTATTCCAGACAACAAGCAATGGGCTTTAAATCAGCAAACGGTGTTTCAGGCAAGAACTGATTGGTATAACAGGTTGAAAGCGCAAAATGATCATCAATAATCTTGAGATGCCTGGCATAACGGCCTACTTTGCTCCAATCCCTGCCTACGTTCAATAAAGTCCTTGAGAAAAAGGGTAAGGTGCGCATAAAAATCTGTTGGTACATTGGCGTACGTAATTGCGGCTTTGTCTGACATAACAATTCATAAGCTTCTTCCGGATGTTCGGTTGTATAAGCTGCCCCACGCTGGGTTGCTCGGAGAAATCGTTGTACCAATGAGGGATTATCCAAGGTATGTTTCGGCACAATAAACTGAACCGAACAAAAACAACAGCAACCAAGACCTGCCAATTGATCAAGTCTTAAAAACACTGTTTCGCCTTTTAAATGTTCCAGCTCCACGTTCTGAAAATTAAGAAAGCCAATACCAGTATCAATGACGCCACGACAAATCGCATCGGTAACATTCATGCCAATACGAATTGTTTCATAGCTCTCTGGGGCGATACCGGCAAGCCTTGCCAAATCATCAATAATCTTTTTACCGAATTCACCAATGTACCCCACTCTCTTGCCAACAATGTCCTGAAATGAATGAATACCACTCGATTTTAATGCAATCAAACCCGTTGGCGGTTCATCTAACAAGGTACCTATTGAGGTTACAGGATATCCTTTAGCAACGGCTGCGACCGTGTGAATCATGGCCTTTACACCAAAATCGACCGCGCCCAAGCCAACCAGTTCGGTCACATCACTGGGATCGGATGGTTCCAAAATGGCTAGTTTTATATCTTCTTGTAAATAAAATCCCAGTTTTTGCGCCACCAGAATGGGAGTGTGATAAGGATTTGCATACCAATTGAGCAATAAAGACACTCGGGATTTTAACTCTGACATAACCATGACTCCATATGTTAATGTGAAAAAAATGGAGATGGCAAAGGGAAAAGACACGGCATCATTACACTGATGCAGTATCAATTTTTTGAAGGCGTTCTTACGCTGGTATGAACCAGATCAAGTTCAACGGGTATTTCTCAGCCGAATGTACGACACCCCGCGCCATCTAACGCACGCATTATGCTGGAATACTTTTCTATTTGTCAATTTAAAAATCGGCAAGGAGCCCCCCATTGCTGGCGTAGCCCGGTTGCTTGCAACTGGCTCTTCTACGCATCTTTGCCATTACCCGATCCACGTCGTCCTGAGCGCGTCTTTTTGCGTGAAGGATCTCCTGAAAGCGGCATGGTGCCAGTATAACTGTTCCGCTTCCTCACGGTCGCGGCTCGGTTTTCGTGCGTTCGTATCTACTTCATCGTGCACCGGAAACCGAGCCGCGACCGTGAGGGAGCGGAATTTTTGTTGAGGCACAGAGCATCCTTTTTTTCATGCATCATCAAAGGTTATAAATCTCATACAAACACACTATAAACAATCAAAAAGCCAACCTGTACTGCAGTCACTACCAACCCATTCTGGATCATCGCTTTGACATTTTCACTTCCCGCAAAGCCCATAGCCGCAAACATATTAGGTGTAGCCTTGATGCAGCGATAGTGTTGCATCAAGGCTACAGTTTTTTTATATATTTTAATCCGATCCACGTCGTCCTGAGCGCGTCTTTTGGCGTGAAGGATCTCCTGAAAGTGGCATGGTGCCAGTATAACTGTTCCGCTTCCTCACGGTCGCGGCTCGGTTTTCGTGCGTTCGTATCTACTTCATCGTGCACGAAAACCGAGCCGCGACCGTGAGGGAGCGGAATTTTTGTTGAGGCACAGAGCATCCTTTTTTCATGCCTCATGAAAGGTTATAAATCTCATACAAACAAACTATAAACAATCAAAAAGCCAACCTGTACTGCAGTCACTACCAACCCATTCTGGATCATCGCTTTGACATTTTCACTTCCCGCAAAACCCATAGCCGCAAACATATTAGCCCCAGGATACGCGTAATTGCTGACTCGTGTGGCAAACAACATGCATAAAGCAAAACTTATCATTGGCAATTGCATCTGGATCACTGCAGGACTAAACAGTTGATGCAGCATCTTAATCGTTGCCTCAGAAGCGCCAGGCATACCGAAGGCACCAGTAAAACCAATCAACAGAGACAACACCGGTTTGCCCCCCATATGAATCAAGGGAGTTAATAATTCGGTTAAGGCATTAAATCCACCTGCCTGATGAATCAAAATCATAAAGGGATCAAATAAAATAAAAAGAAAGAATAAATGCAGACTTTTTTGCATGCCTTGTACCAGCAAATCAAAAATATCCTTCACACTTAATTTGCTCGATAACCCAGCCACAAAAGCTAAAAACAACATGACAAAAATCACGTAGGATGTTTTAGCCTGACTGAATAAACCATAAAGAACACAGGCCAAAAAGGCGAATAAAAAGAGAGCAGTACTGCGTTTTTGCTGTTTATTAGGGGTAAAAGGTTCAGAACCGTCTTCATCCTCACAGAGTTCAAGAGGATACTTTTTCTGCAAGCGCGATGCCATAAACCAGGTAGTGACCAACGTAACCAAAGCTACAGGAAGAGCTGCATAAAGCAGCATGCTGCCATAACTTATACCCGTAATGCCCAGCAAGGTGACAACAGGTGGTGCAAATGGCCCGAGAATCAAAGCTTCCTCAGCAGATGCCTGCATCAGAACAGCAAGGCTGGGGCGCGATAAGCCAACCGAACCGGCCACCGGACGTAAGCTCGGTGCCAAAATAGCCAAACCACCCGCTAATGTTCCCAATAGACTGACAATCACAAAAGAAGAAAAAACGATGCCAATTTTTGCGCGCCGCTGGGTATTCACCCCTATTCCATGAACAATTTGATGCACTAAAGTATGACTCACTTGGGTATGGGTTAAGATTTCACCCAAACCTCGTCCCAGCATGATAATAAAACCTACCAAAGCCATGAAAGAGCCCAGGGCTTCTGCCATGGAGACGCCTATCTCTATAGGACTGCTTCCATTCCACAAAAAGCCCAGCCCCACACAAATTGCCGTGGCAATTAAAGGATCCACATTACGAAATAACAGCACTACATAAAGAACAATAATCAATAAACTGGCAAGCTGGATATAAAATGACATCAGCGAACGACTCCTATGTGCTTTAATCCCTGGCTAAATCCCTCTATCCCCAAACCCGGTTTCTCCGAAAGCATTAATTGGTTCCCCTGGCGTTGTACACCACCCAAAACATAATTGTCACGAATAAGGTATATCGGATCCAAATCGGCATAATAAATATCAGGCTTGCTTAAAGCAAAACTGGCAATGGCGGCAACACCTATAGGTGATTCCAACATGCAGCCAACCATTATTTTCATGTGTGCGGTTTTGGCTATGTTATAAATAGCCTGGGCATTTTGAATGCCCCCTGACTTCATCAGTTTAATATTGATTCCGTCACAGGCATCAAGCCTGGCAATATGCAAGGCGTCTTCAGGGGAAAAACAGGCTTCATCGGCAATAATGGGACAATCCACCTGATCACTGATTGTTTTCAGATGGGTTAGATCCTGGGCTTTGACAGGTTGCTCCAGTAGAGAGATGTTCAAATCTTCATCTTTAAAAGCCTGAATTACCTGCAATGCATCCTGATAGGACCATCCCTGATTGGCATCAACAAGAAGAGGCACATGCTTCCCCACGGCATGGCGAATAGCACGCACCCGCTCAATGTCTTCAACAGGGTTCAAACCTAATTTTATTTTTAAAGTGCTATGCCCCTGCTTCACCAGCTCAAGAGCATCACTGACCATCAAATCAATTGCTTTCACACTGATGGTAATACAGGAATGAATGCTGTTTTTATTTCCCCCCAGAACCTGATAAAGGGGAAGAGTACAGTGCTGGGCAAATAAATCATGCAAGGCAATGTCCATAGCAGCCTTTGCCGAGGAGTTACCAGAAATATTCTCGTTATTCATTTGCAGCAACAGATTCAATTCAGTAATGCTTCGACCAATTAATTGCGGTCCGAGGACATGGTTAATTGCTGTAATAATCGACTCTGTAGTATCTCCAGTAATAGCAGGAGTAGATGCCGCGGAACCATAGCCGGTATGGCCAGTATCCGTTTTAATCATAACCACTACGTCATCCACCGCCTCAGTTCGCCTGACTGCCGTGATGAAGGGACGAATTAACGGTATGGTAAGTCGCGCAATATGAATTTCAGTTATGTTCATGGCCATATTTTGTAATTAACCCTTTTGAAGAGTAGCGGATAAATGACACCAAATCCACCGGATGTCTTGTATCAGAACGAGGATCTGGAATATGTAATTCTGCATAGTGTAGTGCTACAGCAATATTGATTTCTAAAATAATGATACATAGTATTATAAATTTACAATTTAATTTCGAGAGAGAACCAGGCATTGGCCAAACATCAGTAAGACCAATTTTATCTACACAACTAAAGGAATTATAATGTTAACTATTTTGGGTAAATGGACTGCTGTTTCTGGAGCGCTGATCTTATCAGCGCAACTTTATGCAGGTGCTGTAGAAATCATTGGCAACATTCCTATAGTAATTGAATATGATGATGAGGATTATTCACCAATTAAAAAAGAACAGCATAAGGTAATTGTCCAACAACTTCGCTTATCACCCGCAGCAAAAAAAGTACTCGCCAAACGTGTTGAAGACAGTGCCCTGCTTGAATCAGATCTGTTCCATGACACTAAAGTGGAGCCCTATGTTAATTTAGGAATGAATGGCACTCCGGCTCTTGATCAAGGCGTGCATGGCAGCTGTGTAACCTTCGCAACAACAGCGGCGCTCGATGCAATAATCGGTAAAGGAGATTACATTAGCCAACTCTGTAGTTTAAGTTTAGGTTCTTATCTTTACCGCCACAAAATGACTGATAACAGTGGTTGGGATGGGACTTTCGGACCTGATGTTTTGAAACAATATCAACATTATGGTCTGGTTACCAAGAAATATCAGTATGATGAAGGCTGCGCAGGTGTAAAACGCTATCCGACTAACACGGAAGGTAAAACCGGAAAACTGATGTCTATCAATGAATACACCGCCAATTCTTTTCCCTTGGAACATTACGCCACCTGGGAACATTTAGTCGAACTGGAACAATCCTTCAGCAAAAATCATAACCCGGCAGCCCTTTTACGAGCAGTACGCAAACACCTTCGTGAAGGAAATCGTATAGTCTTTGGAGCCTTAATAGATGTCGATCAAAAGTATGCCGGTGCGTTGGGAAGTTACCAAAAAGCTCATGATAGCTGGATTTTAACTAAAGAAATTACTAACCGCATCAAACGAGGTGACCTATCAGGAGGGCATCAAATGCTGATTATTGGTTATGATGATCAAGCCGTTGTCGTTGATGCTCAAGGAAAAGTACATAAAGGACTATTAATCATCAGAAACTCATGGGGCCCTCGCGCAGGGCATTCAGGCAATTTCTATATGTCTTATAATTACTTTAAAACCTTATGCGACGAAGCCCAGGTTATTATTCCAATAAATTAATCTGGCACAATGCCGTAGCCCGGTCTGCTTGCAGCCGGGATTTGTACTTGCACGATCCCGGCTGCAAGCAGCTGATTCTTCCACACCTATTGCCTTCAACGATCCACGTCGTATTTTATACGGTATTTCTCATTATTCTTTTTTTATACACTCTGCGTCAAATTTAATGAAACGTATTTTTAGTCAGACTCGTAGCCTGTATTAGGCGATAGCCGTAATACGGGGATTCCAGAGAGACTGATCCTGTATTACGGCTGTCGCCTAATACAGGCTACAAGCCCGGTGCCACTCCATGACTGTCGCCCGTATTACGGGGGGCAATACCTCATCACTCGGCAATAAATTAAAGTCTCAATAAAAAAGATCCATTCATTACATTTTATTGATATGATACCCATGTCCAACTTAAGGGAATTATCATGGTTTACTACCGAAGGGATTACTCGCCCGGCGCAAGCTATTTTTTTACTTTAACCCTAATAGACAGGCAATCCGCATATCTGACCAAGTACATCAGCAACTTGAGTGATGCTTTTCGTATTATTCGAGCAAAATCAAATTTTATAACGCATGCGATGGTTGTTTTACCAGATCATCTTCATTGTTTATGGCAATTACCCTTAGACGATTCAGATTATTCAAACCGAATAAGATTGATTAAAACTCATTTTACCCAATCCTTATTACGTTTAAATATTCCATTAAAGAAAAATGTTCGGGGCAACGTTAATCTTTGGCAAACTCGTTTTTGGGAGCATCGAATCAGGGATGAAAAAGATTTTCAAATGCATGTGGATTATATCCATTACAATCCAGTAAAACATGGCTATGTGAATGCACCGATAGAATGGCCATATTCAAGCATTCATCGATATATTAAAAAGGATTTGATTAGTAAAAATTGGGGTGGGGCGGTCTCTGGATAAGACTGATCCTGTATTACGGCTGTCGCCTAATACAGGCTACGAACCTAGTGCCGATTCAGAACCGTAGCCCGTATTAGGCGATAGCCGTAATACGGGAACTTCCTACATTCCCATACTGTCGCCTAATACAGGCTACGAGCCCAGTGCCAACTCAGGACCGTAGCCCGTATTAGGCGATAGCCGTAATACGGGAACTTCCTACATTCCCATACTCAAGGAGCTTTCTGAAGAATAACTCTCTGAATCTGAGCCTGAACTGCTTTCATTTACGTGTTTCTTTCCAGATTTCTTCTGTGATTTTATATCAACCACCTTTGTTTGATCACTTACCTTACTTACTTCAATAGATTGTTGCGATTTTTCGCTACCTAATTGCTCCATCATTTTAGCGCTGCTGGATGGAATAACCTCTTGCTCTGCATCTTTTTCCGCATGTTTTCTCGCTCTCTTCTGTTTCGCCTCTGTATATTTATGCGCCAGATGTTTCATCCCGTGCGTCACTCCAAAACCAGAAACCACCGCAGCAGCTACCCCACCACCCGTTGCAAGCACAGCAGGCGTAGCCGCAGTAGCTGTAGCAGCCACTGCGGCTGCTGCTGTGCCTGCAACAACCACACCGCCAACAACAGCCGTTGCTACAGCTCCAACTGCTAATAGTACCGCGCCACCCCCAACAAGAATGACCCCGCCCCCAACAACAACTTTTACCACTGTAATCAAGGGGCTGAAAATAACGACGCGCTCAGTTCTGTATTCATAAACATCGTACATGATTTACTCCTGGTCAAAACTTTATTGTAATTTCCCATGTTGACCATCGTAATACGTAGAAACACGTAGACCTTAAAGCCGGTTTGTGCTTTAAAATTTCGCTGTGTGTTGACATTTTACTGACATACGTCACAATGCAAGCCATACATGTGCATGGCTGAGAAAGAAGATTATGAATACACCTTTCCTGCATCTGACCTTGGTAACAGATAAAAAGAATACCTCTATTCCCTCCTACCTTGAATTGATTCAACAGTGCATCAAGGGTGGGATTACCTGCGTACAGCTGAGAGAAAAATTAATACCTTACGAAGAACTGTTGTTTTTTGGGCGCGCTTTAAAAAGTATTCTGGATAAAAACCATATCCCCCTGATCATCAATGATCATGTGGATCTGTGCATTGAACTGGATGCCGCTGGCGTGCATCTGGGGCAAAACGATGGCGATCCAATCAAGGCTCGCGCACTGCTCGGACCCGATAAAATCATCGGAATCAGTACCAATACCATCACCCAAGTGATTAAGGCGAACGCTTTACCGATAGATTACCTGGGGGTAGGCGCGATTTTCCCAACAGAAAACAAACCTGATGTACAAACCATCTGGGGATTGGATGGGCTGAAACAAGCTGCTCAAATCAGTGCCCACCCTCTTGTTGCTATCGGCGGTATAAACGAAAACAATGCTCAGTCTGTAATAAGGTCTGGCGCAAATGGCATTGCCGCAATCGGCACGTTTCATGGCGCAAAAGATCCCCGTCAGATCACATCCAACTTATTGACCACAATAAATCAGGCCTATCATGATCGATAAAATAAAAAAAGCGCTGCTCGATGTACAACGGCAAAAACCTTTGGTGCTTAATCTGACCAATTTTGTCACTATGGACTTTGTCGCCAATTGCCTGCTGGCACTAGGGGCTGCCCCCATTATGAGTAACTGTGAAGAAGAACTGGAAGAATTAATGAAGCTCTGTTCCGTGCTCTATATCAATACAGGTACCTTGGACAGCTCTTTCATTAATTTCACCAAAAAAGCCATTGCACTCGCCGTTCAGTATCATAAACCCATTGTTTTTGATCCTGTAGGAGCCGGAGCTACAAAAATCAGGACAAAAACAGCAAAAGAGATATGTCCGTTTGCCACAATCATCAGAGGCAATGCAAGTGAGATTATAGCCCTGGCAGATCAAGACTCCGCAACCAAAGGTGTTGAATCCATCCATACAACTGATGAAGCCAAGGAAATAGCCCAAAATTTGGCGCGCAAGTATAAAACAACCATCATCGTCAGCGGTGCCATTGATTTGGTTACTGATGGCCAACGCTCAGCAGAAGTTACCGGTGGTTCGCCTCTCATGCAACTGGTTACAGGCATGGGCTGTGCCATGACAGCAGTAATCGCGGCATTTAAAGCGATAGTTGATGATCCCTTTGACGCGGGCCTCATTGCGGTCCATTACTTTGCTTTTTGTGGCAGTAGGGCCGCATTGAAACATCAAAACCCCGGTTCGTTCAAAACTGCATTTATAGATCAATTGCACAGGCAAGAATACGAACCATTCAGGAATATCCTATGATAAGTGAAAAAGAGCTCATTGGACTTGTGCAAGAACAATCTGATGGTTTTATTGGTGACGATGCTGCGGTGCTCCCTTCTTTAACTGGCGAAAGATACCTAATCAGCAAGGATTTACTCATTGAAGACGTTCACTTTCGCATTCACTATTTTACGCCCCAAGATCTCGCCCACAAGGCTTTAAACGTTAATTTAAGTGATCTCGCAGCAATGGGAGCGAAACCGCTGTATGTCTTATGCGGCATTGCCATACCCAAAGGCTTGCAAGAATATGCCCGTCATTTTCTCCAGTCATTAACTCTGGCATGCAAAGAAGCAGGCATTATTTTAATTGGCGGTGATACCACCTCCTCGCAAGAACATTTATTCATCAGTATTACCGTGCTTGGCAGTGCACATGCAGAAACGATTAAATACAGAAATTCAGCCAAAGTGGGAGATGTGCTTTGTCTGGCAGGCAATCTGGGCTTTGCGCATTTAGGATTTACTGCTCTTGAAAACAATAACAGTACACCATACACCCCCTATTTTTTGCGCCCTGATGCCCGAATCAAAGAAGGACTTTGGCTGGCAAAACAAAAATGCATCACCAGTATGATGGACAGTTCCGATGGGCTGTTCATCGATGTGAACCGTTTGTGTGATGCGTCAGGCAAAGGAGCCGTAATTGATCTTGATAAGGTGCAAAACTGTCTGGAGCCTGAAGTGTCTTTACAAATTGCGTTGGAAGGTGGTGAAGATTACGGGCTGCTTTTTACTGTAAATCCCCATTCCCTGGAAGAATTAACCAGACAATTCGCCGAGATATTTAATTACCCCCTTAAAATTATCGGCTTTATTACAGAAGACCAATCCGTTTCATTGCAAAAGGATGGTCAACACATTGATTTGAACATCACCCCATTTACCCATTTTGGAGAAAAGCTATGAGGTACAAATGTTTATCCATAGCCGGCTTTGATGGTTCAGGTGGCGCAGGATTGCAGGCTGATTTGAAAACTTTTTCAGCAACCGGGACTTACGGAATGACCGTGCTCACTGTGATACCGGTGCAAAACACCTGTGGCGTGAGGAGCTGTTATGAAATCCCGCTGTCTTGTATCAAAGAACAACTTGAAGCAATCTTTGATGACATCAGACCTGACGCGATTAAAATAGGCGCCCTCTTTTCTGCTGAAATCATTGAGTTAGTTGCATCATTTTTAACAAAGAATGCCCAGAATATTACCATAATACTGGATCCTGTGATGGTCGCAAAAAGTGGTGATATCTTGCTTAAGGCTACTGCTATAGATGTTTTAAAAACAAAATTAATCCCGATTGTTGATCTCATAACACCTAATATACCTGAAGCAGAAATCCTGATCTCTCAAGGCCATAAGAAAAAGATATTAGCACATAAACTGTTGGATTTGGGCTGCAAGGCTGTGCTCTTGAAAGGAGGACACGAACATTCCGCGACTTCAGATGATTTATTCATTAGCCTGGAGCAGGAAGAAGTATTATCCACTCCCAGGATTGATTCTAAAAATACTCACGGTACAGGCTGCACCTTGTCTGCGGCGATTGCCAGCTTTGTAGCCCAAGGAGATCCATTACTTGATGCATGCAAAAAAGCCAAAGCCTATTTGTTTGAGGCCATGCGTCACAGCAAAGAGGTAAGTATCGGGAAGGGAAATGGCCCAGTGCATCATTTCCATCATCTGTGGAATTATTTATCCTGATTGGGTAAAGTTGCTTCGGAATAGCACAGTGCGTAGCCCGGTCTGCTCGCAGCCGGGATCGAAGTGGCACCATGCCGCTTGCAGGAGATCCTTCGCGCCAAAAGACGCGCTCAGGACGACGTGGATTGGGGACGTTGATATTGAGGGACCTGGATTTCTTAACTTATATGAGTTTCGGATAAGAAAGTTGTTTTCTCCAGTCGTTACTTCGATGCCGTTCGGGCTGAGGAGAGGCGGTAGCCTCGTCTCGAAGCCTTAGCACCATACCAAGGCTTCGAGACAGCGCTATCGCGCTTCCTCAGCCCGAACGGCATCGAAGTAACGACTGGATCAAACACGCTTCTTATTCGAAACTGACGTTAAAATAATGGGTAAGGTCATCAAAGATCCACATCCTCCCTCTTCGCGCCATCCTATGTCGCCCCACTATCCTACATCGCCCCCCCATCCTACATCGCCCCCCCATCCTACATCGCCCCCCCATCCTACATCGCCCCCCATCCTACATCGCCCCCCATCCTACATCGTCCCACCATCCTACGTCGCCCCACCATCCTACGTCGTCCTGAGCGCGTCTTTTTGCGCGAAGGATCTCCCGAAAACGGCATGATGCCAATATTTGGAGATCAATCCTTCGCACAAAAAGACGCGCTCAGGACGACGTGGATCTGGGTGCTCGGCAGCCTTGACAATTTCATGTACCCTTCTACAATGACAAGAGCAAAATAATTTGATTTTGCTTACTCCACAAAGCGTAACTCAATAAATTAAAAGGGAATTTAAATGAACAAATTACAAGTTACTGGCGCTGCTTTAGCAGTGGGTGCTGCTTCAATGTTTGCTTTAGCTCCAGCATTCGCCGATACTGATACTACTACTGCACCCATGGTTCAATGCAAAGGCGGTAATTCCTGCAAAGGGCAAAGCAGTTGCAAAACAGCAGACAATGCATGCAAAGGCCAAAACTCCTGCAAAGGAAAAGGCGTTGTTGATATGACTCAAGACGAGTGCGACAAAGCTGGCGGTTCAGTAGTGCAACACGCTAGCTAATTTGTGGTTGCTCCAGGCATAGTCCTTATGTCACTGCCATTAAGTTAAGGAGTTCCGCCGTCCCGCGGCTTGTCCGCGGGATCCAGGACTCTCACTCCCAACTTAGATCTCTGGATACCGCGGACAAGCCGCGGTACGGTGGAGTAGGGCTTCACTTAATGGCAGTGAATCCTCATGCCTGGTTTCCCTGTCAATAATTAGGTTTCTTATGGATGTTTCTGCATTTAAAAAGACTCCAATGCCATTCCTGGGCTTTGGTCTTGGTTTACGCCCCGACTATTATGAAGAAATTCTAACGCAAAAACCGGATTTGGACTGGTTTGAAATCGTTTCAGAAAATTACATGGTTCCTGGTGGCAAGCCCCTTTATTATCTGGACAAGATACGTCAGGATTACCCAATAGTCATGCATGGTGTTTCCCTATCCCTGGGGAGCTCCGATCCACTCAATATCACTTATCTAAACCAATTGAAAGCTTTGGCTTCTCGTATTGAACCAGTCTGGGTTTCTGACCATTTATGCTGGACTGGCGTGAATGGGGTGAACGTTCATGATTTACTGCCCATTCCTTATACTCATGAAGCAATCAGCCATATTGTTTCACGGATTCAGCACATTCAGGATTTTTTAGGTCGTCCCATTTTAATTGAAAATGTGTCCAGCTATCTGAGCTACAAGCAATCAGAAATGACGGAGTGGGATTTTATCGTTGCACTGGTAAAACAGGCGGGATGCTATATTTTACTTGATGTTAATAATGTGTATGTCAGTTCTTATAATCATCAGTTTAATCCTTTGGATTATATTAATGCCATGCCGATAGAACGGGTTGCCCAAATTCATTTGGCTGGTCATTCCAATCATGGCGCATACATTATCGACACCCATGATGCCCCGGTTATTCAGCCAGTATGGGATCTTTATGCTGCTGCCATCCAGCGCTTTGGCCAGGTATCTACCATGATAGAGAGAGATGATCGTATGCCCGCCCTGGCAGAATTGCTCGCTGAGGTGCATCATGCGAAAGACATTTCGCAGCGAGTCTTAACGCATGAGGTAATGGCATGAGTAACCTTTTTCAGCTGCAAGAGCAACTGCAGCATTTTATAATGTCTGGCCATTCGGCAATCATGGAACATATTGTTCCCACAGAACGTATTGGTGTGGCTGACCGGTTAGCTATCTATAGTGATGCATACACGTTGCGATTGACAGAAAGTTTAAGCACCAGCTTTCCTGCGTTGCATCTTTATTACGGTACCGAAGAATTTAATAGATTGTGTCGTACTTATATAGATAATTACCCTTCCTCCTGTCATTCAATCCGTTGGTATGGGGATGCATTGGCTGAGTTTATCAAAAAGAACACTGATAAATCACATCTTGCCGAACTGGCTGATTTTGAATGGAGGATGACTTTAGCCTTTGATGCTGCCGATGATCCTGTTCTTACTATTGAAGAGATGGCTGGGGTGCCTCCTGAGTCCTGGGCTGAGATGTATTTTATTCCCCATGGGTCAGTACAACGGTTAAATTATTTCTGGAATGTTATTCCTGTCTGGCAAAGCCTGGTTCATGATAATGATTTACCTGAATGGAATGAACATCCCAACCCCGTCCCCTGGATACTTTGGCGCTCTCCAGAGCAGTTGATTCAATTTTATAGTATGGCAGAAGAAGAGGCGGGGGCTTTGGATGCTGTCATTCAAGGCATGTCCTTTGCTACCCTTTGTGAAGGCTTATGCCAATGGATGGCGCCGGAAGACGTGGGAATGAAAGCGGCGTCTTATCTTAAAAACTGGATTCAAAATGGGATTTTGTCACAGATGCGTGTTGGTAGTTCATAAGGCAGACCGGGCTACGGGCCTGTACCATTACCCGATTCACGTCGTCCTGAGCGCGTCTTTTTGCGCGAAGGATCTCCCTAAAGTGGCATGGTGCCATATGAGGTGACGACGTGAATTGGGCTGCGATTTGTCATTTAATTTAACCGAATGATTATTTTTTGAATAATTTTCTCTTTGGTCTAATCTTAGAATAGATAACTATATTCTTCAGAGGTTGGTCATGGGGGTTATTACACAAATCGGGTTTGAGGATCTGTTGGATCAATTAAAACTGGAAAAAGAAAAATTATTGCCAGGCCAAAAACTCTCTTTTGCTGATTTTTTGAAAAAAAACGGCTATGAAACTACCTTGAACGCCATTCATTTTGCCATAGAAAATAAAACAGTAACGCACAGCAAAATGCAGAGTAAGGATGGTTCGCTCAGTACGGTAACTACAGTGCCGCGCCGAACTGATTTGTTGTATGACATTGATTTTACCGGTTGCGACTTATCACAATGTGATTTTAGTGATTGCGATTTAACCGGTTTTGTCTGTACCAATATGACACTCAATGAATGCACTTTTAACGGGACTGTTCTTAATGATGGACTAATGTCCAATGTGATTCTTGAACGTACCAGAATCAGTGACACTACTTTTGATTACGGAACCCTGAATAACGTACGGTTTATCGATTGTCCTATAGAGTATTCAAGTTTTAATTTCCTTAAAGAATTAAAGGATGTCACCCTGGAAGGCTGTTCCATCCGATCTGTTGCCCTGTTGGGTGGAGTCCCGGCAGAGCGAGTGAGCATTCGTGCACCTGTCCAACCCGATGAACCAACGCAGACTATCGAAGATTTTCGCACTGATAAAGCTGTAGTATTGCACAATGTAGTAAAGCAAAATTTCAAACCCGCAGTTTTATTACCGTGGAATGACAGTACTCCTGGTATGTCTGCAACCTTAACGGAACGGGTGTTGCTGTCTAAGGGAATACAGCCTGTCCGAATGGATTATAAACCACAGGTTGATGCCAAAGCTTTGGATAAAGAGATCAATGATCTTAATGGCTTAACCCAGGAAAAAATGGATATGTTAAAAGCAAAAGTACTGGAAACTGCCAGAAAGATTGCTTCTATGAAAGCCCAGGAGAGAGAGAAAGCACTGGATGCTGCTTATACGAAAGTGGTGCCATTGGCAGTTTATAATGCCTTAAAAAGCGTGACTTTTGGTTTATTAAGTAATTCTAAAGTTTCTGACAAAGACATTACAGAACAATTTGATGCTCAATGGAAAAAGCAGGGCATCAGTTTTCCCATGCTTATGATTGAAATCATGCGTGAGGAACATGCTAAGGATCATAATAAATTTCCCCAGGCAGCACAATTGTACGAGCATGCGAAATCAGTGTTTGATAAGGTCGATGGAGTAATGATTGCTGGTGCGCAGGATATTGATCCTCGTTTTTATGGCCAAAAACAGGCTCCTGAAACGGTGCTTGAAACCTATCCGGATCAACCTGATGTTATTGATTCACGACGAGACCTGCTGGAGTTTAGTCTGGTCTATATGCAACAAAAGGCATCTGCACCGAAACCGTTCTGCGGCGTTTGTCGTGGTTCGCAAGTTACTGCTGTTGCTTATGGAGGTACTCTTTCTCAAGGCCTTAAGACAGCAGAACGTCATGATTTTTTTGTAGAAACAATTCAGCCTGCACAAAGCACAGCTGAGTCACCGCGCCTTTCTATGGGAAGCAGACTGTCCCTTACCGCGGAGGATCGTGGCGTACTTAATGCACTGTTTTTTCAGCACCAGGGATATGATTTAACCTCTGCTCGTGGCTTAAATTCGGTGGATTCAATACACACTTCAAGTGGGGCATTCATCGATGTCATTGCAGAACACTTACCTCAAAATATTTTCATCGTCCAGGCTCATCCTGATTTTGGCACTGCTCAAAATACCCAGGATTTGGGCGCAATTGATTTGCAGTTGGGTGGGCGGATTGCTGAAAGTGTATTTGGGCAATTCAGTACAAGAGTTCAAGCCTTCCATAATGCCCAAAAAGTAAGTAGTGAGCTGATGACATCGTCAGTACTCAGTTCCGGGCGTATTTTTCTGGGGCGCAATGAAGATGAAGACCGAACGGCAAGTGTCTCCATTCCAGAAAAGACAAAGGACTATCAAACCGTATGTATTGGTATGGGACCTGTGGGGTTATTAGCTGCTTTAAGCGCCATGGACAGAGGGGAAAAGATTGTCATTCTTACCGATAGGGCACCTGATACAGGTTTAAGCATCAGGCAGCAAGTCTTAGGTGTAGACGATGAAGCGATGATGTTTGTTAAAAGTCTGGTAAGGCCAGAAATCTGGGAGTATTACGTAAGGAATAATATCATTACCCTGCATCCTTACGATGCCCCCAACCCCGATAAACCCGGGAAAATGATGAGTCTGAATTATTGGTATTTTTCTATCGGTGGTTTGGAAAAAATGCTTATTGATGAGTGCAGTGCCAGAATAGACGATCGCTGTATCAAATTATCAGGAAAAAGTGATCCTGAGGAAGCACGGGAAGCAGTACGTTCTCAGGTTGGCATTGATGTCTTGGTAGTGGATAAAATAGATCCCAAATTAACTGCCAGTATTCAGTTGTCAGGTAAAACCCGCTTAAATTATTCTTCCGATACCAATATTGCTGACATCTTGAAATACTTACGTGCTCAAACCTTATTACGGCAAAAGCATATGGACATCAGACAGGATGAAAAAACGATTACTGTTACGGGTATTAAATCAGTAAACGGTGTTCCAACCCCTGTTGCAGAGCAACGCCAGACTTTTGGATACGAACACATTGCTATAGCCAACGGTGGCAAACAAGCAGCTGAAAAGGCATTGGCTACGGTATTCCATGCTGAGAATGTTCATGCCTCAGAACCCATAATTAACAGTCATGTTGCAGTAATATTTAATTTAAAAGGAAGTTTGGGACATCCACCAGTGGCTTTTGATGCCCATGAATTGATGCGACAGATTGAACAGGCCAAAAAGGACAAAACAAGTGAACCCATTAAAATGGTTGCATTGAGGGAGTATGGCTGGACGGATGCATCACGCCCACATCAGCAAATTTATGCGTCGCGGGCAAATACTCTGGAGCATGAATTTTGTTACATAGGATGTGAATATCCTGAAGCTTTAAAAGTACCAGCAATCAGGGTAGCCATAGAATTAAAATTAAGTAATCCGGCAGAGTACGAGAAGTCAGTGCCAGCCAGGATTCGCGAAGCAATTGATCGTGATCCCAATAAAGACCACGCCAATCTGATTTCCAAAAAATTATGCAGGCAGTGGAGTCGTATGCTGTTTCAAGACGCATTGCCTGAAAATATATGTGATGCCCATATTACGGATCCCGTTTATGACAATCCCAGCGATCCTATTCAAATAGGCCAAAGGCAACTGGAAACCTCTCCCTTTGATTTAGCCTTCAGTGAATTGGATACCTCTATTATAATAAGTGGTGATCCTTTGCATGAGGATGTTGGCACTATAGTATCCTTAGGTGATGGACGCATGCTGCCTTTATATACTACAGGAACAGGATTCCAGACGGGTGCGAAAATGGCCATGCATTATCATCATGCCCAGACTGCTTTGGCAAAAGGGCTTGCTGCATTCAAGGAAAAATATCATTGGGACAGTGGCAGCACCAAGGATGAATCCGAACAATATCGTGCTGAATACCAGAAATTAATAGGTGATGTATATACCCGTTATCATGCCGGGGTACGCTCCGAAATCGATAAAATTCGTGTAGTCCAGGCTGAGTGGATCGAGAAAAGAAATGAACGGGTTTTAAAAGCTGCTTCTGTTTTTTACGTAATGGAACAGGCTACAGAAATGTGGGAGAGGACGCAAAAAGTTGCTATTGCTTGTGAGGCGATAAAAGGTGATTCACGACAAGGATCGTTCTTTGCAGCCGAAGGAAAAGAATTCAAAGACCTTATTCCCGATAAGGCTATGGCAGAAAAATTTGAGCGTATCAGGGCCCATATGAGGAAAGTAACCTTTGATTTAAATCAATTTTATGTGCAGTTTGACGAACACCAGATTACGGCTTATGAAGGAGTACCGGAATTGGCTTTGAATAAAAAAGAAGCAACTGTACAGGAGTATTATTCTTATTTACGGAAAGCCTGTTTAAGCATTAAAGAGTTGGAGCAGGAAATTTCCAGTTGTAATGATTTTTGTGCCATGGATGCAACAAGGACAGGGATGAGTGAAGGGGTGTTTGCAAAATTGAAGGCAGCTACAGTAGAAATGCAGGCATTACTTGAATGCGATATTTATAAAAGGCATTCTGCGGAGAATGGGCTGCAAATCAGTGATAATCCCTTTATTCATGATGCACTTTTAACTTCAACAGCACGTCCGGTTGTTGCCATTTAGAAAAATACGGGATTTTTTGATTAAAAATAATCCTAAATTGTGTTAATATGTCCTTATTGACTCAAAAGGAGCATCGAAAGTGAGTTCTGAATTATTTAAAAGCAATATGTCGCGGTGGAAAAACGGTTCTGATCTGAATAATTTGATACAATTAAAACTATTCGAGCAACTTTTGGAGCGATTGGATAACAAAGAGTTAAATGCTTCTTATCTGCATTTCAAAGAAGGTCGTACTGCCTTTTCCGAACTCAGCGAACAATCTATGGCATTCTTTTTAAGATTAGAATCATCCGCTAAAATTGAATTGTTTAAAGATCAGCCAGAAAATCTGAAAACATTATGTGACCATATGTCCCCTCAGGAAAGGCAGCTTTTTTTGAATATTGCCAGTGCAGCCGGGGCGGTAAAAACCTGCAGATTTCTGGTGAATCATTATGCTGTGAATCCCAGCCCTGATACAGCAACCCTGGCGTTTTTAGCGCCTTCACCCAATGTAGCAAAATACTATATTGAAGAGTTGCTGGCGGGGCCCAAATTATCTGTAGCAGCAAATCTGACTGCCGTGAATTTAAATTGGCCATTATTGCACTATTTACAAACTACATACGGAAACGAACGTTTGAAACAAGCCGATTCAAACGTACTTGCTACTGCTGCATTTCATTCTGATCAGACAAGGGGTTTGGATTTTATAAAACAAGCTCTTGATATTTTCACTCCCAACACTCTTTCTTTATTATCCGCTTATGAAGCAAAAAATGTCACGGCTTTTGAGATGATGTTACAGGCTTCACCTGCCCAGGCTTCCACCGCAAAGCCGTTTTTTGAGGGGCTCTGGCGATATAGCAATGATAATGAAAGCGTTTCCAGGATAACTCAGCTCTTAGATCAATATGATGAGACAATGGTTAGGCCTGATGAAGAAAATGAAACAAAAAGCTATCCTTCAATGGGGTCATAAATTCTGTTTTTCTTGCTTTGCGAAGTACTGGGGTTTTGATTTTTCACGAACTCGTATTACACTCTTCAACAGCTGACTGAACCCACTGTCATTAAATTAAGGAGTTCCGCCGTCCCGCGGCTTGTCCGCGGGATCCAGAGATCTAAGCTCGGAGTGACATTTCTGGATCCCGCGGACAAGCCGCGGGACGGCGGAGTAGCGCTTAACTTAATGGCAGTGCTGACTGAACCAGGATCTATTGACCCTAAAAACATAAGGATATGTCATGTTGAAGGCACGAGATGTTCATACTGTTGAAGATGCCAAACGCATTGTTGAAGAAAGGCAACTCACTCACGTTAAAGTCGGTATTTTTGATGTAGATGGGGTGATGCTTGGTAAATACATGAGCCGGGATAAATTTTTTTCCGCATTGGAACATGGCTTTGCTTTTTGTGATGTGATTTTAGGTTGGGACTCAAAAGACAAATTGTATGATAATGTGAAGTACACTGGCTGGCATACTGGTTATCCTGATGCCTGTGTGCGCATTATTCCCTCCACCTGCCGCGACATTATCTTTGAAGACAATCAACTCTTGTTTATGGCTGAATTTGACAAGCAGGCCGAACTGATTTGCCCGCGAGCCACTTTGCGCCGGGTGCTGCGAAAAGCCGCGGATATGGGCTTTGATGCTTATGCGGCTTTGGAATATGAATTTTTTGTTTTTGATGAAACGCCTGACAGTGTGCGTGCCAAGGGATTTCGCAATTTAAAACCCATCACCCCAGATAATTTTGGCTATTCTATTATCCGCAATACAGTGCATGCCGAGTTTTACCATCAAATCCTCGATATGGCAGAACGTATGGATTTTCCTATAGAAGGCCTGCATACAGAAACTGGTCCGGGAGTTATTGAAGCAGCTCTTACCGTGGACAAGGCTGAGGCTGCCGGTGATAAGGCTGCTCTCTTTAAAACCTTTATGAAAATCCTGGCGCAACGCAATAATAAAATGGCAACGTTTATGGCTAAATGGTCGCCTGATTATCCTGGGCAAAGTGGCCACATCCATATCTCTTTAAGGCATAAGGATGGGGGCAGCTCTGCTTTTTATGATCCCGCTAATACGTACAACATGAGCAGCATCCAGCGTCATTTTCTCGCTGGTCAGCAACAATTGATGCCGCAATTATTAGCCATGTTTTCACCCACGGTGAACAGCTATTCCAGATTGGTGCCAGGGTATTGGGCACCGACTGATGCGACCTGGGGTGTTGAAAACCGGACTACTGCTTTGCGTTTGATTCCCGGTAGCGACAAATCGCAACGTATAGAATATCGCTTAGGCTCGGCTGATGCTAACCCATACCTTGCTCTGGCTGCTGCAATCGGTTCTGGTTTGTATGGCATTGAGCATGAGCTTGAACCCGAGGCCGAAATCAAAGGAAATTCTTACCAACAAAAGCATAATCAGGATTTGGCTTTGCCGGGAACTTTATGGGAAGCCGCTCAAAATCTAAGGACTTCAAGTGCAGCCCGCCATTTGTTTGGCCAGGAATTTGTCGAGCATTTCGCTGCATCCAGAGAATGGGAAGAAAGAGAGTTCAGAAAACACGTCACCGATTGGGAGCTGGACCGCTATTTTGAAATTATTTAAGTAAGATCCACGACGTGTGAGCGTGTCCCGATCTACGTCGTCCTGCAAAGGAGCGGAATCTTGGGTATACGAATCGGATAGAAAACTAATCTGTTTTTAAGGATCCAAAATGACACAAATTTTAAAAACCTATTCACCTGTTGATAATTCACTTTATATTGAACGCGCCTATGCCAATCAACAGAATATAGAAAATGCTCTGCGCAAAGCTCAGGATGCCCAACATTTATGGCGATTATCCTCCCTTGAAGAGCGTCAGGAATATTGTCTTGCTGCAGTGGATGCATTGGTCGCTGATAAAGAAGTGATTGCCCAGGAGCTTTGCTGGCAAATGGGGCGTCCCATTCGTTATGGCCAGGGAGAAATTAATGGCTTTGAAGAGCGGGCACGATATATGATTGCCGCTGCCCAGGATGCCTTACAACCGGTCACTTTACCTGAAAAGGAAGGCTTTATCCGTTACATCAAACGTGAACCATTGGGAGTGGTTTTTGCCATAGCTCCCTGGAATTATCCATTTCTGACTGCGGTTAATGCTATTATTCCTGCCATAATGGCCGGAAATGTCGTGATCTTAAAACACTCAGCGCAAACACCCTTGGTCGCGGAGCGCTTTGCCATGGCATTTAAAAAAGCCTGTTTGCCTGAAGGAGTGTTTCAATTTTTGCATTTAACCCATGAAGATACAGAGCAATTAATTCAATCACCCATCATTAACGCAGTTGCCTTTACTGGTTCTGTTGCCGGTGGTGAAATGGTGGAACGGGCAGCAGCAGGGCGTTTTATTCATTTAGGACTGGAATTGGGCGGTAAAGATCCGGCTTATATTCGGGCAGATGCTGATTTGGATCATGCTGTTGAAACCGCTATAGATGGTGCCTTTTTTAATTCAGGTCAATCCTGCTGCGGCATTGAGCGGATTTATGTCCATCAGGATGTATATGAAGAGTTTGTTGTCAAAGCAGTTGCCTTGGTGAAACAGTATCAGTTGGGACGTCCCGATGATCCGAAAACGACTTTAGGTCCTATGGTCCGCGCATCAGCTGCTGATTTTGTCAGGAACCAGATTAAAGAAGCTGTAGAACAGGGAGCTATCGCTCATATTGACAGCCAGAACTTCCCCATGGACACTGCGGGGACACCCTATTTGGCTCCTCAGGTATTAACCGAGGTAAATCACCAAATGCGCATCATGACCGAAGAAACTTTTGGTCCGGTGGTTGGCATCATGCCGGTGAGCAATGATGAAGAAGCGATACGGCTGATGAATGACAGTGAGTATGGTTTAACGGCTGCTGTGTTCACGAGGGATATAAACAAAGGGATAGCAATCGGTGAGCAATTACAGACCGGAACTTTTTTTATTAATCGCTGTGATTATCTGGATCCTGCTTTGGCCTGGACTGGAGTAAAGAACTCAGGGCGGGGGTGTACTTTATCGTCTGTAGGTTATGAATTTTTAACCAGACCCAAGTCATTTCATATAAAAACAAAAATTTAGACCCTAATTTTAAGGAATTTCTGAACATGATGAATGCTAATTGGAATTACCCAACCAGAATTCGCGTTGGTGCGGGACGGATTAGTGAATTAGCCAATACCTGCAAAGAATTAGGAATGAAGTCCCCCTTGTTAGTGACTGATCCAGGCTTAGCCTCTTCTGACTTGGTCGGCAGGGTAGTGCAATCATGCCAATCCGCAGATTTGAACATGGGTGTTTTTTCGCAGATTAAAGCAAATCCTACCGGCGACAACGTCATGGAAGGGGTTAAGGCATATAAGACAGGACATCATGATGGCGTCATTGCCTTTGGCGGAGGTTCTGGTCTGGATGCTGCCAAAGCTATTGCACTCATGGTGGGGCAAGAGCGCTCCTTATGGGATTTTGAAGATGTTGGTGACAACTGGAAACGGGTCAATGTGGCCGCGATGGCTCCTGTAGTGGCTGTACCTACTACTGCAGGGACAGGCTCAGAAGTGGGGCGTGCTTCAGTTATTACCGATACTGAGCAACAGATCAAGAAAATTATCTTCCATCCTGCGATGTTGCCTTCCGTAGTGATAATGGATCCTGAATTAACGGTTGGGTTACCCGCAGCGTTGACTGCAGCAACCGGAATGGATGCTTTATCCCATTGCCTGGAGGCTTATTGTGCAGAGTATTATCATCCTATGGCGGAAGGAATTGCCCTGGAGGGTATACGGCTGATTAAGGACAATTTATTAAAAGCTTATAAAAACGGCAGTGATTTAGAAGCAAGAACTAACATGATGGTTGCCTCTGCCATGGGCGCTACTGCCTTTCAGCGTGGGCTGGGCGCCATGCATGCTCTGGCGCATCCTTTAGGAGCACTGTATGATGCGCACCACGGGCGGCTCAATGCGGTGTTAATGCCTTACGTATTGCTTGCCAATCGGTCGGCTATTGAAAGCAAAATCGTTCGCCTGGCAAATTATTTATCCCTTGCTAATGGCTTTGATGGTTTTATGGATTGGATTTTGCAGATGAGACTGGAGTTAAATATCGAATCTACCCTTTCCCAATTGGGTATAGATCGCTCGCATATAGATCGTTTGGCACAAATGGCGACAAAGGATGCGGCTGCTGGCTCAAATCCTATAGCATTTACAGCAGCTCAATACAGGGACATTTTACAAGAGGCGATTGGCGTTTAGCTGCACGACGTAGATCTTTAGTAAGAGACAAGAAGAGGTATTATGAAACTCGGTATTTTAAAATGTGATAGTGTAAGTGAGATGTTTGTCGCCGATCATGGCCAATATCCTGAGATGTTTGCCAATCTGCTCCATCCGGCGGATCCTCAGGTTGAATTCATTGTATTTGACGCAGAGCATGGAGAACTACCCTCTAACATTCATTCTGTAGATGCTTATTTAATTACCGGAAGCCGTCACGGGGTAAATGATGGTTTTCCCTGGATAGCAAAGCTTGAAGACTTTGTTCGTGCTTTGCATGTGGCACAGAAAAAAGTTATTGGCATTTGTTTTGGCCATCAATTGATAGCCAAGGCTTTGGGTGGCAAAGTGATTAAATCGCCTAAAGGCTGGGGTGTAGGAATGTCTCAGAATCACATGTTACTCCAGAAAGAATGGATGATCCCCTATCAAAATCAAGTGAACATTCTGGTGAGTCATCAGGATCAGGTGGTAGAGTTGCCAGAGGGTGCTGAAGTATTGGCTGCCAGTGACTTTTGCCCGAATTACATGATGCAAATCGGACAACACTTTTTTACCATCCAGGGACATCCCGAATTCACCAAGGCCTATTCCCGTGATTTAATGGTCACTCGCGAAGATACCGTAAATGAAGAACAATTCACCCGCGGGATTCAATCTTTGGAACTGCATGAAGATGACGCTTTAATAGCTCAGTGGATTATGAGTTTTTTAAAGTAAGTGTTCAGCCCTATTGAAGGAACAGCCATATTTGGCTCATCTTGAGAGAAAAACCCGCGAAATGATGCTCACATAGCCGCCTATGCTCCGCTCATTTCGCGGGTTTTTCTCTCAACCTGAGCTCAAATCTGGCTGTTCGAGTACACATAAGCCCATACCCCCTGAACGGTTACTTTTTAAAAGCAGGATGATTTACACATCTTTGCCTTTACCCGATCCACGTCGTCCTGAGCGCGTCTTTTTGCGCGAAGGATCTCCTGAAGCGGGCACAGTGCCAGTATTGGAGATCCTTCGCGCAAAAAGACGCGCTCAGGACGACGTAGTTTCGGTGGTGGAGGAGAGTTTCGAACCCCGAACCACCTAAGGCGCGTCATCCTGGACGACGCAGTTCGGAGGATGAAATGACTCTGAATTATCTTCGCGATCGCAGCTCTTTATTTCTTCTCCACCGCAGCCTTTCTCGTCAACAGCGCTAACAAGGGCGGTAACAATGAGAGTGCAATTACCCCATAAATGACCAAAGTAAAATTATCTTTCACTATAGGCAGTGAACCGAGGAAATAACCCAGGCTTAAAAGGCTGCCGATCCATAACAAGGCGCTGGCTACGTTATAAAGAGTAAATTTCAGCACTTCCATAGTACCTATCCCTGCGACAAAGGGAGCAAAGGTACGGATTACAGGCAGGAATCGCGCAAAAATCAGTGTTTTTCCCCCATGTTTTTCATAAAAAGCATGGGTTTCATTTAAATGGTTTTTATTAAGCAGCCAGGAACGCCTGGATGCAAAAATATGAGGGCCCAAGGCTCGTCCAACAAGAAAATTTACCTGATTCCCAAGGATTGAAGCACAGAGGAGTAAAACGAACAGGATGAAAATATTTAATGAGTTCCCCGGTTGCGCCGCAATGCTTCCGGCCGCAAACAATAAAGAGTCTCCTGGCAGAATAGGCGTTACAATCAACCCTGTTTCGCAGAAGATCACTGCAAATAACGCCAGATAAGTCCAAAATCCATGAGTTGAGACAAAAGCATTCAAGTAAACATCTATATGAAGAATGGTATCAAGCAGGGTTTGTAAATAATCCATTTTTTCTCAGGACAGGTTATATAGTTCCCTATTATCACTGAACTTGCCACGGAAACCAAGACAATTTGTGTAGCCCGGTCTGCTTGCAGCCGGGAATAGACGCTTAGTCAGAACTTAAGTGATGTAACGAGCGTCAGTGCCCGGCTGCAAGCAGACCGGGCTACACTAATGGCGTGTGCTTTAATTTCATCTCCAAAATAAATTTCCTGGAAAATAGTGGTTTTAGATTATACAATTAGTATAAATGTTTCTGATGTAAATGAAGTTTCAGGAGTTAGCAGCCATACAGGAGGCTAAATATGAATAATTGGAAAACATGGATTGCATCAATAGGTTTGTGTTTCAGTATGTCCAGCGCCTATGCATTGCCAGAAATGATCAAGAATTATCAGCAGCTTGTTGAAGCGCTTGAAAACGGTAATGACGTTAAGGCCATCATCCATCTTGATCTCTGTGACCTTGATGAAGATTCCCTGGACGAAACCTTGCTTGGGCAGGTCAATCAGGCTATAGATGGCGCCTCTACCCGTTTTAATTTTAATCAATATGTGAAGTTGAGGCTGAATAATGTGGATACGATAACAACCTCTCAAAGCAGTCTGGTCGAACAATCACCCGGTGTGTTTTGGAATTTATTTGGGCGTTTAAGTATTTATGGCGAGCCAAACCGAATACCGCAAGTACATATAGAATTATACGATCCCAAAAACAATGCCTCAAAATGGGTTCTGAATTTCGAATGCGGCATTAGTAATGGCCGAGATGGAAACAATACCGAAAGTGACGATGACGGCCTGGTTTTGTATTACGATTGATTTACGTATTAAATCATGCTTTGTGCCGCAACAAAAATTCCGCTTCCTGACGGTCGCGGCTCGGTTTTCGATGCACGATGAAGTATCTGCGAACGCGCGGAAACCGAGCCGCGACCGTCAGGAAGCGGAACAGTTCTACTGGCAGTGACAGTGTTTCTGACCTGAATCCCTGGATCCCGCGGACAAGCCACGGGACGGCGGTGCGATGCTTCCTGACATCTTTCCCTCATAAGAAACACTACTAGCCAAGTCAAAAAAATTCATGTAATAATGGTTTTGGTAAATGAAGAAAAGATTTTAAGCTTCACGATTTGATTTTGCACGATTGTATTATGGTAAACAACTTGGAGAATAAAATTGAATTTTCTTAAAAAACTGTATGTACAGGTTCTTCTTGGTGTTTTCATCGGTATTTGGTTAGGTTACGTTCTCCCTGATATTGCTGTGCAATTTCGAATACTGTCTGATGTGTTCATCAAAATAATAAAAATGCTTATTGCTCCTATTATCTTCCTGACCCTGGTTTCAGGAATTGCTGCCATGAATGACATGAAGCAGGTTGGACGGCTTGCTGGAGGGGCGTTGTTGTTTTTCATGGTGATTACAACTTTTGCTCTTATTCTTGGCTTAGGTGCTGCAGACTATTTTAAACCTGGTGTCGGATTGAATATTAGCCCTGCTTCACTAAACGTAGAAGAGGCCAGTTCCTATTTAAGTTCTTCCCATAAAATAACCAATGTTACTGATTTGTTGATGAACATCATTCCCCGCACTTTTCTCAGTGCTTTTGTGGATGGGGAAATGTTGCAGGTTATTTTTATTTCCATTTTGTTTGCCGTAGGTTTAATCCTTACCGGTTCGGCAGGAAAACCCATAGTAGACGCAATGCAAACCATCACCAAGGTATTTTTTAAAATCATTCATTGTGTGATGTACATGGCGCCAGTGGCGACTTTTGCTGCCATGGCTTTTAGTGTGGGCAAATTTGGCATAGCGCCCTTGTTTAACCTGATGGGCTTATTGGCCTGTTATTACATCACGTCCATTTTATTTATCCTGATTGTCCTTGGTACTATTTTGCAATGCTACTGCAAGATTAACATCTGGCATTTATTGCGTTATATCAAAGATGAATTGGTCATAGTCTGGGGTACGGCTTCATCGGAAACTGTTTTGCCTAATCTGATGCAGAAACTGGAACAATTAGGCTGCGATAAATCGGTGGTAGGATTAGTATTACCACTGGGCTATTCGTTTAATCTGGCAGGAACAGCTATTTATCTGACTATGGCCGCTATGTTTATCGCGCAGGCGACTAATACGGAACTCACTTTATGGCAAGAGTTATCCCTTTTAGGCGTGATGATTATCAGTTCCAAAGGCGCTGCTGGCGTTTCTGGCAGTGGTTTTATTGTTTTGGCCAGTTCTTTGGCGACTATTGGCCATATACCTGCTGCAGGAGTGGTTTTGGTGCTGGGTATAGACAAATTCATGAACGAAGGGCGCGCTATTATTAATATGACCGCGAATGCGATAGCGACCATTATTATTTCCACCTGGCAGGGTTCTTTTAATTATGAACAGGCTAAGGCACTATTGCAGGAAAAAGATACGGCCGAGTCTAAACCAGTATCTGTTAGCGAAGCTTAAGAGTATTGAAATGGGGTAGGTGGTCATGCATACTGCTTACCCCAAAAGCAACGGAACAGAGAGTAATGAATAACCAACAGAAAATAACCTGCCCAACCTGTGGTAAGGCCAATACCTGGCAGCCTGAAAACCAATACAGACCTTTTTGTTCCGACCGCTGCAAATTAATTGATTTGGGCGAGTGGGCTAATGAATCACGAAAAATTGCAGGGGAGCCTGTTGATTTTAATGTGAATCCTGAGGGGAATAAGGATTTTGAGGATTTATAAAGGAGCAATTAATGGCACTAGCTGTTTTGTAGCCCGGTCTGCTTGCAGCCGGGAATGGAGACTGAGTTAAAACTTCGGCTGTGTAAGGAGTGTCAGTTCCCGGCTGCAAGCAGACCGGGCTACATGCGGGAGGGTTAGAGACACCGCCATTAGGTTAAGAGGGGTTTATTTAAAATAGGCTACAGCTTGAAACTTAAAATGTGGCACGGTTCAGTCCCCTCGCCCGCGCTAGAAATTCGTGTATAGAACTGCAGTTGAACGCGGGAGAGGGTTAGGGAGAGGGCCAATATCGGTCTAAACCCTCTCCCGCGATAAAAATATGATTATTAATATAATTCCTTTCGCGGGCGAGGGAGCCAGACCCTGCCACACTTTAAGTTTCGAGCTTTGGTTTGACACTTTCACCTTAGTGGGAAGGGCATTAGATCCTTTATGGCGTTGGAATATCTCCGCTCAGAATCGCGTAAGCTTTTTCCTTGTCTCCCTTCGAGTTCACCATCAATTGCGGATTGAAAAACTTACCCTTGTAACGCGAACCCGCAGAGGGCAACTGCACTTGCTCAGCCAGGGTATCCATCATATAAACTAATGCCTCGTTTGAATCGAGATGCTTAATCCATTCATACCGTGTCCCTGATTGATTTATCTTACTTTGGACCAAACTAAATAGTTCCGAGCAAGGAGCGTTATTTCTAAAATGAAAACAATGCTTTTGAGCAAATTCTGTTAGTGTTTTAAAAGCTTCAAACAATAAGGTGAGCTGGCGGGATAGTTCTGCGCCAGACTCTGATTGATACAACTCTTTCATATTTTTAATAATGCGTATTTGTGTCCGGTACACTTGCAGGCTGATGTTGTAGCGATAACACTCAAGAATATTAGTGGCTGTTAAAGCCCTGTTCTTTGTCGAGGCGTTTAAGAAGTCACTGGTATTCGTGCAGTAATCCGTAACCAGAGTGACAAACTGTCGGGTTCCCTGCGGGTTTAACTCCTGTTCCAGGCGGTTACAGGCGAAAATGACACATTTCCTTTTACCCTCACGGCGTAAAAAATCATCAATATAATAAGTTAAAACATCCATCAATCTAAAAGAAAATGAATTATAAACCACGTCAAGGCGAATGGCTTGAATGATATTATCCAGCTCCACATCGGTGACCACAAATTGATCGCTGTTTTTATAAGTCAGTGAAGTTTGAATTTCCTTATTGAGTAAAAACATTTGATTCGCAAGATTATCAAACAGGATTTTGATGTCCTGATTAAAGCGATTTTGTATGAATCGTTTGATTTTTAATTTGACTTCAGAATTGACCTCTTTGTTTTCGGATCTGGCAAGAGTAGCCAATTGCTTTAATAACAACATCCGATACAGGATGAATTCATCGCTGACGCGGGCAGGTTGCTGGAGAGGATCAAGCCCTAAACCGGGAGCGATTTTTCCGCAGAGGGATAGTAAAAAGGCGTAGGAATTTTTAAGATAGCTGTCGATATTTTCCGCGGTAACAGGCTCACCATATTCTGCTCGGGAAATACCCAGCATTTGCCGATATTCCGGATCACCTAAGAAAATAAGTTTGGAAGCATACAAAGGTTCATAGTGTTTAAATAAATTGAGTGCGGTATCACACAAAAACTGATAAGGATTTTGTTTTTCTTTAGTGGGTATAAGCCGTTTTACATGAGCAAAATCAGATTCATTGCCACCCAGGCCCCCTGCGGCAATCGGGGAACAATAAAAATGCAAAAGGGTGGGGGGAATGTAATGAGTCTGGCTGATTATTTCCAACACTTGTTCTTTAAACTTGGGAATTAATTCAAAATCTTTAATCAGTTCACGATGACTTGCTTTGTTTAAATAATTTTTCGTGCCCAGAATCCAGTTTTTGAGTAAATGGGTTTCTTTATTGTTAATAGAGTCTATGAGTTCCTCAGTTTGATTTCTGCTTTGAATCATCAACTGTTTGTATTCATCACCCAGATCAATCACTACAGCCTTACTGTGGCGATAACGGGAGGCATATTCCCTTAACCAGCCAGATATGGAGCCGCGTGCTACCTTTGCTCCTTCAACAGTACGCAGAAACTTCCTGTTAATCTGTCCAAAATCACGCGTATTTTCAATGGTTTCAGTAGATGTTTCCTTACGTTCTATCATTTCCTTTTTCAAGCGCAGGAACTCATTATTAACCAGAGTAATTGCATTTTGGATTTGGGTGCGATTGGCGAGGTTACGTTTATAGGCAATCGCATCCAGTTTGTTAATCGCAAAATAGGCAGCTATACCAGCCAGAGCAAAGCTTGCTGCTGCAACCGAGGTGGCAATCCACATAAACGCTGTTCCGAGCATCAGGACCAAACTGATAGCAATAATTGGTGCGGTAAGGGTTGCTGCTATCAGAGAGAAGGTTTTAGAGTGTTTGGCGAGAAATCCGGGCTCATTCATTTTTTCAAGTAAAAAATCCCGTGATAAGACCATGAATTTTAATTGAATTTCCTGAGTAAAAGCCAAGCGGATTTTCTCAGATTCGGATAATTGATTGAGCCATTTAATAAATGGTGATTGAAGCTCGCTGCGAATTTCAACATCGTGTACTTGATACAATGATTGGAAACCGCTATTAAAAATGTGACTTAATTCTCGGGCAAAATACACTTCTATAGCGATGTTGATTGATTCTGCACTTTGATTTTTAAGCTTTGCCCTCTGAATGAACTCTTCCCTGACTTCGGGTTCAGTAACTGAACGGCTCATTTTTCCAAGCAGCAGCATTTCTCTGAAATGAAATAATTTAATCAGCTCTATGGAAATACGTTTGCATTCTTGTTTGATAAGATTGGATAATTCACTTTGATTTTCCACAACCGCCGCAAATTGTTTTTGCGCCTCTTCCTGATTGCCATTAAATTGAGTTTGAAAATAATCAAAAAGGACTTCGGTAATTGATTTGCCCAGAGTCAGGGAAAACAGTTCGGTGCTCACTAAATGAAACAGGCCAAAGCCTTCGTCTTGCAGTTCTGTGTTAAAAATGAGTGATCTTAATCCTTCAGGAAAAAGAAGTTTTGCCTTTTCCAGATAATAACCAAGCCCCGAGGTTTCACTTTCCAATTGGGCAGTAGTTGGGGGAGGCTGAACTTGTACCAGTGAATCCAGATACTCGTTTGCTAACAAACGAGTATCATCGATCTTTTCTATCCAGGAATATATTTTTTCCGGATGCTCTGCCAGTTCAAAATAAACCCCAAAATGAGTCACCATTTTGCTTTGTAACAGGCGCTGGTGGTTGCGTTGAATCGCATTAATAACAGTACGTTCTCTTGAATCCAAATCTGACATTTTCGCTCCTTTACAGAGTTATTAAATACAGCTTTGAAATCTTTGTCGCATTACGCTCCACGTCGTTTCTTCGCGCGTCTTTTTGCGCGAAGGATCTCCAAATACTGGCACCATGCCACGTTCAGGAGATCCTTCGCGCAAAAAGACGCGCTCAGGACGACATGGATCGAGGAAGAGTCAGTTTTGTAGCCCGGTCTGCTTGCAGCCGGGATCGAAGTGTCACCATCCCGGCTGCAAGCAGCTGTCTCTTGATCACATCTTTACCCGATTCACGTCGTCCTGAGCGCGTCTTTTTGCGCGAAGGATCTCCAAATATTGGCACCATGCCGCTTTCAGGAGATCCTTCGCGCAAAAAGACGCGCTCAGGACGACGTGGATTGGACTAATACAACGATCTGTAGAAGAGTCCGCTGCAAACACAGACCAGGCTACAAACCCAGGGGCTGATCAATCCGATAATTTGGTGCCATAAAGCCTGTCCCCTGCATCTCCCAATCCAGGCACTATATATCCTTTTTCATTCAATTGCTGATCCACGGCAGCGGTAAAAATTGGTACGTCAGAGTGTTCTTCGTGAAAAGAAGCTATTCCTTCTGGTGAAGCGAGCAAACAGAGGAACTTGATTGATTTGGGTTGCATGGCTTTAATTTCTCTGACTGCAGCTATGGCAGAATTTCCAGTTGCCAGCATCGGGTCAACCACAACCACGTCACGATCCTGAGTGTGTTCCGGCAGTTTAAAATAGTATTCTATAGGTTCCAGAGTTTTGGGATCCCTGTATAAGCCGATATGGCCAATGCGGGCGGTAGGAACAAGCTGTAACATGCCATCAACAAGACCATTACCTGCACGTAAAATGGAAACAAAAACCAGCTTTTTTCCTTTGATTACAGGGGATTGCATGGTGGTCAAGGGGGTTTCGATTTCCTGATATTCAATTTCCAGATCACGAGTGACTTCATAAGCCAGCAGCATACTGACTTCGTGCATCAGGCCGCGAAATTTAACCGTACTTGTTTCTTTCTTACGCATAATCGTCAATTTATGCTGAACAAGAGGGTGATTAATTACAACAACTTCTTTGGTCATGATAATTCCTTGTTAAAATACAGTACCATCACTGATGATTTGTATGGGGGGCGTTCCTTGAGGACGTTTTTCTCTGGCAATACGCCGCCCTGCTTCCCAGGTGCCGCCCTGCAAAATTTTTGCTAAAGGCAGGCTGAACTCATCTTTACCCAATTGCTTTCTGATAAGCACCGCCAGTTCATCCAGAAGGGCAACGGTCAAAGCCCTCCATTCCACTATGGCTTCAGAACCCGGATCCTGAGGCTCAAGTAACAGATTTTTATTTTTTACCTGTAATAATCCACTGTCTATCAGTAAACCACCATTTCTGTATTCAGGCAAACCGGTCAGTGTGTCCAGGCTTTTAACCTTAATCCCGGCGTGTTCCAGAGGTTCAATCAATGAGTAAGTCAGCCATTGCGATAATTTATGGAAGGGGATGTATTCAGAGCCTTCTTCCTGTGATTTTAATGCTTTATGTATCCAGACATCACCCAATGAAACCTGGTGGTAAGACAAACGGACTGGCCAGATGTCATTAAATCCTGCCAATACGGCCTGGAATAATTCGGAAGCCAACAGACTGTTGTTGGTTTGTAAGGAACTGACATAGCTGTAAAAATCACCAAGGCGGGCATCAGAGCCAAAAAACTGCGGATTTTTACGGATTAATTTCCCTAGATTATTGAGCAGAGCCACTCGTCCGGAAACACCTTCCAGAGGGTTATCAGCGCTTACCTGAAAAGCATTTAATAAATCCTGCTCTTTAAAGGCGATAAGCGCATCTGCATCAACCCGTAAAGGCTGCTTTGCGTGCGCACTCAAAACCCCACTCTGATACAGAGCCAGACTGGCCAGGGCAAGTCCTTCGGAGCGGGAAAATTCCTTTCCGGTTGCTTCTTCTTTATAACGCCACAAGGAGCCTGCCCCTGCATCCAGAAAAACACTGATAATGACGAGTTCATACAACATTTTGCCGTATTCAGCGGCAGAGCTTGCTGTCATTGTCTTTATTCGGTCTATCCCACCCACTTCAAAATGCCGCCAGCGACTGTGGTAGGGAACATCTAACTGCGGATATTGGCTGGTAATGACATCAATAATATAAGAAGCCGTAGTCGTCATTTGCTCCGGGTTGATGGCGAAATGCTCTAATTGATCTTGCTTCGCCAATTCCAGAATACGCTGTGATTGCTTACGTATCGTTGCCGGATCACGCAGTACGGACAGTACCTTGTTTATTTGCTGCTCTTCACTATTCATGCAGGCTTCGTCCTTTGGGTTGCGCCAGTTCATTAATATCAATAATGCTATCGGGTGAGTAATAACCGGCAGCACGTTTGGCATCCATTTCCACTTTTGCATCAGGGGGAATGAGGTCGTCAGGAATTTTAACCCGTTCTATTACTTCTATTCCTGCCTTTTGCAAGGCATCGTATTTCATGTTGGACATGGAAACAAAACGGTGAATTCGGGTCACGCCAAGCCAGTGCAAAATGTCGGACATTAATTCCTGAAAACGCATGTCCTGCGCTCCGGCAACACATTCAGTACGCTCAAAATATTTTGCTGCGGTATCGCCACCTTGCTGTCTTTTACGCGCATTGTAAACCAGGAATTTGGTCACCTCGCCCAGCGCTCGTCCTTCTTTGCGGTTGTATACAATAAGGCCTACACCACCTCGTTGCGCGGACTCAATACTTAATTCAATGCCGTGAGTCAAATAGGGACGGCAGGTACAAATATCGGATCCAAACACATCAGAACCATTACATTCATCATGAATACGGCAGGTTAATTCAATGTTGGGATCATGAATGGTAGTGACATCGCCAAAAAAGTAAGCGGTTAAGCCGCCTATGGGGGGTAAAAAGACATCCAAATCACTGCGGGTGATTAATTCAGGGAACATGCCTGCGGTTTGTTCAAACAGAGTTCTTCTTAATAAAGGTTCTGAAACGCCAAAGCGCTCAGCAATACCTGGCAAGTACCACACTGGTTCTATCGCGGCTTTGGTAACCACCACATCACCTGATTCACTTAATATTTTACCATCAGGCTTTAACCGGCCTTTTTGGATTGCAGTGTGGAGTTCAGGAATATTGATGTGCGCACGGGTAACGGCAATGGTCGGGCGAATGTCGTATCCGGCTTTGATTTCATCAGAGAATACAGTTGCCGCCAAATGCCCCCAGGGATCAAGAGAAACAATTTTTCCAGGCTCGCTCCATTGCTTGTGAGGGCCTATTACTACAGGAGGAGTAGTATCAGTAAGGTCAGGAACATGCTCCGGATCAAGTACTCCTGCGGCTACGGCAAGTGCTCGGTATACTGAATAAGAGCCTGAATGCGTGCCGATTACATTACGGTTTTTGGTATTGGTCAGCGAGGCAATAACAGGGCCGCGCTCTTTGGGATCAGCTTCACCCCATTTGATTTTCACAGGCGACGCAGTGTGGCCCGCTGGATGGGATGACAGGACTACGTGTCCTTTGGATTTTTTCTTTAACTCATCGGGTACCATGATACACATTCCTTAGTTCAATAAACCGAATACTGATTGATTCATCATAGCAGAAGAGGATCTTCGGTAGAAGATAAGATGCGTAACTAATGTGTATGTTTGTGAAAAATGAAGGCAGGCTTGGAAAAACCCGAATGAGCGCTTTGGCTAATTCGGGTTAAAATGAAATTCAACTTGGTATTAAGCATATGTAGTAAATGGGTAACCTGATTGCCCATAAGGAGAATCATACGATTCACCATCTTCATCTGGGCACACTGCCTCAACGAGACTGGCTATAGGACGTGTTATCAGACTGAGTGTTGATAAAATAACATTTAATGTTTGTGCAACAAAAGCATTGAGAATATGGTCTAACTGGTCAACAAAATCATCTAATTCTGCTTCAGTTGCATCATCGATCAACTCTTCAGTGCTTTGTTGATTCATGATCCATAAATAGGCAGCTTTCAATAAAGATGCGGTAGCATTCAGAATAGCAATTGAGGCATCAATAGCGAACAGGGCATCCAATACAAAATAATCAAGAACAGGAGTAGCAAGGAAAGCAACTACATCAGATTCTTTCTCTTTTGTTTCCTGGATAGGTTGAAACAAACTTCCCAAACGATAAAAAGTGGATTCATAAACATTTTTATTGTTTAACAAAGGTTTTATAATCACTGCCATTGGATATCTCCGCTTAAGTTGTTAGGCGGCGCCAGTATACAACAACGACCTTAAGAGAGGCTTAAGCGGAATATTTTTAAACAAAAAATATTAGGGGATCTACGTCGTCCTGAGCGCGTCTTTTTGCGCGAAGGATCTCCCAATACTGGCACCATGCCGATTTCAGGAGATCCTTCGCGCAAAAAGACGCGCTCAGGACGACGTAGATCGGACAGGGTCGAATGGCCCTTACTTATGTTTTTGTAGCCCGGTCTGCTTGCAGCCGGGATCGAGGTGGCACCATCCCGGCTGCAAGCAGGCCGGGCTACGAATAGATGAACTCTTAACCTTGCAGCCAGTCATAAATAACGGCATTGGCAAAAGACACATTACCTACCTGACAATGACTGCCAGCGCCTTCAAAGTCGGTAAACTTATAATGGTCTGCATCGGTTTGTTTGCAAAATTCCTGAAATTGCTTTCCGGGTTCACCGCCTTCACCGCTACCAACGAGGGCAAGACACGACCCTTTGAAGTTCTCTAAAGACTTTCCTACCGTAAAGTTCTTTAAATATTCAAAAGTGGTTTTAAACGTCGGTTGGCCGAAGCGAGTAATTAACTGCTCTGTCTGAGCTTTCAATTGAGGAGAGATCACGTCATCAGGAATATGCGCCAAATCTTTAATACCAAAATCATCTGAATCAGACATTTTCGCAGGATCCATATTAACGAAAGAACACATGTAGGCATGTAAATCCAGGATGGGGGAATTGGCAATCAGTTTTTTAATTCGCGGTTCATGGCTTGCTGCGCGAGTTGCAAAATAACCACCAAAACTGACACCCATTAAAGCCAGGGTATGCATGTTAATTTCGTGCCGGAATTCAAAATGGTTAATGACCTTTTTTACTACGTTTTCAAAATCAGGTTCAAAATGAGTATGCGGGTATTTTCTGAATACATCCATTTGCCCGGGGCCGGCGAAATGGATCACATTATAACCACGCTCTATTGCCGCAAGGCCGCGCATGAGAAACTCTTCTTCCAGTGTGCCATCAAAACCACTGACTATCATAATCGTATCGCGTTTTACCCCATCATTTTCCGGAGAGATAAAATAAGCTGGCAAGTTGACGTCTTTGTAAGGTATAGAGTGGCTTTCGAAGTGCAGATCCATATTGGATATAGCGATAGCAAAACAATCAGCGGCATTGGACCCTAATTTTCTGTGATGTTCGGAAGAGCAGGGGGAATAATATTCCGCAGCACGAAACGAGTTGGATGCTTTGAATAATTGTTCGCGGCCGCTGACGACATGGCCTTTGACCAAACGTTCCAGCCCATCTTTTTTCTGCCATTCAGCCAGTTTTTCGAATTCCTTTATCCATTCCTGGGGACTACTGTCAGACATTTTGTTGGCGATATTGAAACATTCACCTATAGACGCACCACCATAAGCACTGGAGCCTAATTGACGGATTAATTGAAAATCCATTTCCGCATCAGTAAAGCCTTTTACTCGAATGTCGCCGCGACTGATATCACTCACTTTTTATCCCCTGTAATTCCGCGCTTGCGGAGCTGATGATTGGTACAATGGCTGTTCATCAGAATTATGATGAATAGATATTTTATTTTAGGACAAAATTAATGAATTGAACAAGGTTCTTGATCCAGCTATCATAGCGAAGCCTCTGGCGCTTGTATTCAGTTAACTTTCAGGACGATCATGACTACTTTAATCATTTGTTTAATTATTGCTGTTTTATTACCTTATCTGGTAAAAATTCCTCTTAGCGTTGCCATGAACAAAGCGGGCGGTTACGACAATCATTATCCGCGCGAACAACAGGGCCGCTTGCAGGGATTTGGTGCAAGAGCAGCTGGTGCTCATCAAAATTGCTTTGAGTCCTTGGCGGTTTTTTCTCCTGCGGCCTTGACTGCGATGGTCACTAATAATCTCTCAATGACCATACAGTATCTGGCAATTGCTTATATCATTGCGCGCATAGTTTACATCTTTTTATATTTTATGGATTTGGCAACCTTACGTTCTACAGTCTGGATTATCAGCCTGGTTTGCTGCGTTTCTATGTTGTGGATATGTATTCCTTAATTAACAAGAGAACTTGGATTAACAAGAGAACTTGATATTTTGGCCCACGCACAATCCGTTCGTGCTGAGGAGGCGCGTGTTTTTGCGCCGTCTCGAAGCACTGGCACAGGTTTTTTGTCCTGGTGTATGCTTCGAGACGGGGTTCCCACCCCTCCTCAGCACGAACGGGCCGGTGGGTGGGATGGGCTAACTAAACCCTTATGTCCGAGTTCACATCGGTTCTGAATCACACCGTATCTTTTTTTTTGCCCACGCACAATCCGTTCGTGCTGAGGAGGCGCGTGTTTTTGCGCCGTCTCGAAGCACTGGCACAGGTTTTTTGTCCTGGTGTATGCTTTGAGACGGGGTTCCCACCCCTTCTCAGCACGAACGGTGCATAGTGTTTATTCACTATAAACATTCTGCCCCGAAAGTAATTTACATTTATCTGATGAATTAGCGGCACACTGCGCCTGGCATGCTTCTGGTGAAGCCATACAAATGGATTTCAGGCAGTCTTTCATATTCTGATTAATGCAGGTTTGTATGTTAATTTTTATCGGTTTCATATAGGGGTTACTTAAGTCACCCGCATGAACGAATGCAGACAAAAAAAGGAGTATGGGTAAAAAGAGCCAGTTTGAATTCCGCATTTTATAATCCAGAACATTCTTTTAGTATAATATTAGACCATTTTATCCAGTGTAAATACTATATCTTTCCCTTTATATTTGTTATCTTAAAGCCAGAAGCACAGATTTCTTACAAGGATGTGATATGTCTGACTTAAAAAGGTTACCTAGCAAGCTTCACCAATTTATCTGGCATTTCATCAAGAAAAGTCCCTGGACTTATTTCCTCTTTTTTATAGCCCCAGCCGTAATGATTTTAGAAAGTAACGTCATTCCTTATTCCTTAAAAATGATAGTCGATGGAATTTCCAATCATGAAGGGGGTAAAGAAACGATATTCCAGGAAATTGCCCCAGCGTTATGGTTAGGCGGCGGCGCCTGGTTTACTTTCGTTTTGGTCATGCGTTTACAAAACTGGTGGCAGGCTTACATAGTGCCCAAGTTCCAGGCTGATATACGTATGACCGTATACAGCTATTTAATTCAGCACTCGCATCATTTCTTTTCAAACCAATTGGCAGGCAACCTGGCCAACAAAATCAGTGATTTACCCCGTTCCATAGAAGCAATACGAAAAATCGTTTCCTGGAACGTTCTGACCACCTTTGCCGCGATATCCGTATCTCTGATCTTTATGCTGACCATTAATACCTGGTTTGCCTGCATTTTGTTTACCTGGATAGTAGTGCAACTGGTAATCAGCCTTTATTCAGCAAAAAGAATCAATAAACTGGCAAAATTTAATTCAGAAGATAAAAGCGAACTGAATGGCAAAATTGTGGATTCTTTAAGTAACATCAATACCGTCAAATTATTCGCCCAAAACGACTACGAAAAAAAGTACATCTGGCAAACGCAAAATAAGGAAATTCGCAGTAATAAGAGGTTAGTGCTTTTCATTAACTTCTTTCGCCTATTAGTTGATATACCAGTTACCATCATGCTGGCCGTGATGATTTATTCAGTAATCAGTTTTTGGCAAAAACAATTAATCAGCACAGGAGAGCTGGTGTTCATCTTTACCTCATCCTTTGCCATCATGAATCAAATGTGGAATTTAAGTAATTCCCTGTCCGATCTGTTCATAGAAATAGGTATAGTCAAACAGGCGCTGGCTATTTTGTCGCGACCAATAGAAATTAAAGACTCAGAAAACGCCAGTGAACTTCAAGTAACTCACGGGGAAATTCGTTTTGAAAACGTCACCTTCCACCATAAAGAAGGCTTGAAATTATTTAATAATAAAAACCTGATCATACCCGCCAAACAAAAAGTAGGGTTGGTAGGTTACTCAGGCAGTGGCAAAACAACCTTTATTAATTTGATTTTACGTTATTTTGAACCCCAAAGTGGCAGAATTCTGATTGATAATCAAGATATTAGCCAAATGACGCAATATTCCCTGCGTAAAGCAATCAGTATGATTCCTCAAGATACACATCTCTTTCATCGTACCCTGATGGAAAACATCAAATACGGCAGAGAAGAATCATCGCAAGAAGAAGTATACGATGCCTCTTCCATGGCGAATTGCAGTGATTTCATCAGCAATTTATCCGATGGGTTTAATACTATGGTCGGCGAAAAAGGCACCAAACTGTCAGGCGGCCAAAGACAAAGGGTAGCCATAGCCCGCGCATTTCTGCATCAAACTTCAATACTGGTTCTCGATGAAGCTACGTCTCAACTGGATTCGTTAACTGAAGAATACATTCAGGAATCGCTAAAACCCCTTTGTGAAGATAAAACGACTATAGTCGTAGCTCACAGGCTTTCGACCCTGCTCAATATGGATAGAATTCTGGTGTTTGATAAAGGGGTAATAGTAGAAGACGGTAGTCATGAAGAATTGCTAGAGCAAAATGGTTTGTATAAGTCCATGTGGGATGCGCAAACTGCGGGATCTTTGCCGGAAGAGTTGAAACGCGGCATCCTCCGCAACGAGTTTGAACAGCCGTATTTGGCGCATCTTGAATTATCTTGATAGGAAAAAAATGCTCATGTACTCGATGTACACTCCGCTTTTTTTCCTATCAAGATAATCCAATCTGCTCTTTGTTGTAGCCCGATTCACGTCGTCCTGAGCGCGTCTTTTTGCGCGAAGGATCTCCAAATACTGGCATTATGCCGCTTTCAGGAGATCCTTCGCGCAAAAAGACGCGCTCAGGACGACGTAGATCGGGGAATGGAAAGATGTGTAGAAGGGGCAGAATTGGCACTGGCATTATACCGCTTTCGGGAGATCAACTATGTTTCAGAACATATTTTCAATGATTTAAATTTGCCTAATTTGACACATTTAACTTCGTTCCTGCATCTCTCACTCTGGCATTAGCAATAACAATGATTTTCCGCATTAAAGCAGTTAATGCCACCATTTTTTTCTTTCCAGCGGAAATAAGCTGATTAAAAAATGTTTTCAATGACGAGTTAGAGCGTCTGGCCGCCATAGCTGCCATAAATAACATAGATTTAACCCCGCTCCGTCCATAGCTTACGCGCCGATAACCGCTAAACAGCCCACTGTCA